>UCIV01000024.1 GCA_900472575.1 Hyphomicrobiales bacterium
GCTTCATTTCTCACTCCCGCGTTTTGTTTTCGATTGCATATGTTATCGATAACATCTATGTCAACTTCAAAGACGCTTATGAACCGGGAGGAATTTCTGATGTCATTTCCGCTGTTCGATCTGACGGGTAAAACCGCGCTGATCACCGGCTCCAGCCAGGGCATCGGCCTGGCACTCGCTCGCGGCCTTGCCGAACACGGCGCTACAGTCATTCTCAACGGCCGCGATGAGGCGAAACTGGCTGACGCACAAAAACAGCTTTCCGCCGATGGCTTTACCGTTCACGCCGTCGCATTCGATGCGACCGACCAGGCCTCGGTTGCGGAAGGTGTCGCTCGCATCGAAGCGGAGATCTGCGCGATAGACATTCTCATCAACAATGCCGGCATGCAGTATCGTTCCCCGCTGGAAGACTTTCCGGCCGACAAGTGGCAGCAGCTTCTGACCACCAACATTTCCAGTGTGTTTTATGTCGGTCAGGCTGTCGCCCGCCACATGATCGCCCGCGGTCACGGCAAGATCATCAACATCGCCTCGGTGCAGAGCGAACTTGCCCGTCCGGGCATTGCGCCGTACACGGCCACCAAGGGCGCGGTCAAAAACCTCACCAAAGGCATGTCCACCGACTGGGCCAAGCACGGCCTGCAGGTCAATGCGATTGCGCCGGGCTATTTCAAGACACCGCTCAACCAGGCACTGGTCGACAATCCGGAATTTTCCGCATGGCTGGAAAAGCGCACGCCGGCTGCCCGCTGGGGCAATGTCGATGAACTGGTCGGCGCGGCCGTCTTCCTGTCGGGCAAGGGTTCCTCTTTCGTGAATGGACACACGCTTTATGTCGACGGCGGCATCACCATCAGCCTCTGAGGCACAGGCCTTCCGGCGGCCCATCATCGTGATGGGCGTCGCCGGCTGCGGCAAGAGTTCGGTCGGTATGCGTCTGGCAGAAGCGCTGTCCCTCCCCTATCAGGAAGGCGACGATCTTCATCCTCAGGCCAACATCGCCAAGATGTCGAAGGGCACGCCGCTCAACGACGATGACCGCTGGCCCTGGCTCGATCGCATCGGCGAGATTCTGGCCGATCACGCGACAAGCGGTATCGTCCTGACATGCTCGTCACTGAAGAAAGCGTATCGCGACAGATTGCGTGCGGCGGCGGGCGGAAAGCTGGCCTTCGTGTTTTTGGATGGCAGCAAGGCGCTGCTGACCCAGCGCATGGGCAGCCGCGAAGGCCACTTCATGCCGACCAGTCTTCTGGAAAGCCAGCTCGCGACACTGGAGCGACCTGATAGCGAAGCCGGCGTTGTTGTCGTCAATATCGACAACACGCCGGAGATGATTGCCGAGCTGGCAATCGAGGGGCTGAAGGGGCTTGTCTAGCCTAAGACAACAAAGCTGGCTCACCGGTACGGCTGAGCCGTCATTTTAGGCCGACGGCGCCACGCGAGCATAAGCGCCTAGAATAAAGCGCTCGGCACGCAGCAGATAAGCTTCCAGCTTTTCAGCTGCGGCCCCCGAGCGGCCAGCTTCAAGTTCCAGCAGTATTTCGCCATTCTGGTCGATGAACGGGCCGTGCAGAAACTCGGGATCCTGAAGCAGGCCGAAGACGAGGCGCAGTTCCAGCGAAATATGTGCATAAAAACTTGATAGGCGCGGGCTGTCTGCAAGTTCGACGATCGCCGAGTGGAACGAGATGTCGGCGCTCCCGACGCCGAGCCAGTTTCCTGCCTCGCGGCAACGATGCGCATCATCCACCGCCAGCCGCATGCGCTGCGTACCCGGATGGCGCGGATGCGCCTGCGCCAGTGCAGAACATTCGATGAAGCGCCGCACACGATAGATGTCTATGATGGTCGACATGCTCGGCGTGGAAACGAAGACGCCGCGGTTTGCTTCGTAGCGCAGCAATCCTTCCTTCGTCAGGATACGGAAAACTTCACGCAGCGTGTTTCGCGAAACCTGCAGCTCTTCACACAGCACCATTTCAGAAAGGTGACTTCCAGGCGTGAGCGTGCCCGATATGACCTTTTCGCGAACGCGCTCGGCGACCGTTTCGGCCAGCGTCTGTACAGGCTCCGCCGCTCGCGATCCTGTCGCGTTGCTGCCGCCAAGGTTTGAGTATCCTGTTTCATCACCTTGCGGTTTACGTGCAGCCAAGCCTTACCCTTTCGCTTCGGACGAGCTTTTCATTTTCGGTAATGCGCTTCCAAGCCGCTCACAAGCAAAATGAACTGAAGGCAGAGGCAGAAAGCGAACTTATCCGTGCAGAATTCATCTTTTGCGCAAATATTGAGCAATTGATCATTTGTAGGGCATTACACAAAAATTGTTCAACACTCTGGACAGTATTGTTCGCCTTTGTTAGCGTTTAGTCAACTTATCAAGACGGATGGAATTTCATGCCGACCATCGACATCAACAGTGACTTGGGCGAGAGCTTCGGAGCCTGGACGATGGGCGATGATTCCGCCATGCTCGATATCGTCAGCAGCGCCAATGTGGCCTGTGGCTTTCATGCGGGCGACCCGGCCGGTATCCTCAAGACCTTGAAGTCAGCTGCCGAGCGCGGCGTCGCCATCGGTGCGCATGTAGGCTACCGCGACCTCGCCGGTTTCGGCCGCCGCAACATGGACCCATCCAGCGAGGAACTGATCGGCGACGTGATCTACCAGATCGGCGCGCTGCAGGGTCTCGCAAAGGCCGCGGGCACGCGCGTCACCTATGTCAAGCCGCATGGCGCGCTCTACAACACGATCGCCATTGATGCCCGCCAGGGCAAAGACGTCATCGACGCGATCCTCGCTGTCGATCCCTCATTGGTGCTGATGGCGCTCGCCGGCTCTCCGCTTGTCGCTCAGGCTCGCACAGCCGGCCTGACTGTCGTTGCCGAAGCCTTTGCCGACCGCGCCTATACACCGGAAGGCAATCTCGTCTCGCGCCGCGAAAAAGGTTCTGTTCTGCACGATCCAGACCTCATTGCCACGCGCATGGTGCGCATGGTCAGGGAAGGCGTGATCGAGGCGATCGACGGGACGTTCACCAAGGTCGATGCCCAGTCGATCTGCGTGCATGGCGACAGCCCGGGTGCCGTTGCCATGGCCAAGCGCTTGCGCGAGGTTTTCGAGCAGGCGGGCCTCAGCATCCGAGCCTTCAGCGGAATTGCCTGAACGATCATGCAGCCCGTCATGCCGAACACGACCCGAGACACGTCGATGCGCATCCTGCCGGTGCGCGGCGATTGCATTCTCGTAGAACTCGCCGACCTCGGTGAGGCGCTGGCGCTGTTCGATGCGCTGAAGACCAGACCGATCGAGGGCGTGACCGAAATCATTCCGGCTGCACGCACGCTGCTCGTCTCGTTCGATCCCTACACGGTCTCCGAGGAAGCACTGGTTGATGCCATCACGGCCCTAGCCGGTGGTGAGCGCAAGGCTGCATCTGGTGCGCTGGTTGAAATTCCAGTGCGTTATAACGGCGAGGATCTGGCCGAGGTTGCCGGCATTCTCGGCATGAGCGCGGCAGATGTCATCCGGCTGCATGGTGAAAGCGATTATGTCGCCGCCTTTACCGGCTTTGCGCCCGGCTTTGCCTATCTGTCCGGCGGCGATCCGCGCCTTGCCGTGCCGCGTCGCAAGTCGCCGCGCACGCAGGTTCCGGCTGGAGCTGTTGGTTTGGCCGGCGAATTCAGCGGCATCTACCCGAAAACCAGCCCCGGCGGCTGGCAGCTGATCGGCACCACGCCGCTCGCGATGTTCGATATCGACCGCACGCCCGCCTCGCTGCTGCAGCCGGGCAGTCGCATCAAGTTTCGCGACATGGCGAAGGATGCGGCCTACGAGATCCAGACATCGGCCAGATCTGCCGCAGCCAAGGCGATTGTATCGCCAGAAGCCGATACGGCATCGATCGAAATTCTCTCCATCGGCCTGCCGATCCTGTTTCAGGATCTTGGCCGTGCGGGTCAGGCCGGGCAGGGCATCAGCGTTTCGGGCGCCGCCGACCGGGCAAGCTTCAAGGCCGCCAATCGCCTCGTCGGCAATCCGGCAAACACAACCGCACTGGAAATCACCCTCGGTGGCCTCAGCTTCCGCATGCGTGGCCAGAGCGTCATGGCACTGACCGGCGCTACGATGCCGATCTCGATCACCGGCGCTGACGGCAGCAAAATCTCGGGCCTGCACCACACAGCCATCGCGCTCGATGACGGCGACGTCGTTTCGCTTGGCACGCCGGAAAGCGGCATGCGCTCCTATCTGGCGTTGCGCGGCGGATTTGATGTTGCGCCGGTGCTTTCCAGCACGGCGACAGACACGCTGGCGCAGATCGGCCCTGCCGCCCCGGCTGTCGGTGATATCGTCAACATTCGGACCGCACCGGCAAACACATTCGTTTCATTGGAAGAGCCTGCCTTTGCCGTGCCGTCCGCCACCGAAACCATTGTGCTCGACGTCGTGATGGGCCCACGCACCGACTGGTTTAGCGACTCCGCCGTCGAAAGCTTCCTCACCCAGGAATGGTCGGTCACGCCGCAGTCCAGCCGCGTCGGTATCCGGCTGTCGGGCGATGCTCTCGAACGGTCCAACCACAGCGAGCTACCGAGCGAGGCCACCGTACGCGGCGCGCTTCAGGTTCCGGCCAGCGGCCAGCCCGTGCTGTTCCTTGCTGATCATCCGCTGACCGGCGGTTATCCGGTCATCGCCAATGTCGCCGGCCATCATCTCGATCCCGCCGGCCAGATACCTGTCGGCGCAAAGATCCGCTTCAACGCGGTGAGCCGCTTCGCGCCCCGTTTCATTCCAGGAAAGTGCCCATGAAAAAGGTTCTGATAGCAAACCGCGGCGAGATCGCGGTGCGGATCATCCGGGCCTGCAAGGATTACGGCCTGACCTCGGTCGCCGTTTACGCCGATGCCGATGCGGACGCGCTGTTCACAGACTTGGCCGATGAGGCCTATGCGCTGAACGGCGTGACCGCCAAGGACAGCTATCTCGATATCGACAAGCTGATCGCCATTGCGAAGCGCTCGGGCGCCGATGCCGTGCATCCCGGTTACGGTTTTCTCTCGGAACGCAGCGAGTTTGCGCAAGCTGTCATCGATGCCGGCCTCATCTGGATCGGCCCCGATCCGAAGGTGATCGAGGCACTCGGCGACAAGCTGAAGGCGCGTGCGATTGCCCAGAAGGTCGGCGCGCCTCTGGTTGCCGGTTCCGATGGCGCGATTTCCTCGCCCGCCGAGGCTCTGGCCTTCGCAAAGAAATTCAGCCTGCCGATCGCCATCAAGGCAGCCCATGGCGGTGGTGGTCGCGGCTTGAAGATCGCCCGCGAACTCGGCGAGGTCGAGGAGCTGTTTTCATCGGCCACGCGTGAAGCGGTGGCCGCCTTCGGTCGCGGTGAATGTTATGTCGAGCAGTTTCTCGACCGGCCGCGGCATATCGAGGCGCAGGTTCTGGCGGACCGTCTCGGCAATGTTCTGGTGGTGGGGACCCGCGATTGCTCGTTGCAGCGTCGCAACCAGAAACTTGTCGAGGAAGCACCTGCGCCTTTCCTCTCCGATGAACAGCGCCAAAAAATCCATTCGGCTGCGCGCGATATCTGCGCTGAAGCCGGTTACACCGGCGCCGGAACGGTGGAATTCCTGCTCAGCGCCGATGGCGTGATTTCCTTCCTCGAGGTCAACACCCGCCTGCAGGTGGAACATCCGGTGACGGAAGAAACGACCGGCCTCGACCTCGTCATCGAGCAGTTCCGCATCGCAGAAGGTCTGCCGCTCAGCGTAACGACGATGCCGGAACCCCGCGGCCATGCCATCGAGTTCCGTATCAACATGGAAGATCCCGGCCGTGGCTTTTTGCCGTCTGCCGGCGAGATTTCCAGATTTGCCGCACCTTCCGGCCCCGGCGTGCGTCTGGATTCCGGCGTCGTTTCCGGCTCGGCCATTCCGCCGATGTTCGATTCCCTTTCGGCCAAGCTGATCGTATGGGGCGCGACCCGCGAGCAGGCGATCGCCCGCTCGCGCCGTGCCTTAAGCGAATTCACCATTGAGGGCGTGCCGTCCGTGCTGCCCTTCCACCGCGCCGTCATCGCGCATGACGATTTCGCCAAAAATTTCCGCGTTCACACGCGCTGGATCGAAACCGACTTTGCCAAAACGCTAGAGGCCGCCAGCCGCCCTGCCCCGGCATCGAGCGCCAGCCTTCTGCGCGGCCATGTCGAAATCGACGGCAAGCGTGTGGAAATCGGTATTCCGGATGCCTTCCTGCGCCTGCTCGGACCACTTTCGGCAACCTCGAACAGCGACAAGAAGAACCAAGAGAACGATGCGGGTGCGGTGATTGCACCCGTGCCCGGCCTTCTCGTTCACTGGAATGTTTCCGATGGCGCACTTGTAGAAAAAGGTGAAGTTCTGGCAATGATGGACGTGATGAAGATGGAAACGGCGGTCACCGCATCGGTTTCCGGCACCATCACCATCCTTGCTGAAGCAGGTTCATCACAGACGGCAGGCGCCGTCATCGCCCGCATTGATAGCGGCAAACCTTCAACGACCGAACAGGCCAAGCCGGAGACACGGACATGACCACGAGCGAAACCATCAAACCGCTTCTGTCGGTCGAAAATCTGAGCGTCGAATTCGGCTCCAGCCGTGTCGTCGACGATCTGTCGTTTACGGTCGAGGCCGGCCAGACCGTTGCCGTCGTCGGAGAATCCGGTTCGGGCAAGTCGGTCACCTCGCTGTCGACCATGCGACTTGCCGACATGATGGGCGCGAAATACGCGAGCGGCCGCATCATGTTCAACGACAAGGATCTGCTGAAGGCGTCCCAGAAGGAGATGCGGTCGATCCGCGGCAAGGAGATCGCCATGATCTTCCAGGAGCCGATGACCTCGCTCAACCCGGTCTTCACCATCGGCGACCAGATCTGCGAAGTGCTGATGCTGCATGAAAAGCTCGGCAAATCAGCCGCCATGACGGAGGCCCAGCGCCTGCTCGACATGGTGCGCCTGCCGGATTCAGCCCAGCTTCTTCATCGTTTCCCGCACCAGCTTTCGGGCGGCATGCGCCAGCGCGTGATGATCGCCATGGCGCTTGCCTGCCGCCCAAAGCTGCTAATCGCCGACGAGCCGACCACCGCGCTCGACGTGACCATTCAGGCGCAAATCCTCAACATCATGCGCGACCTGCAGAAGACACTCGGCATGGGCATGGTCTTCATCACCCATGACATGGGCGTGGTTGCAGAAATGGCCGACCATGTCGTCGTCATGTGGAAGGGCCAGAAGGTCGAGGAAGGTCCGGTCAACGAGATTTTCGCCAACCCGCAGCATCCCTATACCCGCACGCTTCTCTCCGCCGTGCCTCGCCTCGGCAGCATGTCCGGCGAAGATTTCCCGAAGCGCATGCCGCTCACCGTTCTTCAGGATGGCGAACCGACCGTGGTCGGTGAAGAGCGCGTGCAGGACACCGCGAAATACAACGAAAAGCCGCTTCTCTCCGTAAAAGACCTGTTTGTCCGCTTCGACATCAAGAAGAACCTGTTCGGCAAGGCCACCCATCGCTGCAGCGCCGTGCAGAAGGTTTCCTTCGACATCCATCCCGGCGAAACGCTGGCTTTGGTCGGCGAGAGCGGTTCCGGCAAGTCGACGATCGGCCGCACCATCCAGCAGTTGCAGTCCTCCATGGGCGGCGAGATCGCCTTTGACGGCCGTACCTATTCGTCCATGTCGGCTGCCGAGCGTTTTCGCATGCGTCAGGAAGTGCAGTACATCTTCCAGGACCCGTTCGCCTCGCTCGATCCGCGCAAGACGGTCGGCTTCTCGATCGCCGAACCGATCAACACCCATGGCCTGATCAACGATAGCAAGGCAGTCAAACGCCGCGTCGATGAACTGCTGGAGCGGGTCGGCCTGCCTTCGAATGTCGCCTCGCGTTACCCGCACGAATTCTCCGGCGGCCAGCGCCAGCGTGTCTGCATCGCCCGTGCGCTTGCGTCCGATCCCAAGCTGATCATCGCCGACGAAGCACTGTCGGCACTCGACGTGTCGATCCAGGCGCAGATCATCAACCTGTTCATGGACCTTCAGGCAGAGCGTGGCCTCGCCTATCTGTTCATCAGTCATGACATGGCCGTTGTCGAAAAGATGAGCCATCGCGTCGCCGTGCTCTATCTCGGCCAGATCATGGAAATGGGTTCGCGCCGTCAGGTGTTCGAAAACCCGAGCCACGATTATACGCGCCGCCTTCTCTCCGCCGTTCCGGTTGCCGATCCGACGACATCGCGCAACACGGCGCTGATCGAGGGCGAAATTCCAAATCCCGTCCGTCGCGTCGGCGACGAGCCGGCCATTCTTTCCCACGAGGAAATCAATCCGGGCCATTTCATCGCCAAAAGCGCCTGAAGAAACCCGGATCACAAACCGCGACACAATCGCAAGCATCTGAAGAGGAACAGGTAATGACAACGTTCAAAAGGGGATTGGCGTCGGCGTTCGTAGCTTTCGCTCTCGCCGGCACCGCACTTTCCGCCGCCCCGGCCTTTGCCGCCGGCAAGATGACCATCTCGTCGCCGCAGGATCCGGGCAGCTGGGATCCGATCGACACGTTCCTCGTTCAGTGGGCAGCGGTCGCCACCAATATCTTTGACGGCCTGACCTATCGCGGTCCCGACCTCAAGCTCGTTCCCGGTCTCGCCGAGAGCTGGGAAGAACTGGACGAAGGCAAGCGCATCCGCTTCAAGCTGCGCCAGGGCGTGAAATTCCATAACGGCGAAGACTTTAACGCCGCCGCGGTCAAGTTCACCTTCGAGCGCCTTCTCGGCGAACAGGGTGCCAAGGGCCCGCAGCGTTCCAACTATATCGCCATCGAAAGCGTTGACATCATCGACGATTACACGGTCGACCTGAAGCTGAAGGCGCCGGATCCGGTCCTCTTGACCAAGCTCGCCGGTTACGGCGCGATGATCGTTCCGCCGAAATACATCACCGAAAAGGGTGAGGACAATTTCAACCTTAACCCGGTTGGAACAGGCCCATTCAAGTTTGTCTCCTATCAGCCGAAGGTCGACATCAAGCTTCAGGCCAACCCGGATTACTGGGGCGGGGCGCCGAAGCTGTCGGAACTCGAATACCGCTTCATCTCAGAGCCAGCGACCGCGGTTGCCGAACTGCAGGCCGGCCGCGTCGATCTCGTCATCCCGCCGACCATTCCGATCGGCATGCTGCCGGTCATCCAGGGCGACGACAAGCTTGAGATCGTTTCCGTTCCCGGCCCGACCGTCGATGCGCTGCGTTTCAACACCCGTGACGGCATCACCGCCGATCCGAAGGTGCGCAAAGCGATCATCATGGCCGTCGATCGCGGCACGATCGTTAAGTCAATCCTCGCCGGCCAGGCCTCCGAGATCACCAGCTTCCAGAGCGCGCTTTCCTTCGGTTTCGATCCGGACCTGAAGGCGATCCCGTATGATCCGGCAGGTGCGAAGAAGCTACTGGCGGAAGCCGGCGTAAAGGCTGGTGCGACGCTTCAGATCGACATCCGCGGCAATGACGCGACGATGAACGAAGTTGCGCAGGTTATTTCCAGCTATCTGTCGATGGTTGGCATCACCGCCACGATCAAACCTTACGAAACCAACGTTCTGCTGAACGACATCATCCCGCAGGGCAAGACCGGCGCGATGTTCCAGCAGAAATGGGGCGGCTGGACCTTCGATTACGACAACACGGCGTATTCGATGTACCACTCGGGCGAAAAGTGGAACCCCTACGACAAGGACGAAAAGCTGGACAAGCTGCTGGAATCGCAGCGCCCGCTGACCGACCGTGCCGAGCGCGAAAAGATCCTCAAGGAAGTCGGTGCCTATGCATCCGAACGCGCCCTTGAGCTGCCGCTCTACAACACCAACGCGATCTTCGGCATCAATAAGCGGGTCAAGGGCTTCATCGCGCCTCCGGACAACCGCATGAAGCTGACCGACGTCACCGTCGAATAATCTTCGCGGCGATTTTTCTGTCAAATCGCTTCGCCCGCGTTGCTGGCGAAGCTGAACTTCTCTTTTAGGAACTAGAACTTGGCCGGTTTCCTCATTAAGCGACTGCTACAGGCGATCTTCGTCGTTATCGCCATCACTCTCGTTGTCTCCTTCGCCATTCGCCTGACCGGTGATCCGGCAGTGACGATGTTTCAGGGCGGTGGCAGCATGACGGAGGACGATCTTGCGCGCATTCGTGCAGCGCTCGGCACCGACCAGCCGTTCTTCGTGCAATATCTCAACTTCCTCAAGGGTCTGGTCACGCTCGATTTCGGTCGCAGCTTCTCCGGCGGCACCTCTGTCTCACTGCTGATCGGCCACGCCCTGCCCGCCACGCTGCTGCTCGCCTTCATCTCGATGTTCGTGTCGATCGCGCTGTCTATCCCACTCGGCATCAAGGCCGCCACCTCGCGCGGCAAGGCCGCTGACCAGGCGATCCGTATCTTCTCGCTAATTGGCCTGTCCTTCCCGAATTTCTGGCTGGCAACCATGCTGGTCCTACTATTCGCCATCACGCTCGGCTGGCTACCGCCAAGCGGCATGTCTGGCTGGGCAAGCTATGTCATGCCGGCTGTCACCATGGGCGTCATCCTGACAGCGACCAATGTCCGCCTCGTGCGCACGTCGATGCTGGAAACCCTGCAATCACAATATATCATGGTGGCCCGTGCCAAGGGGCTTTCCGAAAGCAAGGTTCTCTACAAGCACGCGCTGCGCAACTGCGCCATTCCGCTGATCACCTATTTCGGCCTGCAATTCGGCGGCCTGCTTGGCGGCATCGTCGTCATCGAGCGCGTCTTCAACTGGCCGGGCATGGGTACGCTAGCCTTCGATGCCGTTGGCGCACGCGATTTCCCGGTGCTCCAGGCCGTCATCACCGTTCTGTCGCTGATGATCGTCGGCATCAACCTTCTGGTCGACATCGCCTATGGCCTCGTCGACCCGCGCATCCGCACGGAGTAACCGACCATGGCTTCCAAAACCTCCCGCCTGTCGCGCTTCGCGAACCTGGAATTTATTCTCGGTGCAGCACTGACCATCATCATCTGCCTCGCCGTGCTGTTCTCCGACCTGCTGTTTCCCGGTGGCGCAGACAAGATCGACCTGATGGCACGTCTGGCAAAGCCCTTTGCGTCAGCGGCGCATCCGTTCGGCACCGATCCGCTTGGGCGTGACGTGCTGGCCCGTGTCGTTGCCGGCGGCAAGATCTCGCTTCTGGTCGGTTTCACCTCCGTCATCGGCGCCGTCATCTTCGGCGTGGTGGTCGGCCTGATCGCCGGTTACTATCGCGGCTTCTGGGACATGCTGGTCATGCGTTTTGCCGACCTGCAGCTCGCCATGCCGTTCATCCTTCTCGCAATCACCTTCATCGCCATCGTCGGCGGCAGCCTGACGAACACGATCATCCTGCTGATCGTGTCGCAATGGGTGCAATATGCCCGCCTCGTGCGCGGCTCCGTCCTGACGCTGCGCGAGCGTGAATTCATCCTTTCGGCGCGTGCCATCGGCGTGAAGGACTGGCGCATCATCTTCCAGCAT
The DNA here is from genome assembly GCA_900472575.1 of Hyphomicrobiales bacterium. Classification (GTDB taxonomy): domain Bacteria; phylum Pseudomonadota; class Alphaproteobacteria; order Rhizobiales; family Rhizobiaceae; genus Neorhizobium; species Neorhizobium cellulosilyticum. The sequence continues at coordinate 11,569 of UCIV01000024.1, forward strand.
CTTCTGCCGAACCTGATCGGCCCGGTAATCGTGCTGATGACGCTCAACGTCGCCAACAACATCCTGCTTGAAAGCAGCCTGACCTTCCTCGGCCTCGGCGTTGATCCGACCATTCCGAGCTGGGGCGGCATGCTGGCCGACGGCCGCACCTATCTGCAGACCGCATGGTGGGTCAGCGTCTTCCCGGGCCTCGCCATCTTGCTCACCGTGCTTGGCCTCAACCTGCTCGGCGACTGGCTGCGCGACAGCCTCGACCCGACCGGTCGCACCTCAAGATAAACACTTCGATACACAGCAAGGCATGACACCATGACCACGATATTCGAGACTTCAATCGAGCGTACTCTTGAAACTCTGGTCACCGGTGCCAAGCCCGGCCTCGCTTTCGAAGCCTGGACATTTGACGATACAAAAAGCCGCCGTGCCACCGAGCAGGCGCTGAAGGACAACGGCATCACCGCCCGCATCCGCAGCGCCTACAAGCCGCTTCTCTTCACCTTTCTGGAAGAGATCGACCTTACCGGCGTGACGGAAATCGAGGTGCGTTATCCGGTACATGCCAATGCCCCGGCAAACCGTTTCCGCCTCGAAGCTTATCCGCTTGCATCGCTCGTTGGTGACGCGAAGATCGAATTCATTGCCCGCGAGGACGGTGAGTTCTTTTACGACGTGACGCTGACCCGCAATGGCCAGAGCGAAACGCTGAAAATTCTCGTGCCGAACCGCGTCCACAAAGATGTCGTAGGCGAAACCAATGTCTCGCCAACCGGCTGGTATCGCGCCGAAGGCGATACGACCGGCGAGCGTCTGGAAACCGATTACGAGCGCCTCTTCCACGGCGCCATCGAAGCGGTTGCCGGTTACGACTGGGGTGCCACCGAACCCTATTTCGAAGAACTCAATATCCGCGTTTCCCATCCGGCCGAAGACATGGATCTGCCGGTCGGCGTTGAAGTCGTCAGCCTGCGCGAAGCCCTTCACGAGGATTTCTACTTCTCACTGCTGGAATTCTTTCAGAAGAAATCCGGCCGCCCGCTCGGCGACCGCGGCCTGAAGCCCGGTCAGATTGTGCCGGAAATCATTCAGAGTGCTGGCGAGATCAACATCCGCGTCGAAACCCGGCCTCTGACGACCGGTTTCCTCGACGGCAAGGAACAGGCGATCGATACAGCCATCGAACCACCGGCTGCCGCACAGATGGCCAAGCTACTGGCCGAGATCGGTGGTGAAGAGTTTACCGCCAATTCCCGTTCCGGCCGCATTCTCAAAGCTCACTACGTCAAGGGCAGCGAAGCGGCCGTCATGATCAGCGGCGGCCAGCATCCGAACGAAACGACCGGCATCGTCGGCGCCATCCGCGCCGCACGCGTGCTGAAAGAACGCGCCAACGCGCATTTCACCATCTCGCCGCTGGAAAACCCGGATGGTTACGCGCTGCACCAGCGCCTGCGCGTCGACAACCCGCGCCACATGCACCACGCCGCCCGTTACACGGCTCTCGGTGACGACCTCGAATACCGCACCCGCGAAAATTCAGGCGAGCACCTGAACGAGAAGGCAATCCGCTTCAAGGCGCAGGAAATCAGCGGCGCGAAACTGCATGTGAACCTGCACGGCTACCCGTCTCATGAATGGACACGCCCGCTTTCAGGTTACGTGCCGCGCAATTTCGCCATGTGGACATTGCCGAAAGGCTTCTTCCTCGTGATGCGCCACCACGCAGGCTGGACGGAACAAGCCGAAGCCATGCTCGACCACGTGACACGGCATCTCGGCGCCATTCCGGGCATTCTCGACTATAACAACCGCCAGATCGCGCTTTATGAGATCCATGCCGGCGAAACCGGGTTCCGCATCATCAACGGTTTCCCTTGCCTGTCGTCGATCGACGACCGCCACACCGTACCGCTGACGCTCATCACCGAATATCCGGACGAAACCATCTACGGGGACGATTTCATCACCGGCCACACGGCGCAGATGGAAACCGTCATTTCGGCCTACGAATCGTGGCAGATGCTACAATCACAGGCGTCAGTCTGACCGCGAGATCTGCCGGGGTGTAGGAGGTCCAACGACCTCCTGTGCCTGACAGTTCAACATCACCAGATCGGCTGGCTCAGCCGATCTGCACCACATGTCCCGGTGACACTTCCTTGTATTTCCGCTTTGGCGGCTCATAACCCATTGCCCGCACCGGGCTCTTCAGCTCGTCGTTGGAAATGCCGCGACGGATGCCGCGTCGCGCCGGGTCCGGCACCGGTACTGCGGACATCAGCTTCTTCGTATAGGGATGCTGCGGATTGTCGAAGACCGCCGCGCGCGGCCCGATTTCGACGATCTCGCCCAGATACATGACCGCAACCCGATGGCTGACGCGCTCGACCACCGCCATGTCATGAGAGATGAACAGGAAGGCGAGGTTCAGGCTCTGCTGCAGATCGAGAAGCAGGTTACAAACCTGCGCCTTGATCGACACATCCAGCGCGGACACGCTCTCATCGGCGACAATAACTTTCGGGTCGAGAGCCAGCGCGCGGGCGATGGCAATGCGCTGACGCTGGCCGCCGGAGAATTCGTGCGGATAACGGCTCGCCATATCGGCGGAAAGACCGACCTTTTCGAGCAGATCCGCCGTTTTTTCCTTCGCCTGTTTTGCCGTGCCCAGACGATGTTTGATGAAGGGTTCGGAGATCGCCGTGCCCACCGTCATGCGCGGGTTGAGCGAGGAGAACGGATCCTGGAAGATCATCTGTACCGACTTGCGCATCTGCCGCAGACCCATCGTGTCGAGCCGCATGACGTCATAACCGTCGAGCGCAACATCACCTCCGGTCGGTTCGACGAGACGCATGATAGAACGACCCGTCGTCGACTTGCCGCAGCCGGATTCGCCGACCAGTGACAGGGTTTCGCCCTGGAAGAGATCGAAGGAGACGTTTTCGACCGCATGGACGGCACCCGTCTGACGCGACCAGAGGCCGGAACGGATCGGGAAACGGGTGACGAGGTTCTTCACCTCCAGAACCGGACGCTTCGACAGGACGACGGTATCGGCCACCTCTACCGGTTCGGCCGGTTTACCCGTTTCGGCGTCGAGAACCGGAAACCGTGTCGGCCAGTCGTGACCCTGCATGGAGCCCAGCTTCGGTACGGCCGAGAGAAGTGCCCGCGTGTACGGGTGTTTGCCGCGGTGGAAAATCTCCTCGGTCGGGCCGGTCTCGACCTCGTCGCCGCGGAACATGACGATGGTGCGGTCGGCGATCTCTGCAACGACACCCATGTCATGGGTTATGAACAGGACGGACATGCCCTCCTCTTCCTGCAGCACCTTGATCAGGTCGAGGATCTGCCCCTGAATGGTCACGTCGAGTGCGGTCGTCGGCTCGTCAGCGATCAGCAGCTTCGGCCGCGAGGCGAGCGCCATGGCGATCATCACGCGCTGGCGCATGCCACCGGAAAACTGGTGCGGATATTCATCGAAACGGCCGGCAGCATTCGGGATGCGAACCTTTTCGAGCAGCCGGATCGTCTCGGCACGGGCTTCGGTCTTCGACATCGCCTTGTGTCTGACCAGAACCTCGGATATCTGCCTACCGATGGTAAAGATCGGGTTGAGCGAGGTCATCGGCTCCTGAAAGATCATCGAGACCTCATTGCCGCGCACCGCCCGCATCTCCTTTTCAGACAGTGCAAGCAGGTTGCGGCCATTCAGCATGACCTCACCTTCTATGCGGCTGGTTGCCGGAGCCAGAAGACGCATCAGCGACAGCGAAGTGACGGACTTGCCGGAGCCACTTTCGCCGACGATGGCAACGGTTTCACCCGGCGCAACATCGAAGGACATGTTGCGGACAACGCTCTTCCACTCTCCATCGACGAGGAAAGAGGTCGAGAGGTTTTTCACCGAGAGGACGGGGGCGGTTGTGGTCATGGTGTCATCGTCCTATCGCATAGGCCTGCATCAGACGCGGAGTTGCGGCAGCCCGCAGCAGGCCATCGGCATCGCGTCGGGCGGCCGTCAGCCGACCGACGGACCATGCGTCGGCAACCTTGACCTTGTGGCCGCGGCGGCGGAGTTCTTCGAGCGTTGCCTCACCGATCGTGCTTTCCACCATGATCTCGCCCGGCGAGCTGGTGCGCGGATAGAAAGAGCCCGGGAAATGGGACGTGTGGAAGAGCGGCATGTCGATCGCCGCCTGCAGGTTCTTGCCGTGATGGGCATACCGCAGGAAGAAAGGCAGCTGCCATTGGTCCTGCTGGTCGCCGCCCGGCGTGCCGAAGACCATAGAGGGCTTGCCCTGAAGCAGCGCCAGCGACGGGGTCAGCGTCGTGCGCGGACGCTTGCCCGGCGCAAGCGAAGTCGGCAGGCCGTCCTTCAACCAGAACATCTGGGCGCGGGAATTCAGCGCGAAACCGAGCCCCGGCACGATTGGCGAGGACTGCAGCCAGCCGCCCGACGGCGTGGTCGAGACCATGTTGCCCCAGCGGTCGATGACGTCGATATGGACGGTATCGCCACGCTTTTCGGTCAGGTGCGACATGGTCGGCTCGTAAACTGTGCCCGTGCCGCTCATCTCGGCCAGCATCGCCATGGTCGCGTCGACCTGATGCTCGTAACCCGGCACGGTACCCGGGCGAAGGTCGAGCGAAGCCGTCGAGCCGATCAGCTTGCGTCGCTCGGCATTATAGCCTTCCGAGAGAAGATATTCGGTCGGGATCTGACCAAATTCCGGATCGCCGTAATAGACCTCTCGGTCGGCGAAGGCGAGTTTCATCGCCTCGACCACCGTATGGACGAAATCCGGGCCAGACGGGTCCATGGCGGCAAGATCAAAACCCTTCAAGAGCGCGAGCGACTGAAGAAGCACCGGCCCCTGCCCCCAGGCCGGCGTCTTGGCGATCGTCCAGTCCTGGTAATCCAGCGTCTGCGGTGCTTCGACGGTGGCGCTCCAGTTCGCCATGTCTTCAGCGGTCAAGACACCCTTGTGCTTGGAACCGCTCGCATCCATGACTTCGGCGGTCTTGAGGTAGCTATCGATCGTTTCCGCCACGAAGCCGCGATAGAAGGCGTCACGCGCCGCCTCGACCTGATTTTCGCGGCCGGTCCTGGCTTCCGATCCCGCGATGATGCGCTTGTAGGTCTCGGCCAAGACCGGGTTCTTGAAATTGGCATGTGCTTCCGGTGCCGAACCACCCGGTAGCCAGGTTTCGTAGGAGGTCGGCCATTCCTTCTTGAAGAAATCGGCAAGGCCCTTGATCGTATTCGACACGCGCGGCAGCGTCGGATGACCGTGCTCGGCGTAATAGATCGCAGGCTCCAGAACCTCGCGCACGCTCATCGTGCCGTAATCGCGCAGCATCAGCATCCAGCCGTCGAAGGCGCCGGGGATGACAGTGGCAAGCAGACCGTCGCCGGGGATCAGCTTAAGACCTTCCGACGTGTAATGCTCGATCGTGGCACCGGCCGGAGCCGGGCCCTGTGCGCAGATGACCTCAACCTTGTCGGTCTTCTTGGAATAAAAGACAGCCGGCATGTCGCCACCCGGACCGCAGAGGTGCGGCTCGACGATCTGCAAAACGAAGCCGGTGGCAACAGCGGCGTCAAAGGCATTGCCACCCTTTTCGAGGATGGCCATGCCGACGGCGGATGCGATCCAATGCGTGGAGGTAACGACGCCGAAGGTGCCGAGGATTTCGGGGCGAGTGGTAAAATCGGACATTCTTGGAATTCCCTATGAGATTTCAGGCTTCGCCCAGTCTTAGGCTTCGCGAGGATCGAGTGCGTCGCGCAGGCCGTCGCCAAGCAGATTGAACCCGATGACGACGAGGAAGATTGCGATACCAGGCCACATGGTCATCCAAGGTGCCTGGCTCAGAAAGTTCTTGGCGGTGTTGAGCATCGAACCCCAGCTTGGTGCTGGCGCCTGCTGGCCCAGCCCGAGGAAAGAAAGGCTTGCTTCCGCGATGATCGCGGTCGCCACCGTAAGCGTTGCCTGAACGATGATCGGGGCAAAGACATTGGGCAGGATGTAGCGGGTCATGATGTCGAAATGGTTCAGGCCGATCGAACGAGCGCCCTCGACATAGTCCTCCGTCTTGACCGCAAGCACCTGGCCGCGGGTCAGCCGCACGAAGATCGGCATGGCCGAAAGACCGATGGCGATCATCGCATTGGTCAGGCTCGGGCCGAGAAAGGCGGCAAGCGCAATCGCCATGATGAGAAAGGGCATGGCAAGCAGAGCCTCGGTGACACGCGAGATCACCATGTCGACCCAGCCGCCGAAATATCCGGCGAGCAGGCCAAAGGGCACGCCGATCACCACGGCGATCAAAACCGAGACGACACCAGCCATCAGCGAGGCCTGCGCGCCGTAGATCATCCGCGAGAGAATGTCGCGTCCGAGATCGTCAGTGCCGAGCCAGTGGGCGGCGGATGGTGCCTTGCGGATCGCGCCCCAGCTTGTGGCAATTGGATCGGCGATCGGCAGGATCGGAGCGGCGATGGCGAGAATGGCGAAGAAAAGCACGATGATCAGGCCGGCAAGGGCCGACCTGTTGCGCTTCATCTTCTTCCAGGCGCGGCTCTCCTGTCGCTTGGCGGGGATGGAGACGGTTGAGTTGATGGAAGTCATATCGTCGTCCTCAGATAGTCGCCCTGAGGCGCGGATTGAGCAGGACATAGGCAATGTCGGCGAGAAGGTTCATCAGGATGAAGCCGACGGCGGTGCACAGCACGATGCCCTGGACGACGGCATAATCGCGGGTGAACACGGCATCGACGGTCATCTTGCCGAAGCCCGGAATGGTGAAGATCTGTTCGGTCAGGACGGCACCGGCAAGCAGCTCGCCGAAGAGCAGCGCCAGAAGCGTGATGACCGGCAGAAGCGCGTTGCGGAAACTGTGCGACAGGATGATTTCGCTTGGCGACAGCCCTTTGGCGCGGGCGGTGCGGATATAATCGGAGCTCAAAACCGCGACCATGGCCGAGCGGGTATGGCGCATCAGGGTTGCGGCAAGCGCGTTGCCAAGCACGAAAGCCGGCATGATCATCGTCTGGATGGAGCGGACCGGATCGACGAAGATCGACTCGTAACCGGAAGCCGGAAGCCATCCGAGCTGCACTGAGACCAGCAGGATCAGCATGATGCCCAGCCAGAAATTCGGGATGGAGAGGCCGGAAAGCGCCACGATATTGGCGGTGTAGTCGATCCAGGTATTCTTCTTCACCGCAGCCAGAATACCGATCGGGATGCCGATGATCATCGCGAAGAACATCGCCATGACGGCAAGCTGAATGGTGACCGGCAGTTTCTGTCCGATCAGTTCCAACACAGGCTGGTTGGTTCTGAGCGAAATGCCGAAATCGCCTGTCACGACGCCGCCCAGCCAGTTGAGGTACTGAATCGGCATCGGATCGTTGAGACGATATTTCTCGCGCAGGAATTCGATCGTAGCCGGATCGCGTTCTTCACCGGCCATGGCCAGAACCGGGTCACCGGGCAATAGCTTCTGCAATGAAAAGACGAAGATCGAAATGATCAGCAGCGTCGGGATCGCGACCAGTAGTCGCTTGCCGATGTAAACAGGCATGGCATCGCCCTCGTTCAGGCTAGGTCTCGGTATGGTCAGTGTGGGCGCCGCACGAGGAATGTCCCCGTGCGGCTGCCTTTATGAAATTAGCGATCAGTCCTTGCTGACGCCGAGCAGACGGATCATGCCGTCCGGCGACGGAGCCCAGCCCTTGACCTTCTTGGAAAGGGCGTAGGCATAAGGCTGGTGGCCGAGGTAGATGATCGGCATGTCCTCATCGAGGATCGTCATGGCCGCGTCATACTTTTCCTTGCGGACAGCGTCATCGGTTGAGGCGCGGGCCGCGTTGAGCAGCTCGTCGACCTTCGGGTTGCAATATTTCACGTCGTTAATGCCGCCCTTGCAGGTGACGAACTGGTGAATATTGCCATCCGGATCGATACGGCCGGACCAGTCCGAACGGGACAGCTGATAGTTGCCGGCGGTCTGTTCGGAAAGAAGCGTGGCGAATTCGGTTGCCTTCAGCGTGACGTTGAAGCCGGCTTCGGCCACCATCGACTGGATGACCTGCATCATCTGCGTTTGGGTGGTATTGTTGGCGTGCTGCAGCTCGATATCGAGCTTCTCATAGCCCGCTTCCTTCATCAGCTGCTTGGCCTTTTCTATATCGCGGGCCGGAACCGGGATATCCTTGTCGAACCAGGGACTCGACGGCGGGAACGGCTGGTTGCCGGCCTTGGACGTGCCTTCGAAAACGATCTGGCCGATTGCTTCGCGATCGATCGCCAGCGAAAATGCCTGGCGCAGGCGCTTGTCCTTGCCCAGCGGATTGTCCGCACGCGGGCCGTTGCCGATGTTGACATACATCGCCATGTAACCCGGACCGATGACGTCGGCATAGGTGAGGTTCGCGTCGTTCTTCACCGATTCCGCGTCGGAAGCGGAAATACGCTCGGCCATGTCGAGATCGCCCGAACGCAGGTTGGCGAGCTTCACGGTCGTGTCGGGGATCGGCAGGTAGGTCACCTTGTCGACCAGAACCTTATCCTTGTCCCAGTAGTCGGCGAATTTTTCCAGCACAATACGATCCTGCTGGATACGCTCGACGAACTTGAACGGGCCGGCGCAAACCGGCTTGGAGCCGAAATTGGCGCCGAGTTCCTTGGCAGCCTTCGGCGCAACGATCATGCCGGCGCGATCGGAGAGCTGGGCAAGCAGCGTCACGTCAGCGGATTTCAAGGTGAACTTGACTTCCAGCGGACCGGTTGCCTCGACCTTGGCGACCGAGGAAAGCTCGCTCTTGCGGCGCGATTCCGGCAGCGTCATGTTGCGTTCGATGGTGGCGACAACGGCTGCAGCATCGAGCACTTCGCCGTCATGGAACTTGACGCCATCACGGATCTTCATCGTCAAAACCTTGCCCTCTTCGGACCAGGCCCATTCGGTGGCGAGCTGCGGGACGACCTTCATGTCCTGGTCGATATCGACAAGCTTGTCGCACATCGCGGTATAGACGATGCGGCCGACAAAGGTGCGCGACTGGGCAGGATCCAGCACGTCCGCGTCGTCGTTGAGACCGATGCGTAGTTCAGACGACATGGCCGGCATGGCCATCAAGGCACTGGCGAGCAGCGCCGCACTCAAAGCGGTAATTCTCTTCATGTTCTATCCTCTGGTCTGACTATCTTTGACGTTATTTTTCTTGTTGGCCGGCCCGACGGGCCAGGCGGTCTTCAGTCGGCGGATCACGAGGCGGCGCTGATGTCGCCTCCGTCGGTTTCCTCCGTATCGGACGACGACACCGCCGAAGCAGTGTCGTCGAGAAACTCAAGTGAGGTGGCGCGGATCAGGCGCTCCTGGTGCATCAGAAGGTGCTGGCGCATGGCTTCGCCCGCCCGCCCGGGATCCCGGGCGGCAATCGCATCGACGATCGCCATGTGCTGTTCGTAAGAGGTTCGCCCATTGGTTCCGGTGCGCCGGGCGCGTTCGCGGATGGACTGCCATGCCTCGTCCTGACGAACGCGGTTGACCACGTCGAAAATCGACAAGAACAGGCCGTTGCCAGCGCTCTGGGCGATCTGGCGATGCAGCGAACCGTCCCAAAGCTCCTTGGAATCGGCATCCGTGCTCTGGCCGGTCTTTTCAGCGAGAGCGCGCATCCGCTCGATCTCGGAAGGCTTGGCACGCATTGCCGCAAGTTGCGCAAGCTGCGGCTCGATGCGAAGGCGAACCTCCATGATTTCCATGAAGTCGGTACCGGCAACCAGTTCATCGACCTGAGCAGACCAGCCATCCGGCTTTTCACCCAGAAAGGTTCCGGCTCCCTGACGCCGCCAGACCAGCCCCTCCGCCTCCAGGACTTCCAGCGCACGGCGGACTGCCCGACGGCCGACATTCAAGGTCTCCGCAAACGCCCTTTCCGTCGGCAGGCGGCCATCTTTCGCCAGTTCTTCATTGCGGATGAACTCGCGAAGCCTCGCCAGCGCAAAGTTGGAATTGTCGTTAGGGTTTGCAGTCAACTCGCACCATTTGGTCGAACCAATTGTCTATTGGTTCATCTTGGAGGATTTTTCTCACGCCCGTCAAGCCATTTTTTAGGCTTCGCCGACCATCGCTCAAAATGTAAGCAAACAAGGTTAGTTGGTCCGGCAGTCTTCAACCTGCCGCCACATCTGCACAGCAAAACGCCAGCATCTCGGGTGAGGCGCCGGCAAGGTTGCAGACATCGGAACTGGTGCCGGAGACGGTGTTTCAGACCTTTGCGCGCATGATGACGCGTGGGGACTTTGTGAGGCGAATACCGCCCTGCTTGGCGACCACCACGGTTTCACTAAAGCCGAGGCCCTGCGCTGTGGCATAGAGATGGAAGACCATGCCTTCCTCCAGCGGCCAGTCGGATGTCGGCAGGAAGGTGCCGGAAAAGTCACTGGTACGCGGGGTCCGGGTGTAGAGACCGAGCGTATAGGCAGTGACATTGTCGTAGACCGGCCGCAGGCCGGCATCGAGCGCGCCGTTGCGCATGATCGCGTCGACATCGCTGGCGATAGCGCCGGGTTTCATCGCAGCGATCTGCAGATCCTGTAGCTCGATCAGCTTCCCGGCAGCGGCTGTAAGCGCATCCGATGGCTTGCCCACCACGATCGGCCGCATCATCCGCGCGCCGTAATTGCCGACGCGTGGAATGAGCTCGACATGCAGCACGTCGCCCTCCTCGATCGCCTCGGTCTTGAACACGCCGTGAAGAAACTCATGGCTGCCGGAGGCCTTGACCACCGGACCGACCTCACCGGTATCGGCGCCCTCGCGCAGGAACACACCTGATGCAATGGCGGCTGCATCGCGCGTCGTCATGCCGGGCTTTGCCTGTCTTGCGATCTCCGCCATCGCCTTATCGGCAATTTCGGATGCCTGGGCAAGAACGGCAATCTCTTCCTCGGATTTCACCCAGCGCAGGCTGTCGCTCAGGCCGGGCATCGGCACGAAAGTGGCTTCGGGCAGAAGCGCCTGCAGCCGCATGAAAGTGGCGGCACTCATGCTGTAGGAATTTGTATCGAGAGCAATCCGCGCTCTGCCAAAACCGTGGTCGCGGATGCTTGCGGTAACGGCCGAATGCGCTTCATCGGTATCGGCAAAGCCGACGACATCGGTAATCCAGCTCTTCTCCCGGCATGGGGCTTCATCGAGCGCACGCAAACAAAACCAGGCTTCACCTTCGCGCGGCAGGAACGCCGCGCGATACATGGTTTCGGAGACAGTATAGCCCGTCAGCCATGCGAGAAGTTCGCCGCTGTCGACGAGAAGCAGATCGGCGCCAGAAGACGCCATGGCGTCCCGGGCGAGAGCGATACGACGATCATATTCCGCCCGGGAGAACATCTTATGCCACCTCGCAGATATCGAGGATGGTCAGCATGTAGACGCGGATCATGTCGAGGAAGTCGATGATATCGACGCGCTCGTCCGGCATGGTGTTGTACCGGCCACCCGGACCGCAGACGATGCCTTCCATGCCAAGTTCATGATAGAGATGGCCAGCATCGGTGCCGTAGAAACGCGTGGGGGTGATAGCACCGGTTGGCTGCTTCTCGCCGCGCACGGCTTCGTAAGCAGCATTGATCGACTTGACGATGCGGCTATCCGGCGAAACCTCGAAAGGCGGCATCAGCGGGCGGCCTTCGATCATGTCCGGAACGAGCTTGGCCCGAAGCCCGGGGAAACGGCCTTCGAGCAGGCGCAGTTCAGCTTCGACGTCTGCCAGCACGCTCTCCTGTGTCTGGCCCGGCGCATAACGCAGCGAACCGCGCAGGCGGACGAAATCGGCCACCTGCGGCGGACGCCATTCGGCAAAATCGCGGCCGAGCGCGCCATGAACGACGCCGACATGGCCACGATTGATCGAGCGATGTTCATCGCTCTTGGCGCCGCTGAAGGTCATCGCATTGATGCGCGGAATGATATCGCAGGCGGCTGCAATCGCATCGACGGATTCCTCGCGCTTCGACAAATGACGCGTGTCGCCGGTCAGTTCGATCACATAGCTGAGTGCCGCCGCATGCATGGTCACGGCAACGAGATCGCTCGGCTCGCTGTTGATGAAATAGTCGGCCTTCACGCCGCTCCTGATCGCAGCCAGCGTGCCGACGCCGCCCTGCAATTCGCCAACGACGAAGGTCAGGACCACATCGCCCTTCAGCTTGACGCCCGCATCGAGCAGTGTCTTCACCGCGCAGAAATAGGCCGCATCACCGGCCTTCATGTTGGACACGCCGATGCCGTAGATGAACTTGTCGTCGACCAGGCCCGCGTAAGGATCGACCGTCCAGCCTTCGGTCACCGGATTGGTGTCGAGATGGCCGTTGAACAGCAGGCTCTTTCCGCCGCCCTCACCCTTCAGGTGACCGATCGTGTTGAAGCGGCGGCCTTCGTCAAACGCCTGAAGCTCGGCCCCGACGCCGATCTTTTCGAGTTCCTTGGCCATCCAGCGGGCGAGATCCTTCTCGCCTTCGGTCTCCGAATGGCTCTTGTGCTGGACCATTTTCGACAGGAAATCGAGGCAGGCCTTTTCGTCGATCCTATCCACGAGGGACTTCGGGTCCATTGTCATGCTCCTTGATGCAGTATCACTGGTATTGGTCATTGAAATTGGGCGGCCGCGCGCGGCACCGCTTCGATCAGCCGGCGGGTATAGTCGGCCCGATCAGGGCTATCGATCTCGTCTGCCTTCACCACCTCGATCAGGTCGCCGCGATACATGACGGCGATCCGGTGGGCGATCTGGCGGATAAGGTTGAGATCGTGGGTGATGAAGAGATAGGCCGTGCCGCTCGCCTTCTGCAGTTCGAGCAGCAGCTCTACCACGGAAGCCTGAACTGAAACGTCGAGCGCCGAGGTGATCTCGTCACAGATGACCAGCTTCGGCTTCGAGGCAAAGGCACGGGCAATTGCCACACGCTGTTTCTCGCCACCGGAAAGCTGGTGCGGATAACGGTTGGCATGGGTGCGTGGCAGGCGCACCTGTTCCAGCATGTCGCCGACCTGCTTTTCGAGATCGCTCCCATCACCGAACAGTTTCAGCGGCCGCGAGAGGATCTCAAAGATCTTCTGGCGCGGATTGAGCGAGGCATCCGGATGCTGGAAGATGATCTGCACGTCCTTGCGATAGGCATTGTCCATATCGCCGAGATGCCGGATCTCACGCCCGTCGAACCAGATCTTGCCTTCGAACCGGTTGAGGCCTGTCATGGCCTTGGCAAGCGTCGACTTGCCCGACCCGCTCTCGCCGACGATGCCGAGAATCTCACCCGGATTGACGCTGAGGCTGATCGCGTTATTGCCGGTAACACGATCGGTCTTCTTGCCGGTCAGTGCCGCGAGGAACGACTTGCGGCCGAAATGCACGCTGACATTCTCGACCTTCACCAGCGGCTTTTCGGCCACGACCACATCCTCCTTCACCAGACGGTGAGCCGGGTCAGGAACGGCATCGATCAGCTCGCGGGTATAGTCCTGCTGCGGATTGGTGAAGATGTCGCGGACCGGGCCCTGCTCGACGATATCGCCACGCTTGATCACGGCCACGCGGCTTGCCGTGCGGGCAACCAGCGCCAGATCATGCGAGATATAGAGCGAAGCGACACCCGTCTCGGCCTGCAACTCGACGAACAGATCGAGGATCTGCCGCGAGGTAATCACGTCGAGCGCCGTGGTCGGCTCGTCGAAAATGATGCATTCCGGGTTGCAGGCAAAGGCGGATGCGATGACGACACGCTGCTTTTCGCCGCCGGAAACCTCATGCGGCATGCGGTGCATCATCTGCCCCGGCGTCTTCAGCCCCACATGCGCAAGCCGTTCCTCGCCTTCCTTCCACGCCTGCTGGCGGGTCAGGCCGCGGTGGCGAATGAGAACTTCGGCCAACTGCGTGCCGAGCGACAGCGTCGGGTTGAGTGACGTGCTCGGGTCCTGAAACACCATGCTGATGCGCCGGCCGCGGATGGCCTCCATCTGCCGTTCGGATTTATCGAGCAGGTTGTCGCCGCCGAGCAGGATTTGCCCGCCCGGTTCACGGGCATTTTTCGGCAGGTAGCGCATGATCGACCATGCGAGCGAGGTCTTGCCTGAGCCGCTTTCGCCGACGAGGCCGAGGATTTCGCCGCGGTTGATGGCGAGATCGATGTTTTTCAGCGCGTGAAACGTGCCGTTAGCGGTCTCGTAATCCAGCGAATAGTTCTCGATGGAGAGCACCGGCTTGTTCTCAGTATTCGTCATGGGTGTCACCTCAGGTCCGCGGATTGAGGGCATCGCGGAGACCGTCGCCCAGAAGGTTGAAGCCGACGGCGACGATGGCGATCGCCACGCTCGGCCAGATCAGGATGCCAGCCGACATATGCATGTAGCGGCGGGCTTCCGAGACCATCAGGCCCCATTCAGCAGCCGGCGGCTGTGCGCCGAGACCGAGGAAGGAGAGCGTCGCAAACAACATCACGGCAAAGGACACACGAATAGTCATCTCGACGATGATCGGCGCGATCACGTTCGGCAGCATTTCGCGGCGGATGATGTAGCCGGAGCTTTCGCCGCGGGCGATTGCCGCATTCACATAATCCTGCTTGCGCACCGACAGCGCCACGCTTCGGGTGATCCGGGCCATGCCGGGCGCGAATGCGATAGCAACAGCGACCAGCGCGTTGACCGTGCTGGAGCCGAGCAGGTTGACCACCAGTAGCGCAAACAACAGGCTCGGGATCGACATGACCGCATCGATGGTACGCATGATCAGCTCGTCGGCGCGGCCGCCGAGGAAGGCGGAAGCGGTGCCGATCAGGGCGCCGATCAGCGTCCCGGCGATGGTCGCCAGAACCGCCATGACGACGGTGGCGCGGGCGCCGATCAATAGCCGGCTGAAGATATCACGGCCATACTGATCGGTGCCGAGCCAGTAGGCGGCACTGGGCCCCTTGTAGCGGGCGAGCGGCGACAATTTTTCCGGATCATACGGCGCGACCAACGGGCCGAACACAACGATCGCGAGGACCAGCACCACGAGGAAGGTGCCGATCGCGCCTTGCGGCGTCTTCAGCAGGCGTTTCATGAACTCAGTCATACTGGATCCTCTTGTCGAGCCAGGCATAGAGGATGTCGGCAATGAAATTGACGATCGAATAGGTGGCAGCCATGATCAGCACACCGGCCTGGATGGCAGGCAGGTCACGCGCCTGGATGGCGACGATCAGCTGGCGTCCGATACCGGGAATGGCGAAGATTTCCTCGACGACAATAACGCCGCCGAGAAGATAACCGACATCGAGCGCGACGATGGTGATGGTCGGCAGAAGCGCATTGCGCAACGCGTGGTGGCGCAGCACGTGACCGCGCGACAGGCCTTTAAGCCTTGCGGCGCGGATATAGTCCGTATGCAGCACATCGACGAGTTCGGAGCGCACCATGCGGGACACGTGGGCGATCAGGATGATCGAGATGACGCAGACCGGTAGCACCAGATGCGCGATACCGCCGAAGAAATCCTCCGTCAGCGGCACGTAACCGGTCGGCGGCAGCCACTTCATCCAGTCGGCAAAGAGAAGAACGGCGATCGTTGCCGTAACGAATTCGGGAAGTGCTACGCCGGCATAGGAAATCAGGCTCACCACCATGTCGGCGATCTTGCCGCGACGGATGGCGGCGATGATGCCGAGCGGAATGGCGAGGATAAGCATCAGGCCGATCGAGAAGAAGGCCAGAATGAGGGATCGACCAAGCGCTTCGAACATGGCGGGGCCAACCGGTTGGCCGGTGCGCAGCGAGGTGCCGAGGTCACCCTGCACGACATGCCAGAGCCAGGTCGCATATTGCTGCCAGATCGGCGCATCGAGACCCATCGTCTGGCGCAGCGCATCGAGCGCTTCCGGGGTGGCGTTTTCGCCCAGCATCATCACCGCCGCGTCGGCGGGCAGGATCTGGGTAATGGCAAAGACGATCAGCGACACGACAAGAAGCGTGTAGACGATCATCACCAGCCGCTTGGCTATATAGTTCGGAGACAGGGGCGTATTCCTTGGTCAAGAGGGCCGGACGCCATCAAGGCGCCCGGCGATATTGGCGGTCGGATGGATCAGCCGCGCTTCGGTGCCTTATCGGAAAGCGAAGCGTAGTCGAGGCGATAGACGGATGCGCGCGGATGGGCTTCGAAACCTTCGACCCAGCTGCGCTTGGCGGCCAGAACGTCGAAGAAGGACGGGATGATCGAGGGAACTTCCTCGTTCATGATTTCCTGTGCCTTGGTGTAAAGCTCGGTGCGCTTTGCCTCGTCGGTCGTGCCGCGGGCTTCGCCGACCAGCTTATCGAATGCCTTGTTGTTCCAGCGCGTCTCGTTCCAGGCCGCATCCGAGGTGTAGAGCAGCTTGAAGATGCCATCCGGGGTCGGCTGCATGTTGTAGAAGCCGACGTAGAACGAACCCTTCTTCCATACCTGCTCCAGATAGGTCGCATGCGGCATGGTCTGGACATTGATGTTGATGCCGGCTTCCTTGGCCATTTCACGCAGTGCGACGGCAAGCTGGGTGCGCACCGCCGGGCGGTCGGAGGCGATCAGGGTTGCTTCGAGACCATTCGGGAAACCTGCCTCAGCGAGAAGCTTCTTGGCTTCGGCGATATTGGCCTCACGCTGTTTGACCTGTTTGAAGAAACGGTAGGACGGGTTGAGCGGCGTGTCGTTGCCGATCGTGCCAAAACCTTCGGTGACGAAACCGACCATGGCTTCGCGGTCGACGGTGAGCGCAATGGCGCGACGGACGCGCGGATCGTTAAACGGTGCCGTGTCGCAACCGAAGTTGATGTTGCAGAACTGGCCCGACGGCGTACGCAGCGTGGTAATGCCGTCATTGCCATCGACGCGCATGAATTCCGGCGGCTGGATGGTGGAGATGATGTCGATATCGCCGGACAACAATGCAGAGCTTTCAGCCGACGTATCCGGGAAGACATGCACTTCGACGCGGTCGAGATAGGGGCGTGCCGGGTCGTAATACTTTTCGTTGCGTTCGACGACGATCAGACGATCCGGCTCGTAGGAAACGAGCTTGAAAGGGCCGGTGCCGACAGCCTTGGTCGACAGGCTTTTCAGGTCGCCGGTGGCGATGGCGGCCGGAATGATACGGGCATTCGTATAGGCCATCGAAACGGGCAAGTCGGCATAGCCGCCGGAAAGCTTGAACAGCACGGTCGCATCGTCAACGGCAACGATATCGGCGATCGGGCCGACATTGTTGCGGCCCGGCGAAGCCGTTGCCGGATCGAGGATCGCCTTGAAGGTCGCGACGACATCCTTGGCGGTGAAGGCGGAACCGTCATGGAAGGTAACGCCTGTGCGCAGCTTGAAGGTCCATTCGGTCAGCGCATCGTTGGCGCTCCAGCTCTCGGCCAGATCCGGCTCGACAGACATGTCGACGCGTAGGCGCGTCAGGTTGCTGTAGAGCAGCTCAGTGACGAGATATTCTGGGTTGACGCGAGTAAGCAGCGGATGAATGACGCTTGCCGCCTGGTCGACAGAGATCTTCAGCGTGCCGCCCTTGGCCGGCGTCGCTTGGGCAAAGCTCATCGAAGGTGCTGCAAGGATGGCGGCGGTGCCCGCGAGGAAGAAGCGGCGTTTCATTTCCAGCATGTTTCAGTTCCCTTGGTTATTTGCTGCGGTTTTCAGGAATGGCGTATTTCTGGGATCGAATCGGCGGCAAAATCCGCCGCGAGATAGGCGAGAATGCTTTTGGCGAGCGCGATAATGTCCTGTCGCGTCGTGTGTTCTTCCGGGCTGTGGATGCAGCTTTCCGGCCGGCCGAGGCCGCCGAGCAGCACTTCCGGGCCAAAACCTGCCTTCTGCACGTAACCGAAGTCCGAGCACGAGGCCGCGCCCCATTTGGCAAAGTCTTCTTCGCCGTAGCCGAAACCTTCCGACAACGCCTTCTGCCAGCGCGGCCAGTGCGGCCCGTCCGGATCGTCGGTCGGGATCAAATGCCCGACGAGGTCGACGGCCAGCTTGAGATCGGTTCCATCCAGGCAGGCGCAGATCGCGGTCTCGATCTCGGCGCGCGCCGCTTCATAATTTTCTTCCGGCGCATAACGACGCGAAACAAGGATCTTGATTTCTGCCGGCACCTGCCCGCCCGCCGTCCCGCCATTGACCGCCGCAATCGTCAGCGATGGCCGAAGCGGGCCGGTCGCATGCGGCGGCGGCGCGAGCTTCGATTCCCGCTCGGCGACGGTGGGCTTCAGCGCAGCAAGAGCGTTCAGCACAGGCAGCGCGCCCTCGATGGCGTTGACGCCTGCGCCAGTCCTGTTGCCCTCCCCGGCATGAACCGCATGACCGGTGATCGTCACTTGCAGATTGAAGATACCGAAACAGCCGGCCCAGACACGCGGCGCAGCCGAGCCGTTGAAATTCAGGATATGGCCCTTCAACATGCCCTGTTCAGCGAGATAGCGGATGCCCGGATAAAGGCCGCCTTCCTCATCGGTGCAAAGCAGCAGCATCGGATCGTAGGCAAGCGGCACGCCGCATGATTTGGCGGCGCGCAGCGCCAGAAGCGTTGCGGCGATCGTGCCCTTCATGTCGGCAGCGCCCAAACCATAGAGATTGTCGCCCTCGATCGTCAGAGAGAGCGGGTCGCGCGTCCAGCCGGGAGCAACCGGAACCGTATCGACATGATAATAAAGACCACAGACCGGCTTGCCGCTCTCGCGTGTCGCAACCAAGTTCGTACGCTCGCCGGATGCCGGACCACCGGCAACATGCCAGAGGTCGCGCGGTACCGTCACACGCTCAAAATCAAAGCCGAGCGGCGTCAGCAATTCGCTCATCAGATCGGCAAATGGCCCATAGCCTTCGCCTGGCGGAAAGGACGTATCGACCGCAACCATGCGTGACAAATCCTGAACCGCGATCTCGACATCGCGCTCAATCGCTGTCATGGCAGACTTAAGAGGGGCGTGATGAAGATCGGGCTGCGGCACGGTCATTGTGGTATCCTCGGCCTCCGGCGCTCGCCTCCTCAGCTTGCGCTTTAATATAAACTATATAGTAATACTGCGTAGATCGGGATAGCGAGTCAACTCCAAAGAAGAGGCAAATAATTGCCGGAATTGCCCAATATATCATCAGATGCCGGAAAGCTCGGCGAGCTTTCATTACCGCTTTATGAAGTGGTTAAGCGGCAGATCACGGAAGCGATCATGATCGGCAAACTTGAGCCTGGGTCGGTTCTGCCTAGCGAAGTGGCATTGTCGCAAACCTACGGGGTCGCCGTCGGCACCATCCGTCGCGCCCTCATGGATCTCACCAATGACGGCATCCTCAGCCGCCGCCGCAAGACCGGCACGGTCGTCACCGGCCGCAAGCCGCAGCACAGCCTTCGCCTGTTTTTCCAGTATTTTCGCCTTCACGGCCTCGATGGATCGCTGAGCAAGTCGGTAACAACGGTGACCTCACTTGATCATGCGACGGCATCCGCAGATGACGCTGGAAAGCTGCAGATCGAAAAAGACGCGCCAATCGTCCGTTTCCATCGTTTCAGAAGCATCGATGACCGACCGATCATGCACGAGACGCTCACCCTCTCACGCGAAAAGGTGCCGAATTTTCCGGAGAGGAAAGAGGATATTCCGTCGCTGTTTTACCTGCATCTTCTGGAACATCACGGCCTTCGCATATCTGCGGTGCGCGAACAGATCGGCGCTGATCTTGCCAACGAGGATGATGCCCGCTGGCTGGATCTGAAACTGCCGGCAGCCGTGCTCACCATCGATGAAATCGCCTATGACCAGATGGCAGTGCCCGTGCTGATTTCGGCGCACCGGGCAACGACTGCCAACCATCGTTATGTCAACGAAGTCCAATGATCTCGACGCCGGACCGATATCTCGGTCCGGCTAATACCACCCTGTTCAATAACCCTCGTCGCAAAGCCTTGCGACCTCATCGATCGTCAGCGCATCGATACCGAGCGCCGGCAGAAGATCATTCTGTCCCGGCAGGTCGTGGCCGGTCGCGGCCGACATCATCGCAATTCCCGCATCATGCAGCATCGTCGGCTTGCCGGCGAGACGGCCAAGCAACGAGGTCGGCACGAGGCCGAAGGGCACGTCCTCGTAGATGTAGCGACTGTCGACCGTCGTCGGGCCAAAGCCGCCGCGACCTTCCGCATGCATCTGCTGGTTCATCTCCGACACGCTGCCCATCGGCACATGGAAGGACAGCGAGAAGTGCTCGCGCACGGTGCGCACAGATAGGCCGAGCGTCCCGGCAATCGCAAGCCGTTCCTCGTCGAGCGTTTCGATGACGCGGCCGACGGTGGGAGTGATGTTGTCGCCCTGCCCCCAGGTCTCGCCCTTTTCCATGCGAGTGAGGTTGAGAAGCGCAATGCCGAGATGGTTCTGCGGGTTGAGATTACTGAGCGAAATCGCCATCACGCCATCGCGTTTGACGAAACGATCGCCGAAAAGCTCCGTGCAAAGCGCGTGCCCCGCATCGATGTCGGATTTCGGCAGCGTCGCGATATCCACCTTCTGGCGAACCGTATTCACCTTCACCGTCGTCATGTCCGGCTGCACCCGGCCGGTCAGAAGCGTCGTGCCCCAGACGCTGATCGGCAGTTTCACACCACGCGCAGCAAGGCCCTTCGAGAGATAAAGCGCGCCAAAAGAGCAATGCGACGAGATGATCACCGGCTGGCCGGATTTGAGGTGCGGGATCGCGGCATCGAACGCGGCCTTGTGGCCGTAACCCGGCAGGGCAACGACGATGACGTCGGCAGAGGTCACCGCCTCTTCGCAATCCCTGGCGATACGCACCCGGCCGGAGAATTCGAAAGCGCCATTCGCCATCAGTTCGGCACCATCGGCCAGCGCCTGCGCGCTCTTTCCGGATGGTGACCACAGCATGGGGTCATGGCCTTCCTTTGCAAGATAGGCGGCCATTCCGAATGCGATCGATCCGGCTCCGAGGATACTGACGCGCATGGTTTCTCCTTGATGATTGAGACGATTTATAAACGTAGGGGTGGGCGCTACATGTATTTGGTCGGCAGCGCCGTTGTAAACTTCATTTCCTCCATGGCGATGGAAGAACTGAGGTCGGAGAATTCCAGCCGGCTGATCAGGTTCTTGTAGACCTGGTCGTAAACATCGATATCCGGCACCACGACGCGCAGCAGATAGTCGGCGTCGCCGGTCAGGCGATAGGCCTCGAGAATTTCGGGAATTTCCTTGATCTCCTTGCGGAAGTCATCAAGCCATGTCGTGGTGTGGCGCGGCACTTTCACCGAGATGAAGATCGTCATCGGCACATTTGCCATGCGCCGGTCGATCAGCGCCACCTTGGAGCGGATCAGCCCGATATCCTCCATCCGCTTGATCCGGCGCCAGCAGGGCGTGTGCGACAGGCCTACTTCCTCGGCGATCTCGACAACCGATTTTTCGGCATTCTGCTGGAGGATTTCGATGATCTTCCGGTCGATTTGGTCAAACATGACGGCTCCGGGATAAATTTGCGCTTTGACAAGTTTGCGTGGGAATTTTTTCCATCAATCGCGGCAGCAATAACGAATGATTGTTCGCGCAGGAGCGTATCGAGCGATATTTTGCGCGCACCCCACCCTCCCGGCGGACGGACATCCGCCCAAAATCCATGCAGCGATGATCAAAATTTAAACGATCCACCAATTCTGTCAAATCATCCTATCAGATTCGCCAGTTGCTAGGATGACATTGCAATATTAATCTGATCATTGTCAAAAAAAGCAATCCGTCTCCATGCCCGTTTGTCTACCCTCTTTCCAAACACAACAACCTGATGGGTGGAAAGATGAAAAGGATTGGTCTGATTGGCGGCATGAGCTGGGAAAGCACTGCTGTCTATTACCGTCGCGTCAACGAGCAGGTGCGCGAGCGGCTCGGAGGGTTAAATTCTGCGGACGTGGTAATGCGTTCTGTCAATTTTCAGGATATCGTAACCCTTCAAAAACTGGGGGCCTGGGAACAGGCGGCAGGCGAATTGAGCAAGGTGGCGAGAGATCTGGAACAGGCTGGCGCGGACATGATCCTGATCTGCACCAACACGATGCATCTTCTGGCGGACGACGTGCAGAACTCCGTCGACGTGCCGCTGCTGCATATTGCCGACGTGACCGGCGAGGCCGTGACGGCCGCAGGCTGCAAGCGTCCGCTGCTTCTGGCCACCCGTTACACGATGGAACAGGATTTCTACCGTCGCCGGGTGGAAGACAAGTTCGGGCTGGAAGTTCTGGTTCCCGATGCGGAAGACCGGCAGGACATCCACGACATCATTTTCGGCGAATTGTGCTGCGGCGTCGTCAAGAGCGCCTCGCATCAGCGCTATCTGGATATCGTCGCCAAGGGCAAGGCGGCCGGTGCCGACAGCGTCATCCTGGGCTGTACCGAGATCGGCCTTCTGGTGAGCGCCGAGGATTTCGACATTCCGACATTCGATTCGACCCTGCTGCATGCCGATGCCGCGGTCGACATATCTCTTGCGGCGGCCCGAGCGGCCAAGGCGGAAACAGGGCTAGCAGCGCCGATACACTAACTGGGGGTGTGAAGTCTGCAATGCCTAGGGGAACCCGGACAGGAAAGTAAGGAGACTGACATGCGAGACTTCACACAGACACGCCGTTCGACGCTCAAGATGCTGGCCGCTGGGACCGGCATCCTGGCTGCACCGTCGATCATCCGCCCTGCCATGGCGCAGAGCAAGGTGGTCAACATCACCACCTATGACAAATTCGTTCCCCAATCCTTCATCGACCAGTTCCAGAAAGATACCGGCATCGAAGTCCGCATCCGCCTGACCGACGACCAAGGCAAGCAGTACAATCTGCTGGCTGCTGAAGGCAACGCACCGTCCACCGATATCGTCACCGTCACCGGCCATCGCCTGTCGCAGTTCATCACCTCCAACCTCCTGTCCCCGCTCGACACCGGCCGGATCGGAAACTGGAACAAGCTCGCGCCTGCCTATGCCGGCGCGCCGCAGCTGACCATCGACGGCAAGACCTATGGCGTGCCGCTTCTCGCCGGGTTCGAAGGTCTTGTGCGCAACACCGATTACACCAAGGCTTCCGACAGCTGGGACATCATGTTCGACGAGCAGTACAAGGAACTGACGTCCTACATCGTCTCCGACTTCCTTTCGATCACCATGAAGTATCAGGGCACCGACGGTGATTACGTCACCTACGAGGGCAAGGAAGCCGAAGCGCTTGCAGCCACCAACAAGGCCCGCGACTACCTGATCAAGAACAAGAGTCAGGTCCGCAAATATTACGATGCCGGTTCCGAAGTGCAGCAGATGTTCGTCAACGAGGACATCTATGTCGCGCAGGCATGGTCCGGCCCGGCCGCCAAGCTGATCATGGACGGCCATCCGATCGAGCTGTCCATCCCGAAGGAAGGCACCTACGGCTTCCTGTACTCGTTCAACGTCGTCAACAACGCGCCGAATGCGGAAGCGGCCTATCAGTTCCTCAACGCCATGCTGGCCTCGCCGGAAATCGGTGCGGCGATGACCCGCCAGTCCGGTTTCGCGTCGGCCTTTGCCGGTGTCGACACGGTCCTGACCGACAAGGAACGCGCTGCCATGACACTGCCGGACGAACAGATGCAGCGCATCCAGTTCTTCAGCTCGAAGAACCGCAAGATGAAGAACGACATGATCGACAAGGCTTCGGCCGAAGTTAAGGCCGGCTGAGCCGCCCATCCGTGACACCGACGGCCGGTCCCACAACAGGGACCGGCCGCTCGGAACTGCAGTCAAAAGCAAAAAGACGAATGGGAACGTAATGATGGTCGACAGTAGTATGAGCGACACCGCGAAAGTGTCTCCAAGGGCCGGCCCCTCCTATGCCGGATGGATCGGCAAGCTGGCGAATTCGCCGATTTACGCCGCAACGATCGGCCTCATCGCCAACAGTCGCATGGCCCGCCTCGCGCTGCTTCTGGTAATCCCGCTGGTCTGGATCATCACGCTCCATATCGGCCCGATCTACCAGATGGCCCGTATCAGCATAATGGACAACTATCCGCCGGCACCGGGCGGCGCGATCTACACGCTCGACAACTACCGACTGTTCTTCCAGGAACCGCTCTATTTCATGCCGTTCCTGCGCAGCATCGTATTTGCCGTCTGCGTCACCGCCACGACGCTGGTCGTTGTCTATCCCGTCGCCTATTACGTTGCCAAAGTGGTCAAGCCGGAAAACCGCACCCGTGCCCTGCTGCTGCTGCTGACGCCCTTCTGGGCCGGTGAGCTGATCCGCACCTTCTCGGTCATCATGTTTCTGGCAAACCGTGGCGCCGTGAACGTCTTCCTGCGCGAGATCGGCTTCATCGATCGCCCGATCATCCTGCTCTACAACTATTTCTCGTTGAGCTTCGGCGTCATCTACCTGATCTCGCTGTTCATGCTCCTGCCGCTCTATTCCGCGATCGAAAAGATCCCCAACTCGCTGGTCGACGCAGCAGCGGATCTCGGCGCGGGACCATGGCAACGTTTCCGCCGGGTTATCCTGCCCTTGTCGAGGGACGGCATCATCTCGGGCTGCAGCCTCGTCTATCTCACCTCGATCGGTGTCTTCGCCGCCCCGCTTCTTCTCGGTGGCCCGAATTCGACGATCTTCCCGGAAATCATCGCCAGCCTTTTCCATGGTTCCAGCGACAAATGGCCGGAAGGTGCCGCCTTCTCCATCCTGATGCTTGCCGTATCGCTGTCGACCGTCGGTCTGTTCATGCGTGTCGTCGGCGGCCGTACCGTCAAGCTGATGTGAGGATCTGACCCATGCGCTCGTATTTTTCCGACTTCCCCAAAACCGCGCTTCAGGCCTCCTACTGGCTGTTCGTCATCTATCTGCTCCTGCCCCTTGCGCTGATGATGGCGAT
This sequence comes from Hyphomicrobiales bacterium, assembly GCA_900472575.1. Classification (GTDB taxonomy): domain Bacteria; phylum Pseudomonadota; class Alphaproteobacteria; order Rhizobiales; family Rhizobiaceae; genus Neorhizobium; species Neorhizobium cellulosilyticum. The sequence goes on from UCIV01000024.1 coordinate 36,538, forward strand.
CTCCTTCAAGGACGCCAATTTCGTCGCCTTCCCGATCGATAAGTGGACGCTCAAGTGGTATGCGCAGGTGCTGCAGGACAAGCAGTTCCTCGAAGCCTGCGCCTATTCGATCTTCATCGCCCTGATGACGACGCTGTTTGCGACGATCGTCGGTGTGTGGATTGCGCTGCTGATCACCACCGAGGGCATGATCGCCCGCTCCGTGATCTTCGCACTCGCCTGTCTTCCGGCGGTTGTGCCGGGCCTGATCAATGCTATCTCGATGCGTATCTTCATACGCGTTCTGGACATTCCGACCGGCACCGGGGCGATCATTCTCGGGCACACCGTTCACGCCGTGCCCTTCGTCGTCATCATGGTGCTGACCCGGCTGCGTTCGATGCCGAACAATCTCGTCGATGCGGCCCGTGATCTCGGTGCCGACAGTTTTGTTGCCTTCATGCGCGTCACGCTGCCTTATCTGGCACCGGCGCTCGCCGGCGGCATGGTCTTCTGCGTGCTTACCAGTATCGACGATTTCGTCCGTACCTTCTTCCTGGGCGGTTACCAGACCACCCTTCCCATGCTGATCTTCGCCAAGGTGCAGGGCGGCATGTCACCTGAAATCAACGCCATAGCGACCCTCGTGCTGATCGTAACCGCAGCCGTCGGGCTTTATGCCGAACATCTCACCCGCCGTTCGAGGACTTAGATCCATGCAGCCAGTCGTTCATTTCCGTAACGTCAACAAATCTTACGGCTCCTCGCTCGCAGTCGATAATCTCGATCTCGCCATCGAACCCGGCCAGTTCGTTACACTTCTCGGCCCTTCCGGCTGCGGCAAGTCGACGACGCTACGCATGCTCGGCGGCTTCGAGACGCCGACGTCCGGCGAGATCTTTCTCGACGGCCAGGAGATCAGCAAGCTCCCGCCCAACAAGCGCAACGTCAACATCGTCTTCCAGGACTATGCGCTCTTCCCGCACTTGAACGTCCGCCGCAACGTCGCCTTCGGCCTTGAGCTGAAGGGCATGGCATCGGATGCGATCCACAAACGCACGATGGAACTCCTGTCGCTGGTCAAGCTCACCGATTTTGCCGAGCGCATGCCGGGTCAGCTTTCCGGCGGCCAGCGCCAGCGTGTCGCGCTGATGCGCGCGCTTGCGCCCAATCCGAACGTCCTGCTGCTCGACGAGCCGCTTTCCGCACTCGACGCCAAACTGCGCCAGCAGATGCAGATCGAACTCAAATCGATCCAGAAAACCACCGGCAAGACCTTCATCTTCGTCACCCACGACCAGGAAGAAGCGCTCACCATGTCGGATGTCGTCGTCGTCATGAATGCCGGCCGCATCGAGCAGATGGGCGATCCCCATACGCTCTATGCCAAGCCGCGCAGCCGTTTCGTCGCCAACTTCATCGGCGAGACGAATTTCATCGAAGGCAAACTGAAGGCGATCGATGGCGGGCTCGCCGCCATCGAATGGAACGGCAGCGTTGTCCATGCGAACCTCAACGGTCAAAGCCCGGCGGTCGGCAACACGGTTGCAGCAGCGCTGCGCCCGGAAGCCATTTCCGTTCTGTCGCAAAAGCCAGCCAACACGATTGCCGTTTCTGGCCGCATTACGCAGAGCATCTTCAAGGGCGATCATACATCCCTGACCGTCAGCCTCGCGAATGGCCAGTCGGTTGTCGCCCAGCTCGATCCGGTGGCGCTTTCGGCCATAACCGGCGACGATGTCTGGCTGACATGGCGCGAGAATGACGCCGTGGTGCTGGCCGACTGACCATAACAGCCGGCATCCCCGGCATCTTGCCCGGCCGTGTCACGCGGCCGGGACCGTGGAAGATTTGAACCGAACAGGACCTGACCCATGAGTCCCGAACCGATCCGCAGTTTCAACGATCCCAAGCTTTCAGATCTCAACGCCCGCGTTGCGCAGGACCTCGAATATCTGAACTATCCGCCCGCCAACTGGTCGCCTGCTTCGGCCAAGGTTGATGGCAGACCGGTCAGCGATGTGGTCATCATCGGTGGCGGCATGTGCGGTCTCGTCGGCTGGTTCGCGCTTTCGCGCGTCGGCATCCGCAATGTCAGGATTATCGACAAGGCGCCGAAGGGTCGCGAAGGTCCGTGGAAAACCTTCGCCCGCATGGAAACCCTGCGCTCGCCGAAAACGCTGCTCGGCCCGGCAGCCGGCATGGCGTCATTGACTTTCCGCGCCTGGTATACGGCGCTTTTCGGCATCGCCAAGTGGGAAGAACTGTACCGGATCCCCCGCCCAATGTGGATGGATTACCTCGACTGGTACCGCGACGTCCTCTCCATTCCGGTCGAAAACGGCATCAACGTCACCCGCATCGTCCCGCGTGAAGACGGGCTTCTGGAGCTTGAAATCGCCGGCGGCGCTGAGAAGCCGATCCTTACCCGCAAGCTCGTTCTGGCGACCGGACGCGATGGCCTCGGTGCCGCTGAAATCCCCGGCTTCGTCGAAGGCATGCGGCGCGGCAAAAGCTGGGCGCATTCGGCCGACGAGGTTGATTTCACCACCCTCAAGGGCAAGCGCGTCGTCGTCATCGGCGTCGGCGCATCCGCCGTCGATAACGCAGCGGAAGCACTCGAAGCCGGTGCCGGCGAGGTCCGCCTTCTCGCCCGCCGCAAGAAGATGCCGACGGTCAACAAGCTGATGGGCATCGGCTCCTACGGCGTCACCGCCGGGTTCCCGAAGATCGATCCGAAATGGCGATGGCGCCTGATGGATTATTCGACACGGCAGCAGACCCCCGCCCCGCACGGTTCGACGCTGCGCGTCAGCCGTCACGCAAATGCCTTCTTCCATTTCGATTGCGGCATTGCTTCGATGAAGGAGGAAGGCAGCGAAGTGGTCATCACCACGACGAACGGCCGCATCTTCCGCACCGATTTCGTCATCCTCGGCACCGGCTTCACCGTCGATCCGCTGGCCCGCAGCGAACTCGAACCCTACAAGGATCAGATCGCCTGCTGGGAAGACCGCATCACGCCGCCGGCTGACGAGAAACACCCGAGCCTTGGCCGTTTCCCCTGGCTGGAGGACGATTTCTCCTTCACCGAAAAGACGCCGGGCAAGGCGCCCTGGCTGAAAAACATCCACTGCTTCAACTACGGTGCGACGATGAGCCTCGGCAAGGTCAGCGGCGATATCCCGGCAATCAGCGAAGGTGCGCAATGGCTTGCCCGCGGTGTGGCTGCCGGCCTGTTCATCGACGATATCGACTACCACTGGGAAGCCCTGCTGGCTTACGAAAAGCCGGAACTCGACGGTTCCGAATGGGTCGATGCCGACGCCGATCTCCCCGAACAGAAGACAGCTTGAGGATAATCATGCGCAAGACAGTCTATTATTACCACGCCCTCAGTTCTCCGTGGGCCTATCTCGGCTGGCCGCAGTTCAAGGCGCTGATCGAAAAACACGATCTCGACGTTGTGGTGCGCCCGACGCGCATCGTCACGGAAAACGGTGGCGTACCCTTGCGCTCCCGCCCGCAGCCGCGTCAGGATTATCACGCGGTCGAACTCGATCGCTGGCGCAAGCGTCTCAACATGCCACTGGTGCTCAAGCCCAAATATTACCCGACCAATAACGAATTTTCCGCGCGCATGGTAATCGCCGCCGACAGGCTCGGCCTGCCGTCGCTGGAACTCAGCCACGCCCTTCTTCACGCTCTCTGGAGCGAAGAGCTGGACGTGACCCAGCCGGATGTCCGTATCGACGTCGCCAACCGGCTCGGCCTTGACGGCGTCAAGCTGCAGGCGATGGAAGACCAGCCGGAAATCATGCAGGCCTGGCTCGACAGCCACGAAGAAGCCGGCAAGCGCGGTGTCTTCGGCACCCCGACCTGGATCTACAAGGACGTGCTCTATTGGGGGCAGGACCGCCTGGACTTTCTCGACGAAGCCCTTTCGCAAGATTGAGGAATAAAATCATATGACCACCGAAACGACTGTCGATGTGATCGATAAGGTGCTGGGCCTTGCCCCCGCCTCGCCGCTGCTTGCCCTGCGTGAACAGCGCGCCAAGCTGAGGCACCTCACCCAGACGAGCTATGTCGCGGCACTCCACCCCACCGATCCGCGCAATTTCTCCTATGCGGAGCGTGCAGCTTTTGCCGCCCGCATGGCCGCACTCTGGACCTCGCAGGAACTTCAGGCCCATTACCGCGACCTCGCCGCGACGGAAGGCGCGAGCGGCGATGTCCTCTCGATTGCTGATCCCGCATGGAAGCCGGAAGACGAGGCAAGCCGCCTCGCCGTCATCCTGCGCCATGTCGATCTGGTGACGAAGAACCCGAAGGCTGCCACCCGCGAAAACATCGAAAAGCTCTATGCCGCAGGCCTCGACGATCGCGATATCGTCACGCTCGCCGGCATCATCGCTTTCGTCAATTACCAGGTCCTGGTCGTCGCCGGCCTGAAGATGCTGAGGGACAACTGACATGTCTGACGCGGTTCATGAATTCACCCTCGATGCGCTCGAATGGCAGCCTTACGTCAAGCCGGTCGACCTGCAGACGGCGACGCCCGAACAGCTGGATGCGCTGAAGGTCACGCCGTCCAATACCAAGGTGTCCGCCTATGTGCTGGTGCTGGCGCAGGAAACCGAGATGCTGGCCGAGCGCTCGCCGCTTTTCAACGATATCATGTATAGCGATGGCGGCCTGTCGCGCGGCGGCCGCGAACTCGGCGCGCTTGCCGCCTCCTTCGTCAACCACTGCATCTATTGCGCCCAGGTTCACGCCAACCGTTTCATCCAGCTGGAAAAGCGGCCGGAAGTGGTGGAGGAAATCTACCAGAACGGTCTCGAAGCCGATCTCGGCGAATACGATCAGGCGCTGTTCAATTTCGGCGTCGATCTGACCGCCCATCCGGATAATGTCGGGGTCTACCAGTTCTACCACTTGCGCGAGACCGGCCTGAGTGATCTTGAAATCCTCGACCTTATCCATTCCGTGGCGATCTTCGGCTGGGCCAACCGGCTGATGCACACGCTCGGAGAACCGCATCGGAAAGACTAAGTGGCAACCGCAACGACGGCAGACACCGCACCCTCCTTCGAGGTTACCCATCGCGAAGTGCTGCGCATCGCGATCCCGATGATGATCGCCCATTTCTCGACCCCGCTCGTCAGCCTCGTGGCGACGGGCGTGATCGGGCAATTGGGGCAGGAGGCGCTGATCGGCGGCGTGGCGCTCGCCGCCGTAATTTTTGACGTGCTGTTCGTCACCTTCAATTTTCTCCGCGGCGCGACCACCGGTTTCACCGCCCAGGCTTTTGGCGCGGGAGACCGACGTTTTGAGCAGCGCATGCTGCTCGGCGGCCTGACCATTTCCATGGTCGCCGGCCTCGTCATCCTGCTTCTGCATGTGCCAATCGGCAATCTCGGCCTGACCGTACTTGGCGCCGATGGTTCGGTTGCGGAAGCGGCAAAAATCTATTTCTCCTGGCGCGTCTGGTCGGCGCCCTTCGTGCTGTTCAATTTCGTCGCCTTCGGCTGGATCATCGGCCGGGGTGATGCACTCACCGCCATGCTGCTGCAGGGCCTGTTGAACGGCCTCAATCTGGGCCTCAGCATCTGGTGGGTACTCGGTCTCGATGGCGGCGTCGCGGGCCTCGCGATCGCCAGCCTCGTCTCGGAAATCGTCACGGCACTGGCCGGTGCCGCCATCATCCTCTGTCGCACCGACAAGTCGAGCTGGAATTTACCGGACATGAAAAGCCTGCGACGGCTTTTCTCGGTCAACGGCGACATGATGATCCGCTCGTTTGCTCTTCTGATCGGGCTTTCCTTCTTCACCCGCCAGAGCGGCGAACTCGGCATCGATATCCTCGCCGCCAACACCATCCTGCTGCGCTTCTACTTCTTCGGCGTCGCCTTCCTCGATGGCATCGCCACCGCCGCTGAACAGCTGGCAGGCCGCGCCGTGGGTGCCCGCAACCGCATCGCCTTCGACCGGATGATCAAGCTCACCACGCTCTGGGCTTTGGTCTTCGGCGCGCTCGTCGCGCTCTCCTTCATGGCCGGCGGCTGGTGGGTCATCGATCTAGCCTCACCCAATTCCACGGTCGAACAACTGGCCGAAGGTTTTCTGCCCTATGCCGCGATCATGCCCTTGGTCGGCGGCATCGCCTTCCAGATGGACGGCGTTTATATCGGCGCAACATGGTCCCGCGAGATGCGCAATCTCATGCTCTTGTCGCTCGCCACCTATTTCGCCGCCTGGGCCGTGCTGCAGCCGCTCTTCGGCAATCACGGCCTGTGGATCGCGCTGCTTCTCTTCCAGAGCGCCCGCAGCATCGCCTTCCGCCTGATGCTGCCGAAACTGACGGCAAGAACGCTCGGATAGGGCGGCCTGTCCCCATCCTCACTCCAGCGATGATGCGTGCCTGACGGTAGGCTCCTCTGCCTCGGCATCGTGCTCCTTCACGCCCTGGATCATCTCGTCGGTCACGCGGATCTCGGCCCCGATCGGCGACATCGCGGTCGCCGGCGCGAACGGCGCAACCTGCGTGGCATCCGGCCGCGCACCGCGCCGCCAGATGAAGAACGCCACCATCAGAATGTTGAGCACCGCCAGCGACCAGAACAATCCCGACGCTCCAAAGGCGCTCATTACAGCAGAGATCGAAATCGGGCTGATCGCAGAACCAAGCGAATTGACCAGCAGCATGCCCTGTATCATCGGCACCAGCGATGCCGCCGAGGCCCTGTCAGCCGAAAAGCTGATGGCTACCGGATAGATGGCAAAAATGCCGCCACCCAGAAGGAAGAGGGTAATCATCAGCGTGGTCGCATCATGCGGCAACAACGGGATGACCGCGCAGAGCAGCAGGCAGGCAAAGGCGAGCGTGATGAGCACCACGCGCCGGTCCTGGTTGTCCGACCAGCGCCCGACGGGATATTGCAACACCATCGCGCCGAGAATGACACAAGCCATCATCATCCCGACCTCATCCACCGGCATGCCATTCGTCTGCAGATAGAGCGGAAAGAGCGTATAGACGGCCGCGATCGCTACACCCGATCCGAAGCAGCCGATCACGCCGCTCGGCGACATCTGAAACAGCTGCAGGGGTTTGAGCGCCTCCACCCGTTCCATCAGTGGCATTTCGCGCGGCAGGATGACGATCGGCAGAACCGACAGCGACGCCAACATCGCGGCCGCGATAAAGGGCGCGAACTCGCCCAGCCCGTCGACCGTTCCCAAAAGCGCCTGCCCGACGGCACCCGCGCCGTAAAAGGCGATCATGTAAAGCGCCAGAAACCGGCCGCGCACGGTCTGGTCGGCAACCAGCAACAGCCAGCTTTCGATCACGAGAAAAACACCGACCGTCGTCCAGCCATAGATCAGCCTGACAAGGATCCACAGCATCCAGTCGGCAGACAGAACCTGCATGAGAATGCTGACGACGCCGAGCGAGGCAAAACTGGCATAGGCGCGAATATGGCCGATCCGCACGATCAGCCGGTCATGAAACATCGCCCCGAGCGTCAGCCCGACAAAATAGGCGGAGGACACCACACCGATCATTGCGGGCGAAGCGCCGGCAGCATCTAGACGCAGGGTGGTCAGCGAGGACAGAAAACTGTTGCCGACGCTCAGGATGAACAGGCCGAGAAGCGGCGCCATCACAGTCGTCAGGGTTTGCCTAGACATGAAGGTCTCGTTTTTATGATTTTGAAAAATGGCGATGCCTGATCCCGGCATCTTGCCTCGCCGTGGCGGTAGCTACGACCGCGAGAATTGTTGCGCGTGACCGATACGGAATCATCAACGCTTCGATGTCTGGCTATTTACACGAAAATCAACCCAAGGATGCTTGAGACAGGCCGCTGCCAATGCCCGTCTCGGATGTTCAAAATTCGACACCTCTGTCGTCTGATTGCGACAATACTTCTTGCCTGAAAACGGCATCATCATGTCGCAAATGCATCAATCAGCAATTGCTTGAATTTGGGAACGGATCAGTCCCCGAGAAGCTGGCGGTCATCGCCATCGCGGTTGCGCACCAGTTCTTCCTTGATCGCGCGCAGCGATTTCAGCGCTTTGGTACGATCGGCATAGGCGACCATGTTGGCGAGAATGTCGACCGCTGCCAGATAGGCATAACGTGTCGAGGTCGGCCGAAAGATGTTCTTGCCCTCGGGCATCTCGATGGCGATCACCAGATCCGCAGCGCTGGCGACCGGCGAACCGCCCTGCGTCATCACGATAGTCGGGATCGAGCGCTCGCGCAGTAGGTTGAGGCAATGGACAAGCCCCATGTCGCGGCCGGTAAAGGACGAGCCGAAAACGACAGTGCCCGGCTGAGCCGCTGCCGAAATCATCAGGTTCATCCCATGGTCGCTCGATGCATTGACCCGGCAGCTGAGACGAAACAGCCGGTTATGCAGCTCGTTGACGATCATTGCAGAATTGCCGCTGGCACCGAAAGCCTGGATGAACTCGGCAGCCCTGAGCATCTGTGCCGCCTTTTCGATCACTTCCAAATCGAGCTGGCGGTGGACCTCGAACAGCGCGTTCTGCGCCTTCGAAACGATATCCTGCGCCACTTCCTCCGCCGTTGCCGTCGGCGCTTCCGGCGTCAGGTAACGCAGGCCCACATAGGCGATTTTTGCCAGCTGCACCTTGAAGTCGGAATATCCCTGGCAGCCCAGCCTGCGGCAGAAACGCGTCACCGTCGGCGGCGACACGCCGGCCTTTTCCGCGACTTCGATAATCGACGCATTGACGACGAAATCGACATTTTCCAGCGCAAACTGTGCAAGCTTCGCCTCCAGCCCGGAAAGCCGGCCATCCTGATCGGAAAGGGCATGAAACAGATCCATTCGGTCTTTCCTTCAGATTGGCAGCACTAGAAAAATGCATGCGCCTGTGAAAATGAATTTCACTGTCTGGTAATTTGATAGCATAATGCCCGCCAGCATCAACGAAACTCGGCTGTTTCAAGAAAATAAAAACAACCTTCCCGCGCCGATGCCGCTTCAGGCACGGTCGCTTCATCCCGATGAGGTCTCTCCATGAACTATCCCTGGCCCGAACCCGGCACGCCGCTCAATGAGGTTGCAACCCCGATGCCGGTCATCGACGAGGCGCGGCTTGCCGCCAACATCGCCCGCGTTCAGGCCTATTGCGAAAGCCATGGCAAGGCGTTCCGCCCGCATATCAAAACCCACAAGATCGCAGCCGTCGCCCGCCAGCAGGTGGAAGCCGGGGCCGTCGGCCTCAACTGCCAGAAGGTAACCGAGGCGGAAGTGTTTGCCGATGCCGGTTTTAACGACATCCTGATCACCTATAACATTCTCGGCGCAGCAAAGCTCGCCCGCCTCAAAGCGCTCAATGCCCGCGTCGCGAAACTCGCCGTCGTTGCCGATAGCGAGACGACGGTCGCAGGCCTTACGGCAACGTTCGATGCCGACAAGCCGCTGACCGTGCTGATCGAATGCGACACCGGCGCAAAACGCTGCGGCGTGCAGACACCGGAAGCAGCCGTGGCACTCGCCGAAAATATCGCGGCTGCACCGGGCCTCCGTTTCGGCGGCATCATGACCTACCCGGCCACCGGTGGTGCCGAGCAGGTCGAGGCTTTCATGTCGAAGACCATGGCGCTGCTTGCCGAAAAAGGCATCGATTGCCCTGTCCGCTCCAGCGGCGGTTCGCCGGACCTGTTCTTCGCCCATCTCGTGCCGTCTGCCACCGAACATCGCGCCGGCACCTATGTCTATAACGATCGCAGCATGGTCCGCGCCGGCCATTGCACCGATGACGATCTCGCCATGCACATCCTCGCCACCGTCGTTTCCCGCCCGGCCCCGGACCGCGCGGTTCTCGACAGCGGTTCCAAGGCGCTGACATCCGATCTTCTCGGCTTTTCGGATTACGGTTCGATCGCCGGCTACGAAGGTGCAAAAATCGTGTCGCTTTCGGAAGAACACGCCGTGGTCGATATTTCCGGCTGCACCACGCCCTTCCCGGAGATCGGCGCCCAGGTGAAGGTCGTGCCGAACCATACCTGCGTCGTCACCAATCTCTTCGACCGCATGGTCTTCCACAAGGACGGCTTGGTCACGCGGGTTGAAAATATCGATGCCCGCGGAACGGTCTGGTAAGGCCCGTCTTGAAAATTTTTCTCGCGCCGACCCGATAGGCAGCGACCCCGCTGCCACGGTTCAAGCGACATGATGAAAATCGGGCGCCTGTCGAGGGCGCCCTTTTTCATGGCGGATTTTCTCTCCGCAGCTAGTGCCCCATGTTCACGGCTAGGGAAATCATTGATTCAAAACGGATTGCGGTTGCGACAACGCACGCATCGGAGTCCGGCATCTCCAGCCGGCATGAAAATTTTCCGCGAAATTCCCGTTCAAGAAAATAAATTACACAAAATAGTGCGAAATCTGAAAATCCATTGACTTGGCTTTGATTTGGCGCATTATGAAGAAAATAAATTACACCGAAACGGTGAGCGGGCGAACTTGAGGAAAACGGGAAATCGAATGATCCGAGAGCATCACGACTGTCGCTAAGCGACATCCAGGCGGTAGCTCCGGCAGACTTCAAATCAGCACAACATGGCAACGGCATTCGGGCACGGCAGCGTCGCCCTGAGGCCGAAGTGTATTCGGATAACAAGACATGCGCATCTTCACCGCCTCGCTGGCGACCGAAACGAACACTTTTTCTCCCGTGCCGACGGATATGAACGCCTTCAAGGCGGCGTTTTATGCCGGACCGGGCGAACATCCCGATACGCCGACCCTGTGCTCCTCCGTCGTCCCGATCTTGCGCCGCCGCGGCAAGGCCGAGGGTTTCACCGTCATCGAGGGCACATCCTGCTGGGCCGAACCCGCCGGCCTCATCCAGCGCCAGACCTACGAGACGCTGCGCGACCTGATTTTGGCAGAGTTGCAAGCCGCCCTGCCCGTCGAGGGCGTCGTTCTCGGCCTTCACGGTGCGATGGCAGCCCAAGGCTATGACGATCCCGAGGGCGATCTTCTTTCACGCGTCCGCGAAATCGTCGGCCCCGATGTGCTGATCGCCGCCGAATTCGATCCGCACAGCCACCTCACCGCCCTGCGCGTTGCCAACCTCGACATCATGGCCGCCTTCCTCGAATTCCCCCATACGGATTTCGAACAGCGTGGCGAGCATGTGGTGGAACTCGCGCTCCAGGCGCTGCGTGGAAAGATCAAGCCGGTCATTTCCACCTTCGACTGCCGGATGATCACCATCTTCCCCACCAGCCGCGAGCCGATGCGCTCTTTCGTCGATCGCATGCAGGCGATGGAAGGCAAGGACGGCATCCTGTCCGCCTCCGTCATCCACGGCTTCATGGCTGGTGACCTGCCCGACATGGGCACCCGCATCGTCGTCGTCACCGACAATGACAAGGAGAAGGGCGACGCACTGGCCGCAAAACTCGGCCGCGAACTCTACAGCCTGCGCAAGACGACCGCGATGCCGATGTTCGATACGGAGGCCGGCCTCGACAAGGCCATCGCCATTCGCGCCGCGCATCCGGAAAAACCGGTCACCATCGCCGATGTCTGGGACAATCCCGGCGGCGGCGTGGCGGGCGACGCCACCTATATCCTGCGCCGGATGATGGAACGCGGTATGGACGATTTCGCCGTGGCCACCATCTGGGACCCGATCGCCGTCACCTTCTGCCATGCGGCGGGTGAAGGCGCGGAACTGGCACTGCGCGTCGGCGGCAAGTCGAGCCCGGAAGGCGGCGATCCGCTGGATCTGCGCGTCACCGTCAGACAAGTTTTCGATGCCGGCTGGCAGAGCTTTCGCAATTCGCGTGTCACGCTCGGAAGCGCCGCCGTCATTCGCCCGGTCGGCACCAATATCGATATCGTGCTGATCACCAGCCGCACCCAGACTTATGAGCCGGATATCTTCGCCAATCAGGGCATCGATTTCGCGCGCAAGTCCTACATGCTGATCAAGTCGACCAACCATTTCTACGCAGGCTTCCAGCCGGTCTCGTCAGAGATCGTCTATATCGCCGCGCCGACCTCCTATCCGACCAACCCGGCGACAACGCCCTATCGCAAGGCGAGCCTGAAGCTCTGGCCGCGCGTGGCCGATCCGCTGGGACTGGATGCCTGAAATCCCGGCCGGACAGGAAAGCCGGCCGCTATGTTAAACGCAACAAGGGGATGACCATGAAAAAGAGTGCACTTGTTCTGATGACGCTGGCGGCCTTGGCCGGCACCAGCAGCCTCGCAATGGCGCAGGCGAGCGACGGCGTATTGACCGTTGCCACGATCGGCGAGCCGCCGACGCTCGACGTCATGCAGACGGCGACCGATATCGTGCTGACCATCGACCAGCACATTTTCGAAACGCTCTACACCTATGACGCCGAATGGAAGTCCGTACCGCTGCTCGCAGCCGGCATGCCGAAGATTTCCGAGGACGGCCTCACCTACACGATCCCGCTGCGCGAAGGCGTCACCTTCCATGACGGCAGCACCTTCGATGCCAAGGACGTTACCGCCTCGCTGAAGCGCTGGATGGCGGTCAATTCCAAGGGCAAGCAGGTCGCAGCGATCGTCGAAAGCCTGACGGAAGATGGCGATCATGCGGTCGTCTTCAAGCTGAAGTCGCGTTATGCGCCGCTGCTCGCCACCCTGTCGCAGGCTTCCGTCATCCTGCCGTCGGAAAAGATCGCCGACACGCTGACCGAATTCGTCGGCACCGGCCCTTACGCCCTGAAGGAGCGCAAGCCAGACCAGTACACCCAGCTCGTCCGTTTCGACGGCTACAAGTCGCCTGAAGGTGCGCCGAGCAACTATGCCGGTAAGCGCGAGGCGATCGCCAAGGAAATCCGTTTCGTTCCGGTGCCGGATGCCAACACCCGCGTTGAAGGCCTGATCTCTGGCCAGTTCGATTATGCGGACTCCCTTCCGGTCAGCGCATTCGAGCGCGTCGAAAAGAGCGGCAATGCCAAGCCCGTCATCTTCCGCGATGCCGGCTGGGCGTCGATGAACATGAACATGAAGGAAGGTCTTCTCGTTAAGAAAGAGCTGCGTCAGGCGGTTCAGGTTGCGCTCAACCCGAACGACATGATGATGGCCGCCTTCTCTGACGACCGCTTCTTCAGCGTCGATGCCTCGATTTTCCCGGAAGGTTCATTCTGGCACACCGAAGCCGGTGTCGCCCGTTATGGCGATGGCAATCCGGAAGAAGCCGCCAAGCTCTTGAAGGATGGTGGTTACGACGGAACCCCGATCCGCCTTCTGACCAGCCGCCAGTACGAATTCCACTACAAGATCGGCGAAGTCGCCAAGGCCTATCTCGAAGCCGCGGGCTTCAAGGTCGATCTGCAGGTGGTCGACTGGGCAACGCTGACGACCCGCCGCGCGGATTCGAAGGCATGGGATATCTTCATCACCCATTCCAACTTCCCGGGTGACCCGACGACGATCAACACGATCACCGACACCTATCCGGGCTGGTATGTGTCCGATCAGAAGGCAAAGGCTGTCGCCACCTACATGGACGCCACCACCGACGATGCCAAGAAGGCGGCATGGGACGGCATCCAGACGGTCATCTATGATGATGCACCGCTCTACAAGGTCGGCAACTTCAATGCCGTTTCCGGCGTCGCCAACGGCGTTTCCGGTTACGAGCCAACCTACTGGCCGCATTTCTGGAACGTAGCCCCGAAGAAGTAAGGCTGAAAGCAATTCCAGCAGAAGCGGCAACCGGTTTTGCTGGAATTGCGTAGAAACTGAGGACTGACAATGGCAAGGATCGCACAAGCGCTGCTGAAACGGCTGGGGGGCATGGCAATCGTGCTTGCCCTCGTCGTGACGGTGGTCTTCATCATCGTTCGCGTCACGCCCGGCGATCCTGCCGCCGTCATGCTGGGGTCGGATGCGACCCCGGCCGATATCGCGCAATTGCGCGAGAAGATGGGGCTCGATGCGCCGCTTCTCCTGCAATACGGCCAGTTCGTTCTGGGCATATTGCAGGGCGATCTCGGCCAGTCGATCTTCCTCAATCAGCCGGTCACGACAGCACTTGCCGCCCGTGCCGAGCCGACCTTCTTCCTCACCCTCTTCTCGATCCTGATCGCAGTCGGTATTGCGTTGCCGGTCGGCATCCTGTCTGCCGTCAAACGCGGCACGATCTTCGACCAGATCGTCGTGACGCTTACCATGGTCGCCGCCAGTGTCCCGAGCTTCTGGCTCGGCCTGATCCTGATCCAGGTTTTTGCCGTCGGCCAGGGCTGGTTCCCGGCCTCCGGTTACGGCGGGCCCGAAACGCCTTTCTTCGAACGCCTGCACCATCTCGTGCTGCCGGCAGTCGCACTCGGCGTCGTCAATTCGGCTCTCATCACCCGCTTCACCCGCGCCGCCATGCTTGATGTCCTGGGCGATGATTACGTCCGCACTGCCCGCGCCAAGGGTGCCGGCGAGGGCCGCGTCATCCTCAAGCACGCCCTGAAGAACGCGATGATCCCGATCATCACCGTCATCGGCCTGTCGGTCGCCATGTTGGTCGCCGGTGCCGTCGTCACCGAAACCGTCTTCGGTCTTCCGGGCGTCGGCAATCTCGTCGTCTCGGCCGTCCTGCGCCGCGATTATCCGGTCATTCAGGGCGCGCTGCTCGTCGTGGCCGCCATCTATGTCCTCATCAACTTCATCGTCGACATGCTTTATATTCTCGTTGATCCGCGGGTGCGCCTATGAACACGATGGCCTCCCTCTCCATGCCTTTCGCAGCCGGCCTGCGTCGCCTGTTCGGCAACCGTGCCATGCTGTTCGGCGCCATCATCCTGGCGATCGTCATTCTGGCTGCGCTGCTCGCTCCCTGGGTCGCGCCTTACGCGCCGAACAAGCTGTCGATCATCAACAAGCTGAAGCCGCCGTCGATGACGAATTTCTTCGGCACCGATGAATTCGGCCGCGATATCTTCTCCCGCGCCATTTTCGCCGGCCGTATCTCGCTGCTCGTCAGCCTCGGTGTCGTCGTCATCTCGACGGTGCTCGGCGTCATCCTCGGCGTCGCCGCCGGCTTCTTCCGCAGCCTCGATGCGCCGATCTCACGCCTGCTCGATGCGATGATGTCCTTCCCCGACATCCTGCTCGCCATCGCACTGGTTGCGGCCCTCGGCCCATCGCTGACGACGGTCATCCTGGCCCTCGGCATCACCTACGCCCCGCGGCTTGCCCGTATCGTCCGCGGCTCGACGCTGGTCCTGCGCGAACTGCCCTATATCGAGGCGGCCGTCGCCATGGGCTTGCCGACCTGGCAGATCCTTGCCCGCCACGTGCTGCTCAACCTCGCATCTCCCATCCTCGTGCAGGCCACATTCGTCTTCGCCTCGGCGATGCTGGCGGAGGCGAGCCTCTCCTTCCTCGGCGTCGGCGTTTCCACCGATATGCCGACCTGGGGCACGATGCTGGCATCCGGCCGCGAATACATGAACAACGCTCCGTGGCTGATGGTGTTTCCGGGCCTTGCCATCGTCTTCTCGGTTCTCTCCCTGCAATTGCTGGGCGACGGCCTGCGCGATCTCGTCGATCCGCGTCTCGCCAAGGAAAGCTGATCATGACCGATATAACGACCACCAAACGGCCGGTGCTTGCGGTCGAGAACCTGACCACCTCGTTCAAGACTGAAGGTGGCTGGAAAGCCGTCATCCGCAATATCAGCCTGCATGTCGATGCCGGCGAAACGGTTGCGATCGTCGGAGAATCCGGCTCGGGCAAGAGCGTCACCGCTCTGTCGACCATGCGGCTTCTGCCGGCCGGCCGCGCGCGCACCGAAGGCCGGATCCTGCTCGACGGCAAGGACCTGCTTGCCGCCAGCGAAGCCGAGATGCGCAAGGTGCGCGGCGGCTCGATCGGCATGATCTTTCAGGAGCCGATGACCTCGCTCAACCCGGTCTTCACCATCGGCAACCAGATTGCGGAAGCTCTCGTTCTGCATCGCGGCCTGTCATGGAGCGAAGCCGAGACTGAGACTGTGCGCCTGATGGAGCGCGTCCGTATTCCCGCGGCCAAAGCCCGTCTTCACGAATATCCGCACAAATTCTCCGGCGGCATGCGCCAGCGCGTGATGATCGCCATGGCGCTCGCCTGCCGTCCAAAACTGCTGATCGCCGACGAGCCGACCACCGCCCTCGACGTGACGATCCAGGCCGAAATCCTCCACCTGCTGCGCGAGTTGCAGCGGGAGGAAAACATGGGCGTGCTGTTCATCACCCACGACATGGGCGTGGTCGCAGAAATCGCAGACCGCACCGTTGTGATGTTCCGCGGCGACATGATCGAAACCGGTAAGACCGACGAAATTTTCGCCACGCCGAAAGCGATCTACACAAAATCCCTGCTCGCCTCGATCCCGCGTCTCGGCACGATGGGTGCCGCCGCCGCACCAAAACGTTTCCCCGAGGTCGATGCCTCGACCGGTATTGCCGTCGATGGCCGCGAGATGAACCCGGTCGCCTTGAGCGTCGAGCCGATCCTCAAGGTCGATAATCTCGCCGTCCGTTTCGACCTGCCCAATGGGCGGGTCCATGCGGTGGAAGATGTCTCCTTCGACCTGCGTCCAGGCGAAACCCTGTCGCTGGTCGGAGAGAGCGGCTGCGGCAAATCCACGACCGGCCGCGCCATCATCCGCCTGCTCAATCCCTCCGCCGGTTCGATCGTCATCGGCGGTCAGGATGTCACCAAGGCCGGCACGCGGGAATTGCGGACCATGCGCCGCACCTCGCAGATGATCTTTCAGGACCCGTTCGCCTCACTCAACCCGCGCATCACCGTCGGCTCCGCGATCGCCGAACCCATCCTCGCCCACGGCCTGATGGGTCGGAAAGATGCCAAGGCCCGCGTCTCCGAACTGTTGGAACAGGTCGGCCTTTCCGCCGCCATGGCCGATCGCCACCCGCACGAATTCTCCGGCGGCCAGCGCCAGCGAATCTCGATTGCCCGCGCGCTCGCCCTCGACCCGAAATTCATCGTCGCCGACGAAGCGGTCTCCGCACTCGATGTGTCGGTCAAGGCGCAGGTCTCCAACCTTCTGCTCGACCTGCAGGAAAAGAGAGGCCTCGCCTATCTGTTCATCAGCCACGACATGGCGGTCGTGGAGCGGATGAGCCACCGCGTGGCGGTGATGTTCCTAGGCGAAATCGTCGAGATCGGCCCGCGGGTGGCGATCTTCGACAACCCGCAGCATGCCTATACGCAGCGCCTGATCTCGGCCGTGCCGATCCCTGATCCGTCACGCCGCGGCCAGACCCCAGCACCGCTTTCCGAAGAGATCAAGAGCCCCGTGCGACCCTTCGATTACGTCGTGCCGAAGCGGACCTATCGCGAGGTTTCCCCCGGCCATTTCGTGCAGGATGCCCACTGAAACAATGCCGGCAGAAGCGTAAAGCAGTTGCCGGCATTGCGAAAACAGGCAAGCCCGGCCCCTACCCCACTGGAATAGAAAGACCACCCCATGACCAGCAAGAAACTCATCCGTTACGATGTCGCCGACGCCCAGGCCGGCGGCCAGCGCCGCCCCTTCGCCAAGGCCGTCCGCGCCGGTGATTTCGTCTATGTTTCGGGCCAGGTGCCGACCGTCGATGGCGAAGTCATCGTCGGCAATATCGTCGCCCAGACCGAACAGGTGATCGCCAACATCAAGTCGGTTCTGGCGCTTGCCGATTGCACGCTGGAACATGTCGTCAAGGTCAATGTCTGGCTCGACGACGCCCGCGATTTCTCCAGCTTCAACGCCGTCTTCCAGAAGCACTTCATCGACCACCCCCCGGCCCGCTCCACCGTCGAATCCCCGATGATGGTCGACGTCAAGGTCGAGATGGACGTGATCGCGTATAAGCCGCTGGATTGATCGGGAAAGACCGGCGGGAGACATTCTGTTTCGAAAGTTCGCCGGTTACCTCAAGTGCATCCCCACCACGGCCGTCATCCTCGGGCTTGACCCGAGGATCCAAGTACGAGCTGACAACGACCGACCAAAGCCGATCGTTGTCGTCTTGAAAGCAACACAACGAAAAGCGGCCTGCGTCTGGATCCTCGGGTCAAGCCCGAGGATGACAGCTGAGAGGAAGGCGTCCTCCCTAATGCGAGCGCTTACAGCGCCGCCCGCTTGTCGTGCCTTGCCACCCGCGCCAGCAGGTAATCCACCTCGGCCTTCGCCGTCGCCGTCAGCATCTGGCCCGGCTTGCGCTGTGCGTCCGATGCAATCACGCCGCGGCGTTTGAGGATGTGCTTGCGCACCGCCAGGCCCACGCCGAGCTGCTGCTCGTAGCGGATCAGCGGCAGATGTGCGTCGAACAGGTCATGCGCCTCGTCGCGCTTGCCCTGCTCAAACAGCGACACAAGCTCGCTCAGCATGTCGGGGAAACCGTAACCGGTCATCGCGCCGTCTGCGCCGCGTTCCGGTTCGAAATCGAGGAACATGCCGCCATTGCCGCAGAGGATGGAGAATTCGCGCAACTCGCCGGATTTCTGCATGGCTCGCAGTTTTGAGATCTTTTCCAGACCCGGCCAGTCCTCATGCTTCAGCATCAGGCATGACGGGTGGTTGGTGATGATCTTGGCAACCACGCTGGTGGCGATCACCGTGTTGAGCGTCAGCGGATAGTCCTGCAGCACCCACGGCACGTCTTCACCGACCGCTTCCACGGCACCGGCGAAATAGTTGATGGTCTGCTCGTCGGTCTTTGCACCCTGCCCCGGCGCGATCATCACGCCGGCAGCACCCATGTCCATCGAGCTGCGGGCCAGCGAACGCATCGCGGCAAAACCCGGCGCCGAAACGCCGACGATGACCGGCACCTTGGCGCGCTCGACGACGCGCTTGATGATCGCCCGGCTTTCATCCGCTTCCAGCTTCGGCGCCTCGCCCATGATACCGAGGATGGTGATGCCGGTGCAGCCGCTTTCCTCGTAAAAATCCGTCAGGCGGTCGACCGAGTTGAAGTCGATCGCGCCATCGTCGTGAAACGGCGTGGCGGCAATCGCATAGACGCCCTTGGACTGAGTGCTGAATGTCATGTCTTTCTCCCGGATGCGATATCGATCAAAGCCGCAGCTTTTGATCCTAATTTCTAATCAGATGTTGGCGAGAAGGCCACCGTCGATGCGGATCACCGAGCCGGTGATGTAGGATGCGCGCGGGCTGGCCAGGAAGGTGACGGCATCGCCATATTCCTGCGGATCGCCATAACGGCCGACCGGAATGGAATTGGTGCTTTCCTTCGTCACATCCGCCACCGGCCGGTCCTCGCGCTTGGCCTTCTGCTCGTCGAGAAAGACGATACGACCCGTGGCGATGCGGCCCGGCAGCACGACATTGGCGGTGATCCCGTCACGTCCGACTTCGCGCGCCAGCGTCTTCGACCAGCCGACCAGCGCCAGCCGCAGGCTGTTGGAAATGCCCAGATTGGCGATCGGCGCAACCACACCTGAAGAGGTCGAGCTGATGATACGGCCAAAGCCGCGCTCGCGCATCGACGGCAGGATCGCGTCGGTTACCGCGATCACCGAGCGCACCATGCTGTCGAAATATTTCGACCAGATTTCCGGCGCCTGACCAGTAGCTGGCGTCGGCGGCGGACCACCTGTGTTGTTGACCAGCACGTCCACCGGCCCGAAGGTCGAAGCGATCAGCGCCAGCCGCTCCCCGATCACCGAGAGATCACCAATATCCCATTGCAACGCGAAAGCCTTGTGGCCTTCAGCCTCGATTGCCTGCGCCGTCTTTTCGGCAGCGGCGAGATCGATATCGGCAACGATGACATTGGCCTTTTCCGCTGCCAGCGACCGGGCAATCGCACCACCAAGTCCACCGCCTGCGCCGAATACCAGCGCGGTCTTTCCGCTTAATTGAAGATCCATGAATGCCTGCTCTTGTCTTTTGTTTCGATGCAATTCCGGACGCAAAACCGGTTGCCACTTCTGCTGGAATTGCTCTTGATTTTGGTGTCTGCCGCGCTCAGCAGCAGTAGAGTTCCACCGGAAGGTCGCTGAACACTTCAGGCGCGCCCTCGGTGATCGCGAAGGTCTGGCCGACACCGGCAACCAGCCCGGTTTCCGCGTCGGGGATCATGATGTGGACGAAGAACACCATGCCCGGCGTCATGATCAACGGATTGCCGGAATAGATCATCGGCGGCACGTCCATCCAGGTCGGCTTGAAGGTGCAGCCCAGCGCATAACCGCAGGCGGCGTACCGCGCCTTGGCAAAACCGGCATTGTCGAGCACGCGGCGATGGATATCGTCGAGCGTGCCGAGCGCCGCCCCTGCCCTTGCCGCATCCTTGATGCCGTCGAGCGCTTCCTTCGCCACCTTCAGCATGTCGAACTGCCGCGGATCCGGCTTGCCGGTCACCAGCGTATGCTCGACCACGACATGATAGCGGCAATGCGAGCCGGCGAGTTCAACGAGAATCTGGTCCTGTTCCTCGATCAGTCGCGGCCCGCCGATGCCGCGGCCGTAAAGCGCGCGCGGCCCGGAATTGACCAGCGGCCCGCCGGAGGGAATGTCACCACCGCCGGAAAGCATCGAGGTAAGCGCCGCACCCGAGAGCACGGTGTCGGGAATGCCGGGCTTCGTCACACCGATCGCCGCACGCACGGCGGCATCCGCCAGCTTGCCCGCCATGCGCACATGCTCTAGCTCGGCTGCGGATTTCACCAGTCGCCCGGTGCGGATGATGTCGGACGCATCCTCGGTCACGCAGAAACCATCGAGCGCCGTATCGACCATCCGGGCATTGGCCCCGGTCAGGCCATAGGTCGCATATTCGACGCCGACTTTTTTGCCGGAAAGCCCCTTCTCGGCCATGATCGCGCGCAGATCGTTGGCCGGGTTGGCATCCTCGGCATTCAGCCAGACCAGAACGTCGTCATAAAGCGACGCGACATTCGCCTGTCTGAGATCCGGCGTTCGGGTCAGAAGCACCGTGTCGCTGCCATCATCGGCCAGCACCAGACCGGCCTGGAAGAAGACGTAACCGGCCGTGTCATAGCTCGTCAGCCAGTAATGGCTTTCCTGCGAAAACACGATCAGCGCATCGAGTCCGCGCTCCCGCATCCGGCGACGGGTTGCGGCCAGACGGGTTTCGAACTCGGCCTGCTTGAACTTCAACAAGACTTGCCGGCCACCGCGCGTGGAACCGGCAAACTCCTGGGGAACATACATGCTCATGCGATTTCAAAAGCCTCCACGGGCGTATGAACCGGCACCGCATCGAGCAGCGCCTTGGTATAGGGATCGCGGTCTTCCGAGCGCGCATCCGGCCTGTCGAAGAAATCGACCAGCTTGCCGTGATGCATCACCGCGATGCGATGGGCGAGCTGGCGGATCAGGTTCAGGTCGTGGGTAATGAACAAGCAGGCCGCACCGGTATCCTTCTGCAGCTTGACCAGCAGTTCGGCCACCGCCGCTTGAACCGACACGTCGAGCGCCGCCGTCACCTCGTCGCAGATCACCAGTTCAGGCTCAGCGGCAAAAGCGCGGGCAATCGCCACGCGCTGCTTTTCACCGCCGGAAAGCTGGTGCGGATAACGGTCGGCATACTCGGCCGGCAGCCGCACCATCTCCAGCAGTTCGGCAATCCGCGCCTTGATTTTTTCACGCGGGACAACGCCGTAGAGTTTCAGCGGCCGGGCGATGATCGTGCCGATCTTCTGGCGCGGGTTGAGCGAGGCGTCCGGATGCTGGAAAACGATCTGCACCCGGCGACGATAGGCCCGGTCGATCGCCTTGCGGCTGCCCACCGTCTTACCCTCGATTTCCAGATTGCCCTGAAAATCCTGCAGGCCGGCCAAGACATTGGCGATGGTCGACTTACCCGATCCGCTTTCGCCGACGACGCCGAGAAGCTCACCCTTGCGAACCTCGAAATTGACGTCCTTCGCCCCCCAGAAGCCGACCTTTTCGGCATCTTCCGGCCAGAACATTTTCTGGATCTTCGATGGCGCTCCGTAATGCACGCCGATCCCGTCGAGCTTGATCAGCGTCTTCGGCTCGGCCGGCGCATCGACACCGATCCAGCGATCCGGGTTCGGAACCGCACCGATCAGCTGTTTCGTATAGGGCGCGGAAGGCCTGGCGAACACCTCGCCGACAAGCCCACGCTCGACGATCACACCCTTGTGCAGCACCGACACCTCGTCCACCACGCGAGAAACCAGCCCGAGATCGTGCGAGATGTAGAGTGCGGAAACATTCGTCTCGTCGCGCAGCTGGTTGAACAGGTCGAGGATCTGCCGCGCGGTCAGGATATCGAGCGCCGTGGTCGGCTCGTCGAAAATGATCAGTTCCGGCTCGCAGGCAAAGGCGGTGGCGATCACCACACGCTGCTTTTCGCCGCCCGATGCCTCATGCGGAAACCGCTGCAGCATTTCCTTCGGCCGGGTAATGCCGGTGCGGGCCAGCGCCGCTTCGGCTTCAGCCCAGGCCTGCGCTTTGGTCAGGCCGCGATGACGCATCAGCACTTCGGCAATCTGCTCGCCCAGACGAATGGTCGGGTTGAGTGAGGTCGAGGGATCCTGAAACACCATGGACATGCGCCTGCCGCGAATATCGGCCATCTGCCACGGCGTATGGTCCAGCAGTTCCTCGCCGGCAAGACGAATGGCGCCGCCGGTTTCCACCGCGTTCGGCGGCAGATAGCGCATCACCGACCACGCCATCGACGACTTGCCCGAACCGGACTCGCCGACAAGACCGACCGTCTTTCCCTTCGGGATCGTCAGGTCGATATTCTTCAAGGCGGCGACCAGCCCGTTGGCGGTCTTGTAGGACAGCGAATAGTCGATGATCGAAAGCGCCGGCTTTTCCGCCGCTGCAGTGACGTTCTGGCTCATGGTCTGCACTCTCATCCGTGGCTCCTCTTGGGGTCGAGGGCGTCACGCAGGGCGTCGCCGAAAAGATTGAAACCAAGTGCTGCGATTGCGATCGAAAGACCGGGGATCGCCACGCACCAGGGATTGCGGAACATGAACTGGCGCGCTTCCGCCACCATCAGCCCCCATTCGGTGCTCGGCGGCTGCGCGCCGAGACCGAGGAAACCGAGCGTCGCGCCGATCATGATGGCGAAGGAAACGCGGATCGTCGCCTCGACCACGATCGGGCTCAGCGCATTGGGCAGCACTTCGCAGGTGACGATATAGACGCCGGACTCACCGCGCGCGACCGCCGCCCGCACATAGTCGCGGGTGCGCACGGACAGAACGGCACTGCGGGCGATACGCGCCATGCCCGGTGCAAATGCGATCGAGACCGCCAGCATCGCATGCTCCATGCCGCCGCCGAGAATGGTGACGATCAGCAGCGTGAACAACAGATCCGGCACGGCCAGAAGCCCGTCGAGAATACGCATGATCGTACTGTCGACCCAGCCGCCGGAAACGCCGGCGACAACCCCGATGATCGAGCCGATGCCGACACCGAGCAGGGTGGCACCGACACCGAAGGCGACGGTCGAGGGCGCGCCGGTCAGAACGCGGGAAAGCAGATCGCGGCCGAACTGGTCGGTGCCGAACAGATGCGCCATCGACGGCCCCTGCAGGCGGTTCAGCGGATCGAATGCCTGCGGGTCATAGGGGGCGATCAGCGGGCCGAAGATCGCAGCGAAAAGGACGATCGAAAGCAGGGCCGTGCCCATGATTGCGGTGGGGGATGAGAAAAAATTACGCATAACGCACCCTCGGGTCGAGCAGGGCAATGACGATGTCCGACAGGAGGTTGGACAGGGCATAGACGGCTGCGAGAAGCAGGGTCACGGCCTGAATGACGGGCAGGTCGCGGTTTTCCAGCGCATAGATCAGCAATCGTCCGAGACCCGGCCAGGCAAAGATTTCCTCCACCACGATGATCCCGCCGAGCAGATAGCCGATATCGAGCGAGATGACGGCGATCGCCGGCGCCAGCGAATTCGGCAGTGCATGGCGGCGGATCACCCGCTTTTCGGTCAAGCCCTTCAGCCTTGCTGCGCGAATATAGTCGGAAGACAGAACTTCCGACATTTCGGACCGCACCTGCCTTGAAATATGCGCCATCAGCACGAGGCCGAGCGTGGCGGCAGGCAGCACGACATGCGCGCCGAAACCGGCGAGATTTTCCCAGGGCGCAACGAAGCCACCGGCGGGAAAAAGCCCGTGCTGCGGTGCTGCGAAGAAGACGAGGAGCAGCGTCGCAGTGACGAATTCCGGCAGCGCCGTGCCGAGATAGCTGAACAGGCCGAGGCCCAGATCCATTCCCGTGCCGCGCTTCAACGCAGCGAGCGCGCCGAGCGGAATGGCGGTGATGGTGACGGCAACCAGCGCCGTCGCCCCCAGCATGGCGGAGTTGACGAAGGCCTCGCCGACGACCTGGGTCACCGGCAAGGAAAGACGCAACGAGGTGCCGAAGTCGCCGTGAAGAATACCGGCGACCCAGCTCAGATATTGAGCATACCAGGGCTGATCGAGATGCAGCTGCTTTTCGAGTGCGGCGACGGCTTCCGGGGTGGCGTATTCCCCCAGAATCATGATCGCTGCATTGCCCGGCAGCATCGTCGTGATGGCGAACACTGCGAAGGTGACGATCGCCAGCACGAGAAAGACGGCCAGCAAGCGGCGGAGAAGATAAGCCCTGGTCATGCGGATCAGGCCTTATTCAGCCAGACATTTTCGGCATAGTAGTAGCGGGACAGAGGCGCGATCGTCCAATCTTGCGCACCCTTGCCGCTGGCGGTCAGGATGTCTTCAAAAATCGGAACGATATAGGGCGTTTCGTCCAGCTGCAGCTGCTGCGCCTTGGCATAAAGTTCCTTGCGCTTGGCCGGATCGACGGTAGCGCGCGCATCCGCGATCAGCTTGTCGAAATCCTTGTTCTTCCAGGCTGTGTCTTCGTAAGACGCGTTGGAGGTGAGTAGCAGGTTGAAGGTGGCGTCTTCGGTTGCCTGCATGCCCCAATAGCCCATGTAGAACTGACCCTTCATCCACACATTGGCGAGATAGGTGTCATGCGGCATGGTTTCGACTTCGATGTCGAAGCCGGCCGGCAGCGCCATCTGCTTCAGCGCGATTGCCACCTGCGCACGGATCGCCGGGCGGTTGGAAGCAACGAGCTTGATCTTGATGCCGTCGGGATAACCGGCTTCGGCCAGCAGCTTCTTTGCGCCTGCCGGATCATAAGCAATCTCGGGCGTATCGATCGCATAGGGGAATTCCGGCGAAACGAGGTTGTCATAGGCCGGGCGGCCGAGGCCTTCGAGCACGATGTCGACCAACGTCGAACGGTCGACCGACATGGCAAGCGCTTTGCGCACGCGCACGTCATCGAACGGCTTCTGGTCCTGACGCATGGTGATATTGACGAAGCGGCCCGATGGAATGCGCTGCGCGGTAATGCCGGTTGCATCGGCGATGCGCTGGAAATCCGCCTGCTGGACGACCAGCATGACGTCTACGGCACCAGAGAGGAAGTTGGCGCTCTCGGCGGCAAGATCGGGGAACAGCATCATGTCGATACCGTCGAGATAGGGCTTGCCCTTGATGAAATAGTTCTCGTTCTTGACGAGACGGACCATGCGGGCGCTGTCATAGGTTTCGAGCTTGAACGGACCGGTGCCGTTCGCGGTCGTGTCGAGCTTTTCGCGCGGGCCGGAAAGGGCGGCCTTGGAGACGATTCGGGCATTGGCATGCGCCGTCGAGATCGGCAGGTCGGCAAACGGCGTCTTCAGCGTGAACTTGACGGTCGTCGGATCCACGGCCTCGATCTTCTCGATCATGTTGAGAACGGAACGCGCGGCTGCCGGAATGTCGGGATTGAGGATCGCCTGGAAGGTGGCAACCACATCGTCTGCCGTGCAGGGCGTGCCGTCGTGGAAAACGATGCCCTTACGCAGATAGAAGGTGAAGGTCTTGGCATCTTCACTGCCTTCCCAGCGCTCGGCAAGATCGGCCATCGGCTTGTTGTCCGGGCCCATGCGAGTCAGGCCCGAATAGAGCATGTCGACCACCGGATATTCGGCAGGGCCTGAGCAGTTCAACACGTTCAGCGTGGCGATACGCGTCGAATGGCTGATCTTCAGCGTGCCGCCGGCCTTCGGCGTATCGGCCGCCAGCGCCTCGGAAAGATCGAGGCCGGGAAGAAGCGCGGTTGCCGCAAGGCCCATCACCATGCTGCGGCGGGAAATCATAAAAGTCGTCATTCTCTTGCCCTCTGAAGTTGTTTTTGACAGAAACCGGGGCGCTGTTTTTTTGTGCTTTTCCCGGCTGTATTCCTCGACCCGTCAGCTGATCACGGTCAGCTCATCGGGTAATCCGGTCAGCACTTCCGGTGCTCCGTCCGTCACCAGCAACGTGTGGCCCACGCCCATCGCCAGACCGGTATCGGCGTCACCGTTCATCACGTGGTAGAAAAGCGTCATCCCCGGCTGGCAGACGGTCGGGTTGCCGGAATAGATCATCGGCGGCACGTCCATGCTGGTCGGCGCGAATGTGCAGCCCACCGAATAACCGGTCGCGCCATAACGGGCGCGCTTGTAGCCGCCCTTGTCGAGACCGTCGGCATAAACATCAAAGATCTCGCCGAGCGTCGTGCCGGGACGCGCGATCTCCGTCATCCTGCGCAGCGTCTCCATGCCGACGTCGTACATCTTGCGATGCGCATCGGAGACTTTTCCGAACAGGATCGTCCATTCGGTCTTCACGTTGTAACGGCGGTAGGCGACGGGATATTCGACGAGGATCTGGTCCTGCTCTTCCAGCCGGCGCGGATCGGAAACGCCGCGACCGTAGACGGCGCGCGGTCCGGAATTGAACAGCGGCGCATTCGGCGGCATGTCTGCACCCTGGCCGAGGATCGAGGTGAGATAGGTTGCCTTGAGGTCGCTGTCGAGAATGCCCGGACGCGCAGCGGCAATCACTGCAGTCAGCGAGTCATCCAGAATACGGGCCGCCTTGCGGGTATATTCGATCTCGGCCGGCGACTTGCAGACACGCAGCCAGCGGATCAGGTGACGGTCGTCTTCCAGCTCGCACCAGTTCCCGATCGTCTGCTGCGTGCGATATAGGTTCCAGCCGGTCAGGCCGTGGGTATTGAGCTCGATGGCGATCTTCTTGCCCCCGAGGCCAAGTTCCTCGAGGATCACCTTCAGGTCGGCGGCCGGGTTTGCATCCTCGGCATCCCACCAGATGCGGATATCCTCGATGATGCTCGTCTGACGCGCCTGCACCAGATCCGGTCGGCGGGTCAGAAGCACCGGCTGGCGGCCATCGGTCGGCACGACGAGGCACTGGTAATAGACGAAGCCACCGGTGTCGTAGCCGGTCAGCCAGTACATGCTTTCCTGTGCAAACACGAGCATGGCATCGACGCCGCGCGCCGCAAGTTCAGCCCGAAGCTTGTCCTGTCGCTTCAGATGCTCCGCCTTCAAAAAGGGGAGGTTCGGTTGCGGCATGGCACTCACAGGATCGTCCTTTCGCAAGATCGTCAAAGCTCGATGTTGCTTCACGATACGGTTTGGTATACCACTCGTCAACCAGCGGAATACAAAAATTGCGTCACACCGAAAACCGCATGGAAAAAGGGATCGCTGAGGATAGACAGCCTTTGGGCGCAAGAGCTGGTGACAACCGCCATAACGTGTGGCACCAGAAAGTCATTTGAAGCCGTCTCCTTAAAGGGAGGGACTGGATATTTATGCTGATTGAAACCGATAAGCGGCTGGCGCTGCAGGCCTACGAGCAGATATTGAACCTGATCCTTTCCGGCGCAGCCCAGCCCGGCGCGATGGTGACCGAACGTCGTCTGGCCGAAACGCTCAACATGTCGCGCACCCCGATCCGGGATGCGCTGCTGATGCTCGAAGGCGAAGGCCTGCTGATCCGTCAGGGAAGCCGCGGCCTGCAGGTCAAGCAGATGCGCATCGAGGACTATATGGACGCGCTGCAGGTGCGCCTGCTGCTCGAACCTGAAGCAGCGCGTCTTGCTGCAGGCCACATGCCGGCTGCGGCGCTGAATGAACTGGAAGCGGACCTTAAAACGCTGCTCGGCCATCCAGAAGATGGCGAAGGCAAGCCCGATCGCGGCTCCGTGCGTGATGTCGACGACCGCCTGCATGGCGGCATCGGCGATGCCGCTGGCAATCCGCAACTGGCCCATATCATCCGCACGCTGCGCCGCCAGACGCAGATCTTCGACCTGAGAAGCATGCCGGAACGGTTCGACGCGACCTGCCGCGAGCATCTGGCCATCGTTTCAGCCCTGCGCGAAGGACGCGGTGACGATGCCGCACAGCTGATGCGCGATCACCTCGCACATGTAAAAGACAGCATTATCGGGAGACTGACCCGCGCATGACCGTTTTGGCAGAAAAAGCACAGACGGAAACGTCCGTGCTCAGCAACGCCGCCCCTGTGGATATCCCTCTCGCCGAACGGCTGTTCGACGAGCTTCGACGCCGCACCGGCACCAATCGCGGCATCACCCGCACCTCCTATGGTCTCGGCGAACAGATCGCCCATGACATGGTGCGCCGCGAGGCCCGCAAGCTCGGCCTTGAAGTAACGACCGATCCCGGCTGCAATCTCTACATGACGATGAAGGGCCGCGAAGAGGGTCCGGGCATCTTCATCGGATCGCATCTCGATTCCGTGCCGATGGGCGGCAATTTCGATGGCGCAGCCGGCGTGCTTCTCGGCCTCTCGGTCATTTCCGGTTATGTCCGGGCCGGCATCCGCCCGCCGCGCGATATCACCGTCATGGCGATCCGCGCCGAGGAAAGCACCTGGTTCGGGGCCTCCTATATCGGCAGCCGCGCCGCGCTGGGCCGACTGACGGGGCGCGAACTCGATCAGGTCAAGCGCTCCTCCGACCAGATCTCTCTCGCCGCCGCCATCGATGCAGCCGGCGGTGACACGGAATTCCTTCGCTCGGGCCAGTCTTATCTCGACCCGAACAACATCGCGATGTTCATCGAGCCGCATATCGAGCAGGGACCGGTTCTGATCGAGAAAAAGCTGCCGATCGGCATCGTCACAGGTATTCGCGGCTCCTTCCGCTATCGCGAAGCAAAATGCATCGGCACCTATGCCCATTCGGGCGCGACCCCGCGCGAATATCGCAGCGATGCCGTGCGGGCCGCCTCCGCGCTTGTGGTGAAACTCGACAAGGCCTGGGACAGGCTGCAGGAGGAAGGTGCGGATCTCGTCGTCACCTTCGGCCAGTTCTCGACCGATGCTTCGGAAGCTGCCTTCAGCAAAATCGCCGGCAAGCTCTCCTTCGCGCTCGATGTTCGTAGCCAGGAGCCGGAAACGCTCTCAAAAATGCAGGCCGTCGTTGCCGAAGCGGTTGCCCGCATCGAGGCGGACCATCGGGTCAAATTCGAGCTCGGCCGTTTGACCGACAGCAAAGCGGCGAAGATGGACGACGCTATTGTCGCCTCGCTCGCCGGATTGGCAAAGGAGCATGGTATCGAGGCCGAGATCATGGCCTGCGGTGCGGGCCATGATGCGGCGGTGTTTGCCGATGCCGGTGTGCCGACCGGCATGGTCTTCATCCGCAATGCCAATGGCAGCCATAATCCGGACGAGCAGATGGAGATTGCCGATTTTACGCAGGCAGCACGGCTCGTATCCGCGCTCTGCCTCGACCCGCCATTGAAAGCCTGATCATGTCCGATATCCGTTGCGACTGCCTCATCGTCCAGCCGATCGCCAAAAGCGCCATCCGCATGCTGGAAGAAAAAGGGCTTACCGTCCACATTGCGGCCTCCACCACCTTTGCCGATCTCGAACCCTATCTTGCCGTCGCAACCGCGGTCATCACCCGCAATCATGGCCTCTCTGCCCGCGAAATCGAAGCCGCGCCCAATCTGAAGGTTGTCGGCGTTCATGGCACCGGCACGGACAAGGTGCACAAGCCGTCGCTTGCCGCGCGCGGCATCCCGCTGCACAACACGCCCGGCGCCAATGCCCAGTCGGTCGCCGAACTGGTGATCGGTCTGGCGCTTGCCTGCTCGCGCTCGCTGATTGCCGCCGACAATGCCTCGCGCACCGGCGATACGCTCTTCCGCCAACACCACCGCACCTATGAGCTCTCCGGCCGCCGCCTCGGCCTGTTCGGCTACGGCCATATCGCCAAACTGGTCGCCCGTCTGGGCCAGGCCTTCGGCATGGAAGTCGCCACCGTATCGCGTTACACGCCTGCCGAAGAATTGCAGCGCGACGGCATCACGCTTCTGCCCGATCTCGATAGCCTCTGCGAATGGGCCGATGTCGTTTCACTGCACGGCATACCCGAGGAAAAGCCGCTTATCGATGCCCGCCGCCTGGCGCTGATCGGTAAAACCGGCATCCTGATCAACACCGCCCGCGGCGCATTGATCGACGAGGACGCGCTTGCCACGGCGCTGAAGGACGGCATCATTGCAGGGGCAGGCCTCGATGTGCTTGTGATCGAGCCGATTACCGCAGACAATCCCCTCCTCGATTGCCCCAATCTCGTGCTGACACCCCATATCGGCGGCTCGACCGACGAGGCTCTGGAAAAGACCGGCTTCCAGGTCGCCAGCAAGGTTCTGGCCGAACTCGCCGCTCTCGAACGGATCCCGGCCACCGGCACCTGACCGCGACAGGATAGACAAGACATGCATTTCAGGCCCCGATCCGGCCCAAAATCCACATCCGAGAGCACTTATCCGCGCATCCTTCGCTGCGGCGACCGCGCCATCGGTATCGAGTTCTCGGATACGGTCAGCGAGGCCGCAAACCTCAAGGTCCTGTCGCTCGATGCATCGCTTGCGGCCGAGCCGATAGACGGCATTCTCGAAACCATCCCGACATACCGCTCGCTGACCGTGATCTACGATCCGAAAATCCTGCGAGGCGCGGCTCTCGGCGAAGCGCTGATGCAGCGGGCAACGCATGACACAGCGGTACCGGAAACCGGTCGGCTCCTGGAATTCCCGGTCCTTTACGGCGGCGAACATCAGGCCGATCTCGACGAACTCGCCGCGCTGAAAAATATGAGCGCAGCCGATGTCATCGCGCTTCACGCTTCCGCAGTGTACCGGGTTTACATGATCGGTTTTGCGCCCGGTTTCGCCTATCTCGGCGGCCTGCCGGATATTCTGCATACGCCACGGCTTGCCGTGCCGCGGCAGCGGATTGAGGCCGGCGCAATCGGCATCGGTGGCCGGCAGTCGAGCATCAATTCCGTCCCCGGCCCGAGCGGCTGGCGCTTTCTCGGCCGCACGCCCTTCAAGCTTTTCGACCCCGCCCGCACAGAAGCTTTTCTCCTGAAGGCCGGCGACCGCATCACCTTCCGCAGCGTCGACCTCGACGAGGCCCGAGAATTGGACGAGAAGGTCGCGGTCGGCACCGCCGAATTGAAGGAGATCGCCCGATGACCGCTCTCCTGACCATTTCCCGCGCCGGCCCGCTGATGTCGGTGCAGGATGATGGCCGTTACGGTTTTCGCGCCCGCGGGGTCTCCACCTCCGGCGCCATGGATCGCGACGCGCATGCGATCGCCAATGCGCTGGTCGGCAACGATGCCGATGCCGCAACCATCGAATTCGCCCTCACCGGCGGCGCGTTCACGGCAGATCGCGACACGCTCATCGCCGTCACCGGCGGCAGTTGTCAGGTCGAGATTGCCGGTAGATCGGTTTCCACCTGGGAAAGCCATCTCCTCAAGTCCGGCGAAACGCTGACCGTCGGCGCCTTGCGCGGTGCCGTCTGGGGTTACATCGCCATCTCCGGCGGCATCGCCATCCCAAAGATGCTCGGCAGCCGTTCCACCCATGTGCGAACCGCAGTCGGCGGCCTGAACGGCAAGGCGCTTAGCGCCGGCGATATCCTGCCGCTCGGCGATAGCGAAAAACGTGCCCCCCGCACCCTCGGCACGCCCTACCTGCGCGGACACGGCCCGATCGCCATCATCCCCGGCCCGCAGGACGATTACTTCGACGAGGACGCGTGGAAGACCTTTCTGCGCCAGCCCTATCGCACCACCACGGCGCGCGACCGCATGGCCATGGTTCTCGACGGTCCCGTGCTTCAGGCATTCAAGGGCCACGACATCGTCTCGGATGCGACCGTCGTCGGCTCCATCCAGGTGCCCGGATCGGGCAAGCCGATCGTACTGACCGCCGACGGCCAGACGACCGGCGGCTATCCCAAGATCGCCACCGTCGCGTCATTCGATCTCGCGCGCCTGGCGCAACTGCCGGCCGGCCAGCAATTTTTGTTCCGGGCGATTTCAGCGGACCTAGCGGAAGAACAGACAATCCACGCCGACGACCGCCTTGCCGCCGTGATTGCCGATCTCAGGACGAGCGAAGGCTGACCACCACCCGACTTCGTCATCCTCGGGCTTGTCCCGAGGATCTAAGCACTGTGCCGGAGACTGCGACGTTGCAGCTGGTCGGAACGGCAGCAGATGCTCGGGACAAGCCCGAGCGTGACGACGGAGAAGTGTTCACCCCGCCCACTACACCGAAGCCCCAATCACCCATCCGGCCTTTTCCAGCGCCTCACGCAACTGCCGCGCCATGCCCACCGCCCCCGGCGTGTCGCCATGCACGCAGACGGACCCGATCGGCACCTCAAGCCGCTTGCCGGATGTCGAGGTCAGGCACCCTTCCGACACCATCCCGATCACCCGTTTCACCAGCAGGTCCGGATCATGGATCACCGAACCTGCTTCAGAACGCGGCGAGAGATTGAAATTGTCCGCATAAGTCCGGTCGGCATAGATCTCGTTGATAGGCGTCAGGCCCAGCGTTTCCGCAGCCCGCGCCGTCGCCGTCCCCGGCATCACCATGAAGGCGAGCTTCGGATCGACGGCCTTGATGGCGCGGCCGACGGCAAGCGCCATCTCGTCGTCATCGGCACAGACATTGCCAAGCGCCCCATGGGTCTTCACATGCGTCATCGGATGGCCTTCGAGGGCTGCGACCGCAGCCAGCGCCCCGACCTGATAAGCCACCAGCGATTCCACTTCGGAGACGCTCAGTCCCGGCAGACGTCGACGACCGAAACCGATCAAGTCCATGTAGCCGGGATGCGCACCGATCGCGACGCCGCGTTGTTTCGCCAGTCGCACCGTCTCGCGCATGATGTCCGGGTCACCGGCATGAAACCCGCAGGCGATATTGGCGGTGCTGACAATATCAAGCATCGCCGCATCGTCGCCCATCGTCCACGGGCCAAAACCCTCGCCCAGATCGGAGTTGAGATCAATGCGCATGTCTTCCCCTTTTTAGTCGTCCGGCCGTTTTCGGCTGTCCGGTCAGATGCATAACACGGCACCTGATGATTGCCACGATTTCCCGATTGCACCGTGCACACCGTTGGTATACCACTGGTGTGCTGATTTTGAAAACGGGGAATGACATGGGCAAGCGCCTTCTTTATCTCGGCAATGGCCGCAAGTTTCAGTCCATCGCAAAGCTCGACGACCGCTTCGAAGCCTGGGGCCTGAAGGTCGATCGCTACTGGGCTTATGACGGCCAGTTCCCCGAGACGCTGAAGGGTTATGACGGCATTTTTCTCTCCGGCAGCCCGCATGGCGCCTATGAGGACGTGCCCTTCATCCTGCGCGAACATGATCTGATCCGCGAAGCCGCGGAGCTTGAAATCCCCATGCTCGGCATCTGCTTCGGCAGCCAGATCCTTGCTTCAGCGCTGTGTGGCCGCGACCAGGTGTTCCGCCGCACCTCCTGCGAGATCGCCTACAAGGACCTGCCGCTCACCGAGGCCGCCCGCACCGACAAGCTCTGCCGTGATCTGGTCGACAGCGCCTACATGTTCGTCTGGCACAATGACGAGGTGAAGGCCGCCCACCCGGACATGACGATCCTTGCCTATTCCGACGACTGCCCCAACCATATCTGGCGCTACAAGGACAAGGATATCTGGGGCATCCAGGGCCATCCGGAAGTCACCAAGGCGCAGGCCGTCATCTGGTTCGAGGAAAACCGCGAGCGGATGACGCTCGATGGCGCCGATATCGATGACCTCAAGGCACAGGCCCACGAAGCCGCCGAGGCCAAGACCATGCTGACCCGCTTTGCGGAACTGGTCCAGAACGCCTGATTTTCCCAAAACATCCCGATCGAGGAAGAATAATGGTTACGCCCGCCTACTGGTTCGAACGCGCCGAATTCCTGTCCCGCCTCTCCCGCGTCCAGGCGGAGCTGAAGAAAAAGCAGCTCGATGGCCTCGTCGCCTTCCTGCCGGAGACCGTAACCTGGCTCACCGGTTATTTCACCCGCGCCTATGGCACGCTGCAGTTTGCCATCATCCCGGCAGAAGGCGAGCCGACCCTGTTCTGCCGTGACGTCGAGGAATATTATCTCGACAGCACCTGCGTTTTCTCCGACCGGGTGATGTGGACAGACAGCGACGACCGCATGGCCGTTGCCGCCTCCGCCATAGAAAGTCGCATCGGCAAAACCGCCAAGCTCGGCATCGAGCTTTCCGCCTGGCCGCTCTCGGCAGGCCGTTACGAATATCTGAAATCCGCTCTTCCCGGCATCGTCTGGCAGGACGAGAGCGCCATGACGCCACAGATGCGCCTCATCAAGTCGCCCGCCGAAATCGCCTATCAGCGCCGTGCGGCAAAGGCCGCCGAAGCCGGCATGCGGGCAGCGATAGACAGCGCCGCCGTCGGTGTCACCGAGCGCGAAATGGCAGCCGAAATCTGCGCCGCGATGATCCGCGCCGGTTCCGACCTGCCAGGCCCGGGCGTCATGTCCTCGGGCGAACGCGCCTTCCACCTGCATGGCGGTTATTCCGACCGGGTGCTGGAAGCCGGTGACATTGTCCAGATCGAGACTACGCCGAACGTAAAACACTACCACGCCCGCTTCATGCGCCCGATCCGCGTCGGGCCGGTGCAGGATGATGATTACAAAGTCGTCGAGCAGCTGATCGCCATTCAGGATGCAGCAATCCGCGAAGTGAAGCCGGGCGTTTCGGTGCGTGTGCCGGATGCGATCTATCGTGACGGCGTGCTCTCGGCGGGCCTGCGCGAGACTTACACCAACAAGACCTTCTATTCCGTCGGCCTGCTCCTGCAGCCCAACGGCGGCGAGCCGCTGGAATCGGCGGAAAACAGCACCTGGGTCTTCGAACCCGGCCAGACTTTCCATACTTACGTGCTCGCCCGCGGTTTCGGCATGTCGGAAACGATCACGATCACCGAAACCGGCTATGAAAAGCTGACCAACTTCCCGCGCCAGCTCTTCGTCAAGTAAGCCGACCTAAAGCAATTCCAGCAAAAGTGGGAACCGGTTTTGCGTCCGGAATTGCGTTAAAACAAAGAGATAGAGCTGTTTCGCCTTTCGAAGAAAGGCGGAAGTGCTCTACCCCGGAACACCCTGTGGCGGTGTTCCGGCAAGGCTGTAATAGGCATAGATCGCCGCAAAGGCGGCGATCACCACGAGAATAGTAAAAACCCGCTTCAGCCACGGCGGCGTCTGGCGCGGCGGCTTCGGCTGTTTCGGCCGCTGGAACTTGATGACATTGTCGCTCATAAGATTGTTCTAGCCGAGCCTTTGGCGAAAGCCAATCGGCAACGGAGGCGCAGCACCGATCACCCTCAATAGAAAGTTGCGATCCGTTTTCCGTCCATCTCGCGCACCTTGAAACCGGTCTCGCAGGTCTCGGTCGGGACGTCCTCGCGGATGATCTCTTCCGGCCCTCCCTGCCTGAAAAGCCGGCCCGCCGAAGCGGAAGAACTGATGCGATTTAACGAACCTACCATAAGGCCCCTCACCTAACGGCGCACCGTGCTTTCCCGTCTCATTTCCCGTGACCTCTTCTCCGGCGAAGATATCGAGGCACTGACGCAGGCCGTCTCCATCCCGCTTCTCTCGCTAAATCTCGGCAGATGAACAGCCAACGCCGCGGTTAATCGAATGAAGCTCCGGTCGGAGGGTATAAAGGTCGCCTTTTCAACGACAAAACCATTCATCGAAGGCTGAGAGCCCAATCGCTACCGGCGCGGCCCGCCTGGGGATCGTTGACTAACTGCGTGTCGAGAGCCTGAACCGGATTGCCAGTCGGAGATGACCGACGCACTACGTGTCCCAATAATCGATGCGATCTAAACATAGATTCTGCCGAATATTTCGACCCCGCTGCGGGAAACGGCTGCAAAAAAAGGCGGCTCGAAAGCCACCCTTTCTAATTCTGAATGTCCGGCGCTATCAAGCAGCCTTGGCATCGCCTTCAAACTGACCGCACCAGTCGTTAGCGGAAACCACCGGCCAGAAGCCGCGGGCATCGGCCGCCGGCTGCGTGACCGGCGGGTTGACGCGACAGAGACCAGCATCTGCCGGAGCCGAACCGGCGTTTACGACGTGATCTTCATAAAACGAACAGGCTTTGCAGGAAGTATCTTTCGACATGGGTAGCTCTCCTTCTTCAAATGTTGGGCTCAAAACCTGAGACCCAAACTCATAAATATTAGAATGATTCTAAAATAAGGGATAAAGCTTGGCAACCACTAAAAGGGTCGTTGCCGTCAATTTCGCCTGCGGCATTTGATCGCCCGGTCAGTGATTGCGCGAAAACCTGAGACTGAAGTGCGCTTCCCCCGCACTGTCCAATCCGATTTTCCCGCCTCCGCTGCCGCGTGCATGCCCGCAAGCCGGCCGGCAGGACTCACTTTGATTCTCTTGATACTGATTCTCACTTTCCGGCGACAAAACCGGCCGCTTACTCGCCAGCCCTACGGCTGCCGGCTAAGGTGTTCGACACCGGCCCTCATTCATAGTAAACAATAAAATATATATTTTTCAGATAGTTAGATAAGTTTTTGCAGAATCCGATTCCGTTGGATTAAGGGTTCGGTTTACTAGAAATTCCTTGTAAGCCTTCGAAAAAGGCGGATACTGGCGGCAGTTTCCCTGAAACTTGAGTTTTATCGCCAGAACGGTTCCCTGCATGAACGCGCATTCTAAATTGCCGTCTTTCGAGTTTGACGAAAAGATCCTGCTCCAAGGTGCAGAGATCTCGCGTCGCCTCGACCAGTTGCGGCTGGAAAAATTTCCTCCGAATGCAAGAAAGACGTTGCGCCTGTTCTCCATGGCCGAAGTCGCGCATTATCTCGGCGTCAGCCCCAACAATCTGAAGCGACTGCATCTCGAAGGCAAGGGACCGACCCCGAAGACGTCGACCGGCGGCCGCCGTTTCTATACCGGCGAGCAGATGCGCGAGCTGCGCTTTTTCCTCGACAAGACCGGCAAATCCGACGCCAAGAAATACGTCCCGCATCGAAAGGATGGCGACAAGCTGCAGGTGATCGCCGTCGTCAACTTCAAGGGCGGTTCTGGCAAGACGACGACGACGGCCCATCTTGCCCAGCATCTCGCGCTGACCGGCCATCGTGTGCTTGCCATCGATCTCGACCCACAGGCCTCGCTTTCCGCACTTCACGGTTTTCAGCCGGAACTGGACCGCAATTCTTCGCTTTATGACGCTATCCGTTATGACGACGAGAAGAAGCCGATTGCCGAGATCATTCAGCAGACCAATTTTCCGGACCTGGACATCATTCCGGCCAATCTGGAACTGCAGGAATACGAATACGATACTCCGCTGGCGATGCAGACGTCGAGCGAGGGCAAGCGTTTCTTCACCCGGCTCGGCAAGGCGCTGCAGCAGGTCGAGGACCGTTATGACGTGGTGATCGTCGACTGCCCGCCGCAGCTCGGTTACCTGACGCTGACTGCACTGACAGCCGCCACCTCGGTATTGATCACCGTCCACCCGCAGATGCTCGACTTGATGTCGATGAGCCAGTTCCTGCTGATGCTCGGCAATATCATCAAGACGATCAAACGCGCCGGCGCCAATGTCGAGATGGACTGGCTGCGATATCTGATTACCAGATATGAGCCGACCGATATTCCGCAGGCCCAGATGCTGGGTTTCATGCAATCGATGCTGGCTGAGGAGATTCTGAAAAATCCGATGGTGAAGTCGACGGCGATCTCCGATGCCGGTCTGACCAAGCAGACGCTCTATGAAGTCGAGCGCGCGAATTTCACCCGTGAAACCTATGACCGCGCCATCGACTGCATGGACAGCGTCAATTTCGAGATTCAGGGGCTGATCCACCGGGCCTGGGGGAGGATGTGATGGCGCGCAAAAACCCGTTTGCCAATGTGATGAATGAGGACCGGCCGGATAACGGCGTGGCGCTCGATTACGCCGTCAAGGGCGCGTCGCGTACGATCATGTCGACGATCGACGAGCTGGCCGAACGTGCCGACAAGATGCTGGAAGGCGAAACCGTCGTTGAGCTTTCGCCAGAGACGATCGAGGAATCCTTTATCCGCGACAGGCTGGAAGAGGATCCGCAGGCATTCGAGGATCTGGTCGCTGCCATTCGCGAACACGGGCAGACCAGCCCTATCCTCGTGCGCCCTCACCCACATAATGATGGCCGCTACATGGTGGTTTTCGGCCACCGGAGGCTGAAGGCGGCCACCGCGCTCGGCCGCAACGTTCGTGCGGTGGTCAAGCCGATCTCCGACCGTGAACATGTGATTGCCCAGGGGCAGGAAAATTCTGCTCGTGCCGATCTGTCCTTCATCGAAAAGGCAACCTTTGCTCGTCGGCTTTCAGAGTTACACTACGACAATGACAGCACGATTGTGATGACCGCCTTATCTGTGGACAAGGCGACGCTCTCCAAGATGATGTCGGTCGCCAACATGCCCCGTGACATTCTCGACGCGATCGGTGGGGCCAAGCTGCCGGGTCGCGACCGCTGGTATGAACTCAAGCTGCTTCTCGAACGTCCGGCCAATCTCGCGAAACTGCGCGAAGTTCTCGCTGCGACCGATCTTGAGGGTTTGAACGGAGACGCCCGTTTTGTCTTTGTCGTCGATGCCCTGACCCGCAAGAAAGCCTCGGGTTATGCACGGCCGCCGAAGAAGTCGAAATGGGTTCCCAAGGATGAAGGCGTTGCAAGGGCGGTCTCGGCCGAAATCCGCAACGACGGGAAAAGTTACACATTGGCATTGAAGGCCAAAGACGCCGTGGGTTTCGGTGAATTCATCGCCGACAGCCTGGACGATCTTTATGCCGAATATCGCCGGCTCATGAAGGAATAGGACCGACCAAAAGAAAAAAGCCCCCAAAACGTTTCCGTCGTGGAAGCTTCTCTCTGATTAAGCACCTGCAGAATCGCATTTCCACGAATCACAGTCAAGAGTTTTTGGCATCGTTTTGGTGAGCGGCTTTCTTTTGCCTGAAGAAAGGTGAAGGGAAAGATGCGAACTGGACTTGTGACGACGCCTTTCGGGCGGCGGCCGATGACGCTCGCCTTGGTAAAAGGCCAGCTGCAATCGTCCGACGACCGGATGAAGCGTCCTGTCGAAAAATGGAAAGTGTTCCGCGATATCTCCGAAGCGCGTCAGTTGCTCGGTCTGCATGACCGTGCGCTTGCGGTTCTCGATGCGTTGCTAACCTTCCATCCGAAGAACGAATTTGCGGCAGGCGACAGGCTTGTCGTCTTTCCATCGAATGCGCAGCTTTCTGTTCGTGCTCATGGCATTGCCGGCACGACCCTGCGGCGTCATCTTGCGGCCCTGATCGAAGCCGGTCTCATCCATCGTCGCGACAGCCCGAACGGCAAGCGCTACGCTCATCGAGGACATGGCGGCCAGATAGAAGACGCTTACGGTTTCGACCTCGAGCCACTGATGCTGCGTGCTGCCGAGCTTGCCGGACTTGCACAACAGGTCGCTGCCGAAAAGATCCGCTTCAAGCGCGCCAAGGAAGCCCTCACCCTTTGCCGTCGTGACATCCGCAAGCTTCTCACCGCCGCCGTGGAAGAAGGTGCGGAGGGTGACTGGTGCATGCTGGAAGAGATCTACGAAGCCATGATTTCCCGTCTGCCGCGTTCCCCCAATCGGGAAACGGTCGAAACCGCACTCCGCGAAATGGACGGGCTGCGTGCGGAAATCGTCAATCGTCTGGAAACGCAGGTAAAAACCGAAAAAACAGACACCAATGACATCCAAAATGGATGCCACATACAGAATTCAGATTCCGAATCCATCTATGAACTTGAACGTGGCTCTGAGAAGGAGCTTGAAGGAAAAACCGAGCCAACCAAGCTCAGGCAGAACGAGACGCCAAAAACGTTTCCGCTGAGCATGGTGCTGCGGGCCTGCCCGCAGATGCTGGATTATGCGAGAGGCGGTCAGATCGGCAGTTGGCGTGATTTCATCGCAACCGCCGTTCTGGTTCGCTCCATGCTGGGTGTCAGCCCGTCAGCATATCAGCAAGCCTCCGAAACACTCGGGCAGGAAAATGCGGCCGTGGCACTGGCCTGCATTCTTGAGCGTGCCGGACATATTAATTCCGCTGGTGGTTATCTGAGAGACCTGTCGGCAAGGGCGGGGCGTGCCGAGTTCTCGCTGGGGCCGATGCTGATGGCGTTGATAAGGGCCAATGCGAGTGAGGGCCTCAAGCGAACGGGATAGCTTTCAAAACCCGTCGTTGACGGCAGTCAAAATCCCTATTTTCTTCAAATATTTCCGTTAGATACGCGGAAGTGAAGGACTTTCTTTGACGATAAAGATCTCTATCGAGACGAATGCGCCTGTAATAAGTGTCGCGGTGGAGAAGAGACAATAAGAAAAGGGCCGCTCCTTCTTTGTAAGAACGGCCCCAACCGGGTTTCGAATATCAGACGATGCCGCCGCTACCACCCACGACGGCCGGGCGCTCGCCTGCAACCTTCTTCCGATAACCGCTCTTGCGATAGGCGGCGATCGGATCGATTGCGCCACCGGCACGGCGACGGGCTTCGGCAAGGATCGGCTCGACATCGGTGCGGTAGGCGCGCTTCAGCGTATCGGTTGCCATCAGGGCATCGTTGTCCTGCTGGTATCCGTCCAGCGCCTTGCGATCGACGATCAGGGCCTGGGCATAGGCACGGCGGATTTCGTTCGCGCTTGATATCAGGCTCTCGATTGGATCGGTGACGTTATGCGACTGGTCGATCATGTGGGCCGGATGGAAACCCTTGACCCCACGGTTTTCGGCATCGACCAGTTCGTTGAAGACGAGGAACAGGCGATAGGGGTCGATCGAACCCGCATCGAGATCGTCATCGCCATATTTGGAATCGTTGAAGTGGAAGCCTCCGAGTTTCTTGAACTGGATAAGGCGAGCAACGATCATTTCGATATTGGTATTGGGCGCATGGTGGCCGAGGTCGACGAGGCAGAAAGCCTTGTCACCGAGCGTCTGGGCGATCAGCAGATTGCTGCCCCAGTCCTGCACGACCGTGGAATAGAAGGCCGGTTCGTACATCTTGTGTTCGGAAAACAGCCGCCAGTCGTCCGGCAGTGCCTTGTAGATATCGGTCATCGACGCGAGATAGCGTTCGAACTGGCGGGTGAAATTAGCCTGGCCCGGGAAGTTGGAACCGTCGCCGATCCAGACGGTCAAAGCCTTGGAGCCGATGGCGTTACCGATCTCGATACATTCGATATTGTGCTCGACAGCCTGGGCGCGGGTGGCGGCATCGGTGTGGCTGAGCGAGCCGTATTTATAGGAATGCGCCTGGCCGGGTGCATCAGAGAAGGTGTTGGAATTCATCGCATCGAAGCCGAGGCCGAGCGAATTTCCCTTTGCCTTCAGGTCTTTCGGATCGGTCTTGTCCCAGGGAATATGCAGCGAGACGGTCGGCGTCGCGCGGGTCAGCTCATTGATGACGGAGCAATCTTCCAGCTTGTCGAAGATGCCGCGCGGTTCGCCCTGCCCCGGAAAGCGGGCAAAGCGCGTGCCGCCGGTACCGACACCCCAGGAGGGAACGGCAACGAAGAATTCCGAGACCTTGTTGGTGATCGCTTCGATATCTACACCGCGGCGGGACAGGTTTTCTCCAAGCGCGGCATAGTCGGAGGCGAGCGCTACCTCATTGTTTTTGTTGTGTTCGCCGATCACATCGGCGGAAATCATCTGATCCGTCATTTTTCCTCCTCCGCCAGGCGAACGAACCGGCGCTGGCTGCGTTATCGTGTGCAATTATTTCAAAGACGAGGATTTCATGGACGTCATTCGCATCCTTCTCGCCATCATCCTGCCGCCTGTGGGCGTGTTCCTACAGGTCGGCATCGGCCTGCATTTCTGGCTGAATATTCTGCTGACACTTTGCGGCTATGTGCCCGGGATCATTCACGCGATCTGGGTCATTCTGCGCAAGTAGCCGCGACCTGCCACCGGGATCAAATTCCACGGTAGCAGGCAGATGTGATTAGCGGGTAAAACTCTGGGCGTTACCGGCATCGACATTGATGATGTTGCCGGTCGATTTGGCCGAGAGGTCCGAGGCGAGGAAGTAGATCGCCTCCGCAATGTCTTCCGGGAAGACGTTGAGCTTGAGCATCGAACGCTTGCGGTAGTGTTCCTCCAGCTCGGTCACGTCGATCTTGGAAGACGTCGCCCGCTGTTCGCGCCACTCGCCACTCCAGATTTTCGAGCCGCGCAGAACGGCATCCGGGTTGACAGTGTTGACGCGGATACCGGCATCGGCTCCTTCCAGAGCGAGGCAACGGGCGAGATGGATTTCCGCGGCCTTGGCCGTGCAATAGGCCGAAGCGTTAGGCGAAGAGGCCAAACCGTTCTTCGAGGCAACAAAGACGACGTTGCCGCCGATCTTCTGGCGACGGAACAGGCGGAAGGCCTCGCGGGATACCAGAAAATAGCCTGTCGCCAGAATGTCGATATTCTTGTTCCACATCGCAAGCGTAGTGTCTTCCACCGGTGCCGAAGAGGCTATGCCGGCATTGGAGACGAGGATGTCCACGCCGCCGAATTCGACGGAGGCTTCGACAAAGGCCTTTGCCACAGCATTTTCATCGGTCACATCCAGCTTGACGCCACGTACGGCGTCGGCACCGAAGCGCTTGGCGAAATCCGCTTCCGTTTCCGTGAGCGCATTCTGATCGATATCCGCCAGAACCACGCAGGCACCCTCGCCGATCAGGCGGGTTGCGGTGGCGCGGCCGATGCCGCCGGCACCGCCGGTGACGAATGCCACCTGTCCTGCCAGGCTTTTCGGCTTCGGCATGCGCTGCAGCTTCGCCTCTTCCAGCAGCCAGTATTCGATATCGAAGGCTTCCTGTTCCGGCAGGCCCTGATATTCGGAAACGGTCGAAGCGCCACGCATGACATTGATTGCGTTGACATAAAACTCGCCGGCGATGCGGGCGGTCGCCTTGTCCTTGGCAAAGGAGAGCATGCCGACGCCCGGAACCAGGAAGATGACCGGGTTGGGGTCACGCATCTTTGGCGAGTTGTCGTGTTTACAAGTCTCGTAGTAGCGGGTGTAATCGGCGCGGTAATCTTCCAGCTCCTTGTCGAGGCCGGCAACCACGGCATCCGCATCCGGCTTTGCCGGATCGAAATCGACGATCAGCGGGCGGATTTTGGTGCGCAGAAAGTGGTCCGGGCACGAGGTGCCGAGTGCGCCCAGCGGTGCGAGGTGCTTCGAATTGACGAATTCGAGCACGGCATCCTGATCGTCGAAATGACCGAGCTTGCGTTCAGCCTTGCCGATGCGGCCGCGAATTTCAGGCATCAGCTTGGCGGCAATGGCGCGGCGTTCTTCAGCGCCGAGGCTCTTTGTGACCGCACCGCCGAAGATCGTCTTGCCTTCGGTTTCCTTGGCAAACCACTCGATCGCCTTGTTGATGATGTCGAGCGTCAGCTGGTAGCAATCCTTGGCGTCATCGGCCCAGGTGAACAGGCCGTGGCTTTCCAGAACCACACCCTTGGCGGTCGGGTTGGCCTTGACGAAAGCTTCGAGATCCAGCCCGAGCTGGAAACCGGGCCGGCGCCAGGGGAGCCAACCAATATCGCTGCCGAAAATCTGCTGTGTCAGTTCCTTCGAGTTCTTCGAGGCCGCAATCGCGATGATCGCATCCGGATGCATGTGGTCGACATGCGTAAACGGCACGAAACCGTGCAACGGTGTATCGATGGATGCGGCGCGCGGATTGAGGTTGAAAGTGCAATGGGGCAGGAAGCCGACCATGCGGTCTTCATCTTCGACACCCTTGTAGATGCCTTTGAGTGCGTCCAGCTTGTCCATATAGAGAGTGGAGAAGCCATCAAGCTTGATGGTGCCGACATCGCCGCCGGAACCCTTGACCCACATGACCTTGACCTTTTGACCGGTCAGCGGATCGGTTTCCATCACCTTGGCGGACGTGTTGCCGCCGCCGTAATTGGTGATGCGTTTGTCGCTGCCTAGAAGATTGGAGCGATAAAGCAGCTTGCCCGGCTCATCGAGTTTGGCAGCGTAAGCATCATCCCAGCGGTTATCGAGAAGGCGGATTTGGCCCGACATGTCGTCCTCCCTGACGGTATTTTGTGACGACGCTGGTCCTCCTGCGCCGTTTGTGCGACAGGATATCGCGCGATG
Organism: Hyphomicrobiales bacterium; assembly: GCA_900472575.1. Lineage (GTDB taxonomy): Bacteria > Pseudomonadota > Alphaproteobacteria > Rhizobiales > Rhizobiaceae > Neorhizobium > Neorhizobium cellulosilyticum. The sequence continues at coordinate 80,995 of UCIV01000024.1, forward strand.
TTTGGTCGCTTGTCAATCGTAATTGATCAAGTTCGATCATGTTGCGTTGCGGTAGAATCAATCTTGATCGTTTATGATTGACAACTTTAGGAAACTGATAATAGTTGGCCTCAGGAGGAGACCATGCACGAACGCGAACGACATCGCATAATCTTGAGCGCGATCCAGGAAAAGCCTGTGATCACGGTGCAGGATATTGCCGATCTGACGGATGCGTCCGAGGCGACGATCCGCCGGGATATCGCGTCTTTGCACGTGCAGGGCAAACTTCGCCGGGTGCGGGGCGGAGCGGAGGCGGTGCATCCGCCGCAGATCGGCCAGCTGGCCGCCCGCTCATTCCGTGTTTCGGAATCGGTCAACATCGATAAGAAACGCTCAATTGCGCGTCAGGCCGTGGATCTGTGCGACGAGGGTGAATCGATCATCATCAATGGCGGAACGACGACGTTCCAGATGGTGCATTACATGGCCGCGCGCCGCATGCAGGTGATGACGAATTCCTTTGCGATAGCGGAACATCTGGTCAAGCATTCCAAGAACAACGTGACGGTGCCGGGCGGTACGATCTATCGAGAACAAAGCCTGATCCTGTCGCCTTTCGACAATGACGCAATCCGCAATTTCTACGCTCGCCGCATGTTTATCGGGGCGCAAGGGATTGGCCCTCTCGGGATCATGGAGCCGGATGCACTGGTGATCCAGAGCGAGCAGAAATTGATGAGCCAGGCCGAAGAATTGGTGGTTATGGTCGATTCATCGAAATTCCAGCGGCGGTCGAGCATGATCCTGTGTCCGCTGGAGCGTGTGACGACGATCATTACCGATGACGGCGTCTCGGAGGATGCCAAACGCATGGTGGAGGATGCCGGCGTGACACTGATTATCGCCGGTATGGCAGGTGCTGCACATAAGGGTGAGGAAGATACCCCGTCCGTCGCATAAGGCGCCGGCGGGGGGAAATGGACATAGGTTCAATCTTTGGGAGGAGAATTGGCATGAAACTTTCGAAACAACTGGCGAAGAAGCTGGCATTGGGCGCGGCACTGGCCCTGGCCATGATGTCATCGGCGGCGAATGCTGCCGACATGAAGATCGCGCTTGTGGTTAAATCGCTCGGCAACGGCTTCTTTGAAGCCGCCAACAAGGGCGCACAGGAGGCGGCAAAGGAACTCGGCGGCGTCGAGATCATCTATACCGGCCCGACTTCGACGACGGCGGAAGGTCAGATCGAAGTAATCAACTCGCTGATCGCTCAAGGCGTCGATGCGATCGCCATTTCCGCCAACGACCCGGATGCTGTCGTCCCGGCGCTAAAAAAGGCGGCCCAGCGCGGCATCAAGGTGATCTCCTGGGATAGCGGTGTTGCACCGGAAGGCCGTATCCTGCAGCTCAATCCGTCTTCGAGCGAGCTGATCGGCAAGATGTGCCTGCAACTTGCAGCCAGCCATCTCGAAGGCGGCAAGGGCGATTTCGCCATTTTGTCTGCCACCACCACCTCGACCAACCAGAATATCTGGATCGGCGAGATGAAGAAGCAGCTGAAGGATTTCCCCGGTCTCAACCTTGCCACCACGGTTTATGGCGATGACCTTGCCGACAAGTCCTATCGCGAAGCGCAGGGTCTTTTGACCTCGCAGCCGAACGTCAAGGTTATCGTCGCACCGACCACGGTCGGCGTGCTGGCGGCATCCCAGGCGGTCAAGGATGCCGGCAAGATCGGCCAGGTCTATGTGACCGGTCTTGGTCTTCCATCCGAAATGGCGGGCGCCATCAAGTCCGGTGCGACCAAGGAATTCGCCATCTGGAACCCGATCGATCTCGGCTACAGCGCCACCCAGATCTCCTATCATCTGGTGAAGGGTGACGCCGACGGCAAGCCGGGTTCGGAAATCCCTGCCGGCCGCATGGGCAAGATCAAGATCGGTGACAACGGCGAGGCCGCGATGGCCGATCCGTTCATCTACGATGCCAAGAATATCGACGAGTTCTCTAAGATCTTCTGATCCCTCCCGGGACTTCAAGGTCCGGCGCCGCCAGCTTTTTGGCGCCGGACCAGCGATGACTTCCAATTGGCAGATATGATGATGACCGCAGTTGAACGGACGGGCATGGAGATGGCGCCTATTCAGGATTCGAGATCCGCGGACCGGACGACGATCCTGGAAATGCGTGGAATTTCCCAGATTTTTCCCGGTGTTAAGGCGCTGGATGGCGTCAATATCTCGCTTCATCCGGGTGAAGTGACTGCCCTGATCGGCGAGAACGGCGCGGGGAAGTCGACGCTGGTGAAGATCCTTACCGGGATCTATGTGCCGAGCGAAGGCGAGATCCTGATCGATGGGCAGCCGGTCAGCTTCTCAAGCGCGCAGGATGCCGTCGATGCAGGTGTCACCGCCATCCATCAGGAGACAGTGCTGTTCGACGAATTGTCGGTGGCGGAGAACATTTTTCTTGGGCATGCGCCGCGCACCCGTTTCGGTCTGATCGACTGGAAGGTGATGAATGCGCGCGCTGCCGAATTGCTTCACGCGCTGGAAAGCGAGATCGACCCGACTATACGGCTAAAAGATCTTTCGATTGCGCAACGGCATCTGGTGGCGATTGCCCGGGCGCTGTCGGTCGAGGCACGCATCGTCATCATGGACGAGCCGACCGCTGCCCTTTCCCGCAAGGAGATTGACGATCTGTTTCGCATTGTCGAGGGCTTGAAGAAACAGGGCAAGGCGATCCTGTTCATCAGCCACAAGTTCGACGAGGTTTACGAGATCGCGGAGAATTTCGCGGTGTTTCGCGATGGCCGGGCTGTGGGTCACGGGCGACTTTCCGAGACACCGCAGGATACGATCGTGCGGATGATGGTGGGCCGCGATGTCTCCAACATCTTTCCCAAGGTCGAGGTGGCGATCGGTAAGACCGTGCTTTCGGTCGAGAATTACTGCCACCCGACGGAATATCGCGACATCTCTTTCGATTTGAAGCGCGGCGAAATTCTCGGTGTTTATGGCTTGGTCGGTGCCGGTCGTTCGGAAATATGCCAGTCGCTGTTCGGCGTGACGCGGCCGTCTTCCGGTCAATTAGTGCTAGAGGGCGAGACGATTTCCATTCGCTCGCCGCGCGATGCGATTGCCGCCGGTATTGTTTATGTGCCGGAAGAGCGCGGTCGCCACGGACTGGCGCTGCCCATGCCGATCTTTCAGAACATGTCGCTGCCCTCGCTGGCGCGCACCTCGCGATCCGGTTTCCTTAAGGCCGCCAATGAACTGGCGCTGGCGCGCAAATATGCCGAACGGCTGGATCTGCGTGCCGCAGCCCTTTCCGTACCTGTTGGTACGCTTTCGGGTGGCAACCAGCAGAAGGTGGTGATCGGCAAATGGCTGGCGACGCTGCCGAAGGTGATCATTCTCGACGAACCGACCAAGGGGATCGATATCGGCTCCAAGGCGGCGGTGCATGGTTTTATCAGCGAACTGGCCGCCGAAGGCCTGTCGATCATCATGGTCTCTTCCGAACTGCCTGAAATTCTTGGCGTGTCAGATCGGGTGCTGGTGATGCGCGAAGGTTTGTCGGCAGGGATATTCGACCGCTCGCAGTTGAGCGCCGAAACGCTGGTGCGCGCCGCCACCGGTAATGCGTGAGGACGCAGAGATGAAGAAACTAATGAAACACCGCGAGCTGCTTCTGGTCGGCATTATCGCCATCATGGTGGCGGGGTTCGCAACCCGTGCTCCCGGTTTTGCCACGCCCGGAAATCTCGCCAATATCTTTAACGACACATCGATCCTGATCATTCTGGCGCTCGGCCAGATGACGGTGATCCTGACCAAGTCGATCGACCTTTCGGTCGCAGCCAACCTGGCCTTTACCGGCATGGCTGTGGCGATGATGGATGCGGCCTATCCCGGCATGCCGCTGGCGCTGCTGGTGATCCTGGCCATCGGCATCGGTGCGGCGCTGGGCGCCATTAACGGCATGCTGGTATGGTGGCTCAGAATCCCGCCGATTGTCGTGACGCTCGGCACGCTCACCATTTATCGCGGCATGGCCTTCGTGCTGTCGGGTGGAGCATGGGTGAATTCGCACCAGATGACGCCCGGTTTCCTCAACTTCCCTCGCTTAGCCGTTCTCGGGATGCCGCTCCTGTCATGGATGGCAATCGCCATCGTGCTGATGATGTGGGTCGTGCTGACGCGAACGCAGTTCGGCCGCGCGACCTATGCTTCCGGTGGTAACCCGACTGCGGCGGTGTATGCCGGTATCGATATAGGCCGGACGCGGTTTTTCGCTTTCACCCTTTCGGGCGCGCTGGCTGGATTGGCCGGATATCTCTGGGTGTCGCGTTATGCGGTCGCCTATGTCGATGTCGCGGCCGGCTTCGAACTCGATACGGTGGCTGCCTGCGTCATCGGCGGTATCTCGATTGCCGGCGGGATCGGTACGGTCGCCGGTGCCGTGCTTGGGGCGCTGTTTCTCGGCGTGATCAAGAACGCCCTGCCCGTCATTGGCATCTCGTCCTTCGCGCAGATGGCGATTTCCGGCATCGTTATCGTCGCGGCCGTTGTTTTCAATGCCCGCGCCGAACGCAAGGCCGGGCGCATTATCCTGCGCGACCGTGGCGCCAAGGAGGTTTCCGCATGAGCGACACCCGCGACATGAGTGCTGAAACCAGAACCCGTTCCGCCATTCCCGATCGGCTCGGCACGCCGGTGAGCCGCCTGCTCGGCAGCTGGGAAGTGCTGCTGTTCGGCGTGGCAATCGCGATCTTCATCGCCAATTCCTTCGCCTCTCCTTACTTCCTCAACGCCTGGAACCTTTCCGACGCGACCTTCAATTTCACAGAAAAGGCGATGATCGCCTTTGCCATGGCGATGCTGATTATTGTCGGTGAGATCGATCTTTCGGTTGCTGCGATCATTGCGCTCGCCTCCACCGCCATGGGGGCGGCGGCCCAGATGGGGATTGGTGCGCCGGGGCTGGTGGCGGTCGGCATCAGTGTCGGGCTTGTCTGCGGTGCGATCAATGGCACGCTGGTCTCGGTGCTGAAGCTGCCATCGATCGTCGTCACCATCGGCACGATGAGCCTGTTTCGCGGGATTTCCTACATCACGCTCGGTGACCAGGCCTATGGCAAATATCCGGCCGATTTCGCTTACTTCGGGCAGGGTTATGTCTTCTGGGTCTTCTCGTTCGAATTCGTGCTGTTCATCGTGCTCGCCATCATCTTCGGCATCGTGCTGCACGCCACCAATTTCGGCCGTCAGGTTTTCGTCATCGGCAATAACGAATTTGCGGCACGTTTTTCCGGCATTCCGGTCGAGCGGATCAAGTTCAAGCTGTTTCTGCTGACCGGCCTGATGTCTGGCATTGCTGCGGTCTGCCTGACTTCACGACTGGGCTCCACCCGCCCCTCGATCGCTCAAGGCTGGGAACTGGAGATCGTCACCATGGTCGTGCTCGGCGGCGTCTCCATTCTCGGCGGCGCGGGCACGATTGCCGGCGTCGTCATCGCGGCCTTCGTCATGGGTCTCGTCACCTTCGGGCTCGGTCTTCTCAACGTGCCGGGCATCGTCATGTCGATCTTTGTCGGCCTTCTTCTGATCATCACCATCGCGCTTCCCATCGTGGTGCGCCGCATCAGGTTCATGAGTACAAAATGATTTTAGAGAAATACGCATTCAAGATGAAACTGAACCCCGGCATGGAGGCGGAATATCGCAAGCGCCATGACGAGATCTGGCCGGAACTGAGCGCGCTTCTGCGCGAGGCAGGCGTGCGGGATTATTCCATCCATCTCGACCGTGAGACCGACACCCTGTTCGGCGTGCTTTCCCGGCCGGTGGACCACTCCATGGCGAACCTGCCGGAGCATCCGGTGATGAAGCGCTGGTGGGCGCATATGGCGGATATCATGGAGAGCAATCCGGATAATTCGCCGGTTCAGAGCGATCTGGTCACGGTGTTTCATCTGCAATGAGTGCATTCGAAAGGATCGCCGTCCTCGATATCGGCAAGACCAATGCGAAGGTCGTGATTTTCGATGCCGCGAGCGGCGCGGAAATCGAGATGCGGCGCATGCCAAATCGGGTTCTCTCAGGCCCGCCCTACCCTCATTATGATGTCGAAGCGCTCTGGGCTTTTCTGCTTGAGACGCTGGCTGATTTCGCCAAGGCGCCGGGCTTCGATGCCATTTCGATCACGACACACGGCGCTGCGGCGGCGTTGATCGAAGCGGATGGGCAATTGGCCTTGCCGGTTCTCGATTACGAGCATCAGTATCCCGAAGATATCCAGCGGGCCTATGACGAGATCCGCCCGGATTTTGCCGAGACCTTTTCGCCGCGTCTGTCCGGTGGACTTAATCTGGGTGCCCAGATCCATTATCAGAAATCGATCTTCCCCGAGGCGTTTTCGCGCGTCCGGACGATCCTGACCTACCCGCAATATTGGGCCTACAGGCTGACCGGTGCCGCTGCCAACGAGGTAACGTCGCTCGGTTGCCATACGGATCTCTGGAGGCCCCATGAGGGCCGCTTTTCCTCGCTCGTCGATGTGTTGGATATTCGCGACCTGATGGCTCCGGTTCATTCGGCCTTTGATCAGGTGGGTATGGTCCGCGCTGATATTGTTTCGGGAATTTCCCTGTCCGAACCTGTACCGGTGTTTTGCGGTATTCACGATTCCAACGCTTCCCTTTTGCCGTACCTTTCGGAAAGGGACGCGCCATTCGCTGTGGTTTCGACGGGTACATGGGTCATCAATTTCGCCGTGGGCGGCGATGTGGACCGGCTGGATATGATGCGCGACGCATTGGCGAATGTCGACGCATACGGACGTGTCGTCCCCTCGGCCCGTTTCATGGGTGGCCGGGAGTTCGAAATTCTGACAGGCGAACTGGGCATTCTGGATCAGGATCGGGCAACGGCCGCATTGCCTGGCGTTATCGGGAAACGCCTGATGCTGTTGCCGAATGTCGTTGCGGGATCAGGGCCGTTCCCAGGGCGCGAGCGAAAATGGGTGAATGGGCAGAGCGCGTCTGCTGATGAGCGATGGGCTGCGGCCTGTCTCTATTTTGCGCTGATGACGGAGACCTGCCTTGATCTGGCAGGCGGCAGGGGGCCTATCCTCGTCGAAGGACCGTTTGCTCTCAACGCGCTCTATCTCAGTCTATTGTCCAGCCTGACGGGCAGGGGAGTATTTGCCGTTCCGGGTTCGACCGGCACGAGCCAGGGGGCGGCTCTGTTGGCGGGCATCAAGCCGGCTGACCGCCGTGGCGTTCCGGCCGTTGCAATCGATGGCGCCGGCCTTTCTGGTTACAGGGCGGATTGGCTCGCCAGCGTTTGAGTCTTGCTCCGGCCGGATTAGGCGCGGAGAGCCCAGTTGCCGGACGAGGCTGTTGACAGCTGTCAACCGCGATCCGCTTTATTGCTGTGCGGGCTTAGGTCAGGTGAGAGGACGGGTTGTCTGTCGGTGCTGGTTCCGATGTGTCACCGTCTTTCGCAGGATGGCGCGTCTCGTCCCCGGCAATAGGGGAGGGGCATCTTTCCGAGTTGCGCCGAAGCTGCGCTGATTGATACGTCAGGGGAGGGCTGTTGACAGCTGTCAACGTCTTCCGACGGCGCCGGAAAACAAGGCTTTTAATAACCGGGATCGCGTATTTTCAGACGATGCTCTTAAGCCTATAATACGAATCAGCGGGACCTGCCTGCGTCGAGCCTTCAGCCAGATATGGTTAACTATCCACTAGCGAAACGAAACGTTTGATTAGGTTTCGTATCGCGTCGCTGACGATTATTTTTCAAGATGTTAACCTGTCCGGATTTTCCGTAGAACGATGTGATCTCGACACCATCTGTCCCATATCCAGGCTATGCCCAAGGGTTTCACGATCCGTTAACGGACAGGCTGCTGCGGCTTCATCTTTCGTGCTCGAGACACGTTTGGCCGTAGGATCCGCTCTCAGTGTCCGATCGCAGGTTTCAGTCGGCGGCGTGTCTCGCTGGGGCTTTCGGCGTAACTGGCGCGGTAGCTGCGCGAAAACGCCGAAGCGGAATTGAAGCCGGTTTCGGCGGCAATATCGGCAAAGCTCGCTCTGGTCTCGATCACCTTTCGACGAGCGGCGTTGAGGCGGAGTGCGAGATAGTGGGCATGAGGCGCGACACCCATCGTCTGGTGAAAGAGATCCTGAAGGTGGCGGATGCTGACGCCAGATCGTCTGGCAAGTTTTGACAGAGAGAGCGGTGCCTCGACCGTCTTCTCCATGAGCTTCACTGCAGCCTGTACGCGCGGGTCGATTTTTCCCGTGCTGCTGATGAGCGGATGATCGGGACGGTCTTTTTCGCTGCGCTCCTGTTCGTAAATGAACAGCCTCGATATTTCGAGTGCCAGTGAATAGCCGTTGGTACGGCGGATCAGTTCCAGCATGAGGTCGAGCGTCGGGAGAGGCCCACCGGTGGTGATACGCTTGGCGTCGATGACGAACCGCTCGCGGACCATGATGACCTGCGGGTAGGCGCGGGAGAAATCGTCGAAATCCTCCCAATGGCTGGTAGCCGAAAAACCGTTGAGCAGACCGGCTTCGGCGAGGATGAAAGCGCCGCTCTCTATGCCGGCGATCGATGTCCGGTGGCGGGCGGTGCGCGACAGGAGAAATTTCAGCTCGCGGGTTGCCGCGCTTTTCCAGTTGTAACTGGCCAGAACAAAAAGCGGATCGGTTTCGCGCCCAGGGCGGAATGCGCCTGAGACAGGGGCGGGGATGCCGGACGTTGTCTCGACCGGCCGGCCGTCAGGAGAGTAGATCGTCCAGCGGTAGAGATTTCGCCCGGCGATACGGTTTGCGGCGCGTAAGGGCTCGATGACCGAGGATAGCAGAATGAGGTTGGTTTCAGGCAGAAGGAGAATGTCGATATGCTGGTTATCATCCATGCGCTTCCCTTTGCAGCATTCCGAAAATGTATAGAGCAGCGCCGATAGTGGAAAGCATTTTCCTTTTCCCTCGCTCGTAATGGCGGCAGCGAAAAGGAGGGAACAATGCCGCTCGAGATGAACCGCGAGGTCTTCATTACCTGTGCCGTGACCGGTGCCGGCGATACGACCGGAAAATCCGGTCACGTTCCGATCACCCCGAAAGAGATTGCGGACTCGGCTATCGATGCCGCCAGGGCAGGGGCGGCGGTGGTTCACTGTCACGTTCGAAACCCCGAGACCGGGGCAGCGGCGCGCAACCTTGAACTCTACAGGGAAGTCACCAATCGCATTCGGTCTGCTGATGTGGATGTCGTGTTGAACCTGACGGCTGGCATGGGTGGCGATCTGGTCTTCGGCAATGTCGAGGCGCCATTCCCTTATAATCCCGATGGCACCGATATGGCGGGTGCGACCGAGCGTGTTGCGCATGTGGCCGACTGCCTGCCGGAAATCTGCACGCTCGATTGCGGCACAATGAACTTTTCACTCGGCGATTACGTGATGACCAACACGCCCTCGATGCTGCGCGAAATGGCGCGGCAGATGACGGCGCTCGGCGTGCGTCCCGAGATCGAAGCTTTTGATACCGGTCACCTGTCGTTCGCCAAGCAACTTGTGGAGGAGGGGCTGATCGAGGACCCGGTGCTGATCCAGCTCTGCATGGGCATTCCCTGGGGTGCGCCGGACGATCTCAACACATTCATGGCAATGGTCAACAACGTGCCGAAGAGCTGGACGTTTTCGGCCTTCTCGATCGGCCGCAATGCGCTCGCCTATCCGGCGGCCGCGGTTCTGGCTGGCGGCAATGTCCGGGTCGGGCTTGAGGACAATCTCTACGCCGGCAAGGGGCAGCTCGCGACCAATGCGCAACTGGTGGAGAAGGCCGTCGGGGTGATCGAGGGCATGGGGGCGAAGATCATCGGGCCGGATGCGGTGCGCGAGAAGCTGAAGCTGGTGAAGCGGTAGAGGTCGGGGTGTGCCCCTCATCCGCCTGCCGGCACCTTCTCCCCGCGCGCGGGGAGAAGGACAGATGTCGCAACGTCTCCGTTCCTCTCGAAAGTTGAGCAGGGCACGTCCCCTCTCCCCGCTTGCGGGGAGAGGGTTAGGGTGAGGGTCAGTGGTTAGGCCGGACGAAACAAGGGAAGAATTCATGACGAGCATCCAGAAGGCCGCCTGTATCGGCGGGGGCGTGATCGGCGGGGCATGGGCGGCCCGCTTCCTGCTCGGCGGGATAGACGTGTCGATGTACGATCCGCATCCGGAAGCCAAACGTATCGTCGGCGAGGTACTGGCGAATGCCGAGCGCGCCTATGCCATGCTGACCATGGCGCCGCTGCCGCCGAAGGGAAGGCTGACCTTTTGTGGGAGCGTGGAAGAGGCCGTCGCAGGGGCTGACTGGATTCAGGAAAGCGTACCCGAGCGCGTCGACCTCAAGCGAAACGTGCTCACCGAGATCGACAGATATGCCGATCCGGAAGCACTGATCGGTTCGTCGACCTCGGGCATCATGCCGACCGAACTGCAACGTGACATGCAGCATCCCGAGCGGATGTTCGTCGCCCATCCCTATAACCCCGTCTATCTTCTGCCGCTGGCCGAACTGGTCGGTGGGGAGAAGACATCGCCCGAGACGCTGGAGCGCGCCAGAGACAGGCTGGCGCCGATCGGGATGAAGGGCGTCATCCTGAAAAAGGAGATAGAGGCGTTTGTCGGCGACCGGCTGCTGGAAGCCATATGGCGCGAGGGGCTGTGGCTGATCCATGACGACATCTGCGATACCGAGACGCTTGATGACGTGATCCGCTATTCCTTCGGCATGCGCTGGGCTCAGATGGGCCTGTTCGAAACCTATCGGATTGCCGGCGGCGAGGCGGGCATGCGCCATTTTCTCGCGCAGTTCGGCCCCTGCCTTTCATGGCCCTGGACGAAGCTGACGGATGTGGTCGATCTCGATGATGCGCTGGTCGACAAGATCGCGGCGCAATCGGACGCGCAGTCCGGTGCCCGTGGCATACGCGAGCTTGAGCGTATCCGCGACGAGAACCTGGTCGGCATCATGCAGGCTCTCAAGGCAGGAGATGGCGGAAAGGGCTGGGGTTCCGGGAAGGTGCTGGCCGATTTCGAAAAGCTTCTCTGGGCAAGGGGTGGCGGCAGGAAGGATGCGCCGGACATTTCGCAGCCGTTGCGGCTGGTCGATACAAGGGTAAGCGCTGCATGGGTGGATTATAACGGTCACATGACTGAACACCGTTATCTGCAGGTTTTCGGCGACACGTCCGATGCGCTTTTGCGGCTGATCGGTGTCGACTTCGCCTATGTCGAAGCGGGACACAGCTATTATACGGTCGAGACCCATATCCGGCATCTCGGCGAGGCAAAGCTCGGGCAGATGCTTTATGCAACGCTGCAGGTGCTCGGCTTCGATGAAAAACGCATCCGGTATTTTACCACCATTCATGATGCGCAGAGCGGCGAGGTTCTTGCGACCGCCGAACAACTGATGCTGCATGTGAGTGCCAAGGCCGGCAAGTCTTCCGCCGCACCGCCGGAAATTCTGGCCAGACTTGCGCCCATAGCAGACGCTCATGCCAGGCTGCCGGTGCCGCAAGGGGTAGGGCGGTCCGTGGGGCAGACGGTCATGCAGGGTGCGGTTACGTCCAGCAAGCGATCCTTCTTGCCAGATCAGGGAAACGGCCTGATCCGGTAAGGACGCCACAATTGCGAAACCGAAAAAGCCGCCGAGGACATTCCCGGCGGCTTTTTGCTCATTGGAGGTGGCTCTGGATCAACCGGCCTTTGCCTTCAGCTCCAGCCTGCGACGGTGAAGGACCGGCTCGGTGTAGCCGTTCGGCTGCTCGCGCCCTTTCAGAACCAGATCGAGTGCCGCCTTAAACGCGATAGAACCGTCGAAGTCTTTTGCCATCGGACTATAGAGCGGATCGCCGGCGTTCTGGCCATCGACCACCTTTGCCATGCGCTTCATCGTCTCGACGATCTGGCCTTCGGTCACGACCTTGTGGTGCAGCCAGTTGGCCATGTGCTGGGCCGAGATGCGCAGGGTCGCGCGGTCCTCCATCAGGCCGATATTATTGATGTCCGGCACCTTGGAGCAGCCGACGCCCTGGTCGATCCAGCGCACGACATAACCGAGAATACCTTGTGCATTGTTGTCGAGTTCGCGGCTGATCTCCTCCGGCGTCCAGTTGGGGCGCGGCGCCACCGGCACGGAAAGGATGTCGGAAAGCTTGGCTCGGGTACGGCTCTTCAGGCTCTTCTGAACTGCTGCCACATCCACCGTGTGATAGTGGGTAGCATGCAGCGTTGCCGCCGTCGGTGACGGAACCCAGGCGGTATTGGCGCCCGCCTTCGGGTGGCCGATCTTCTGCTCAAGCATCGCCGCCATGAGGTCGGGCATCGCCCACATTCCCTTGCCGATCTGGGCATGGCCGGAAAGACCGCATTCGAGCCCGATATCGACATTCCAGTTCTCATAGGCCGCGATCCATGCAGCCTGTTTCATGTCACCCTTGCGGATCATGGGGCCGGCTTCCATCGAGGTATGGATTTCGTCGCCAGTGCGGTCGAGGAAGCCAGTGTTGATGAAGACGACACGATCCTTCGCAGCCCGGATCGCTTCCTTGAGGTTGACCGTCGTGCGACGCTCCTCGTCCATGATGCCCATCTTGATGGCATTCCTGGGCAGGCCGAGCGCCTCTTCCACGCGTGAAAAAATTTCGGCGGCGAAGGCTACTTCTTCCGGCCCGTGCATCTTTGGTTTCACCACATACATCGAGCCAAGCCGTGAATTCTTCCGGCGGCCCTTTGGGCTGCCAGTCCGGCCAATATCGTGGATGGCGATCAATGCGGTGACCATTGCATCCATGATGCCTTCCGGCACTTCAGCGCCGTCGCGATCGAGGATGGCCGGGTTGGTCATCAGATGGCCGACATTACGAACCAGCATCAGCGATCGGCATTTGAGCTCGAAACTCGAGCCGTCCGGTGCCGTATAGTCGAGATCAGGATTGAGCTTGCGGGTGAATGTCTTGCCCCCTTTGGACACCTCTTCCGTCAGATCACCCTTCATCAGGCCGAGCCAGTTGCGGTAGACGACGACCTTGTCTTCGGCATCGACGGCTGCGACCGAATCCTCGCAGTCCATGATCGTGGTAATCGCCGATTCAACCCAGACATCCGAGATATGGGCCGGATCTTGCCTGCCGATTGCGGTCGTCGCATCGACCAGGATCTCGACATGGAGATTGTTCTTCTTCAGGAGGATCTGCGTCGGCGCCGCAGCTTTACCCAGATAGCCGGCAAACTGAGCCGGATCGGTGAGCCCCGTCACCTGTCCATCGGTGAGCGTCACGAACAGGGCCGAGGCATCGATCTTGAATGACGCAACATCGTTCCAGCTCGCGCCGGAGAGCGGCGCGGAGCGATCAAGAAAATCGCGCACCCAGGCAATGACTTTCGCACCGCGGATCGGATTGTATCCCTTGCCCTTATCGGCGCCCTCGTTTTCCGGGATCGCATCGGTACCGTAAAGCGCATCATAGAGCGAACCCCAGCGAGCATTGGCAGCATTCAGGGCGTAACGGGCATTCATCACCGGCACGACCAACTGAGGGCCGGCGATAGTGGCGATTTCCGGATCGACGTTTTCTGTCGAAACCTGGAAATCGGGGCCTTCGGGCAGAAGGTAGCCGATCTCACGCAGAAAGGCCTCGTAGACAGACATATCGCTCGGCGCACCGTTCTTCCGGTACCAGTCGTCGATCTTGGCCTGGAAGGCATCGCGCTTGGCGAGAAGGGTGCGGTTTTTCGGAGCCAGCTCGTGGACGATCGCCGAGAACTGCTCGAAAAAGCGATCGGTATCGACGCCCGTATCGGGAAGAGCTTCCTCCACCAAGAAGCGATAGAGTTGCTCGTCAATCTGAAGACCGGCGATTTCCTTGCGTGCCATACGGTTTCTCCCCTAAAACGTTTCTATTCTGCGAAAGATGGCGGCGAATGATTGGTAATTACAACAGACATCAATGAAAATGACTTGTTCCCAAAAGGATAAAATCATTTTTTTGAACCTGTCGTTTCCCAATAAGGTTCTGATCCGTAGATCCGCTGAAGATGTTCCGAAAATGCGCGAACCTTTGGCGGAATGAACTGACGGCTGGGGTAGACGGCCGAGACCGTTGTGTTTTGCGGCCCTTCATAACCTGGAAGCACCTGCACCAGTCTGCCTGTCGAAAGCTCCGTGCCGATATCCCACGTGGAGCGCAACGCTATGCCAAGTCCGGAAATCACCGCTTCACGGATAACTTCGCTGGAATTCGTCTTCAGTTTGCCCTCGGGCCGATAGGTGAGAGATCCTTCCGGCCCCTCCAGTCGCCAAGGCTCTCCGTTGTGCGCCGGCAGGCATGTGTGATTTGCAAGCTCCCGCATTGTTTTTGGAACGCCGAACCTCTCGAGATACTCTGGAGAGGCGCAGAGTATCCGTCGGGTTGCTGCCAGTTTTCGCGCGACCAGTCCGGAATCCTTGAGGGCGGAGATACGGATGGCGAGATCATACCCTTCACTGATGATATCCGTGAAGGCGTCAGACAACACGAGCTCTACAGAAACATTCGGATAAAGCTCCATAAAGCCTCTGAGATGCGGTGCTACATGCATGCGCCCGAAAGAAGTGGGAGCACTTACCCTCAACTCGCCTGCGATTTCTGCGGAACGTCCCGAAACGAAATTCTCGGCTTCCTGCACGCTTGCCAGAATTTCGATAACACGCTCGTAAAATGCTTGCCCCGTCTCGGTGACCGCGATCTGTCGGGTCGTTCTCTGGAGTAGTCGCACCCCCAGTGAAGTCTCGAGCCGCTTGATCGCCTTGGAGACGACGGCTGGAGAAAGGCCGAGAATGCGGCCGCTCTCCGACATGCTGCGCGTCGACGCGACCTTGGCGAAAATCTGGAGATCGCCCAAGTCCTTCATCGGTATTTTCTCCCCGCCAGAATAAATAGCTTTCATTAATTCCCATAGCGGACCTGAGAGGACTGCACCAGATTTCGATTTCTTCGTGCAGGAACCCTGCCGAATTCTGGAGGTCTTGGTGGTGTTGGCTGTCAAGCGTCTTGAGGATAGCGCTCCATCCGCAACGCTGACCGCACTTCCCGGTGTGCCGAGCGGCATTTTTGCCAGTTCCACGCCTATGTTTGGCGTGTGTGCCTACAAGATTTCGGCGTTCGAGAGCGGACACAACCGGATGAAATCCTACATGGTTTCAACCAGGGGTGTCCCCCGGTTGGAACGTAGATTTCACAGGGTGGGCGGCTTGATATCGAAACAGTCTCTCGTTGTTGAATAGGCGCTACCTCCCATCCTTCCAACGGCGTCGAGTGCTATTGGGTCTATGTGGAACCGCTCGTTGACGATGTCGCTTCGCAGTCGTGCGGCGACGATCTCGCCGAGAATAATCTCTCGCGATTTGCCCAGGTCGATGAAGCTATGCAGCCTGCATTCCAGCGCCGCGGGAGATTCAGCGATTGCCGGAGACGCGACCTTGATGCCCGTACGAAGGGTCAATCCCACCATTTCGGCTTCGTTGACATGTTCGTCAAATGGGAAAGCAGTGGTGTTCATTGCATCGGCGAGCGAATGGGAGACTATGTTCACCGTAAAAACGCCGACATCGCGAATGTTGCGAGCGGTGTCCTTTGAACGGCCATCGGCTCGGTATTCGATGCCCAGGCCGATGATCGGCGGATCGGAACTGAGGCAACCGAAAAAGCTGTAGGGGGCTGCATTGGGCCGGCCGCCGGCGTCGACAGTCGTTACCCAGGCGATTGGCCTGGGTACGATCGTGCCGATCATGATCTTGTATTTGTCACGCGGCTCTATTTCCGAAAAATCGATGGTAATCGTGTCTGTCATTGACCTGCTTGAATTCCTGAAAGAGATACCTTCGGCCATGATGACGGCCGAAGGGAAAGAAGGCTTGCCTTTCGGCGGCTATTACTGGCCTGCGTCGATTTTCACCTCGGCCATCGCTTGTCTTTCCAGGCCGTACTTCTTGAGCAGGGACATATAGGTACCGTCCTTGATGAGGGAGGTGACCGCTCCTGCCACCGCGTCCCGCATGGCCGGATCTTTCTTGCTAACGGCAAGACCGAAAAGCGTCTCGATCAGCGGGTCGCCTACGAGAACATAGGTGTCAGGCTCGTCTCGCATCAGGTGGCTTACATATTCCGGGCCAAGCACGGCGGCATCGAGACGGCCCTGCTTGAGATCCAGGCGCGCCGCAGTGGCGCCTTGCGTGCCGTTCACGGTCATTGCAGCCTTGCCGGTGCCGACGCAATTCTTTTCATTCCATGCTTTTGTAGCAGGGAAATAATTCGTTGAGCTGGGCGCTCCTACGGTCAATCCGCAGAGGTCGGCACTGGTCTTCAACTTTTGCGCATTGGCAACGGTCGTGAAGGGCTGTGCCCCGGTGCGCAGATAATCCACGAATGTCATTTTCTCGCGGCGGCTCGGAAGATCGCTGATCGCAGTTCCCACCAGATCGACGCGCCCAACTTCCAAGGCGGTCGCCAACTGTTCGAAACTCAGTTCTTCCCATTTGACCTCAATACCCATTTTTTGGGCCATTGCGGTGACCAGGTCGACATTGAAGCCAAGTCGCTCATTGGTCTTTGGGTTCCGATAGGCCATCGGCGGATAGGTCGATTCGATCGCGACAATTATGCTGCCTTTTTCCTTCAGTGCCGGCGGCACGACAAGATCGGAGGCATTCGAGGTGTATGGAGCAAGCAGTGTCGCGGCGAGAAAAACGGCCGGGGCGAATATTGATTTTGCACTTTTCATATCTGTTCCCATTTTTTCTTTGTCACAGAGTATCCGGCCGCTAGCGGTGCCGGACTGGTATGCGCGGAAAGAATGCGAATGAGAATTTTTTCAGCCCAACGAATTAATTTCGTAGAATCTAGTCGCATTTGGACTAGATCGGGCTGACGTGATGAAAACCGGGCGGTTGGCAAGAATGTCTATTCGCGCGCCGAATAATCCTGCCCGATTTATTATAGTCAGGGCCAAAAGTACTCAGGGAGTGCGACCACGTGAATAGAAGGCTCAAGCCTTTGTATTCCGTGTGGTGTGTTGTTCCATCGCGACCTTAACGCTTCGAAGAAAGGCTCTTGCCACACGCGATAACGGCCTTTTCCCTGATTGCACGGCCGACGCACTGACCTCGCAGGACGTGCTGAGCGGGCGCACCACGATCGCATCCTGTTGTACACAGAGCGGCGATAAAGGATCGACGATCGCAACCCCTACCCCATTGCTGGCCAATATGCAGGCCGCGTGGCAATAGCGAACCTCGATCGAGAATTGATACGGCACGTTGGCCTTGTCGAAAATTGAGCGAACAAGATTTCCCATGCGCGTGTGGCGGTCGAGCGCAATGAACGTGTGCTGTGCCAAATCCTCCGGCATGATGATGGTTTTATCCGCAAGTGGATGTCCGAGCGGCATGACGCAAACCATGCTGCCGGAGTAGAGCCGTTCGGTGTCCAGCATCGGCTGGTGCTCGCCCAGCGCCATGACAAAGCCCAGCTCTGCAATGCCGGCGTCGACGCTGTCCAGCACATGCTCCAATCGCCGTACATCGAAGGAGACCTTCACATTGGGCATATCGCGTCGGAACGCCGACAGCGCCTTGGGGATGATGCTGTAACCCATGGGCGGGGTCGCAATGATCCGCACATGGCCGGCCTTGTGTTCCCGAAAGTCCTGCACCCGCAATTCAAGCGCGGCGTGCAGCGAGAAGATCGGCTCGGAGTCTTCATACAGCGAACGCGCTTCCATGGTCGGAAACAGGCGGTTGTTAATCCGCTCGAACAGGGGAAAGCCGAGTTGCGTTTCCAGATGCTTGATTGCATTGCTGACCGCCGGCTGAGAGAGCCCTAGCTCACGCCCCGCGCCTATCGTCGTTTCGTTGCGAATGACCGCCCGAAGCAGTTCCAGTTGACGCAGGTTCATATAATTTCGCTCGATATATCCATGCTGTTCCATTCAATATGCAAATAGTATGCCGCATGGGAACTCATTCCCCTATAATCACCTCGAATAGCAGGACGGTTTTTATAATAGCCGTCTCGACTGCCGCCATGAGCACCTCTCGGCTAAGCTATGGCAATCAGGTGCTCCGGATTTTGTGAACCTGCAAATCCAGCGCCAAGTGCTTTGTCGGCTTCCTTTCCTCGAATAAAAGTCATGCAGATACTGATCATCAATCCGAACTCGTCGCTCGAAGCAACGGAGGCCATGAAAGCATCGCGGCGATGCGCCTTGCGGGCGCGCCGCAACTGCGTGTCGAGAGGCCTGAGGACGGCGCGTTTTCACGATTAATGGAGTAAGGACATGCCGCAAGTGCCGCAGAAGGCAACAGGAACCACAGCCGTTTATGGCAGCTACGTCCTCGTTCGCGAGGAAGGCTTGCCGGTTGTCAAACGCGACCAGTGGGTGGTGATCGAAGGAGACCGGATCGCTGCCGTTTCCGCATCCCGGCCGGCGAGTGCCGATCATGTGCTCGACCGTCCCGGACGGTTCATTCTTCCGGGATTGTTGAACCTGCACAATCACTGCTTCTCTGAAGCTGTCGCCCGTACCCATGCGGAGGATGGTGGCGGTCGCAAGAATAGCCAGAGCGTCGTCTACAGCGTGCTTCTGCCTCTGACGAAAAGCGGCATCGACATCCTGACGCCCGAGGAACGCATGGCGATCGGCCGCCTTGGCATCCTGCAGCTTCTCAAGGGTGGTGCGACGACGGTGATGGAACCGTTCCGCAACGGGATACCCGAAATGTTCGATGCGGCGCTCGAAATGGGACTGCGTTTCTATGGTGCTCCCTATCTGTTTTCCAGCGCCAACCCCAAGGCGGATGCAAAGGGTGTCGTGCAATATGATGTCGCCGATGCGTCAGGAAGCGATTCCGAGCGAGATCTCGCGACATGGAGCGATATCCACGGCAAATGGCATGGACTGGACGGCGGGCGTATCCAGGTCACGATGAGCCCGCATGCCACGGATACCTGCGATCCCGACTTGTTGAGGGCAGCGCATGCACGTGCCCGCGAACTCGGTGTCCAGGTGACAACTCATCTTGCCCAGAGCGTGCGGGAAGTCGAAGTGATTGGCCAGCGATACAACGGGCGCACCCCTGCGGAATATCTCGACTGGTTGGGGCTGCTTGGACCGGATTTGCTTGCGGCTCACTGCATCGCATGCTCCGACAGCGATCTCGACCTGATGGCGAAACGTGACATGACGGTTCTCAACTGCCCGCGTGTCTTCGCGCGCACGGGCAAGACGGCCGCCTTCTCCCGTTTTGCCGAAAAGGGCATTCGGACGGTGGTCGGAACCGACGGTTACAATATGGACCTGCTCGGAGAGATCAACGCGGCAGCGATGATTTCCAAGGTCGTTTCTGGCGATGCGACCGTCGCATCCTCGCAGACGATGATCGATGCCGTAACGGCGCAGGCCGCGGCCGCCATCAAGCGCCCTGATCTCGGAGAAATCCGCCCCGGCGCCACCGCAGATTTGACGATAGTCGACATGACCCATCCTCATCTGCAGCCGCTGTTCGATCCCATGAAGGCGCTTGTCGCGCTCGCCAACAGGGCCAATATCGACAGTGCCATCGTCGATGGCCGGGTTCTGGTCGAGAATGGCGGCTACACGCTGGGTGATGAGGCAGTAATCACCGCGGCA
The DNA here is from genome assembly GCA_900472575.1 of Hyphomicrobiales bacterium. Taxonomy (GTDB): domain Bacteria; phylum Pseudomonadota; class Alphaproteobacteria; order Rhizobiales; family Rhizobiaceae; genus Neorhizobium; species Neorhizobium cellulosilyticum. The sequence goes on from UCIV01000024.1 coordinate 100,714, forward strand.
GGAAGTGCCGCTATCGCCCGCATATGGGATATGCCGGAAGCTAGGGCGGCTTTCGGGGCCTGATCAGCAGGCAGATGATCGGGAGGCAAGCCCGATCATCTGCGAATTCATCTGGCAAATACGACAGGTTCCTCGCTTGTGATCTGCCGATATGAACCTCTTCAGGCTTCCGTTTCCCATTCCTTCCCCCAGACCTGAACCTTGTGATCCGCTGAAATCTCGCGGAATTCGCGCTTTTGCGGAACATAGTCGATCGAGCGAATGGGGCTTTTCAATTCCAATGGCGCAGCGGCGCTTGGCCCCCCGCGTAAAGTGGGATCGGGGATCGGGACGGCTGAAAGCAGGCGCTTGGTATAGGGATGCTGCGGGTTCTCGAAAATTGCGGTCCGCGAGCCGATCTCTACGATTTCGCCCAGATACATGACTGCCACCCGATGGGCGATGCGTTCCACCACCGACATGTCGTGACTGATGAAGAGGAAGGAGACGCCGAGAGACGCCTGCAATTCCATCATCAGGTTGACGACCTGTGCCTTCACGGAAACGTCCAGCGCCGAGACGGATTCATCGGCGACGATCAGCTTCGGGTCCAGCATAAGCGCACGCGCTATGCAGATGCGCTGACGCTGGCCGCCGGAGAACTGGTGTGGAAACCGGTCGATCGCATCCGGCCCCAGGCCGACACGGCGCAGAATTTCCGCGACCTTCTCCATGGCCTCAGCGCGTGTGCCAAGGCCGTGTTCGAGGAAAGGCTCGGCAATCGAAGAACCAATCCGCGCGCGGGGATTAAGGCTGGAGAATGGATCCTGAAAGATCATCTGGATGCTTCGACGCATCCGACGCAGATCGGGGCCACGAACCGACTTGGCATCGAAACCGTCGACGGTGATGGAGCCCGAGACCGGCTCGGTCAGCCTCATGATCGAGCGCCCGGTCGTCGACTTGCCGCAACCGGATTCTCCGACCAGCGCCAGCGTTTCGCCTTCGGCGATCGAAAAGGAAACATTCTCGACCGCATGAACCCGCCCTGAGATGCGGTTGAGCAGGCCTGAACGGATGTCGAACCGCGTCACCAGGTTCTGCACGTCAAGGACCATCGGCCGGTAACCAGCCGGTGCCGCTGCCGGTTTCTCCGGTTCCTGAATTGCGCCGGTTTCCATATCCACTTTGGGGAAAGGAACCGGTAGTTCGGTGCCGCGCATGGAGCCGAGCCGAGGCACGGAAGCCAGCAATGCCCTTGTGTAAGGATGGGCGGGGTGCTGGAATATCGCTTCGGTACGCTCGGTTTCCACCTGATCGCCTCGGAACATCACCACCGTGCGGTCGGCGATCTCGGCGACGACGCCCATATCGTGGGTAATGAAAAGCACGGACATGCCGCCATCGGCCTGCAATTCCCGAATGAGGTCGAGGATCTGCGCCTGGATGGTGACGTCGAGCGCCGTCGTCGGCTCGTCAGCAATGAGCAGTTTCGGGCGGCAGGCGAGCGCCATCGCGATCATAACGCGTTGCCGCATCCCGCCGGAAAGGTTGTGCGGATACTCCGCCAGCCGCCGTTCGGCGGCCGGAATGCGGACACGGTCGAGCAGCCTGCGTGCCTCGGCGAGCGCCTCGGCATTGGAAAGATCGCGATGCCATTTTAACGCTTCCGCCAGCTGGAAGCCGATGGTCAGCACCGGATTGAGGCTGGTCATCGGCTCCTGGAAGACCATTGCCGCCTCATCACCGCGCAGGGCCTGCATGGCCTGCGGCGGCAGATCGAGCACATTGCGGCCGTTGAGCAATATTTGGCCGTCGATCCGGCTTGTCGCCTTGGGCAGGAGCCGCATAATTGCAAGAGCCGTAACGCTCTTGCCTGACCCGGACTCGCCGACCACGGCGACAGTCTCGTTGGCGCCGACATCGAAGGAAATATTGCGGACGACAGATTTCCAGTAATCGGCAGAACCGAAGGAAACGGTGAGGTCGCGCACGGAAAGGACTGCATCGGAAGTCGTTTCAGGTGCCGGATGAAGAGTGTCTGACATGATCATGGCGCTCACCGGGACGTCGTTCTTTGGGCATTGCGGGGATCCAGCATGTCACGCAGACCATCGCCGAGGAGATTGATGGCGAGGACCGTGATCGACAGGAAGACTGCCGGGTAAAAGATGATGAAGGGCTTCACCAGCCAGAGGGCACGCCCCTCCGCCATGATATTGCCCCAGGACGGAATGACGGGAGGCACGCCCGCTCCGATGAAGGACAGGATCGATTCCGAAATCATCGCGCTGGCGCAGACATAGGTCGCCTGGACGATTAGAGGCGCAAGCGTGTTGGGAAGGATGTGCTTGAAAATGATCGTTGGCAGGCGCGTGCCTCCGGCGACGGCGGCTTCGACATAGGGCTGCTCACGCAAGCTGAGCACCGTGCCGCGCACCAGGCGCGCCGTTCGCGGGATTTCCGCAATGGTGATGGCGATGATGACGTTGGTCACCGATCCTTTGCTGATCGACATCAGCGCCACGGCAAGCAGGATCGCCGGAATGGACATGAGGCCGTCCATAAACCGCATCACGACGGCGTCGATCGCCTTGACGAAACCCGACATCAGGCCGATGGCAAGACCGCCAATGGTCGACAGAACCGCCACCGCAAAGCCTACGATCAACGAGACCTGGGCACCGTAGAGAACGCGCGTATAGAGGTCGCGACCGAGCATGTCTGTGCCGAACCAGTGGCTGGCCGAGGCAAGCTGGGCGCGGCGTGCAGCGTCGATGTAGGACGGATCGGTGTTCGACAGCAGCGGTGTGAGAAATGCGATCAGAAGGATGATGCCGAGCAGGATGGCTCCGGCAATGACAGTGGGATAACGCGTCGTTTCCTTGAGGAAGCCGCTTGCGGATGTGTTGATGGCAGACATCGTTTCGCTCCCTTCAATAGCGGATGCGTGGATCGACGAAGGTGTAGGCGATGTCGATCAGCAGGTTGACGAGAACGTAGGAAATGGAAAACAGCAGGACGATCGCCTGGATCACCGGGTAGTCGCGCCGCATGATCGATTCCATCGTCAGGCGTCCGAGGCCCGGAATGGCAAACACGCTTTCCGTCACGACGGCGCCGCCGATAAGAAGCGCGACCCCGATGCCGATGACGGTGATGATGGGAACCGAGGCGTTCTTCAGCGCATGGACGAACAGGATGGCGCGACGACCGACGCCCTTTGCTTCGGCGGTGCGGATGTAATCCTGCTGCAGCACTTCCAGCACGGCCGTTCGGGTGATGCGGGTAATCAGTGCGATATAGGCTGAACTCAGCGTCAGACACGGCAGGACGAGATGCTGGAACCAGCGCGAAACACCTTGGCCGATCGGCGCATAACCCTGAACCGGCAACCAGCCGAGCTTCAGGGAAAAACTCCAGACCAGCGCATAACCGACGACGAAGACGGGAACGGAAAAACCGAGGACGGCAAAAACGGTGATGAAGTGATCGACCTTGGTGCCGGCGCGCCATGCGGCGATGACGCCGAGCGGTACGGCGATGCAGACCGCCAGCATGAGGGTCGGCAGCATCAGGGACAATGTCGGTTCGATCCGCTGCCCGATCATTTGCGACACAGGCATATTGGTCAAAAGGGATGTGCCGAGATCGAACTGCATGATCGATGCGATCCAACTGCCGAACCTGAGGAGGAATGGATCGTTCAGACCGAGATTGGCGCGAATGCGCGCAATGTCCTCAGCCGTCGCGTGTTCGCCGGCGATCACCGCCGCAGGGTCGCCAGGCGTTAGATAAAGAAGTGAGAAGACGATGAAGGCGACGATCAGCATCACCGGGATGGTCGCCAGGATGCGTCTCAGAATATAGGCATACATGGACTTTCCCCTTATGCGCTGTTTTCGGCGAGGGTATTCACTCGCGTAGCTGTTTTTTTCAGAGGGGAATCGACATGGTCGGCGACCCACAAGGCAAGCAGGGCGCATGCCTTCATGAAATCGTCGATCTCCATGGCTTCGTCCGGATTGTGACTGCCGTTTTCATTGCGAACGAAAAGCATGGTCGAGGCGACACCGGCTTCCGCAAAGGCTGCCGCGTCATGCGAGGCCGGGCTGCCGATCTGGGTCACGTCGAGGCCGGCGGCCGTGGCCGTGGTCTGCATTTCCGAGATGATCTTCTGCGACATGACACCGACAGCCGCACTGGCGCGCTTGCCGAGTTCGAAATGCACGCCACGTTCGCGTTCGATACGAGCGACCTGTTCAAGGAAAAAAGCCTCGAGACGGGCAAGCACAGAGGGATCGTAGGCACGGACATCGAGGCTGAACGCGAAAGCGCCCGGCACGCTGGTCATGCCATGGATGGCCGAGTCCGTGTGGAAACGCCCGAATGTCATCGCCAGCGGCACGCCGGCTGCCTCCTCCTCGCGCCATTTTGCATCCATTGCCATGGCAAGGTCTGCTGCCGCCATCGCCGCATCTCGGCGAAAACGTCGGGGCGTGCCGACATGGTCCTGGCGGCCGATGATAGTTGCTTCCGGATAGCGGAAATTGCCCGGAATGCCGCTGCAGATCGCAAGCGGCACCTGCATCTCGGCAAGGCTGGGGGCCTGCTCGATATGGACCTCCAGAAACGCCCGTATGGAAGAGGCATCAAGGGATTTTTCCCGGCGGGCGATTGCTTGCGGATCGCCGCCGCATTCGGCGATATGTTCGGCCAGTGTCCGGTTTGTATCGATCCGGCGGGCTTCTAGCCCGCCATCCGGCAAGCTACCCAATGCCGACCGGCTGCCGATATAGGAAACGCCGAACCAGACGCTTTCTTCCGCCCTGACGCCCATGGCGATGACATCGCAAGCGGGCTTGATGCCCAAGTCCTTCAGGGCGGCGATTACCGTCAGTCCGGCGACAACCCCTGCAGCGCCATCAAAATTGCCGCCATGCGGGACGCTGTCGAGATGCGAGCCCATGATGATTGAGCCTGCCTGCGGGTTACTGCCTTGCCAGGTGACAAATGTGTTGAGGGCAGCGTCCCGCGTAACGGTCAGGGATAGTGCCTTTGCGTGGTCGGCGATGAGTGAATGTGCGAAATTCTCGCCGGCACCGTATGTGTCGCGAAGGATGCCGGGCTTGCCCGGGCTACCGGCCGCAAGTGACGCGAAAAGATGTTCGACATCGCCACGGCGTGCTTCGACGGCGGAGAGAATCTGCTGAATGCTAGGGGGCATGGAATTGAGGCTTCTGCTGGTGTGATGGCCGGCCCGCCCGAAGGCGAGAAGCCGGCTCCGGCTTGGTGGGGCCAGCCCGTTCGAAACGAGACGGGCGGCCCCAGGGATCGAATTGGGGTCAGACGCGGCGGACGTTCCAGAAGACGGACGTGCCCTTCATGATACCCTCGATATCGGCGCGGTGCAGAGCGGGCTGCTTGTACTGGCCGATCGGATAATAGGGCACTTCCTCGAAAGACAGCTTCTGGATATCGTCTGCGATGCGGACCTGTTCGCCAGCGTCCGCAGTCTCGATCCACTGTGTGCGAAGGGCTTCCATCTTGTCGCTTTTGTACCAACCGGGAAAGACGCCATCGCCGCGAAGCGTGCTGTGGCCGAGCGGGTTCAACCAGTCGATGCCCTGCCAGTTGCCGACGAATGCGTTCCAGCCGCCTTCTTCTGCCGTGCCCTTGTTGACGCGCCGCTTAAGGACCGATCCGAAGTCGATCGCCACATATTCGACGTTCATGCCGGCCTTGCGCATCACATCGGCTGCGATATCGCCAAGCGGCTTCTGAGCGAGTGAATCGGCAGGAACGAGCAGTACGACCTTTTCTCCATTGTAGCCTGCGGCCTTGAGCTCGGCCTTGACCTTTTCATAGTTGCGCGGACCGGTGAACACGTCGAGGCCGCTCTTGCTGGCCATCGGGGTATTCGGGGTGAAATAACCGAGCGGCGAATAACGGAAGCGTGGATCCGAGCCGGCGACCGCCGTCATGAACGCTTCCTGATCGATGGCCCCGAGCAGGGCCTTGCGGATGGCCGGATTGTTGAAAGGCGGTTGCAGATGATTGACGCGCATCTGGCAGGTGAAGCCTAGGTCGTCGAGGATCTGGGTTCGCAGGTTGGAATCGGCCTCGACAAGCGGCATGAAATCATGCGGCATCGCTTCCTGCCAGTCCTGCTCGCCGGCCTGGACAGCGGTCGTTCCGGTCGCCGCGTCCGGCATCGTGGTCCATTCGACGCGATCGAAATTGACGATCTTGGGTCCGGCGGTCCAGTCCGGTGTGCCGCTTTCACGCGGCTTGTACTTGTCGAACCGTTCATAGACATTGCGCGAGCCCGGTACACGCTCGCTGGCGACATAGCGGAAAGGGCCGCTGCCGATCATTTCCGGGATCTGCTTGAAGGGATCCGTATTGGCAAGCCTTTCCGGCATCATGAAGCAGGCCGGCGAGGCCACTTTTCCAAGCGCCAGAGGAAGATAGGGGAATGGACGCTTCAGGCGGAAGCGGATGGTCTTGTCGTCCGGTGCCGAAAGCTCGTCCGTCACCTGCATCAGCGAGCTGCCATAGGTGTCGCGTGCTGCCCAGCGGCGGATACTTGCAACGCAATCGCGCGCCAGAACCTTCTCGCCATCATGCCAGAACAGCCCGTCGCGCAGCGTCAGCGTCCAGAGCTTTCCGTCGTCCTCGACCGTGTGACCCTCAACCATCTGCGGCGACACTTCGAGGTTCTTGCTCATTCCATAGAGCGTGTCGAAAACCATGTATCCGTGGGTACGGCTCACCTGAGCGGTCGTGGCGACGGGATCAAGAAAGGCAAGATCGATGACGGGAATGAAGCGCAAGGTCGATTGCGACGCCGCACGTGTAATGGAGGGGCTCCCGATAATCGTCGCGGCCGCAGCGGCCTGAAGGAAAGTTCGGCGTCTAAGCATGTGTTCCAGCCTCTTTAACGACGCAAGCCAACTCGCGCGCAGAGCATGGCTCTGCACGAGTGATCAGGTCGCGCCTTTGTTGTTATGACTTGGAAAGAATGCCGCAGGGGGGCAGCACAAAGCAATGGACGCTGGTATGAAATATCGAGGCGTTCTATTCATCTTCTGAATAGCCCGGTAGATCAGAATCTCATCGATATTCTGGACGTAGTCCGCCTCCGGCTGGTGCCGGGTACCTAATCTCTTGCGAGAGCGCCTTCCCTGTTAATCCATTGCGTGAAAAGCCGCATGGACTGGCTTGTGGGAAGACTGCGCGGACGCGCGAACCAATAGCCGTAATCGCTGCGGTAGCCGATACCTGCGGGGTTCACGAGACGGCCGGAGACAAGTTCCTCAGCGATCAGCCCCTGCGGAATCAGCGCCATGCCCTGGCCAGCGAGAGCGGCACGTATCACCATTGTATAATAACCAAACCGCATCGTATGGCGTGCTTCGAGAGTTGGACTACCGTGAAAGGCCGCCAGAAATGGCCAGTGAAATGGTGTCTGGGGATGTTCAAGCATTACACCTTTCGAAGCAGCTTCGACCGATGCCGGCTCGCCTATTTTTTCCCAATAAGAGGGCGCACTGACAAGACGGATATCGTGACCAAACAGATAGTCTCCCTCCTCCTCATCAGACGGCTTTACAACGAAACGAACCATACCATCGGGAACTTCGGTCTGGGTCTTGGAGACGAAGGTCGTGAACTGAACCTCGATTTCCGGATGAGCCTCGGTAAACTGAGCGAAGCGCGGCAGGAGCCAGCGATCCCCGAAGATCGGCGGCACCTGAAGGCGAAGCACGCGAGGCCCGGGTTTCAGACGTGAAACTTTCAGGGCTGCGTCTTCCATCGCCTTGATGGCAGTGCGTGCATGCTCGATATAAATGCTTCCCAGCTCCGTCGAGATCATGCCGTTCGGCGTGCGAATGAAGGCGGGGCCGCCAATGGCTTCTTCAAGATTTATCAACTGCTTGCTGACTGCACTCTGTGACAGCGACATGGGCTCGGCTGCGGCGCTGGTAGACCCTCTTTCAGCCACGGCCAGCAGCACTTGCAGTCCCGTCATGGAAGGGAATTGTTTACGACCTGCCACTTCGACCTCATGCAGCATTTGGCGCTCCGTTGCACGCACATGTCGGACAAAACGGAATGCGGAAAGAGAAGGGATATGGGGCGCATCTCATGTGAACCCGCATCACCTTGCCATAGCTGTTTTCAGAATAGGCACTATACCATCCATTGGCTAGTCGCTTTCTTCATAGGGCAACCAATTATCTTCGCTTGCCTCTTTATAGGCCCAGTGAGACCGTTGCCTAAATTTTTGACAAATAAGGGAACACTGATGTCTGAACCGACACAGCTTTGGGGTGGGCGTTTCAAGTCCGGCCCGTCCGAAGCACTTGCCAATCTCTCTCGCGCACATCCCTCGTATTTCCGTCTCTATCGCGAAGATCTGGCCGGTTCCCGCGCGCATGCTTCCGAACTCAAGCGCGCTGGCGTATTGGACGAGACTGAATTCACCACGATTCGTGCCGCACTCGATCAGATCGAGCTCGACATTGCCGAAAAACGCGAAGAGCCGATCCCGTCGGACGAGGACATTCACACCTTCATCGAGCGCCTGCTGATGCAGCGTCTCGGCGCCCTCGGCGGCAAGTTGCGTGCCGGACGTTCGCGCAACGACCAGACCGCCAACAACACCCGCCTCTATCTGCGTCGCATGGCCCGCGAAATCTCGCGAGGCATCATCGATGTCGAGAAGTCGCTCGCCGCACAGGCTGCAAAGCATACCGAAACCGTAATGCCCGGCTTTACTCACCTGCAGCCGGCACAGCCTATCGTGCTCGGCCATCATCTTATGGCGCATGCGCAGAGCCTGTTGCGCGATATCGAGCGTTTCGAGGATTTCGATCGCCGCTTCGATCGTTCTCCGCTCGGTGCAGCCGCTCTTGCAGGTTCAGGCATCGTCAACCGGCCGGATCTGGCTGCCATCGAGCTCGGTTATTCCGCTGCCTGCGAAAACTCGATCGACGCCGTCGCAGCGCGTGACCATGTTGCAGAATTCCTGTTCATCTGCTCGCTGGTCGGCGTCAGCCTGTCGCGTCTGGCGGAAGAAATCTGCATCTGGGCCTCCAAACAATTCAGCTGGGTCAAGTTGCATGACAGCTATTCAACCGGCTCGTCGATCATGCCGCAGAAGAAGAACCCGGATATCGCCGAGTTGACGCGTGGCATGAGCGGCACGCTGATCGGCAACGTCGCGGGCTTCCTGGCGACGATGAAGGCCATGCCGCTTGCCTATAACCGCGACCTCGCCGAAGACAAGCGCGTCCTGTTCGAGAGCCTCGACGTTCTCGAACTCATCCTGCCGGCTTTTGCGGGCATGGTTGAAACGCTGGAATTCGACGTGGCCAAGCTGCGTGAGGAAGCGCCTAAGGGTTTCACGCTGGCAACCGAAGTTGCCGACTGGCTGGTCTCGCAGGGCGTACCGTTTGCCCAGGCTCACGAAATCACCGGTGCTGTCGTCCGTTACTGTGAGGAACACGGCCACGATCTGGCCGGCCTGACGGAAGCCGATCTGCCGAATATCGATGATCGCCTGAACTCTGGCGTTCTAAACGCCATCACGATCGAAGGTGCGCTTGCAAGCCGTACCGGTTATGGTTCCACCTCGCCGGCAAGCGTGCGCGATCAGATTGCGCGCTTCAATGCCGCATTGGAGGCCAAGGCCGCTTTCGCTGCCGCCGAACTGCTTCAGGCGGGCGCAGCAGCCGTACCGCAGCAGACGCGAGGCGCGCGATGAGCTCAGTAGACGTAACATCTTCGACGACTGACCAGAAATACGAAATCGCCCATCTGAAACTGGTGCCGAAACGCCATATCGGGCGGATGATCGCAGCAGCCATCGTGCTGCTGATCCTCGCGGCGATCGTGCGCGCCTTCAGCGTCGGCCAGATCGAATGGAGTTATGTTCGCGACTTCCTCTTCGCCCCGGCCATTTTGGACGGATTGAAGAGTACGCTGATCATGACCGTTGCAGCAATGGCGCTGGGCATCGTCCTCGGCGTCGTCATTGCGATCATGCGTGTATCCGGCAATCCGGTGCTTTCCTCGATCGCGATCGGTTACGTCTGGATCTTCCGTGGAGCGCCTGCGCTGCTGCAGCTGATGATCTGGTTCAACCTGGCGCTGATCTTTCCGACGATGGGCATCCCCGGTTTATTCGAGTTCCGCACCGTCGATATCATGACGCCGTTTGTCGCCGCCATGCTCGGTCTCGGCATTTCGCAGGGTGCCTACACGTCGGAAGTCGTGCGAAGTGGTCTTCTGTCGGTTGACAGCGGCCAATATGAGGCCGCCCGCGCGATCGGTATGACGCAGTTCAAGATGCTTCGTCGTATCGTGCTGCCGCAGGCCATGCGTGTCATGGTGCCGCCGATTGGAAACGAGGTGATCGGCATGGTCAAGCTGACTTCGCTTGCCAGCGTCATCCAGTATTCGGAGATCCTCCACAACGCCCAGATCATCTACTTCGCCAATACCCGCGTGCTCGAACTGCTTCTGGTCGCGTGCTTCTGGTACCTCGTCGTCGTCACTCTTCTGTCGATCGGCCAGTACTATATCGAGCGCTATTTCGGCCGCGGCAGCAAGTCCATCACGGCGTCGATGTGAGGTGTGAGATGACCAAGGATATTATCGTAAAGGCCGTCGACGTTACCAAGCTCTACGGCCCGTTCACCGCCCTCGACAAGGTCAATCTGGAGATCGCCAAGGGCGAAGTCTGCTGCATCATAGGCCCGTCGGGATCGGGAAAAAGCACGTTCCTCCGCTGCATCAACCAGCTCGAGAAAATGAACTCGGGTGCGATCTGGGTGAATGACGAACTGGTGGGTTATCGCCGTGAAGGCAACAACCTTCACGAGATCAACGATGCGGACATGGCGCGCCAGCGCCGGCGGGTCGGCATGGTCTTTCAGAGGTTCAATCTTTTCCCGCACATGACTGCGCTGGAAAACGTGATGGAAGGCCCCGTTCAGGTTCTAAAGGAGCCTGTGGCGGAAGTTCGCAAGCGCGCCGAGGATATTCTCGTTCGCGTCGGGTTGAGCGACAAGATTGGTCATTATCCGTCGCAGCTTTCCGGTGGCCAGCAGCAGCGCGTGGCAATCGCCCGTGCGATGTGCATGCGCCCCGATCTGATCCTGTTCGACGAGCCGACGTCTGCACTCGACCCGGAACTCGTTTCAGAAGTGCTGGACGTGATGAAGGATCTCGCCGCGAGTGGCATGACGATGATCGTGGTGACCCACGAACTCGGCTTCGCCCGAAATGTCGCCAACACCGTGGCCTTCATGGAGGCGGGAAAGATGGTTGAGATCGGCCCGGCATCGGAAGTCCTGACCTCACCGAAAAGCCCGCGCACTGCGGAATTCATCAGGGCTGTGCATAGTTGAGACAATCGGGCAGGCAGGAATTTTCCTGCCCGCAAATCAGAAAACAAACATCAATCCAATCCAGGTTCAATAAGGGGAACTTACATGAAGACTGCATTCATTGCCCTCGCGGCAGTTCTGGCATCGACGGCCGCACATGCCGAGGGGCTGCCGGACCGCGTCAAGACCGCCGGCAAGGTCGTCGTTGCCAACCAGCCGAACTACCCGCCGATGGAATACAAGGATCCGGCCACCAACACGCTGATGGGTGTTGACATCGATCTCGGCCTGGCGCTGGCAAAGCAGCTCGGTACCACCGTCGAATGGGCCGATATCGGCTTCGAGCAGATGGTTTCCTCGCTGGAAACCGGTCGCGTAGACCTTATCCATAGCGGCATGAGTGACTTGCCGAAGCGTCGCGAGACGCTCGACTTCGTCGATTACATGAAGTCCGGTGCACAATTCTACACCTCGGCTTCACGCAAGGAAGAGTTCAAGACACCTGCCGACTTCTGCGGCAAGACGATCGGCATGAGCCGTCGTACCTCCTTCCCGGATGAAACGGCGAAGTGGAGCGCCGCCAACTGCGAAGCAAAGGGACTGTCAGCCATCAAGGTCGTCGGCACTGAAGGTTCGGCGGATGCGCGCGCCCAGCTGAAGCAGGGCCGCCTTGACGGCGCAGTCCAGGGGTCTGAAACCCTTCCATACCTGACCAACCTGGAGAAGAACACCTATGCCATCGTCGGCGAGCCCTTCACGGCTGTCTACCAGGGTATTGCCTTCTCCAAGAAGGATCCGGCCCTGCGCGATGCCTATGCAGCGGCCCTCAAGGCTCTGATGGCATCCGGCGAATACAAGGCCATCTATGCCAAGCACGGTCTCGAAGGCACGATGCTCGACGGCATCTACATCAACGGCGAAGCCGTCAAGTAACGCCCATATCAGGATGTCCGGACGCGAAATCTCGCGTCCGGACGCTTCTGCGGCATCTGCCTTGAAGATGGCCGCTTCGTCGAGCATCTCCAGAGCATCCCATGAACCGTTCTCTCGCCGACTCGCCGGTCGACAGGCTGGCCCGCTTCGTTTCCTCTCTCGACTATGACGCCCTGCCGGCGAATGTCGTTGCCAAAGCCAAGATCCATGTTGCCGATACGCTGGGCGCCGCCCTGGCTGGCGCGCGCTCCAACGAGTTCGCCATTTCGGTAAAGTCACTTCGACCCGCCGGTCCCGTCCCGTTGTGGGGAACCGGTCTTGCTGCCTCGACCCGTGACGCTGCAATTCTCAACGGCTGTGCCGCGCATGCTTTCGAGCTGGACGATTCCGGCGGCTGCGACCATTCCGGCGCCGTGGTGCTGCCGGCCCTGTTCTCGGCGTTGCACGAGATAGGTCGACCAATGGACGGCCAGCGGATGATCACCGCTGTGGTCGCAGGCTATGATGTCGGGCGACGCGTCCTGGAGGCGACGGGCGGTTATGATGCCCATAATAGTCTCGGGTGGCACTCGACCGGCACCTGCGGCACTATTGGAGCGGCGGCCGCATGCGCCAACCTGCTCGGTCTCGATGCAGCCGCGACACGGGATGCCATCACTCTGGCCACGAGTTTTTCCTCCGGCCTTTGGGCCTTCATTCATGACGGCTCGCAGGCGAAGAAGCTTCACGCCGGCCGCGCTGCCGAAGGCGGCCTGCTCGCGGCCTTGCTGGCCTCAAACGGCTTTGCCGGCCCATCCCGCGTTTTCGATGATGTATGGGGTGGTTTTTTCAAATCCTATAACAAGTCCGCCTGCCAGCCCGAATTGCTTGCCGAAGGCTTGGGCGAAGTCTGGAAGGTCAATCGAGCTGTGCTGAAGCCTTATGCATCCTGCCGCGGTGCGCATTCGGCCGTTGATGCACTTGAAGACCTCCTGTCGGAAACCGGGCAAAACGCCTCCGATATTCAGCATATCGACCTTCGCATGAGCGCCATGCTCAAAGACATGTGCGGCGCCAAGGTGGGCGCTGCGATGGCCCCGACACAGATGAGCCTTCCCTATGCGCTGGCGGCGCGCTGCACATTCGGCACGGCCGGTCTGCAGGCTTATACCGAAGAGCATCGTCACCATCCTGATGTCCATGCGATGATGGACCGGATTGATGTTGCGGTCGATGAGGCCATGGATCCGATGGCCGAGCCGGTCGTGACGCTTCGGTTCAAGGATGGCATGGTGGTCGATCGCATGGTTCCCCGCGCGACCGGTTCCGCCGAGCGGCCAATGCAGGCAGCTGTCGTCGAAGCCAAGTTCCGCGAACTTGTGGCGATGAGCCTGCCATCCGATCAAGTCGAAGTCTTGTGGAAAACCTTGGGCTCGCTCGAACAAATCGAAGACTGCTCTGAAATCGAAGCGCTGATGGCAGGCAATGCCGACAGCATCCCCACCTTCCGTTGAAAGCTCAAGAGATGACATTCGATCGTTCCCCACGCCCGCTGAACCCCGCTCCAGCGACACCGAAGATGATCTGGCCGAATGGTGCAAAGAGCGCCTTGTTCATCGGCTTCGACGTTGATGCCGAGACCGCCTGGATCGGCAACAATCCCTCCAATGTCGACCGGATGGTCACGACATCGCATGGCGGTTACGACGCGCGCGTGGGCATCGCCAAGATACTCGAACTGATGGCGGAACTGGACCTGAAGGGCACGTTCTTCACGCCCGGCTGGACGGCACTCGCCCACCCAGCGCAATGCGAGGCGATGGTCGCTGGCGGCCACGAAATCGGCCATCACGGTTACCTTCACAAGCTTCCGGACCGGACCAAGCTCGATGAGGCCTTTGAAGAGATCGACCGCGGTTTTGACGCGCTAAAATCGGCTCTCGGCATCCGCCCGGTCGGCTACCGCGCGCCATCCGGCGAAAACTTTCCCGAACTGCTCGCTTATCTGAAGAAGGCCGGAATTCGCTATTCCAGCTCTTTCCGCGACGACATTCTCCCCTATCGCCACGCCGGCACAGATGGTGCGGTCGGGCCTGTTGAAATCCCCGTCAATTTCGCGTTCGACGACTGGAATTTCGGTATGTCGAGCCGCACCAGCTCGCGTCCGCTCTTCGGCCGCGATCCCGTGCTCCAGCTGTGGAAAGACGAATTCGAGGCGACCCATGCCTGGGGTGGCGTTACCACGCTCGTGCTTCATCCGCAGGTCTCGGGCCGGCCGATGCGTTGGCATATCCTGCGCGATTTCCTCAAGCACGTCATCGACAAGGGCGACGTCTGGATTGCCACTGGAGCTGAGATCACCGATCATTACGAGACGCTCGAGGCGGCTTCGGCCCGATAAACAGTTAGCATAGTGAAGGATTTGACCATGGCTCTCGATGAAGAAGCGCTCAAGCGTCTGCGCGAACGATATGGCGAAGGCCATGGCGGAAGCATCCACGACCCGGAATTTCGCGCGGTCGCCGACCGCATTTTCTCGGCTTCCGGAACACGGGCAGCGCCGTTCAGCGGCATCCCGACCTTGCTCGACGCGACTTACCGGCAGATCGATCCGGCAAAGCCGGATCTCTCCGATCTCGATGTAGCGCTGATCGGCGTTCCGATGGATCTTGGCGTCACCAATCGACCTGGCTCTCGTTTCGGGCCGCGCGCCTTGCGATCGATCGAGCGTGTCGGACCTTATAACCACGTGCTGAAAACCGCACCACTTTTCGAGATCAACGTGGCCGATATCGGTGACGTGCCGTTCCGCAGCCGTTACCGGCTGGAAATGAGCCACGAGGATATCGAGGCGCATTTCAACAAGGTCATCGATGCCAATGTCATCCCGCTGGCCGTCGGCGGCGACCATTCCATCACACACCCGATCCTCAAGGCTGTTGGTCGTGACAAACCGGTCGGCATGATCCATATCGATGCCCATTGCGATACCGGCGGTGCCTATGACCTGACGAAGTTCCATCACGGCGGACCTTTCCGCAATGCTGTTCTCGACGGCGTGCTTGATCCGACCCGCGTGATCCAGATCGGCATTCGCGGCGCCGCCGAATATCTCTGGGAATTTTCCTATGAGAGCGGCATGACGGTCATCCATGCCGAGGAAATCGGCAGGATGGGCATCGAGGCGGTCATTGCAAAGGCACGCGAAGTCGTTGGCGACGGACCGACCTATCTCTCGTTCGATATCGACAGCCTCGATCCGGCCTTCGCTCCCGGCACTGGCACACCGGAAATCGGCGGCCTGACCAACCGTCAGGCGCTCGATATCCTGCATGGACTGAAGGGCCTGAACTTTGTCGGCGGCGACGTCGTGGAAGTCGCACCGCAATACGATGCAACCACGAATACGGCCCATAATGGTGCACAGATGCTTTTTGAAATTCTGAGCCTGATCCGATTTAGCCCGGCTGTTTCGCCGCGGTCCTGATCATCGTTGAAGCATGTCTCCCGAAGCGGATTTCCTGCTTCGGGAGAAACGCTCTAAACAACACAGAAGATAATGGCCGATCCCATATCCACGCCCTCAACCAGCCCTACAGCTTCGGTCATCGAAAGCCTCAAGCAGGTCGTTGGCGCGCAAGGCTGGAGCGCCGACGAAGCCGAGCGCCGAAGCCATGCGACCGACTGGGTCGGACGCTTTTTTGCCGATCCTCTCCTTGTCCTGAAACCGTCAACCACCTTCGAAGTCTCGGAGATAGCAAGGATCTGCAACGACAACGGGCTGAAGATCGTGCCGCAAGGCGGGAATACCTCGCTGGCCTGCGGTTCCATTCCGACAGGTCAGGGTGGCGAGATCATCGTCAACCTGTCCAGGCTCAATCGTATCCGTGGCATCGATATGTTCAACGACACGATTTCAGTCGATGCCGGCTGCACACTTGCCTCCGTACAGCAGGCAGCCGAGCAGGCAGATCGACTATTCCCCTTAAAGCTCGGATCGGAAGGCAGCTGCCAGATCGGCGGCAATATTGCCAGCAATGCGGGCGGCACGAATGTCTTGCGTTACGGCAACATGCGCGACCTCGTTCTCGGTCTCGAAGTCGTACTCGCGGACGGTCGCATTCTTGATGGAATGCGGGCGCTTCGCAAGGATAACACCGGCTATGATCTCAAGCATCTCTTCATCGGCAGCGAAGGAACGCTCGGCATCGTTACAGGAGCCGTTCTTAAACTTTTCCCCATGCCCAGCACGGCTGTCGCAGCAGTCTGCACCGTTTCGTCTCTGCAGTCTGCGCTTGATCTTCTAATCCTGTGCAAGAAGCACGGAGGTGAAAGCCTCACCACTTTCGAACTGATGCCACGCGCCGGGCTCGAACTTGTGTTCAAGCATTTTCCATCAACCCGCTTTCCACTCGGGGAGCTACAGGACTGGCAATTGCTGATTGAGTTCAGATCGAATGACGGAGAGGAGAGAGTTCGCGAACTGTTCGAAACCATTCTGTCTCAAGCGTTTGAATCAGAGTTGGTCGTCGATGCGGCGATTGCCCAGTCCATCCAGCAAAACAGGGATTTCTGGGCACTGCGCGAAGGATTAGCGGAGGCGGACTTCATGGAAGGGGCTGTGATCACCACAGATATCTCCTTGCCTCTTTCCGCCGTTCCGGCATTCATGGATGCCTGTTCGCGTGCCGTGCTCGCACTTGTTCCAATGGGACGCGTTATTGCCTTCGGCCATCTTGGAGATGGAAATATCCATTTTGGCCTGCTGCAACCGCTGGGTTCTGACTCTGAGCAATTTCTTAGCCGTAGCAATGAAATCCAATCCATCATTCACACCATGGCGCTGTCGATGAACGGCTCCATGTCTGCCGAGCATGGGTTGGGTTTTGTGAAAAACGGTGCGGTCGCCGAATATCGCAGCCAAGTGGAACATGATCTCATGCTGACGATGAAAGCAGCCTTGGACCCGAAGTCGACGCTCAATTTGGGCAAGGTTCTGAGAATCGAAAATGGCGCGTTTAGCGCGTGCAAGACCTAGGTGACAAACAACATTTCCGCACGGATCATGAGCGCGCAAAAACAAGCGCTTTGATTTTTGTTCGGATAGATTGGGTCACAGCATTCTTTAGAATGCCGGCAAAACCGCGGCCCCGATGCGTATCAATGCGATCGGGGCCTCGATTTTATCAAGCCAGATCGTCCGGCAGGACGCCGGCCGGAATGTTCTGATAGCTCACGGGCCGCAGAAACCGTCGGATAGACATGGTTCCGACCGAGGTTGCGCCGAAATTGGTGCTAGCGGGATAAGGACCGCCGTGAACCATGGAGTCCACGACCTCGACGCCCGTTGGAAAACCGTTGACCAGAACCCGTCCCGCCTTGCGCTCAAGGATAGGAAGCAAATTCCGAGCAAGAGCGGTGTCTTCATCCGCCATCTGCATTGTGGCCGTAAGCTGGCCCTCGAAATTCTTTGCCAATGCAGGCATTTCATCAGCCGAAGCGACGCGCACGACAAGGCCAAGCGGGCCGAAGACTTCCTCGGATAGAGCATGATCTTCGATGAATGCCTCGGCCTGCACCTCGTAGAGATTTGGGCGGCATTCACGTCCGGTGCTTTCGGTTGCAAGCACTGAGCGAACGGAATTGCGGCCATCAAAGCGCGCCTTTCCGTCGTGATATGCCTGCGCTATCCCTGACGTCAGCATGGTTTGCGGGGCGGTCTTGGCAAGAGCTTCGGCCGTTGCCGCGACGAAAGCATCGCCTTCGCTGCCGCGAGGAACGATCGCGATGCCCGGATTGGTGCAGAATTGCCCGGCTCCCATGACAAGCGATCCCGCCCAACCGGCCGCAAGTTCTGTTGCCTTCTCCTTCAGCGCGCCTGGAAGTACGAACATCGGGTTGACCGATCCGAGTTCACCAAAGAACGGGATCGGTTCGGGGCGCTGTGCGCAAAGATCGAACAATGCTCTACCGCCCGCGAGTGAGCCGGTGAAGCCGACAGCCTTGATGAACGGGTTTTTGACCAGAGCGTGGCCGACGTCCCGCTTGCCGCCCTGGATAAGCGAGAAGGTTCCCGGATGAATGCCGCAGCTTTTGATGGCGGCAAAAATGGCCTCTGCGACGATCTCGCTGGTGCCTGGATGCGCCGAATGGGCTTTGACCACAACGGGGCAACCCGCGGCAAGCGCTGCAGCCGTATCGCCGCCGGCTGTGGAAAACGCCAAAGGAAAGTTTGATGCGCCAAATACGGCGACCGGCCCAACTGGACGTTGCATCAGCCGTATTTCCGGTCGAGGTGCAGGTTTGCGATCCGGCTGAGCCTCGTCATGTCGGCGATCGAGATAATCGCCCTTGAGGATATGGTCGGCGAAAAGCCTCAATTGTCCAGTGGTTCGACCTCGCTCACCCTGCAGGCGGGCGGCAGGCAAACCGGTTTCGGCACTACCGATTTTAGTTATCGCTTCGGCGCGCGCCTCGATCTCGTCCGCGATCGCGTTGAGAAAGGCCGCGCGTTGCGCCCTGCTGGTATAGCCGTAGGACCAGAATGCCTCTTCTGCGGCCGCGCAAGCGCGGTTGACCAGATCTACTGTTCCGACCGAAAAATTAGATATCTCGCCATGTGCCGGATCGTTGGAGAAGGTTTCGGCTGTTGCTACCCATTCTCCGGCGACCAGATGCTGGCCATGTGGTTTAAACACGATTTTCACTCCAGTTCATTGAAATCATGATGCTAAAGATTGAGCGCGCAGGTTTTAAGTCTGTACGCTGTGGTCGCTCAGCGTCCGTGTTTCTTGCGCCAAGCCTCATATTTTTCTCGGTATTCGTCCTTTGTTTGAGGGTATAGGCCGATGATCGCATCACCGGCTTTGACCTGTTCAAGAACAAAATCCTCGTAGCTTTCCATTCCGGTGCATTCGTCAGCGAGCTCATCTGCCAGATGCGCCGGAATGACCATAACGCCATCGCGATCTCCGACCAGCACGTCCCCTGGAAAAACCGGGGCGTCGCCGCACGAAATCGGCACATTGATGTCCAAGGCTTCATGCAGCGTCAGGTTGGTTGGTGCAGAGGGCTTGGCATAATAGGCCGGCATGTCCAGTTCGCCTATGCCGTTGGCATCGCGAAAACCACCGTCTGAAACGACCCCGGCAGCGCCGCGAAGCGCCAGGCGGGTGATAAGAATAGATCCAGCAGTTGCAGCTCGTGCGTCCTTGCGCGCGTCCATGACCAGGACCCAGCCTGGAGGGCAGGTTTCCATTGCGACGCGTTGGGGATGCTGGGGATCACGAAAGACGGTGATTGGATTGCGGTCCTCGCGTGCAGGGATGTATCGCAACGTGAAAGCCTGGCCAACCATGTTTTCGGCTTTTGGAGAAACCGGAATGACACCCTGAATGAACTGGTTTCGCAGCCCGCGCTTGTAGAGCGCGGTCGCAATCGATGCCGTGGAGATTTTCTTGAATTTGGCGCGTGTCGCCTCGGAAAGGATATAGTCTGTCATGATGTCCTCAAAAGATATCAGGTTCGCCAGGTGCGCAACTCATTTCTCTCTGCCAAAGATATACTGATGCATTAGTGCTCCAATGGCAATGAGTCTATGGCAAGAGCATTCCGTCGTGCCGCCGAGCCGGTTGCCACTGCGCGAAAAGACCTCGAAATGCGATGGCCATTACGGTCAGCAGCGCCGTGCGCCTCTCGACGGTAACGCCTTCGAGCCGTTCCTCGGCGGTTTGTTTCTCGATGAGTTTCTGTGTCTCCATCCCATGGCTTGCGAGATCCAGAATGCCAGGTTGACGGGTGATCGATACTCGTCTTTTACCGCGCCATGCTCGGACAAGCCGGTCCCATCACCCTAGCAATTGCAGTTACGCCGCTGATGAACAATCGCAGAACTATCCTCCCGAAAATGATGGGCGCTTGCCCTGGCTTCGCGTTACTCCCAAAGCGAATAAACATATTGAAGCACTAAAACATCAGTGCATCATTGCGAGATTTATGTTCTAGATGTGCTGGCGTTATTGGGGTTGATGGAAACGATAAATGGGTGACGTTATAAGGCGTGGTCAATTGGACCGTTCTAGGCCGGTGGCACTGCAAGTGCATGAGATCTTGCGCGAACGGATCCTGAAAGTTGAGCTTGTGCCGGGCACGGTACTTTCTCGGGCCTCACTCCAGCTGGAATTCGGCGTGAGTCAGACGCCTGTTCGCGATTCGCTGATGCGTCTGCAGGAGGAGGGACTTGTCGAAGTTTATCCGCAATATGCAACGGTTGTCGCCAAGATTGATGTCGATCACGCGAGGCAGGCGCAATTTCTACGGCTGTCCATTGAGCTTGAGGCCGTGCGGCGACTGACCAGCAGCGCTCCAACGGAAACGGCCGATGAATTGCGCGAGATTTTGTCACGGCAGAGAGCTGTGGCAAGCCCCGAGACTTATGACAAGTTCGATGCAATCGATCGTGAGTTCCATCGATGGCTCTATGAGAAGGCCGGTATTGCGCAGCTTTGGGCGAATGTCCGCAGGCAGAGCGTGCATCTTGACAGGCTTCGACGGCTTCATTTGCCAATGCCGGGTAAGATGGAAACAGTTCTCGCAGACCATCAGGCAATTATCGATGCCATTGCGTCTGGGGATCCGAATTCAGCAGCCGAGGCCTTGCGCAAGCATCTTTCGGGAACACTATCGATTATCGATGTGATCAGCGCCGAATTTCCAGAATATATCGAGGAAGCCCTTCCCGGAGCTAGGACGTTCTCAATGACCGGTCATAATTAGCTTTATAGAGAAAATACCTTCGGGGTGTCGGCTGATGCGGTGGAAAGCTAGCCCGAAACAAGTGTAAGCCACATCCCGATTGAACCTTGATCCCGGTTCCTGGGGCGGTTCTCGATCAACGGAAAACTGCTTCACGCCTGTCCGTTACAGCACGTAAGACCGATGCACGCGATGCCAATAGGTTCTGGATTTCGGCGCTACGCATGGCCAGATCCTTCTGACGATCGCCATCTGGATCGGTTCGACTGCCTCGATGTCTGTCGGAGCAGCTTGTCTTTCAGCTTTTGACGAGGCCAGCAACTGTTCTGTCGATGCGGGGATATCCCGGAACCTTCTCGGTCGTCGAAGTCCAATGTTGTCTGTTCCGAAGTCGTTCGGAGAAAACATCTTGCTTGCAGCTAGAACGAACTCCTGCGATAGCTAATCGAACGTGCCTGACAGGTTGGTAATAGCGAGGCGATATTGGAAGACATTACCGCGACAGCTGGACTGGATACATCCCACGCATCAAGGATCAGTTCGGATCTCCGCAAGCAACTGACGAGCGGTGTATTTCAAGCTGGTGACCGGCTGCCCAGTGAAAACGCACTTGCCAAGCAATATTCCGTCAGCCGAACAGTCGTGCGCGAAGCGATCGCCATTCTACGTGCAGACGGCCTCGTTCAGGCGCGTAAAGGGGCGGGGGTTTTTGCGCTCGAGGCCAGGCGCGAAGAGGAACGCCCGTTCAAAGATCTGAAAACCGAGCGTATCTCGTCGGTCATCGAGCTGCTCGAATTGCGAACGGTTTTTGAAGTTGAGGCCGCTGCACTGGCGGCGGCGCGGCGTTCGGCCGCTCAGATCGAAGCCATACTCGAGGCGCATAATCAGGTCAGGATCTGCCTTGCAAACGGAACACCAACCCGCGATGCGGATTTCGGCCTGCATCTGGCTATTGCCCAGGCAACGCAAAACCGGCGGTTTCCCGAGTTTCTTCAGTTGATCCGTTCAGGGATCATTCCTCGCGGAGAGCTTCAGGGGGCTGCGCCGGGATCCCGTCCAAAGGATTATAATCTTCATCTGCAGGAAGAGCATGCGCGAATTGTCGATGCCATCATTGAAGGTGATGCCGATGCCGCGCGCGAGCACATGCGCGCCCACCTGCGTGGAAGCCTGGAGCGTTACAAGGCTCTGCTGCGTGCGAGAACCTTGCCCATGGACGACGTAGTCACTTCGGCATAGACGTGTTGTCATACAGAAGTTAAACCTTATATGGTGACATTGTGATTGTTGTCAGTGAGGTTTCATGTCCCTACCTGTTTTTCCCATCATATCGCCCGATAAGGGTGTCCAGCGGCAGGTCCTTTCCGAAGCGCCTGAGCTGATGGTTGTGTCGTTTCGCTTCGAGGCTGGGGCCGAGGGCAAGTTGCACAGCCATCCACACGTGCAGTCGACCTATGTCGCTCGTGGTCGCTTTCGGTTTATCCGTGGAAACGAAGCTCATGAGCTGGCTGCGGGTGACAGTCTCGTCATTCCCGGCAATGTCACGCATGGCTGCGAGTGCCTTGAAGAAGGCGAGTTGATTGACTGCTTTACGCCTCGGCGCGAAGACTTCCTCTGATCAGTGCTTGACAGTACGAACAGCATGTGACAACTTTCATTAAGTTGTCTGACAGGATGGGAGCCTGTCTCCGCCGATGACCGGCGGCCGACATACGGAGGATACATGTCGACAAGACGCCCCTCAATGCAGGGCGCTTTAGGGCAAATCGGTACCATTCTGGTGACTTTGCTCGGGCTGCTCGTACTTACCTTCATCATTGGCCGGATGATGCCTGCGGATCCCGTGCGCGCCATGGTCGGCGAGGACGCGACCCGCGAGACCTATGAGCAAGTTTTCCGCTCGCTCGGTCTCGATCGGCCGCTGTGGGAACAGTTCTTCTACTATCTCGGCGACGTGCTGACAGGCAATTTCGGCACGTCGATCCGCACCGGCCAGCCGGTCATCCAGGACATCCTGCATGTCATGCCAGCAACGATGGAGCTGGCGACCTTTGCCATTCTGATCGGTGCTGGCCTTGGCGTGCCGATGGGGGTCATCGCTGCGGTCAACAAGGACCGCTGGCCTGACCACCTTGTGCGCGTGCTCAGCCTCTTCGGCCATTCGATGCCGATCTTCTGGACCGGCATGATCGCGCTCATCGTACTTTATGCGAAGCTCGACCTTGTCGGGGGCAGTGGCCGCATGGACCAGTTCTATATCGGCCTTGTTCCTGAAACGACCGGCTTCCTGTTGATCGACAGCCTGCTTGCGGGCGAGATGGACGTCTTCTGGTCGGCGGTGAACCACCTGATCCTGCCGGCGTCGCTGCTCGGTTACTCTTCGTCCGCCTATATCACGCGCATGACGCGCAGTTTCATGCTCGACCAACTCGGGCAGGAATACATCACGACCGCCCGCGTGAAAGGACTGTCGAAACACCAGACCATATGGCGTCATGCGTTCGTCAATATCCGCGTGCAGCTCGTCACCATCGTGGCGCTTGCCTATGGTTCGCTTCTGGAAGGCGCGGTGCTGATCGAAACGGTATTCGCCTGGCCGGGCTTCGGGCAATACCTGACCAGCAACCTGATCATCGGCGACATGAATGCCGTGATGACCTGCGTGCTGATCGTCGGCGTCATCTTCATCGCGCTCAACCTGCTTTCCGACATGCTTTACCGTCTGTTCGATCCGAGGACCCGCTGATGTCAGTCACAACCGCTTCCAAGCTGCGCGTGCCGGCCTCGGTCAATGCCCTGCGCAACATCGTTCTCTTCCTGATGAAGAGCCCGACCTCGCTTTTCGGCCTTGCCGTGCTCGCGCTGCTGATCCTGGTCGCCATCTTCGCGCCGCTCATCGCAACGCATGATCCCTATGCGCAGGATCTCGCCAACACGCTTCAGGCGCCCGGCAACGGGCATCTGTTCGGGACCGACGAACTCGGCCGCGACATCTTCAGCCGTCTGGTCTGGGGATCCCGCATCACGCTGACGATCATCTTCCTGGTGTCGATCGTCGTCGGGCCTATCGGGCTCGCCGTCGGTGCGGCCTCGGGTTATCTGGGTGGTCGCTTCGACACGGTGATGATGCGCATCACCGACATTTTCCTGTCCTTCCCGAGCCTGATCCTGTCGCTGGCCTTCGTCGCTGCACTCGGCCCGAGCCTCAACAACGCGATCATCGCCATCGCGCTGACATCCTGGCCGCCGATCGCCCGGCTTGCGCGCGCCGAGGCGATGACTTTTCGCAATGCGGACTACATTGCCGCTGCACGCCTTCAGGGGGCTTCACCGACCCGCATCATCGTCAAGTCGATCGTGCCCATGTGTCTGCCTTCGGTGCTGATCCGCCTGACGCTCAACATGGCGACCGTCATCCTGACGGCGGCCGGTCTCGGCTTTCTCGGCCTCGGCGCACAGCCGCCGCTGCCGGAATGGGGGGCGATGATTGCCACGGGGCGTCGTTACATGCTCGACAGCTGGTGGCTGGTTACCTTTCCGGGCGTCGCCATCCTGTGCGTCAGCCTCGCCTTCAACCTACTTGGCGACGGACTGCGCGATGCGCTTGATCCCAAGCAGATGAACCGGAGGTAGGCCATGACCCGTCCAATCCTCGACGTTGAAAATCTTCACATCCGTTACGGCGGTGCTCCGACCGATGCCGTGCGCGGCGTGTCCTTCACGCTCGGGCGCGAGCGGCTGGGCATTGTTGGCGAAAGCGGTTCGGGCAAGTCCACCGTTGGCCGAGGGCTGCTGAGACTGCTCCCGTCGGCCAAGATTACCGCCGACAAGATGCGGTTCGAAGATGTCGAACTGCTATCGCTGACGGAAGAACAGATGCTCGGCGTGCGCGGGCGGCGCATGTCGATGATCCTGCAGGATCCGAAGTTTTCGCTCAATCCGATCCGCAAGGTCGGCGACCAGGTGGCCGAGACCTATCTGCGCCACTTCAAATGCAGCCGGAAGGATGCCCTTCAAAAGGCGATCGCCATGCTGGAAGCGGTCAAGATCCGCGATCCTGAGCGTGTCTGCGAGCAATATCCGCACGAGATTTCCGGCGGCATGGGCCAGCGCGTAATGATCGCGATGATGCTGCTTGCCGATCCGGATGTGGTCATCGCCGACGAGCCGACCTCAGCGCTGGACGTTACGGTGCGGCTGCAGGTGCTGAACATTCTCGACGGCCTGGTGCGGGATCGCGGGATCGGTCTGATCATGATCAGCCACGATCTCAACCTGGTGCGCAATTTCTGCGACCGGGTGCTGATCATGTATGCGGGTCGCGTGGTGGAAACGCTTGCCGCCCGCGACCTCGACAAGGCGCAACACCCCTATACGCGGGGTCTTATTGCGGCCCAGCCGCGCATCGGCGGCGCGCGTGCGCCGCTGGCGGTGCTGGACCGCCGCCCCGAATGGCTGGAGGAGGTTTCCCGATGACGGTATCAGTCGAGACACGCAATCTCTCCATTACTTTCGGCCACGGGCCAACAGCGCTCAAGGTCCTTCCCGACATATCCTTCCTGGTGGAGCCGGGAGAATGTTTCGGCCTGGTGGGCGAAAGCGGATCGGGCAAATCCACCGTGCTGCGCTGCATCTCGATGCTGACCGACTTCTGGAAGGGAGAGATCCTGATCAACGGAAAGTCCGTGCGCGACATGCCGCTCATCGAACGCTGCCGCACGCTGCAGATGGTTTTCCAGGATCCCTACGGTTCGCTGCATCCGCGCCAGTCGGTAAGAACCGTGCTTTCGGAGCCGCTGAGAATCCACAAGCTCACAAATCACGAGGAGCGGATGCAGAAGGTGCTGTCCGATGTCGGACTGCCAGGATCCTTTCTCGATCGTTTTCCGCATCAGCTTTCCGGCGGGCAGCGCCAGCGTGTCGCAATTGCGCGGGCGCTGATCCTTGAGCCTTCGCTGCTGCTTCTGGACGAGCCGACATCGGCTCTCGATGTTTCCGTGCAGGCGGAAATCCTCAACCTTTTGCAGCGCCTGCGCGAAGAGCACGGCTTCACCTACATCATGGTGACGCATGATCTGGCGGTGGTCGATCACATGTGCGACCGGTTCGCCGTGATGCTGCGCGGTGAGATTACCGAGATATTGCCGCGCGAGGCGATCCCAGGCTGCGAGGCGGTTCATCCCTATTCCCGCGAGCTGATCGGCGCGTCTCTGGAATATGAAGGGCATGTCTGACAGGCAGTGCGGTTAAAAAAACTCCTCCCTGGCCCGGCCTTGAGTGCCGGGCTCTTTTTTTGGCTGGAGGAGAGGGGAATGAGAATTACAGAGCCATCTGCGCGCGCAGGCGGGGAGAGATCCAGTCGAGGAAGCATCGCACCTTTTGCGGCATGGGGTCTGCTGGGTGATGGATCACGTTGACCGGGAGGGGTTCTGGCGCAAACTCCGTCAGTAACTCTTGCAGTGCGCCGGAGCGCAACTCATCGGAGATTTGGTAGGAAAGCACGCGAATGATGCCGATACCGGCCAGCGCCGCCTGAATGGCAGCCTCCGTCGTGTTGACGGAGAGCTTCGAGCGCGGCTCTATGGTGAAGGCGGCGCCATCGCGGCGATAACGCCATTCCGGGGAGGTCGCGAACCCCTGAAAGCTTATGCCGTCATGCCGGGCGAGGTCTTCCGGCCGGCGCGGCACACCCCGGCGGGCAAGATAGTCGGGGCTGGCGCAGATCACCCGACGCACGGCGCCCACACGCGTCGCGATCAGTGCGCTGTCCGCCAGATGCCCAATCCGAAGGGCCACATCAACATGCTCTTCGGCGAGGCTAAGCTGCCGGTCGGCCAGGGTCAGGCGCAGGTCGATTTCGGGTTGTTCCTTGAGGAATTCCAGTGCGATCGGCAGAAGGTGGCGCTCGCCAAAGGCAATCGGAGCCGTCACGTGCAGCCCGCCGCGCAGAGCGCCATGATCGCTGCCGGCCTGTTTCTCTGCGGCATCCAGCGCCTCGAGAATGCTCCGGGACGCGGCGACGAAGGCGCGGCCTTCTTCCGTCAGGGCGAGGCCGCTGCGGGTGCGCAGAACCAGCCGCACGCCGAGATGCTTTTCAAGATCGGCGACCTTGCGGCTGACCGTGGCGAGCGGTGAACGCAATCGCCGCGCGCCGGCCGAGAGGCTGCCAGCCTCGACCACGGCGAGCAGAACCGACATTGCTTCGAAACGGTCCATCTAAACCTTCCGGAATTTGAGAGGGCAGCTTTCCGATCGGCAGAGTATCTTATCGGTTGCGTGTGTCATAGCCTGCACGCGTTCTTGGGGGCGGCGGCTGTCGCCCGTATTTTTCAATGATCCGGGGGGCCGCATCATGGCTGAATTTTCACGCAGATCCTTTGTCTCCACTCTTCCTCTCGGCCTCGCCGGGGCTAGCCTGATCGGAGGCGCGCCAACAACGGTCATTGCGGCGGCGCAGGCGGCCACGGGCTTGCCGGTCAGCGTTACGCCGCTCGCGCAGATCCGCATCGGCCGCTTCACGGTCACGGCTCTGACGGACGGTTATGCCGATATGCCCTTCACCTATTTTCCGGGACGCGAGGCGGCCGAGGTCGAAAAGGCGGCTACCGCGCAGTTCACCGCCCGGCCGAGCGGCGTGCGGTTTCTGTTCAACCAGTATCTCATCGAGGATGGCCAGCGCCGCATACTGATCGATGCCGGTGCCGCGGGCTCTATCGGCCAGACGGGCCAGTTGCCGCAGGCTCTATCCGCGCTGGGCTTGAAACTTGACGAGATCGACGCCGTGATCGTGACGCATCTGCATCAGGACCACATGGGTGGGCTGATCGCCGGCGGTAAGAACAATTTTCCGAAGGCGGAACTCTATATCGATCGCCGCGATGTCGCCCATTGGACAGACCCCGCCAAGCGCAACGGTGCGCCCGATTTTCTGCAGCCCAGCTTCAAGATGGCGGAGGAGGTCGTGCGGCTTTATCCGAAGCTTCAGGCGATCGACGGCGAGCGCGAGATCTCACCGGGCGTTTCGATCGTTGACCTGACGGGGCATACACCCGGCCATATCGGGGTGCGGGTCGAAGAAGGCGGGCAGAGCCTGATCATGGTTTCGGACATGATCTTCCCGGTCGTGCATCCTGCCGCAACCGATGTGTTCTTCCTGTTCGAGCAGGACCGCGAAGCCGCCAAGGCGATGCGCGACCGCTTTTTCCCCATGGCTGCTTCAGAAGGTGCGCTTATTGCCGCCACGCACATGCCTTTCCCAGGTCTCGGCCGTGTCGTCGCCGATCGCGGACAAATGCGCTGGCAGGTGGCGGACTGGGCGCTGCAGAACTGAGGCCCGTTCGGCACGATGTGGGCATGCGGTGCAATTTCGACCTTCTGTCTGGGCCAACCACCTAGAGGATGCCCCGTGCGAAAAGAGGCGCATGTTGCCATGCGCCTCTTCATCGAAACAGCTGCCTGGAGGGGTTAGCGCTGTTTCGTGATGCCCTCGAAACGGGAGAGCCAAGGATTTACGATCATGCCGCCGACATCGCTGCGGAATGCGGCGGTATCGAACACTTCCGAGAACGGCTGGAGCGACATGACGATCTCTTCCATGTAGGCTTGGATGTCTTCATAGGCCTTGGTCTGCTTTGCCGGATCGCGCTCGACAAGCGCGTCGGCGATCATCTTGTTGAGCTTTTCGTCATAGAAGCTCGTACGCCAGCTCTGATAATTGGTGAGCTTGGCTTCATCCGAATTGTCCGGATTATAGGCAAGCGCGCGCAGGTTGTTGTCCGGGTGAGGCTGCTGGCCGCCGCCGCCGCGGCCGACAAGCAGCTCGAACTTGCGCTCGCGCATTGCGCCATAGATCTGGTCGCCGGAACCGGTGATCAGTTCGGCCTGGATGCCGGCCTGGGCGAGCGTATTCTGGATGGCGGTTGCCGCCTTCATGAAAGGATCTTCCGACAGGACGCGGAGCGTTGTCTTGAACCCGTTCGGATAACCGGCTTCCGCCAGCAGTGCCTTTGCCTTTGCAACGTCGAGCTTGTAGCCCGGATCCGGCAGCGAGCCCATGACGCCGGTGCTGATCTGGCGCTGGCGAACCTTGCCGTAATAGGGCATGACGGCCTTGTCGAGACCTTCATAATCGATGAGGTAACGCAGCGCCTCGCGCACCTTCGGCTTGGCGAAACGTTCGTCCTTCATCGATACGCCGAGATAATAGAAGCCGGAACCGGGGGTCGATTCTATCTTGATCTCGGCATTGGTTTCGAGCGACTTCAGGTCTGGCGCCTGCAGCGAATAGGCGACGTCGATATCACCTTTTTCGAGCATCAGGCGCTGCGACTGCGATTCCGGCAGATGGCGCATCAGCACGCGCTTCATCGCCGGAGCCTCGCCCCAATAATCGCTGTTTCGGGTGAGGATGATATATTCGTTCGACTTCCACTGGCCGAGCGTGAACGGACCGGAGCCGGCCGAATTCAAGGTCAGCCATCCGGCGCCGAGATCGCCGTCCTTCTCGTTTTCAAGCGCCGTCTTGCTGTCGATGATCGAGCCGGGACCGTTCTGCGCCAGCACCATCAGCACGAGGTTAGGGTCATCCGGCTGGGGCAGGTTGAGAACGAAGGTCTGTTCGTCTTCGGCGACGAAAAGCTTGTCGGCGGCATCCGCTTTAAAGCCGCGGGTCTTGAGCAGCGATGCCTGTGCAAGGTTGCGGGTGAGCAGGCGTTTAAGGCTCCAGACCACGTCATTGGCGGTGACCGGATTGCCGGAGGCGAAGGTCGCCTTGCGCAGGTGGAAGCGGATCGACATCCGGTCCTCGGAAATCTCCCAGCTTTCCGCGATGCGCGGCTGGATCGAGCGATCCTTCTCGCTCAGGACGACCAGCGTATCGTAGATATTGTTGAGTACCTGAACAGTCTCGCGGCCGGTAATGGCGGCCGGATCGAGCGTCAGGATGTTGTTCATCGTGGTCGCCACGACAAGCTGGTCTTTCGGCGTTTCCGCCAGAGCGTTGAGAGGCATGGCGCCGAGCAGGAGCGCTCCGACGGCTGCAGTTGCAAAAAAGTGTCGCATGTTTCCTCCGTTTGATGCCGCTTCGCGTGGAATACGGCCCCTCCATGATTTCTATCCTTTCGGCCTATCGCTCTCCCAAGCCAGGCCGATCACCCGAGAATGTCTGCCACCGGGCCCGACAGCGCCCTGCCCAAAGCCTCCGTGTTTGCGATATCCATGTGCACGCCGTCGATCGGCGAAGCGCTTGCGGCACTGCCTGCATCGAAGAAGTCGTGTCCGAGTTCTGCGGCAAGTTTGCGGTAGAGCGGCGCAAGTCTTTGTGATTCCGCAATGCTACGGCCGCCTGCCACCTGGCCGTTGTCGTCCGTCACGCAGGGTGGTGGAGCAACCAGCATCAGCCGCGGACGTGCCGAGCGCGGCTTATAGGGAAAGGTCTCGACGATCTCGGCAAGCCGGCGCATGCCGGAAAAAGCCGCCTCGGCGCGGCCACCATGGACCGGCTTGAGGTCGTTGGTGCCGAGCATGATCACCACGAGATCGAGCGGCATGTGGACTGCGAGCGCCACCGACAAGGCCCGGGCGCCGTTTCGGCAGGCCGGCCCCGTGTGATCGTCATAACAGGTGGTGCGACCGCCAAGCCCGTCGGACAGGACATCCACCCGAAAGCCGAGTTCAGCCTTCAACACTTCCGGCCAGCGATGCTGACGCGGATGGCGCAGGCCCGTTTTCGGATCTGCTCCCCAGGTCAGGCTGTCGCCGAAGGCCAGAAGTGTTTTCATGATTTCACCTCACCCGGTTGTTTTCGATGAAGGCGAAATCGATGTCTTCACCGAGGCCGGGACGATCGGGGACATGCACGTAGCCGTCCCTGTCCATCGGATCCGAAAGCGACTTGAGATAGTCGTGGCCATCATCATATTCGAGGAAGGGATGAAGCAGGCCGCGCTCATACCAGCGGCAATTTTTCACCGCCGCAACGACATGCAGGTTCATCGCCGTGTTGCCGTGCACCTCGCATTCGATTCCGAAGGATTCGGCCATATGCATCGTCTTCAAGGCCGGCGTGATGCCGCCGACATCGTTGACGCCGGTGCGCAGGATGTCGCAAGCGCCGGATTTTACCCACTCGGCACGATGCCAGTGCTTGCCGGCGGCGCTTTCCGGGCCGACGACCGGGATATCCAGATTGTCGGCAAGCCACTTGTAGGAAGACATGGACTGCTCGTCCATCGGCTCCTCGATCCAGTCGAAGCCGAGCTTTTCAAGACCGCGTCCGAGTTCCAGCGCATCGGTGCGCGAATACCAGTGGAACGCATCGATCATCAGCCGGATATCGGGGCCAACAGCTTCGCGTACAGCGGCGCAGGCCTTGATGTCCATCTTCACATCCGGGGCCCAGCTGACCGGCGGCATCCAGGTATGCAGCTTGATGCCCTTGTAACCGCGCTTTACCAGCGTTTCGGCAAAACGTCCGTAATCTTCGGGCGTTGCAAGGCCGCCCTCGATCTCGTCGCCGCACATGATGGAGCCATAGGCGAGCACCTTGTCGCGATAGGCGCCGATCAACTTGTAAACAGGTGTGTTGGTCGCGCGGCCGGCGAGATCCCAGAGCGCGCAATCGACGACGGCAAGGGTGCGATCGGTCAGCTGTGCGGCGGAGCCGCGCTGCCAATGGGCAAGATCCTGCCACAACCTTTCCCGATCCCGGTAATCCTGACCAATCAAGACCTTCTTGACGAATTTCTCGATGACATGCGGGCGAACGATTTCCGGCGCGGTGAAGGAGTGGCCTTCGTGGCCGTCCTCGGTACGAATGGTCAGCATCGCCTGTTCCACCTGATGCGGCGGACCGGGATGCGCGTGACCGGCGCTGTCGGAATGCCGACGAGTGGTCGTGCGGAAGACGCGGACTTCGACGTCGGTGATGATCATAATTCCTCCCAGAAATATTCTAACTTGCCAGACAGATTTACGCATGTTGTTGACAGCATGTCAAATGCGTTCTGCATATCCGTTGCCTGATCGCCAATTTGATCGTTTCTGGCAGACAGGTGCTGTCACCTCATCTGCTCGGCCACGAAGATGCCTTGACCTGAATGAGGTTGTCGTACAGATATACGCAACACGTAGGATGAGATGGCTGCGGCCAATAGGAGGAGATGTCTATGCTAAACGTCGAGACGAGGCACGCGGTGCACCCCGCTCAAGCGAAAGCCATGGGCACCGCGGAACTTCGCGCGCATTTCCTTGCCTCGGATATGTTTCGCGAAGGCGAAATCCGGCTGATATATACGCATTACGACCGTTTCATTGTCGGTGGCGCTGTTCCTGCCGGCGGAACGTTGGTGCTCGATAAAGTGGAGGAAACCAAAACCCCTTCCTTACTTGATCGGCGGGAAATGGGCATCGTCAATATCGGTGACACCGGCACGGTAAGCATTGCCAGCGAGAGCTGGGAGCTGCAACACGGTGACGTGCTTTATATCGGCGCGGGCGCAGGTGCTGTTACCTTCAGCGGTGCAGGGCGTTTCTATATCACTTCTTGCCCGGCACACCGTTCCTGCCCCAACCGATTGATCACCAAGGCGGACAGCAAGGAAGTGAAGCTTGGCGCGTCCGAGACTTCCAACAAGCGGACCATCAACCAGTTCATTCACCCGCTGGTGATGGAAAGCTGCCAGCTCGTTCTTGGATATACGGAACTCGAAGACGGCTCCGTCTGGAACACGATCCCCTCACATATCCATGATCGCCGTATGGAAGCTTACCTCTATTTCGGCATGGAGCCGAAATCCCGGGTCCTGCACCTGATGGGCGAACCGCAGGAAACCCGCCACCTCTTTATCGGCAACGAGGAAGGCGCGATTTCTCCGCCGTGGTCCATTCATTCCGGTGCCGGCATCGGCAGCTATACTTTTATCTGGGCGATGGCCGGGGACAATATCGATTACACCGACATGGATTTCATCCAGCCTGAGGATCTTCTCTAGGCATGCGGCCAAACTCGAGGGCCGCAGGGCCCTCGTTTCCAAATGGAACAAGAACCATTCTCTTTCAAAACGAAGCCAGTTCGGGTGCTTGCGCCGCAAGCGCGCTGGAGAAGTAAAGATTATCGGGCGGCGATCGTTGGTGATCCGTCACCTCATGATTCAACTGATAGACGATGCGAGAGACAGGTCTCTCGCATGCGTTCCAGTCAAACGTAGTGCAAGACTACGACAGGGTAGCGACTGCCTGATCAGCCACCGAGCACAAAGCGTGAGAAAGCGAGCGCATTGCGCGCGTCTTCGTCCATCTTCGCCTCGTCTGCACCATTGGTCAGGTCGCGCCAGACCTTGATGTCTGATCCGATCGTTCCGCCGGTCTTGACGAAGGGTTCCATCACCACGGCGCCGGTGTAGTTGATCTCGCGCAGCGCAAGACCGATCTCATGCCACGGCATTCTGCCGACACCCGGCACGCGACGATTGCTTTCGCCCGTGTGGAAATGGCCAAGCAGCGGGCCGGCGGTGCGGATGGCTTCGCCAAAGCTGTCTTCCTCGATGTTCATATGGAACGTGTCGAGCATGACCTTGACGTTCGGCTTGCCGACTTCCTTGACGAAGGCCACACCTTCGGCTGCAGTGTTGAGAACGTGGTTCTCAAAGCGGTTGAGCACTTCGATGCACAGGTTGATGCCAAGGTTATTGGCGAAGTCGGCGATGCCGTGGATGCCTTCGACGCCGCGGGCGCGATCGCCTTCCTTGTCGACCGGTTTCGAATAATCGACCGGCCAGTAGGAATGAAGCGCGCCGCCGATCGTCTTGATGTCGAGCTTGGCGACATTGGTCAGCGTCTGTTCGAAGAATGCCTTGCCGGCCTTGCGCACGTCGGCATCGGGCGACGAAAGGTTCTTCGTCTTTGATGGGCCGATACCCGCGGTCAGGATGATACCATTATCCTTGGCGCTCTGCTTGATGGCGGCGAGATCGGCATCGCTATATTCGTTGATGTGATGGGCCGCGACTTCGATAATGTCGAAGCCGAGCTTGGCGACCTTTTCGACATAGGGGCCGAATTTGGCGCTCCATTCATGTTCCCAGTAGGAGTAATAGATGCCGTGTTTCATGGGAGCCTCTCTCAATTTTCAGCTGTCGCTGTCGGGGTTTCGATAAAGCGGCCAAGGGCTTGCCTCATTCGGCATCTCCTCCCTCTGACCAGTGTCGAAGGCATTTGGAGCGTCAGTCCTTTGTCTGACTGCTCCCCGGATTTTTCACGCGAAGGTCGGGCTCACTGCTGTTGGCGATGATCGACAGGCCGTTGGGAAGATCGTTTTCCTCGACCTTCCTGGTGATCTCGGCCTCATCCAGACCAAAGCCGCGCCAGCGATCCTGCAACCTGGTTCGCAGATCGCTTTCATCGACATCGACGAAGACGGTGAAGTCGAAGATCGGCTTCAGACGATCCCAAGGTGACTGGCTGGCGAGCAGGTAATTGCCTTCGCAGACGATGATATCGATGGATTGCGCGATCAGACGACCGCCGGCACGGGCGATTTCAATCGAGCGATCGAAGACCGGCACGGCGATCACGTCATCCTGATTGGCCTTGAGGCGCTCCAGCATATGTCGAAGCCCATGCGCATCGAATGTATCGATAGCGCCCTTGAACGGTCGACGTCCCATGTCTTCCAGCACCAAGTCATCATAATGGTAGCCATCCATCGGGAAGAGCGCTGCCGAAATATCGCCCTTGCCGTTCAGCTCATCCACGACCCGCTCGGCGATCGTCGATTTACCCGATCCGGGAGCTCCGGCGATCGCGATCATCACCCGTCGGCCTTTCTCCTGGCCGAAGCGATGGTGGGCTTGTGCGGCGATCTCGCGCGCATTGTCTTCTATCTTGCTCAAGGTGGTCCTCACCACGGTCATTGAAGAATAGGGCCGGCCGTCTCAAGGGTGGGCGGTCGCTTGGAAAATCCGGTATTGTTCCGCCTTGTTGCGCAGGAATGACAGGCCATTGTCGAGCACTTCGTCAACATCACGGGCGACGGGGCGCCAGGTCGAGATATCGCCCGGCATCACAGCCTGCATGGTCACGAAGCTTTCAAGCGTCAGCAGGCCCTTGAAGCCGATCGCTGCGAGCGCACCAAACAGTTCATCCCAGGCGATGTTGCCATAACCCGGCGTGCCGCGGTCGCTTTCCGACATATGCATGCATTTCAGATGATCACGCGCGGCAATGATGCCGTTGGCAATGCCCTTTTCCTCCATGTTCATATGGAATGTGTCGAGGTGGACAAAGACATTGTCGAGGCCGATCCGCTCGACCAACGCGACGGCCTGCTCGGCGGAATTGATCAAGTGGCTCTCATAGCGGTTGACTGCCTCGATGCCGAATTCCAGCCCGAGCGCCTTGGCATGTTTGGCGGCGGTACCGAGCGCACGGGTCAGGTTGTCGTATTCGCCTTCAGTCGGCGGAAAACCGGTCCGCTCATTGGTGCCACCGAAGGTCACGCCGGTGAGTGCCTCGGCGCCGATCTCCTTGGCCTTATCAAGGGCCGCCGTCAGATGCTCGATCGCCGCATCAGGGCGAACCGAGGCCCAGGCTCTTTCCGGCAGCACGAGCGAGCAGACGGAACGGAGACTATGCTTTTCGAGCAGCGCACGCGTATGGCCTGTATCGACAGACGCAAGATCGATCAGCGGGATCTCGATATAATCCTGGCCATGCTGGGCAGCACCGGCAATGGCGCGCTCGGCACCGGCATGGTCCCAGACGGTGGACCAGACCATTGCATGAATACCGAAACCTTGCATGTCAGATCTTCTTTCTACGGGATGCGAAATAGGAGGAAACGATGGTGCGGGCCGCCATCACCACGATCATCAGCACGCCCCAGAGCGCCGTTGCCAGATGCTGGTTGGCGCCCATCAGGTTGAGGCCGGAAGAAAGAAGCTGCAGCACGACGAGCGCGACGAACACTGGCAATACGCGACCAAAGCCGCCGAACGGATTGATACCCCCGAGAAATGCCGCAAGCACGGTGATCAGCAGATAGGATTCCCCGTGGCCGATACGAACCGAGTTGAAACGGGCAAGCATGATAATGCCGGCGACGGCACACATGACACCCGACAGCGTGTAGACGAGCATGATGATGCGGCGGGTGTTGAGGCCCGAATACTGCCCGGCCTCGACATTGGAGCCGATCATCAGCAGCCCGAAGCCGAGTTTGCTGCGGGTCAGGAGAACCTGCCAGATCCCAACACAGACAATGAAGATCAGAAGCGGGATCGGCAGACCGAAGATCGATCCATGACCGATCGGCTCCATATAGCTCGGGAAGCCCGAGACATCGCCGCCACGCGTCAGGAACTCGCCAAGACCGCGCAGGAAGATCATCATCGACAGGGTGACAAGGATCGGGTGAGCGCGTGTGTAGGCAATCGCCGCGCCGGTCATCAGGCCGGCCGCGGCACCGGTTGCCACGGCGGCCGCAACCGCAATCACGAATGCGCCACCCGACGCATCGACGCCGCCAAAGGCCTGCAGAACGCTTGCGGCGGCAAGGCCGGAGAGATTGGCGGTGAAGGTCACCGACAGATTGATGCCACCGGTCAGGAGAGGCAGCAGCATAGCAAGTGTGAGCAGGCCGAGTTCGGGAAGCTGGAAAGCGACCGAACCAAATGTGCCAAGCGACAGGAAGTTGTCTGCGCCAAGGCCGAAGATGACCATCACCACCACGAAGGCGATGACCGGGCCTGCCATGTCAGCGCCGAACGTTTTGTTGAACTTCTGTATCAGCGACGACATCAGTGCGCCTCCCTCTTCTGGGCTTGACCCTTCTGGATATTGCCCTTGGCAAAGAACGGCAGAAGCTTGTCGATCCGTGCGGAGGAGAGCGTGATGGCGACGAGGATGATGGCGCCGACGATCATCTTGAAGGCGAAGGGCGAAACGCCCATCAGGTTGAGACCGTTCTGGGTAATCGACACCATCAGCACGCCAAGCACACAACCGATGACCGATCCCTTGCCGCCGCCAAGCCGCGCACCGCCGAGAACGGTTGCGGCAAGCACGTCGAGTTCACGGCCGTAAAGGGCGTTCGGCACGACTTCTTCGGCATAATGCGCCTGCATCAACCCGCCGATTCCCGCCATCAGGCCAAGCCATCCAAACGAGATGTAATGCATGGCGCCGATATTGATGCCGAAGCGGCGCGCACCTTCCGGATTGTCGCCGAAGGCATAAAGCTGGCGGCCGATCGTAGTGCGGGACATCATGAACCAGGTGGCGACGCAGCAGAGGATCATCACCACGACCGGCAATGTCAGTTCCAGCCAGGAGCCGTCACTCATCTCACGTTCGTAGAAGACGACACGCGTGGTCAGCCATTCCGGCAGGTCGTAGATCGATACGCCCTTGGTGAAGAACATCAGCAAGCCGAAGAAGATATTGAAGGTCGAGATGGTCGCGACGATCGAGATGATCTGCAGCTTGTAGACAAGCGCTGCATTGATCAGCCCGAGCCCGATGCCGACCGCACCAGCGATGATGAAGCCTTCGGCCCAATTGCCGCCGCCCAGATACGCAATTGCCAGCGCGGTCACATACTGCACCACGGAGGCCGCCACCGCGAATGAGATGTCGATGCCGCCGGAGATCAGCACGACAAGCAGGCCGACCGCGAAAATGATGTTGACGGCCGAGACGTTCAAAACGTCGAAGGCATTGGAGATCGTGAAGAACCTGTCCGTCGCGAACGAAAGCGCGATGCAAAGGACGATCATCACGGCGAACAGCGTGAACTCGGTCGTGTGGCCAAGCATCAACCTACGCATAGACTTTTCCTTCCAGGTCGGTCAGCGACATCTGCCGCGGGTCATAGGTCGCCTTGATCCGGCCTTCGGCCATATGGATGATGCGATCCGCGTTGAAATAGACCTCCGGCGGCTCGTCGGAGATGAGGATGATCGACAGACCGTCGGCAGCAAGCTTGCGTACGATCTCGAAGATGCCTGCGCGGGCGCCGACATCGACACCAACCGTCGGCGCATCGAGGATGAGAATTTTGGGTCCGATCGCGAGCCATTTGGCAATCGCGACGCGCTGCTGGTTACCGCCCGACAACGTTCGGATCGGATCTTCCGGCTTGCCGATCTTGACGCCGAGCGCGGAAATCCAGTGCGCGACGACATTTTCCTTTTTCGGAGGCGAGATGAGGCCACCCGACAGGATGCGATCAAGCGAAGCCATGACGAGATTGTCAGCGATCGACTGCGGCTGGTTGAGGCCGAGCGACAGGCGATCCTCCGAAAGATAGGCGACACCCGCACGAATGGCTTCCCGGTTGGAGCCGAAGTGGACCGTCTCTCCATCGAGCACGATCTCGCCGGAATGCGGTTTGCGCATGCCGAAAAGGGTGAGCGCCAGTTCTGTACGGCCGGCACCCAGAAGCCCGGTCACGCCCAGTGTTTCGCCGCGGCGCAGATCGAAGGAAATATTCTCGAATTCGTTGGCACGGGAAAGGTTCTTCACCGACAGAACAACCGGCTGATCGTCGTGATCGGCAGCGATGACGGCGCTGTCGAAATTGCGGCCGGTCATCAGCTCTGTCACTCGTGACTGGGTCATGCCTTCGACGGGGAAGACGCCGACCAGCGCGCCATCACGCAGGACGGTCATCCGATCGGAAATCTCCAGCACTTCGGCCAGGCGATGCGAAACGAAGACAACTGCCACGCCGGATGCTGAGAGATTGCGGACGATCTCGATCAGGTAATCGGTTTCGGACTGGGTCAGTGACGCCGTCGGCTCGTCCATGAAGACAAGCCGCGCTTCGCCGACCAGCGCGCG
Source organism: Hyphomicrobiales bacterium (assembly GCA_900472575.1). GTDB lineage: Bacteria > Pseudomonadota > Alphaproteobacteria > Rhizobiales > Rhizobiaceae > Neorhizobium > Neorhizobium cellulosilyticum. The sequence continues at coordinate 139,596 of UCIV01000024.1, forward strand.
GGCGATGGCGACGATCTGGCGCTGCGCAATCGGCAGCTCCTTCAACGGCAGATGCAGGTCGAGCGAGACGCCGAGGCGGGCAAGCGCCTTTTCGGCGGCCTTCTCCATCGCGCGCTTGTCTACAAGGCCATATTTGCCGCTCACTGCGTATTGGAAGCCGATATTCTCGGCGACGGTCATCTCGCCGAACAGCGCCAGATCCTGCCAGATCACCTGAATGCCGAGCGACTGGGCCATGCTCGGCGTCATGGCGGTGATCGGTTGCCCGTCGAAGTAAAACTCCGCGCCGTCTTCAGGCTTGTAGACACCGGTAATGATCTTGATCAGCGTACTCTTGCCGCAGCCGTTTTCGCCGGCAAGGCAATGCACTTCCCCGGGATTGACCTCGAACGAGACGCCTTTCAGGGCGCGAACGCCGCCGAATGTAATCTTGATGTTCTTGAGGGACAGGAGCGGTTCGGCGCTCATCATGGCAAATCTCTTCGCTCAGCCGCCTTTGTGGGCGGATGCTGTGGACGACGGAATTGTCGAGGATAGGTCGCGCCCGGCATGCCCGGGCGCGGCCCGTTGGGCTTGGGGAGGATCAGAGGCCCATGGAAACCAGCTTGTCGATGCTTTCCTTATCGATCTTCAGCAGCTGATCGACGACGATCGTGTTACCTTCAGGATTGATCTTGCCGAGGCCCGGAATGTCGTCGCCAGCCTTGGGATCCTGACCCTTGGCAATGCGATCGGCAAGCGTGATGAACACTTCCCCGGCCTGTTTGGGATTCCACATGAACCCGCCTGTCAGCGCACCGGACTTGATCAACTTTGCACCCTGTCCCGGCGAGAACGGACCGATGACGAAGACCTTGCCGTCCTTGCGGCGTTCTTCCACCGCGCGGCCAGCGCCAATCGGTCCCTGCGAACCGAAGGCCAGGAAGCCCTTGAGATCAGCGTTGGCCGACATGAGATCGAGTGCCGTCGAGCGGCTCTTATCCAGATCCTCGGCCACGCCGTAACGATCACCGATGAGTTTCATGTCGGGATAGTTGGCCTTGATGTACGCGATGGCTCCATCCGCCCAGGCATTGTGCAGCGGCACGGTCAGCGAGCCGACAAACACCGCGTAGGAACCCTTGCCGCCCATCTTTTCAGCAAGCAGCTTGCCATGTGCCTCACCAAAACCCTTGGCGGATGCAAGTTCGAAATCCCAGGTGGCCCCGGCCTGATTGGGCGATTCATGGGTGATGACCTTGATGCCTGCGTCCTGCGCTTTTTTCAGCACGGGCTCCAGCACCTTGGCATCGTTCGGGACGACGCCGATGAAGTCAACCTTCTGAGCGATCAAGTCTTCGATGGCGCGCACCTGAAGCGCCGGGTCTGCGCTCGTCGGGCCTACCATGAAGCCCTGGACGCCGAGCTTGGCGCTCTGCTCCTTGATACCGGCTTCCATGGCGTTGAACCACGGAATGCCACCGATTTTCACGACGACGCCGACCTTCGGTCCATCGGCAAATGCCGCGGATGAAAGCAGCGCCAGCGACAGGCCGATAGCGGCCGCGATCATTTTCTTCATGGATGTTCCTCCTCCAAAGACACTGCGGCAAGCAGATCCGCGCAACAGCTCTTCTCCGCTGCGCTTGAAAATCTCCCGTCTCGCCCATTCGAGACGCTCCCTTGCCACTCCCATAGCAATCTAGATACGCACAATCGATATTGCATTTTTGCACAATCGATGGTGCAATAACCATAACACGAACATGCCTTTCGTCAAGTGGACTAATATTCTACCAATCAGAATCATTCGGGAGATGAGGATGACGGTTCAGAATTCCAAGAAAGCCACCATTTACGACCTGTCAGTCCTGTCCGGCGCTTCGGCCTCGACCGTGAGCGCGGTTTTGAACGGGTCATGGCGCAAACGGCGGATTTCCACGGAGACGGCCGAGAGGATACTCTCGCTTGCCAAAGCGCAGCGTTACACGACAAATCTTCAGGCGCGTGGCTTGAGAAGCTCGAAGTCCGGTCTCGTCGGGCTATTGGTTCCGGTTTACGATAACCGCTTCTTTTCCTCCATGGCGCAGACGTTCGAGGCGCAGGCGCGTTTGCGCGGTCTGTCCCCCATGGTTGTCTCCGGGCGTCGTGATCCTGACGAAGAGCGCCGGACTGTGGAAACCTTGATCGCCTATTCGATCGATGCGCTGTTTATCGCAGGCGTTACGGACCCGGACGGCGTCCATCAAGTCTGCGCGCGGGCCGGCCTTCCCCATGTGAATATCGATCTTCCCGGCAAGCTGGCATCCTCGGTGATTTCCGATAACAGGAACGGAGCCGAGGTGCTGACCTCGGCAATTCTGCGGCATGCGGCCCAAGGAGGCGCACTGGTTCCTGATGATGTCGTCTTGTTCGGCGGCCACGACGACCATGCCAGCCGCGAGCGTATTGCCGGCTTTCATGCGGCGAAGGATGCGTTCTTCGGCATTGAAAGCCAAAACGACATCGAGATTACCGGTTACTCGCCGCGTATGACGGAGCTGGCTTTTGAACGGTTTTTCGCCCGCGAGGGCCGGTTGCCGCGCTGTCTTTTCATAAACTCGTCCATCAATTTCGAAGGCCTGCTTCGTTTCATGGGACGGCACGATGAAGCGGTCTTCGCAAACATCGTCGCTGGCTGCTTCGATTATGATCCGTTCGCATCGTTTCTGCCTTTTCCAGTCTACATGGCCAAACCGAATATTTCTGCGATGCTGGAGAAGGGGTTCGAATTGCTCGAGGCGGCGCCGGTTCATCCCGTCGTTACCATTATCGAACCGCAATTGATCCCTCCGCGGACGGCGCTTGAAGGCCCTCTCGATGATATCAGGGATCCGGTGCCTGCATCACGCATCCCTGCGCCCACATCCTGAGAGCATCCATCTCCAGGCCGGGTTCATGGTATGGGCTCTCTCAATCTGCGTGATCGTTTTTCTGTAACGACAGGCACAAGTAAGTAGGTTTGACCCCGCATGTCTTTCGACAGCGGGGTCAGGTAGTCGTATGACAAAAGTCAGCCGATCGAGAATGGAACGGTGACAAAGCTCTGGTTGTCGCCACGCTGGATCAGCAGCAGCACTGCCTTGCGTCCGGCCTTGCCGGCATCAGCGACCGCGGTCTTGGCTTCGTTTGCAGAATTGACCGCATGTTGGTTGACCGAAACGATGATGTCGCCCTCTTGCAGGCCTGCGTCCGCCGCGGGTTTGCCGGGTACAACGCTTGCGATGACAGCACCTTTTTCTTTCGCTGGAAGGTTCAGGGCCTGCCGTACCTCCGCCGTGATATCCGCAAGCCCAACTCCGATGTTTGGGATTTTGTGAGCTGCCGGGCCGGATTTTCCTTCATCAGACGAAGCTTGCTGCTGATCCTCACTGTTTTCACCGATCGTCAAACGCAGGTCTTTCGGTGTGCCCTGGCGCCATACCGTCAACTCTTCTTTCGATCCGGGAACAAGATCGGCAACCATGCGCGAAAGATCACGCGGTGACGAGATTGGTTTACCGCCCAGCGCAGTAATGACGTCGCCGGCCTCGACGCCGGCCTTGGCTGCTGGTGTGTTGTCGTTGACGCCGGCGACCAGTGCGCCTTCAGCCTTGCCGAGGCCAATCGCGTCGGCGATATCTGCAGTTACCGGCTGGATCTGTACGCCTATGAAACCATGATCGATTGAGCCGTCTTTCATCAGCTTGGCGACAACCTGCCTCGCCTGATCGGAGGGGATGGCGAAGCCAACCCCGACACTCCCGCCATTCGGGGAGTAGATGGCCGTATTGATACCGACGACATGGCCGTCGTGATCCACCAGAGGGCCGCCGGAATTGCCATGGTTGATCGGCGCATCGATCTGGATGAAGTCATCATAAGGGCCGGAATGCAGGTCGCGGCCGCGGGCTGACACGATGCCGGCCGTGACTGTCGTGCCGATCCCGAAAGGGTTGCCGATCGCCAGGATCTGGTCCCCGAGTTTCAGGGTGTCGGAATCACCCCAGGTGACGGTTGCGAGCGGTTTCTTGGTTTCGATCTTGACCACGGCGAGATCGGACTTCGGATCGGCGCCAATCAGTTTGGCGGGAAGTTCGGTGCCGTCATCCAGCGTCACCTTTATGTCCAGTGCCTTGTCGATCACGTGGTTGTTGGTAACGATATAGCCGTCGGGAGAAATAATGAAGCCGGAGCCGAGTGCTTCGGCACGTTCGGACTGACGTTGCCGAGGCGCTTCATGTGGCATCGGAATTCCGTTCTGGCCGAAGAACTGTCTGAATTGCTCATTGAAGGGAGAGTTCTCGCCAAAAGGAGATGTTTCGTCGCTGGCAGCAGCCTCTGCTTTCATCGTTGTGGTGATGGTGACAACTGCAGGTTTGTCAGCGGCGACGATCGAGGCAAACGACCCTGCCGGCGCGATAATGCCGCCTACGGCTGCGGCGGGAGACGAAGATGCGGCAAACGCCGCGTTGTTGCCAAGAATGATTGGCGTCGCCAGGGGAACTGCGATGATTGCAGCGCCAACGAGAGCCAGGATGCGGTTTCTGCGAATGATGTTGGACATGGCGTTTCACTCTTCAGCTAAGTTGAGAGATGTAAGGGCGCGAAAGCCGAGAAAGCGGCGCGCCGGAACTTGAAGTTATGTCGGGAGGGGGCTGTGATACCGCCTGTGTCGGCTCAGTCGCAGACGCGGGTGCGATACATGTCGCCCCAGTGGTCCTGATGCCAGACAACATGGCAGGAAGGGTAATAGGCAGCGACCGGTGGAGGCCCGTATCGCATAGGAGGAGGGCCATAGGGTGCTGCAGCATAGGCAGGCGCGTGGCTGGCGCCGGCAATCAGCGCTCCGCCAATGACTGCGCCCGCTATGCCAGCGGCGAAGCCGCGGCCGAAATTGTTATGTGCTTCAGCCTGGGAGGCGGTGGCGAGAGCCGTTCCGGCAATCGTCAAGGCGACCAGACCGGTGGTGACGAATTTACGTGCTGTGATCCACATGGCTCTGATCCTAAGTTGCGGTCTGTATTCGCCTGTTTCAGGCGTCATGACCATGAAGCCACGTTAGTCCTCGCTTGATTACCGTTGGATATCCGTCTCGTTAAAGCTTGGTAAGCTTTGCGCGAAATCCCGTGTCTGCACATCTAGTGGTGAAGATCGGCGCCGCACTTTGTGCAGATCGCCCTCATCGTTGCATCAGGTCGTTGAAGAAGAGAATGAAAATCTCTCAGCATTCATGCCGTTCTGGGCGTGTCATGTCCGAACGCGTGAATGTAAATGCGATAGTTTAAAGCGTTATGGTGTCTGTTTTTACCGATGAGAAATCGGGTTTGTTGAAAATGTTCGTATTTTTCTCTTCTTCCCATCAATACTTCGATGTCTCACGGATTCACTTGGACATGAATCTGTATTAGCGTCGGTTTGCGAGATGATTCGCAGTAACGCTGATGAATAGCGAGGCTACATTGAACGCGCAAAGTCATGCACTGGATCATGGCAGTTCAATTGAACACTGGGCCATGAATCGCGCGCACCAGATCGTAGTGCATCAAGGCATGCGGCTCATAGAGGCCGCCCAAAGCCTGGACCGGAAACAAACAAGTGCCAATACTTACGCCCTGCGAGCGGCGATCATGGAATGCCTGATCGAAGCGATGAAGGATGGTCCGCACCCCGCGGCTGCAGAATAAGACATCACTGAAATTTGAGCCACGCGCTGCCCTTGCGTCAGGGGAGGGGATCGCGCTGGCAATATCCTGTGTTACAGTCCGGCAATCGACACTGCAGTGAATGGATTGCCATGCTCACAACACTTGCAATGTTAATGACCCTGACCGCGACCAATACCGCAATCGTGCAAGGCGGGCAGGAAGTGGATGTCGAACTCGTACTCGCAGTCGATACGTCCCGATCTATGGACACGGAAGAAGCTCGCATCCAGCGCGAAGGTTACGTGTCGGCACTCAAGCACAAAGAGTTTATCGATGCGGTCAGGAATGGGCTGACCGGGCGCATCGCCATCAGTTATTTCGAGTGGGCAGGCGATGTCGTTCAGGGTTCGGTGATCGACTGGCAGATCATCGAGAACGAACAGGATGCGATCGCCTTCGCCAACAAGGTCGAGGCGCGGCCGGTCGAGATGCAGCGCAGGACATCGATTTCGGCCGCCATCGTGCACGGTGCGACCATGCTCGTCTCCAATTCCTATCATGGTCTTCGCCAGGTGATCGATGTCTCGGGTGACGGGCCGAACAATTCAGGCAACCCGGTCACGCCGGCGCGCGACAAGGCTGTCGAGGCGGGCATCGTCATCAATGGTCTCGCCATCATGCTCAGGCCGTCGGGAACGCCGGGCGGGCTCGACCAATATTACAGCGACTGCGTTGCGGGTGGGCCGGGGTCTTTCGTTCTGCCGGTTCACGATATCGATGATTTCGGTGTTGCGGTTCGCCGCAAGCTGGTGATGGAAGTCAGCGGTATCGAAGCCCAGCCGCTCATTCGCCGGATTGCCGACAAGCCGGTCAAAAGCGATTGCATGGTCGGCGAAAAGCAATGGCAGGACATGTTTGATCGTTGAGTGAAAACCTCAAGAATTTCCGCCGAAAAGCCTTGCCGGACACCGTTTCTGCAGGGCGAATCGGGAATGCCGGTCGTAGTTAAATCGATGGCTTCCGGCGCGTCGATCCGCTAAGAACGCGCTCGGTCATCGTCAGCCGATAAATGCTGGAGCCGAAGGACTGCATTTACCGAATTGCGGTATCTTGTCACACGGGCTCGGTTGACGTACTCCAAACCCGAAGGCCTTGGGCCGCATAATTTTCCGGTGGCGCTGCGTTTCAGCGCCAAAAAGCTAATGACGTTGGGACTGTGATGAACCTGTACTCGGAATACCTGGCTGAAATCAAAAGCAGAGAACCCCAAGGGCTTGCCCCCAAGCCGATCGATGATGGCGCGCTGATCGCTGAAATCATCACATTGATCGAGGATGCCGGTAACGAGCATCGGGCGGATGCCCTGAAATTTTTCATTTACAACACGCTGCCGGGCACGACGAGTGCCGCCGGCGTCAAGGCCGCCTTCCTGAAGAAGATCATTCTCGGCGAAACGGTCGTTCCGGAAATCACACCGACATTTGCGCTCGAACTCCTGTCGCACATGAAGGGCGGTCCTTCGGTAGAAGTGCTGCTCGACATCGCGCTTGGCGATGACGCGGCAATCGCCAAGGAAGCCGGTGACGTCCTGAAGACGCAGGTCTTCCTTTATGACGCCGACATGTTCCGCCTGCGCGATGCCTACAAGGCCGGCAACGCCATCGCGAAGGACGTGCTGGAAAGCTACGCCAAGGCCGAGTTCTTCACCAAGCTTCCCGACGTCGAAGACGAGATCAAGGTCGTTACCTTCATTGCCGCCGAAGGCGATATCTCGACCGACCTTCTGTCGCCGGGCAACCAGGCGCATTCGCGTTCCGACCGCCAGCTGCATGGTCAGTGTATGATCACGCCGGAAGCGCAGGCGGAAATCGTCGCGCTTCAGAAGCAGCATCCCGACAAGCGGGTGATGATGATCGCCGAAAAAGGCACGATGGGCGTCGGCTCGTCGCGCATGTCCGGCGTCAACAACGTCGCCTTGTGGACCGGCAAGCAATCCAGCCCTTACGTGCCCTTCGTCAACTTCGCTCCGATCGTCGCCGGCACCAACGGCATTTCGCCGATCTTCGCGACCACCGTCGACGTGACCGGCGGTATCGGCATCAACCTGAAGAACTGGGTCAAGAAGCTCGACGAGAACGGCAAGCCGATCCTCAACAATGACGGCAACCCGATCCTCGAGCAGAAATACTCGGTCGAGACCGGTACCGTTCTGAAGATCGATGCGAAGAACCGGAAGCTGCGTGACGAAAACGGCGAAGAGCTGGTCGACATCGCCTCCTCCTTCACGCCGCAGAAGACGGAGTTCATGAAGGCGGGCTCGTCCTACGCGATCGTCTTCGGCAAGAAGCTGCAGACTTTTGCCGCCCAGACGCTCGGCGTCGAAGCAACGCCGGTTTTCGCTCCGAACAAGGAAATCTCGCTCGAAGGCCAGGGCCTGACCGCGGTTGAGAAGATCTTCAACCGCAACGCCGTCGGCGTGACGCCGGGCAAGGTTCTGCATGCCGGCTCCGACGTTCGCGTCACCGTCAACATCGTCGGCTCGCAGGATACGACCGGTCTGATGACGGCGCAGGAACTGGAAGCGATGGCGGCAACCGTCATTTCGCCGCTGGTCGACGGCGCATACCAGTCGGGTTGCCACACGGCTTCCGTCTGGGACAAGAAGGCTCAGGTCAACATTCCGAAGCTGATGTCCTTCATGAACAACTTTGGCGTCATCACCGCGCGTGACCCGAAGGGCGTCTATCACTCGATGACCGACGTCATCCACAAGGTGCTGAACGACATCACCGTGGATGATTGGGCGATCATCATCGGCGGCGACAGCCATACGCGCATGTCCAAGGGCGTCGCTTTCGGTGCGGATTCGGGCACCGTTGCTTTGGCGCTCGCAACCGGCGAAGCGACCATGCCGATCCCGCAGTCGGTCAAGGTGACCTTCAAGGGCACGATGCAGCCTTACATGGACTTCCGCGACGTGGTGCATGCCACCCAGGCGCAGATGCTCAAGCAGCATGGCGACAACGTCTTCCAGGGCCGTATCATCGAAGTCCATATCGGCACGCTGCTCGCCGACCAGGCCTTCACCTTCACCGACTGGACGGCCGAAATGAAGGCCAAGGCGTCGATCTGTATCTCCGAGGACGAGACGCTGATCGAAAGCCTGGAAATCGCCAAGTCGCGCATCCAGATCATGATCGACAAGGGCATGGACAATGCCGCGCAGACGCTACAGGGCCTGATCGACAAGGCAGATGCCCGCATCGCCGAAATCCGCTCCGGCGCAAAGCCGGCGCTGAAGCCGGACGATAACGCGAAGTATTTCGCCGAAGTCGTCGTCGATCTCGACTTGATCGACGAGCCGATGATCGCCGACCCGGACGTCAACAATGCCGACGTCTCGCGCCGCTACACCCACGATACGATCCGCCCGGTTTCCTATTACGGCGGCACCAAGAAGGTCGACCTCGGATTCGTCGGTTCCTGCATGGTGCACAAGGGCGACATCAAGATCGTCGCCCAGATGCTGAAGAACCTCGAAAAGGCCGAGGGCAAGGTCGAATTCAAGGCACCGCTCGTCGTTGCCGCGCCGACCTACAACATCATCGACGAGCTGAAGGCCGAAGGTGACTGGGAAATCCTGCAGAAGTATTCGGGCTTCGAATTCGACGACCTGAAGCCGAAGACGTCCAACCGCACCGAATACGAGAACATTCTCTATTTGGAGCGCCCGGGCTGCAACCTTTGCATGGGCAACCAGGAAAAGGCGGAAAAGGGCGATACGGTTCTGGCCACCTCGACCCGTCTGTTCCAGGGCCGCGTTGTTGAAGACACGGCGGAAAAGAAGGGTGAATCGCTTCTTGCTTCGACGCCGCTGGTCGTGCTTTCCGCGATCCTCGGCCGTACGCCGAGCATCGAGGAATATCGCGTCGCGGTCGAAGGGATCAACCTGACGAAGTTCGCGCCGCCGAAGACGACACCGATCGACAGTCTGTCGGTCCACTACTAAGCTTTCGAGCCTGACTTACGATGCCCCGGTAAGGTGACGCCTTGCCGGGGCATTTGCTTTTCTGCCTGCGGTCTTTTGGCCTATTCCTTACTTTCGGCATAAACGGGATAATCGAGCTCGTAGTAGGAAACAGGTTCCTCGTCTGGTTATAGGCGGGGAATGCGCCATGAGACTTATTCGCAATCTCTTTTTGATCATTGCATTGCTCGCAACGGCAACCGGCAGCCAGGGCGTGACGCCGCTTGCCGGGCCTGATACGCTGCATTCGTCTCATATGAACTCGGATCAGATGCAGGTCTCGATGGTTGGCGATCACGTCAACTGCGAACAGCCGTGCCCTTCTGATGATCAGGGCTCCGATAGCCAGCGCCATCATTCCTGCCCATCGGCGCTTCTTTGCGCACCGCCTGTCGCTTCGATACCGGCCGCCACAACTTCGGACATTGAGTTTGCCTTCAAGCACGTCCGCTACGATGCGGCCCCTGCGCGACAGATGATATCTGCAACGATCGTTCCTGCCGGGCCGCCGCCCAAAGCCTGATCTCCGCTGAAATCGAACTGCCCTCTGACCAAGGCCGAGCGCATACCGCGCGGGCAGTGTCGGATGGCTCGTAGTTTCACCTCGCGACGCAAGGACAGACGTCGCAGCGAGATCCAGAACCATGAACAGAACATTGTCTTCCGGGAGAGCCGTGCTCCTCCTCGGCCTTTTGGCCATGAACCCGGTCAGTGCCGGTGCCGCCGCACAGGATTATGAATTCACCCTCCTGAAAAGCGATATCAGGCAAAGTCGCAATGCGATGGTCGAACTTCGGATGACGGACCGGCGCAGCGGCGCGCCCGTTTCGGACGCCATCATTTTCAACACGGCGCTCGACATGGCTCCAGATGGCATGCCGGATATGGGCGCGGCGATCGAGCCGGTCGGGTCGAGTGAACCCGGGGTCTATCACTTCAAGGCGGACCTTTCGATGGTAGGCGCCTGGCGCTTGCGGATCGGAGCGATGATCCAGGGCGAGTCTGAACCGGTCGAGCGTGATCTTATCCTCAAGGTGTCGCCATGAACTGGCTGCCCCGTTTTGGAATGATCCTCGCTGCTTCCGCCGTTATCGGTTCCAGTGGTTATCGGGTGTTTGCCGAGGAGCGTCATTCGGGTGCGGCGCATGGCGCTGCTGCCGGCGCGGCACATGAACATTCGCATGAGGATGGACGCATCCTCTACTATCGGCACCCGGATGGATTGCCGCAATTTTCGGCACAGCCGAAAACCACGGATGACGGCAGGCCTTATCTCGCAGTGAGGAAAAAAGCGGGTGAGGCAGGTGGAAATGCTGAGGCCGCCAAACCTGCCAAGGCCATGCTGGCGGAGCTTGGCTCCACCGCGCCCCGGCGCATCCTTTATTATCGCAATCCGATGGGGCTGGCCGACACGTCGCCGGTGCCGAAGAAGGACAGTATGGGCATGGACTACCTGCCCGTTTTTGCCGACGAGCAGCAGGACGGGGCGACGATCAGGGTCTCTCCCGGAAAACTGCAGCGGACGGGGGTGAAAACCGCGACCGCCGGGATGGCCCGGATCGGTCGGGCAGTCCGGGCACCCGCCACCGTGACCCTGGACGAGACCCGTGTCAGCGTGGTCGCGATGCGCACCGATGCGTTCATCGACACGGTTTCGACCGTGACGACGGGCGAGCGGATCGAGAAAGGGCAGGTGCTTTTCGGCTTCTATTCCAAGGAAATTGCCACTGCCGGAACGGAATATGCAGCACCGGGAGGAGATAAGGCAGGTTCGGCGCTTCGCCTGAAAAATCTCGGCGTGCCGGATGAGGCGATCCGGACGATTGCCGAGCGGCGGCAGGTGCCGGCGACCATCGATTATACCTCGCCGCGGGATGGGATTATCCTCGAGCGGCTTGCGATTGCGGGCATGATGGCCAAGCCCGGCGATGTGTTGTTTCGCATCGCGGATATGTCGCATCTGTGGGTGCTGGCTGATCTTCCGGAATATGATCTCGCCTCCGTCCGAGTCGGTGCCGAGGTGCGTTTGACCGTTCGCAGTCTGCCCGGCCGCACCTTCCATGGCAGCATCGACCTCATCTATCCGCAGGTGGATACCCAGACGCGGACAACGAAGGTTCGCATCGAACTTCCCAATCCGGATGGTGCGCTGCTCATCAACATGTATGCGGAGCTGGAGATCGATACGCGCTCCGAAGACCCCGTCATCGTGGTTCCGAACAGCGCCGTGATCGACACGGGTGATCGCAAACTCGTGTTCCTCGACAGGGGCGAAGGGCGGTTCGAACCGAGAGACGTCAAGCTTGGCGCGCGCGGCGACGCGCAGACCGAAATAGTCACTGGCATCAAGGCCGGTGATCAGGTCGTGGTCGCTGCAAACTTTCTGCTCGATGCCGAGAGCAATCTCAATTCGGCGCTGAGCGCGATGACGGCGGAGGGCGCGAAACAATGATCGCCTGTGTCATATCCTGGTCCGCCCGCAATCTTGTCCTGATCTTTGTCGCGACCATGCTGGTCGTCGCCGGTGGAATTTACGCCTTGCGGTCGCTGCCGCTCGACGCCATTCCCGATCTCTCCGATGTTCAGGTCATCGTCTACACCGATTATCCCGGCCAAGCGCCGCAGGTGGTCGAGGATCAGGTCACTTATCCGCTGACGACATCGATGCTGACCGTGCCAAAATCCAAGGTGGTGCGGGGCTTCTCCTTCTTCGGCGCATCCTTCGTCTATGTGATTTTCGAGGATGGAACCGATCCCTATTGGGCGCGCAGCCGTGTGCTCGAATATCTCAATGTCGCGCAGAGCCGCCTGCCGGATGGCGTTACGCCGACGCTTGGTCCCGACGCGACAGGTGTCGGCTGGGTCTATCAATATGCCGTGGTGGCGAAGCAGATGTCGCTTGCCCAGTTGCGGTCGTTGCAGGACTGGGTCGTGCGCTTCGCGGTTTCGAAATCCGAAGGTGTTGCCGAGGTCGCCAGCGTCGGCGGTTTCGTCAAGCAATATTCCATCGTGGTCGATCCGGTCCGGCTGAAGGCGCAGGACATTTCGCTAAACGACATCGCCAATGCCGTGCGCGCCAGCAACACGGATGTCGGGGGCCGTACGGTCGAGCTTTCCGAATTCGAGTTCATGGTGCGTGGACGCGGTTATCTGAACGGCATTGCCGATATCGAGACGATCGTCCTGAAAACCATGGGCGGCACGCCGCTCAGGCTCGGCGATGTCGCAAGAGTGGAAATGGTTCCAGACGAGAGGCGCGGCATCACCGAACTCAATGGTGAGGGCGAAGTCGCGAGCGGTATCGTGCTGCAGCGGTTCGGTGCAAATGCGCTTTCCGTCATCGATAATGCCAAGGCGAGTCTCGAGGGAATCAAGGGCAGCCTGCCGGCCGGTGTCGAAATCGTGCCGGTCTATGATCGGTCGCAATTGATCGAGGCTGCGATCGAAACCCTGAAAGGCACGCTTGTCGAAGAGGCGATCGTCGTTGCGCTCGTCACGATCGTCTTTCTCCTGCATGTCCGCAGCGCGCTTGTCGCCATCATCATGCTGCCGGTGGGAGTGCTGATGGCTTTCATCGCCATGCATTTCCTCAATATCGGCGCCAATATCATGAGTCTCGGCGGCATTGCGATTGCCATCGGGGCTATGATCGATGCGGCGATCGTGATGATCGAGAACGCCCACAAACATCTGGAGCGGGCACCGCCGGAAAAGCCACGTGTCGATATTCTGATCGAGGCGGCGAGCGAGGTCGGTCCGGCGCTGTTCTTCAGCCTGCTGATCATCACTGTCTCCTTCCTGCCGATCTTCACGCTGGAATCGCAGGAGGGTAGGCTGTTCAGCCCGCTCGCCTTCACCAAGACCTTTGCAATGGCGGCGGCCGCGATCCTGTCGGTGACGCTGGTGCCGGCGCTGATGGTCGTCTTCGTCAGGGGGCGGATCGTTCCGGAGCATAAAAATCCCGTCAATCGCTTCCTGATCTGGATCTACCGTCCGGTCATCGCCGGGGTGCTGAAGGCGAAGGTGCTGACGATAGTGGTGGGGCTTCTCGTCCTCGGGGCCACGGTCTGGCCGATCCAGCATATCGGCAGCGAGTTCATGCCGGATTTGGACGAAGGTACGCTGATGTATATGCCGACGACCCTGCCCGGCCTGTCGGTGACCAAGGCAGCGGAACTGCTGCAGACCCAGGACCGGATCATCAAGTCCTTTCCGGAAGTCGAAAGCGTCTTCGGCAAGGCCGGGCGTGCCTTGACGGCGACCGACCCGGCGCCGGTCGAGATGTTCGAGACGATCATCACGCTGAAGCCGAAAACCGAGTGGCGGCAGGGCGTGACGACGGCAAGCCTGAAAAAGGAAATGGACGAAGCTCTGCAGTTTCCCGGCGTCGCCAATGCTTGGACGATGCCGATCCGTGCCCGCATCGACATGCTGTCGACCGGCATCCGCACACCGGTCGGTGTGAAGGTTTACGGTACCGATCTCAATGAGCTGGAGACGGTCGCCCGGCAGATCGAAACCGTGCTGAAGGATGTGGAGGGAACGTCCAGCGCTTATGCGGAACGGGTGATCGGCGGTTATTATCTCGATATCGTGCCGGACCGGATGGCGCTCGGGCGCTACGGGCTGACCATCGGGGATGTGCAGGACGTCGTGTCCATGGCGCTCGGCTCGGAAGTCGTGACCTCTACCGTGGAGGGCCGCGAACGTTATGGCGTGGCGATCCGCTATCCGCGCGCGTCGCGCAGCGATCCGCAGTCGATCGCAAGAGACGTGCTTGTCTCGCTGCCCGGCGGTGGAACGGTTCCTCTGGGCGAAGTTGCCGAGGTGAGCCTGACGCGGGGTGCCACGACCGTGCGCACCGAAAACGGCCAGCTCGCCGTCTATATCTATGTCGATATCACGGGCCGCGATCTCGGCGGTTATGTCGCCGAGGCCCGGCAGGCGGTGGCGGCACGGGTGGAGCTTCCAACGGGCTATTCCGTGGCATGGAGCGGTCAGTTCGAATATCTCGAACGGGCGGCCGCACGGCTCTCCATCGTCATTCCGCTGACGCTTGCGCTGATTTTCCTCCTGCTCTACCTGAATTTCAGGGCGCTGACGGAAACCCTGATCGTCATGCTCTCCCTACCTTTCGCGCTCGTCGGTGGCATCTGGCTGATGTGGTGGCTCGGGTTCAACGTGTCGGTTGCGGTGGCCGTCGGCTTCATCGCGCTGGCGGGGGTTGCCGCGGAGACGGGTGTGATCATGCTGATCTATCTCGATCACGCCTTGAAGGAGGGGCGTGCCTTATGCGCCAGCGAGGGGAGGCCGCTGACAAGAGAGGATCTTCATCACGCCATCATGGTTGGCGCTGTCGAACGTGTTCGGCCGAAGATGATGACCGTGGTGGCCATCATGGCGGGTCTCCTGCCGATCCTGTGGAGCACGGGAACGGGAGCGGAGATCATGCAGCGCATCGCGGTGCCGATGATCGGTGGCATGGTGTCCTCGACGCTGCTGACCCTGATCGTCATTCCGGCGATCTATGCCCTGGTCAAGGGGAGGAGGCTGGGTAGCGAAAGTGCCAGTTCGGCCAATGTGGCTGAAGCCGATCTCGGCATCAAGGCGTCGGCAAGATGAGCTGAACGCGATTGAAAAATTCGGGAGCCGGGTACAGCCCGGCTCTTCCGATCGCTAAAGTCAGCGTTTTCCAGCCGAGGTGACCGCTTTTTCGGCGCCGCCATCCTGCTCGAGTTCCTTGACCAGCATGGCAAGGAGACCGGGAAACCGCGCGTCGATGTCTTCGCGGCGAAGCGAGGAGGCGCGACGGTTTCCGTAATCGATCTGGCTGATCAACCCCGCCTCGCGCAGGATCTTGAAGTGGTGGGTGAGCGAAGCCTTGGCGACCGGAAAACCGAAGGACACGCAATTACGCTCCATGCCGTCCGGCAAGGTCGCCAGGATGGCGATTGCGGTGCGGCGAAGCGGATCGGACAGCGTCGAGAAGACAGTGCTCAGGTCGATCTCGTCGCGTGCTGGCTGGGGAAGCAGTTCTGACATAGGGTAATTCTACGAAAATTGGCATCTCGATGCAAGTAACAGGTATGTCTTGACGCATACCTTTGTAAGGCATAGGTATGTCTTACACCATACCAGCACTTCTATTGCACCTGCGGATATCGGTCGAATCTACAAGCAGCCGGCGGCGTCTCGATATTGAATGCGGCGTCGAACCCTATCATTCCGAAAGTGAGCGACATGCCTCAGCCACAGCTTTTCACACCGTTCAAGATCCGCAATCTCGAGCTTGAGAACCGTATCACCATTGCCCCGATGTGCACCTATTCCGCCGTGGATGGATGCATGACCGACTGGCATCTGATCCATCTGGGGCAGTTGGCTCTGTCCGGTGCCGGACTATTGACGATCGAGGCGACGGCTGTCGTTCCCGAAGGTCGGATCAGCTATGCCGATGTCGGCCTCTATGATGATGCGACGGAAGCGGCGATGCGCCGGACGCTGGAGAGCATCCGCAAGTGGTCGAACATTCCAATTGCGGTTCAGCTTGCCCATGCCGGGCGCAAGGCATCGTCAAACCTGCCGTGGCTCGGTGGTGCGCAGCTTCCCGTCGATCACAAGGATGGCTGGCAGACCGAGGCACCGTCCGCAGTTCCGTTCAAATCGACCGACACGGTGCCGACCAAACTTTCCCGCGAGCGGATGAACGAAATCCGTGATGCCTTTGTCCAGGCGGCAATCCGCGCCGCGCGTATCGGCATCGATGCGGTGCAGATCCATGCCGCCCACGGTTATCTGCTGCATTCATTCCTGTCTCCGCTCGCCAACCAGCGGACCGACGAATATGGCGGAAGCCTCGAAAACCGCATGCGCTTCCCGCTGGAAGTGTTCGATGCGGTGCGGGCTGCCTTCCCGGCCGACAAGGTCGTGTCTGTTCGCGTATCGGCAACCGACTGGTATGACGGCGGCTGGAACCTTGATGAGACGATCGAATTTGCCAAGGCTCTGGAGAGCCATGGTTGCGACGCGATAAACGTGTCGACCGGCGGGCTGCATGTCGACCAGAAAATCCCCGTGTCGCCGAGCTATCAGGTGCCGTTCGCGCGTGCCGTCAAGGCCGCGGTGAAAATGCCGGTCGTCGCCGTCGGGTTGATCACCGAACCGTCTCAGGCAGAAGCGATCGTTGCGACAGGTGATGCAGATCTTATCGGCCTCGCCCGTACGATCCTCTATGATCCGCGCTGGCCGTGGCATGCCGCTGCCGCTCTGGGCGGCGAGGTTTCCGCCGCGCCTCAGTATCATCGCAGCCAGCCCTCGACGCTGAAGTCGCTGTTCAAGGCGTGAGTGAAGAATGACGCAAAGGCCTTCGCTCCGGCATGGATCGAGGGCCTTTTTGCAAATCAAGGAGAGCGATCCCGGCTCTTCTGGCTTTCGTCAACAGCTTGCGGGCATGAGGTGGAATTTCCGCGGTTCCGCCAAAGGTCGCAACTTCGTTTCCGCTTGGGGGCGGCAATAGTACATAATTTTTGTATACTGCCGGAGTCGGCGGGCAGTAAGCTCCTGTGCCCGGCGGTGTTCATCTGAACAACGGCCGGTTCATCGATCAGGAGACGAAACAGATGTCGACATTGAAGGATTACCTGGCTCAAAAGCGGGCGGCACTGCTTGAGCGGCGCAGGCGTATCAAATCCGGCGAACTTGGTGTCGCGACGCTGAAGGCAAGTACCAGTGCGGAAGGCCGCAGCGGTGTGCGCCGCATCCGCATCCGGGATTTCCAGGTCGTCTCCGACAGCCCGGCGGATTTTGCCGGTTACAATCTCGGGCCAGCGTCTCCGGAGCTGCTGGTCGGTGCGCTTTCGAGCTGCCTGACGCATACCTGGCTGATCCATGCAGCAGATCAGCAGGTGGTGCTGGAAGCGTTGAATGCTGAAGTCTCGGCCAAGATCGATCCGCGTGGCGGCTCCGAAGGGCATGAGGATATTCCGGTCTATCCGCATGATTTTGAATACACGGTTTCGCTGGTTTCGGACGCCAGCGCGGAAGAGATTGCCCGTGTTGCGGCGGCTGTCGAAAAGGCCTGCCCGATCCTCAATCTTCTCAAGCGTGGCACCAATGTTACCGGTCGTATCGACCACAAGTCTTCCGCATCCGCGGCTGCCGCTTAACTTCCAACGCGACTAGGCAATGCTCGAAAATAGGTGATCCGCAAGGCGATTGGTGCGGATTGCTTTTTCGGTTTCGATGTTATGGAACATATTTATGAGTGCTATTGCATCCCCCGATTTTCCTCCCTCACTCTGGAACGCGGTAACACGCCCAAGAAACCCCAACTCCAGCCTTTCGGGTGAGGCGAGGGCAGGGGTTGCGATCATCGGAGCCGGCTTTACCGGCCTTTCGGCTGCTCTTCATCTTGCCGAGCGTGGCCACAAGGTGATCGTGCTTGAGGCTGTTCAGGTCGGCTGGGGGGCGTCCGGCCGTAATAACGGTCAGGTCATTCCCACCATGACCGGTGCCGAACCGGACAGCATTGCGAAAACCCATGGGGAGGCGGGAGAGCGGTTCGCCCAGCTGGTCAGCGATAGCGCTTCCTATCTTTTCGATCTGGTGCGTAGACACGACATCGATTGCGAGGCGCAACAGAACGGCTGGTTTCAACCGGCGCATTCGCCCGGGCGCGTGCGGCTTTCGGCAAGTCGCGTGGAAGCCTGGTCGCGCCGCGGTGCGCGGGTCCGCCTGCTCGATGCGGCAGAGACTGCCGATCTCATCGGATCGCGGGACTGGTATGGCGGCATGCTCAACAGCAGTGGCGGGCACATCAATCCGCTGGCCTTTTCCAGAGGGCTTGCCGATCGCCTCACCGCTGCCGGCGCGATGCTTCACGAAAACACGCCTGTCCGGTCGATCGAGAAAACGCCATCGGGCTGGGTGATTTCGACCCCCGCTGGGCGCGTCATATCCGATCAGGTCATTTTAGCCTCGAATGGCTATACGGACTGGTTCGAAAGCCGGCTGGCGCCGAAGGTCGCGCATTCGCTCGTGCCAATCCTGTCGTGGCAGATGGCGACTGAACCGCAGCCGGACGCGGTGCGCGCCAGTGTTCTGCCAGGGCGACAGGCATTGTCGGATACCCATGGTGACCTGCGTTTCTTCCGCTGGGATGCCCGTGGTCGGCTTGTGACCGGTGGGGCGCTGATGTTTCCGTTCAACGGTGCGGAGCGGCTGAAAGAGCGGATCGGCAAACGATTGGCCGGGATCTTTCCGCAGATGGGCAGGCCGAAATTCGACTTCGTCTGGAATGGCCGTATCGGCATGACGGTGGACCGGATGCCGCAATTCTATAATCCCGCGCCCGGGCTATGGACATGGAGCGCCTGCAACGGCCGCGGTGTCGCCTTGGCAACCTCGCTCGGCAAGGTTTTTGCCGATGCAATTGAAGGTGTCAGCCAGCGGGATCTGGCCGTTCCGATAACCCCGGTCCGCACCATTCCCTTCCATCCCATCGCCAGGCTCGTCACTCCAGCCATGCTCGGTTGGTACCGGCTGAAGGACAGGCTCGAGCCGGCCTATAAGTGAAGAGAGAGACGATCCGCGTCATGAGTGAGAACAGCAAAACCGGCCATCTGGTGCCGATCGAATGGCTGCAGGCGGCTTTCAACATGCGCGCCGCAGCCTATGCCAATATATTCGACGTGCTGCGGGATGCCTTCGGCACGCAGAAGTCCGTCGAGCTTCTGTCCGAGGCGACGCGCCGGATGGGCACTGCCGCCGGCGCCCGGTTTGCCGACCTCGGCCCGGATAGATTGATGGCCCTGAAGGAACGGTTTCTCGGCACCATTCCGGCAGGTGATATCCTCTTTCAGCCGGAAGTTCGCCAGAGCGATGACGAGCGCCTGGAAATCAAGTTTCATCGCTGTCCGCTGAAGGAAGCTTGGCAGGCGATGGGGCGATCCGATGACGATATCGAACTCTTGTGCAAGGCTGGCGGGGCGATAGACGGCGGCCTTTTCAAGGCGGCCGGTTTTGTCTTCAAGGGGGAAACCTGGAGGCCAGGTGAAGAGGGGTGCTGCAAGCTTGTGGTGGAACCGGGGCCTGCAGCCTGATCTAGTTTTCTGAATTTCTAGCGAATATCAGGCCCGACAGAGAGCGCTTCTCTTTGTCGGGCCTCAGCCTCTAATTCCCAAGGAATGCCGCGGCGAGATCGCCACGGCATTCCTGTGATCTCAGATGAACTCGACCACTGCTCCGCTCGCATCCGCCGGTGAAACGGCAATGCCTCCGGCAGATGTCCTGATGAACGCGATGCCCTGAGCGGAGAGAAGCTCTGCTGTCTTTTCGCGATCCTTCACTCGAATGCGCAGCACGGCAAAGCCATTGGCGGGTGTCCCGGCAATATCGAGACCCGGGTAAAGCACGGCAATCGCTGCCGGTTCGAAGAAGAACAGCGGTGCCGAATTCTCGCCGGTCTCGACACGAAAACCACCTTCGATTTTTTCGACGCGACCTGCGGCATAGAAGCTTGCATAGGTTTCCGCCGTCTTGCGAGGATCGTCGCTGATGCCGGTTATGCCGCCAAGACCAATCGCGCCATTGGCATGGTCCTGCAGTTCCGGCCTCCACACCATGTCGCGCGTTTCGTGCTGGCAAAGGAAGAAGTGCCCGAGCGGTACTTGGTCAGGATCGAAGCCCAATGTCCTGAAGGCGGCAATGCCTTCACCGCCGCCGGGAAGGGGAAGCGGGCGCGAAAACGCGCTGATCTCTCCCGTCCGGATTCCGAGTTCCGCAAGCGCCGGCTTGGCCGCGTCCGCACTTGCGGTGCGATTGGCAATCGCCTGCAGGCCCTGGCCATAGGTCGCGAGCGTCTTGCGCTGCGGCGCGTTGAGTTCTGTCTCGGCGACCAGTCCAAGAAGCTCGAGATAGTCGTCCTGGAAAATGATCGTGTAGTTGGCCGATCCCTTTTGCGGACTGTGAAGCCCGCGGGGGGAAAGCGTGAAACCAAGGCGGCGGAAACGTTCGGCGCTGTCATCGAGATCATTGACCAGCAGATAGCTGTGATCCACGCCAAGCACGGGGTGGGACATGATTTTCCTCATCGGATCGAAGGATGTTACCCGCCGGCGGCAAGCCGGCCGAGTGATTGATCGATGGTTGTGAGCCTATCCGGTCCCGACAGATTTCTACTGACTTGGTATTCTATTTTCAGGGCAAGTGCGGAAGTTTCTTTGCGGCCCAGGTGCGTCTGGAACAATCGTGTTCCAGACATAAAACCGGCGACGATCGATGGACAAATCCCTGGAAAGCTCCGGTCTCTCAGTCACGATAACGCAAGGCTTCGATCAGCAGGCGGAAGGCGGGAGATACCTGTCGGCGGCTGGGATAATAGAGGTGATATCCGGGGAATGGCGGGCACCAGTCCTCAAGCACACGTTCCAGCTTTCCCTCATCGAGCAGCTTGCCGAACTGATCGTCCGGAAGACACACAAGGCCGAGGCCGTTGGCGGCTGCCTCGACCAGCATGGGCACGTCATTGCAGGTGAACTGGCCCTGGACGCGCACATTGAGCGGTCTGTCGTCCTTCTCGAATTCCCAGGCATAAAGGCCGCCAAGTGTGGGAAGCCGAAGGTTCATGCAGACATGCTGTGTCAGGTCATGCGGCGATAGCGGCCTGCCTTTCCTCTCGAAATAGGCGGGTGATCCGGCAACGACCATGCGCAGTTCCGGGCCAATGCGCACCGCCACCATATCCTTCTCCACCCGCTCGCCGAGCCGTATGCCGGCATCGTAGCGTTCGGTGACGATATCGGTGAAGCGCTGGTCGACCGAAATCTCGATATTGATGTCGGGATATTCCATCATCAGCCGGCTTGCCGCGGGCATGACGATGCCGACCGCTGGCTGGCGGCTCGATGTCAGACGAATGGTTCCGGCGGGCTTGGCACCGAGCGCGCTTATCGCATCGACGCGGGTTTCTATGTCATCGAATGCCGGGCGCAGCGTTTCAAGCAATTGTTCGCCGGCATCGGTCGGGGCGACATTGCGTGTGGTACGGGTGAGAAGGCGCACGCCCATCCGCTCTTCCATGCGCCGGATCGTGTGACTAAGCGACGATTGCGACGTGCCCATTCTGGCCGCTGCGCGGGTAAAGCTCCGTTCTTCCGCAACGGCCATGAACGCCAGAAGATCGCCGATTTCATCGCGCCGCATTTATTAATCTCCAGCATATGTCCATGTGGGATTTAGCGCATAGATGGCTCGGTGCGCCAATGACAAAGCCGAGAGCATAAAGGCGCTCAGACGCGCGAGAGTGATCGGTCACGACCGATCTTCGTTGACGAGCGCTATCTGCTTGCCCATGGTTTTCAAATCAGGTGATGTATTGCGGCATCGCACGAAGCCGCAGCAAGGGAGAGATCGGTGCAGCCCGAACAACGCAAGCGGCAGGACGCCGCACAGCCGCAAAAACCTCTCAAGGTGGGTTTCATTCTCGCCCGGTCGTTCACACTGTCGGCGTTTGCCATGTTCGTCGACACGTTGCGTCTTGCCAGTGATCAAAAGGATCGATCCGGCAGGGTTCTTGCCGACTGGCAGGTTCTCAGCAGCACCCGCCATATGGTCACGTCAAGCTGCGGAATACAGGTTGCTCCGACCACGGATTTCATCGACCCGGCCCGATTCAATTATATCGTCGTGGTCGGCGGGCTCCTGTCGGTGTCGCAGCCGGTGGACAACGAGACTGTCTCCTACCTGAAACAGGCGTCTGCCAGGGGTGTGCCGCTTATCGGCGTCTGTACCGGCTCCTTCATTCTGGCCGAGGCCGGGCTGATGGCGAACCACGAGAGCTGTGTCAGTTGGCTCCACCACCAGGATTTTCGCGAGCGGTTTCCGGATCTGAAGGTTCGCTCGGATCGGCTTTTCCATATCGACGGTGAGCGCGGTTCCTGTGCCGGCGGCAGCAGTTCGGCGGATCTGGCTAACGTTCTGGTTCAGCGCCATATCGGCAGAGACGCAGCCAGGAATGCTCTTGAAGTCCTGCAGATCGATCAGGCCAGATCGGCTACCCATTCGCAGGCCCGGCGCCCGTTTGTCGTTGAAGCGAGAGATCCGCGTATCATCTCGGTGCTGATTACAATGGAGCAAAATCTGGAAGGCGACGTCTCGCTAGAAGGGTTGGCAAAGTCGGTCGGGCTTTCCCGCCGTCAGCTCGAGCGGCTGTTCGAGGAGCAGACGGGGCTTTCCCCGGGAGCGGCCTACCGCAAGATACGCCTGGAGCGCGCCAGAGAACTGCTTCAGAACACAAACCGCGCCGTGATCGATATTGCCTTCGACGTCGGATATTCAAGCGCGTCACATTTTACCAAGGCGTTCAGGCTTGCATTCGGCAAGACGCCGCTGGGCGTGAGAGAAAGCCAGGCTGCAATCCATTGAGGAGCGGGGTGCCGAACGAACCGCCCTGTCGATTGCGACTGGCCTGATGTGGATAGTGCGGGGGCGCGTCCAGAAAGCCGCGCCCGCCGGAATTCCGCTAATATCTCGATTTAGCCGAAAGGCTTCTCGATCGAATGGGCAGGCTCGGTGAAGAAGACCGGGCCTTTGTCCGACATGTAGATGATGTCTTCGAGGCGCACGCCGCATTCGCCGTAGACGCAGAGCATCGGCTCGTCGGAGAAGACCATGCCGGGCTGAAGTTTCGTCTTGTTGCCGCGAACGATGAACGGGGTCTCGTGCAGGTCCATGCCCAGCCCATGGCCGGTGCGGTGCGGCAGGCCGGGAACCTGATAATCCGGTCCGTAGCCGGCATCCGTCAGCACCTTGCGGGCGGCGGCATCGACATCTTCGCAAGGTGAGCCGAGCCGGGCTGCCTCGAAGGCTGCGCGGTGGGCCGCCTTTTCCATGTTCCAGAGTTCGCGCTGGCGCTCCGTCGCTTCGCCGAAGACATAGGTGCGGGTGATATCCGAGCAATAGCGGTGGATATGCGCGCCGAGATCGATCAGCACCATGTCGCCCTTGGTGAGCGTCTGGGCGTAAGGCACGCCATGCGGATAGGCGGTCGCCTCGCCGAACTGGGCGGCGGCGAAGACATGGCGCATGCCGAGTTTTGCATGGGCGCTGGCGATGAAATCCGTCACTTCGGTGGTCGATACACCTTCGTATAGGCCTTCCCACACGGCCTTGTGGACGCGCAGGCTGGCGGTCATCGCCGTCTGGATTATGGCGATTTCGGTGGCGGACTTGATCTGGCGGCAGGCTGCGATCAGATCACCGGCGCCGATGACCTTCAGCCGTGCGCCGATATGGGCGGTGATCGGGCTTGAGAACACGAAGGGCGTGGCGGGATCGAAGGCCAGCACATTGCCCTCTGCGGGCAGATCGCAGATCAGATTTGCGACGAGCAGGGCCGGGTCTTCATGCTCTTCCCAGGTGGCGATTTCACCCTCGATCTTGATAAGGGTGACCGTTTTCGGTTCCTCGAAGGCCGGGCTGATATAGATCGGCGTACCGGCAGACGGGATGATTGCGCCATGCAGGCGCTCGCTTGCGCCGAGCGTCATGCCGGTGAAATAGGTGAGGCTGGTCGAGGTGTCGAGATAGACGGCCTTGACGCCCGCCTCCAGCATCAGGCCCTGCAGCTTGGCGATGCGGGACTGAAGCTCCTCATTGGAAATCGGGGAAACGGCGGCAGCGATGTTTTCGAATTCGGCAAGCGATTGTTCGAAGGACTTGTAGACGGGGGCACTCATGGTCTTGTTCCTGAATCGGACTGGATTTTCACATATTCTGATTAGAAGACGACGGGGTGGGTGGCGCCGGTCTCGACATTGACGAGGCCTTGCGGAGCGTGATCGCTTGGCGCGACGAGAACCCAGCGCCAAGGTGCGCAGGTGAGCGTGGCGAAGGCCAGCCGCTCGGGGAAACCGGCGAACCAGCGCGGATGAAAACTCGGCTCGTACATCCAGTCGACCTTTTCGCCTTCGGCATAAAGCGCCTGCATCTCTTCATGCAGGTCTTCCGCCGGGCGGCAGCTCATCAGGCCGGCCACTTCGTATCGCACGCGGGCGACGACCTTTCCTTCCCGCACAAGCGCCCAGCCACCGTCATTGTCGGCGACCGCGTTGACCGCCTTCGCCATGGCTTCGTCGGAGGATCCGACGCACCAGATATTATGCTTGTCATGCGCCATGGAGCAGGCAAGCGCCGTATCCGGCGTCGAGGGACCGCAGCCGAGCCAGAACATTTTCGACACCGCACCCTTGCCGGAAAAGCGGTCGATGACCGAGAATTTGGTGATGTTGCGGCTCCCGTCGCGCTGCACAAGGCCATCCTTCACCGGTAGGTCGAAGGTCAAAAAGTCGTCGGTCCAGTGGAAGGGGCGCAGAACTGCGGCGGTCATCGTCTCGCGGCCGGGTTCGGCCTTGATGGCGAAATCCTTGGCCGTCAGGTCGCGGCCGATATTGATGGTGTTCGTTGCCCATTCCGGCCAGTCGATCCTCGGCACGTCCGGCAGATAGGTTTTGCCGTCCGAGACCTGTTTTCCATCGGCCCAGACCTTTGCGATCTCGAATTTTTCGACATTCGACAGGAGCACGATATCGGCATAGCGGCCTGGCGCGATGGAGCCGACCCAGGGGGTGAGGCGCATGTGGCGGGCAGGGTTGATGGTGACGCACTGGATGGCGATTTCCGGCGCAAGACCGGCCTCGATCGCAAGCCGCACATTGTGGTCGGTGGCGCCGAGCTTCAGTGTGTCGGGAGCCGAGCGATCGTCGGTGGTCAGCGCGATCTGCGACCAGTCGGCAAGGCCGCGGTCGAGCAGGCCCTTGATCACTTCCGGCAGGCTGTGCGGGCGAAGCTCCATGAACAGGCCGTGGGTGAGCTTGTCCCAGAATTCTTCCGGCGTCCATGCTTCATGGTCCGAGGCAAGGCCTGCTGCGGCGAAGGCATTGATCGACGGCAGGTCGCGGATGCCGGCGGCATGGCCCTCGACCACGGCGCGCTTTTCGAACGTGGCGCGGATCATGCCCCAGAGACGTTCATGCGACGGGTTTTCCGGGTTCCATACGGCCGGCCAGTCCATCACTTCGTCGAGGCCTGCCGTCATCAGGCTCTGTTGAAGAAAGGCCTTCTGCTCGTCATACCCGAGATAACCGCCGCCATGCTCGTAGGCTGTGGGTGGGACGGCGGAGCCGGGCAGGGGAAAAATCTTCAGCGGCGAACCGGCCTCGCGGGCCTTCAGCCAGAATTCCAGCGTCTTTGCGCCGTTGACATTGGAAAATTCGTGGCTTGCCTCGCAGGTCCAGGTATTGCCGCGCGGCAGGACGAGAGCGGCTTCCCATTCCGGCGTCAGATGCGAGCTTTCGATATGCTTGTGCACTTCGCCAAGGCCCGGCACGGCGGAAAGATCCGGTTCGTTAACACGAGTGCTCACTTCGCCCGGATAGGAGCCGGCCTTGCCGACATAGGCGATGCGGCGATCCTTGATGATGATTTCCTGGTCTTGCGACCATGTGCGGGTCGCGACATCGAGAAGCCGTCCGACACGCAGAGCCACATCGGCCTTTTCCTTGCCGAGCGCGACCAGCGTCAGGCGCTGGCGGATCCGCACTTCGCTGTCGGCATCGATGATGGTGTCTTGAATTTCAAAAGGCATGGTTTTCTCTGCGTCGTATTTCCGGGTCGCGGGCCCTGCAGTGATAGTCCGTGGCGGGGGCCAGTCAACCGTTCAAATCCATCGGACCGGATTGTGAGCCAAGCTTTCGCCGCTATGCACGGGGCGAGCGAAAATTGACATATGTCATTGTGGGTTTTCGAGACCGCGACATAGTTTCCGGGAGGCCGCGAAAGGCTTGCTTCCTGGCCGCATTGGTCCAGAATTTAGTCTTCTAAATCGATTTAGTACGCGTGATGAGCGCGACTTACCACGCACCATGATTCAATTTGAGGTGGAATTATCATGACAGTTAGCACGATTGCGGAGCTGGACGCGCTTGTGGCGCGGGTTGAAGCTGCACAGAAGGCTTATGCGAGTTTCAGCCAGGAGCAGGTTGACGAAATCTTCCGCAACGCCGCACTGGCGGCTGCGAATGCTCGTATTCCGCTTGCCAAGATGGCGGTTGAGGAGACCGGCATGGGCGTGATGGAGGACAAGGTGGTGAAGAACCATTTTGCCTCCGAATATATCTACAACAAATACAAGGACGAGAAGACCTGTGGCGTTCTCTCCGAGGAGCCGGAATACGGGATTGCAACGGTTGCTGAGCCGATCGGCCTGATCTGCGCCATCGTGCCGACCACAAACCCGACCTCGACGGCGATCTTCAAGGCGCTGATTGCGCTGAAAACCCGCAATGGTATCGTTTTCTCGCCCCATCCGCGCGCCAAGCGCGCAACCTGCGAGGCGGCCCGCCTTGTCTTGGAATCCGCCGTCAAGGCCGGTGCGCCGAAGGATATTATCGGCTGGATCGACGAGCCGAGCGTCGAGCTTTCCAATGCGTTGATGCATCATCCGGCTATCGACCTGATCCTTGCGACCGGCGGTCCTGGCATGGTCAAGGCCGCTTACTCGTCCGGCAAGCCGGCAATCGGCGTCGGCGCCGGCAATACGCCTGCCGTTATCGATGAATTTGCCGATATCAAGCGTGCAGTGGCCTCGATCCTGATGTCGAAGACCTTCGACAATGGCGTCGTCTGCGCCTCGGAACAGTCGGTCGTCGTGGTCGATGCCGTCTATGATGCGGTACGCGAGCGTTTCCGCACCCATGGCGGTTATGTTCTGTCGAGCAACGAGGCGGGTGCGATCAAGAGCCTGATCCTGAAGAAGGGCTCGATCAATGCCGAGATCGTCGGCCAGTCGGCGCACAAGATTGCCGAGATGGCAGGCTTCGAAGTTCCGAACGGCACCAAGGTGCTGATTGCCGAAGTCGAAGCGATCGACGAGACCGAACCCTTTGCCTATGAGAAGCTGTCGCCACTTCTGGCCATGTACAAGGCGAAGAACTTCGAAACTGCCTGCGACAAGGCCGAGGCGCTGGTTGCCTTCGGCGGCGTCGGTCACACCTCGGTTCTCTATACCGACCAGGATCTTCAGCCCGAGCGCATCGCCACCTACGGCGCGAAGATGAAGACCTCGCGCATCCTGATCAACTCGCCGGCCTCGCATGGCGGTATCGGCGATCTCTACAACTTCGGTCTCGCGCCGTCGCTGACGCTCGGTTGCGGCTCGTGGGGCGGCAATTCGATCTCGGAAAATGTCGGCCCGCAGCATCTGATCAACAGGAAGACGGTGGCCATGCGCGCCGAAAACATGCTCTGGCACAAGTTGCCGCCATCGATCTACTTCCGCCGCGGCAGCCTGCCGTTTGCGCTTGAAGACCTGAAGGACAAGAAGCGTTGCCTGATCGTGACCGACCGCTTCCTGTTCGAAAACGGCAATGTCAACGACACGATCCGCATCCTCAAGGATCTCGGTCTCGAGGTCGAAATCTTCTTCGAAGTCAGCGCTGACCCGACGCTTGCCGTCGTGCGCAAGGCGACAGCACTTGCCAACGCCTTCCAGCCGGACCTGATCCTTGCCGTCGGTGGCGGTTCACCGATGGATGCGGCCAAGATCATGTGGGTCATGTACGAGCATCCGGATGTGGAGTTCACCGATCTGGCGCTGCGCTTCATGGATATCCGCAAGCGCATCTACCGCTTCCCGACGCTCGGCAAGAAGGCGATGTTCGTGGCCGTTCCGACGACCTCGGGTACCGGTTCGGAAGTCACGCCGTTTGCGGTCGTGACCGATGAGAAGACTGGTATCAAGTATCCGATCGCCGACTACCAGCTGACGCCGCATATGGCGATCGTCGACGCCAATCTGGTCATGAACATGCCGAAGTCTTTGACCGCGCATGGTGGTATCGACGCGGTTACGCATGCGCTTGAGGCCTATGTTTCGGTCATGGCCAACGAGTATTCCGATGGCCAGGCGCTGCAGGCATTGAAGCTGCTCAAGACCTATCTTCCCTCGGCCTACAAGAACGGCGCCAAGGACCCGAAGGCTCGCGAGCAGGTTCATAATGCCGCAACGCTTGCCGGCATTGCCTTTGCCAATGCCTTCCTCGGCGTGTGCCACTCGATGGCGCACAAGATCGGCGCGGAATTCCACATTCCGCACGGCCTGTCGAACGCGCTGCTGATCTCCAACGTCGTCCGCTACAACGCAGTCGACAATCCGAGCAAGCAGGCGGCGTTCAGCCAGTATGACCGGCCGAAGGCGCTATGCCGTTATGCCGAGATTGCCCAGCATCTCGGTCTCGGCGGTAAGAACGACGCGGCATCCGTCGAGAACCTCGTCCAGTGGCTGGAGCAGTTGAAGAAGGATCTCGACATTCCGGCCTCGATCCAGGCAGCCGGTGTCGGCGAAGCCGACTTCATGGCCAAGGTCGACAAGCTCGCCGAAATGGCTTTCGACGACCAGTGCACGGGTGCCAACCCGCGTTATCCGCTGATCGCCGAAATCCGCGACGTTCTGATCGCCAGCTACCACGGCGAGGCTTATGTCGAGGAACAGGACAAGCCGGCCGCCAAGGAACCGCGTGTGGTTCCGATGAAGGCCAAGGGCTGACACTGACGTAAAACAACCTGCGCGCTGGCGGTCGCCGGCGCGCAGGAGCCGCCATTAAATCTGGGTTGCGACTGGCTTGGGCAGGGTCACCAGGCCTGATGTCGTTGGCCGGTATCCAATGGATCAGGCTGGAATCTCATTCAGGTGAAATGGAGCTGGGTCGACTCGCGAATGATCAGCGCAGGCTCCAGCGTAAGATCCGTGGGTTGCGGCTTTTCTTCGATCATCGCAATGATCTTCTTCATCACCACTTCGCCGGTTGCCTGGCTACAAACGTCGACAGTTGTCAGCGGTGGCGTGACGTAGCGGCTGATCGGAATATTGTCGATCCCGGCAAATGCGACGTCAAAGGGAACCTTGAAGCCAAGCGAACGGGCCTCGTTCATCATGCCGATCGCCACAAGGTCATTCCAGCCGATGATCACATCCGGGCGATCCGGACGCAGCAACACGCGGGCCGCGGCGCGTTCGCCTGCTTCATTCGTCGGTTCATCCACGTCGAAGATCAGAAGTTCCACCCCTGCCGGCTCCAGGATTTGCCTCAAGCCCTGAATGCGGTCGGCATTGGATGGTGCGCGCGAGTAGCCCATGTAACCGAACCGCTTGAATCCCTGCCGGACAAGATATTGCGCGAGCAGTGCGGCAACCTGAACGCTGTCCGTCCCCACGGTCAGGACATCATCGCGCTCTGGCTGTCCTAAAAAGGCGACCGGTTTGTCGAGTTCAGCCAGCCAGTCAGTGACGTCTTTCGGAATGCGGGCGCTGACGATCAAACCATCCGTGCGCGGCGCCAAGGCCTCCAATAGCGGGCGAACTGCTGCAATACTCTCCTCCATGTCCACGACGAAGAGATTGTAGCCGTTTGCCAGCGCCACCCGATTGGCACCCTTCACGACATTGGAATAATGAGGATTGGCGAGATCCATCACCGCAAGCCCGATTGCGGTCGTGCGGCCGGTGACCATGGCGCGGGCAAGAGAATTCTGGCTGTAGCCTAGATCCTCGATCGCTTCGCGCAGCTTCTCTTCCACTGCCGGTGAGAATGACTGCTGGCCATTCACATATTTCGACACCGTCGCGATCGATACGCCGGCTTTCTCCGCAACATCCCGGATGGTCGGTCTTTTCGGGCGCTTCATGCAGATAAACGCTTTCCTTGTTTTCTTCTGTTTAACGCAACTGCCGGCGATGCGGATTTCGTTCTCATTTCGGGTGTTGACAATAACACATTATTTTCCGCGATTTCGGTTGATCCATATCATTCTATCAAGCTCCTGCCGCGCTAAAAATATCAGTTAAACGTTTTCCTTTTTGGGAAGCGTGCCTTTGAGCTGCTGGCTTGGAGGAAAGCGGCTCTGCCGGGGACAGACGTTTGGCATGTTCTGGAGGCGTGCAGGGCGAATGGCTATTTTAGAGGAGGTTTCCCATGAAGAAGGTAAGGGCGTTCGCGTTTGCAGCGCTGGCAAGCACAACGATAGTGTCTACGGCCTATTCGGCAGAGACGATCAATGTCTGGATGCGATACGGCGATGCCGAACGGCCGACGATTGCGCGCATCGTTGACGGGTTTACGGCCGAGACAGGGATCAAGGTGGACCTCTTTCTCGCAAATATCGATTTTGAAACGCGTCTCACACGTGCCGCTGCGGGTGACAGCCTGCCGGATCTCGTTGTCAACGACGCCACTTTCATGGGGCAGTTGCTCGATATGGGGGTGGTCAAGCCGATCGATCGCGCTTCTTTGAAGGGTGGTGATGAGCTTCACGATGTCGCCTGGAACAGTGTTCAGGCCGCCGATGGAAACTATTACGGCGTGCCGACATCGGCGCAGGCTTTTGCGGTCTTCATCCGCAAGGACTGGCGTGAAAAGCTCGGCTATGACGTGCCCAAGACCTGGGAAGATCTCTACAACCTGGCGAAGGCCTTTACGGAAAACGATCCTGACGGGAATGGCAAGAAGGACACCTACGGCTATGTGATGCCGCTTTCCGGCACGCGTGGTTATGCATCCTGGTTCATGTCCGATCTGATCTGGCAGGCGGGCGGCGACTTCCTTCAGCAGAAGGGTGACGCCTATGTTTCGTCCATGGCAACGCCTGCCGTCGAAAAGGCTGTGACCTTCGCACGCAAGATGATCTGCGATGGTTATGCGCAGCCGGCCGCAATCACTTCGACCACCGGCGACACGCTGCCGGTCTTCGTCTCGGGACAAGGCGGGATCTTCCGCTCCGGGCCTTATCATATCGCGGCGTTTACGCGTGAACCGGGACGTGACAAGTTCGAGGTTATTGCCCCGCCTGCCGGCCCTGCCGGTCAGGCCGAACTTGCCGAAGGCGAGGCCGCATTCGTTATGGCTTCGACAAAGCATGAGGCAGAAGCAAAGCAGTTCATCGAGTATCTGGTGTCGAAGAAGGGCCAGGAAACCGGCATGGCCGCCGGTACCGGCGACAACGCCATTGTCCGCCTGTCGGTCAACAAGAATGTCGATGTGGTAAAGGTCCAGCCCGATCCGGCCTGGGGCGTTTTCGCCGATCTCTATGCCACGAATGCACGCTACTTCCCGCGCGTGCCGAACTGGAAGCCGATCCGTCAGGTCGCAGCCGATGGCCTCAATCAGATACTCTCCAGCTGCAACTCCGACATCATGTCCGGGCTGCAGGGGCTCGACAAAGCTCTTAATGCGGAACTGAAACTTCAAGAGGTCCTGGCCAAGTAACCTCTCAGGCAACATTGGCGCCGCGTGACCGTCTTTGCGTGACGCGGCGCCAACCCGGCAAATCTGCCGGCCAATTCCTCACCGTAATACTCGCAATTTATCGCCCGAGCGCCACCCGGCGCTCGCCAGGATTTCCTGGTGCCAAGCGGAGGAGCATATGTGGTTTCACTCTAAACGCCTGAGATGGATCGTTCCCTGGCTGTTTCTGGCTCCGGCCCTGATCATCTTCACATGGTTCAAGTTCGTGCCCATCATCAAAGGGCTGTTCATGAGCTTCTACAAGGTGCGCTTTTCAGGATCGGATCAATGGGTCGGGCTTGCCAATTTCGAGCGCGCTCTCTCCGACAGCGCCCTGCATGCGGCAAGCCTGAACACGCTGATCTATGTCGTCTCGACGACAATCGCGGGCGGTATCTTCGCCTTCGCCGTCGCGTTGGCGCTCGAAGGTCAGGCCCGCCACATACGGTTGATCCGCACCGCGATCTTCATTCCAGCAGTAACCTCGATCGCTGTTCTCGCTGAAATCTGGCGGATCCTGTTCTATCCCGGCGCAGATGGTGTCGTGAACCAGATGCTCGGCGTTTTCGCCGTCGGGCCGCAGGGCTTCATGTCCGATCCCGATCAGGCGCTCTTCATCGTCATTCTGATGCAGATCTGGAAGAACGTGCCTTATAACATGATGATCTTCATTGCCGGTCTCGCAAGCATCAATCGTGAGCTTTACGATGCAGCATCCGTCGATGGGGCCAGCGCGTTTCGCAAGCTGTGGCACGTCACCATTCCCGGCCTCGTCCCGGCATTCTCCGTCGTCGTCATGCTCTCGCTCATTCGCGGCTTTCGCGTCTTCACCGAGGTCTACACCACGACCGGCGGCGGCCCGGCTAATGCCACCGAAGTCATCATGACGAATATCTTCAAAGCCGGTTTTGAACGCTTCGACTACGGCTATGCCGCCGCGGTTTCCTTCTTGCTGTTCGCCTTCACCGTATGCCTGACAATCGTGCATGTCAGCGTGAAGAACCGGATCGATCGGACCTGAGGAGCTTCCGATGAAAATGACAATCCCGCAACGCATTGCCCGCGGTCTGGTCTATGCTCTGTTGCTCATCGTATTCTGCGGTCCCTTCTGGGGCATCCTGGCGACCGCCTTCACAAAGAATACGGTTCAGCCGGGCCAGCTTGTCCTGTGGCCGAGCAATCCGACTTTCGATCACTTCATCTACGCATGGTCTGAAGTCAAAATCTGGATCTACCTCTTCAACTCGCTGTTCGTCGTCGCGATCGCGACGGTGCTGCAGACATTTGTCAGTGCTCTTGCGGCCTATGCGCTGGCTCGCAAGAAGTTTCGCGGTGCAGCCATCGTCAGTCTGGCAATCATCTCGACCATGATGCTGCCCGACGAGGTCATCGCGATCCCGCTCTATCTCATCCTGCATGCGGAACTGCCGCTGCTGCATACGTCGATCTACAACACCTATGCGGCCATGATCCTTCCAGTTGTCGGCTGGGCTTTCTCCGTCTTCCTCCTTACGGAATTCATGAAGGCGATCCCGCGTGATCTGGAAGATGCAGCACGCGTTGATGGCGCCAATGAGCTGCAGATCTTCTGGCGCGTGGTGCTGCCGCTCGTCAGGCCGGCGCTTGGTACGGCAACCATCTTCGGCTTCCTGATGATCTGGGATCAGTATCTGCTGCCGCTGATCGCCGTCGATGACCGCAATCTCTACACGCTCCCCGTCATCCTGCGCTCCCTGCGCGTCGACGAGGTGCTGCAGCAAAACATCTTCATCGCCGTCACAGTCGTCGCCACGGTGCCCTGCATCGTCGTCTATCTCCTGCTTCAGAAACAGTTCAATCGCGGGCTGATGTCCGGCGCGGTCAAGGGCTGAAGCGAAAGGTTCGGGTGAATAAAATGGGTTCAGTTAGCCTTCACAATGTCAACAAGTCCTTCAAGGCCGTCGATGTCATTCATGATGTCGCTCTTGAGATCGAAGACGAAGAGTTCTGCGTCCTGATCGGTCCTTCGGGATCGGGGAAATCGACCCTGCTCCGGATCATTGCCGGCCTGGAAGAGGTTTCGAGCGGAACCGTTTCGATCAACGGCAAGGATGTTACGGAGCTTGCCCCGAAACAGCGGGATATCGCGATGGTGTTCCAGACCTACGCTCTCTACCCGCAGATGACCGTCGCCGAAAACATGGGGTTCGCGTTGAAACTGGCGGGAATGCCGAAAGCTGAAATCGCGGAAAAGGTAAGGCAGACGGCGCGCATGCTGGAATTGGAGCCGTTGCTTGATCGTCTTCCAAAGGCACTGTCCGGCGGTCAGCGGCAACGCGTCTCGATGGGCCGCGCCATCGTGCGTGATCCTTCGGTTTTCCTGTTTGACGAACCTCTTTCCAATTTGGACGCCAAGCTTCGCGTCCAGGTGCGCGGCGAAATCGCCGACCTGCATAAGCGCCTTGGCACGACCTCGATTTACGTGACGCATGACCAGGTCGAGGCCATGACGCTCGGCCAGAAGATCGTCGTGCTGAGGGACGGACGCGTGGAACAGGCGGGGCCGCCGCTGACGCTCTACAACGATCCGGTCAACACATTCGTCGCCAGTTTCCTCGGCACGCCATCGATCAATCTGATCGAGGCCCGTGTGGAATTAAACGGCGGTGAAGCTGCCGCGCGCCTCACGGACGGAGCATTGCTTCCATTGGGAGCCGCCCAGGATTTCACGGAAGGTCAGGCAATTCTTTATGGCATCCGGCCGGAGCATGTCGGGATTGTCGCCGGCACGCAGGAGGGCGGTATCGCCGCCACCATTCACGCGGTCGAAAATACCGGCTCGGACATGGTGATCCTTTCGGATGCGCAAGGATTCCGCGTCTCCGCCGCCTTCAAGGAGCAACGGCCTCTGGAAGCGGGACAGATCGTGACGCTTATCCCGGACCATTCCAAGGTTCGCGTATTCGATGCGGAAAGCGGAAAACGCATCCGTCGGCATGAAGACAGCTGAACCATCAGAAATAACGGAAGTGGCGCGCCGGCCGGTTCTGGAGCCGACGGCGTTGCCCGAATGGGAATATCGAAATGTTCAAAGACGCGATGAAGATCGAACAACTTCTCAAGGGATTGTCCGAAAACCGAAACTGGAAGCCGTTTCCCGGCATTCAGGACCGTTCTCAGTGGAAGGCCGTCGCCGGTGATCCGAATCTGAAAATCGCGGCGGAGGCGATAATCGCGGTCGCGGATCTTTTGCTGGATCAGGAGATCGATCCGCTGACAGGCTCCATGTACATGAATTTCATGACGAATGGCGACCGGCTTCTTTATGAGGAGAACTATTTTCGCCGCCGCTACGAGCTTTCCCATCTCGTCATTGCCGAATGCCTGAAAGCCGACGGTACCTATCTTTCGAAAATCATCGACTACCTCTGGGAAATCCTGGGCGAAATAAGCTGGTGCGTGCCCGCGCATAATTTTGCCGGGCAGCACGATATGGTGATGTTCAAGCAGCCCAATCCCTGGAAGGAAGACGATCCGCTTCCGGTTCCCGGCGACGACTATCTCGACCTATTTGCCTGCGAAACCGCGGCAACATTGGCCGAGGCATGTTATCTTTTGAAGCACACCCTGCTCGAAACCGTGCCTTCACTCTACTATCGCATACACGGCGAGATCGATCGCCGTGTACTGAAGCTTCTCGAAGGACCTAAGCATTACGGCTGGTATCTGGGCCGCAACAACTGGACGGCATGGTGCGCGCACAATCTTCTGCTTGCCGCCTGCTATACGGTCGAGGATGACCAGCGCCTGGCGGCCATCGCGATGAAGCTGATGGTACCGATGCAGCGCTTCTTCGACACGATCGAACCATCGGGTGCCTGCATCGAAGGGCCGGGCTACTGGGTGGTCAGCGCCGGGCGGCTTGCCGGTTTCGTCAGCCTTGTCGAGGAACGCTTCGGCATCGATCTGAAGGCGGGGGATAATCAGAAATTCCGCAATTTCGGGGAGCATATCCTGCCGCTCAATATCGGCGGCAACCTCTTCGTCAACTTCGCGGATGGCAGTCTGAAGATCGATCTGGATCAGGGGCTGCTCAGCCGCTATGCCAGCCTTATCGGCTCTGACCAGCTGTCCGGTCTCGTTGGCGATGATATAGACCGCTCGGCCAGGCACAAGCTGGCCAATCCGGGCCGGGGCCGGGGGCGCAACGATTACGCCCGCCAGTTTCTCGTTCATCTGACCCGACTGCTTTTGTGGACGCCGGAAAACAGGAAGTCGGCGGCAAGGACATGCGAGAAAAGCGTTTGGCTGGCCGACATGCAGATGATGATTGCCCGCTCCGACGAAAAAGCCGGTGCCGGGCTGATGCTGAGCGCAATCGCCGGCAGCAATGACCCGGAGGTCAACCATCACTCCCATAACGACGTTGGCCATTTCAGCGTCTATCTGGACGGTGAGCCGATGATTATCGATCTGGGGCAGGGGGCCTATTCGCGCGCTACTTTCACCGAGACGCGATATGATATGTGGCATATCAGTTCGAAGGGGCACAACGTTCCTGCCGTGAACGGCCATCTGCAATATGCGGGAAAAGGCTCGCAAGCGCGCGATGTTGCGTACCGCCACGAAGGTACCAGCAGCTACCTGTCTCTTGACGCAAGCCCGGCTTATTTCCGTGATCCCGGATCGCGGCGAATGATCCGACACCTCAATTTCAGCCATGACACGGCAAAGATCGAGATCAGCGACAAGATCGATTTGGGCGAGCCGCTCACCCGCTTTGAACTTCCTCTTTACGTCTCGGATCGAAAAATAGTTGTTGGGACTGACGGGGTTTGCCGGCTCTACGGGAAGCACAGCGTACTGGCCATCACCCCGGAAAATCTTCGCGTCACCGGTTTGGAGGCGATCGAGATTACAGATCCGCGCCACCTCGATGTCTGGGGAAGCCGGGTTTTCAAGATCGGTTTCGAGGCGATTGACATCGAAAAGGCGATCTTCGGTTTCTCGATCGAGATCGGTTGAGCTCTGTTGAGTTCTGCGCAGCGCTTATCGTTGATCCATCAGAGGGTGAGTGAAAGCGCTGCCGATGTTGGCCCCCGAGCTCCGTGCCGGATGCTGGCAGATAGCATATCGTGAGAGATGTGGCATATGTTGTCGGAAGCGGAAGCTTCGGCCTGGCAGTCATTATCGAAATCACGAGATCCAATCCATGAACATCAAGCAACTGGAAGTGCTTCGCACGCTTCTGGCAACCGGCTCGACGATTGCCGCTGCAAAGACGATGGGCCTCAGTCAGTCCGGTGTCAGCCGCATGCTGCAGCAGCTGGAGCAGGATCTCTCGATCACGTTGTTTGTGCGTGACAAGGGCCGTCTCATCGCGACGCCCGAGGCGCTTGCGCTGGGCCATGACGCGGAAAATGTTCTTCTTGCCGTGGACCGTATGTCCAGCCATGCGGAAGATCTGCGCAGCGGTGCATCCGGCCCGGATATCGTGCGCATCGGGCTGCCAAGCAGCATGTGGGAAAATTTCGCTCCGGCCATGCTGGTGGATTATATTCGTGACTTTCCAGGTGTGCGCATAGAGACTTTTTTCGAAACCACGACGGCGATCAACAAGCTGGTTGGGGAACGTATCATCGATCTCGGTTTCCTGCGCATGGAAGGGGAGACAGGGCCGGGGATTGTGGTCGACAAGGTGGCAAGCGGCACGAGTGTCTGCGTCGTGCCCAAGGACCATCCATTGGCGGAACTGGAAACGATCTCGGCAAAGGACCTGCGCAATGTGCCGCTGGTTCTTATTGGCCGGCAGAGACCGAACCGGATGGCACTCGACCAGCAGTTTGCACGCGCCGGTGTGAAGCAGATGGTGAAGATCGAGACGCATACCAACAGCTCGGCCTGTGCCTATGTTGCGCAGGGGTTGGGTGTGTCGATCATCAGCAGTTTCTACGCCAATCTGTATCGGCATCTCCCTGTCGTGCAGCGCCCTTTCGTTCCACAGGCCAGGCAGGATTTCGGCCTGGCGCGGGCTGCGGGCTTTCCGTTGTCGATCGCGGCGCAAGCCTTGAGCGATGCATTGCAGCGGCAAATTCAGCTTTCTCAAAAAATCGAATGAGATTAGCTAATTAATCCTGAAACTCGGGCTTTCCGGCCGACGAAGTGCGGCCCGCGAGATGCATAGACATATGACAAAATCGCATAATATTGCGTATCAAAAGTCATTTCGTCATAGTCTTAATTAACGAAACCGATGCTGGCGGAATGGAAAGCCGCCTTCAATCGTGGGGAAACAATGCTGAGATTTATCCTGAGCCGTCTTCTGATGGCGCTGCCGACGATCGTGCTTGTCTCGATCACGGTGTTTGCGCTGATCCGCTTCATTCCCGGTGACCCCGCAGCGCTGATGCTGGGCGACATGGCGCAGCCCGACCAGATCGCCGCCATGCGCACCGAGCTTGGCCTCGACAAATCGATGCCGCAACAATTCGCCATCTGGGCCGGAAATGTCCTGCAGGGTGATTTCGGGCGCTCGATCGTCAATGACGAGGAAGTCCTGCCGCTCGTCGTCTCGCGCTTCATGGTCAGCGCGGAAATCGTCGTGATCGCCGTTCTGCTGGCCAGCCTGATTGCGGTGCCTGCCGGTGTGATTGCAGCCTGGCGGCAGAACAGCGCAACCGATCTGGCGTTGGTCGGTACCGCGACGGTGCTTTTGTCGATCCCGACATTCTGGCTCGGCCTTCTGCTGCTGCTTCTGTTCGGGCTGAAACTCGGCTGGCTGCCGGTTCTCGGTTACGTGTCGATCGGCGACAATGTGGTCGGCGGCCTGCTTTATCTGGTGCTGCCAGTGATGACGCTGGTCATCCACGAGGCCGGCGTGCTGATCCGCATGGCGCGCGCCTCGACACTGGAAGTGCTGCGTCTCGACTACATCACCCACGCCCGCGCTAAGGGACTTTCGGAAAGCGCCGTGTTGTGGCGGCATGCATTCAAGAATGCATTCGGCCCGACATGGACGATGATCGGCCTCATTCTCGGCAACCTGCTTGGCGGCATTGCGGTCATCGAGACGGTGTTCACCATTCCCGGTCTCGGCCGCCTGATGGTCGACAGCATTTTTGCCCGTGATTATCCGGTTATCCAGGGCTGCCTGCTGTTCGTTTCCCTCTCCTACGTGCTGGTCAATCTCGTCGTCGACCTGCTTTATCCCCTGTTCGATCCGCGGGTTGTAGCCGAATGAAAAAGTTCACTCTCAACGGCCTTATCGGCGGGTTTCTCATCACCGTTCTCATCGCAACCGCCGCACTTGGCCTGTTCTGGACGCCGTTCGACCCGATGAAACTGTCGTTCACCGCCCGTCTTGCCGGGCCGAGCGCCACGCATCTTCTCGGGACGGACGAATTCGGCCGCGATGTCCTGAGCCGCCTGATGGTCGGAGCCCAGGCAAGCGTCTGGATCGGCTTTCTGACCGTCAGCTTCGCCACGATCTTTGGTACTCTCATCGGCCTTGTCAGCGGTTATGCGCGCGGCTGGGTGGATGGGGCCATCATGGCCGTCAACAACGCGCTTCTGGCATTTCCCGGCATTCTTTTGGCGCTTGGCCTGCTTGCCGTCTTCGGCGCCAACCAATACGGCATCATCTTTGCGCTCGGTATTGCCTACACGCCGTCGATGGCGCGCGTTGTGCGCGGCGCCGTGCTGTCGCTGCGCGAACGCGAGTTCATCGAAGCCTCGCGGGTGATGGGCAATGGGGAGCTGTTCACGCTGTTCCGACATGTCCTGCCGAACTGCCTTGCGCCGATCACCGTGCTTGCCACCTCGATGTTCGGCTGGGCGATCCTGTCGGAAAGCGCGCTCTCCTTCCTCGGTCTCGGCGTGCCGCCACCGGCACCCACATGGGGCAATATGCTGGCCGCCGGCCGTCCCTTCATCCAGCAGGCCGTCTGGCTGGGTCTTTTCCCCGGTATCTGCATCGCGCTGACCCTGCTCGGCATCAATCTGCTCGGCGACGCCCTTCGCGACCGCCTCGACCCGCGCATGAGGGGCCTGAAATGACCAAGGACATGTCCGCAGAAACGCTTTTGAGCGTCAACAGCCTTTCGCTTGAAGTTGCCCATACCGGCCTCGAGGTGGTCAAGGGCATCTCCTTCGACATCGCGCCGGGCGAAATCTTTGGCATCGTCGGCGAAAGCGGCTCCGGCAAGACGCTGGCCACCCGTGCGCTGATCTCGCTTCTGCCTCCGGCGATCAAGGTTACGGGTGGCTCCGTCCGCTACAAGGGCCGCGATGTCCTGACGATGAAGGACAGGGAGCTTCGGCATCTGCGCGGCGGCGAAATCGGCGTGGTTTTCCAAGAGCCGATGACATCGCTCAACCCGTCGATGACCATCGGCCGACAGCTGGAAGAAGGACTTGTCCTTCACACCAAACTGTCGCCACAGGACCGTCGCGCCCACATCCTCGACATGCTGAAGCGTGTCGGCATCAAGGATCCGGAGGGAGCGCTTGCCGCCTATCCGCACGAGTTTTCCGGCGGCATGCGCCAGCGCATCATGCTGGCGTCGGTCATGCTGCTGAAACCGGCGCTGCTGATCGCCGACGAACCGACCACGGCGCTCGATGCCGTCATCCAGCGCGATGTGATGGAACTGATGGTGGAACTGACGCGGGCCGAAGGCACCGCCGTTCTCTTGATCAGCCACGACCTGCCGATGGTGGCGCGTTATACGAGCCGCATCGTGGTGATGGAAAAAGGCTCGATCGTCGAACAGGGGCGCACCGAGGATCTGCTCGATGCCCCGCAGCACGATTATACGAGGAAGCTTCTGTCCTCTCTGCCCTTCCGCGGCGAGGCGCGTGCGCTCGATACGTCGAAGGCACCGATGGTTTCGGCCCGTAATATCGTTGTCGATTATGCGGGACGCAAATCTTTGCTCAAGAAGGCGAAACCCAAGCGCGCCCTGCATGGCATCAGCATCGATATCCACGAGGGCGAGGTCGTCGCGCTGGTCGGCGGCTCCGGTTCCGGCAAGACGACGCTTGGCCGCACGATTGCCGGTCTGGTCAAGGAAAGCGAAGGCGATATCCGCTTTCAGGGCCGTTCACGCGACGAGGACTGGCGCGACTATCGCCTGAACTGCCAGATGGTGTTTCAGGACCCGTATTCCTCGCTCGATCCGCGCATGACGATCCTGGCGCTGGTCGAGGAGGCGCTCCGACTGGTGCCCGATCTCGACGCTCAGGCAAAGCGCAAGCGGGCGCTGGAAACGCTGGAGGAAGTAGGCCTTAACGCCGATTACGCCAGCCGCTATCCTCACGAGCTTTCCGGTGGCCAGCGGCAGCGTGTGGCGATTGCCCGCGCGATTGCCCGCCGGCCGCGCTTCCTGATCGCCGACGAGCCGGTCTCGGCGCTCGACGTGACGGTGCGCGCACAGGTGCTCGACCTCTTTTCCGACCTGCAGAAACGCTACGGCTTTTCCTGCCTGTTCATCAGCCACGATCTCGGCGTGGTCGAGCAGGTGGCTGACCGTGTCGTCGTCATGCAGGACGGCCGGATCATCGAAGAGGGAGATCGCGACACGATCTTCGACAACCCCAGGCAAGCCTATACCCGCCGCCTGCTCTCGGCCATTCCCGCGCTCGGCCACAACGAGCGGGGCGGCGTGACACTCAAATGGCGGCTCGAAAACGATGCATAACAGGATGAATACGATGACTACTGCCGACCAGCTGTTCGCGATCTGCGACGCCCAGCCCTTTGTCACGCGCTTCATGGTGCGCAATCTGTTGACGGGTGAGGAAATCCGCCGTGGCGCCGACGAAGAAACGCCTTCCGGCAGCACCCGCAAGACGTCGATCATGATGGCCGCACTCAAGGCGGCACATGAAAGGCGGCTCGATCTGGATGAACCGGTGACCTACGAGGAAAGGTTGGCCAAGGAAGTGGCGAGCGGCATGTTCCGCTACATGACGCCGGGTATCGTGATTTCGCTGAGAGACGCGATCACCGGCATGATGACGCTGAGCGACAATGTCTGCACGAAAATGGTGCTGGAGCGGCTGACGCTGGAAGAGGTGGATGGCTATTGCAAGGCGCTC
This sequence comes from Hyphomicrobiales bacterium, assembly GCA_900472575.1. GTDB lineage: Bacteria > Pseudomonadota > Alphaproteobacteria > Rhizobiales > Rhizobiaceae > Neorhizobium > Neorhizobium cellulosilyticum. The sequence continues at coordinate 181,679 of UCIV01000024.1, forward strand.
GGCATGGCCAATACACATCATCGTTTCCTCATTCCGCCGCTCGCCCTGCCGGCCGACCATGCGCTGACGACGGTGACGACGACATCGGCCGCCGATCAGGTTCTGCTGCTGCAGACCATTCTCGATGCGCAATCCTCGACGCAGGCGCAGGAGAAGCTCGGATGTAGCGCCGAACTGTGCTCCTTCGCCATGGAGACGCTGAAGCACCAGATCCTGCGTTACGGCATCCGTTCACGCCTGCCGTTCGAAACGCTGGTGGCGAGCAAAAGCGGGCGCGGCAAGCGCGGCCGCATGGATGCCGGCATCGTTTACAAAGGTGGCGCGCCGTTCTTCATCATCACCGCCTATACCGATGACGTGCCGCAGGTCATGGCCGATGGCACGCCGGGATACACGCTTTCGCTCGAAACGATCGGCCGGCTGGCGCAGGCCTGCTGGAACGGGTTCCAGTCGTAGACATCAACAATAGCAAAAAGAGGGTAGAACAATGAAAAAGCTTCTTCTGGCAGGCACGGCTCTGCTTGCAATGACCAGCATAACCAATGCCCGCGATATCACGATCGCGCAGAGTTCCGATCTGCGCAGCGCCAATCCCGGCGTCAACCGCGATGGCAATACCGATGGCGTCATCCTGCATATCGTCGAGGGGCTTGTCGGTTACAACAATAGCGGCGAGGTGAAGCCGCTTCTGGCCAAGAGTTTCGAAACCTCCGCCGACGGCCTGACCTATACGTTCAAACTGCGCACGGATGTGAAATTCCACAACGGAAAGACGATGACGGCGGAGGATGTCGTCTGGAACTGGACGCGGTACCTGAAGCCGGAAACCAAATGGACCTGCCTCAACGACTTCGCCAAGGGCGGTGCAGCACCGGTTACGGACGTGAAGGCCGCGGATGCTTCGACCGTCGCAATCACTCTTGAAAAGCCATCTGCGGTTTTCCTCGGCCTGATGTCGCGTCCGGAATGCGGTTATACCGGCATGATCTCACCGGATTCCGTTGCTGCCGATGGCAGCTTCGTCAAGCCGATCGGCACCGGACCGTTTCAATGGGACGAGTGGAAGAAGGGTGAGTATATCCATCTGAAGAAATTCGCTGATTACGTCTCGCCGGAGAATGACGGCAAGCCGGATGGCATGGTCGGCTCCAAACGGCCGCTGGCCGACGGCATCAAGTTCATGATTATCCCGGATGCATCGACCGTGAAGGCCGGTCTGGAGTCCGGTGTACTCGATACGGCCGAAATTTCACCCGATCTTATCCCGGAGTTCAAGGCCAGCGATAAGACGCAGCTGATCGTTTCGCGCAACAACGGCAAGAACCTTTTCTATATCCAGACCCGCGACAAGGTCTTGAGCAATCCTGGCGTGCGTCGCGCCATGGCAATGGCGCTCGATCTCGATGAACTGGTGGCCGCTGCATCGAACGGGACCGGCGAGGCGAACGGCTCGATGGTATCGCAGGACAGCGTCTATTTCGACGAGGCCCAGAAGACGCGTCTTCCCTACGATATCGAGGCTGCCAAGAAGGAACTGGCAGATGCCGGCTACAAGGGTGAGCCGATCTCGATCATCGCCAACAAGCGCGGCAACGTGCCGAGCTTCCCGGCGGCCGTCATGGCGCAGGCGATGATGCAGCAGGCGGGCCTCAACGTGCAGATCGAAGTGCTGGATTACGCGACCCAGGTCGACCGCCGCCGCTCCGGCAATTATCAGGTGATCTCGCAGTCGGTCGCGCCGCGTCTCGACCCGGCGCTGATGTATTCTTTCTATGTCGGCAACAAGGACAAGAACGCATCGCTGATGTGGGATGATCCGAAAGCCGTCGAACTGATGAACGCCGCCTATGCAGAAGCCGATCAGGAAAAGCGCCAGAAGATCTTCGATGAGTTCCATGAGCTGATGCTGAAGGAAATGCCGGGCATCTTTCTCTACGACATGGTGGACGTCTGGGGCGCGACGAAGAAGCTGAAAGGCCAGCCGGTCTGGCAGTCGAATGCCCGCCTCTGGGAAGTCTCGGTCGAAGACTGAGTTTTGAGCGCGCCGGCAAGGATCGGCGCGCCTGTCTACCTTTTCAAGGAAATTCAACCGGCGGGAGATCGCCGGATGTTTTTCTGCGTCCTGAGGGCGCTCACACATTCATGCGAGGACAGGCCATGAACCGCGATGCCGTGACGTCGATTGCCAACGCGATCGAAGAGATGAAACCGGAATTCTCCGAACTCAGCGACAGAATCTGGGATTTTGCCGAGTTGAAGTTCGAAGAAAGGCGTTCGTCGGATATGCTGGCAAAAGCGCTGGAGAAGAATGGGTTTGCTGTGCGTCGTGGCGTGGCGGGCATGGACACGGCCTTCATCGGCGAATTCGGCAGCGGCAAGCCGGTGATCGCGCTGCTCGGAGAATTCGACGCCTTGGCGGGAATGAGCCAGGCTGCGGATGTGGCCGAGCCGAAGCCGATCGTTTCCGGCGCGACCGGCCACGGCTGTGGCCACAATCTCTTAGGTGTCGGTTCCCTGATGGCGGCCATCGCGCTCGCCCGGCATATGAAGGACAACAACCTAGCTGGCACCGTGCGTTATTACGGTTGCCCGGGCGAGGAAGGCGGCTCCGGCAAGACATTCATGGTGCGTGCGGGCCTGTTTGATGACGTCGATACGGCGCTTACCTGGCATCCGGCGCCATTCAACGGCGTACGCTCCACCAACAATCTGGCGGTCCTTGAATATTTCTATCGCTTCAAGGGCCTTGCCGCCCATGCCTCGAATGCAGCGCATCTCGGCCGTTCGGCGCTGGATGCCGTTGAACTGATGAATGTCGGCGTCAATTTCCTGCGCGAACACATGCCCCAGGATTGCCGCGTGCATTATGCGATAACCGATACCGGAGGGCGCGCCGCCAATGTCGTGCAGGCCCAGGCGGAAGTTGTCTATCTGGTCCGCGCGCCGGAAATGTCGCAGGCGCTCGATCTTGCCAAGCGGGTCGACAAGGTTGCCCGCGGCGCGGCGATGATGACAGAGACCGACGTTGAGATCGTCTTCGACACAGCCTCCACCAATCTTCTGCCAAACATCACGCTCGAAACGGCCATGCATGACAACATGGTGGCGCTCGGTCCCATCGCTTTCGATGAAACGGATCTCGCATTCGCCAAGTCTATCCAGGACACGTTTACTGACGAAGCTATCAGGAGCAGCATCCGCCTTTATCAGATCAAGGGCGATGTTTTTTCCAATGCAAAGGTCGATGGTTCGACACCGTTGCATCTGGGTCTGCGCGACTTCGAGGGGTCTTCGCATTTCCGTGCCGGATCTACGGACGTGGGAGATGTAAGCTGGGTAACGCCGACAGCGCAATGCTGGACGCCCACCTGGGCAATCGGCACCAATCCTCACACCTGGCAGGTGGTGGCACAGGGAAAAAGCGCGGGTGCTCACAAAGCCATGGCACATGCAGCCAAGACGCTGGCGGCGACTGGCCTCTCGCTTATGACGTCTCCCGAACTTCTGGAAGCCGCAAAGGCGGAATGGACAGAGAAGACAGATGGCCGGAAATATGTGTGCCCGATCCCCGACAATGTGATGCCCGCCACACATTCCTCTGTGTGAAAAGAGATACGGCCATTCAGGGAATGGCCACACCATATGCTGACACGAAGTGCCCGGGCAAATCGCTAGTGGTGCGAAGCGGTCGAGAACGAACCTTTGCGTGGGCGGTAGATGACGGCCAGCACCGCGATCCAGTAGCCAAAGAAGACAATGAGCTGCATCAGGTTCGGCCGGGCGCGATAGCCGGTCATGGATGCGAAGAAACCGCCGACTGTCGTGCCGTCGGACATTAGGAAATTGCTGTTCCACAGCGCGCGCGACAGGCGCGGCAGGATATCGAGATTGATCAATCCGTCGATCCCTGTCATCAGCAGGCCGCAGGCGAGGAAGAGCAGCACGATCTCGGAAATCCGGAAGAAAACCCGCCAGGAGATGACCCGGCTGCCGGTCATCAGCAGGGCATAGGTGATTGCGGCTGCGACGAAACCGGTCACTCCGGCAAGAATTCCGGCAAGCAGCGAGCCCATGACACCAGCAGACAGAATGCCGTAGATGAACACGACCGTTTCGCTGCCTTCGCGGGCAACCGCAATGAGCGCAAGGGCGAAGACACCCCACCAACTGCCTGCGGCAACCGCCGTGCTGAGCGAACTTTCGAGCTCGCCGCGCATCGAGCGGCCGTGGCTGCGCATCCAGAAGACCATCTGCAGGATCAGCCCGGCTGCGAGCAGCGCGATCACCGTCTGGTAGATCGTCTGGGCGTCGTCGGAGACTGTTTCGCCCAGCCAGAGCAGGAGTCCTGCAAGCACACCGGCGACGCCGAGCCCCGCCGCTGCGCCGCCCCAGAGAAAACCGCGGGCGCGGCGCGTCTCCACGCTCCGGCTGACCAGCCAGGCATCGAGAATGCCGATCACCAAAAGGGCTTCGACGCTCTCGCGCCAGACGACAAAGGCAATGGAGGCAAACATGTCAGTCCTCAGAAGGAACCGCGACGAGAACGGCGGGCGGAGCGTCCGGATGAAAATCGTCGAAGAACGAATATTCGCCCGGATCAAGATATTTGATGACGATGAAGGTGGAGACCCCCGGTCCGATCACCTTCTCCTTGCTCAACGGAATGCTCTCGAACTCCGCCGGTGTCTTGCCGTTGTTGATCAGCCGGATTTCGAAGCGGGTTTCGGCCGGCACTTCGAGACGCGACGGCGAAACCACGCCATCGTTGAACGTTATGGTGAAGCTTGGATCGTCAGCGGCCGCCACTATTGCCGGCGGAACAATCGAAAACGCGAGGAACAGCGCCATGGTGAGGCCAAGGCACTGTTCCTTACGGGGGGAAGAGTGATCAGTAGCCACCCTTTTTGCCCACGCCCGTGAAAGTGAAGTCATAGCTGGTCTCGAACGGCTCGAACCATTTGGCGACGCCGGTTTCGTCATCGACATGGCGGCCGAACATCATCCCGTCCGGCGCTGCAATCTTGAACACGAGGTTATAGTCGCCGGGGCCGTCGAGCTTGACGTTGTCGCCGTAATGCGGCCCGTCGGAGGCAACCATCGGCATCAGCGGGCCTTCCGACACTTTCACGCCGCCCTTGGTCAGCACATAGCTAATCGTCAGGTTCGGCACCCAGTCGCCATTGGCAAACCCGTTCTTGTTATCCTTCGTCGCGTGGATATCGGCTTCCAGATGCACGTCGGAATCGGCGGCTGCGCGCATCATGTGAGCCGGCTCCATCAGGATCGGCTGCAGATAGACCGCAGCCACTTCCATACCGCCTGCTTCCTGCGGCTCGCCGATCGGATATTCCAGGGCAGATGCCGAGCCGGCGGAAAAGAGTGTTGCAGCAGCAAAAGCGGCGGGCAGGAATGCCGTCTTGAAAATTTGGGTTTCGCGCATAACAGGTCCTTTTCGGGAAAATGTGGCGCGAACATCTGCCTGGAAAAATGTGGAGTCAAGCCTGAAAGTTTTCATCAAGGTCATGATATAAATGACAAAATTCAAATACTTCGGCTGATCTCCATGTTAAATATGAGAGTGTTTATCCTGATTGATTGGTATCTCATTCCAATTTGGGCGTGCGACATATTTACACGCTGGAATTGTTGTTGTGCCGAGAGAGATGAAATGACAGAGATTTACCGTCATCGTGATTTCGCTCCGGCGGCAACGTTCGCGCCATCGCTGCTGGTTGAGGCGGAGGAACTGCCCGAACGCCCAAACTGGCTCATCGCACTCGAAGCATTCTTCGTGCGGACGCGCCCGTATTACTGGATCATCCAGGGCATCATGTTTCTCGTGTTTCTTCTGGTGCTCGGCCTGCCGCTTCTGCTGCCCGATCCGCCGCCGGAAACGACGCCGCTGTCGAATGGAACGCTGGCGCTGCAATATCTGCTCTGGGGCATCTGGTTCCCGCTTGTCTTTCTGTCGGTCATCGTCTTCGGGCGGATCTGGTGCGGTCTTTTGTGCCCTATGGGGGCTGCTTCCGAGCTTGCCAATCGTTATGGCCTGCAACGCCGGATCCCGGCCTGGATCCGCTGGGAAGGCACGCCCGCACTCAGCTTCATTATCATGACGCTTTACGGCCAGACGATCGGTGTGCGGGATCATCCCGAAGCTGCGGCAGGGCTTTTCGGCGGCACCATGCTTTTGGCAATAGCGATCGGCGGCCTTTATGGCCGCAAGAAACGCGTCTGGTGCAGGCATCTCTGCCCGATCGGCCGGGTGCTCGGGCTTTATTCCCGGCTTGGCGCAGTTCAGTTCACGCCGAAAATCCGGCTGCCGGGCGGCGATGCCTATAGCCAGAAAGGTGCCTGCCCGACGATGATCGACCTGCCGCGCAAGAGTGAAAGCCGGCACTGTATCGAGTGCTTTCGCTGCGTCCACCCGCACGCGGCTGGCAGTATCCGGCTGGATATCCGTCGTCCGGGCCGCGAGATCGAGGATATTCGTGATCATCGCGCCAACAAGGCGGAGGCCTGTTTCCTGTTTCTGGATACCGGCGTCGCCCTCGGCGGCTTCCTCTGGCTGGTGCTGCCGCAATATCAGCAATGGCGGCAGGCTTTTGGCGTGTTTGCAATCCAGCATCACTGGAACTGGGTCACTACTGTCGGCCCATCCTGGCTGATGAGCGTTCATCCGGCGCGTGCGGAAGTGTTCCGCTGGCTCGATTTCGTCATGATCGTCTTCTTCATGTTGGCGATCATGGCGGCATTGACCGCTGTCCTTGCCTTGTTGACTGCGGTGAGTGCCTTTCTGGCGAAGCGTGCAGGGGCAGATGGCGGCTTCGGGCAGTTGTTTACCGAACTCGGTTATCAATATGCTCCGATTGCGCTGATTAGCCTGATCATCGGGCTTGGGGCAGAACTGCTGGAACCGTTGCGATATACCGCTTTTGGTGCAAGCGGCGCGGGCGCGATCCGCGGCGGGCTGTTTCTCATGGGGCTGCTGTGGAGCGTCTGGCTCGGAATAAAGATCCTCGAACGACAGCAGGTCGCACCAATCAGGCGCTTTCTGCCTCTGCTTCCGGGCATTGCCGGCAGCCTTTTCGTCGGCCTTGGCTGGTGGCCGGCGATCATCGGGCTTTGATCGACAGCATTGCCGCGCTGGCGGCGGGTGTAACCTTTCTTAACGTGACGACACACCGGCCGCGCGTCTGATCGCTACGGTTCCTTCCGGATCATCCGCAGACATGTGCGGATAAAACGGAAAGGTGCCTCATGTACGGGATATCCCGATCAGTGCTGCCGCAACTGCGTCTTGCCGTCTCGGCATTGGTGCTGTGGCTGATCTTCTTCTCGGCGTCACAGGCTGAAAGCCAGACGCCGGTCACGGTCGTCGTCGCTCGAAAAGGCGAGGTGACCGAGAAGATCCCCGTTGTCGGTTCGCTTGTCGCCAGGGAAGAGGTGGAGGTTCGTCCTTTCATCGAGGGACGGGTGATCGAACACATCCTTGCCGAAATCGGGCAACGGGTCGAGAGAGGACAGCTGCTTGCGCTGATCGACACGACCGAGGCACGTATGCTGCTCGACAAGAATTCGGTCAGCATGCTGCGGGCAAGAGCCGCTGCCGAAGTGGAGGAAAGCAGGCTCGAGGTTGCCGCGGTCAGCGAGGCGGAGGCGCGCAAGGTGCTGGAACGCAGCCGGGCGCTGCAGCCGAGAGGCGCCGTATCGCAGCAGCTTCTGGACGAACATGAAAATGCCCATGCCCGCGCGGTGGCGGAACTGCGGCTTGCGCGTCAATCGCTTGCGCTGGCGGAAGCCGATGCTGAGCTGATTGCCCGCGAGCGGAAGGAGATCGAGCTGACGATCGAGCGCAGCACGGTTCGCGCACCCGATGCCGGGTTGGTGCTCAAGCGGACGGCGCGCATCGGGGCGATGACGTCCGCTTCCGCCAATCCGCTATTCGTCATCGCCAAGGATGCTGAAATCGAGTTCTCCACGCAGGTGACGGAAACGAGTTTCCTGCGGCTCGATGAAGGCATGCGGGCGCAGATCAGCCTGCCGGGATATGAGGGTCAGCTCGGTGGCAGGTTACGGCTGAATGCAGCGCAGGTCGATCCGGTAACGCGCAGCGGCGAAGTGCGCATCGAACTGGATGAGGCGGATGGGCTGAAGCCCGGCGTCTTTGCCCGCGGAAGCATTAACGCTCCGGCGCGGCGTAACATTCTCCTACCCGGCAGTGCGGTGAATACCGCAAGCGGCGCAAGCAATGTCTTCGTCGTCAAGGACGGTGTCGTGGATCGTCGCGACGTGACTGTCGGCATCCGGCAGGAGGGCTTTGTCGAAATCATTGCCGGTGTCAGCGATGGCGAGATGGTCGTGCTGAAATCCGGCGGCTTTCTGAAAGCCCAGGAAAAGGTGCGGCCCGTCATGGCCATGTCGGAGCGGCCTGTTTCCGATCACATGGCCTCCGCCCTTGCCATGGAAAGCAGGGAGATGGCGCGATGAACGGCAATATTTCCGCTTGGGCGATCCGCAATCCGCTTCCCTCCATCCTGCTTTTCGTCATCTTGACGGTTGTCGGCATCTACAGCTTTACCCGGCTACCGATCACCTATTTCCCGACGATCATAACGCCGGCCGTGAAGGTCACGGTCGAGCAATCCGGCGCCACGCCGGTCGAACTGGAAACCGAGGTGACGCGGCTTGTCGAAAATGCGATCGCCTCGCTTCCGGCGATCAAGGAATTGTCGTCGACGATCGGCGAGGGGCGTTCGGTCACCACGGTCGAATTCGAACTCGGCCTGGTTTCGCCGGATCGGGCGATGAACGATGTGCGAGATGCCGTGACAAGGATCAGGGGTGATCTGCCGAGCGCGATCGACGAGCCGATCATCGAACGGATCGAGGAGGAGGCGCAATCGATCGTCACTTATGCCGTCTCCAGCCAGGAAATGACGGTGACCGAACTATCCTGGTTAATCGATGACACGGTAAAACGCGACCTGCAGGGGCTTTCCGGCGTCGGGCGTATCGATCGGATTGGCGGGGCCGACCGCGAGATCCATGTCGAGCTCGATGCCGACCGGCTGCAGGCATTGTCGCTTTCGGTCAACTCGGTCAACGAGACGATCATGGAAACCCAGCTCGACCGTTCGGGCGGGCGCAGTGATATGGAGGGCCGCGAGCAGGTGCTGACGACAGCCGCCGCCGCGAGCACCGTTTCCGGCTTGGCGGAAACCCGCCTGTCGCTTGGTGGCGAAAACTCGGTCCGGCTGGCGGATGTCGCAACCGTCAGCGACACCTTTGCCGAACCGCGCGCGTTTGCGACCCTGAACGGTTCCGATGTCGTCGGTTTCTCAGTCTATCGGTCCCAGGGCGCAAGCGCCGTCACCGTGGCGAATGAAGTATCCGCTGCGGTCGAAAAACTACGTCTCAGCCATCCCGGTCTTCGCTTCGAGATTGTTGATGACACGATTTCATACACGGAAGGAAATTATCATTCGGCGATCAATACCCTGCTCGAAGGGGCGGCACTTTCGATCATCGTCGTGTTCCTCTTCCTGCGCGATTGGCGCGCGACGCTGGTTGCGGCTGTCGCATTGCCGCTGTCGATCATCCCGACATTCTTTGCCATCGACATGCTCGGCTTCTCGCTCAACATACTCAGCCTTCTCGCCATTACGCTGGTGACCGGCATTCTGGTCGATGATGCCATCGTCGAGATCGAAAACGTCGTCCGGCATCGCAACATGGGAAAATCCGCCTATCGCGCGGCGCTCGATGCATCGGACGAAATCGGCCTAGCGGTGATTGCGATCTCGGCAACGATCATCGCCGTCTTTGCGCCTGTCGGGCTGATGAGCGGTGTCGTTGGGCTCTATTTCCGCGAATTCGGCCTGACCGTGGCTATCGCGGTGTTCTTTTCGCTTCTCGTCGCGCGGCTGATCACTCCGGTCATGGCGGCCTATATCATGACCGCCGCTCCGCCGGTCGAACCGAGAAAAGGAAAATTGTCGCTCGCCTACGAGTGGCTGCTGCGGCTGATGCTGCGGTGGAAATGGTTGACGGTCACAGCCGCCTTCGGCCTGTTCGCGCTGGCGATGATGTCACTGATGTCGGTTCCGACCACGTTCCTGCCGGAAGAAGACACCGGCCGCCTGACGCTGACCGTCGAATTGCCACCCGGCACAAGCCTCGACGAGACCCGTCAGGTCACCGACGGGATCGCCGTTACGATCGGCAAGCTCGCCGAAGTCGAGGGTGTGCTGGTTCGGGCCGGATCGAGCATGAGCGGCCAGCAGGATGTGCGTTATGCGGTCGTCTCGGTCGACCTCGTGCACAAGGCGGAGCGTAACCGTTCTTCCTTTGTTATCGAAGCCGAACTCGAAAAGGCGCTGGTCGATATTCCAGATGTGCGACTGCGCTTTCTCAACGATCGCGGCGGTCGCGACATATCCTTTTCCGTGCTGGGCAGTGACGGTAATGCCGTTCAGGCGGCCACCGACCGGATCCTGCGCGAGATGGCATCAGACAGCAGCTTTGTCGGGGCTTCGAGCGATAATGTCGCGATGCGGCCGGAACTGCGCATGACGGTCGATACCGAAAAGGCGGCGACGCTCGGTGTCTCCACCGCAGCCATTGCCAGCACGATGCGGATTTCGACGATCGGCGATGTGGATTCGCGCCTGGCGAATTTTATCGAGGGCTCGCGCCAGATCCCGATCCGCGTGGTTCTCGATCGCGCCGCGCGAGGCAGATTGCCGGTTTTCGAGATGCTGAGCGTGCCGGCGGCAAATGGCGGGCAACTGCCGCTGTCGGCGGTCGCCACGATCAGTCTCGATGAGACAGTTGCGGCGATCGATCGTTTCGAGCGCCAGCGCCGGATCGAGATCGGCGTTGACATGGCGAATGGCCTGACCTCGGGCCAGGGGCTTGAGCGGTTGATGAAGCTCGAAAGCGTCAAGACCCTGCCGGATGGCGTGCGTGTCCAGGCGACCGGCGATTCGGATACGGAAGGCGAGATATTCGAGAGTTTTGCCGTTGCCATGGGTGGCGGTATCATGCTGGTGCTCATCGTCCTGATCCTGCTTTTCAAAAGCATCCTGTCACCTTTCACCATCCTGGCATCGCTGCCACTTTCGATCGGCGGGGTCGTCGCGGCGCTGCTTCTCAGCGGCTACCCGATATCCCTGCCTGTCGTGATCGGTATCCTGATGCTGATGGGTATCGTCACCAAGAATGCGATCATGCTGGTGGATTTCGCCGTCGAGCGGGAGGCGCATGGGCTTTCGCGCGGAGAGGCGGTTGTCGAAGCCTGCCGCGAGCGGGCGCGCCCGATCATCATGACGACGCTTGCCATGGTAGGCGGCATGTTGCCCTCGGCTTTCGGTATCGGAGAGGGGGGCGAGTTTCGGGCTCCGATGGCAATCGCGGTGATCGGCGGGCTGCTGGTTTCCACCATCCTCTCGCTGGTGGTGATCCCCTCCCTGCACCTGATCGTCTCCGCTGGCGGCGATCGTGCAAGCCAAATCTTCAGGCCTTTCCTCCCGTCGGCCGAAGCGGACCTGAAAGAGATCCAGAAATAGGCGCGCCATGATCCGACGGCCCCCAGGCCGATCCCCGGCGCGTCTGGACGGGGCCAGCTTCCGCAGGCTGGCCCCGTCATCCGTTTCTGCAGATTGTTTGGGAATGCGATATCCGCAAGCTGGAGCTTAGTGCGTCACCTATCCCGAGCTTGCCGCAGGCGAGGCGTGGCCTCGATACTTCAATAGCTGCGATCCACCAAAAGCATCAGGATAGTAACAGGGCCGCCCAGAAGTGCACCGGCAAGAACTGCCGATATCAGTACCTGAAAAATCAAACGTGAGAGGGGGCTTCTAGGCATTCAAAGCAACCTGCATCGGATGAACGTCAAATTCCCTGGCGAAGCTGTGAGAAGAAAAGGGATGCAAAAACAGAGCCATGTCGAAAGGCATGGGCCTTTGCTTCCCGGCACGTAAATTCTCAAAGCCGATCCGTCCTGGCGTTCGCAGAGGCTTGCAGATGTCGGATAATGTCGCCGACCGTCAGAAACCGGTCGGCCAGGTCGTCATCGATGGTAAAGCCAAACTCTTCTTCGAAGGCCATCACCATCTCGGTGATCTCGAGCGAGTCCGCACCCAGATCCTGCGACAGGCTTGCGTCTTCGACGAGGAGCTCTTCGGGAAGATCAAGATAGGTCGCGATGATGCTCTTTACCCTGTTCGCCAGGTCTTTTGTGATGGGCTGGTAAGACCCGGTAAGGCGGGAATTTTCCATGGTGAAATCTCTTTGGCGTTGTCATGAAATAGGCCGCAGCCCGAAAGCTCGGGCTACGGCGCAGATGCGCGATATCGACATCGGTCGGGGTTTTCACACCGGGTACGCCTCACCATTCTTCTCGACAACAAATCGGACCCGCTGGACTTGGCGCAGCAGCAAATCCGCTGAGAGCATCACGATGGTGACGATGAGCACGGAGAGTACGACGTCGGAGAGATAATGCCCGCCGAACAGAATGCGGTTGAACGACAATGAGACGGCTAAAATGCCGAGCAGGGTCTGCACTATCCTGCGAATTGTCCTCTGGCCGGCCGGGAGGAGATAGACGAGAGACATCATCGCCATCGCGCCTGCTGCTTCTCCCGACGTGAACGAGCAGTTCGATGCACACGCCTGGGAAAATTCCCAGGCAGCGGACAGAGAATCCTCACCACCAAGCCCAAATGTGTCGCGCGGCCTTGCCCTTCCAAACGTGTTCTTCAGGACCATGTTCACGATAAGACCGACGCCCACACCGTAGGTGATCAGCGGAACAAATGTGCGGCCGAGACTGACACCAATCGCATTCCTCAGACGTTGCGAGAGCAGCAGGAGCATTGACGCACCTATCACGACCGTACCGGCCCAGAAATTCGCCTGCCGCAGTGTCTGCAGTGATCCATTATGCTTGAGGGGGAATTGTTCGCCGTCAAAGAAATGCTGTGAAACGGTCATGTCGATGGATGGATTGAGATAGAATGCGACACTCGTGACCACCGTCGCCATGACGACGAGCGAAAGGTGGAAGCCTGCTTGCTTGTTGCGCGAGACTGGTAACGTCATAGGTTTGCTCCAGGTTTTCGGAGCAAGCTATTCCTGGTGACATGGCCGGTTCATTTTGTCTTGTTTCGTATTGTTGCGTGCCATCTCACAAAGCTTCTCGAAGGCTTTTCGGGTATGCAGAAATGCGTTAACTGCTTGTATTGTCGATTTCTTCCCAAGCTTCGTAACAAAACTTAATAAAGCGAAACATATGCTCCCTGGCGGGCATGCGAAACGCGTGCAGTCAGGCGATCAAGGACGACAGCCGTGCAAGCAAACTCAGCCAATGCAAAGATCCTGATTGTCGAGGATGATCCCGAAATCGGCAAGCTGCTCGCGCTCGCCATTCAGGAAAACGGCATGGTGGCGACCGTTGCCGAAGACGGGCATGTAATGAATGCCCTCTTACGCAACAACGAATTCGACCTCATCATTCTGGATGTCATGTTGCCCGGTGAGGATGGTCTGAGCATCTGCCGGCGCATCCGCTCGGAAAAGACGACGCCGATCATTCTTTTGACCGCGCTCGGTGAAGAGGTTGACCGCATCGTCGGGCTGGAGGTCGGCGCCGATGACTATGTCACCAAGCCGTTCAGCCCCCGCGAAGTCGTTGCCCGTATCCGCAGCCTGCTTCGGCGCGCATCCTACGGGCTGGTGAACACTGCGGTTCAGCGGAAACTTCGCTTCGAGGGCTGGCAGATAGACCCCCTGCGCCGGCAGTTGCACGATCCGAGCAATGCCCGGGTTTCCGTGACGACGACGGAATTTGATCTTCTGCTCGCCTTCTGCCGCAATCCCGGCCGGGTGATTACGCGCGAAGAGCTTCTTTCGCTCACCCATACCGGCCTTGCCGGTCCGATCGAACGCAGTGTTGATGTCCATATCAGCCGTCTGAGACAGAAGATCGAGGCCGATCCGAAAACCCCGGTCTTGCTGCAGACCGTGCGGCTCGGCGGCTACATGTTTACCGCCAATGTCGAACAGGCTTGAATGGCTGCGGTGCGCTCAGGAGCGGGTGCGATGCACCCGATAAAAAAGCCGGGGCAATGCCCGGCTTTCATCGTCTTTGACGCCCGTCTTCTTCAGAATTTGTAGCCGACGAATAGAGAAGCGGAGGGCTGTGTTTTTTCTTCCACGATCGGGCTGTCTGCAGCGTCTCCTGTCAGGAAACCCACGCCGGCTTCGCCGCGGATAAGCCAGTTTTCGCTCAACAGGTAGATTGCCGATGCCGAAACGTTGACGCGTTTCAGGCCGGCTTCGGCCTTGTATTCCGCAAGACCGGATCTTGCCGCCTGGGCGGCGGTGACACCGAAATAGGATTGCATGTGCTTGTCGTTGGCGACCACGGCCTCGACGCCTGCGCCGAGGATCAGTCGTTCGCTGACCGGCGCCTGATATTCTGCGCCGAATGTGCCGATCAGGCTCTCGCTGCCTTCGATGGTCTGGTCGACGCTCGCATAAATCTCGAAGCCGTCCCATTTATAGGAGGCCTTGGCGCCGACGGTGGCTGCGAAGTCGATATCGCCCAGCCCCCTCAGGCGGTCAGCGTCGTCTTCATCGCGTCCGCCTTCGTAACCGACCTTGGCGGCGAGTGCGAAACCGTTGTGCTCGAATGCGGTGATCGTCACGCCGCGCGGATCGATCTCCAGCCACTCGCCATAGGTGAAGACGACGAATGGTACGGGCTGGACCTTGAAGTCGCCGCTACCTTCATATTCCGGCTCGTAAATTCCACCGGCGCCGACGATTAGGCTCCAGTTGCGTTCCGGTTTTTCCTTGTTGAACCGCTCCTGGTCGAATGGCGGTTCCGGCGGCAGTCCTGCAAGGCCTGCATCGGCGGCGAGCGTGGTCGAAACCGTGCCGGCGATCGCGAGGGTGACGTATATGGCGCTTGCGAGAAGTCGCAGATCGGTCCGTTGGATAAAAGACATGGGTGCTCCAGTGAATTTAACACGGGCACCACCTCAAGGGCGAGCCGTGCATGCAACACGTCTGTCCTGTCACGGATGGATGCGGTGCAGCATGTCTTTGTGTTACGCTTTGTTGCGGGCAAGGCGGATTGGATGGCCTGGGTGCAAGGCAGGGTGCGATCGACACAAAACTTAATGTGGTTTTGCAGCGGATGGCCTTATCTTCAGGGCAATGGGCCTGCGATAACGGCCGCAATGCAATCTGTACCGGGCGGAACGGCCCAAGGGGGCGTTTTGGGATTTCGGGTCTCCCGGTTGATTTCGACCATTCACGGCCAGATCACCGCAGTCATTTTCGCCTGCCTGATCATTGCTTTCATCATCGGTTCGACGCTCGAAAGTTGGGTCAGGGAGGAATACAGCGCTCCAGATATGGAAAGTATGTCGGCCCACGTGACCGCGATCGCTTCTGTGTTTGCGTCGGCAACGCCCAGCGACAGAGATGTGATACTGGCGGCGGCTAATCACGAAGACGGGCGTCTGACATTGCAGCCGCTCTCGTATTCAGAACGTTTCACCACGTCCTCGCCTGACGAGCCGTTCCTCCAAGTCATCCTCGATCGCCTACTTCCTCCAGAAAACCACCCCGTACCATTTGGTGGCTGGAGGACATTTGCCGACGGCAGACGCGTGCTTGCCGCGCAAGTTGACCACGATACACTTCTCGTCATGGAATTGCCCGAAAGCTTCCTTCGCAACGATGCGCTGATATTCGGTTCGAACTATCTGGTGGCAACAGTCACGCTGCTCATCCTGTTTTCGCTTTTTGCAGTACGGGCGCTGACCAGCCCCTTGCGACGTATCGCTTCCGCGGCGATGAAAGCGGACATTTCTCTCGGTCCGGCGATCTTCGAAGAACGTGGAAGCTCTGAAATCGTCACACTCGCCCGGGCGCTGAATGGCATGCAGCGGCGAATCTCGACCATGGTGGAATCGCGAACAAGGATGTTGCGTGGCATCAGCCACGACCTGCGGACGCCGCTGACGCGCCTGCGGCTTCGCGCGGAAAGGGTGAGCGAAGAAGAGATCAGGGAAGGTCTTCTGGGAGATATCGAGCGGATCAACAGGCTGTTGAAGGAAAGCCTCGGTTATCTTCGCGACAACCACCAACGCGAAGTCTCGCAACGCGCGGATCTCGCTTCCATGCTGCAGACGACCTGTGACGAATTCGCCGATATGGGGCATGATGTGCAGTATGATGGCCCGGCGCGGATGGTCACCAACTTCAAGCCGCTGGCGCTGACACGCGCGATTACCAACCTGTGCGAAAACGCGATCAAGTTCGGCACGCATGTGACTGTCGAGCTTCGCGCAGTCGATGGTCAGGCGGTTATCGACATCAGCGATGACGGGCCGGGAATTCCCGAGCAATATCGCACGCGCGTGCTGGAACCCTTCTTCAAGGTGGATACAGCGCGCCAGGACACGGAAACAGGTTTCGGTCTCGGGCTTTCGATCGTTGCCGAGATCGTCCAGGCGCATCATGGAAAACTGGTCCTGCTGGATCGTCAGCCCAATGGGCTCGTGGCGCGGATCATCCTGCCTCTGGAGCACAAATAAAAAACGGCGAGCCTGTGGGGCTCGCCGTAACTTTCTCAATCCCGAGCTATCAGGCTGCTGCCAGCGCTCCGGCTTTCGCGTCATTCAGGTATCGAACGAGATCCTCGATGGTAATGACCAGCAGGCCGTTCTGTTCGGCGAAGATCTCGAGCTGCGGAAGACGGGCCATCGTGCCGTCTTCATTGGAAATTTCGCAGATGACGCCGGCCGGGGATTTTCTGGCCAGCCTGCAAAGATCGACTGCCGCTTCCGTGTGACCGGTGCGACCGAGAACGCCTTCCGGGTTTGCCCGCAAGGGGAAGATATGGCCGGGGCGGGCAAAATCTGCAGGGCGGGCGCTCGGGTCGACAAGCGCCTTGACGGTCGCGGCGCGATCGGCCGCTGAGATGCCGGTCGTGGTGCCCGGAATGTAATCGACGGATACGGTGAAGGCCGTTTTCATCGATTCCGTGTTGTTCGGCACCATGAGGGGAAGTTCGAGTTCGTCGATGCGATTGTGGTCCATGGCGATGCAGATCAGGCCACGAGCCTTGTTCATCATGAACGCTATCTTTTCGTTTGTCGCATCTTCTGCAGCAAAGATCAGATCGCCTTCATTTTCGCGATCCTCGTCATCGACAACGACAACCATTTCGCCGCGGGCGAAGGCTTCTACTGCATCTTCAATTCTGGAAATCGTCATTTCAAGTCTTTCAAGGGTTAAGCCGGTGAAGGCTGTTGCATCGGCTTTCGCCGACAAAACTTATCCCTTGGGCGAACAAGCGCCACGGGCAGCCCGGTCAAAGGCCGCCGCGGGTTGGTCTCTTCCATCCGGACTGTAACCGTCGGCTCCGGCATCTCACCGGATCTGCTGACCTTCCTTTTGGGAAGCGCTCGCGGGCTCCGGGGGAGACCCCGATACCGCCGGTGGGGAATTGCACCCCGCCCTGAGAACGGGCCAAGTTTATTTCAACAGACGCTTGAATTGCAACAGGCAAACGCACCCAGAAAATTCAGATAGGGATGAAAATATTGCGCAATCGCTGGAAGATGCGCTTTATTTTGCTATCAGAACCTCGATACCGCGCTTCTCGAATTCTTTCGCATCCCGGTCGGAAATCCCGTCATCGGTGATGAAGGAATTGATCACGTCCAGCGAACCGAGACGGGTGAAGGACGAGCGGTTGATCTTGGTGCTATCGGCGACGAGATAGACATGCGCCGCGGCCTTGATCATCGCTTCCTTGAGCTGAAGGTCGGCAAAGCTCGGATAGGTGAGACCCGCATCGAGCGCCACGCCGGCGGTGGCGAGAAACAGCTTGCCGGCGAAGATGTTGCGGAAATACTCGACCGACTTGTCGCCCGAGAGCGACAGCGTCGGCGATTTGAACTGGCCGCCCGGCATATGCACCGCAAAGGTCGGTACCGAGCCCAAGATGATCGCGATGTTCAGCGCATTGGTGATCAGCGTCAGGTCGCGCCGGTTGGTCAGTCGGGTGGCGATTTCGGTCGTCGTCGTGCCCGCATCCAGGATCAGCGTCTCGCCGTCCTTGACAAGGCTTGCGGCAAGCGCGCCGATGCGGCGCTTCTTGTCCATGTTCTCCTGGTGGTGGAGCGTCATCGTGCCGGTCGCGGGCACTGCGGTGTTCAGATAGGCGCCGCCATGTTCACGGGTGATGAAGCCTTCGCTTTCCAGCCGCTCCAAATCCTGCCTGATCGTCGCTTCCGACACGCGGAAGGCGCCGGCGAGATCTCTCACCCGCGCCGACCCTTCTTCCTGTAGCCATTCGAGGATACGGCGCCGTCTCGGCTCGGACAGGAGGCCGATCATCGACTCCGAAGCATCCTGCTCTTCTCTCGCTTCCATTCCGGCCTGCCTAATCCTTTAATCGCAAACAATCGAAACCATTCGATTCACTTCCTATGGGATCATTACAGGAATGGCCTTGCGCTTTAAATCCTCAATTCGCGTTCTGCTGCAGGACGACACGAGCCTGCAGCTTCTGCTGCACCTGATCGACGACAACGGCGGCGATGATGACGAGACCTTTGATGACGGTCTGCCAGAAGGACGAAACGCCCATCATGATAAGCCCATCTGCAAGAATGCCGATCACGAATGCACCAACAATGGTGCCGGCGATGCGGCCGCGTCCACCGGACATGGATGTACCGCCAAGAACGGCTGCGGCAATGGCGTTGAGTTCGAATGTCTCGCCGGTCGCCGGATGGCTGGCCTGCAGCTGTGACGAAATGATCAGGCCGACAAGTGCGGCGCAAACCCCGGAGAACATGTAGACGAACAGTTTCGTGCGGTCGACATTGACGCCGGAGAGTGCCGCCCCGCGCTCGTTGCCGCCGACAGCATAGATATGCCGGCCAAGCGGTGTGCGCGTTGCAAGATAGGCAGCGCCCAGTGCGACCACGACCATGATCCAGACGGAGACGGGCAGGCCGAAGAATGTACCCGAGCCGATGATGCGGAACGTGTCCGATCCGTATTCCGAATTGCCCGCGAGGTTGGGAAAGGTCCGGCCGTCGGAGAAGAGAAGCGCCGAGCCGCGGGCGACATAAAGGATGCCGAGCGTCGCGATGAATGGCGCGACATTCAGCTTTGTTATCAGCATCCCGTTTATCCAGCCTATGAATATGCCGACGACAAGGACGATGAGGCAGATCTCGATCGTGTTGAACTGGACGCTGTAGGCGACACCGATAAAGCCGAGGTCGATGCCGTAAAGAACCAGATAGCCGGCGACCATCGCGCAGAGGCCGACAATGGAGCCGACCGAAAGATCGATCCCGCCTGCGATGATGACGAAGGTCATGCCGATTGCGAGGATCGCGTTCAGCGCCACATGCTTGGAAATGATCAGCATGTTGCCTGTCGTCAGGAAGTTCGGTGCCGCGATGGCGAAGAAGGCGAAGACCAGGATCAGCGCCACGAAGGTGCGCATGTGCAGAAGCAGCAGAAGCGCCGATGTTCTGGATTTGTGACCGCCGATCACGGTCTTGGCGTTGCCCGAGGCGTCGATGCTGCTCATTGTGTTTCAACCCTGTTCAGATTTGGGGTTGCCGCGGAGATGACCTCCGCAGCGCTTGCGCCGGCCGGGAATTGTCCGGTCAGCCGACCATTCGCCATGACGAGTACGCGATCGGAAAGGGCGAGAACTTCTTCCAGATCGGATGTTACAAAGAGGATGCCGAGGCCATCGGCAGCAAGCCGGCGCATGGTGCGAAAGATTTCCGCCTTGGCGCCGATATCGATGCCACGCGACGGCTCGTCCATCAGCAGGATTTTCGGCCTTGTCATCAGCGCCTTGCCGATCACGACCTTCTGCTGGTTTCCACCGGAAAGGCTGGAGACGGGGTGTTCGAGGCTGGCGATCTTGATCGCCATGCGCTTGACGAATTCCGCCGCCTTGGCGGCTTCGGCCTTCAGGGATAGATGAAACCCTCGGGTAAAATCGTAAAGCGACGACATGGTCAGGTTTTCGCGGATCGTCATGATCTGCACGAGCCCGTCGCGCTTGCGATCTTCCGGGATGAGCGCCAGACCGCGACGGATCCGGCCGGAGACACTTTTCTCCTTCACTGGCTTGCCGCCGATGAAGATCTGGCCCGAGGAATTCGGGTGCTGCGCCATGATACATTCGAGAAGTTCCGAGCGACCGGCGCCCATCAGGCCGTAGAGCCCGACGATCTCGCCCTCGCGCACGGAGAGCGACATGTGGTCGACGGCGTAGCCGCCGGCCGGGCTTGGAAGGCAGACATTATCGACACGAAACACTTCCTTGCCGAGTTCATGGTCGCCGGTCTTCGGAAATTCCTTCGAGGCGCTGCCGATCATGTTGGCGACGATCCAGGGGATATCGACGCCCTGCATCGAGCGTGATCCGGTAATCGCGCCATCGCGCAGAACGGTGATGTAGTCGCCGATGCGGATCAGCTCTTCCAGCCGATGGGAAATGTAGACAATGCCGACGCCCTGCTTCTTCAGGTCGTTGATCACCCTGAACAGAACCTCGACCTCTGTGGCCGACAGCGCGGACGTTGGCTCGTCGAGGATCAGGATGCGGGCGTTTTCGGCAAGCGCCTTGGCGATTTCGACGATCTGCTGCTGGCCGATCCGCAAGTTTCCGAGCGGCGTATCCGGGTCGATATTCTGCTCGAGACGCTTCATCAGCGCCGCTGCGGCCGTTCGCTGGGCTTGGCTGTCGATATGGATGCCGGCGCGGGTCTTTTCATGGCCGACGAAGATGTTTTCCGCCACGGTCAGATTGGGGAACAGGTTGAGTTCCTGAAAAACGATACCGACACCGTGTTTTGCGGCATCCGTCTTGTCGGCGAAGACAACCTGCTGGCCGTCTATTTCGATCGTGCCGCCGTTCAGCTGTTCGACGCCGGCGATGATCTTCATCAGCGTCGATTTTCCGGCGCCGTTTTCACCGACGAGAACGTTCACCGCTCCCATGCGCAGGTCGAAATCGACATTTTTCAGCGCCTGGGTGCCGGGATAGATTTTCGAGCCATTGCGGATCGAAAGGCCGATGGGATTGGCTTCCGTCATGGCGTGACCTCGATCGATACCGGCGTGATTAACGGCTTTTCGCTGGCCGAACGGATGACCACGGCACCGACAAAATTCACCTTCTTGCCCTTCAGCTCGATATCGGCAGCGGGGAGCTTGGAGACGGCCTTGTCGTTCAGCGCGCGGCCGAGTTTCGCGTATTCGATCTGGTCGCGGAATGTCGAGAAATCGTAAAGATTGGTGGTGTCGCGCAAGGCGCTGCCCTTGACGACGGGGCCGAGCTGCAGCGTCGCATCAGCCTTTCCGTCGCCATCGACGTCGATTTCCGCAACGCCGGCCTTGGTGCTGGCGCGGGTATCTTCCAATACGGTGGCCGTGCCCTTGACCGGGAAATTCCAGCCGCCTCCGGCACCGCCAACACGGACGCCGTAGCTTTCGCCCGCCTTGTCGAGGCTTCCCTTGATCGCATTTTGCAGCGTTGCAAGGTCGGCCGCCTTTTCGGTCAGGGCCGGAACCAGCTTGGTGTCGAATGTCGTCTCGACGATCTCGGCGATTGGATCGGCAGCAGCTTCGCTATCACCGGTTTTCACCAGTTTGCAGCCGGAAACGGACGCGGCAAGAAGGCTTGCCACAAACAGGGTCGTGATTTTCATGGTACCCGCACTTCTTTTAAAGCAAGAGGCACCCGGGACATATAGCATGTCCCGGGTGGGGATGGCGGTCTTATGGCTTCAGCGCGAAGGTCTCGAGCTTTTCGGCATTGGCGGCATTGATGAGAATGCAATCCATCAGCTGCTTTTCATCGAGGCCCGTCTTGCCGGTCTTGATGAACTTGTCCGCCTGTTCGACGGCGTTCTGCGCTTGCTGGTAGGCCGGCTGGAGAACGGTCGCCTTGATGCCGCCCTTCTTGATCGAGTCACGGACGTCGTTGGAACCGTCGAAGCCGACGACGATCACATCCTTGCGGCCGGCGGCCTCAAGTGCCGCATAGGCGCCCATGGCCATCGTGTCGTTGCCCGAGATTACACCCTTGATATCCGGATGTGCCTGCAGCATCGATTCCATCACGGTGTAGGCTTCGGTCTGTGACCAGTTGGCCGTCTGCTTGGCAACCAGCTTCATCTCCGAATACTGGTCGATGACATCATGATAGCCCTGCGAGCGAATGCCGGCATTGGTGTCGGATTCCTTGCCGAGCAGTTCGGCATAATTGCCCTTTTCGCCCATCAGCTTGACGAATTCTTCCGCCCCGAGCTGGGCACCCTGGTAGTTGTTGGAAACGATCTGCGAAACGGCAACGCCGGCCGTGGTGATTTCGCGGTCGATCAGGAACGAGGGAATGCCCTTGTCCTTGGCCTTCTGTACGGCGGCAACGGAGGCATCCGCGCCTGCATTGTCGAGAATGATGGCCTTCACGCCAGCTGCGATGGCGCTGTCGAAAAGTTCGCTTTGCTTGTTCGCGTCATCGTCGTGAACCAGAACCATGGTCGCATAACCCAGTTCCTTCGCCTTTGCCGCAGCGCCATCGGCTTCAGCCTTGAAGAATGGGTTGGAATGGCTCGGCGTGATGATCGCGATCGTATCGGCAGCAAGTGCCGTGCCTGACATGGCGCCGGCAATACCCAGCGCGACGACAGACATCAAAAGACGTTTCGTAAGCTTCATGATTACCTCCCGTTGAAAAAAGACCACCCTCCCGCGGCGTCTGTTTTGAACTATCGATCACTTTCGTTTATTGTCAATATGTTTTTGATGACTGCGCTTTTGTGTGGCAATCAAGCCTTCTTGTTCTCTCTTATGTTGCAATGCGGCATATTTTTTAAACCTCATGCCTCTTGAAGCTCCAACAATTCACTTGAATGTTCTTCCGACGTATGTCAGTTATCTTCAAAACGAAAGAGATCGAAAGTAATCAAAAGTCTTTTGTTGGTTTATCCGGGATGTGCGCCTCATTCTGAGGAGGAGGGCGCATAGCGGCGCCACGAGCGCGCGGCATCATTCTTGAGATCCGATAGGGGCGACACGGAATAATCGGAGGAAACATCATGACTGCACAACGTTTCGGCGCCGGGATCTGGCATTTCGCAACCTATCTCGACCGTTACGCGACGGATGGTTACGGCACGCCGCGCAGCGTCATCGAGGCGATCGATCTGGCCGGCCAGGTCAAGGATCTGTCGGTCGTCGATATCAACTATCCCTTCTTCGGCGGCGACTTTTCCAATGCGCAGGTAAAAGAGGCGCTCGACCGCAACAAGCTTGGTGTCATCGGCATCACGCCTGAAATCTACACGCGCGAATTCGTCAAGGGTTCCTTCACCAATCCGGATGCGGGCGTTCGTCGCCGCACCCATGAACTTGTGACCGAGGCCTGCGACCAGGTCCGTTATTTCGGCGCCGATTACGTCAAGCTGTGGCCGGGTCAGGATGGCTGGGACTATCCGTTCCAGGTCGATTACGGCACGCTGTGGAAGCATTCGCTCGATGGTGTCGGCCAGCTCGCCAGCGAAAACCCGGATTTGAAATTCGTCATCGAATACAAGCCGCGCGAACCGCGCGTTCGCATGAGTTTCGGTTCGGTTGCCCGCACGCTTCTCGGCATCGAGAAGATCGGCTTGCCGAATGTCGGCATCCTGCTCGATTTCGGCCACGCCATCATGGGCGGTGAATCGGCCGCCGATAGCGCACAGCTCGCGATCGACTACGGCCGGCTGTTCGGCATGGACGTGAACGACAACTACCGTTCCTGGGATGACGATCTGGTCGCTGGCAGCCTGCATCCGATCGAAATCTTCGAGTTCTTCTACGTTCTGCGGAAGAACAAATGGGAAGGTGTGTGGCAGCTCGACCAGTTCCCGTTCCGTGAAGACAGTGTCGCGACCGCCAATCACGCAATCGATTTCCTCAAAGCCGCCGACAAGGGGCTCGAGGCGCTCGATGTCGATGGATTGAAGGAAGCGCAGAGCCGCCACGACGCGATCGGCGCGTTGAAGATCGCGCAGAAGGCCCTGTTCGGCGCCATGTAGGCGCCGCTTGCGGCAACAGCCAGGTCCGGCTCAATCCGGCAATGAAAGGCCAATACCCATGTTGAAGAATGACCTCGTCGATATCATTCGCGAGAAAGCATTGTGGATGCGCCGCAGGGCTTTCACGATGGTCCATGATGCCCAGCTCGGACATCCCGGCGGCGATTTTTCGGCGATCGACATCATCGCGACGCTCTATTTCGGCGTGATGCGGTATGACCCGAAAAAGCCGGATATGCCGGAGCGGGATCGCTTCATCATGTCGAAAGGCCACGCAACGGGCGCACTTTACACCGCCCTTTGCGCTGCCGGCTATTACCCGGAAGACTGGCTGAAAACCTATATGCAGCCGCAGTCGAAGCTGAACGGCCATCCGAACCGCAATTATCTTCCCGGCGTGGAAACCAATACCGGACCGCTCGGCCATGGGCTGCCGGTGGCACTCGGTATTGCAATCGCCGGGCAGATGACCGGCAGCGACTACCGCACGTTCGTGCTGACCGGCGACGGAGAGCTGCAGGAAGGCTCGAACTGGGAAGCGGCGATGAGCGCCGGCAACCGCAAGCTCGGCAAATTCACGCTCATCGTCGACCGCAACCGGCTGCAGCAGGGCATGGGAACGGAAGAGACCAACGGTCTCGATCCGCTCGACGACAAGTTCCGCGCCTTCGGATGGGATGTCGAAGTGATCGACGGGCATGATGTCGGTGCGCTCGTCAACGCTCTCTCCGAACCGCCGGGCGGCCGCTCGAAACCGCTCTGCATCATTGCCAATACCATCAAGGGCAAGGGCGTCTCCTTCATGGAAAACAAGGCGTCCTGGCACCATGGCGTGCCGAATGCCGAGCAATATAATATCGCCATGGAGGAACTGGTCTGATGGCTGCACCCGCCGCAAAACAAGAAGGTTTTTACGATTGTCGCGATGCCTGGGCGCGCACGATCGAGGAGCTTGCCGAAAACGATCCGCGTATCGTCGCCGTCGTCAATGACTCCGTCGGCTCCTCCAAGCTCGGTGGTTTCCAGAAGAGGTTCCCGGATCGACTGGTGAATGTCGGCATTGCCGAGCAGAATATGGTGGGCGTCGGCGCCGGTCTTGCCAATGGCGGCCGCATCCCTTTCGTCTCGGCGGCATCCTGCTTTTTGACCGGCCGTGCGCTGGAACAGGTCAAGGCCGATATCGCCTATGCCGGCTTCAACGTGAAGCTTGTCGGTCAATCATCCGGCGTCGCCTATGGCGAGCTTGGGCCGACACACCATTCGATCGAGGATTTTGCCTGGCTGCGACCGCTGAGCAATATCAAGGTCGTGGTTCCGGCCGATAGCTGGGAAACGGCGGAAGCAATCAAGTGGGCGGCAGCATATGAAGGACCGGTCTATATCAGGCTGAGCCGCATGCCGGTGCCGGATCTCGTGGTTGAAAACCGGAAATTCCAGCCCGGCAAAGCCGAACTCGTCCGCAAGGGCGATGACGTGACGATCATTGCCTGCGGCACCATGGTGCATCTCGCCGTCCAGGCAGCAGTAGAACTCGAAGCGGAAGGCATTTCCGCCCGTATCCTCAACATGGCGACCATTTCCCCGCTCGATGAGGCTGCTATTTCCGCCGCCGCCAGTGAGACGGGCGCGATCGTTACGATTGAGGAAGCCAATATTCACGGCGGTCTCGGCGGTGCGGTTGCCGAGCATACCTCCGCCAATCTTCCGGTGCCGATCGAGCGGATGGGCTTTCCGGGCTTTGTGCCGACCGGCTCGGTCGAATGGCTGTTCGATCACTTCGGCCTGACGGCCACCGGGATCGCCAGATCCGCACGCAAGGCGATCGGGCGCAAGAGGGGATGAGTGAAGTCGGGAGGGGAGAGTTCATCATTGCCGTTGACCAAGGAACGACCAATACCAAGGCGATCCTAGTCAATTCGGCGGGGGAGGTCGTCGCCAAGGCGTCTGCTCCCCTGACATCCAGCTATCCTCGCCCCGGTTGGGCGGAGCAATCGGCAGAGGATATCTGGGCGACGGTGCAGGCGGTCATCGCCGATATCGTCGGCAAGGCCGATGCCAGGATCGCCGGGCTTGCGATCGCAAACCAGCGCGAGACATTGGTCGTCTGGAATGCCGAGACGGGCAAGCCGATCGCGCCGGCCATCCTTTGGCAGTGCCGCCGCACGGCAAAGGCCTGCGAGGCGCTGATTGCCGAAGGCCGCGACCCGACGGTGGTCGAGGCGACCGGGCTTTCCATCAACGCGCTTTTTCCAGCCTCCAAACTCGCATGGGTGATGGAAAACGTGGCCGAAGCAAAAACGCTCGCCGCGCAGGGCCTGCTTCGTGCAGGCACGGTCGATAGCTGGTTGCTCTACAAGCTGACGGGCGGAAAGGAATTCGCCACCGATCATTCGAATGCATCGCGAACGCAGCTGTTCAATACCGGCACGCTGCAATGGGACGAAGGTCTCTGCGATCTGTTCGGCGTTCCTGTCACGGCCCTGCCCGAAGTTCGCTCGTCGGACAGCTGGTTCGGCGAAGTGGCCGAAGACGCGACTGCACTCGATACCGGCGTCCCGATCCTTGCGATGATGGGTGACAGCCATGCAGCCCTTTATGGCCATCGCGTCCGCGCGCCGGGCCTTGTCAAGGCAACCTATGGAACCGGATCGTCGCTGATGACGCTGACGCCCGGACGGGTGTTGTCGAAAACCGGCCTTTCCAGTACGATCGCATGGAGCGACCGGAACGGCATCGCCTATGCGCTGGAAGGCAATATCACCGTTTCCGCGCAGGCTGCCGCCTTTGCTGCCGAGATGCTTGGCCTGCCGGATGCAAAGGCCCTCTCCGCTCTTGCCCAGAGCGTTCCGGATGCCGCCGGGGTTGTCTTCGTCCCAGCTCTTGCCGGGTTGGGTGCTCCCCATTGGAACGATAATGTTTCGGGCACGATTTCCGGCATGACACTGGCAACGACCCGCGCTCATCTGGCGCGCGCTACGCTCGATGCCATCGTTCTTCAGATATCGGACGTCTTTACCGCCATGGAAAAGGATCTCGGGGCAAGGCTTGATGGCTTGCTGGCCGATGGCGGTGCGTCCTCGAACGATTTCCTGATGCAGATGCAGGCAGATGTTCTGGATAGGCCGGTCGCGAGGAGCGGTCAGGCTGAGGTCGGGGCGATCGGCGTCGCGATGATGGCGCTGACGAGCCTTTATGGGGATGCCCCAGGCACCGATGAAACCCGGAGCGAGTTACGGCCTCAGCCCGACGCCAGTGCCTGGCGGCTGGAAGCGACGCGCGGCTGGCAGGCTCTGCTGACAAGGTTGATTGCGCATTAGGGTGGCGAAAACCAACCCTGTCCGGAGCTGGCAGCGCTTCATTGCTGAAGTGTTGTTCTGGCAGGTCGGCTTGGCGGAAGATCGCATGGGGATGCCGCTGGATGTTTCGACTACTTCCGCGAGTGGCTTTCAAATGAAAGCAACTTGGTTTTGAAATCAAACAAATCGGATGAATTCGAAAACATTTGACATGAAACGAAAATGATTTGATAGTCTTCGATGAGGACTTCAAGCGATCTTTGGGAGGAGATCTTATGAAAACGTTCGCAAGGCTTTTGGCTGCATCTGCACTGGCAACGGTGGCGACGGCAGCGCATGCAGAGGATCTGACCGTCTGGACGATCAGCTATTCTGCGGAATCGCAGGTGAAGGCGCTTCAGACTGCGGCCGAGAATTTTGAAAAATCCCATCCCGGTGTAAACGTCGAGATCGTCATGCGCGGCGTCGACGAGCACAAGACCGCCCTGCGCGTCGCCGCCGGATCAGACAGAGGGCCGGATGTCTATATGAGCTGGGCAGGCCTCGGGCTTGGCGGCGAATATGTCAAGGCAGGCCTCAGCAAGGACATTACCGCCGATTACGCCAAATACGGCTGGAACGACCGCCTGACAGGCCCGTCCCTGGCATTTTCCAAGAGCTACGGTTCCGGCCAGCACGGCGTGCCTTTCCGCTTCTCCGGCGAGGGCCTGTATTACAACAAGGCGATGTTCGAAAAGGCGGGCATCACCCAGGAGCCGAAGACCTATGACGAGCTGGTCGAGGCTGCAAAGAAGCTGAAGGCAGCCGGTATTCCGGCCTTCACTTTCGGTGGCTCGGTAAACTGGCACCTGATGCGCCTGATGGACGAAATTCTCGAAACCACCTGCGGTGCGGATGTCCATGACCAGCTGAAATCGATGAAGGCGGACTGGAGCAAGACGGAATGCGCCACCAAGGCCTTTGCCGAGATGAAGATGTGGGGACAGAACTATATCCTGTCGCCGTTCATGGGCGTCGACCAAAAACAGTCCTTCACCCTGTTCCTGGCAAAGCGCGCTGCGATGATGCTCGAAGGTGACTGGCTCGTCTCGCAGATCAAGGAAGGCGGCAACGTCGACGACTACGACGTTTTCCCGTTCCCCAACGGCACCGGTCGCCTCTATGGCTTCGCCGAATATTTCTACATTTCGTCGAAGACTACCAAGGCGGATCTCGCCGCCGAGTTCATCAACTCGTTCACCTCGACCGAATTCCAGACGCAGATTGCCGGCACGTTCGGTGCGCTGTCCGTCAACAAGGAAGTGAAGCTCAAGGACGATGCGTCGGCCATGCACAAGGAGTGGACGCAGATATTCGCTGACGCGAAGGGCACGTTCGTCAACGGCGACCAGGCATTCCCGCTCGATGTGACGACAGAATACTTCCGCGTCATCAACGATGTCGCGGCAGCAAGGATCGAGCCTCAGGCGGCAGCGGCTGCAATGCAAACGTTTATCGGCAACCGCAAGAAGTAAATCAGGCTTGTGCCTGATCTCTCCGCGGCGTGTCCGCCGCGGAGACTGTCGACCTGCGTTTTCAGGTCAGGACTCGGGATAAACGGGTTTCCAATGTTCAATTCGAAAATCATGCAGTCCTCACGGGCGCAAGCCCTGATGCTTATCGGCCCGGCGCTGGCGGTTTATGCCACCTTCGCCATCTGGCCGATGATCGAAGTGGTGTTCCTGAGCTTCCAGCACTGGAACGGCCTCGATCCGCACCGGGAATGGGTGGGGCTTGAGAACTACCGCTACATTTTGACGAATGACGCGGTGTTCTGGGTTGCCCTGCGCAACACCATCACTTGGACCATTCTTGCCGTCATCTTCCCGCCCACGATCGGCCTGCTGCTGGCACTCGGCCTCAATCAGCAACTCTTTGGTCGGGTACCGATGCGCGCCGTCTATTATTTGCCGGTCATCATCGCACCGATCGCGGTCGCGACGATCTGGCGATGGATGTATGACCCGTTCTTCGGCCTGTTCAATCAGGTCCTCACCAGTCTGGGCCTGCAGTCGCTGATCAGCGACTGGCTGGGTGACCGCGAGATCGCTCTCTATTCGATGTTCGTCGCTTATACCTGGCAGTATGTCGGCTTTTCCATGGTGCTTTTCCTCGCCGGCCTGCAGAGCGTCGATCGTTCGCTTGTCGAGGCCGCACGCATCGATGGTGCGAGCCGCTGGCAGGTTTTCCGGCATGTGACGCTGCCGGCGCTGCGGGTAACGTTGGCGATCGTCCTCGTCCTGTCGACCATTTCCTCCCTCAAAGCCTTCGATATCGTCTACGGCATGACCGGTGGTGGCCCGGCCCAGTCGACACAGATGCTGGCTCTATGGGCCTTCATGCAGTCGATGCAGATCTTCGATTTCGGCAGAGGCTCGGCTATCTCGGTCATCCTGCTTCTGGTCACGCTGACCATTGTCGTTCCCTACCTGCGCTGGTCGCAACGTGATGAAGGAGCAGGCGAATGACTGCTATAGCACCCCGCCGCGAAGACGACGCCCTGCTGCTCAAGCCGCGCCGGGACCCGTTTCTGATCATCCTCTGGATAATCCTCGTTACCTTTGCGCTAGTCTGGATTGCGCCCGTCGTTCTGATCGCATTCACGGCGCTCAAGTCGAATGCCGAGGTTATGGCAACAAGCGCATTTACGCCGCCGGAAGCCATCGCCTGGAACAACTTTTCCGGCGCCTGGGCGCGCGGCAATTTCGAGACGACGTTCAAGAACAGCGTCATCATCACCGTTATCAAGGTGCCGCTCGGCCTGATGTTTTCGGCCATGGCTGCCTATGCGCTGGCAAGGATCAGGCTGCGTTTCGGCAAACTGCTGCTTTTGTTCTTCCTCTTTGGTGCGATGATCCCGTTCCAGGTCATGCTGGCGCCGATCTTCACCCTGGTGAACGGTTTCGGCCTGATCGATACCTATCCCGGCGTCATCCTGCCTTACCTGGCCTTCGGCGTGCCCTATCAGGTCTTCATCCTGCATGGTTTCTTCAAGGCGGTGCCGAAGGAGCTGTCGGAAGCGGCGCTGATCGACGGGGCCTCGCATGTCACGGTTTTCCGCCGGATATTCCTGCCGATCTCGCTGCCGGTGCTGGCCGCGCTTCTGATCCTCGATTTCGTTTCCACCTGGAACGAATTCGCCATGGCGCTGGTGCTGCTGCAGGACCGTCACATGTGGACCCTGCCGCTCGGCCTGATGTCCTTCCAGGGGCAGTTCTCGACCGATTACGGCCAGCTGAATGCGGCGATCGCGATGACCGTGTTCCCCGCCATCCTCGTCTACATGATCTTCCAGAGATACTTCGTCAGCGGACTGACTTCAGGTGCGGTCAAGGGCTGAAAATCCAATCATATTCAGGAGTTAGAAATGTCAGAACAAGTGAGCCGCTGGGATGTCTTCGAGTTCTCTGCCAAAGGTCCAGCAGGCGGCAATCCCTATCTCGACGTCAGTTTCGCAGCGACATTCTCGCTCGGCAATCGCGACGTGACGGTTCCCGGCTTCTATGACGGTGACGGCGTCTACAAGGTGCGCTTCTGCCCGGACACCGAGGGTGCCTGGCGCTTCGTCACGACGTCAACCGACAAGGCGCTTGAAGGCTTGAACGGTCAGCTCGCTGTCGGTCCTGCCAAATCGGGCGTTCATGGCCCGGTACGGGTGCGCAACCAGTTTCACTTCGCCTATGCCGATGGCAAGCCATACCTGCCATTCGGCACGACCTGCTATGCCTGGACGCACCAGACGGTCGGGCTGCAGGAGCAGACCTTCAAGACGCTCGAGACGGCGCCGTTCAACAAGATTCGCATGGGCGTATTCCCGAAGGACTATATCTACAACACCAACGAGCCGCTCTTCGACGTCTATGAAAAGCGCGCCGATGGCAGCCATGACATGGACCGGCCGAATTTCGAATGCTTCCGGCATTTCGAAGCCCAGATCGGCCGCCTGATGGAAATGGGGATCGAGGCCGACATCATCCTCTTCCATCCCTATGACCGCTGGGGCTATTGCACGATGACGGAGGAGCAGGATTTCCGCTATCTCCGCTATATCGTCGCGCGCATCGCCGCCTACCGAAATGTCTGGTGGTCGCTCGCCAACGAATACGATTTTCTTCTCGACACGAAGCCGATGGAGCGCTGGGACCGGTTCTTCCAGATCATCGAGGAAGGCGATCCGCTCCGTCATCCGAAGGCGATCCACAATGGTGACGTGGACAAGAATTACGATCACCGCAAACCGTGGGTGGATCACGTCTGCATCCAGAACTGGGACGTCAAGAAGACGCTCGACTGGCGCGCCGCCTATGGCAAGCCTGTCGTCAACGACGAACCGGAATATGAAGGCAATATCCCGAAGGAATGGGGCAATATAGACGGCCACGAGCTGATCCACCGCTATTGGCTGACCCTTTGCCGTGGCGGCTATATCGGTCACGGCGAAACATTCCTCGATGCCAATGACGAACTCTGGTGGGCAAAGGGCGGCGTGCTGCATGGCGAGGCACCGGCGCGTATCGACTTCCTCCGCAAGATCTTCGAGGAGGATGCCGTCAATGGCCTGACCCCCATGCTGGAACGGGGCACGACCTACAAGCGCGTGTCCGCGGCTCAGGATGGCGACGTCCGTTACATCTATTTCGGCGAACACCAGCCGGTCGAATGGGCGCTCGGCCTGCCGGAAGAGGATGGCGACTGGGAGATCGATCTCATCGACGTCTGGAATATGACGGTCACGCCGCTGGAAAAAGGACCGCTGCCGAAGGTTCACCCGCAGCGCATTACCGGTGGTTCTCATATCACCAACCAGTTTGCCGCCGCGTTCGGGCTGACATTGCCGGGCCGGCCATATCTTGCCGTGCGCATACGTCCACGCAAGACGCATTAGAGAGGTATCATCATGGCGACGGTTCAAGTCTCCGATCTGCGCAAGAGCTTTGGTGCGCTCGAAGTGGTCAAGGGTGTTTCGATCGACATCCGGGATGGGGAATTCCTCATCCTGGTTGGCCCGTCGGGCTGCGGCAAGTCGACCCTTCTCAGAATGATCGCCGGCCTTGAGGACATATCCGCAGGGCGTATCGATATCGGCGGGCGTGTGGTCAACACGCTGTCGCCGAAGGAACGGAACATCGCCATGGTGTTCCAGAACTATGCGCTCTATCCGCAGATGACGGTTGCCCAGAACATGGGCTTTTCGCTGGAAATCTCCGGCATGAAAAAGGCCGAGATCGACAAGAAGGTTGCGGAAGCATCCGAAATTCTCGGACTGACCCCGCTCCTGCAACGCAAGCCGTCGCAATTGTCCGGCGGCCAGCGCCAGCGCGTCGCCATGGGCCGCGCGATCGTTCGCGATCCCGACGTCTTCCTGTTCGACGAACCGCTTTCCAACCTCGATGCCAAGCTGCGTGTGCAGATGCGCGCCGAGATCAAGGCGCTTCACCAAAGACTGGCGTCGACCATCGTCTATGTCACCCACGACCAGGTCGAGGCGATGACCATGGCCGATCGAATCGTCGTCATGCGCGGGGGCTGCGTCGAACAGATCGGTACGCCGCTGGAACTGTACGACCGTCCAGATAACATGTTCGTGGCCGGCTTCCTCGGATCGCCTTCAATGAACTTTTTGCGCGGCAAGATCGAGGGCCAGTCCCTTCTTCTTCCGGGCGGAGAGCGACTGGCGCTGCCATCGCTGCCGAAGGGTGGAAGCAGTGGTGACGTCGTGGTTGGCATCCGTCCGCAAGGCTTTGCCGTAGGCACGCAGGATGGCGCCAAGGCGACGATCAAGGTGGTTGAGCCGACCGGCGCAGACACGCATGTTCTGGCCGATGTCGGCGGCACGGAAGTCACCTGTGTCGTCAACGACCGGGTGGATTTTGCGCCCGGTGAGGAGATCCGTCTGTCGATCAGTTCCGCCAAGGTCCACTTCTTCGATCCCGCGAGTGAAGTTCGGCTCGACTGAGGTGAAGCCGACTGCAAGCCCGCGAGATTGAGCCATCCGATTTCCCGCGGTGCTTGCATCACCCACTTGACCGGCCAACCGGCCTGTCATAGCCTCATCGCATTCACCAGGGGTGTCCCGGCAAGGGGCTGAGATTCTGCTATCGCGCGCAGTGACCCGTTGAACCTGATCCAGTTCATACTGGCGTAGGGACGGTGCAAAACGCTGCGATAATTCTCAAATCCGTAACCCGGATTCCGTGATCGGCGTTCTTCCATCTTTCCGGCTCTAGGACTGGGTCTCCAACCTTGAAACTTGGAGCCTCACGATGAATATTGCCGCCAAAAATCAAAGCCCGACCGTTACCTCGGGCGCATTTCCGGCTTCCACCAAGATCCATGTTGCGGGCAGGGAGTATCCCGATCTCCGCGTGCCGATGCGCGAGATCGCGCTTCACCCGACATCCGGCGAGCCGCCGGTCACCGTCTACGACAGTTCCGGCCCCTATACCGATCCTGCCCATATCGTCGCTATCGATCAGGGCCTTCCGCGCCTGCGTGAAAACTGGGTTATGGCTCGCTGCGATGTTTCCCGATACGAGGGGCGGCACCTCAAGCCGGAGGATAACGGTTTTGCCACCGGCGAGCGGCTGACGCCCGAGTTCCCCATCCGCAACATGCCATTCAAGGCGAATGCCGGTCGCGCGGTCACCCAGCTCGCCTATGCGCGAGCAGGCATCATCACGCCCGAAATGGAATTCATCGCCATCCGCGAAAACATCGGCCGGCAGGCTGCCAAGGAAGCCCTGACGCGGGACGGCGAGAGTTTTGGTGCGCATATCCCGGATTACATCACGCCGGAATTCGTATGCCACGAAGTGGCGGAAGGCCGCGCCGTCATTCCGGCAAATATCAACCACCCCGAAAGCGAACCGATGATCATCGGCCGCAATTTTCTGGTGAAGATCAACGCCAATATCGGCAACTCCGCCGTCACCTCGTCGATGGCGGAAGAGGTGGAAAAGATGGTCTGGGCGATCCGCTGGGGCGCCGATACGGTCATGGATCTTTCGACCGGCCGCAACATTCACAATATCCGCGAATGGATCATCCGCAATTCACCGGTGCCGATCGGCACGGTGCCGCTCTATCAGGCGCTGGAAAAGGTGAACGGCATTGCCGAGGATCTCACCTGGGAGGTCTATCGCGATACGCTGATCGAGCAGGCCGAGCAGGGCGTCGATTATTTCACCATCCATGCCGGCGTGCGGCTTTCCTATATCCATCTCACCGTCAACCGCGTTACCGGCATCGTCTCGCGCGGCGGCTCGATCATGGCCAAGTGGTGTCTGCATCATCACCGAGAGAGCTTCCTCTACGAGCATTTCGACGAGATCTGTGACATCGCGCGCGCCTATGACGTGACCTTCTCGCTGGGCGATGGTCTGCGACCCGGCTCGATCGCCGATGCCAATGATGCAGCTCAGTTTGCCGAGCTGGAGACACTTGGAGAACTGACGAAGATCGCCTGGGAGAAGGATTGCCAGGTGATGATCGAAGGTCCCGGCCATGTGCCGATGCACAAGATCAAGGAGAACATGGACAAGCAACTGAAGACCTGCGGCGAGGCGCCGTTCTATACGCTCGGTCCGCTCACCACCGATATCGCGCCCGGCTACGATCATATCACCTCTGCCATTGGGGCTGCAATGATCGGCTGGTTCGGCACCGCCATGCTCTGCTACGTCACGCCGAAGGAGCATCTCGGTCTGCCCGACCGCGACGATGTGAAGACCGGCGTCATCACCTACAAGATCGCAGCTCATGCCGCCGATCTGGCAAAAGGCCATCCCGGGGCGCAGATGCGCGATGATGCCCTGTCGCGTGCCCGGTTCGAATTCCGCTGGGAGGACCAGTTCAACCTGTCGCTGGATCCGGATACGGCGCGCAGTTTTCACGACGAGACCTTGCCGAAGGACGCACACAAGGTGGCGCATTTCTGCTCCATGTGCGGCCCGAAATTCTGCTCGATGCGGATCTCGCACGATATCCGCGCCGAGGCACAGAAGGAGGGGCTTGAGGCGATGGCGGCGAAATATCGCGACGGCGGCGATCTCTACATGCCGATTGCAGCCCCGGCAGGAGAAGCCTGATGTCTCTGTTTCTCGTCAAAGGGGCCGGCGTTGCCGGCCTCACTTTGGCTTATGAGCTTCTCAGGCGCGGCGAAGATGTCGATATCGTCGACTATCAGGATGTCATCGGCCAGGGCGCATCGCATTTTGCCGGCGGCATGCTGGCGCCCTATTGCGAGCGCGAGGCGGCGGAAGAGATCGTGCTGACGCTCGGGCTCGATGCCGCCGACTGGTGGGACAAGGCGGTGCCGGGGGCTGTCATCCGCAA
The DNA here is from genome assembly GCA_900472575.1 of Hyphomicrobiales bacterium. Taxonomy (GTDB): domain Bacteria; phylum Pseudomonadota; class Alphaproteobacteria; order Rhizobiales; family Rhizobiaceae; genus Neorhizobium; species Neorhizobium cellulosilyticum. The sequence continues at coordinate 217,500 of UCIV01000024.1, forward strand.
CGGTACGCTGGTGGTGGCGCAGCCGCGCGATTTGGCCGATCTCACTCGGTTTGCTTCCCGCACGCGCAGTCATGCCTGGCTTGATAGGAACGGAATAGCCGATCTCGAACCGTCGCTTGCCGGGCGGTTCGAGAAGGCGCTGTTCTTCGAAGGTGAGGCGCATCTCGATCCGCGACGGGCATTGGCGGGGCTGGCCAAGGCGATCCGCAATCATGGTGGGGAGTTCCATCTCGGCTGGGGGCCGCCGCCGAAAAAGAACTATACCGCCGTCCTCGATTGCACTGGCCCGGCGGCCATCCCCAACATTCCGGGCCTTCGCGGCGTGCGCGGTGAAATGCTGTATCTCGAAACCGCAGAGGTGGCGCTGTCGCGGCCGGTGAGGATGCTGCATCCGCGCCACCCGATCTATGTCGTGCCGCGCGATGACCATCGTTTCATGGTCGGCGCAACGATGATCGAGACGGAGGATGACGGGCCGATTTCGGCGCGCTCACTGATGGAGTTGCTGAATGCAGCCTATGCGCTGCATCCGGCCTTCGGCGAGGCGCGGGTGGTGGAAACCGGCGTCGGCATTCGCCCCGCATTCGACGACAATGTTCCGCGCGTGGTGGAGACGGAAAGCGGGCTGGCGATTGCCGGCATGCATCGCCACGGTTTTCTGCTGGCGCCAGCCATGGCGAAAAAGGCCGCCAGCCGGCTTTCCAATGCCTATGTCCCGCAAGAGGAGCTTATCCCATGAACCTCATCGTCAATGGAGAAAGGCAGTTTCTGGAGGCGGGTACGCTCGCTGATCTGCTGGTTGCTCTGGAATATGAGGGCGACTGGCTGGCGACGGCCATCAACGGCGATCTCGTCCATCGTGAAGACCGGGCAGACACGCGCCTCGCAGAGGGCGACCGGATCGAAATCCTCTCCCCCATGCAGGGAGGCTGAACCATGCTGAAACTCTACGATATCGAATTGTCCTCGCGCCTGCTGCTCGGCACCGCGCGTTATCCGTCACCGGCCATTCTTTCCGAGGCGGTCAAGCGCTCGAGCGCCGGCATCGTCACCGTCTCGCTGCGTCGCGAGACTTCCGGCGGCAAGACGGGCGGCGCGTTTTTCGAGCTGATCCGTCAATTGGGCGTGCGCATTCTGCCCAATACCGCCGGATGCCACAGCGCATCGGAGGCGGTGTTGACGGCCAAAATGGCGCGGGAAGTGTTCGGCACCAACTGGATCAAGCTCGAAGTCATCGGCCATCATGACAGCCTGCAGCCGGATGTCTTCGAACTGGTCGAGGCCGCGCGCATTCTCACCGATGAGGGATTTGAGGTTTTTCCCTATACGACGGATGACTTGATTGTCGGCGAAAAACTGCTGGCCGCAGGTTGCCGGGTGCTGATGCCCTGGTGCGCGCCGATCGGTTCGGCGGCAGGGCCGCGCAATCCATCGGCGCTTATCGCCATGCGGGCTGCCTTTCCCGAAATCCCGCTGATCGTTGACGCTGGTCTCGGCCGGCCGTCGCACGCGGCCACGGTCATGGAACTGGGTTACGACGCCGTGTTGCTCAACACGGCAGTTGCTGGTGCAGGTGACCCGCCGGCCATGGCGGAAGCGTTCGCCAAGGCAATCGATGCCGGTCGCCTCGGCTATCTCTCCGGAATGCTGGAGCCGCGCGACATGGCAGTGCCTTCCACCCCCGTCATCGGCAAGGCGGTGTTTTCATGAGGCTCGATCCTTTCTACCTCATCGTCGACAGCGCCGATTGGATCGAGCGTCTGGTGCCGCTTGGCGTCAGGCTCGTGCAACTGCGCATCAAGGACAGGCCCGACACCGTGTTGCGCGCCGAAATTCGTCGCGCGAAGGTTATATGCGCGACCCATGGCTGCCAGCTTGTCGTCAACGATTACTGGCAGCTGGCAATCGAGGAAGGGTGCGACTTCATCCATCTCGGCCAGGAGGATCTGGCCGCAGCCGATCTCGACGCCATTCGCCGGGCGGAATTGAAGCTCGGCATCTCGACCCATGATATCGCCGAACTCGATACGGCTCTTGCCGCAAGGCCGGATTATATCGCGCTAGGCCCCGTCTGGCCGACCATCCTGAAAAAGATGAAATGGCAGCCGCAGGGCGTCGAGCGTGTTGTCGAGTGGAAACGGCGGATCGGCGATCTCCCGCTGGTCGCCATCGGCGGCATTACCACTGATGGCGCGCCGCTTGTCCTTGAACAGGGGGCGGAAAGCGCCGCAGTGGTCACCGACATCGTGCTCCACGAAAACCCGGAGGCTCGCACCCTCGAATGGCTGGCGGTGACGGCTGCGTGGCGGCACGAGTTGGAGATGCAGCGCGGATGAAGGTTTCATGACAGGACCTGTGTATGCTGGTTCCTGTCAAAACCTGTCATGAAAGCGTTATGGGAGGACAGTAGAGACGGTCCCGATTGGTTCGCACTTGCACGGCTGTGCAGTCGTCGATCAGCGCCGCCTCCGGTCATATTTCGATTGAGTTGGCGGTTCCCAATTTTACTCGCCCGACTGAATCGGAGATAAAGATGAAACGCCGTACTTTTATGATGTCCGCAGCCGGTGCCGCCGCCGGTCTTGCTCTGGCTCCGCGCATGAGCTTTGCCGCCAAGGGCCAGATCGACTGGTACACCAGCTCGGACACCAATATTCTCGATTTCTGGACCAATATCGTTAAGCCCGGCTTCGAGGCTGCCAATCCGGGCCTCAAGCTCAACCTCGTCGATGCAGGCGACGGCGCCGGCATCATCGCGATCGGCGAGCGCGCAATCGCCGCCAAGCAGACCAATGCCGATCCGCAGGCCGACTATTTCGAATCCGCCGACGCGCTTCTGCCGGCCGGCGCCATCAAGGCTGGTGTCTACACCAATATCAAGGCTGCCGGTCTTTCCAACTATTCTAAGGTCAATCCGCTTGCCATCGAAAGCGAATACAGCCTGCCTTACCGCGGTTCGCAGGTTCTGCTCGCCTATGACACGACCAAGCTGAAGCCGGCCGACGCGCCAAAAACCTGGGACGCGCTCGTCACCTGGATCAAGGCCAATCCGGGCCAGTTCGTCTATAACCGTCCCGACAAGGGCGGTTCGGGCGGCAATTTCGTCCGCCGCGCCATCCATCAGGCAAACGGCCTCGACCCGAAGGCATTCAAGGTCGACAACTATACCCAGGAATTCGGCGACGAAGCGCTCGGCAAGGCCTGGAAGCTTCTGGCCGATATCGCGCCGCATCTTTACGACAAGGGCGCTTACTCCTCAGGCAACACCCAGTCGCTGCAGCTGCTTTCCCAGGGCGTCGTCACCATGATCCCGGTCTGGTCCGACCAGGTTCTGCAGGCGATCGAGCAGGGCGTGCTGCCGGCTGAAACCGGTCTGGTACAGCTTCAGGATCTGGCGCTTTGCGGCGGTTTTACCCGCTCCGTCGTCATCGAGAATGGTGCAAACCACGAGGCTTCGCTGAAGCTCGCCGATTTCATGCTGTCGGAAGAAATGCAGAGCGCCATTCTCACCGAACTCGGCGGTTTCCCGGGCGTTTCCTGGGATCACGTCTCGGCAGACCTGCGCAAGAAGTTCGCAGACATCATCCCGCAGTCGATCCCGACCTTCCCGGGCGGCAAGTGGGAAGCAGCCATCAATGACGGCTGGTATCGCCACGTGGCTCCGAACGTCGACCGCAAGTCGTGAGCGAATTCGTCGAAAAAGCGGTTTCGGTACCCACCGAAACCGCAGCAGGCAGGAGGCCCATCGGCCTCCTGCTTGTCGCCATACCCGTTTTTCTGGTGATCTGGCTCGTCATCTGGCCTGCCATCAACGCAATCAGCCGCACGATCTGGCGCACGGATGCCGATGGTCATTCCAGTTTCGATCTGTCGAGCTACGCGTTTTTCTTTTCCGATCGCTACAGCCTCGACAACCTGGCCGTCACGCTCTGGACGACGCTTGTCTGCGCTGTCCTGCTTCTGGTCATCTGCCTGCCGATCGCGCTATATCTGCGTTTTTCGCACGGTCGTCTGCCGGCCTATGTGCAGGCGCTCGCGATCCTGCCGATGTTCGTGCCGTCGATCATCCTGGCCTTCGCCTTCATCCGCGTGCTCGGCCCCAATGGCATGGTAGATATCCTCTTGAATGCAGTCGGACTGCCAAAGATCCGCACGCCCTATCTCACGCCATGGGGGCCGGTCATCGGTCTTGTGTGGGATAATATTCCGCTGACTGTCCTGATCCTGCTTTCGGGTCTCGGCAGTGTCGCCAACCAGTCCATCGAGGCTGCGCGCGATGTCGGTGCCAATACCATCCGGGTTTTCTGGCACATCATCCTGCCGCGCATTTCAAACTCCATCCTCGTGGCGCTTTCCTTTTCGGTGCTCGGTATCTTTTCGTCCTTCACGCTTCCCTATCTGCTCGGTCCGGCCTCGCCGGAAATGCTCGGCCCCTTCATGCAGCGCACGCTGCGCGATGTGCAGGACCCGATCGGCGCCATGACGCAGGCCGTCGTCGCCTTCGGCTTCTGCATCCTGTTCGGACTGTTTTATGTGCGCTCCGTCGCCAGAAACCGGGGGAAATGAGATGACCTCGCTTACGTCCACGCGCGCGCGCATCGACTGGTCCGGCATAGCCTTCGCGGTCCTTCTGACGCTGGTCATCATCGGGCCGCTCGTCGTCGTTGCCACCTGGGCCTTTACCGAGGTCTGGCGTTATCCCAACATCATTCCGCAGAAATTCGGCTTCCGTTTCTGGGGCCAGACGCTTGGACGACCCGACGTCTGGAACGCGCTGATGCTCAGCCTCAAGCTCTCGACGGTGGTGACGCTGCTGTCAGCACTGATCTGCTTGCCCGCGGCCTATGCCTTCGCGCGGATGAAATTTCCGGGCCGCGATATCCTGTTCTTCTCCTTCCTTGCCGGCCACGCCTTTCCGAAATTCGGCCTGCTGGTGGCGATCGCCGCGATCTTCCTGCAGCTCAATCTCATCGGCACCTTCTGGGGCGTCGTGCTGATCCAGCTGGTCGGTACGCTGATGTTCATGATCTGGATCCCGGTTGCGGCCTTCCAGGCGGTCGATCGGCGCATGGAAGAGGCGGCCCGTGATGTCGGCGCAAGCCCCTTGCGGGTGTTCTGGTCGATCACCCTGCCGCAGGCGGGACCGACCATTTTTGCCGCCGTGCTGTTGAGCTTCGTCGGCACCTTTTATGAAACCGAAGGCGCATGGCTGATCGGTGCTCCCGGCATCCGTACCATGCCGGTTCTGATGATCAGCTACATCAACAACCAGATGGTCATCCAGTATGGCGCGGTTCTCTCGGTGCTTCTCTGGGTCCCCTCGTTCATCGCCCTCATGTTCGCCCGTCGTGTCATCGGTGGCGGCGCATTTGCCCGCGGTTTCGGCGGTTAGGAAATATCATGTCTGTTCTTCATATCGCTGAGGTCACCAAGACCTTTTCCGGCGGCACCCACGCCGTCAACAGCTTCTCGCTGGATGTCGCCGATGGCGAGCTCGTCTGCCTTCTCGGCCCTTCCGGTTCCGGCAAGTCGACGCTTCTGCGCATGGTCGGCGGCTTCGAACAGCCGACCAGCGGCCGCATCACCATAGATGGCGAAGATGTCACCCATCTGCCGCCCGAGCGCCGGCCGACCGGCATGGTGTTCCAGAGCCATGCACTCTGGACCCATATGAACGTCTTCAAGAACCTCGCATTCGGCTTGAAGCTGCGCCGCATGCCGGCAGGTGAGATCAGGGAAAAGGTCGAGGCCGTGCTCGAACTGGTTGGCCTCGCCGGTTATGGTGATCGCATGACGAACCAGCTTTCCGGCGGCCAGCAGCAGCGCGTGGCGCTTGCCCGTTCGCTGGTTCTGGAGCCAAAAATCCTGCTTCTCGACGAACCCTTTGCCAGCCTCGACCAGCATCTGCGCGAGCGACTGCGGGAAGAAGTGCGCGATATCCAGCAGCGGCTCGGCATCACCACCCTGTTCGTCACCCACGGCCAGGATGAGGCGCTTTCCATGGCCGATCGCATCGTCGTCATGGCGAACGGCAAGACCGAGCAGATGGGCCGTCCCGATGTCGTTTATCGCGATCCGAAGACGCCTTTTGTCGCAGGTTTCATCGGCACGATGAACCTCGTTGAAGGCGAGGTCACAAACGGCCAGTTCACCCGTTCTGATTTCACCTTCCCGCTGCCGATCGCCGATGGTCCAGCAACGCTCGCCATTCGTCCAGAAGCGCTCGATCTCACCGCCTCGGACACGCCGAAGGCGACAGTGCATCGTGTGACCGATTACGGTTCGCACGGTCTGGTCGACCTTGATCTTGCCGATGGCACGCGGCTGAAATCGATGGTAGCCCATCCCGATCTCTTCCGGACCGGGCAGGGTGTCGATCTTAAGCCCCGCGCCGTCGCCGCCTATCGCAACAACCAGCAGATTTTCCGGAGCTGACCCGTGAGCCCACCCATCCATCTTGACCGCGATGGCCATCGCACGGCCATCAAGTGGCATCGCGGCCGCCGCCGTATCTCCGATCCGGTCTTTACCGGCGGGCTTATCGTCGAGGCGATGCGGCTTGGCGCAAGCGTCGAAGTCGATCTCGTCGTTCACGGCGATCATGGTTTCGCGGTCCTGCATGACCTGACGCTGGAGCGTGAGACGACCGGTGAGGGCAAGGTGCGCGACACATCCGCCGCAGCCCTGCGCGAGCTCCATCTGCGCGGCAATGACGGCGAGCCGATCACCGACAGGGTGCTGCTTTTGGAAGATCTCTGCGCGCTTCTGGCAGACGAGGGCGTGCATCCCGATGCGCTGCTGCAGCTCGATTACAAGGAAGACCTTCAGGCGCTGACGCCTGAAGCCATCGCCAATTTCGGCAGGGGTGCAGCGCCGATCGCCGCATCGCTCATTCTTTCGGGCGGCGATTTCGACGCTATCCAGGCTCTGGCAAAGGCGGCTCCCGGCATCGCCACCGGATATGACCCCTGTTACGGCGAAAGCCTGGCACGGCTGAAGGCGACGGGTGATTATTCGAGCTTCATCGAACAGGCGCTGAAGACGGCGCCCGATGCCCGGATGATCTATCTGGATTACCGCATCGTGCTTGCCGCCGCAGACGCCGGTTTCGATCTCATTGCCCCCGTCCATGCAGTCGGCCGCTGCGTCGATGCCTGGACGATCAATCACATCACCCCTGAAACCATCCCACAGGTCGAACGCCTCCTGAAGCTCAAAGTCGACCAGATCACCACAGATGACCCGGAAGGGTTAGCCAAGGCATTCCGTTCATGACAGTCAATTACAGCAAGATCCTCGATCACATGGTCGAAACCGCCCGTGAGGCCGGTGCCCTAACGCTTGAGCATTTCAAGCGCTTTCGCGATATCGAGATCGGCATCAAGGGGCCGGGTGATTTCGTCTCCGATGCCGACAAGCAATCCGAAACGCTGATCCGCGAGCGCCTGCTCAGCCAGTATCCCTGGGGCCTGACCGGCGAGGAATTCGCGCCCGTCGAAGGTTCCGACAGCGAACATCGCTGGCTGGTCGATCCGATCGATGGCACGACGAACTTCATCTATGGCCAGCATTACACGATCACGATTTCGCTGCGCCGTGGCAACGAAACGATGTGCGGGCTCGTCTACAATCCAGTTTCCGAGGAGATGTTCACCGCGATCAAGGGTGAGGGCGCTTATCTCAACGGTACGCGGCTCAATGTCAGCACCTCGACCGATGTGGCGCTGATGTGCGTCGGCACCGGCCTCCCAACGCCGAACCTGTCGCTGCATCCGGGCGCCTATCAGCGCCTTGACGAAATCCGTGCTCCGATCGGTGCGGTCCGCATCGTCGGAAGTGCGGCCAATTCCTGCGCCTATGTCGCCTGCGGCCGGCTCACCGGTTATTACGAGGAGACGGGTTTTGTCGATACGGCAGCCGGGATCCTCATCGTCCAGGAAGCCGGCGGTATCGTCACCGACTGGTGGGGACGTGGCCCGGAAGTCTTTGAAAAGACCGGCACGCTGATCGTCGCCAACCCGGCGACGCATGCCTATCTGCTCGAGCGCCTGCGCGGAGCACCGCCGAAAGACGCGGCCTGAATTCTTGCTCCATGCCCGCCTTTAGGCGGGCATGGAGCTCTTGCCTCTCGCGATGTTATCTCGTCTGGCAAAGCTTATCGCCAACCTTCAAGCCGCCGCCCGTTCAAGGCAAATGCCACGTGCAGCACTCGGCAGATATTTGCGACAGATCAAAAGATACCCTGCGGTTCATTGTAACAATGAGCCAAAGGACACGTCGAACATTTTCCGGTTTTCAAAAGGCGCTGGTGCCGTCTGATCAATGTCGATCTCATTGATCTTCTGACGTGATAAACTGTTATGGCGTCATTTGTTCACCGCCTTGTTCCAGATACAATTCGCGGCAAGCTCCTCGCGATTTTCGGTGTCGCGGTCATTTTGCCGATGGTTGCTGCGGGCATCCTGATGGAGCGTGAGGGCAAGTCTGCCCTGCTGCATGAGAAAGAGCAGAAACTCTTCGGCATAACGAGAATTCTCGACCTCTATCTGGATGCCGATTTGAAAGATCTGCTTGCCGACAGGCAGGCTTTGTCAATTGCTGCCAGGCAGGAACATCTCACGCAGCTGAACAACAGGCTTTCCTCCTTCACGGACATGGTTGCCGCTGCCAATCCGGGGATCGGCATCGGATATTATTCGAAAGCTCTGGATGCGATCGTTACCTATGGTCCGAGCAGGCAATATGGCCGCGCGATCGGAATGCCGATTGCTGCGGACCATCCGGGGCGGATTGTCATGAGAACCGGCCATGAGCGGATAGAGACCGGTCCGCAGGTCCGTGGTTCGATCATGAATGCGATGCGCCCGATCAAGCAAGGTGAAGAAATCGTCGGTTACATATGGGCAAACGAGCTGTCGACAGATGTCGAGCGGCAGACTTTCGCAATCGATCGGGCCGCCATATGGGTCTGCGGAACGGGTATTCTTCTTGGTACGGTCCTCGCCTTCGGCCTTTCCCGTGGCCTTGATCGCGATATCAAAAGCATCACGCGCGGATTGGCGCAGATGCGCACGGATCTGAGCGTCAAGATTCCCGAGCCGCGCGGGGAAATCGGTGCAATCGCGATCGAGATCAACGGGATGGCGCGCGCGGTTCTGGATGCGCGATCGGTCACCGAACGGATTTTACACAGCATCGCCGATGGGGTTGTCGCCGTGGATAGCTCCAGCCGGATCACATCGATAAATCCTGCCGCGCAGAAAATGCTCGACGTGACCGCGCAGGAGGCGATTGGTCATCCTTCCGATCTTGTATTCGGAGAGAATTATATCTTTTCACGATTGCTGCTCGATGCGCTGGATGCGGGAGAAGAGCATACGGATATTCCTGGCGAGATCGTTCTGCAGGAGCGCAGCCTGCATGTGGCAGTGTCCAGTAATGTGCTGCGTGACAGCAGCGTGAAAACGATGGGTGCTGTTGTCGTCATCAAGGATCTTACGGAGCAAAGCCGCCTTCGAACGCAGGTCATGAGGGCCGACAGACTTGCGGGGCTCGGCGAACTCATGGCCGGCGTTGCGCATGAAATCCGCAATCCGCTGACATCCATCCGCGGGTTTATGCAGTTCCTGGAAAGCTGCGACGACATTGAGGAGTGGCAGAAATATTCCCCCTTGATCATCCGCCAGGTCGACAGTCTCAACTCTATTATCGCTGAGCTCCTGGAGTTCGGAAAGCCGCGGCCGCCTGCGATCCAATTCGTCCAGATCAACGATCTGTTGAGAGAAGTGCTGCTTCTGGCTTGCGGCAAGTCGAGCGTCCATGTGGTGCTGGACCTGTCGCCCGACCTGCCCCCCATCGAGGGAGATGGCGAATCCCTGAAACAGGCGTTTCTGAACATCATCATCAACGCGCTTCAGGCGATCGGGAGAAACGGCAGGATCGAGATTTCCACCTCGATGCAGACGAATAGCGTGGCACTGATCCGTTTCAGGGATGATGGCGAAGGGATTGCTGCCGAGGATCTCGAGAAGATCTTCGATCCTTTCTACTCCACCAAGCCGAATGGCACCGGTCTCGGCCTCGCCATGGTCCACCGCATCGTCGACGCCCACTACGGAACGGTGACGATCTTCTCGAAGCGAGGAAAGGGAGCTGAGGTCAACCTCCGGCTTCCCCAGTTACACCATAGAACCGATGAGTTGCCCGTATCATGAACAGATCCACCAGCACCGCCCTTGTCGTCGACGATGACGAGGCCATTCGTGAGATGCTCATGGCCGTGCTGACGAAGGCGGGTTATGTCGTCACCACGGCCCGTGATGGGATGGAAGCCGTTGCGGCATTTTCGACGCAGCGGCCCGACATCGTCCTGATGGATATCCGGATGCCGAACATGACCGGTCTTCAGGCTCTGGCCGAGATACGCCGGATAGATCGGGCGGCAACCGTAATCCTGATGACCGCCTATGCCGAGGTCGGTACCGCTGTGCAGGCGATAAAGGACGGCGCATTCGATTACATCATCAAGCCGTTCGATATCGAGGAGGTCATGCTCCTCATCGGCAGGTCGCTCCAGATGCGGACGATGCGCGACGATATCGCAGCGCTTCAGCGGGAGCTTTCTGCTAGCTACCGCATGGATCGCATCCTCACCAATAGTCCGAAAATGCTGAGCCTGCTGCAGATGGTGGCCAAGGTTGCGAGAAGCAATGCAACGGTGCTGGTGACGGGAGAAAGCGGCACCGGGAAGGAAATGATTGCTTCGGCCATCCACTATAACAGTACGCGCAGCAACGGCCCCTTCGTCAAGATCAACTGCGCGGCCGTGCCTGAAGGATTGCTCGAAAGCGAATTCTTCGGCCACGAGAAGGGGGCCTTTTCCGGCGCGGTCTCTCGCCGGTCGGGACGCTTCGAGCAGGCGGATGGCGGAACCCTGTTTCTGGATGAAATCGGCGATATTTCCGCCAGCCTGCAGGTAAAGCTCCTGCGGGTCCTGCAGGAGCGGGAGTTCGAGCGTGTCGGTGGCGACAAGCTCATACCTGCGGATGTTCGCATTGTCGTCGCGACCAACAGGAACCTGGAGGAAATGGTCCGGCAGAACCTTTTCCGCCAGGACCTCTATTTCCGTCTCAATGTCGTTACGCTGCGAACGGTTCCGTTGCGCGAAAGACCGGAGGACGTCCGCCTTCTGTCCAGCCATTTCCTCCAGCGCTTCGCTTCCGAAAACCATATCGACGTCGATGGCTTCGATCAGAATGCCGTCGAATGCCTGATGCGATATTCGTGGCCGGGGAATGTCCGCGAGCTTTCCAATGCTGTGGAGCGCGCGGTCGTCATGAGCACGGGCGGCCTGGTTTTTGCCGAAGACCTGCCGGAAAATATCAGATGCGGTCTGGAAGAAGGCAGCGACCTGACCGTGACAACGGAGCCGGACGATCGGGACAAGGCGCTGCGCGACCTGATCTCGGATTATGAAGCCAGGGTCATCGCCGAAGCCTTGACGCGCAATGGTGGCAACAGGGTCAAGACGGCCCGGCAGCTTGGGATCAGCCGCCGCTCGCTGCTTTACAAGCTGCAGGAATACGAACTTACCTGAACCGCCCGGCTTTGCCGGAAGTGGTGCGCAACGCTGTGCGCACTATGCAGGATCTTGCACCGATAACCTCTTCCCCAGCTATCAAACCGCAAGCCTGAAGCGCTCTTAGCGCTGAATGAAGGTGGCACGCTTTATGCAATTTAAATAGGCGAACCGCCTGAAAAGGTCTCTCGTGAAGCATTTTTTCCAGGCAGTTCAGGAGGATCAGTCCTGCCGGCCCCTATCCGCGCTGACAGGCAAATTCTCCTTCCCGTCAAGGAAAGGATGAATATTTCATGAGTAAATTGCGAAACCTGGAAGATGCCGTTGCGGCTATTCCCGATGGTGCGGTGTTGATGATCGGCGGCTTTATGGGCGCCGGCACGCCCCACCGTCTAATGAACGAACTCGTGCGGCAAGGCAAAAAGGGCCTGACGGTCATTGCCAATGACACCGCCCGCCCGAATGTCGGTATCGGCAAGCTGATCGATGCGAAACTTGTAGCAAGGCTGGTAACCAGCCATATCGGCACCAATTCCGAAACACAGCGGCAGATGATTGCTGGAGAAACGCAGGTCGAGCTCGTGCCTCAGGGCACGCTTGCGGAGCGCATTCGCTCCGGCGGTTTCGGGCTTGGCGGCGTTCTCACGCCGACAGGCGTCGGCACGACCGTGGAGGAAGGCAAACAGACAATCGAGATCGACGGCAAAACCTATCTCGTCGAGAAACCGCTAAAGGCGGATTTCGCCCTGATCAATGCCAAGCGCGCTGATTATTACGGAAACGTCGATTACGCGCTGACGGCGCGAAATTTCAATCCACTGATGGCAATGGCGGCCGAAACCGTGATCGTCGAAGCCGTGGACATCGTTCCCGTCGGCGTTATCCCACCGGATGTGGTCGTCACCCCGAATGTGCTGGTGGACTACCTCATTGCTACGGAGAACCGTCATGGATGAAAAGACTTTGATCGCCAAGCGTGTTGCGCTTGAACTACAGGATGGTTTCCTGGTCAATCTGGGTATCGGCTTGCCGACGATGGTTGCCGCCTACCTGCCCAATAACTTGAATGTTTTCTTCCAATCGGAAAACGGCATCATCGGCATGTCGGCGCTTCCTGAACAGGGCTTTGCGCTCGGAGATCTGACCGACGCCGGCGGCGCTTTCATCGGCGCCCTGCCGGGAGCCTGCGCCTTCGACAGCGCTACGTCCTTCGGGCTCATCCGGGGCGGCCACCTCGACGTCACTGTCCTTGGCGGCCTGCAGGTCGATCAGTCGGGGCAACTCGCCAACTGGATGGTGCCGGGCAAGATGGTGCCGGGCATGGGCGGGGCGATGGACCTCGTTTCGGGTGCAAAGCGTGTGATCGTTGCCATGCAGCATACGGCCAAGGGCAAGTCTAAAATCGTGCAGAAATGCACGCTGCCGCTGACCTCGGTGCGCCGCGTCGATCTGATTGTCACGGACCTTGCCGTTCTTCAGCCAAGCGAAGAAGGCCTTATCCTCAAGGAGACCGCGCCCGGCGTCTCGATCGATCAGGTAAAGGCCGCAACTGACTGCGAGCTGATCATTCCCTCGAACGTTCCCGAGATGCAGATCACAGAGTGATCCTTCTCTCATTCAGAAAGAGATAAATCATGTCGTCCGTTCCCAGCGGGGAAACGAGCGCGAGCCGTTTCAACCCCATTCACGCCCTGACGAAGGGCCTTTCAAGCCTTGTAAGCCGTTACCTGCCTGATCCACTGGTCTTTGCCATTCTCCTGACGATCATCACGTTTGCCCTTGGCGTCTTCCTGACGCAGTCTTCCGTGCTCGACATGGTGAATATGTGGGGCGACGGTTTCTGGAACCTTCTGGCATTCTCGATGCAGATGGCTTTGGTTCTGGTGACCGGCCATGCCCTGGCCAGTTCCGATCCCATCCACAAACTGATGGTGAAGCTGTCCTCCATTGCCAAGACACCGCGTCAGGGCGTCATGCTGGTCGTGTTTGCCTCGAGCGTTGCCTGCGTCATCAACTGGGGCTTCGGTCTGGTTGTCGGCGCCATGTTCGCCCGTCAGGTAGCCCGTCGTATTCCCGCAGCAGATTATCGCCTGCTGATTGCGTCGGCCTATATCGGCTTCATGACCTGGCACGGCGGCCTTTCGGCCTCTGTTCCGCTGGTCGCCGCCACTCCGGGCAATCCAATGGAGAAGTCGGTCGGTCTCATCCCGATTTCCGACACGATCTTCACCGGCTACAACATCTTCATCACAGTCGCCCTCATCGTCGTCCTGCCGTTCCTGTGCCGCTTCATGCACCCTGCCGAAAAGGATGTCGTCGCGATCGATCCCAAGCTCCTGAAGCCGGAAGAATCGACGAAACGTGTTCTGGGGCCGGATGCCACCTTTGCGGAACGCCTGGAAGAAAGCCGCGTCTTCGTCTGGATCGTTGCTGCGCTCGGTATCGTCTATCTGGTTCAGTATTTCCAGAGCCATGGCTTCAACATGACGGTCAACATCGTCAACCTGATCATGGTGATTGCCGGCTTGCTGCTGCACCAGACCCCGATGGCATATGCTCGCGCCATCAGCAATGCCGCCCGCGGAACGGCAGGGATCATGATCCAGTTCCCGTTCTATGCCGGCATTCAGATGATGATGGAGCATTCCGGTCTGGGTGGTCTGATCACCAACTGGTTCGTTGAAATAGCCAACAAGGACACATTCCCGGTTCTGGCATTCCTGTCGTCCGGCTTCATCAACTTTGCCGTACCTTCCGGTGGCGGACACTGGGTCGTCCAGGGTCCCTTCATCATGCCGGCGGCACAGGCTCTCGGCGTGGACAAGGGCATGGCCGCCATGGCGATCGCCTATGGCGAAGAGTGGATGAACATGGCTCAGCCCTTCTGGGCACTGCCGGCACTTGCAATCGCTGGACTCGGGGTCCGCGACATCATGGGCTATTGCGTGACCGCACTCATCGTCACGCTGCCGATCTTCCTTATAGGCCTCTACTGCTTCTGACATCGGCGCGCGCCGGCAAACCCCGGCGCTCCTGTTTCTCCTTTTGAAAATGGCCAAAAGTGCCGGAGTAAAAACCATGACCAATATCGTAATCGTTTCCGCCGCGCGCACTGCGATCGGCAAGTTCATGGGTGGGCTTTCCACCCTTCCCGCAAGCCAGCTTGGCTCGATCGTCATCCGCGAGGCTCTCGAACGCGGCGGTGTCGAAGCCTCCGCCGTTTCCGATGTCGTGCTCGGCCATGTGCTGAGCGCCGGTCAGGGCCAGAACACCGCCCGCCAGGCAGCCGTTACCGCAGGCATCCCGATGAGTGCTACCGCACTCACCATCAACCAGGTCTGCGGTTCGGGCCTGCGTGCGGTCGCACTCGGCGCCCAGTCGATCCTTGCCGGGGATGCCGATGTGGTGGTGGCCGGCGGCCAGGAAAACATGAGCCTTGCTCCACATGCCGCCGTGCTGCGCACCGGCATCAAGATGGGCCCGGCCGAGTTCGTCGACACGATGATCAAGGACGGATTGTGGGATGCGTTCAACGACTACCATATGGGCATCACCGCCGAAAACGTCGCAGCCAAATATGCATTGACCCGTGAAGCACAGGATGCCTTTGCACTTGCCTCGCAGACCAAGGCTGCAGCCGCAATCGCCGAAGGCCGGTTCAAGTCAGAGATCGTGCCGGTGACGATCAAGGGCCGCAGGGGTGACATCATTGTCGATACCGACGAGAACCCGCGCGCCACGACGCTCGACGTTCTGGCCGGGCTCAAGCCCGCCTTCAAGAAGGACGGCACGGTGACGGCGGGCAATGCCTCTGGCCTCAACGACGGTGCTGCCGCCGTGGTGCTGATGCGCGAAGAGGAAGCTGCTCGCCGTGGTCTCACCCCGCTTGCCCGGATCGCCTCGTTTGCAACGATGGGTGTCGATGCGGCCATCATGGGCACCGGTCCTATCCCCGCCTCGCGCAAGGCGCTGGAACGGGCCGGCTGGACAATCAACGATCTCGATCTGATCGAGGCCAATGAGGCGTTTGCGGCACAGGCGCTATCGGTCAACCGCGATCTAGGCTGGGATCCGGCCAAGGTCAATGTCAATGGCGGCGCGATCGCCATCGGTCATCCGATCGGCGCTTCCGGTGCACGCGTCCTCGTCACGCTGCTGCATGCGCTCAAAGCCCGCAACGCCAAGAAGGGCCTCGCAACGCTGTGCATCGGCGGCGGCATGGGCATCGCGCTTTGCGTCGAAGCGTTCTGATCTCGTTTGGTCAGCGGCTGTTTCCCAAGGCCGTTGATCATCTCGCAGGCGTCTCTCCTCAGCGTCCCCGCGGGATATGTACCGGGCAACTCGATTTGGTAGGGTTGCCCGGTGCATCTGACCTCTGAGGGAAATACCTGCAGAAGTGGCTGGCGATTGGCTGAGCATATCGTCGTCGCCGTCTTCACACCCAAGTGTGTGGCTATTCAGCCCAATTTGCCTACGGGCTATTGCCTGTTTGCGAGAGATGCTTATCTCCGGGACATGGAGACAATCTCGATTACACAAGGCTCGATGACACAGGTGAAGTGATGGCTTTGGCCGCAGCCGTCGCGATCCTGTTGGTGGGGTTGCTGTTTCTCTTTAATCGACGCGCCGCCTATCCAGCATTGGCGCTGGTGGCGATCATCGGCGTCACTGTTGCTGTCGCAACTGCGCTGCAACCTTCAACACGCCAGAATACCACGGAAGCGGTTACGGCAAAAGCGTCGGTAGACCCGGCCACTTGCACCGACCCGTCAAAACCTGTCGCGATCGAATTTCTCAATGGCAATGATGCGTCGGTTCAGCGGGTATCCTTCAGCCTCCTGGGGCGTCTGAAAGGACACTCGTCGGTCACCTATCGCGGCTTTATGCGGGACGATACTATCATCGAGCCGGGTCAGACTGTCGTCACCTGCCATGGCCTGCTTCCGCTCGGCTTCGCCTCGCCAAGACCAGCGATCATTACCCCCGAAGACTATAATTGGTTCGTCGATATCTCGCTTGTCGATTTTTCGACGCGTTAGTCTCCCCAGGCGGAAATCCGGGGAGACTGGTTTCGGTCAGTCGCCGAACACCGGCACGGCAATTCCTTCGTTGCGGAAAAGCTGCTCCAACTCCTCTATGGCGGGGCATTTCGGCGGGTTCTGCAACAGGTCCGCACCGAAATCGGCCTTCGGCAATGCGACGGCCGCCGTTGCAAGCACCGTCGTTCCGGTGGCGATCTCGCCGCGAAGCTGAGGAACCAGCGTCTTGGCGTGGATGAGATTGCTGTTGGCAATGGCGCTGATGGCGGTGCCGTTGCGCCTGAAGGCCGGCGACAGGTCGAAAATGGCGCTGCTATCCGTTTGGCCGTGCCATACGGCCTGCCCTTGGGATTGTTCTGCGATATCGACATTCAAGTCGGCCCGCGGGATAGCAAAGCCGCCTTCGCTGGTCTGCAGCGGGCGCGGTGTCACGATACGGTGCAAGCGGATATGCCAGGGATTGGCCGGCAGCAGCCAGGTCTCGACCGTCACGTCAGCCCATGGCTTCCAGCGGGAATAGAGCTTGTCGCCGGCAATCAACGCCTCTTCCAGCGTCTCGCGCATACGGAAATGCACGCCATCGTTGGAAAGACCCAGCATGCCGTCGAAGCTTGCGGCAACAAAGTGTCGGTCGTTGAGTTCGATGTTGAAGCCGTAACGGGTCGAATAGACGAATTTCGAATATTTCTCGTTAGCGCCGAGCATCTTGTCATGGCTCTGGCCAGAGGAAAGGATGACCGTATTGCCGGGCGTATGCATCGCCACCATGCCGGCTTCCTTCAGCGGCACCGGATCGGCAAATTCGGGAGCATCGGTCTCCTCCGCCGCCCAGAACGGATGATCGGCGGAAAGCGCCAGCGGCAGAAAGAATTTCAGCGCCCAATAGGGGGAGCCTGCCGAATTATAGCTCTCGCTCATCATCAGGTTCGGATAGCCGTAGCCGATGGAGAGTACGCCGTCGCGCTCAGCGATCGGAAGCTCTGACCACCAGCGGATATGGCGCATGTAATAGCCCTTGATCTCGCTCCACGGCAGCGCCTCGACATCGGCGAAGGCAAGTGCGCCCCAGATGCCGCCGCAGGCAAAACGATAGGTCTGGCTGCGTCCGAAGGCGAGTGCTGCGCCGTCCGGTCCGAACCAGTGGCGGATATCCCTGGCAAACACATGTGCGCGCTCGCGATACGCGGCCGCTCTCTTCGCGTCGCGCTTGGCAATGACGGAATAGATCAGTGCATAGAAATGCAGGGCGAAGGGCACGTAATGGTCGGCGCGCTTCACCGGCCCGTCGCGATACCAGCCTTCACCAAGCCGGAACGCTTCGACCTCATCGAGATATTTTTCGGTCAGCGAGCGGTCGAAATCGATACCGGCGCGTGTTAGCCCCAGGTCGATCAGAACACGGAAGAATTTCCAGTTGTTGTCGACGAATTCCTTGTCGCGCGCCGAAATCAGATAGGCGGCAATCGTCTTCTTCTGGGCTTCGTTCAGCGGCTCCCAGATGAATTGCGGCACCATGGCAATGGCAAAGCCGATCGCCGCAAGCTCCACCTGCCGCTGGTCGGTGCGGGAAACATCGCCCCAATATTCCGGGTGGGAGGGATCCGTGCCGTTTGCCAGACCGCGCCGATAAAGCTCCCAATGTGGAAAGTCGTATCCGCCTGCGGCGAGCGGCACGATGCCCCAGAGCGGTCGGGCAAAACCTTCGAGATCGGCCGCAGCGCGATCGAAATGCGCGCCGGTGGCGCTGAGGCGCACGCGCGCTCCACCCTCGGAAAAGTAGGGAAGCAGCGGCTTGAACAGATCCATCACCGCTTTCGCGATGTCATCGCGCGTCTTGAGGGGATTGCCATGAAGCGGATTGGCGCGGGCGGGATCGTAGATCATCGGTCTTCCATTCAATCGGGCATGTGTTCGGGCAAAAGAAAACCCCGCGGCAACCAAGGTCACCGCGGGGGCAGGGAGTGTTACTTGATGGCCTTCACGCCATCGGTCATTTCCTTCAGACCGTCGTCGATCGAGATATTGTCGGTCATCAACGAGTCATGCGCACGGTTGAGGATGACCTCGATACGGGCTGCATTCGGCGTCACGGCCATTTCCAGATAGGACTTGCCGGGTTCCAATGCCGCCTTGCTGGTCGCGTCCTGTGGGAAGCCGTCGAGCGAGGCGATCTTGGCCGTCACTTCCGGCGTACGCACCGTCGGGATCGTGCCGGTCGATGCGATGATCGAGGCGCCTTCCGCACTTGTGACGAACTTGATGAAATCGAGAACCGCTTCCTTGTGGGCGGAATTGCTGTTCACCGAAAGGCCGGAGATCTGTGCTGCGGTCGTGCCGGCAACAACACCTTCCGGATGCGGGAACTTGACGATACCCCAGTTCTTGCTCTTCGATTCACCCGACTTGACCTTGGCGATCTGCGTGCCGACGAACCATGTGCCCATCGGCAGCATGCCGATCGTGCCGTTGAAGAACGGACCCGAATAATGGGTGTTCGATGTCTTCAGCGTTGCATAGGACGGGACGACGCCGTCCTTCTGCAGTTTGAGCGCCCGCTCGTACCAGGGCTTCAGGAATGAATAATCCGGGCCAGCCAGCGTGTTCTTGCCGTCCTGAATACCGGCCAGTTGAACCGTGGAGCGCCAGGTATGCAGAAGCGCACCATAGGTCTTGTTGACACCCATGCCGCCGGCGAGCTTGGTCGCCGTCTCGTCGAACTGTGCCCAGGTCATGTCATTGGTCGGGTAGGGCACGCCGGCTTTGTCAAAGATGTCCTTGTTATAATAGACGACCCAGAAGTCCGAGCGGAACGGCAGCGAATAGATCTTGCCGTCTACCGTCATTTCTTCGGCCAGACCGCCGAAGGAGGCCGGGTCGATATTGGCTTCTTTCATGTAGGCCGAAAGATCCATGATCGAACCGGCGCGGATGAGGTTCGTGTAATTCGGCACGTCCTTGACAGTGACGATGTCGATGTCCTTCGAACCGCCAGCGAGCTGCGTGGCGATCATCTGCTGATAGTCCTGCGAGCCGAGGTCGATATGCTCGAACTTCACATTGGGTTTCTTGGCCTGATAGGCTTCGATCAGCGGCTTGTAGTAGGCAACCTTGTCCCAGTCCCACAGCGCCCAGCGCAGCGTGACGGCGTCACCGGATTGCGCGAGCGCCGCACCTGCGGTGGAAGCCGCAAGGGCCAGGCCCGCCAGAGCGAGCTTCATGCCTCTCCCGAAAGTCTCCAAATACATCCTTTTTCTCCTTCCCTGGATTGTCTCTGGTTCAGATATGCTTTGCGGCTGCCGCCTCCGCCTGGAGGTTGGGCTGTGTCGCAACAGGCAGGGCAAGCACCATCATGGCAGCGCGGTGCGCGGCAAAGGCGATGGCAAACATGCCGAGAGAAAAATTGAGTGTGGCCGGCATGAACACCGACACCGGATAAAATGCGATATGGGCAAGCCACAGGCCCGCCACGAAAAACAGCGCTGCCATCACCGGCAGTGGCCGGATGATCGAAGCGATAGCCGAAAGCTGCAGCAGTTTTTTGGCGGGCATATCGCGCATCACCATCAGTACCAGTAGATGGCAGGCGGTGATGCAGAGGAAGAGGGTGACGACGAAAGCGATTGCCAGCGGCACTGCCATCATCAGATTTTCCCGCGCTGCCGATGCGTATGTGGCAACGGCATAACCACCGAGGCCGATGGCTGTAGCAAACAGCAGGCCCCAGATCGTTGCACGCCAGAAATAGCGACGCAGCGCCTCGAGAAAATCGCGCAGCAGATAGGTGTTGCGGTCTTCGACAAAGGCGACGCAGACAAAGGCCATGGCTGCGAGTGCAGCCGGCAGCGGAATGATAAGAAGGGCGGCCAGAATGAACAGGATGTTCAACTTGACCATTTCCCACCATTCACGGGCAAATGTCTGGCCGAAAAGTGCAAGGCCGGTCTTTTTCGGCGCATTCTTCGGAATGCCCGGCCCTTCCTTCGTCCACATGTCCCGCAGCCACTGCATGGCCTTCCTCCAGACTCGATCTCCTCAATAGAGGATCGAGCGTTCCGTTTCCTTGTCGAACAGCTGCATATTGGTCGTATCGACAACCAGCTTTGCCGTTTCGCCCGTCTTCGCCTTGAAGCGCGGCGAGACACGAACGGTCATCGCCTTGTTTCCGGCGGTGATGTTGAGATGAATCTCGGACCCCATCGGTTCTGCAAGATCGACCACGGCGTCGAACGGCGCGATGTTGTCCGGGTTGATGTCGCCCGGCGCCAGTTCGTGAAAGTTTTCCGGGCGAATGCCGACGATGACTTCCTTGCCTTCATAAGGGGCGATGCGGGCCTTGTCGAAGCTTGCCGGGATCGGCAGCACGCGGCCATCGAACACGGCGACATAACCTTCGCCGCGCTTCTCGATCTTCGAAGGCAGCATGTTCATCTGCGGTGCACCTATGAAGCCGGCCACGAACATGTTGATCGGGCGATCATAGAGGTTCTGCGGCGTATCGACCTGCTGGATATGGCCGTCGGCCATGACGACGATACGGTCGGCCATGGTCATGGCTTCGATCTGGTCGTGGGTCACATAGATGAAGGTCGAGTTCAGCCGCTTGTGCAGCTTGGTGATCTCGGCGCGCATCGTGCCGCGCAGTTTTGCGTCGAGGTTGGAGAGCGGCTCGTCGAGCAGGAACACTTCGGGATTGCGCACCATGGCGCGGCCCAGCGCCACGCGCTGCCGCTGGCCGCCGGAAAGCGCCTTGGGCTTGCGGTTCAGAAGATGCGTGATGTCGAGGATTTTTGCCGCTTCCTGCACCTTCTGGTCGATGACCTCACGCGAGGCTTTCCTGAGCTGAAGGCCGAACGCCATGTTCTTGTAGACAGTCATATGCGGGTAAAGCGCATAGTTCTGGAACACCATGGCGATGTCGCGGTCCTTGGACGGCACGTCGTTGACCACATCGCCACCGATGATCAGTTCGCCGCCGGAGATTTCCTCGAGACCTGCGATCATGCGCAGCGTCGTGGATTTGCCGCAACCGGACGGGCCGACCAGAATGATGAATTCCTTGTCGGCGATTTCCAGATCGATATCATGAACAACGGTCAGTGCACCGTAGGTCTTGTTCAATTTCTTCAGTGAAATGCTGGCCATCGGTTTACTCTCTCACCAGTATGAAGACCACGAACGCGACAGGCGCGTCAGGGCTTCCATGTAATAATAGTCACCCCAGGACACGCACTCGTCGACGCCTTCGCCGCGGCAGGTGTTATAGGGGGATTTTTTGGAATAGGTGCCGTGCAGGACCAACCCGTTCGAAATCGCGGGATCTTTCACGGCGTAATGATCGGCAAGGCTTTTGATCATCCGGCGGGCGAGATCGCGGTAACGATCGGCCGCCTCGCCACCGACAAGATCCGCCATTTCCAGAAGACCGCAGGCAACGATCGAGGCCGCCGACGTGTCGCGCGGTTCGTTGTCGCCGTCGGAAAACACCATGTCCCAATAGGGCACCATGTCCGCCGGAAGCTTGTTCAGATAGAAAGCCAGAAGCCGGTCGAACGTGTCGCGATATTCGTCGATGCGCTCGTAACGATAGGAAAACGCCATGCCGGCTACGCCCCAGGCCTGACCGCGCGCCCAGAAACTGTCGTCTGCATAACCCTGTTTGGTGGCGCCGCGCACCGGCGCGCCGGTCACCGGGTCCATATAGAATGTGTGGTAAGTGGAATCATCCGGCCGCACAGAGTTTTTCAGTGTCGTGCGGGCATGGATAAGCGCGATATCGCGGTATTTCTGGTCGCCGGTCTGTTCGGTTGCCCAATAGAGCAGCGGCAGGTTCAGCAGGCAATCGATGATGTAGCGGTATTCCTCCGCCACGCCCTTGCGGCCCCAGGCCTGAATGAATTGGCCGATCGGCTGGTAACGCTCGATCAGCTGGTCGGCGGCCAGCAGCGCTGCCTTGCGACCATCCTCATCCCCCACCAGTTTCCATGCGGCGATGCAGGAAGGCGAGTAGAGGAAGCCCATGTCGTGGTGGTCGGTTTCGATGCGGTTTTCGATCCGGTGCAGAAAGCTCTGCACCTGGATCTGCGCCGCATACTGAAAGGTCTTGTCGCCGGTATGCTCGAAGGCCAGCCAGATTTCGCCCGGCCAGAAACCGGCAGTCCACTGGTTGTTGGCAACGGGCGGGTAGAAATTGTTCACGCTCGAATGGTTCTGGGCGCTGTAGGTAAATTCGGGCAGATTGCGACGGATCTGCGCCACAGCGACGTCGAGAGCGGCTTTCACCTCTTCATCGGTAATCGGCTGCGGAGCGACGGAGGAAACGGCGTTCATGAACTTAACCCTTCAGACCGGAGGATGCGACGCCTTCGACGAAGAAGCGCTGCAGCGACAGGAAGACGATCAGGACCGGGATCAGCGCCACCACGGAGGCGGCCATGATCAGCCCGTATTCGGCCGAGTATTGCGAGATGAACATGCGCAGGCCGATCTGGATGGTCTTCAACTCGGTCTTGGTCAGGTAGATCATCGGCCCGAGAAAATCGTTCCAGGTGGTGACGAAGGTGAAGATCGTCAGCGTGGAAAGCGCCGGCTTGGAGAGCGGCAGCATGATCTTTGCCCAGATCTGGTATTCGTTCATGCCGTCGATACGGGCTGCTTCGCAAAGCTCGGTCGGGATCGACATGTAGAACTGGCGCATCAGGAACACGCCGAAGGCGGTGAAGGCCTGAAGGCATATCAGCGCCAGGTGCGTGTTGTTGAGGCCGAACTCGCGCATCAGCAGGAATTGCGGCACCATGTAGACCTGCCATGGCATGGCGATGGTGGCGATATAGCCCAGGAACAGCGCGTTCTTGTAGGGGAAGTCCAGCTTGGCAAAGGCATAGGCCGCGAAGCTTGAGGTGAACAGCTGCATCAGCGTGACGATGATCGTCAGCTTGGATGTGTTGTAGATGAACAGCGCCAGCGGGATCTTTGTCCAGATATCGACGTAGTTCTGCCACTGCGGGTTGGACGGGATCCATTCGATCGGGAAGACGAAGACTTCGCTGCTCAGTTTCAGCGAGGCCGACAGCATCCAGGCGAAGGGAAGCAACATGATTATGGTGATCAGGATCACCGTCATATAGATGGCGGCGAGTTTCCCGGTGAGTTTCTGGCCGGCAATACGCATGGCTCAGTCCTCCTTCTGGCGGCGGAACTGGATGACGGTGATACCCAGCACGAGGAAAAACAGGACGAGCGCGATCATGCTGGAGTAACCGAGATCCCAAGAGACGAATGCCTCGTTATAGATGTGATAGACCAGTACGAGGGTCGAGGTGCCGGGACCGCCCTGCGTGATCATGTAGATCTGGTCGAACACCTTGAATGACTGGATGGTCAGCATCACGGTGACGAAGAAGGTCGTCGGGCCCAGCTGCGGCACGGTGACATAAAGGAATTTCTGCCAGGCATTGGCGCCATCGAGATCGGCGGCCTCATAGAGCTCGGAATTGATGCCCTGCAGGCCGGCCAGATAGATGACCATGAAATAGCCCATGCTCTTCCACACGCCGAACAGGATCACGGTGACCATCGCCCAGTGGCGGTCGGCGGCCCAGCCCGGCATATCCTTCGGGTCAAGCCCGAGCGTGTAGAGAAGCATGTTCACCGGCCCCATTTCGGGGTTGAAGATCATGTTCCAGACGACGGCCACAGCCACCAGCGAGGCGACGTAGGGGAAAAACATCGCGGTGCGGAAAAAGTCGCGACCGAGGATTTTCTGGTTCAGAAGGATGGCAAGACCGAGCGCGCAGGCAAGCGTCGCTGGCACTGAGACCACCGTATAGATGATCGTGTTCCAGAAGGCGGCGATAAACGCCTTGTCCTCGAAAAGTCGCCAGAAATTGTCAAGGCCAGCAAAGGTCATGGCATTGCTGCCGTCCCAGTGCATGAAGGCCAACACGAAGGCGAACAGGATCGGGCCAAGCGTGAAGACGGCAAAGCCTAGGAAATTCGGGGCAATGAAGGAATAGGCGACGAGCGCGTCCTGCACCCTGCGACGACGTCTGGACACGACCTTGCGTCGTCTCGTCACGATCGGCGTATCGCCGGCGGCAATGGTAGAGTTAGCCATCATACTCCTCCGAGAAAAGATGCCGCAGACAACGCTTCTTCGTGAGCCTATCCGCAGATGCACGGCAAAAAATTGA
The DNA here is from genome assembly GCA_900472575.1 of Hyphomicrobiales bacterium. Classification (GTDB taxonomy): domain Bacteria; phylum Pseudomonadota; class Alphaproteobacteria; order Rhizobiales; family Rhizobiaceae; genus Neorhizobium; species Neorhizobium cellulosilyticum. Next base: position 242,306 of record UCIV01000024.1, read on the forward strand.
TCTGCCTTCCGTGCCTCCTCCCACGATCGACATATCATATCCACGACATTGGTCAAACAACTTCTAAATGGATAATATGAATTCTGTAGAAAAGCCAAAATACATATGATAGGCGATGTCTCACGCGGTTTTGATGGCAGGAGGAAGCGATGTTTCGCGAGGCTGCAGCGCACATCCCTTCGGTTTTCCCAGAATTTCTCCCCGGTGCTCGGTTTGATGATCGAAATGCATGGCGGGGCGTCGCCGATGAATTGAAGGCGCATGTGCTCAAGGATGCCGAAGCGGCATCCGGTCGCAGATGGTCGGTGATCAGGGCGGAGGACTACCGGCAGTTTTCGATTACCGGCAACAGGGCGGATTTCGAGGCCCTGTATTTCTCCCGTCGGCGGATGCTGAACGATCTTGTGCTTGGCGAACTGGTCGAGGGCGCAGGCCGCTTTTTGCCGTCGATCGTTGATGGCGTCATTTTGATCTGTGAGGAAAGCGGCTGGCAGCTTCCGGCGCATAATTCCTATGAGCGCGGCGGTGTGCGCCATCCCCTTCCGGATGTCGAGCGTCCGGTCATCGATCTTTTCGCTGCCGAAACCGGTGCTTTGCTCGCCACCGTGGCCGCTCTCCTCGGCGGGCCGCTGGATGAGATCAGCCCCATCGTCCGACGCCGCATCGAACATGAAGTGCATGTTCGAATTCTCGCCCCCTATCTCGGGACTCATTTTTGGTGGATGGGCAACGGTGCGGAGCGCATGAACAACTGGACGGCCTGGATTACCCAGAACGTTCTGCTTGCGACCTTCAGTCTCGATACCGATGATCAATTGAAGCGCCGTGTCGTGGAAAAGGCGCTCGGCAGTCTCGACTGTTTCATCAAGGATTATGCCGAAGACGGCGCCTGCGAAGAGGGCGTGGTGTATTATCGTCACGCAGCGCTTTGCATGTTCGGCGCCATGACGATCCTGGATACGGTCGCGCCCGGCTCCATGTCGTTGCTCTGGAGTGCACCGAAGATCCGCAACATGGCGGAATACATCCTTCATATGCATGTGGACGGCCGCTATTATTTCAATTTCGCCGATTCCGCTGCCGTCATTGACCCCTGCACAGCTCGCGAATACCTGTTCGGCAAGGCTGTCGGATCGGATGCGCTGGCGGCCTTTGCCGTAAGGGACCGCGCGGTGAGCAAGGCGCCGCATCTGCCGGAAGAATGGAACCTCTGGTATCGCGTTCAGGAACTGCTGACCAAGGTGCAACTGCCTGCAGGGGACGTGCTTCCCGCCGCGGATGCGTCCTATCCCGGCATCGGCCTCTACATCGCCCGTGACGATCGCTTCGCGCTTGCGGTCAAGGGTGGAAACAACGGCGAAAGCCACAATCACAATGATGTCGGCAGCGTCACGCTCTACAAGAACGGCCAGCCGTTCCTGATCGATGTCGGGGTCGAGACCTATACGGCGAGGACGTTTTCGTCCCGGCGCTACGAGATCTGGACGATGCAGTCCGTCTTTCACAATCTTCCGACATTCGGTGGTGTGATGCAGTCGGACGGCGCGGCCTTTGCCGCGCGCGACATGCAGGCGGAATTTTCGGCCGAAGTTGCGGAGATCTCGCTCGATATCGCCGCTGCCTATCCGCAAGAGGCAAGGCTGCGCGCCTATCGCCGCAACGTTTCTCTGCGCCGCGGCCATGGTGTGGAGATCGCCGATGTCCACGATGGAGACTTGCCCGCTGTCCTGTCGCTGATGACCCGCGATGAGCCGGTCCTTCGCGGCGGTTCGGTTCGTGTGGGCGAATTGGGCCGCATCGAGATCGAGGGGGGCGGGGAAGTCGATATCGAGGCGATCGAGATCGACGATGCTCGCCTGGCGATTTCATGGCCCTCGAAAATTTATCGGCTGCGCATTCCGCTTGTCGGCAAGCAGCTGAAATTGCAGATCGTCTGAGGAGGACGGAATGGAACTGAGACTGAAGGTAGTAGGCGCAAGCGGTGTTGTCCGTTGCGAGACGGCCAATACGGACGAGGCATTTCTCATTTTCCGTGACGCTTACGAAGATGGTGACCGGGTTGTGGTCGAGGCCTCAGAAGCCGGGCATGTCGTGCTTGCTCTCGATGATGCGATGAGCCCGACACTCGTCTACCTGAAGGGCAGGGATTACGCTCTTGCTGTTCCCTTCGATATCCGCCGTGCGCCCTATTCGCCGCGCGCTTTCGATGGCGAACTGCATCGCCTGCATGTCCGCAAGGCTCGCGCCGAAGAGGTGGCGCAGCGCCGCAATCTTGCGCTCAATCCGTGGGACGACAAGGGCAATACGACGCTGTTCCCGCATGCTTCGGCAAACGTCCAGACCCGCGGCGAGACCCAGTTTGCCGCGCGAAATGCCATCGATGGCGAAAAGGCCAATGATGACCATGGCCGCTGGCCTTATACCAGCTGGGGCATCAACATGGATCCGGCAGCGGAACTGACGGTCGAGTTCGGCCGGCCCGTCAAGGTCGATGAGATCGTGCTCTATCTGCGTGCCGATTTCCCGCATGATGCCTGGTGGAGAAATGCCAGCGTCACGCTCTCGAGCGGACAGGTACACAGCTTTCCTCTGGTGAAAACCGGCAATGCGCAGAGTTTCAGGATCGAAGAACAGCAGGTGGAGTGGGTCAAGCTGCATAGCCTGATCAAGGCCGAGGACCCGTCGCCCTTCCCGGCATTGACGCAGATCGAAGTATGGGGTCGCGATATAGGCTGAGCCTATCGTTAGTCCCGGTTGGTCAGCGAGGGTCAGCCGGGGATGGCACGCGAGTTGCGCAGCAGTTCGCGATAGCGGGCCTGGCTGCCTCTCAGGTGGTCGCGCATGGCGTTGCGTGCGGCCTCTTCGTCGCGATCTGAAATCGCCATGACGATAGCTTCGTGTTCCTTGTGTATCAGGCGGCGATAGGCGGTCTGCTCGGCAAAATCCGGGTCCGGCAGCGGGCGTGATTGAGGGATGACGGCGGTGCCGTGAAATTCCAGATGCTGGCGAAACAGTGGATTGTTGGTCGCCTCGGCGATTGCGACGTGAAGCGCCAGATCGGCCTCACGGATCGATTCATTTTCCTCGATGCAGCGCAGGACCTGCCTGTGACATTCGAAGATCGCCTCTTCCTGCGCCGGCGAGCGACGCGCGGCGGCAAGGCCGGCCGCCTCGATTTCCAAAGGTGCACGGACTTCCAGCACTTCGAGATCGGACGATACGCGTGCCTTGTCGACAATTCGGGCCGGTGTCATCTGAAAGGCTGGATCGAGCACGAAAATCCCTGCACCTTGCCTGACCTCGACAATGCCATCCGATTTGAGCGCGGCAACGGCCTCACGAATGACCGTGCGGCTCACCTTGTGGGTTTCGGTCAGCTCCACCTCGCTCGGCAATTTCTGCCCGGGCGAATACTGCCCGCTCGAAATGGCGTGCCGGAGGCTTGCCCCCACTTTTGAAACCAGTGATCCCGGTCCCTTTTGCCGAACCTTGGTCTGGACCGTCACAGCTGTTCCTCGCGATACCGCGGATAGGTCGAACCGATTTCCGGCATATCCGCATGCTTCCTAAATAGGTATGACAAATTTCAATTATTATCAATCGCAGAAAGATGATCTCCAGAGGTTTTGCGTCCAATTGACGCTTTTAAGTTGAGGGAAACGAAAGCTGGACGCAGGTATTTGTCTGCTGTATCTCTGAAATCGAGCGCAGCCATTTTAGTCATATGATGACATGCGCGGCAGCATTTCGGGAGGATGCAGGCGTCATGCCCATGGATGACATTTTCGATCAGCGTCGTTGCGAACTCGGGGAGGGTGCCTTCTGGCATCCGCAGCGTCAGCAGTTCTTCTGGTTCGATATCGTCAACAATCGGCTCTTTAGCCGGGAAGGCGACAAGCCGCTTGAATGGGCATTCGATGAGAACGTGTCGGCCGCCGGCTGGCTTTCCACGGACGAATTGCTGGTCGCCGGAGAAAGTGGCCTTTCGAGCTTCAATCTCGTCTCGGGAAAACGCGAGCCCGTGGCTGCATTCCCGCACGATCCGACCCTGCGCTCCAACGACGGCCGCGCAGATCCCCATGGCGGTTTCTGGATCGGCACGATGGGCAAGCGCTCGGAGCAGGAAGCCGGGGCGATCTGGCGTTACTGGCGCGGTGAGTTCCGCATTCTCTTCGACAGGATCAGCATTACCAACGCCATCTGCTTCGATGCGGAGCGCTCGCTTGCCTATTTCTCCGATACCCGCCTGAAAAAGATCTGGCGCGTCAGGCTTGATGGGCAGGGTTGGCCCTCGGGTGAACCGGAATTGTTCGTCGATCTGACCGAGGCGGGCCTCAATCCGGATGGCGCGGTGATCGATGCTGCGGGTAACTTGTGGAGTGCCCAGTGGGGCGCGCGCCGCGTTGCCTGTTACGCATGGGAGAGCGGAGAGGAAATCGCTGCCGAATATTTCGAGGCGACGCGCATATCCTGCCCGGCTTTCGGCGGTGCGGATATGCAGAGCCTTTTTGCCACTTCGGCCTGCCAGGGCATGAGCGCCGAAGCACGCGAGGCCGAACCGCTGGCCGGCATGACCTTCGAGCGCAAAGTCTCGGTGCGCGGAGTGAGCGAGCCGCAGGTGATCCTGGGCTGACACTTGTTGCTCCGGCAGACTGAACTTGATGCTGCAGGCACGAATAGGAAAATCGGATGAACCACGCAACGCACGCAGATCCTGATGCTGACGAGGCGGTTCTGGATCGCAAGGCCCGGCTGGAATTCATGACCTGGGAGCGCAAACCGGCCGAAACCGATAGTGCCGGCCAGAGGGCGTTGAAGCAGAAGCTTGCGCGCTCTGCCAATGCGCGGATTGCCGACACGGCCTATATCGCCGAGGACGCGCGCATCTTCACTACGTCGCTCATCGTCGGCCACCGGTCCTGGATTGCGGCCCATGCGCTGGTTCGCGGAGATATCGAACTCGGCTCGAACTGCTCGGTCAATGCCTATGCCTGTATCTCGGGAAAGGTGCGTTTCGGCGATGGCGTGCGTATCGCCTCGCTGGTCTCGATCGTCGGCTTCAATCACGGTTTCGATGACCCGGATACACCCATCAATGACCAGCCGCACGAGATCAAGGGCATCGTCATCGGCGACGATGTCTGGATCGGCGCCAACGCGGTCGTTCTCGATGGTGTGACAATCGGCAACGGAGCGGTGATCGCGGCAGGCGCGGTCGTCAACAAGGATGTACCGCCGCTGGCGATCATGGCCGGCGTACCGGCAAAGCTCGTCCGCCGCCGCGGGGAAAAGCCGGTGGCGGCAAAGTCCCGCAGGAGCGAAGTGGAAACAGCGCTTCGTTCGATCAGCGACATGGCGGAAAGCCAGTGGCGGGATGTTCTGAACCATTATCGCCGGCCTGAAGGTTATGTCTCGCCGGACGCCAGCGGTGTCGCCAGCGAGAGTGCGCGGCATCAATGCGACGCGATCGAAATTGCCGCAGGTTTTGGTGCTCCGCCTTCCGGCGACGAGGCAAAGGCGATCATCGATCGCCTGCAATCGATGCAGGACTCGCAGACCGGGTTGTTTCCCGATCCCTACACACCCGTTGATCCGTCTCTGCCGGTTCTGGAGGATAACCTCTCTCTCTATAACGTGCTGGCAGTCGGCTATGCCCTCGAAATTCTTGGGTCCAAACCGCAATATCCGATCGCCAGTGCTGAGATGGATGCGGTTTCCCTATGTGATTGGCTGGACGCATTGCCGTGGAAGAACCGAGCCTGGCGCTGTGGCGATCGCATCGATGGCATCGCGACGGCGCTCTATTTCAATGCGCGCTATTTCGAAAGTGGCAAGGGGCGAGGCAGGGGGCAAGAAGTTCTGTTCGGATGGCTGGCAACCCATGTCGACCGCGCCACCGGCCTTTGGGGCCGTGCGACTGCGGAGCAGGGGCTTCTCCAGCCGATCAACGGTTTTTATCGCCTCACACGCGGAAGCTATGCGCAATTCGGCTTGCCCGTTCCGCATCCGGAGGCCGCAATCAATTCGGTTCTGACCCATTACCGGAATTACGAAGGTTTTTCCGGCGATAGCTACACCGCCTGCAATCTGCTCGATACGATCCACCCGCTCTGGCTTTGCCTGAAACAGACGGATTTCATGCGCGCCCAGGCGGAAGCCATTGCGGAAACCATCATCCTGCGTGCGCCGGAGCGCTGGCAGGCGGGAACGGGTTTCGCCTTCGCGGATGGTCAGCAGGCCGGCCTGCAGGGCACCGAAATGTGGCTTTCGACCCTGCATCTGGCCGCCGATCTTCTCGGCCTCAAGGACCAATTCGCCTTCGCGCCGCAAGGCGTGCATCGCACCCGTGCGGCCGGATTGGGAATTTAGCCCGGTCGCAGATCGATCCTCAATCGAGCATGACCATGTAGGACGCAACCTGCTCCTCGAAGAATTTCGAGAAGGAGGCGATGCGCGGTGGCAGGGCTTGATAGGGCGGATAATAAAGCGTCAGCCAAAGTTCCGGCGGTGCCCAGCCCTGCAGCACATGAACGAGGCGACCGGTTCTCAAGTGTTCGGCAATGTGGAAGCCGGGCAGCATCGCAACACCGGCGCCATCGGCCGCCATGTCTGCAAGCACTTCGCCATTGTTGGCGCTGAAAGCCCGACCGGCTGAGATCGTCATGCTCGACCCGCCATCCGACAGAACCCAGTTCTCCCGCCGGCTCTCGCCGCTATAGGCAAGGCAATCGTCGGGCGAAAGCTCGCTCGGATGCTGCATGTCGACAAAGCGGCTTCCGGGGGCGGCGACCAGAATGCGCGGCACGACGCGGATTTTGCGCCAGATGGTGAATTTGTCTGACGGTTGCGACGAGATACGGATCGCCAGATCGTAATCGTCGTCGACGATGTTGACGAGACCATCGGAGAGCGAGATCTCGAAGCTCATCTTCGGATAACGCTCCTTGAAACCGGAGAGGATCGGCGGCAGCACGGCCTTGCCGAACCACGTCGGCGCGCTGATCCGCAGTCGTCCCTCATCGGTCTTGTGGGCATTCATCACATCCCGGCGCGCATTTTCAAGCGACTCTATGGCCGGCTGGACCTGCGCCGCAAAAACCGCGCCGTCCGTCGTCAGTGAAACCTGCCGCGTGGTTCTGACGAAAAGCTGGACGCCAAGATCAGTTTCCAGCGCAGCGATGGCACGCGTCACCGCCGCCGGTGTCATGTCGAGTTCGCGGGCCACCTGGGCGAAATTTCGCTTTTCGGCAGCCAGCAGAAAGATCCTGAGGGCTTTGTAATCGTTCATCTGATTATTTCAAAAATTGCAACTCAATCGAAAGCAATATTGCAATTCCGCGCGCTGATCAATCGGCCTAAATCTCTGTCCACGAACACAGACAAACGCCGAGAAAGAAAGGCACTCAGATGATCAAGGATATCAAGGGACTGCACCACGTCACGTCTATGGCGTCGGATGCCCGTCAGAACAACCGCTTCTTCACCGAAACGCTCGGCCTGCGCCGGGTGAAGCAGACCGTCAATTTCGACGATCCGAGCGTCTACCACCTCTATTACGGTGACGAAAACGGTTCTGCCGGCACCGTCATGACCTATTTCCCGTTCCAGCACATGATGCTTGGCCGCCCGGGCGTCGGCGAAGTCGGCGAAACCCAGTTCTCGATCCCCAAGGGCGGGCTGAAGTTCTGGCAGGACCGCTTTGCTGCACAGGGCGTCAGCGGGCTTGAAACCGATACCGTCTTCGGTGCCAACCGGTTGCGGTTCATGGGGCCGGATGGCGATGCGCTGGCATTGATCGAATCTGCCGATGACAACCGCAAGCCTTGGCTGGCGGAGGGTATTCCCGACGACGCGGCGATCCGCGGTTTTGCCGGAGCACGTTTCAATCTGCATGACACGGCGGCGACGGAAGAACTGATCGGCTTCATGGGCTATCAGCGTGCCGAAACGGAAGGTGATGTCACCCGCTTTATCATCCCCGGCGGCAATGGCGCCGATACGATCGATCTGGTTTCCCTGCCGAAAACGCCATTTGCCCGTCAGGGTGCTGGCTCCGTCCATCACATCGCCTTTGCCGTCGATAACCGCGAAAAGCAGCTCGAAGTCAGAAAGGCGCTGATGGATACCGGCTATCAGGTAACCCCGGTCATCGACCGCGACTATTTTTGGGCGATCTATTTCCGCACGCCGGGCGGCGTGCTGTTCGAAATCGCCACGAACGAGCCTGGCTTCAACCGTGACGAGGATACCGCGCATCTTGGTGAAGTGCTGAAGCTGCCGACCCAGTACGAGCCCTTCCGCGACCGCATTGAGGCCAATCTTGAGCCGTTGGCTGCGTAACGGCTGGTAGAACAACAAAAATTGAAACGCCGCGTGTCCCAGTGACCGCGGCGTTTCAATGTTGGTGTCGGGAACGACCGTAGCGTTTGGCGATATGGGCGTTGAACGCCAGCGCCACATGCACAAGCAGCCGGTCGCGCACATCATCTGCCATATCGAAAAGCGGCATCAGGGCCGCGCCGATATTCTGCACCGTCCGGTCCTCGATCCCTCGACAGATCACCAGATCCTCGACGCGCGGTTCGCCCGCCTCGTCGGCAAGTTCCACCAGGTGCTGACGTGGAATATGGAAGACAAGCGCTTCGAAGCCGCCGCGTATCGCAATGCCCGCTCCCTGTCTCAGGCTGATCAGGCAGATGGAGCCTTTCGGATAAGACTTTATTGGTGCCGCAGGCCTGTCCGGCCAGACATCGCGATGCTCGACATCGGTCAGATACAGAACGACGAGAAAGGCATCGTCAGCCGGCAAGATAACCGGCTGGTCACCATCCTCATAATTGCGCCAGAGATGAGTAATCGAAAGCTCCGCTCGCCGCAGCGGTCTCGTCATCATCAATCGGGCATTGTCTGTCCCGAAATATTCAGCAATCCTCTCGCCGACCGGCAATGCTTCACTCACATGCGTCTCGCTTGTTCCCGTATCGGCAGCTTCTGTGCCGTTCGTGGCGGGTATTGAGAAAGGTTGCAGGGTCCAGTTAGCCATTTCGACTGAAGCGGTATGGCGTAATCAATCATAATCGACAATCATGTGCGGTATAGAACGGAATAGACTAAATCTCGCAGCCATGGCATCAAATAGCGTGTCACCCATAAACGGTTGAAAGAGAAAGTACTGCCCCTTGCTCCGTAAATCCATTAGCGGGTCGAAATATTCTGCCGGCCAGAAAACCGACAGTTTCGGATGCCCTTTCGACAAACTCTACAAGGATCAATCTCTCCAGGGGGCGGATATCTCTTTTTTCCGCAAGGGCACGCGTGAGAACAGGATCGAGCAGGTCGTAACGCCTGCCAGCGATCGTGGTTTTGCCATCGGCATATCTACGCTTGCGGGTCACACACGCCGGATCTTCCACGAACATCATTCGACCACCCACGCGTTTGAAGAAAATTCGCTCTACATCCGCAATCTCGCCGAACCCTACAGGGCCGATCTCATCGGGGCATTTGACATGCTCCTGCTTGAGATTTCCCCGGCGTCGCTGAGAAAGGTTGCCGAGGAGGCCGATTTTTCCGGCGTCGCAATGTTGGAGGCGGAAACCGCGTCGATCGACCCGGTGCTTGCCAATCTGGTGCGCGCGCTGATCCCGGCGTTGGAGCGCCCGGAGGAAGCGAGCAAGCTGTTCGTCGATCAGTTGGCAACGGCGATCGGCACGCATCTGGTCCAGCGTTACGGCGGCAGGATACAGCCACCCTTGAGCCGATCAAGGAAACTGTCGCGTGCACATGAGGCGCTTGCCAAGAATCTTCTTCTCGAAAACCTCGATGGAGACATATCCATTCTGGATGTCTCGCGTGCCTGCAATCTGTCGCGCGGCTATTTTATCCGCGCTTTTCGCGAAACGACCGGTGTGACACCCTATCAATGGCTCCTCAATGAGCGGATAATGCGCGCACGCGAATTGCTGAAAGGTTCGGAGGCGCCGCTTTCCGAAGTGGCCATCGCCTGCGGTTTTGCCGACCAGAGCCATTTTACCCGCGTTTTCACCAATGTCGTGGGAACGACGCCCGGGCACTGGCGGCGCAACGCCTGAGCGGAAGCCGCTGATTTAAACGCTATCGGCTGCCGGCGCAGAGGTCTGCAGCCCCGCGGCCGTTTTTGCCGTCTGCCAAACTAACGTTCCTTACGTTCAAACCGCAGGACTTTAAGACAAGACCCCTGGCGGTAATTCAGCAATTTTCCGCAGTGCGACCGAATGAGTGTTTGGCCAAGGCCAACGATGCGAGCTGTAGAGAAGGCAAAACTACATTGTTTCAAAAATCGCAATTCATTCGCAATTAATATTGCAATTCCGTGAATTTCAAAATCGCTTTAGGTTTCTTCTCAGCAGCCAAGACGAACGAGAGTGAACGGAGCGGCAAAGCCTGAAGGCTCCGAAAACTTGAGAACTTCCTGAAACGAGCGCCGACACCCCGGCGCCCGGCGGGGTGCTGCTGCCAAGTCAAAACCTGCCGCATCAGCGGTTCAACAAACGCCAAGAGGAACCTGAAATGTCCAAGCTCGAAGTCCTGACCCCGAAGAACAGCCAGCTTATCTTCATCGACCAGCAGCCGCAGATGGCTTTCGGCGTCCAGTCCATGGACCGCCAGGTGCTGAAGAACAATGTCGTCGGCCTCGCCAAGGCTGCCAAGATCTTCAGCGTGCCCACCACCATCACCACGGTCGAGACCCTTTCCTTCTCCGGTCACACGTTCCCGGAACTGCTGTCGGTCTTCCCTGAAAACGATATCCTCGAGCGTACCTCGATGAACTCCTGGGACGACCAGAACGTTCGCGATGCACTCGACAAGAATGCAGCGAATGGCGCCAAGAAGATCGTCGTTTCGGGTCTGTGGACCGAAGTCTGCAACACGACCTTCGCGCTCTCTGCAATGAACGACCGCTCCGACTTCGAAATCTACATGGTGGCAGACGCCTCCGGCGGCACCACGTCCGATGCCCACAAATACGCGATGGACCGCATGGTTCAGGCGGGCGTCATCCCCGTCACCTGGCAGCAGGTGCTGCTCGAATGGCAGCGCGATTGGGCGCACCGCGAAACCTATGACGCCGTCACCTCGCTCGCCAAGGAACATTCCGGCGCCTACGGCATGGGCATCGATTATGCCTACACCATGGTTCACGACGCTGCCGAGCGCGTCACCCACGGCAAGCGCATCGGCCCGAACCCCGCCAACAAGTAAGGCCCGATGAGACCGCTCCGATAGCCCCTGATCGGAGCGGTTTTCTGTCACCGAGGAGGTTTCCCCATGAAAGTCTATCTTCTGTCTCTCGGCGCCGGTTTGCTGGTCGGCATCGTCTACAGCCTGCTCAACGTTCGCTCGCCCGCGCCACCGGTCATCGCTCTGGTTGGCCTGCTCGGCATTCTCGTCGGCGAACAGATCATTCCCCTGGCAAAGACCCTCTGGGCCAAGGAGCCTGCAGCGATCTCGTGGATTCACCAGATCAAGCCGCACATGTTCGGTCATCTGCCAAAGGGCAATCAGCGCACTGCCGATATCGCCGGTAGCCGGATTTCCTCGACAAAGGAGCAAGGCTGATGCCGACGCGCCGGACCCTTCTCGGCGCGGCGTCCAGCCTCGCCTTTCCTTCGCTTTTCTCGTCGGCCCGCGCTGCCGATCCCGTCAAAATCGGAACCGATACAATGCATCCCGACACCATTCTCCATAACGGCCGGGTCACCACGCTCGACCGCACCAATCCCAACGCCACCGCGATCGCCATCAAGGATGGCCTGTTCCAGGAGGTCGGCACCGATGCCGAGATCATGGCGCTCGCCGGTCCCGATACGAAGATCGTTAACCTCAAGGGCAAGCGCGTCCTGCCGGGCCTGATCGACAACCACACCCACGTCGTGCGCGGCGGCCTCAACTACAATATGGAATTGCGTTGGGATGGTGTCCGCTCGCTGGCCGATGCGATGGATATGCTCAAGCGCCAGGTGGCGATTACGCCGGCCCCGCAATGGGTTCGCGTCGTCGGCGGCTTTACCGAACACCAGTTTGCCGAAAAGCGCCTGCCGACCATCGAGGAAATCAATGCAATCGCCCCCGATACGCCGGTCTTCCTGCTGCATCTTTATGACCGCGCGCTCTTGAATGGCGCTGCCCTTCGCGCCGTCGGCTACACCCGCGACACGCCGAACCCGCATGGTGGCGAGATCACCCGCGATGCCAACGGCAACCCGACCGGCATGCTGCTCGCCAAGCCGAATGCCGGCATCCTCTATTCGACGCTGGCCAAGGGTCCGAAACTGCCCTTCGATTATCAGGTCAATTCCACCCGCCACTTCATGCGCGAACTCAATCGCCTTGGCATTACCGGTGTCATCGATGCCGGCGGCGGCAACCAGAATTACCCGGACGATTACGAAGTCATCCAGAAGCTTTCGGACGAAAACCAGCTCACCGTTCGGCTTGCCTACAATCTCTTCACCCAGAAGCCGAAGGAAGAGAAGGAAGACTTTCTCAACTGGACGTCTTCGGTCAAATACAAACAGGGCAACGATTATTTCCGTCACAACGGTGCCGGCGAAATGCTCGTCTTCTCCGCTGCCGATTTCGAGGATTTCCGTCAGCCGCGCCCGGAAATGGGTCCGGAAATGGAAGGCGAACTGGAAGAGGTCGTGCGGGTTCTGGCCGAAAACCGCTGGCCCTGGCGCATGCACGCCACCTATGACGAAACCATCTCGCGCTCTCTCGATGTCTTCGAGAAGGTCAACAAGGATATCCCGCTCGAAGGCCTCAACTGGTTCTTCGACCACGCGGAAACCATTTCGGAACGCTCGATCGACCGCATCGCGGCGCTTGGCGGCGGCATCGCCACCCAGCATCGCATGGCCTATCAGGGCGAATATTTCGTCGAGCGTTACGGCCATGGCGTTGCCGAAGCCACGCCGCCGATCCGTCGCATGCTGGACAAGGGCGTCAACGTTTCGGCCGGCACCGATGCCACCCGCGTCGCCTCCTATAACCCCTGGGTATCGCTGTCCTGGATGGTAACCGGCAAGACGGTCGGCGGCATGCAGCTTTACCCGCGCGCCAATTGCCTCGACCGTGAAACCGCGCTTCGCATGTGGACCGAAAAGGTCACCTGGTTCTCTAATGAGGAAGGCAAGAAGGGCCGTATCGAAAAGGGCCAGTTCGCCGATCTCGTCGTGCCGGACAAGGACTTCTTCGCTTGCGCCGAGGACGAGATCTCGTTCCTAACTTCGGACCTCACCATGGTCGGCGGCAAGGTCGTCTACGGTGCCGGTGATTTTGCAGCACTCGACGAAAGCAACATTCCGCCCGCCATGCCGGACTGGTCGCCGGTGCGCAAGTTCGGCGGTTACGCCGCCTGGGGCGAGCCGGAAGGTGCCGGCGCCCGCTCGCTGCGCCGCACGGCGATCTCGACATGCGGCTGCGCCAGCGATTGCGGCGTCCACGGCCACGACCACGCCAGCGCCTGGACCTCGAAACTGCCGATCGCCGACATGAAGGGCTTCTTCGGCGCGCTGGGCTGCTCCTGCTGGGCGGTGTGAGGCCGGGGCATGCCGGCTGTCGGATATGGTGTTGAGGCGGTGCAGCTTGCTGCCTCTGATCTCCCCCCTTGTGGGGGAGATGTCACCGAAGGTGACAGAGGGGGGTGAGCAACGGTGCGGCAGATGGTTCAAAAGTGGCATTTGCGCCGGAGGCACCCCCCTCTGTCCTGCCGGACATCTCCCCCACAAGGGGGGAGATCGGCTGGGCGCTCCCTTCGCATTCCATACGCAGTGGCCGCTGGTCTTCATCCGATCCAATAGTTTCCGAAATCGCAATTAAATCGACACTTTTACTGCAATTGTTGGCGGCAATCTTTCCGGCCAATATCGCTCCATCAACAGACAACAGCGCCGCTCGGTTCGACCGGCCAAACCTTAAGAGGAGCAGACATGACCGATCATTCTCCAGCCGCAACACGCCCGGGCACCTTGCTCGCCCGTGTCGCAACCGCCCCTGCGACGCGCACCGTGGCACTTCTGGCGCTCTGCGCTGCCTATATCCAGGGCCCGCTGACCAAGATCTTCGATTTCAACGGCGCTCTGGCCGAAATGGAGCATTTCGGTCTGCATCCTGCCGGCTTTTTCGCCGTTGCCGTCATCGCCTTCGAACTGACGGCCTCCGTCATGGTCGTGTCCGGCTTCCTGCGCTGGGCAGGCGCGCTTGCGCTGTCGGGCTTCACGCTTCTCGCAACCTTTATTGCCCTTCGCTTCTGGGAAATGGCACCCGGCATGGATCGCATGATGGCGACCAATGCCTTCTTCGAACATCTCGGCCTCGCTGGCGCTTTCGTCATCGTTGCCGCAATCGATCTTACCAAAGGACAAGGCAAATGAGCGCCGCACCCTCCAAATCTGGCGGAGGCAGCTTTGCCCCGCTCGCCCAACCGGTCTTCGCAGTCCTCTGGGCGGCAACGGTTCTCGGCAATACCGGCAGCTTCATGCGTGATGTCGCAAGCTCCTGGCTGATGACGGATCTTTCCGCTTCGCCGGCCGCGGTTGCCATGGTTCAGGCGGCAGGTACGCTGCCGATCTTCCTGCTCGCCATCCCGGCGGGCGTGCTCACCGACATTCTCGATCGCCGCAAGTTCCTCATCGCGGTGCAGATCCTGCTGGCATCGGTCAGCCTTACGCTGATGGCGCTCGCCCATACTGGCCTTCTGTCGATCAGCTCGCTGATCGCTCTCACCTTCGTCGGCGGCATCGGCGCCGCGCTGATGGGGCCGACATGGCAGGCAATCGTTCCGGAGCTTGTGCCGCGTCAGGATGTCAAAAGCGCCGTGGCATTGAATTCGCTCGGCATCAATATCGCCCGGTCGATCGGCCCGGCTGCCGGTGGTCTCCTGCTTGCCGCCTTCGGGGCAGGTGTCACCTATGGTGCGGACGTTGCGAGCTATATCGTTGTCATCGCCGCTCTCGTCTGGTGGCCGCGGGCAAAGAACGCCAATGATGCACTTGCAGAAGGTTTCTTCGGCGCATTCCGTGCCGGCCTTCGTTACACCCGTGCCAGCCGTCCGCTGCATGTCGTGCTCGCCCGTGCTGCAATCTTCTTCGCCTTCGCCAGTGCCGTCTGGGCGCTCCTGCCGCTCGTTGCCCGCCAATTGCTTGGTGGTGATGCAGGCTTCTACGGTATCCTGCTTGGTGCGGTCGGTGCCGGTGCCATCGGCGGTGCGCTGATCATGCCAAAGCTTCGTCAGCGTCTCGATGCCGACGGTCTTCTGCTCGGTGCGGCGATCATCACCGCTCTGGTCATGGGGGCGCTTGCACTCGCCCCTCCGAAATGGCTCGCCATCGTCGTTCTTCTTTTCCTTGGCGCCGCCTGGATCACGGCTCTCACCACACTCAATGGTGCTGCCCAATCCATCCTGCCCAACTGGGTGCGTGGCCGCGGACTTGCCGTCTACCTTACCGTCTTTAACGGCGCGATGGCGGCAGGCAGTCTTGGCTGGGGTGCGGTCGCTGAAGCTGCCGGCATTCAGGGAACGCTGCTGATCGGCGCTGCCGGATTGCTCGTCGCCGGCGTGATCATGCACCGCCTGAAACTGCCGACTGGCGATGCTGACATGATCCCCTCCAACCACTGGCCCGAGCCGCTTGTTGCGGAACCCGTCGCCCATGACCGCGGCCCTGTGCTGATCCTCATCGAATACCATGTCGAAAAGCACCACCGTACCGCCTTCCTGCATGCTCTCGACGAACTTTCCCAGGAGCGCCGCCGCGATGGTGCCTATGGATGGGGTGTGACCGAAGACAGCGGTGATCCGGAAAAACTGGTGGAATGGTTCATGGTCGAATCCTGGGCCGAGCATCTGCGCCAGCACAAGCGGGTCTCGAATGCCGATGCCGATCTGCAGGGGAAAGTGCTCGCTTATCACAGCGGCCCGGAAAAGCCCGTCGTGCGTCACTTCCTGACAATCAACCGGCCCGGTACGGCTTGAGCAGCGACGGAGAGGCGGTGTCCGCCACCTCCCTTGATAATTTCAAAAATCGCAATTAATTCGAAATTATTGATGCAATTGTTGGCTGCAATATTTTTCGACAATATTCGGTGCATCAGACACGCATACCTTGGCTTTCAAAACCACACGGACACCCCCGGAGTTCAAGATGACCAACACGATCCTCCCCCTCACTCGCCGCGGCGCTCTGCTCTCTGGAGCTGCCGTTGCTGCAACTCTCGCAATTCCAACCTCGTTCACCCTTGCAGCCAATGCTGCATCCACCAAGCACCCCACAGAAGGAAACAAGACCATGGCTTATGTAACCACCAAGGACGGCGTCGAAATCTTCTACAAGGACTGGGGCCTGAAGGACGCCCAGCCGATCGTTTTCCATCATGGCTGGCCGCTGTCGTCGGACGACTGGGACGCGCAGATGCTGTTCTTCCTCTCCAAGGGCTATCGCGTCGTCGCCCATGACCGCCGTGGCCATGGCCGTTCTGCCCAGGTCTCTGAAGGTCACGACATGGACCATTATGCGGCCGACGCATTTGCCGTCGCCGAGCATCTGGACCTGAAGAATGCGGTCCATATCGGCCATTCTACCGGCGGCGGCGAAGTTGCCCGTTATGTCGCCAAGCACGGCCAGAAGGCCGGCCGTGTCGCCAAGGCGGTTCTCGTCTCTGCCGTCCCGCCGCTGATGCTGAAGACCGACAGCAATCCGGAAGGTCTGCCGATGGAAGTTTTTGACGGTTTCCGTTCTGCACTCGCCGCCAACCGCGCGCAGTTTTTCCGCGATGTTCCGGCCGGCCCGTTCTACGGTTTCAACCGCGACGGCGCCAAGGTTCAGGAAGGTGTGATCCAGAATTGGTGGCGTCAGGGCATGATGGGCGGCGCAAAGGCACATTACGACGGCATCAAGGCCTTCTCCGAGACGGACCAGACGGAAGACCTGAAGGCGATCACCGTACCGACGCTCGTCCTGCATGGCGAAGACGACCAGATCGTTCCGATCGCTGATGCGGCACTGAAGTCGATCAAGCTTTTGAAGAACGGCCAGATCAAGACCTATCCCGGCTTCTCGCACGGTATGCTCACCGTCAACGCCGACGTCCTGAACGCCGATCTGCTGGCGTTTATCAAGGGCTGAAATTGAACAAGGGCCGCGGCATTGCATTGCCGCGACCCTTTCTGTCTGCGCCGGATAAGGACGCAGTGAGATTTGTTCCTGTTTCATGACAACGATCAATCTCCCCCTGCTCTCGATGCTTTAGCCATTATTTCGATCCCCCGCCTCGGCGGACGGCATTTCGCAATGCCAGCCCTCAGGCGATCGAAATGAAACGTCTATGCGAAAGAGCCCGGTTCTCCATGGCACTTCCTCCCAGCTCCCGCCAGGTGCGCGCCTTTCTCGCCCTTGTCCATCATTTGAAATTCACCCGCGCTGCCCAGGAACTGAACGTCTCCCAGCCGACATTGACGGTGCAGATCAATCAACTCGAGGAACAGCTGGGCATCAAGCTGTTCGACCGCAACAAGCGGCGCGTCGAGCTGACACCGGCCGGGCGCAACATCCTGCCGCTGATGGAACGCCTCGCCATGAACATGGACGAGATCCTGCTCGCGGCAACCGACCTCACATATGCGCGCAGGGGTATAGTCAAGATCGCCGCCCTGCCATCGGTTGCGGCAAGTTTCCTGCCGCGTGCGATCATGGTTTTCCGCGACCAGAACCCCGGCATCGAGATCAATGTCTGGGATGTCGTCGGTGAAGATATTATCAAGCTGGTAAAAGCCGAAGAAGTCGATTTCGGCATTGGCACGCGCATCAGTTCCGACCGGACGATCAAGGTCGAGGATTATGTGTCCGATAGCCTCTGTGCGTTCTTTCCTGTCGACCACCCGCTGGCCAATGCTGCGCCGGTTCTGCAGATCAGTGACTTTGCCTCCTATCCGCTGGTGCTGACGCGAAAAAACAGCACCGTCCGGGTGCTTTTCGAGCGTTCGATGGAGCGTGAAGGCTGCGAGGTGAGCGTCGTCATGGAAGCCAACTACATGTCGACGGCGCTGAGCATGGTGCGGGCAGGGGTCGGCGTCGCCATTCTGCCGACATCCGCCGTCGAGGCAGGGAATATGACAGGTCTTGCCTACAAGCTCGTGGATGCTCCCTGGTTCAATCGCCGGGTGGGCATTATCCGCAAGGCGGACCGTTCACTTCAGCCGGTCGCGCAGCGTTTTATCGAAACCATGCACAGCATGCCGGATCTTCGCACCGACGAAAGTTTCAAATCGGTCCGCAGGCTCGATAAGGTGCCGGCCAGAACATCAGGACCGGGGGGCGGCAGATCGGATGGTTTGCTGGCCTCGGTTCCATGAGGGTCGGCCTGATCGGCCGAGGCCAGTCCCGCCGAACTGGCTTTAAACCGCAAAAGCCTCTGCGTAGGATTGTAGCCTAACCTTACGCGGCGGCGATCGCCTCCATCTCGAGCAGCCACTCGGGATCGTAGACATCCGTGATGATCGTCGAGAGAGCGACAAGATGCTCGCCCATCACCTCGAAGCGCACCTTTGCATTGATATCGCGGTCTTCATAACGCTTGAGGAAGGTCGTAACCTTCACCAGGTTAGACAGGCCCATGTCGGCAGCTTCGAGCTGGGCAATGACATTGGCCCAGCAAAGCCTTGCCTGCTCCTCGAAGCCTGCGGGCACCTTGCCGTGCTTGTCTGCCGGTATCTGCCCGCTGATGAACAGCAGCCTGCTGTGGCCGGATAGATCGACCGCCTGCGAATAGCGCCGATGCAGGGATTGCGGTGCGTTCTCGGCATTGACTGGTGTGATCTTCAGTTCTTCTGTCATCCAAAATTCTCTTCATCGTTGAGCCGGGACGCGCGCACATGGCATGCCGCCTGCTCCTGTACACCAACCTTGACGAGTGGCGGCGGCTCGCGTCGGCAGATCTCTTCGGCCAGCGGACAGCGGGTGACGAAAGAGCATCCGACCGGCGGATTGGCCGGGCTCGGCAGGTCGCCCGTCAGAATTATCCTTCTGCGGGCGCGTTGCGCGATGGGATCAGGCAGCGGGACGGCAGAAAGAAGCGCCTCGGTATACGGGTGAATCGGCCGCGCGAAAACCGCTTCCGTAGGCCCGGTCTCAACCAGTTTTCCCAGATACATGACCGCCACGCGATCGGCGAAGTGACGCACGACCGAAAGATCGTGGCTGATGAACAGGTAGGAGAGGCCGAAGCGCCGCTGCAGGTCGAGAAGCAGGTTGAGAATCTGCGAGCGGATCGAGACGTCGAGTGCCGAAACCGGCTCGTCGAGAATGAGCAGTTTCGGCTGTAACGCCAATGCCCGTGCGATGACGATGCGCTGGCGCTGGCCGCCGGAAAATGCGTTCGGCCGCCGCTCGGCATGCTGCGGATGCAGGCCGACAAGCGAGAGCAGTTCGGCTACCCGCTCGGTCCGTGATTTCGCATCTCCCACACCATGGATCGCCAGCGGTTCGGCAATGCTGTCGCCGACCGACATTTTCGGGTTGAGTGCCGAAACCGGATCCTGAAACACGGTCTGGATATCGCGGGAAAGCCGGATACGGGTCTGGCGTTCTCCATGCCTGACCTCCTCGCCCGCAAAGGAGATCGTGCCGGCGGTCGGGATCTGCATGCCAAGGACGGCCGCACCGAGCGTCGATTTTCCACATCCGCTTTCGCCGACCAGCGCCATGCTTTCGCCGGGAGCGATATCGAAATCGATACCGTCCACGGCCTTCACATGACGGATATCGCGGCCCCAGAAGCCTTTGCTGATTGGGAAATGGACCTTCAGTCCACGAACCGAGAGAAGAGGTGCCATCAGATAAGCGCCTCCACGCGATCGCTGTGCCAGCAGGCGGCGCGGCCGGTGTCGGGCCTTGGCGCAAGTACGGGCAGTTCGCTTAGACACCTGTCGCCGGCCACCGGACAGCGTGGATTGAAACGGCATCCGGCCGGCCATGAGCCGATATCGGGCACCGTGCCCTCGATGACCGGCAGTTCGGTCTTCGCCTGCCCGTCGAGCCGGGGAATGGTGGAAAGAAGAAGGCGCGTATAGGGGTGGCGCTGGCTGGCAAAGATCGTCTCGACCGGCGCCTCCTCGACGATCCGGCCGGAATACATCACCGCAACACGGTCCGCCATATCCGCGACCACACCCATGTCGTGGGTGATCAGCAGGATAGCCGTGCCCGTCTCGTCCCTCAGCCGTTTCATCAGTTCGAGGATCTGCGCCTGGATCGTCACGTCGAGCGCGGTCGTCGGCTCGTCGGCGATCAGGAGTTTCGGCCGACAGATCAGCGCCATGGCGATCATCGCGCGCTGGCACATGCCGCCGGAAAGCTCGAATGGATATTGCCGGTATCGCAACTGCGGTTCGGGAATGCCGACCTCCGCCAGCATGTCGATGGCGGCGGCCTTGGCCTCACGAGACGAGACGCCGCGATGGATGATCAGGCTTTCCTCGATCTGCCTGCCGATCGGCATCAGCGGATTGAGCGAGGCGACCGGTTCCTGGAAGATCATCGCCAGCTCCGCGCCGCGCCGCAGCCGTCGCCGTTCCTCGCTGATACTGACAAGATCGGAGCCGCCGAGCTCCACTCTGCCCCTGTCGATCTTCGCCACCTTGGGAAGCAGCCCCATCACGGCAAAGGCCGTCATCGATTTGCCGCAGCCGGATTCTCCGACCAGCGACAGGATCTCTCCTGCACCGATCGCAAGCGAGACACCATCGACCACCGTATTGCCGCGGATCGAGACCGAAAGATCGCTGACGTTGAGGACTGGTCCGCTCATCGCACCTCCTCGGCCGTTGCGGCCCATGGGTGGTTCGGATGCGCCATAGCGACGAATTCATCGCCATTGCGCATCACGGCGGAGGGGATGGCGAAATTGACGGGATAGAGCGTGTCCTCGACGATCTCGACGGGAAATTCGCCCGACAGCCGGTTCGCGACATCGGCCCGCGCCCGGCGGTCGACCATGATCGTCACCCCGCTCGCGTCGATGCGCGGGCTCATGAAAGCGTCTTCCAGCGACAGTCCGAAACATGCCACATAGGATAGAAGCTGCACCACGGCAGGCATGATCTGGCGTCCGCCCGCGGCACCAAGTGCCATATAGGGCCTGCCGTCGAGGGTGGCGATGATCGGGCACATGTTGGCGAGCGGTCGCACACCCGGTGCGATCGAATTCGGCTGTCCTTTTCGCGGATCGAACCACATCATGCCGTTATTCATCAGGAACCCGGTCTGCGGCAGCACCACTTTCGAGCCGAAACGGGAAAGCAGCGTATTGGTGAGCGACACCATCGTACCTGTGGAATCGACGACGCTGACATGGGTGGTGCAGCTCCCACCACCGGCATGGCCAAGGCTATGCAGGCGATATTCCGATGCCCGGCGCAGCGCCCGCGCGAAGGCGAGCGCGCTCTTGCCGGACAAGGGGTCTTCCGTCGGCAATGTCTTGTCGAGTTCGCTGATTGCGTCGATCATCGTCGGCCCGCCGGACAGGCCGCCCATGGCATAGATGTCGAGGCCGCGATAACCGTGTTTCAGCGGCTCGAGCCAGCGAGGACGGTAGCTTGCCAGATCCTCGGCACCAATGCGCGATCCGCCATCCTGAAGATCGGTAACGATCTTGCGGGCCGTCTCACCCTCATAGAAGTCGCGCGCCCCGGCCTTTGCCAGCCGCTCCAGCGTTACAGCCTTTACCGGCATAGGCAGAAAGGCGTCGACGCCGCGCTCGGGCGCACGAGGCGGACGGCCATCGACAAGGAATATTTCTGACGATGCGTGGAAACGCGACAAGCCTGCAGCATCTATCGCCAGCGCCAGAACGGTAAACCAGTCGAGCCTGGTTCCGCGGCGCGCATGCTCGATCGCCGGCTGCAGAGCCTCTTCCCATGTAAGCGTCCCGAATTTCTCCAGCGCTTCCGCCAGTCCCGCAATGGCGCCTGGCGTGCAGATCGAGGAATAACCGATGAGATTTCGGTCGCCGACGATCGATGGCCAGTTGAACCAGTCGCCGTCGCGACCGGCAGTCAGCGGATAATCTTCCGGATCAAGGTTCTGCGCCGAGATCACGTTGAAATCGAGCGTGTCTACAACGCCTGTAGTGCCATCCGCCCGTAGCATGAAACCACCGCCACCGATGCCGGAAAGCCAGGGTTCGACGATACTCAGCACGAGTGTCGTCACGACAGCCGCATCGACGGCGTTGCCCCCGCGCGAAAGCACGGCGGCGCCTGCTTCGGCTGCAAGTCGGTTCTGGCAGGCAACCAGCCCGTTGCGGCTGCGTGTCTCGCCCTTGCGGATGGTCCAGCTCTCGGTCATGCGTTTTTTCCAAATCGCCGCGCGCCGATCGGCTGCGGTATTCTTGCCTCGACGGCGAAGCGTTTTTGATTGGCAGAGCCCTGATGAAAACGGGCGATCTCGTCTGCGGTGGCCACCCAGGCCGCCGGCTCGGCCGCAATCTCCTGCAGAAGATCTTCGAGCAGTGCGATGCGCTGGGCGCGACCGGAAATCCAGTCATGCGCGGTCAGAGTGAAGAGACCGCCGAAACGGTGCAGGGTGCGCCACTCCGATTTCCAGTCCTCCAGCACCATCCGGCCTGACTGCATCGGAAAGCGATCCCGCCCGCCACCTTCGAATTTGAAGAATATAGCGTCATCGACGGCCCATTGAACCGGGATTTCCGTCACGCCCTCGATCTCATAAGGATGGTCGAAACCGGAAAGCGAGCTGTCATAGCTGAGCCCCAGCCGCCTGACCTCGGACAGCATATGCGGCGTCATCTCCCAGGCGGGCGAGCGAAAGCCTGTCGGGCGCTTGCCTGTCTGCTTGACGAACAGTTCGAGGCTCGCCTCGATCGCGCCGGTAAACTCTTCATCGGAAATTTCCGAGACGATCTCGTGGAAATATCCGTGCAGGCCAATCTCGTGCCCGGCATCCAGCAGGGCCGGCAGCATGTCCGGATGCTGTTCGGCGACATGGCCCGGCACGTAGAAACTCGCCTTGAAGCCGAACCGGGCGAAAAGTTCGACCAGCCGCCATAGCCCGGTGCGTGGGCCGAAATTGCGGATCTCGTGGGTGCCGAGCCGTTCCGGCGCATTATCCCCCTGCGACCACAAAAACGGCGAGTTGGCATCGACATCGACCGACAAAAGCACCGCGGACTGCTTTCCCTCCGGCCATTGATAGGCAGGGAAGGCGGAAAGTGGGGCAGCCGGATCCGGCTTCTCATCTGACATTGCGTCCTCGTCGGCCTAGAGGGCTTTCTTCTTGTCCTGATAGACGGCGAGCGATCCGATCGAATTGCCGCCATCGACTGCCAGCGTCGCGCCGGTGATGTAGGACGCGGCGGAAGACGACAGGAACAACACGGCATTCGACACGTCGTCGCTGCTTGATGCACGGCCGAGCGGAATGGCGTCGGTCACTGTCTTGATATGTTCCTTGCTCAGGGCGCTGACGCTGCTGCCGGCCGCAAAACCCGGCTCGACGATGTTCACGCGAATACCGTATTCAGCAAGCTCGATGGCAAATCCCTTTGTCAGCCGATCGAGTGCGGTCTTGGAGGTCGAATAGGTTACGGCGGTGCGCCGCATCTTGCGGGCGGCACCTGAGGAAATGTTGACGATCGATCCCTTCACGCCCTTGCCGACCATCTGCCGGGCAAACAGTTTCGACAGATAGAAAGGCGCCCTGAGGTTCACGCCCATGATTGCGTCGAAATCGTCGATATCCATGTCGAGCAGAAAGCCCGAGGGATAGATGCCGGCATTGTTGACGAGAATATCCGGCGCACCCCATCGTTTGGCAATCTCGGCGGCGAAACGGTCCATGTCGGGCGAACTCATCAGGTTCGTCGTGATACCGAAAGCCTGATCTCCGTAGATGCCGACGGGAGCTGCCAGCGCTTCGGCGCGGTGGTCGGTGAGGCAGAGCTGCGCGCCGGCCTCCGCGAAGGCCTTGGTTATCCAGCCGCCGATGATGCCACAGGCACCTGTTACGATGACCTTCTTGCCGGCAAATTCATTCTTGAAATCCATGTCGGGATTACCTTGCTTTCGGATCGAGGCGGTCACGCACGTGGTCGCCGATCAGGTTGATCGATAAAACGAGAAGGAAGAGGGCAAGCCCGGGGAAGGTGGCGATCCACCAGGCCGTTGCCACATAGTTGCGGCCGGTCGAAAGCATCGCCCCCCAGCTTGCCGTCGGCGGCTGAACGCCGAGGCCGAGGAAGGAAAGCCCCGCTTCGAAAAGCACCATCAGGCCGAATTCGAGCGTCGCGACGACCGCAAGCGAGCCTGCAATATTCGGCAGCACATGCCGGCCGAGCAGCCGCAACCAGCTTGCGCCCATGAAATGCGACAGCCGCACATAGGGCATGTTGGCGACCGAAAGCGTCTGGCCATAGGCGACGCGCGCATAACGAGGCCAGCGGGTCAGCGCCAGCACGATGACCACGTTGACGAGGCCCGGCCCCATCACCGCAACGGTGATGATGGCAAACAGGATCGCCGGTACCGACAGCACGATATCGACCAGCCGCATGATGACGATCTCGACCCAGCCGCGATAAAAGGCGGCGATCATGCCCAATATGCTGCCGAGCGTGCCGGACAGGAGGACCGAAGAAAAGGCGACGAACAGCGAAATCCGTGCGCCGTAGATCAGCCGGCTCAGGACATCGCGCCCGAGTTCGTCCGATCCGAGAATATAGGTGACGCCGCGCGAGACAGTGCCGGGTGCCTTCAGCCGGGCAAGAAGGTTCTGCGTGTTCGGATCGACCGGCGCAACCAGCGGTGCGGCGAGCGCGAGCAGCACCATGGCTGTGATGATTATGAGGAAGGGCAGGGCAGCCCAGGGTATATTGGAGGACCTTGTCGGTTTGGTGGGCGCGACAGATTGTGGTTGCGCACTCATGAGCCGGCTCCCATGCGGATGCGCGGATCGATCAGGCTGTAAAGCAGGTCGGCAACGAGATTGAGGCCGATGGCCGTGATCGCGCCGAGCATAACCACACCCTGCACGACCATGAAGTCGCGGGCGGTGATCGCCTGTATGGTCAATTGTCCAAGCCCCGGCCAGGCAAACACCGTCTCGACAATGACCGCACCGGCCAGAAGATTGGCGATCTCCAGCGCCGAGACCGTCACGACCGGGATCGATGCGTTGCGCAACAGGTGGCGGAAGATGATGCGGCGCATCGGCAGGCCCTTGGCGTGGCCGGTTCGCACATAATCTTTCTCCAGTTCGTCGAGCACGGCCGTCCTTGCAACGCGAGCGAACGTCGCCATCGACAAAAGGCCGAGCGCGATCGAAGGCATGACGATACTCGACAGTTCACGCGCACCCGATGGCGGTGCCCAGCCGAGCCAGACGCCGAAGACCATGATCATCAGGATGGCGCTCCAGAAGGTCGGCATGGATTGCCCGGCAAGCACGAGGGCGGAAAGCAGCCGCGCGATCGGCCTGCCGCGACGGATCGCCAGCGTGATGCCGACCGGAATGCCGATCCCGAAGGCCACCACCAGCGCGCCGGCGGCCAGCATCAGCGTATAGGGAACGCGGGTCCAGATCAGTTCGGCGACCGGGATGTTCTGCACGTAGCTGCGCCCGAGATCGAAGAACATGAGGTTGCCGATATATTCGAGATACTGGATGGCGACCGGCCGGTCGAAGCCAAGCGCGATCCTCATCCGGTCGACATCCGCCTGCGAGGCATCCATCGGCACCAGCAGCAGAACCGGGTCGCCAGCCAGTCGCTGCAGGAAGAAGATCAGGGTCATCACGCCGAAGATGGCGATCAGCGCTTGAAAAAGGCGCTTGGCAAAGAAGATCGGCACTTGCTTTTCCGCTGGTTGGGAGGGAAGCGATCCGACGATTGCAGATCGCTGCCGGCTTCCATCAGTCGTTCCAGGACATACGGTTCAGGAACATGCTTTCGTTGGCGGTCGGCTGCCATTCAAGGTTTTTGGCTCCGCCGTAAAGAACGGCAGCTTCGTAAAGTGGCACCATGGGCACATCGTCTGCGACAAATTTGGCGACGCCGTCATAGGCCTGCTGGCGTTCCTTGTCGTCGAGCGTATTGCGGGCGGCGACAAGCAGCGCATCTATCTTCGGATCGCGCAGTGACGACCACGAGCTTGAGGAATGCAGAAGCGGGAAGAGCACGCCGTCGACATCCTGGCAGGCGCAGGACCAGCGGCCGAAGGCGAAATTCGCCTGCTGCGCCGGTTCGCTCTGGGCACGCTTCAGATACGCCGCCATGTCGGTCAGCTGGATCTCGACATTAAAGCCGACATCGGAAAGCATCTGTGCGAGCGCCTGCACGATACGCTGGTCGAAGACCGGCGAGGTCGCAAACGAAAGCTTGGTCTTGCCGGCGCCTGTCTCCTCGACGATCTTCTTTGCGGCTTCCGGGTCGAATTCCACGTTCTTCAGGTTAGGCACGAAACCGAAATAGGTATCGTTCGCCATCTGGCTTGCCGGCTTGTCGAAACCGCCGAGCAGGCCTTCGACAATGCCCTGCTTGTCGATCGCCATGGCGACAGCCTGGCGGACTTTCGGGTTGTCGAGTGGCGCGATCGTCGGGTTGAGCTTCAGATAGGCGATACGCTCCGTCAGCGCACTCAGCACCTTGGCCGAACCAGTGCCTTCCAGCTGTTTCGCCTGGTCGGCATCGAGCGTCACGATAAGATCCGCATTGCCGGCCTGAAGATCGGCAAGGCGCGTTGCTGCATCGGGAACTGCGCGGAATTCGGCCTTTTCAAACGGTCCCTTGTCGCCCCAGTAATCGGCATTGCGGGTGAGCGCGACCAGCGAGCCACGATCCCAGCGGTCGAACTTGTAGGGGCCGGAACCGACGGGCGCCGCATTGAAGGCGTCGTCGCCGATTTTCTCGACCACATGCTTCGGCACGATCGACAGCTTTACCAGCTGCGCGAGCAGAACCGGATAAGGTCCGTCCGTGGTAATCGTGACCTCGTTCTCGCCTGTCACCGCAGCCGACTTGATCTTGTTGAACTGGCTGATCTGCGGGCTCTTGAAGGCCGGATCGATGATCCGCGTGACCGAGAAGGCGACATCCTCGGCGGTCAGTTTCTCGCCGTCATGAAACTTCACGTCGCTGCGCAGCTTGAAGACGACTTCGGAGGGAGACTTGTATTCCCAGCTTGTTGCGATCTGCGGTGCGATCTTTCCCGCATCGTCGCGAGTGATCAGGTTGTCGAAGACGTTGCGGTAGACGTAATAGCTGTCGGGGTTCCACTGCTTCTGCGGATCGAGCGAGGATGGCTCGTTCACCAGATCGACGACGAACATGTCCTTGGCGCTCGCGGGGCCGCTAAGGAAAGTTGCTCCGCCCAGAGCGGCGGCAAGCAGAAGTGCCGAAGTAATACGTCTAAAACCTGGCATTGTCAGTTCGTCCTTGTTCGTTCCTGGTTCGGTTGAAATTCATTGGTCTCGGCCTTGGTCCTTGCGGCCCGCTTGCGGCGGGTGACCGGTTCGTTAAGGATGGCCGAAGATTCAAGAAAGCGTGCTGCAAGATAGGCTTCCAGCTGGTCGGTCGCGGCGGCGAAATGCGCCTTGGCGCCTTCGCTTTCGCCGGCAAGCAGGCAGGCTCCAAGTGCCGCACGGTCGGCTCCCTTAAGCTTCGCCGTGCTGCGTGCCTCGAAGAATGTGACGAGCCGCGCCGAACGATCCCACAGGTCGAAAAGCCAGCCGCTCACCGTCGGCATGTTGAGCCGTGTTGCCAGCAGTGAAAGCAGGTCGCGTTCAGCGCGCCGCAGCGTTCCCTGCAGATCGAGCGACGGGTCGCTGCGGCCATGAAGGGCAGCATACATGTCGCACAGCTTGGCCACATGTGCCTGGTCCGCCTCGGTCAGTTTCACCTCCGCCAGAATGGCTTCCAGATGCCGCCGCCCGGCAACGATCTCGCGAATCTCGCCGGCAGAAACCGGGGCGACCTGCCAGCCGCTTCTGGGTGCCGCCGTCACAAGGCCGCTCGCCTGAAGGCGCTGCAGGGCCATGCGCACCGCACCGCGGCCGATGGCGAACTCATCGCAAAGCCGGGCCTCCGAAAGCACTTCGCCGGGCTTCAATACGCAATGCACGATTGCACTGCGCAGCGTCTGTTCGGCAGAGAGACCTTTGCCCAGACCGGGCACCGGCGACGAATAGGCATCACTATCAAGCATTCTGGTATCTCAATTCGTTATTCTGGCAGCCGAAATGGCCGTCCTCTGATCCCTTCATCGTCAGATTCACGAAACTTGTCAAAGCTGATTCCTGGAGCCGACCGTGTTTGGCCATACCCTCTAACCTTCAGCTCTTCCGGCTTTCTGGCATCGGGCTGTTCACCTCGACAATCAGGATTGCATAGCGAAATTTAAGATGTCAACATGAGTTTATGAAATGTCATTTATTTTAATTGACATCTCAGAATTAGAATAAAGTTGCATGACCTGCGCCGGTCTGCAGTTCAAGCTAAGGCGTTTCGAGAACTGATTTTCGCTGATAAGGGGAACAACTCATGCGATCACACAGGCATATTCTCGCTGGCATCATTTTCGCCGCAACCAGCATTGCATCACCGTTACAGGCTTACGCCTCTAAGGATCTTTTTGTCATTGATCTGCCGGGCGAGCCGTCGTCGCTCGACCCGCATGTCCAGTGGAATCCGGACAGCTACAACGTCTACCGCAACGTCTTCGACAATCTCGTCACCCGTGATGACGAGGGCAAGATCGTCCCGCAGATTGCCACCAGCTGGGATTATCTTTCCGACACGCAGATCCGCTTCAAGATCCGCGATGACGTCACCTTCCATGATGGGACTAAGCTGACGGCCGAAGATGTCGCCTTCTCGGTGAAGCGCATCACCGATCCCGCCTTCGCCAGCCCCCAACTCGGACAGTTCAACCAGATCACCGATGCGGTCGCTGACGATCCGACGACGATGACGCTGACCACCAACGGTCCGTATCCGCCTCTCTTCGCGCAGTTGGTCAAACTGTCGATCGTGCCGAAGGCCGTGGTCGAGAAAGTAGGCAAGGACGCCTTCAATCTCAGCCCTGTAGGCTCCGGCCCGTACAAGTTCGAAAAATGGCAGCGCGGCGTCGAGGTGACGCTCGCGCGCAATGAGAGCTATTGGGGTGACAAGGGCGCCTTCCCGAAAGCCGTCTTCCGCGCCGTGCCGGATGCCGCGACCCGCGTTGCCAATCTGCAGGCTGGTGCGAGTGATCTTGCGACCTATCTGAACGGCGACCTCGTTGCGCAGATCCAGTCGTCGGGCAAGGGCAAGGCGCTGGTCGGCAATACGGAGCGTGTTGCCTATCTCGGCATGAATGTCACCAAGGCGCCGCTCGACAAGCCGGCGGTTCGCGAGGCGATCGCCATGGCGATCGACAAGGTCGGCATTGCCGAGGGCATTCTCGCGACTGGAGAAAAACCGGTCCCGGAAATCGCCTCACCCGCCCATATGGGCTGGGTCGAAGGCATCGAGGCGCTGCCCTTCGATGCGGCCAAGGCCAGGGAGATCATCTCTTCCACGCCCGGCGCGGATACGCCGATCAAGCTTTTGACCTCACCGGTCTATGACCAGCGCGTCGTCCAGGCGATCCAGCAGATGCTCAACGATGCCGGCATGAAGATCGAGATCGAGATGACCGACATGCCCAACTGGCTGAAGCAGATGCAGGGCGGGCCGGGCGTCATCCCCGCAATCGCCTTCAGTCGTTGGAGCTGCGGCTGCCAGGATGCCGACGGAATTCTCTATCCGCTGCTGCATTCGTCGAGCGGCTGGTCGAGCATCAAGGATGCCGAGATCGATGCAGCGCTCGATCTAGCCCGCAAGTCGCTGTCGCAGGAAGAGCGACTGGCCGCCTACAAAAAGGTGCATGAGAAGGTGAATGCGGAAAACCTCATCATCCCGCTCTATCAGGCCTCCGTTGTCTACGGCGCCGCCGAACAGGTCTCCTTTACGCCGACGCCGAACGAAAGCATTTTCCTCAACCGGATCGAATGGAACGATTGAGCGTCGCCTCGTGGAGGAGGATGTCTCGACCTCCTCCAGCGATATTTACGCTCCCCCGCCGAGCCTGGATTGCTGCTTGCGTGACGATCGACAAAAGTGCTCCGCGAAAAAATCATTATATCCCGATAAATATAACGCTGGCCAAGGTTATGCGTCTCGATATATTTGCCGGGATATTTCGATGATTGAGGGAGCCTGACAATGAAAATCGTTGACCGTCGCTGGATCAATAAAGCCGTAGTTGCGGCCGCAATGACCTTCGCCGTCATGGGATCGGCCATGACGCCTGCCTCCGCGCAGGAAAAAGTCACCGTATTTGCCGCCGCCAGCATGAAAAACGCGCTCGACGCAGCCAACAAAGCCTGGAGCGCTGAAACCGCTAAGGAAGTGACTGCCTCCTATGCGGCAAGTTCGGCGCTTGCAAAACAGATCGAAAGCGGCGCGCCGGCAGACATCTTCATCTCGGCCGACCTCGACTGGATGAAATACGTCTCCGACAAGAAACTGGTAAAGGAAGACACGAAGTCCAACTGGCTGGGCAACCGCATCGTGCTCGTTGCGCCCAAGGAAAATGCAAAGCCGGTGGATATCAAACAGGGTTTTGACCTTGCAGCTCTGCTCAACGGCGGCAAGCTCGCCATGGGCGCTCCTGACAGCGTTCCGGCCGGCAAATACGGCAAGGCCGCACTCGAAAAGCTCGGTACCTGGGCTTCGGTCGAAAAGAGCGTTGCGGGCGCTGAAAGCGTGCGTGCCGCACTGGCGCTGGTTTCCCGCGGTGAAGCGCCTTACGGCATTGTCTACGCAACCGATGCCGCCGCCGATCCGGGTGTTGCCGTCGTCGGCACCTTCCCGGAAGAAAGCCATGCGCCGATCATCTACCCGATCGCCATCCTGTCGGAATCCAAGGCACCGGACGCTGCCGCTTATCTTGAATATCTGAAGTCCGCCAAGGCCGCGCCCTTCTTCGAGAAGGAAGGTTTTACGGTTCTGAAGTAACGTATTGAACAACACAAAATCACGGCTTCCGCTTCAGCGGAGGCCGTTTTCATGCGGAGTGGATCGTTGGACTGGCTGGTATTGAGCGATGAGGAATGGGTGGCGATCAGGCTCAGTCTCTGGGTCTCCGGCATCGCCATGATCGTCAGTCTGCCCTTCGGCATCGTTACCGCCTATCTCCTGGCGCGGGGAAAATTCTGGGGCAAATCGATCCTGAACGGCGTTGTCCATCTGCCTCTTATCCTGCCGCCGGTCGTCACCGGTTTCATCCTGCTCGTCCTTTTCGGTCGTCGCGGCGTCATCGGCTCCTTTCTCAACGAATATCTCGGTATCGTATTGTCCTTCCGCTGGACCGGAGCTGCCCTTGCCTGTGGCGTGATGGGCTTTCCGCTTATGGTGCGCTCCATCCGCCTGTCGATCGAATCCGTCGATCGCAAGCTCGAAGAAGCTGCCGGAACGCTCGGTGCAAGCCCTGCCTGGGTGTTCTTGACAGTCACGTTGCCGCTGATCCTGCCCGGTATCATTGCCGGCATGATCCTCGCATTTGCCAAGGCGATGGGCGAGTTCGGCGCAACGATCACCTTCGTCTCCAACATTCCGGGCGAGACGCAGACGCTGTCGGCCGCCATCTACACCTTCACCCAGGTGCCGGGCGGCGATCTCGGCGCCATGCGCCTCACCATCGTTGCGATCGTCATCTCCTTTGCCGCATTGCTCGCCTCGGAACTGCTTGCTCATGTCGTTGGAAAGAGGGTGAGCCCGCAATGACCCTTCTCGTCGAAGCAAGACAAAAACTCGGGGCCTTCTCGCTCGATGCCGGCTTTTCATCCGAAGGCGGGGTCACCGCGCTGTTCGGCCGTTCGGGGTCCGGCAAGACGTCCATGGTCCGGATCATTGCAGGTCTTTCGAAACCCGATCATGGTCGGCTGGTGATCGATGGCGAAGTGCTGGTCGATACGGAAAGACCCATCTTCGTGCCCAAGCACAAGCGGCGTTTCGGCTACGTCTTTCAGGAAGGCCGGCTTTTCCCGCATCTCTCGGTCCGCCAGAACCTCACCTATGGCCGCTGGTTCGCGCCGAAGAATGCACCATCGGCCGAATTCGACCGCATCATCCAGATGCTCGGCATCGACGAATTGCTGGAGCGGCGGCCTGGCGGCCTGTCTGGTGGCGAAAAGCAGCGCGTGGCAATCGGCCGTGCCCTGCTGTCAGCGCCGCGCCTCCTGTTGATGGACGAACCGCTCGCAGCACTCGACGAAGCCCGCAAGGCCGAAATCCTCCCCTATCTGCAGCGATTGCGCGACGAGACGGCAACGCCGATCGTCTATGTCAGTCATTCGGTTGCCGAGGTGGCGCAGCTCGCCGATAAGGTGGTGATGATGAAGGATGGCCGGGTCGAAGCAACCGGTACACCATCCGAAATTCTCTCACTGCCATCCACCGACCGACGGGAAGCCGGTGCGGTGCTGTCTGGCACAGTTCAGATGGTGGATACTGCGCACGGCCTTTCAACGGTCAATCTTTCGGCGGCCAGCATGACTGTGCCGACCGCAAGGCTCGTCGCCGGCCAAAACGTGCGCATTCATATTCCGGAACGGGATGTGATGGTCGCGACGATCCGCCCGGAAGGCCTGAGCGCGCTCAATATCATCGAGGGACATGTGGCTTCGATCGAGCCAGATGGCGAGGGAATGGCGCGTATCCACATCCGCTCAGGCGACGATATCGTGCTTGCCCGCATCACCACGCTCTCGGTGGAGCGGCTGCAGCTTGCCGTCGAAAAATCCATCTTTGCGGTCATCAAGACGGTCGCTCTGGAGCGATAGGATACACTGTCGGAAACTGAGGGTAATCGATTTTCGTGCTCGCCGAAGGATTGACCGAGGATTGATAGCGATCAATCTATAGGCGTAATACTGCTTCGGCTCGGGAGGACGATGCACAGCCATGTTATCCGAAGGCCGAAAGAAAAATCGCGTCACACTGCTGGATGTTGCCCGTCATGCCAGCGTCTCGCGCGCAACAGCGTCGCTCGTCATTCGCAAGAGCCCGCTGGTCAGCACCGAGACCCGCGCCAAGGTCGAGGCGGTGATGCAGGAGCTCGGTTATGTCTATAATATGGGCGCGGCAAGGCTCAGGGCCGATCGCAGCCTGACGATCGGCGTCGTCATTCCAAACCTCGTCAATCCGTTCTTCACTGAATTGCTCGCCGGCATCGATCGGGTCATCGATGCGGCCGGCATGGTGGTGATCCTGGTCAATAGCGGAGACCTC
Source organism: Hyphomicrobiales bacterium (assembly GCA_900472575.1). Taxonomy (GTDB): domain Bacteria; phylum Pseudomonadota; class Alphaproteobacteria; order Rhizobiales; family Rhizobiaceae; genus Neorhizobium; species Neorhizobium cellulosilyticum. The sequence goes on from UCIV01000024.1 coordinate 275,666, forward strand.
GTCGCCCGTCAGGAAACATTGCTGACGCGCATGCGCGAACACGGCGTTGATGGCATTATCCTCTGCCCGGCCGCTGAAACGGAGATGTCGCTGGTCGAGAAGATGGTCGAGTGGGACCTGCCACTCGTCCAGGTCCTGCGCCGCGTCACCGACGATTGCGATTATGCCGGTGTCGATTATGCTTTCGGCATGCGCCAGGCGGTGGATCATCTGGCGGAACTCGGGCACCGGGATATCGCTTTCGCCCTGCATGGTCCGGTTCATTCGGCCTACCAGGAGCGGGTCGACGGCTTTCGTGACGCAATGCAGGCGCGTGGGCTCGACCCCGAAAATGTCATCCGCGTGCCGCACCAGATTGCCGCAATCGCGGAGGCCGCCGGATTGTTTACCAAAGGTTCGCGTCGATCGAGCGCAGTCGTCTGCTTTAACGATGTCGTCGCTCTCGGCCTCTCTGCCGGGCTCTACGATCTCGGCATCAGCATTGGTCGCGATTTCTCGCTGGTGGGTTTTGACGATGTCGCGGATGCCGAGGCAATGCGCCCGCGCCTGACATCCGTTGCAACCTTTCCCGAAGCGATCGGGGAAGGAGCTGGAAAGCTGCTTCTGGATCGATTGGCCCAGCCGGATCTGGCGCCTCGCAAACTCGTGAAGGCACCGCAACTGCATATTCGCCAATCAAGCGCCATTTGGCGTGGAAGCAGCTTGGGAAGACAGCAAGAATCGGGTTGACGTTGTCGGACAACTGATTTAGATCGATCTAAATCGTCGCATGGAGGTGCGGCATACGAGCGCGGAGGAGCCCTTGTACACTTTCAATTTCGAGCCCGTATTGGCGGGTTTTGACAAGCTCCTGCTCGGTGCCTGGGTAACGGTGCAGCTGTCCTGCGCGGCGATGGTGATCGGCCTGATCCTGTCGATCCTCTGTGCCGCCGGCAAGACGTCGCGGGTTGCGCCGCTGCGCTGGGTCATCGATGCCTATATCGAGATCATCCGCAACACGCCCTTCCTGGTGCAGATCTTCTTCATCTTCTTCGGCCTGCCGTCGCTCGGCATCCGGTTGTCGCCCAACAGTGCGGCACTCGTCGCGCTGGTGGTGAATTTCGGCGCCTACGGCACGGAAATCATCCGCGCCGGCATCGAGTCGATCCAGAGGGGCCAGGTCGAGGCAGGTACCGCGCTCGGCCTCTCCAAGCTGCAGATCTTTCGCTACATCATCATGAAGCCGGCGCTCCGGACGGTTTACCCGGCGCTGACCAGCCAATTCATCTATCTGATGCTGACCTCCAGCGTGGTCTCCGCGATCTCCGCCGATGATCTGGCTGCTGCCGGCAATGACCTGCAGTCGGCGACCTTCGCCAGCTTCGAGGTCTATATCATCATCACGGCCATGTATCTCATCATGTCGATCGGGTTTTCCGCGGTCTTCTCGATGATCGAAAAGGCCGCCTTCAGATATCCGTTGAGCCGCTGAGGAGGGCCGGATCATGCTTATCAGACCTTTTGGCATCAACGAGTTCTGGATCATCGTCATGGCAGCGCAGTGGACGATTGCGCTTTCCGCAATCGCCTTTGCCGGCGGTGGCGTCGGTGGTCTGCTGATCGCGCTTGCCCGCGTCTCCGATGCGAAATGGCCGCGGCTGCTTGCCACCGGTTTCATCCGCGTCTTCCAGGGCACGCCGCTCTTGATGCAGCTCTTCCTGGTGTTCTTCGGCATGAACATTATGGGCTTTGCCATCAATCCGTGGATCGCGGCGGCCGTCGCGCTGACCCTGCATGCCAGCGCGTTTCTGGGTGAAATCTGGCGCGGCTGCATCGAGGCGATCCCGCCCGGCCAGCGTGAGGCGGCTACCGCCCTTGGCCTGCGTTACTTCAACCGCATGCGCTACATCATCCTGCCGCAGGCAAGCCGGATTGCGATTGCCCCGACGGTCGGTTTTCTGGTGCAGCTGATAAAGGGCACATCGCTTGCCGCGATCATCGGTTTCACCGAGCTCACGCGTCAGGGCCAGATCATCAACAATGCGACATTCAGCCCGTTCATGGTGTTCGGCACCGTGGCTGCAGTCTATTTCATCCTGTGCTGGCCGCTGTCGCTGCTCGCACGTCGCATGGAAGTGAAGTTTTCCCGGTCGACAACGCGTTGACCGGTCCTTAGCCGGCGGGAGGATGCCGGTGGACAAGAAAGGGTAGGAACATGAGCATTTCGAGACGCATGGCAATGGCCGGCATCGGCGCCGCACTGGTCATCGGGGCAACCGCTTCGTTCGCATCGGCACAGACGGTCGAAACCATCAAGTCGGCCGGCACGGTCAAGATCGGCATGATGGTCGACTTTCCGCCATTCGGCATCATGAACACGTCGAACGAGCCGGACGGTTATGACGCCGACGTTGCCAAGCTGCTCGGCAAGGAATGGGGCGTCAAGGTCCAGATCGTTCCGGTCACCGGCCCGAACCGCATTCCCTACCTGCAGAGCAACCAGGTAGACCTGCTCGTCGCCTCGCTCGGCATCACCGAAGAACGCGCCAAGAATGTAGACTTCTCGCAGCCCTATGCCGGCATCTCGATCGGCGTCTTCGGCGCTTCCGACACCAAGGTTTCCAAGCCGGAAGACCTGTCGGGCAAGACGATCGGCGTCGCCCGTGCATCCACGCAGGATACGGCCGTCACCAAGGTCGCTCCGAAGGACGCCAAGATCCAGCGTTTCGATGACGATGCCAGCGCCGTTCAGGCACTGCTGTCCGGTCAGGTCGAACTGATCGGCGTTTCCAACGTCGTCGCCACCCAGATCGAGCAGGCAGCTCCGGGCCGTTTCGACCAGAAACTGCAGCTCAGCCAGCAGGTTCAGGGTATCGCCGTTCGCAAGGGTTCGGCTGAATTGTTGACCGCTGTCAACGCTTTCGTCGAAAAGGCCAAGGCGGATGGCGAGTTGAACAAGATCCACGAAAAGTGGCTCGGTTCGCCGCTGCCGGATTTCGTCGCCAAGAAGTAATTTAAGACTGAAGGAGTTCCTCGCATGACCGAGGCAAAAGCGAACGCAACAGCGGCGGCCGTGCGCGGGACTTCCGATCTGGCCGTGCATATGGAAGGCGTCAACAAGTGGTATGGCGCCTACCACGCCCTCAAGGACATCAACCTCGAGGTCAATCGCGGTGAGCGCATCGTCATCTGCGGGCCGTCCGGCTCGGGCAAGTCGACGCTGATCCGCTGCATCAACCAGCTGGAAGTCATCCAGCAGGGCCGTATCGTCGTCGACGGTCACGACCTGACCGCCGGCGGCAAGAATGTCGATCTGGTCCGCCAGGAAACCGGCATGGTCTTCCAGAGCTTCAACCTCTTCCCGCATATGACCGTGCTCGAAAACTGCACGCTCGCGCCGATGAAGGTGCGCGGCATTTCCAAGGCGGAAGCCGAGAAGACTGCCCGTCGCTTTCTGGAGCGTGTCCGCATTCCCGAACAGGCCGAAAAATACCCGGCGCAGCTTTCCGGTGGCCAGCAGCAGCGTGTGGCGATTGCCCGCGCGCTCTGCATGAACCCCAAGATCATGCTGTTCGACGAGCCGACCTCCGCACTCGATCCGGAAATGGTCAAGGAAGTGCTCGATACGATGATCGACCTTGCCAAGGAAGGCATGACCATGCTCTGCGTAACCCACGAGATGGGATTCGCGCGTCAGGTGGCCGACCGGGTGATCTTTATGGATCGCGGTGAAATTCTGGAAATGGGGCCGCCTGATACATTCTTCGAAAACCCGAAGAACGAGCGTCTGAAGAACTTCCTCGGCCAGATCGCCTGATCCAAAATCGATAAGGATACTGCAGATGAAACCGGACCTCCTGCTTCTCGAACAGATGATGAAGCCGATCGAGGAACAGCTCGATGCGCTCTACACCGTGCATCGCGCCTATGACCCAAGCCAGAAACAGTCGATCGAGGAAGCGCTGCCGCGCATCCGTGCGGCTGCAACAGGCGGCGGCGGCGGCATTTCCAAGGAGTGGATCGAAAAGCTGCCGAACCTCGGCGTTGTCGCCGTCAACGGCGTCGGCACTGATAAGATCGACCTGAAATTCGCCCGCGAGCGCAATATCGATGTCGCGACCACGCTCGGCGTGTTGACCGATGATGTCGCCGATGTCGGTATCGCCCTTATCCTCGCTACTCTCCGCCAGGTCGTTGCCGGTGATGCCTATGTCCGCAGCGGCAACTGGAAGAAGGGCGGTTTCCCGCTCGCCACCAGCCCCAAGGGCAAGAAGCTCGGCATTCTCGGCCTCGGCCAGATCGGCAAGGCCGTCGGCCGCAAGGCGGAAGCCTTCGGCATGGACGTTCGCTACTGGAACCGCTCGCCGGTCAAGGACACGAGCTGGAAAGCCTGCGCCACGCCGCTCGATCTCGCGAGCGACAGCGACGTTCTCTGCGTCGTCATCTCCGCCAATGCCGAGACCTTCAATATCGTCAATGCCGAGATGCTCGAAGCACTTGGTCCGAACGGTTATCTCATCAATATCGCCCGTGGCACGGTGGTCGATGAAGACGCGCTGCTTGCGGCCCTGACCTCCGGCAAGATCGCCGGTGCCGGCCTCGATGTTTTCGTCAACGAGCCGAATATCCGCGAGGAATTCTTCACCGCGCCGAACACCGTGCTTCTGCCGCATGTCGGCAGCGCGACGCATGAAACCCGCATGGGCATGGGCGAAATGGTCCTGAAAAACCTTGCTGCCTACTTCGCCGGCGAAAAGCCGCCGACCACCGTCAACTGAGGATCGCCAGCGATGATCATCCGTCAGGCATTTTTCGAAGGCTCGATCCATGCCGGCAAGGAAGGCGCCTTCAAGGCCTATGTCGCGGAAAAGCTGATGCCGATGTGGTTGGCTTTTCCCGGCATCCGCGAGGTCAAAGTCCTGTACGCCGTCGAACGGGACGAGGGCGCTCCGCCCTTTCCGATGGTGCTCTGGACCGCCTATGACAGCCGCGAGGCGCTTGCCGCCGCGCTGGATTCTGCGGTTCGCTACGAGAGCCGCGAGATGACCAAGGGCCTGCTGGAAATGTTCGACGGACATATCCATCACCACGTCTTCGATCTCGCGCACGGATAAAAAGATCAGATAGCCCGGCTGGTTTTCGGTAGTCGGGCTATGAGCAATTCCAGCAAAAGTGGGAACCGGTTTTGCGTCCGGAATTGCGTTCAGAAAAAAAATCGATAGAGCGGTTTCGCCTTTCACGGAAAGACGGAGCCGCTCTATCGCGTTACGGTCGGTCGGATGAGCCGTGACGAATGCGCGTGTTGCCGAGCGGCCCGCGCGTAACCGATACGCCGCCACATTTTTCCGGACCGCAGCCACCAACGGCCGCCCGCCCGCCGCCATTCGGGCCTCTGGTCACGGCAGCCCCGCCGCAATTTCCATCATGGCAGCCACCGGCTGCGGCCCTCGCACCACCATAGGGACCACGCGTCACGGCGGCAGCGCCGCATCCGTGATCTCCGCAACCGGCAACGACCGAACGCGATCCGCCGCCGATGTAATAGCGATCCCAATGCCCGTACCAGGGCTGCGAATGATAATGCGCGTCCCAATAGGCGACGCTGAAGGCGTCCGTGGCGATGCCGACGACCGGCGCGATCGATGCGGTCAGCACCGTCGGGCGGCCATTATAAAGGACCTGGATATAGCTTGCCGCCACCCAGCCTCGGGCGCCCGACCCGCTGACATCGCACCACGACCGGTCTCCGGTGCAGCCATAGACTGCAAGCGAGGCACTCTGCGGCATGACCATCACCACCGGATAGCGCGTGCTTGGCCCGGCGCGCAGGTTGACGCTGGTCACCGCCACGCCGTTGATCGCGGCGGAGGCCTTGTTGAGGCCTCCGCAGGAGAAAAGCACTAGCAGCGCCAGTATCGCAAGTGACGCGGCTTTGCGCATCGCGGGCATCGATTGGAGGGCTTCTGTGGCCCGGATGTCGTGTGAAAGGTAGATTGCAGACATGGAAAGCTCGGCTCCTTGTATTGAAGAAGTCGCCATTGTCCCGCGTCCGTTTTGAACGGCTGTTTCAGCTTTGCTACAAAAGTTTGCAGACGGGCATGCCGATTGGCCCAGCATTCCCGCGGCGCTGTAACAAATTGCAACAAATCCGAAATCGTCTCGAAATCGCAGTCCTGTCTGATAGGCTCATACTTGGCTGAATAGGCCCGGTCGGGTGATGGAGCAGCGTAAAATGGATGAACAGTTGAAAATTCTGGTTGTCGAGGACGACCCGGAAATTCGCGACCTGCTCGATGAGTTTTTGACCGGCGAAGGCTATCTGGTACAGACCGCCGATAGCCCGCCATCGGCCGACCGGCTGGTCGAGCGCCGCTGGCCGGATCTGATCATTCTTGACCTGATGATGCCGCGCGAGGACGGCCTGTCGTTCTGTCAGCGCATCCGTGCGCGGTCCCAGGTGCCGATCATCATGCTGACCGCCAAGACCGCCGAGATCGATCGCATCGTCGGGCTGGAATTCGGCGCCGATGATTATCTCGGCAAACCTTTCAATCCGCGCGAGCTGCTCGCCCGCATGCGGGCCGTGATGCGCCGCACGACCGCGAAGGGGATTGCGTCGGATCCGGGCAATTCGGTCAAGCGCTTCGCCGGTCTCGTCGTCGATCCGCAGGCGCGCAGCATCATGACGGAAGATGGTGCGAGCGTGCCGCTCACCACCACGGAATTCGACCTTCTCGCCTGTTTCCTCGATCGGCCGAAGCGGGTTCTCTCACGCGACCAGTTGCTCGATTTTACCCGCGGATCGTCCGCCGAGACCTATGATCGGACGATCGACGTAACGATCTCGCGCCTTCGAACCAAGCTCGCCGCCTGCTTGCCGCCGGATGTCCGGGTCATCACCACCGTGCGCAATGTCGGTTATCTGTTCAACCCGACTGTGACGGACGGCTGAATGTTGTTGAGAAAGATCGGCATCGTCGCCCGTATCGCGCTGATCGTCACGGCCGCGCTGTTCGTCAGCCAGTTGTTCGTGGTGATCTCGTATCTGCATGGCGAGCGATCTCCACCGCCGCCTTTCGCCATCGCCAAGCGCATTGTCGCCGTCGTTCGACTGCTCGATCAAACTGAGATCCGTAACCGTGAGGACGTGCTTGCTGTGTCGAGCGTCTCCGGGTTCCAGGTCTCGGTGATTTCCGCCATGCCCGAAGGCTTCGAGGATGACTTCAGCCTGGGACGCATGGGCGTGCTTACCCGAAAGATGATCGATGATCTCGAGCCCGGGCGGGTCGTCCGGGTGGGCGCGGTCCGATCCGGCGAGCACCGGCGCAATTCATCGCTGATGACATTCGTCGTCGGGCTCAGATCCGGAGAGATCGCCCGGTTCTCGGTTTCCGACGAGACGACATTGCGGGTCTGGAACCTGCCGGTCGGTTTTCTCGCGGGTTTCTTCGGCATTGTCGTCGCGATCATCGCTGTCCTTGCTGTGGCGCGTGAAACGCGGCCGCTTGCCCAGTTGGCACGAACCGTCGATGAGCTCGGAAACCGCATCGAGCCAGTGCAGGTGAAGGAGAGGGGAGCGCGGGAACTTCGCACCCTGATCCGGGCGATTAATGCCATGCAGGGGCGCATCCTCGGCCTTGTCAACAACCGCACCCTGTTTCTCGGGGCGATCTCGCACGATCTGAAGACTTACCTCACGCGTTTCCGCCTGCGGCTGGAGATGATGCCGGCAGGCACCCATCGAGAAAAGGCCATTCATGATGTCGAGACGATGGAGCAGTTGCTGAACGACGTGCTTCTGTTCGCCAGTGAAAGCTCTGCCGGATCCGAGAAGGAGACGGTGGAACTGAATGCAGCAGTCAGCACCTCGGCCATCGAAGTCGCCCCGTCCGGAGATGCGGTTCAACTCGCCCTCTCGGCCGATCCCCTCAATGTCCGGCTGCCGCGAAAGGCACTGCGAAGGGTGATCGACAATCTGTTGTCCAACGCTTTGCGCTACGGCACGCATGCCCGGATAAGAACCGAAAGGCGTGATGGCATGGCCTGTCTGATCATCGAGGATGACGGGCCGGGCATAGGGGAGAAGGACATGCCCTTCGTCTTCGAACCCTTTTTCCGCGCTGAACCGTCGCGAAACCGGAGCCATGGCGGCACCGGCCTCGGCCTTGCCATCGTCAGGCAGATCCTCGATGCGCATGGCGGCACGATCACGCTTGAAAACAGGACGGCAGGTTCCGGTCTTGTCGCCACCGTCTGTCTGCCGGCGGAAGGAGCGGCGCGCTGAGCGGCGCGCGTTGATAATCGACGGCTACTTCAGGCGTCTTCGGCGGCATAGGCCTCCAGCAGGCGCGACGTATCCATTCTTAGCGCGTCATTGGCCTGCAATATGTCGGCAAGGCCGCGCTGAACAATATCCTGAAACGCCTCCAAATCCATGATCAGATCATTGACGACGGCGACGCTCAGCCGCCCCGATTCCACCTTGCCCATGATGCGGATTGCCGCGAGGCCGGAGGCCAGCCGCTTCATCTCGGAAACCATCTGGAAGAAGATCTTCAACTCGCCCTCGATGCCGGTCAGGCTCTTTAATGCTTCGGCCTGATAGGTCGACTGCTGCTGGTCGAGAAAATTCTTCTCGGTCGCGTGGTCTACCCCCTCGATGGGGACTTCATCTCTGAAACTGCAGGCGATCTCCCGCTGCACATAGGATGTGGAAAGCAGAAAAGCCCCGACGCTAATTGTGTGTGACACGGTTCGGGCGGCTTGCAGAAAGCCGTCCAGCCCTCGCTCTATTTCCTCCGACAGCGTGTTGTAATTCGTCGAGATGGTTGCAATCGCCGCACCCGCTTCACCGATCTGGCCTGCATGAACCAGTAGGTTGAGCGGCACGAAGCGGTAGGTCAGATACCCGTCGGAGATCTGCTGGGCCGCGGTCAGCAGCCGCGCGGCAGAGGGCATCAGTCGTCCATAAAGCGCAAGTGTCTGCCGCGACTGTTTCTGCAGGTTCACGTCGCGCAGCGAGAATTCGGCAGAAAGGCTTGTTGCCATGAAGGCATCGTAGGTTTCGAAACCGAGAGCCGAAAGGCGCGTCATCAGTCGCGCTGCACTTTCCGCCGGTGACAGCTTTTCCTCTATCTCCATCCGGGCAAGGGCAGCATATTCCGTCTGAACGATACTGAAAATCGGGCTGCTCGGCTTGATGCGAACGGAAAGATAACCGCCCTCGCATGGGGTTATGATGGCATAAACCCAGTAGAACCGGCCGTCCTTGCTCTTGTTCTTTACATAGGCGCCGGTTCGGAGGCCTTGTTTCAGACGATCCCACAGCAACCAGAATACGGCACGCGGCACGCCTTCATGGCGAATGATGTTATGGGGCTTCCCTGCAAGCTCGCTCCAGGAATAGCCGCTTATGCGCTGGAACACCTCGTTGCCGGACTGGATTTTCCCACGCGTGTCCGTTCTGGAGAAGAAGATCTCCGCAAAATCGAACGGGATTTCTATTTCGCGATATAATTGCGAATGATCGTGAAACTCTGAAACATCCATGAATTAAACTTTCGCCGTAAGAAATACCCTCCCTATTCCCTGATGGGGTTTCTTGCATCGAAATGAACTACTGTCATTCCGGATTTTGACCGAAACTGACGATGGTCAAATCTGCGACAATGTTTCAAATTTTAACGATTGCGGCCTCGCGAAAAGCCGCGTTTTTCGCTTCTTCGGCATAGGTCTGAAAATGCAGCAGCAGTTTCTGCGCGTAGAGGGGAAGCTGCTGCTGATTTCTCACACAGACATAGAGTTCGCGTTCCGCCCAGCCGTCGGCAATCTCAAGCGTCCGAAAACCCATGTCACGGCCATACCGCCGGGCAGCACTTTCCGGTACGATTCCAAGGCCCGCGCCGCATTCTACAATTCGGCAAAGCGACTCGAAGTTTTCGACCCGGATGCGGATATTCGCTCGTCTGCCAAGCTCGGTGGCTAGCCGCCGCAGGAATTGCGACAGGGCGACCGTCGTGTTAAGCGCGATCAGCGGATGATCCAGAATTCGCGCATAGGCAACCGGCCCTTCCAGAGCCCAGTCGCCCGGGACGATCAGCACCAGCCTGTCCGGCACGAAGCGCCAGCGCTCGAGACCGGTCATGTCCGCCGACGATGCGACAATGCCGATATCCGCCTCGCCGTTTCTCAGCAGGTTGACCACTTCCATGCTCGGCTTGTCGGCGACGGTGACAAATATATCCGGGTTCTGCCGCAGGAATGATCCGAGCAGTTGAGGCATGTGCTCGGAAAGCATGTTGGTGTTCGATAGCAGGCGGATCGTCCCGCCGCGCCCTTCCGAAAAGGCATCGAGTTCCACTTCGAGCTTTCTCGTATCATCAAGCACCTTGCGGGCGTGGCCGACCAGAATGTCGCCGGCAAGCGTCGGCCTGATGCCGCGCCCGGTCCGCTCCACCAGCGGAAGCCCGAAACTGACTTCCATCTTTCGCAGCCGCGCGCTGACCGCAGCCACCACGATATTGTTCTGCAAGGCCGCTGCCGTCAGGCTCCCGCCCTCTACGGCCGAGAGAAATATCCTGAGATCCGTGAGGTCGAATTTCATGGTTTTAAGCTTTCACAATTGGTGAAGGCTGTTTGTACGAAAAACCGACTACACAAGCTATCTTTTGCGGCGCTATGACACAAATCAAGTCGCGCCGCGACACATCGACACGCCTCAGGTTTAATCCTGAACCCGTTAATCAAGCTTTTTTGTTCAAGAATTGCTTCAACACGAGTGGCATTTTCACGATGTGCCACCTCGGTTTGCGGCGATGAAAATCGGCCCTGCGTGTGGGAGGCACGTTTGGAACCGATATTGATTGTTCATGCTTGATGAAAGCACGGGGATATATGCCTAAGCCTCCTGTCTCGCCCGGTACGTCTTTCGGCAGCACCTTGTTTGCGCCGATTTCCGCATCGCTCCGCCCCGCAATTCTCTGTCTTTCCGCGCTGGTCGCTTCGGCCGGCGCGAGCTTCGCAGATGAGACTTCCGATCTCGTGGCGCGCGGTCGTTATCTTGCGACGGCCGCCGACTGTGCCGCCTGTCACACCGCGCCGCATGGCGGCACGCCCTTTGCCGGTGGCTACGGCATCGACACACCGCTCGGCAAGATCTTCTCGACCAACATCACGCCGTCGAAGGAAGATGGTATCGGCACTTACAGCGAAGAGGATTTTTCGCGCGCCGTGCGTGAAGGTGTCGCCAAGGATGGCAGCCATCTTTATCCGGCAATGCCCTACACCGCCTATGCCAAGATCACCGATGACGACATGAAGGCGCTCTATGCCTATTTCATGCACGAGGTGAAGCCGGACGACCACAAGCCGCAAAAGACCGAGCTGCCTTTCCCCTTCTCGATCCGCACCTCGATGGCGGTCTGGAACCTGCTCTTCCTCGACAAGACCCGCTTCCAGCCGAACCCGGCCAAGTCCGCCGAATGGAACCGCGGTGCTTATCTCGCCGATGCGCTGGAACATTGCGCCACCTGTCACACGCCGCGTAACGCCTTCATGGCCGAAGACGCGAGCCAGGCGCTTGCCGGCGGTTCGGTCGGTTCCTGGTATGCGCCGAACATCACCTCCGACAAGGTTGCCGGCATCGGCGGCTGGTCCGACGATCAGCTGATCCAGTATTTCAAGACCGGCAATGTCCCCGGCAAGGCGCAGGCCGCCGGCCCGATGGCGGAAGCCGTCGAAAACAGCCTGCAGCATCTCTCCGACGATGACCTCAAGGCGATCGTCACCTATCTCAAGGACGTGCCGGCGATCGGATCGGCTGAGACGACCTCGCGTGCCGATTTCGGCAAAGCTTCGGTCGAGGTTGAAGCTTCGCTGCGCGGCCTTCCCGGCCAGTCGCCGGAAGAAAACGGCTACCACATCTTCAGCGGCAGCTGTGCCGCCTGCCATCAGGTGGAAGGGCAGGGCAACGATCATTATCCGTCGCTGTTTAACAACACCGCGACCGGCGAGGACCGTCCCGACAACCTCGTCTCAACCATCCTTTATGGCCTGCATCGCAAGGTTGGCGATCATGTCGCCTTCATGCCGGCCTTCGGTGCCGATGCGTCCTATACGGATCGCCTGTCCGACAAGGACATCGCCGATGTCAGCAATTATGTGCTGGCAAATTACGGCAATCCGTCCGTCAAGGTGGCGCCTGCCGATGTGGCACGCATCCGCGATGGCGGCGAGAAGCCTCTGATCGTCAAGCTCGCGCCGCTTGCGGCTCCCGCTGCGATCGTCGCTGCCGTCATCGTGCTTGCCGTGATCATCTGGCTACTGTCGCGCCGTCGTCGTTCGCGCCCGGCGCTCGGCTGAGCCCTGCATCGCTTTCCCTTTTCGCATTGAACGCTCCCCCGGAGATCCTGATGCCTTTTGATCCTTCCTCCCCGGCCATGTCCGGTCCCAATCTCTCTCGCCGCAGCCTGCTGCGCGGCACCGCAGCCCTCGGTGGTCTGGCCTTTGCCGCAAGCCTTGCCGGCCCGGTCTCGGCTTTTGCCGCTGACGACAGTGTCGCGTCCTTTACCCAGCTGTCGGAGTTCCTGACCGGCTACACGCTCGATCCGGTTCTCGGCGGCCGCTTTCTTGCGGCATTGAAGAAACGCGATGCCGGCCTGGATGCAAGCCTTACGGCGCTCTCCCAGCTCATCAAGCAATCCGGCGTGCCGAACATGGATGGTTTTCTGGCGCTGACCGGTACCGATCCGGCGCTTATGAAGACGGCCACCAAGGTGGTTTCCGCCTGGTATCTCGGCGTTGTTGGTGAGCCGGAAGATGCTGAGCTGATCACCTATGCCGATTCGCTGATGTACCGCCCGACCAAGGGCCTCCTTACCGTCCCGTCTTATGGTCCCGGCCCCAATGCCTGGGGACCGAAGCCCGGTAGCAAGATCTGACAGGAACAAAGACAATGGCTAACACATCCTATGATGCGGACCTGATCGTTATCGGCTCGGGCGTCATGGGCGGCATCGTTGCCGCCAATCTCGCCAAGGCAGGCAAAAAGGTGATCGTTCTGGAGGCCGGTCCGCGCGTCAATCGCCGCGAGATCGTCGAGACCTACCGCAATGCGCCGGTCAAGCTTTCGCTTGCCAATGCCAAGCTACAGGGCGCCGGCTCTCCCTTTCCGAGCCTGCCGCATGCGCCATCCACCTATGGCGACTATCTGCAATATGAAGGACCGGTGAAGTACAACACCTCCTATCTGCGCGTCGTCGGCGGCACGACCTGGCATTTCGGCTCGGCGCTGTGGCGGATGATCCCGAACGACTTCAAGATCCAGTCGCTCTACGGTCGCGGTCGCGACTGGCCGATCGGATACGACGATCTGGAGCAGTATTACAACAAGGCCGAACTGGAACTCGGCGTGACCGGCACGGACGGCCAAGACGAGAGCGGACAGGGCGGCGGACCGATGCCACCCCGCTCCATGCCCTTCCCGATGAAGCAGCTCAACACCAGCTACATGTTCGACACGCTGGCCGAAAAGCTTTCGGTCGGCGGCTTCAATCCGGTGCTCGAACCGCATGGCCGCGCCTCGCGCCCCTATGGCAATCGCCCGGTCTGCGCCGGCAACAACAATTGCAATCCGGTCTGTCCGATCGGCGCCAAATATGACGGGTCTATGCATATCGACGAGGCGGAGCGCCATGGCGCCAAGCTGCTCGACAATTCGCCGGTCTACAGGATCGAGGCCGGTGACGACGGCAAGATCGTGGCGATCTGGTACAAGAAGCCGGACAATTCCGAACACCGGCTGACGGCAAAGTATTTCGTGCTCGCCGCCTACGGCATCGAGAGCGCCAAGCTTCTGCTGATCTCGACTTCGGAAAAATATCCGAACGGCATCGCCAACTCTTCCGATCAGGTAGGCCGCAACCTGATGGACCATACCGGCATCAGCATGAACATGCTGACCAAGGAAGACATGTGGCCGGGTGAAGGCCCGACCGAGCTTCTGGTCTATCTCAACCAGCGTGACGGCGAATTCCGCAAGGATTATCCGAGCTACAAGATCAAGGTGCGCAATACCGTTCCGACCGCGCAGATGACCGAGGGTTTCATCAAGAAGGGCATTCTCGGCTCCAAGCTGGACGAGCAGATCCGCAAATATTCGGCCCGCTCGCTCAACTGGGCGATCGATTTCGAACCGTTGCCGCTGGCTGAAAACCGCGTCACGCCGTCGAAGACCAAGTTCGATGCGCTCGGCATCCCGGTTCCGGTCCTCTATTACTCGGTCACCGACTATTGGAACGCCGGCCGTGACCGTGGCCTGCAGGATCTGAACAAGATCGCCGAACTGCTGGATGCCGAAGTGCTGTCTACCGATGTCAAATGGCAAAACCGCCAGCACGTCATGGGCACGACCCGCATGGGCGACGACCCGACCGATTCCGTCGTCGATCGCGATTGCCGCACGCATGACCATCCGAACATGTTCATCGCCGGCACCAGCGTCATGCCGTCCGCATCCTGTATGAACCCGACGCTGACCGGGGCGGCACTCAGCGTTCGTATTGCAGAGCAGTTGATCAAGGAAATCTGACCTGCGCTGGAAGGCGGTCAGAGGACGAAGCCTGCACGATGACATGATGACATCGTGCAGGCTTCTAACCGCCATCATGGCGGCTGGAACAAACGGTGGATATTTGCTGCCGCGGCGTCAAATGAAGATTTTGTAATTCACAGTCATGTTCGGTTGAAGTGGCCTTGGGTCTCATCCACAGGAAGAATTAGAAAATTCGAATATTGCCTATTCGCTTGTGACGAGCTGAAACTAACGGGCCGAGAGCCGCAAAACAAAGACACCGAACAGATGCGCGGATCTGCTCGGTGCGAGATTATAGCACGGGCGTGACGTCCGGGGACGTCACGAAGGATGTTTTCAGCCGGCCGGATGCGGGGCCGGTCCGCGATCGCCGTCGAGACCGGTGGCAACCACCGAGACGCGGAATTTTCCGTCGAGATTGCGGTCGAAGATCGCGCCGACGACGATATCGGCATCGGCTTCCACCTCGTCCCGGATGCGGCTTGCCGCTTCATCGACTTCGAACAGGGTCATGTCCGAACCGCCGGAAATCGAGATCAGCACGCCCTTGGCGCCTCGCATCGAGATGTCGTCGAGAAGCGGATTGGCGATGGCCAACTCTGCTGCTGCGAGTGCACGATTGTCGCCGGAGGCCTCTCCGGTGCCCATCATGGCGCGGCCCATGCCGCGCATGACCGACTTCACGTCGGCGAAGTCTAGGTTGATCAGGCCTTCCTTGACGATCAGGTCGGTGATGCAGCCGACACCGGAAAAAAGCACGCGGTCGGCGATCATGAAGGCGTCGGCAAAGCTGGTCTTGGCGTCGGCGATGCGGAAGAGGTTCTGGTTCGGAATGACGATGACGGTATCGGCCGCATCGCGCAGTTCCAGGATACCCGCTTCGGCCGTCTTCATGCGCCGCTGGCCTTCGAAGGTGAAGGGTTTTGTGACGACAGCGACGGTGAGGATGCCGGCGGCGCGCGCAGCGCGCGCGATCGCAGGTGCCGCACCCGTGCCAGTGCCGCCGCCCATGCCGGCGGTGACGAAGCACATATGCGAACCGGCAAGATGATCCATGATCTCGTCGATGGATTCTTCAGCGGCAGCCCGCCCGATATCGGGCAGCGAACCTGCGCCGAGACCTTCGGTGATCTGGGCGCCGAGCTGGATGCGGCGCGACGCCTTGGACGTCGCCAGAACCTGTGCATCGGTGTTTGCCGCGACGAACTCCACACCGCGGAGTTCCTCTTCGATCATGTTGTTGATGGCGTTGCCACCGCCACCACCGACACCGATGACGGTGATCTGCGGTTTCAGTTCGACCAGGCCGCTTTTCATATCCGTCAAGCTCAGGCTCCTTCAAATCTTCCTGTCGTCTCTCAAGGACGACGAATCGGCCGTCAAATTATCTGTCGATTGCGTCGGAAGCTAGAAGGAAGCGAGAGGTGAAACGACTATCTGATGGCGCGCATGGCCTCGATGAACTGCTTTGCCTTCGCACCGACCGCCTCAGCGCTGTCGCCGGGCTTGTAGAGCGAACCGCCGATGCCGAAACCGGCGGCACCGGCATCAACGAAAGCCTTCATGTTGTCGGGCGTCACGCCGCCGACGGCCAGAACCGGTATTTCCTTCGGCAGCACGGCCTTCCAGGCCTTGATGACATAAGGCGGAATGGCTTCGGCTGGAAACGCCTTGACGCCGGTGGCGCCAGCGCCGATCGCGGCAAAGGCTTCCGTCGGGGTGGCGACACCGGGCAGGCTGACCATGCCCTTGGCGACGCTCGCCTCGATGACCGACAGGTTGGCGTTCGGCGAGATGATGACCTTGGAGCCGGTTGCGGCGACATCGGCGACCTGGGCAGGCGTCAGCACGGTGCCTGCACCGATCAGCGCCTTGTCACCGAAAAGCTTCTGCAGCTTTTCGATGCTTTTCAGCGGATCGGGCGAATTGAGAGGCACTTCGAGAATGCGCCAGCCGGCCTCGATCAGTGTTTCGCCCACCGCCTCGACCTCTTCCGGCTTGATGCCGCGGAGGATGGCGATCAGGTTGCATTCTTTCAGCGCGTCGTGGAGGTTCATGGGAAACGTCCTTATTTCGTCAATTGCAATTGGCCGGCGATTAGCTGCACGCCGCGTTTGGCGGCATCCGCCGGGCTTGGGATCACGGTGAGATTAAAGAGTGGCGCGACACGACCGTAACGGCTGTTCAGCACATTGTTGCCGACAATGCCGATCGCTTCGCCGGGGATGAGCCAGCCGGCGGCGCGGGCCTGGCGGAATTCGGAACCGATGACGAGGCCGGAGACGTAATCGCCGATATCTTCGGCCTTCAGGACGCCGGCGAGAACGCCAGTACGGGCGGAAAAGACGGCGGACAGAAAGGCATCGGCGGCACGGGCATCACTTGCTGCAAACTCTGCGCCGAGATCGAAGGCAGACCAGACTGGTTCGGCTCCGGGGGCAGGTTCCAGCGCCTTGGCGATGAAGGAATGTTTGGTGAGAAGCGAAAAGACCTCGCCCGTCGCATAGGTCTGGAAACCGGCGATGCGGCCTCCCTCGACGCGTGCCCATTTGCTGTGGGTGCCGGGCAGGACGACGGTGCAATCCTTGTTAAGACCGAAACCGACGATCTGCGTTTCCTCGCCGCGCATGACGTCCGGAAACGGCTTTGCCGCTGGATCTCGCATGCCAGGCAGAAAAGTGACGGTTGCGCCGTTCTGAAGCGTCAGTTGCTTCGTACCAGCGGCAAGCTCCGCCAAGCCGGCAGGTGCATCGACGTAAGGAACTTCGATCCAGCCGTTGCGGCTGGTGATCATGCCCGAGGCGATGACGGGAAGCGGGCCGTGAGAGGCAAACCAGCTGCCGACGGTTTCCATCAGTGCAGCCTCAAACGCGCCGTCCTTGACAAACTGGATGCCACCGCTCGTCGTGTCTCGGGTGTCGAGCGTCTCGCCCGTTTCCGACACGAGTGCTGCACGCAGCGAACTCGTGCCCCAGTCAAGGATGATCGACACAGGCTTAGGCATACCGGATTTCCTCCCGAGATTTATTGCGCCCTTCGATAGCGCGGGGGCGGTGCGGCTGTCGAGAACAATCGTCAATAAAGTCATACTTATCGGTATGATCTGGACAGGATGGACGCCTGGTTTTCGGTATGCTTTCCAAAACGGAATAAGCCCTTGGCGATCATGAGATTTTTATCGTTGGCCTTGGCCAGAAGTCGGACGGGGCGCCGAAAGCTGCCTCGTAAATTAGTTTATAGGTGACACCTCTCAGCGCCCCGTTCGGCAGTTTTTATCCACGACTCCGATCCCTCTGCCGTTGCCTTGCCGGATGATGTTCCCCTCGGGTTAAACCCTAGGGTGGCTCGATGGAAAACGGACGGATCCTCGGGTTAAACCCGAGGACTTATCGCCAACCTTCCATTTCACCGCCGCCGGGCCTTCCGTTCTCACGGACGGACTTGGTCGAAGCCCGGCGAGACCATCCTTCAGGCCACCATGTGTGC
>UCIV01000025.1 GCA_900472575.1 Hyphomicrobiales bacterium
TTCCACCGCCGTTTCCACCGCCGTTTCCACCGCCGTTTCCACCGCCGTTTCCATCGCCGTTTCCACCGCCACCCTTCGCAAATGCCGGGCTATCGGTCGCAATAGTCTCCAGCGCGATGAGGCTGGCTGGTCGCGCAGCGGTATGCAAAAACGCCATTCCCGCTATGAGCGATCTGCGTGAAATCATCGGACATTCCATCTCAGACTACTTCCCGCTCGCTTGTTGATGATCTTGGGCGTGGTTCTTTTCCAGTTTTTACAATGAAAGTTTTTCGCCCGCTCCAACAATGTCGTTGCTCCCCGCTTCGACAGAGTAGTGCCTTGAGGATCAGTGTATGGTTGCGTTCGCGATCTCATGTTCCGATGGGATCGCTTGAATGGTGAACTCGC
Source organism: Hyphomicrobiales bacterium (assembly GCA_900472575.1). GTDB lineage: Bacteria > Pseudomonadota > Alphaproteobacteria > Rhizobiales > Rhizobiaceae > Neorhizobium > Neorhizobium cellulosilyticum. The sequence goes on from UCIV01000025.1 coordinate 391, forward strand.
AGGCAAGTTCCACGGCTTTGACCATTGAGCAGCCCTCGGCGTCTTGAGGCGCATGCTCGAAGAATTCTAAGATTTCGGTGAGCTTCTGGGCTGCGGTAGCCCAGCGTCTTTGTGCTTGAGGATCGAGCATGCAGAAGCTGCGATTAACCTCACTTTTCAGCCCCGCAAAAAGCAACTGTCTTTGCTGATAGGTGAGACAGGTAAGGGCAGTTCGCTTTGCATTTCCCAGTTGCACTTCCGTTTCTCCCCTGTAGACCATCCGCATCCTAGCAAAGGTATCGGTGTTCGATAACCGACCAAGGTCTGAGCTAAAGTAGCTGATGTGCCCGTACCGCCTACGTAGCTATTTGGTCTTCGAATATGTCGCACTACCGACGTAATACGAGATCAGATCAGCTGTCGGGCGGCGAAAGGGGCGCCTCTTCAGGCGCCCCGCTGCTGAATTTAGATACCGCCTCGGCGATATCGAAGCCTTTCCTGTTCGACCTGCTGGGCGTCATAAGGATCGAGCGTTTCGTCGAACCTTGTCCAGCCTTGCCGTTCATACGAAACGCGACGTTCTGCAGGATCGACCCAGTTGGAGCGCTTGAGGATAGCTTCAGCTTCCGGCGCTAGAGCGTCCTCCACCTTGGCAGTCACGAGTGTGCCACCGCGCCGGACGCCTTCTGCATAGAAGTGCGCATCGCGTTCCGGGACGCCGGAGCTCGTCAGCCCACCGATAATACCGCCGGCGGCCCCACCCGCAACTGCGCCGGCTGCAGCACCGGCCGCCGTTGCGACAAGCCACCCTGCTGCCACGACCGGGCCAACGCCTGGGATTGCCATCAGGCCGAGACCGGTGAGCAGGCCACCCGCGCCACCGACGACCGCGCCTATCCCTGCGCCGGTTCCTGCTCCTTCTGCGGCGTTTGAGTTGCCATGCCGCTGATCCGCGTTGTTTGAAACAATGCTTATGTCGTCGGACCGCACGCCTGCGGTTTCTAGCTCGCCAACCGCGGCGCTGGCATCGGCATAATCGTCAAAAAGTCCAGTGACAGTTCTCATCGGTAATCTCCCTTCGTTACTTGGCGACGACATTGCCCTGATAGTCGAGCGCGATCGAAACGCTCTTGCCGTCTTTCATTCCAGCAGCATTCCAAATGCCCTTGTCATCCTTTTTAAGATCCTTGACGCCGGTGTAGCCGGCCTCTTCGATCCGTTCCTTGGCTTGGTCTTCTGTAAAACTGTTGGCGCCTTCTACAGGAGCTGTCGGGTTCTTGGTGTCGGGCGTAGCGACAGCAGGTGTGTTCCCCTCGCTATTGGCTGCAGGCGCGGTCTGCGAGAATGCTGACAAAGCTGAAACGGAGACAAAGGCGGCGGTCAGAATAAGTCTATGCATGGTTTCCTCCTAGCTCGGATCTTCGTCGCGAGATCCGCTGGGTTATAATCCCTTGATGTTTACGATCGTTCCAGCATCGGACTTAAGGCCGACGCGGTAGGAAAGCCGCGGCCACGAAGCCGCTAAGTGCGTCTGGTGCTTGGCGGGTGACCGGTCTGCGCCCATACGACCGACTAGTGGCGTCTCACGGTTGCGGTAGCACAACGATGCTGTCGGTGGTGCTCTTCACCGGCTTTTCGCCTGGCACATGGGACATGCTGCGTGTCCTGCTCTGAAGTTCATCACCCTTCACGCGAGTCTTTGTCTGCGACTTGCTAAAGGTGCCCTTATCCATCGCCTGTGCTCTGGATTGCGCGCGCAACTGTTTCGGGTTTTCGTTCACCTTCGTCTGGCTTTTCGACTTGCCGTCCGCGGCGGCAGCACTAGAGGCTGAACCGATCGAGGCTGTCGTACCTCCGTCTGTCTGGCAGGCACCTGCTGTGCCAACTGTACTGGCGGAGGTTCCCCCTGCGGCGGCGCTGCCAGCAGAGCCCACAGTGCCCGTGGCAATACAATCTTGTGCGAGTACCGGCGTGGAGAAGACCGAGGCGAGAAGGGCAATACCTGCCATCGTGATCATTTTAAGCATATTGATTTCTCCTCTATTTTGTAGGTTTCGTGACGTCGCAGGTCCCGTCGGAGCGGCGAGTGATGATGGTCCCGTCAGGACGGGTGACGCTCGCTGTCGAAAAAGACTGCGTACCAGCCGTGCCGGTCGTAATCGACGAACCCGCGCTTGAGGATGTCGAGCCATTGCCTGACTGTACTGTTGTCGTCGTGCCGCCGATCGTCGTCGAAGACGACACACCACCGCCGCCCGCGGTAACTGACGTCGATGACCCATTTCCCGCCGAGCTGCCGCTTTCAATGACGCTACACGTCGTACCGTCGTTGAGCTTGATGGTTTCGTTGGCCAAAGCCGCACCGCCGATGATTATCGCGAAAATCAGCGGCAGGGCGAAGGCGCTCTTATGTGAGAATGATGCCGAGGTCATACCCGGTCCTCCTAAAGAGAGGAAGGAAGCGCTATGGCTTCCGCCCATAGATGATTAGCAGGAACTGCCGTCCTTTTTCGCTTGGCCAGGAGGGCATCCTTTTTTGCTTTTGCCATGATCGTCGCCGGCTGCCCCGGCCGAACTCCCGCCTGTACTGACCGAGCTTGAGGACTGGCCGCCGCCAGCCGAGGTGCCACCGGTTCCGAGCGTGGACGCCGAACCAGAACCACTACCTGATCCCGCAGCCGAACCACCGGTTCCGACAGAACTGCTCGACTGCCCGTCACCGGCAGACGTGCCACCGGTACCAAGCGTCGAGGCGGAGCCCGAACCGCTGCCGGAGCCTGCGGCCGAACCGCCGGTGCCCACGGAGCTGCTGGAGGTGCCGCCGCCGGCAGAGCTGCCGCCGGTGCCAACGGAGCTGCTGGATGTTCCGCCACCCGCTGCAGTGCCCCCGGTACCGACCGTGCTGCTGGTCTGGGCATAAGCCGACAGGGCTGTGCCTGTGAGAAGTGCTGCGGCCAACGCCGCACGTACTGCGATATTCATGCTCATCTCCTTGGTTTTCCTCCAGCTTCTGACGCACATCGCGTTCTAGAAGCTACATGGGAAACATTAGATAGAGACTGTTGTTCCTACTGCGGGCCGTCAGTCGGACTGAAGGTGAGACCTTGGGCCCAGCTGTACTACCAATGTCCGAACGAGATCATGCTCCTGAAAATGGTGTAATTGGGAGTTCGACGGAGCCGTACTCTCAAGCATCGAATCAATGAATTTTGCCAATGTTAGATTCCGGCACCACGAGTCCTCCGGACGCCCAGGAAGTTCTGCAACGCGACGAATACCATCCGGAAGCTTTTTATCGGGTGGTGGGTCAGCTAGGGTATTTTAGAGGCTTTAGGACGAGGATTCGCTATCTTTTGAAAATCGCCGGACTAGAATTGCCCTGACCCTAGAGATTTTGGTATTTGATCAAGCGAGAGCGATCGGCTCGATGCTAGCGCAAAAGCGAGATTTGAGCCCGGAATACGGGAGACGAGTGACGGACTAAATTCGGCGCTATAGCCACTTGTTCCCCCCGGAAAATATGACGGATGGGAGAAGTCACCGCGAGGTCGTCAACTAACCCGATCTTAGTTTGCATTCGCATCGCAAGTTTGCAGAGGTTCGGGGGAGTGTTTATATGGGTCCTCTGCAATCAGTGATCCACACCCTTGGTGATTGCTCGACGGCGAGGTTTGTATCTTGTCGGGGATAAAGGCATGTGAAACATCAGCCTCACATGCCCTAGATTGCGTACTAATTAGCAGCGGTCGACATATCGGCGTCCGTATTGGTCGCGGTAGTAGCAGCGGCCAGGCTGCTCTGCGACCCTGCCGATCAAAGCGCCCGAGACACCGCCAATTGCGGCGCCGACGGCTGCGCCGCGGACGTTGCCGGTGGCGACGCCGCCGATGACAGCACCGGTTGCCGCTCCAACCCCCGCCCCTTGTTCGGTTGCCGTGCAGGCGGCGAGAGATGCCGCCATAAGGCTGATGATTACGATGCGTTTCATGGATATCCTCCCTGTTGATTCCACCACGCCTGTCCCAATCCTCGATTGGGAAGCAGTGCCGATGCCCTTGGAAATATGTTGCGGCAACGCTCAAAGTCCATTCCCGTTGGACCTTTGGCCCGAAAGCTCAACCTAACGGGCGGCACGGGGTGGCAAATGTCCCGCGGATGAATCGAAGCAATTCCAACGCGGCCTTTTCGGCAAAATGAGAGAAAAGCTAGACTTCAACAAAGCGACCGAGCTCGTCGAAACCTATCCTTCGCTTTCCAACCGGAACCTCGTAGATCGCTCCTGGGGCATGGCAGCGTGACGGTGGGACTGAAGTCCTAGTCTGGAACGAGCCGTGAGCGTTTCACGTTCGAGGGAAAGGAGAGGGGACCAGGAGCGACGTTATGCAGAACGACCTTTGGGAAGCCACTTATGAGATTAGCCTCGATTGCGGCGACCACTTTAAACGTGTCGGCAATAGCCGTGAAGCCTTGGAAGTCTTGATGACCTGCTGGCCCCAACCCGCCGGGAAGAATTTCAAGGTCGCAAAAAAAGCTTGCCTCGGGGCGCTTAGGGGCAAAGTCAGCGCTGTGGTCGCGGCCCAGGCTTTTCTGAATGCGGCAAAAGAAGTTGGGTTGCTAAGACCGTGAGCGACCATGCCGGAAACATGATGAAACACTGATGCAGGGCCAGCCGATATCGGACTTTTGGCCTAGGAACAAACCAGTCTCTATCGACATTTTTGGATAGCGAATTCAGAAGGTTGATATCCTATGCGCGAACTACTAACAGGTCTCGTTCTAGCTTCTTGTCTCCTGCCGATTGCAGCGGCTGGGGTGCGGGTGTCATCCTACCTGGCGGCACCTATTGCGCCGCATCGATTTGCGAATATTTATGGCGAGCCACTGTGGTCGCCCGAGGTACGGAGGGTTGATTCCAGCTTGCAGGCTTACGAGAGGCTTCCCGCTGTGTTGCCCGAGAATACGCTCGTGGCCGAAGCGAAGTCCGAGCAGCGCGCGACTGTGCCGCTAAGCCCCACGAACAAACCCGATGTGACCGGGGCCCAGGTTGCTTTCCTGTCCGAAACGCTATCCGCCAAGGCGCAGGAGTGGTGTGGTGCTCGGTACCGCTCATATAATGCAGCCGATAACACGTATCAGCCATATGGGGGTGGGCCGCGGCGCGCCTGTGCCGCTCCGATCGAGGCGGCCTCCGTCCCCGTTCGACAGGTCGGCGACCGAGGTGCGAGCGAGCCAGACGTCAATGAGCGGTGGTGCATGGAGCGATACACCTCATATCGGATAGAGGACAACACGTACCAGCCTTTTTCGGGTGGTAGGAAGGTGTGCTCCGGGCCGATATCGGAGTCGGCAAACAACTCGATCAGGAGTGCTGCGGACATTACTATTGCCCAGTTCTAAAGTCTCTCGGCTCGCTGGAACCGGGGATACACGACCTGGGGGCATCACGACGCGAGATAGTCCTCGACCGGGAATTCGTGAAATGCACACCAAACCGCTCTTGCCATACCCGTACGGGAGGCCGGTGGCGATCAGGCAGGCGTTGGATTCCGTTCCAAGTATTTGCGTGAGATGGCCGCAGCGAAAGGTTAAACAGGAAGTTCAACTTTGATGGCTGGTTCTTCCTGCATGATGCAAATCACATGACGGCCGCCCGTGCTTCGCGGACGAAGCATGGTAAATAACTCGCAACCCTGACGCGTTCTACGCGCGGATGTCCTGAGCCGGCAGGGCTCTCGACAGCTCCTCGAACCGAAGCGAACTACGATCATGTGTCTGAGGCCGTGCGGTGGCACGGCCGGCGGTGCATATGGTCGACTATCTGGCTAACTTCTTAGGATGCTGAACGAAAGAGAAAGCATAGCTTACATTTCAACCATGATAGCGGCCCTAGCACTTGCACTGCCGTCGCGTTTGTAGTCTCCCTGCTGAGTGGCCGTCAGGATGGAACTCGGCGAAGCTGAGAGGCGGCTATTGCCTATGTATCCGCCGAAACGTCTGGAAGCCCAGATGGCACTTAAATCAATTTGCTTCTAATCGAATTGATTGTTCCGCCCTCTATGATCTTGTCGTACGGCCAGGACGTAGGAGCGCTGTTCAGAAGCAGTCGGCAAGCAGACCAACCATTATTTTTATCGACTTCATGTCGGCTCCCGGAAACATCTTATTCCTAGGAAGGACACGCACGAGCAGGTCGGTTCAAGCGCTTCCGCGATATCTGTCCGCCATCATTAAACTTTCTCAAATTGCCGAATGGCGATGCATCAAAAGCTTGAACTTACAGGGCTGCTTTGGCTTGATCTATTTGTTCGAGGTGCGGTTCAAAACAGTGCTCGTCGCGCGACGCTTCGTGAATGTCATGCGGGTGCTCATTGCAGCGATGGGGCGAGGGCGTCCGACCTCGCCACATCATCGAGTTCGCCTTAGGCGGCTTGGTTGGCCTTTTCGGGATTGAACCCGTCGGCGTTGTCGAACACGCCCATGAAGCCCGGAACCGTCGCGTCGCGCGCCCAGTCGCGCTGGAGTTCGCAATACATCTGAACGCGGCTGATCAACTTGGCTCCAGCCTGTTCGACGCGACGCAATGCTGCCTCGTGTGCCGCAAGTGAAGTGCCGCCGACGGCATCCACGGGGACATAGACTTCGTAGCCTTCCTGTATCGCATCAAGAGCTGGAAAGGTCAGGCATGCTTCCGTCCAAAGTGCCGTCATGATGAGCTTGCGACGACCGACTGCCTTGACGGCCTGCTTGAACTCGGTGTCCTCCCAGCTGTTGATCGAGGTTCTGTCATATGTCGGCAGATGCCCGATCACCTCCTGCAGTTCCTGGATCGGTGGCCTGTTGCGGCCGGTTTTGACATTCACGGTCGAGTGGATGATCGGCAGGTTGTAATTCACGGCCGCCTTGACCGTACTGACGATATTGAAAACCAGTTCGTCGCGCGGCATCGAGCGGATAGACGAGACCTGGATCGGTTGGTAGTCGATGATGATGAATGCGGAATTTTCCGGTGTCAGAAGGGTATCGGTGTTGGGGTTGCGGATTGTTTCGCTCGTCATGACAGGTCCTCCTTTTATATATTCGCTCTGAAAATGGGTGAGATGCGTTATCGAGTGAAAGGGGCAAGCGCGCGTACCTCTTGCCGGCAACGGCGCTGCACATAAGCGGCCGGTCCTCAATGAAGCCGAGCCTCCTCTGCCCTGAAAACGGTAGCGCGGCATCAGTGGTCGCTGTAGTCGCGAGATCTGGAAAACTGTGTCACGTTAACAGGAACACAAACTGAGCGCGACTGCACGTGGCAAGTGACCTTGCAAATCGACCGATACGGCGCTGTTGGCGGCACCCTCTAACGCACCGGCTGGCAATACATCGAGGGAGCCGGCGTTCCTCGATACGAGACACACTGTTCCCATCGTCCGCGCTAGCGGTGCCCGGACTGGAATGGCAGTGTCGATCTGGTCAGGCAATCACTGTGGACCATCCATCGACCTGATCGAAAACCACGGAGGAATTGGCATGGAAAACAAGGCTGAGGAACGACAGGTCGATGTCGAGCGGGAAGATGGCCCTGCGAAGGGGCGATATCGTGTTGCGATCGGCCAGGACGAAGCCGAGATGACCTACAGTCGAGCAGGCAAAGACCGCATCATTATAGACCATACCTTCGTTCCCACCGCTCTGCGTGGCCAGAAGGTCGGTGAACGACTGGTTCTCCGGGTGGTGGAGGATGCGCGACGTGAGGGGATTGTCATCATCCCGCTGTGCCCGTTCGCAAAGGCGCAAATGGAGCGCCATCCGGAATGGCAGGATGTTCTTTCGCGATAATCGCGGTGGCATGGTGAGGCGCAGACGCACGGTCATCCCAAGTCGTTCCGCGATGGCAAGCACAGGTTTCCATCCTCGACCCGATGGCAGCGTGGCACTTGTTCTCTGCTTGAGAACAAGTGGAGCAATTCATGGTTGAGACTAAGGTTTTCGGATATGGTCGTGAAAGCCGGCTTGTATGACCTTGTCCAGGGAGAGGGCGTCAGTATTTGGATACCGATGATCTGCGGACATTTCTCGAGGTCGCTGATGCAGGTGGCGTTGCGCCGGCTGCACAGCGGCTCGGTATCTCGAAATCGATGGTAAGCCGTGGACTGGGCCGGCTTGAAACGGCGCTTGGTGCGCCACTTCTGGTGCGCACCACACGTGGCATGTCGCTAACCGAGGCCGGCGTGACATTCTACCAGCACGCGAGAAAGGTTCGCGACGAGATTGATGTCGCCAAGCAAACGATCCTGCCTGCCGGTGAATTGCGCGGGCTTTTTCGTGTCGCTGCCCCCTTGTCGTTCAGTCCAACACATTTTGCGCCGGTACTGGCGGAGATGGGGCGGAGACACCCGCAGCTCCACATTCACACATCCTATGGTGAGCGGTTCGTGGACCTTGTTGCCGAAGGCTTTGATTGCGGCATCCGTATGGGATTTCTCGACGACTCGAACCTGGTCGCCAGACGCATCGGCCCGCTGCACGGCAAGCTCGTTGCCAGTCCAGATTATATCAGGCGGCATGGATCGCCGGAAACCCTGGAGGAACTCTCCACGCATCAGGCCCTGATGGGAGGGTCGGAAACATGGAAACTGATGGATGGCGACAAGCTGATCACCGTTAATCCCAGAGGGCGTTTCAAGGTGGATAACGGAACGGTTCTTGCCGACGCCGCCGTCGCTGGTCTGGGGATTGCGGCACTGGCCAACCAGTTTATTCGCGATCACCTTTCTGCCAGCCGACTGGTTCCGGTCATGACCCGTTACCCGCTGCCGCAGGCGGGCATTTATGTTGTCCGGCCTCCCGGAGAACACCCCAACCGAAAGGTTCGGGTTCTCTGTGAAATGCTGATCGAATACCTTGAGCCAGGTTTGAGCCGTGCGGCAGGAGGCTTCTGATCCGGACAGATGAACTGGCTTTTACCCGCCCGATACGGGGCCAGCATCAAAACTCTCGATCAGCATTTGAGCAAGCATCCGCACCTTGCGGGCAGGGTAAGGCGTTTGAGGGCAGACGATATACATGCCCGCGACGGGAACCGGGTGGTCCGTCATGACCGGAACCAGCGCGCCTGATTCGAGGTGTTTCCGAATGAGGCCGGTGGGAAGGAGTGCCACGCCGAGCCCCGCAAGTGCGGCTGAAACAAGCGCCGTTCCATTGTCTGCCTTGAAGCGTCCCTTGGGGCTGACGGCAACGATCTTATCGCCATCCATCAGCTGCCATTTTTCGGTGCCTTGCATCACCGCCTGATGCTCGACCAGTTCCGCCAGCGTTTCAGGCGCGCCGTGCCTGTTGATGTAGTCGGGGCTAGCAACCACCGTTCCGAAAACGGGTGCGATGTGGGTCCATTCAAGATCGGCGTTTTTCAGATAACCGAGGCGGATGGCGCAATCGAAACCTTCGGCAGCCAGGTCAACGGCGTGATCGCTGAAGCTGATATGGACCTTAAGGCGTGGGTGACGTCTGGCCATTTCGACGAGCACCGGCGCAAAGTGCGTTGGGCCGAAGGAGAGAGGCGCTGCAATGCGCAGCAAGCCGCGGAGTTCACCATCCGGAAGGATCGTTTCCTGCGCCACATCGATCTCGGCACAGACTCTGGCTGCGTGATCGCGAAATGTTGCTCCAGCTTCGGTGAGTGAGGCACCGCGTGTCGTCCGGGCCAGAAGCTGTACGCCCAGTTCCGATTCCAGTCGATGCAATTGCCGGCTGACCATCGACTTCGAGATGCCGAGCCGCCGTGCAGCGGAGGTTATCCCTCCCGCATCGGCAACCTCCACGAATGTCCGCATGTCCTCCACTTCCAAGCTGCGTTCCCCATTCCGCGACATTGTTTGGCGTTGCGCAGCACTATCGTACTGCGTGCACGAGTGACAAGGCCTGTATCGAAAGCCGACACACAAGCATGACCGGGCTTGTTCCCGATTTGAGGTTTGAGGACCTGTTGGTCGTCTGGACGTCTGCTGGCCGGTCTTGAACGGGAAGGTTATCTCCGACCCATGCCCACACTTTATTATGCCGTAGGTGCATGTTCGCTCGCACCCCATATCACGCTCGAATGGATCGGCGCTCCATACGAGGCCATCAAGGTGCAGTATGGCTCGGAAAAACTGCTGGCGGTCAATCCTGCCGGCGCCGTGCCGACGATTCGTGAAGACGATGGCTGGCTTCTGACACAGGCCGGGGCGATCCTTGACTATCTGGCCCACAAAGACCCCGAGGCTGGGCTCGGCGGCGGTGATGATTTACGCGCAAAGACAGAGGCGCATCGTTGGTCGGCCTTTTTTACCTCGGATGTTCATGCTTCCTGCCTGATCGTTACACGACGGACAAAAGCGAGAAAGCGCTGAAATCCGCCGTCGAGGCCGGACACAAGCTGGTGGCCAAGCAGTTCGGTATTCTGGAACGTCATCTGGGCGGCCGTGAATTCATCCTTGATGGCGGTCGCTCGATCATCGATGCCTATTCCTTTCCGATGATCCAGTGGGCGATAAAACTCCTGCCGGGTGGCCTGACAGATTATCCCAACATACAGGCCCTGCACGACAGGCTCAGAGCGGATCCGGCTGTCGCAAGAGTGCTTGAGCGAGAGGCTGGCGACAGTTGAGGCGTGCCGGAAATTTTCCAAACGAGCGCATTCTTCTGCCAATGGCGACCCGATATGACCGGCGTCAAATCGGACGGTTGGTGAGCGATCGGGTACTCGGTTCCGTCAACGCATCATGCTGTCAGTCCCGTTCTCTCACACATCCAGTGACATTGGTTTCTGTCCGCCTTTGGGAAGGCCGAAAAGACGCCTGACCCAGTTCAGGAACACACCATATGGCGATCCGAGAACCAGCATCATGATCGCCGCGCCCAGAACGCCGCTCAGCAGGCCGTCGCCTTTCGCGCCACTGACCGCGATGATGGCTGCATAGATCGGCACCTGGAACGTCATCAGCGCGGTACTATCCCAGACCAGTCGGGACAACCGCGTCTCGCCGGCATGCTGCATCAGCCAGTCACGCCATAGACCATAGGGGCGAGCCACCGGAACCATGAGTGCTGCTCCCAGCAGGCGGGCTTCGAAAACTTCTTCCCAGGTCATCCCGGCAATGAAGCGCTCGTTGATGATGCCCGTTGCTGTGAAAAACAGGATGAGTGCCAAGGTGTCGGCGATGAAGGCGCGTCGACGGGAAATCTCCTCGGTGGCTTCGTTGACCATGATCTGTCTCTCCATGATCGCGCTGTTTCTGCGAATGTCGGGGCAGCGCACTATTGTGCGGCAGTCGCGATAACATCCGTCACGATCTTCGGTTTCGAGATCATGACAACATGTGATGCGCTTTCCACGACGACAATACGCTGCGAGACCGCGCGTTGCGCCATGAAGCCAGGTGACCCGGCCGGAGTATTCTCGTCGCCATCGCCATTCAGTTTGCAGACTTTCAGCGGCATCCAGCGATTTGGCGTTCCGCCAAATGCGACAGACTTTTGCAGAACAGGTGACTGCCCGTCTCATGATTGCAACGCTAGCTACGGTCATCGGATACAATGGATGGCGCAAAAATCCGCGATTTATTGTGTCCTCCTACCTTGGCCGGATCGTGCGGTGACAACGATCGCCTGAAGACAGAAATCGGAGACGAATGCATGGCGGAAGCGAGTTTGGGGCAGACGATCGGACCGGCGATCGTCCTGATGGGGGCTGCCGTGGTCGCTGTGCCCCTGTTCCGGCGGCTCGGACTTGGCTCGGTTCTCGGATATTTCGCAGCCGGTGTGCTGGTCGGCCCTTCTGTGCTGGGTCTTTTTACCGATGCTCTGTCCATGCTGCATTTTTCCGAACTCGGCGTGGTGATGTTCCTGTTCGTCATCGGGCTGGAGCTCAGACCGCACAAGCTGTGGGCCATGCGCGGCCAGATTTTTGGGCTCGGCCTCGTGCAGGTGGCGGCGGCGACGGCGGCGCTGTCGCTCGCGGGCATGCTCGCCTTCAGCTTGCCGGCGACGGTGGCCTTTGTCGCTGGCGCCGGTTTCGTGCTCTCCTCGACTGCCGTCATCATGTCGATGCTGCAGGATCGCGGCGAGATTTCGAGGCCCGAAGGGCAAAAATCGGTCTCCATCCTGCTCTTCGAAGACCTGATGATCGTGCCGCTTCTGGCGGTGGTCGCCTTCCTGTCGCCGCTGTCGCAGGGACAGTCGGGATGGATGGATGTGCTGATGGCGCTTGGTGCGCTGCTCGTTCTTCTTGGCGTGTCGAAATGGGGGCTGAACCCGTTCTTTGCGCTTCTGGCGCGGGCGAGAACGCGGGAAGTGATGACGGCTGGCGCGCTGCTGGTGGTGCTGGGCGCGGCCATGCTGATGGCCGGCGCCGGGCTTTCCATGGCGATGGGCGCCTTTCTGGCTGGCGTGATGCTGTCGAGTTCCAGCTATCGGCACCAGATCGAAAGCGATATCGAACCGTTTCGCGGCCTGCTGATGGGTCTGTTCTTCATGGCTGTCGGCATGTCGCTGGACCTTTCCGTAGTGGCCGCCGAATGGGGGCTGCTCATCGCCATGCTGGTCGCCTTCACCATTGCCAAGGGCGCGGTGGTTTATGCGGTTGCCCGCCTGTTCGGTGGCTCCAGCCATCAGGCGCTGCACCGCACCTCGATGTTCCTGCAGGGCGGTGAGTTCGCCTTCGTGCTTTATGCCGCCGCAACCGCCGGCGGGGTGATCGATCAGCGGGAAAATGCGCTGTTCACCACCGTGGTGATCTTCTCCATGGCGCTGACGCCGCTGCTGATGATCGCCGCCGACCGGCTCCTGCGCAGCGAGACGTCGATGGAAGGTGTGGAAGCTGCGCGCGACCTGAGCGGCAAGGTACTCATCATCGGCTTCGGCCGTTTCGGCCAGATCGCCTCGCAACTACTTCTGGCGAAGGGCGTCAATCTCTCCGTCATCGACATGAGCCCCGATCGTATCCGGGAAGCGGAGCGGTTCGGCTTCAAGGTGTTTTTCGGCGACGGCACGCGTCTCGACACGCTGCATCACTCCGGTGCCGGTTCGGCCGAGGCCTTGCTGATTTGCATCAACGACCCAAAGGCTGCCCTGCAGATCGTCGAATTGGCGCAACATGAATTCCCCCAGGCGAGGATACTGGTACGCAGCTATGACCGCGGCCATGCTGTGGACCTGATCCGCGCCGGCGTCGACTACCAGATCCGCGAAACGGTCGAATCCGCCTATATGATGGGTGCGGAAGGCCTTCGTGCCCTCGGCTATGCCGAGCTTGACGTGGAGGAAGCGGCAGAGGACGTTCGTCGGCGGGATAATGAGCGGCTGTCTGAGCAGGTGCAGGGCGACGTCATGTCGGGTCTCGGCCACCTGCATGTCCGGCCGGCTCCGGAGCCGCTGAGCCCGGTGCCAGCGAAACAGTAACGAAAGCGGGACGATGACGACATTCAAAGTTGCGATTGCAGGTTTCGGCGGCGTGGGACGGGCGACGGCAAGCCTGTTGCTTGCCCGGCGGGCACGATATCGCGACGTTTATGGCGCGGATGTCCGGCTCGTGGCCGTCTGCGGATCGCGCTCCGGCGCGGTCAGTGCGGAGGGGCTGGAAGAGGCAAACCTTGCCGCGCTCGCGGATGGCTTGTCAGGCCCGGCCTTCATCGAGGAAAGCGGCGCAGATATCCTGATCGAGGCGGGGCCCAGCGATTTTCGCACCGGCGGCCCGGGCCTTGCTTATCTCCAGACGTCGCTTTCGGCCGGGCGCGACACGATCGTCATCTCGAAGGGCGCGCTGGTTCATAGCGGGCGGGAACTTCGGTCGCTTGCCGAAGGATCCGGCGCGATCCTGAAACTCAGCGGCGCGGCGGCCGCCGCCCTGCCGACGATCGATCTGATGCAGCATAGTCTGAAAGGCTGCGAGGTTCTGGAAGTCGAGGGCATCCTCAACGCCACCACCAATTACCTGCTCGATGCCATGACGACGCGCGGCATCGGCTTCGACGAGGCCTTGCGCGAGGCGCAGCGCGGCGGTTTTGCCGAGGCCGATCCTCGCAACGACACGGAAGGTTGGGATACCGCCTGCAAGCTGCTGCTCATCGCCAATTTCGGCCTCGGCGCTGACCTTGCGATGGATGATCTTGCCGTCGAGGGTATCCAGTCGGTCACCACCGAGCGGATCGAAACATGGCGCGGGCAGGGGCTTGTGCCGAAACTCGTCGGCCGCCTGTGGCGCGAGAGCGGCGCAATCCGCGCCGCAGTCGGCATCCGGACCTATCTGCCAGATAATCCGTTTGCCAATATCCGCGGCAAGGACAAGGCGATCCGTATCGTCACCGATGCGATGGGCGAGACGCTCGCGATCGGATCCGGCAAGGAACCACTGGCAACGGCAGGCGCGGCGCTGAAGGATCTGGAGCATATATTGGTGGCAAAGGCGGGTTGAGCGGTATCGCGTCGACAAGACATGTCTGCCCGTGAAACGCATATCCTGGCCATGCTTCCTGTCTGTCGAGCTGAGTAAAAGCCCCACGCATTGCGGAGGAAACGCGCATGAAGGCTGCAGTCTATGACAATCCCGGTCCCCCGACGGTCCTGAAATATGCCGAGGTGCCGGATCCGGTTTGCGGGCCGCAGGATGTGCTGATTGCCGTCGAGGCGATCTCGATCGAGGGCGGTGACCTGATCAATCGCCGCTCGACGCAGCAGCGATCCCGGTGGATCGTCGGTTATGCGGCGGCCGGCACCATTGTCGCGGTCGGTGACGAGGTCAGGGACCGGACGGTCGGCGATAGGGTGGCGGCATTCGACATGCAGGGATCGCATGCCGAATCCTGGGCGGTGCCAGCGGCGCGCACATGGCTGGTTCCCGATCGCCTCGGCATGGCCGAGGCGGCGGTGCTGCCGATTTCGTTCGGGACGGCCTATCATTGCGTGACCACCAAGGGGCGGTTGCAGGAGGGCGAAACTGTGCTGATCCAGGCTGCCGCCGGTGGCGTTGGCTTGGCTGCAGTGCAACTGGCGCGTGGCGCAGGGGCAAACGTCATCGCCGTTGCCCGCGAGAGCGTGCGACAGGCGCGACTGAGCGGGCTTGGCGCATCTCATGTCATCGACCGCCTCGAGAATGATGTCGTTGAAGAGTCCGACGGTTGACAGGTGGCAGGGGTGTGGATCTCGTGATCGATCCGGTCGGCTCTACCTTGCAGGCCTCCCTGTCGATTCTCGCCCCTGAAGGACGGCTTGTCTTTGTCGGCAATGCGGGCGGCGGAAGTCTTGATGTCGATCTGTGGCACGCCATGCAGAACAATCAGACTCTGCGTGGCGTGTTCATGGGCGCGCTGTTCGAGAGGCCGGCGGTACACAATACGGTCGACGAGTTGCTCATGACGGTGGTCGAAAAGCGCCTGAAGGTCGTGATCGATCGGGTGTTCCCGCTGGAAGATGCGTCGGCAGCGCATGCACATGCCGAAAGCGGAAACCCATTGGGGCGTGTCGTGATGAAGCCCTGACGCTGGCAATGCTGAAAACGATGTGAAGAGAGGAGGGTAGGCAATATGAAACGCATCTCGTTCAAGAACAGAACTATCGAGGTGGTCGGCAATCTCCATCTGCCTCCCGGTTTCGATGAAAGTCGGTCCTATCCGGCAATTGTGCTCGTCACCCCCGGTAGCAGCGTCAAGGAGCAGATCGGCGCGATCTACGCCGAGAGACTGGCGGCGAAGGGTTATCTCGTCCTCACATTCGATCCGTCATATCAGGGCGAAAGCGGGGGTGAGCCCAGAGATCTCGAGGATCCTGCTGCCCGGATTGAAGATATTCGCTGTGCCGTCGATTATCTGATGACCTTGCCTTATGTGGGCAAAGAACGCGTTGGCCTTTTGGGCATCTGTGCTGGTGGCGGCTACGCCATCAATGCGGCCCTCACGGAGCGCCGGTTCAAGGCGGTTGGAACGGTTGTTGCAAACGATATCGGTGAGGCTTTGCGGCGCTTGCTTCCGGATTATCGCCAAACTCTGATGGATGTTGCAGCCCAACGAACAGCAGAGGCGCGTGGTGCCGTGCCGCGCAGGGATCCGTGGATCCCGGACAATTTGAAGAATGCCGAAGAGGCGGGGATCACGGATCCCGATGTGCTTGAAGCGGTCAAATTTTATCGCGAGTCGCAGTATCGCCACCCGAACTCCACGAACCGCCTGCTCTTCGTCAGCTATAGCAATATCCTGAGTTTCGATGCCTTCGGGCTTGTGTCCGACCTTCTTGTGCAGCCGCTTCAGGTCATTGTCGGCGGGCGTCGTGGGACGACTGGGCAATATGAGGCGGGAGAGCGGCTTTATGAGCGCTCGCCGTCAAGCGAGAAGCACTTTCTGGCTGTTGAAGGTGCTGGACACTATGACATGTACTACAAGCCCGAATATGTGGGGCAGGCAGTGGAAAATTTAGCGCAATTCTATTCAAAACACCTCGCTGAATAGGCGCACGAAACCTGCTGCCCGCCAGGCCTGGCCTCCCGAAGCAATCTCTCGCAGTCGGCCATTCATCATCGTTGTGGCGGCGCGGATGAAACGATAGACGACGGCCCGCTGGAGAGCATCGGTTCGCCCCGATCGCCTCTGCCAATCTTGTCCCTGACCTTAGCCTTCCGGGGTGACGG
Source organism: Hyphomicrobiales bacterium (assembly GCA_900472575.1). Taxonomy (GTDB): domain Bacteria; phylum Pseudomonadota; class Alphaproteobacteria; order Rhizobiales; family Rhizobiaceae; genus Neorhizobium; species Neorhizobium cellulosilyticum. The sequence goes on from UCIV01000025.1 coordinate 17,009, forward strand.
ACTGACCGAAACACTCGGTCAATATATCGGTGAGAACACGCACTTTTCTGGTCGGATATTGTGCCGGTGGACGGACAACATAAATACCTGCGGGCGGCGGCGGGTGGTGGGGCATGAGTGTCAAAAGAGCCCCTGAAGCAACGTATTCCTCGGTTACGCCATTGGGAACCAGTGCGATCCCCACGCCTGCAACGGCGGCGGCCACGAGAGCCACTGCATTGTCAGCCTTGAAGCGGCCGCGTGGATTGACGGTCACTGTTTTTTCGCCATCCAGAAACTGCCATGCCTCCGTGCCCTGCATCAGTGCCTGATGGTTCATGAGGTCTTCCGGCCTTTCGGGAGCGCCGTGCCTGGCCACATAATCCGGGCTCGCAACCAGTCTGCCGAACAGCGGGCCGATACGCTTGGCGATCAAGTTCGAATGCTGAAGACGGCCCAGCCTTATGGCGCAATCATAGCCTTCCGCGATGAGATCGACGAGTTGGTCGCTGTAACAGGTCTGGACCTGCAGCAGCGGATGGCGTTGCGCCATTGTTGCAATCACCGGCGCGAGATGGGTCGGCCCGAATGACAGGGGAGCGGCAATACGCAGACGGCCGCTCAACTCACCTGCGGGCAGAAGTATCTCCCTGGCGCTCTCGATTTCGCCGCTGATCCTTGCCGCATAATCCCGGAATGTTGTTCCCGCCTCGGTGAGCGAGGCGCCGCGGGTGGTCCTCGCCAGAAGCTGGACGCCAAGCTCCGCCTCAAGCCGGGCCAGTCGACGGCTGACCATGGATTTCGAGATGCCGAGCCGCGACGCGGCAGCCGAAACGCCGCCGGCATCTGCCACTTCGACAAATGTCCGCAAGTCTTCGGTGTCCAAACTGGCGTTCCCTATTTTGCAACACAGCACAACATGGACAAGCACTACCGCATTGCGAGCCGGGATGACAGTCTTTGTGTGTCTGCAGCTCAGCTGTCCGCTGATGTCTCTGGCAAATCAATCATTTTGACGAAATGACAATGGAGGATTTCTCGATGACGTTCCGCAATGGCCTTGACTCGCTTCTTCGCCCGGAGGATTCGGTTCTCGTTCTGATTGACCACCAGCCCTACCAGCTCACCAATGTTAACAGCCATGATCCGCACATGGCGGTAAACAATGCCGCAGGCCTCGCGAAAGCGGCCAAAGCCTTTGATGTCCCAACCATTTTGACCAGTGTTCTCGCCGACCGTGGTGGTCTCATCTTTCCGCAGATTACGAATGTCTTTCCAGGTCAGGACGTGATCGACAGAACCTGGGTCAACACCTGGGAAGACGAGAAGGTTGTCGATGCGGTCAAGGCTACCGGGCGCAAGCAGCTGATCATGGCGGGCCTGTTTACGGAAATCTGCGTTGCCATGCCGGCAATTCAGGCGGCCGGTGAAGGTTGGGATGTGACCGTCATTACGGATGCCTGCGGTGGCGTGTCACTCGAAGCGCATCAGGTCGCCATTCAGCGCATGATCGCTGGGGGCTGTAACATGATGACGTGGTTTGCACTTGTCGCCGAATGGCAGCGCGACTACCGTCGGACCAAGACGGCTCCCGCTCTCGTCGAACTCCTCAAGGATCATCTGGCCGGCAGCGGCATGGCTTACCTTTGGGAACAGCAACTGCTGAATACGCCTGTGCCGGCCTCCAACGCCGTTGGGCACTAAACATCGAAACGGTTGACGGGCGTGCAGGAACGCGTGTCCGGCATGCGCTCTTGCCGAATGATCCCGTCATTCCGGTTCCAACGCCGTGTCGGCGATCTTCAGTCGCCGACACGCATGAACCCGTATTGCGACCACTATTCAAAGGCCCATGCATGGAAATCGGTATCGACAGTTTTGCAGCCATCCTTCCGGATCCCGCCACAGGTAAACCGCCATCGGCGACCGAGCGCATGGCCGAGCTAATAGAAGAGGTCGTGACCGCCGATCGCGTCGGGCTCGATGTCTTCGGCATTGGTGAGCATCATCGCGGCGAGTTTCTCGATTCCGCGCCGGCGGTCATCTTGGCGGCCGCGGCTGCCCGGACCGAACGGATCCGGTTGACGAGCGCAGTCACCGTCTTGAGCGCGGCGGATCCGGTGCGGGTGTTCCAGGAATTCGCGACGCTTGACCTGATCTCCAAAGGCCGCGCGGAAATTGTCGTTGGTCGCGGCTCCTTCGTTGAGGCCTATCCTCTGTTTGGTCTCAATACGCGCGATTACGACGACCTTTTCGCGGAAAAACTCGACCTGTTGCTGGCGCTTGGCGAAACGACGCATGTCACCTGGGAAGGGCGGTTTCGACCATCATTGGCGGGGCAAGGAGTCTTTCCGCGCCCGCACCAGCAGAAGCTTCCGGTCTGGATCGGGGTCGGCGGCACACCGCAATCCTTCGCCCGCGCCGGTGCGCTTGGCCTGCCGCTGATGGTCGCAATCATTGGCGGAAATTTCGAACGGTTCCGTCCGCTCGTCGATCTCTATCATGAAGCAGGCCACCGCGCCGGACACGCCCCGGAGACCTTGAAGGTTGGCATCCATGCGATGGGTTTTGTCGGCGAGACGAATGACGCTGCGAGGGACGCCTTCTTTCCTGGCTGGGCGCATCTGACAACGAATATCGGGCGCGAACGCGGCTGGTCGCCGCCGTCGCGCCAACAGTTTGATCTCATGGCTGGCCCTGATGGCGCATTTCTGGTCGGGGATCCGAAGACCGTTGCGGAAAAAATGCTGAAGGCGAGCGAAGCACTCGGCGGCATTGCGCGCATCACCTTCCAGATGAGTACGGCCTCTCTGGAACCTTCAGCGATGAAGAGATCAATCGAACTTCTGGGCACGGAAGTAGCCCCGATCGTCAAGGCAGCAGGAAACATTTAGATCCCAGGCTATCGCGCAAAATGGGGCCAGCAATGGACATCGAAGATCTGCGCACGTTTGTCGAAGTTGCCGACTCCAGAGGCATCTCCTCTGCAGCGCGACGACTGCGGATTTCCAAGTCGATGGTCAGTCGGCGGCTGGCCCGGCTGGAAGCGGAACTTGGCGTCCGGCTTCTTGCCCGCACCACCCGTGGCGGGAGCCTCACGGAGGCTGGCGTCACCTTTCGCGAATACGCCGCAAAAACCTGCAAAGAGATAGAGGTCGCTCGCAAGGCAATATTGCCGGGCGAGGAACGGCAATGGCGCACATTGGTCGCCGTGCCGAACAGCTTGAAAATTGAACATATGGTCGGGCAAGGGGGGATGCCGGAGCAGGAGGATAATATGCAGGAAATGAATCAACTGATGAAGGAAGCCGACGCGGCGCTATGGGCAGACGTAAACGAAGCGATCGATCGGGCCGTGAATGCCGCGGGGCATGAGCTTCAATCGCTTGGCCTGGTTAGAACACCGCATGACTACTTTGCAGAAGGCGTCCTTCGCCACCTTTTTCTGCGGCTGTGCGGCGCCGACCCCGAAACCAATGCCGGGGGCGATCCTGAAACCGCATGGAAAATGCTTTACGTCGGCCGCAGCGTCGCTCGTCGTTGAGAGAGAGCTTGGACGTTCTGGCGAGAATCGGAAAAGGAAGGACCGGCGGGAGGACATTGAAAAAGATGAATCCGAACGGCGGGAGTTGATACTTTCCGCGCGGAATTTTGCGCTGAAAACCGCAATCAGCGTCCTGGTGGACCATGCACGTGCTTCGGATCCGCAAATCGCTGATCGAATGGAGGCGGCTGTAGAATCGCGCCATGCGGCGCTCGAAAATGTCTCGGACACGGATCGTGAATTCACGGAGAATGCCCGCAGATACATGTCGCTTCTCACCGCAGTGCCAAGGCAATCGCGATGACGGCAGACATGGAAAGATCAGCTTCGCATGAGGTGACACGATGACGAATGCCTGTCCTGTTCTAACACCGGCACAAAGGCAGATCGCCGATATTATCGGACGTGCGGACGAAGCACTGGCGGCTGCTGTCTCCCGCGCTTTGGAAGAGGCCAGCCGTCAGGCTGCTGACGAGATGAAAGCAATTGGGCAGGAAGAAACCACTCCGCCGCCGCAATATTTTGCGAGCGTCGTTCATCAGCGCATGCATTGCCTGATATGCGGCGCGAACCCGGAGACATTGGAAGGAGGCGATCCGAATATCGCCTACCATGTCATCCGCAACAGCCAAGGTATTGCCAAAGAATATTGGTCGGCCGATATCGAACCCTACCCACCAAGGTGACTGATGCCGCATCGCGCACGACGCATTCGCTGAAGTATAAGTCCTTAACAGCTGAGCTCAGCGGCTTTGCCAAGGGTCAGCGTTGCAGGTCGGCTACCGGAGCGCTGCCGAACATGCTCTTGTACTCCCGGCTGAATTGCGATGGGCTTGCATAACCCACCTCATATGCCACATGCGATACATTGGTGTTTCCGGCGGCAAGGAGCTTGCGCGCCTCCAGCAAACGCATCTGTCGCTGAAAGGCGAGCGGGCTGAAACCCGTCACGTCCTTGAAATGCCGGTGAAACGAGGTGACGCTCATGCCGGATGAGGCAGCCAGTTCGGGAATGACGACGGCTGCGCGGTAATTGCTCGCGAGCCAGTCCGCTGCGGCCTTAAGCTGCTGGAACCGTCCGTTGCGCTGGTTGATCTGGCTGAGCGTGTCACCCATGGAGCTTTGCAGCAGACGGTAATAAAGCTCGAATTCGTAAAGCGGTGCCAGCACGCTGATGTCGTCGGGCGTGTTCACAAGCCCGACAAGGCGTCCGAATGTTTCGCCGATCGGACCGTTCAGGTCTCCGGCCGCTACAGCACATGTCCAGCGATCATGGCGTTTGGGCATATCGAGCATGACCCGGGTGAGCAGGTCGACATCAAGATGGAGACTGACACCGATATAAGGGAGGTCGGTCTTCGCGCCTGCCAGTTGATGACTGTAGGGTAGCCCGAAGGACGAGGCAGCGCAGTTCCCCGCCAGAAGTTCGAAGCGATTGGCACCCATGGTCAACACCTTGGTGCCGCGTAAAACGGCATAGAACATGGGTTCGAACACTGCCGAGATCGGTGGCGTGTCGACCGTGCTGGTCCAGACTGTCAGGCGCGGAACCGGAGTGGGAATGCCGGTCAGCCTCCTGTCTCCACCGGTGAAGGGCGCCACGTCCTTGAGGAGGATATCTGTCGGGTTCGCAGTCTCTCTCATATCTGATCAGGTAATGCGTTTGGAAGGATCAGGCAAGTCTTTGGGCAAATCGGGAATGTGAGCTCGTGCGTGCCTCCCTATCTTCATGCTCAACGAGAGACACGGCCCGGATCATCGGCGTCGGGAGCAAAAGGCCTCCGAGCGCACATCAGGGCCACATCAGCTTGAAAGGGTTTGGATCATGCCGGAACTTGCAGGGAAGAACGCATTGGTGACAGGCGGATCGCGCGGCATCGGAGCGGCAATCGTGCGCGCACTGGCTGAAAAGGGCGCGAATGTCGCGATGACCTATGATCGGTCTGGCGACAGCGCGCGGCAACTTGTGCGGGCAATCGAAGAAAGTGGACGCAAGGCCGTGGCGATCCAGGCTGACAGTGCCGATCCAGACGCGATCAAGCGATCCGTAGACGAAGCTGTCCGCGCCTTGGGTAGCCTAGATACTCTGGTCAACAATGCCGCGATTGCGCGATACAACACCATAGCCGACTTCAATGTCAACGACTTCGACGCGCTGTTTGCGGTCAACGTGCGTGGGCCGGTGCTTGCGTCAAAGGCTGCCATTCCGCACCTCAAGGAAGGTGGTCCCATCATAACCATCGGGCTCGGCGGGTGCAGACCGCAGCGTGGGAGAAGGCAGCACTGTCTATTACATGACCAAGGCGGCACTGCAGGCGTTCAACCGCGGTCTGGCGCGCGAACTGGGGCCCCGTGATATAACGGTCAATCTCGTCCAGCCGGGCTCGACGAATACCGATGCCAATCCGGAAACAAGCGAGTTTGCTGATTTCCAGCGTAGCCTGATCCCCCTTGGCCGTTTTGGACAGCCGGAGGATGTTGCCGCCGCAGTTGCGTTCCTCGCGACGCCTGCGGCCCGGCAGATCAACGGGACGATCCTGACGGTGGACGGCGGTGCCCTTGCATGATGGCGGTCTGATATAGTGCTCGAAAGCGCGCGTGACAAAATTTGCCGCGGCTGCTTTTGCCGCGGCGCTGCGGTGAGTTTACGTGTTCATCCAAAAGCATAAGGGGCGTCGGATGGTGAAGGCATGGTCGGTGGAATGGCTGGAAGGACTGTTGCCGGGGGAGGCGGCGTGGGAGGAGATTGCCGGGCAACTCGTCGACGCAAGGAATGACATTCTTGTCACGAATGAGATGCCGTTCGGTTTTTGGCAGCCGACAAAACGGCCTTTCGACAGTGATGCCGCTCGAGAATGGGTGTCACTTCACGAGCGCGCTTTGGACAGCCTGTCGCGCCTGCCGGTCGCGGCGGTTATCTCATCGCGTCCTGTGTTGTCCGGCAAACGCTTGGTGAACGAGGGTTTCGTGCTGACGCAAGGCCGCTACGAATTCATTCACCAGAAACACTATTTTCCATCTGAACCAGGCTGGGAGGAAGAGACGTGGTTTGAGCTTCAGCGTCCCGGTTTCGATGTGATCAAGGTCGCAGGGCTTACGGTCGGAGTTTTGCTTTGCACTGAACTGATGTTCGTGGAAAAAGCGCGCCACCTTGGCAAGCTGGGCACCGATCTGATCGCTGTGCCGCGAGCTACCGGTACTGATCATCGTTTATGGAAGACTGCAGCGAGCATGGCCGCAATTGCGAGTGGCGCCTGCATTGTCAGTTCCAACCGCGTCGGCAATCGCTCAGAGAGCGATCCTGTCTTCGGGGGAGGAGGCTTCACCTTCGATGCCGACGGCTTCGAAATCGCTTCGACATCACCCGAAAATCCGGCGATCGCCTTGGAAATTGATACAGCCATTACCTCGGCCGCCAAGGGCAGGTATCCGGTCTATGTGAAAGAACCGCGCCTAACATCATAGATGCAGTCGGTTGATCGGTCTGATCGGAGGGGTTGCCGACAGACGAGAGTCGACAGGTGTTTCTCTTATCCGGGTAAATTCGCGCGGCAACAGGCACCGGGAGAGGTGCCGACGTGCCGCCTGAATGCGACGCTGAAGGCACTCGCCGAGCCATAGCCGACACGCCTTGCGACCTCTGCGGTTGCGACGTCGTCGCGCAGCAGCTGTTTTGCCAGCGCCATGCGCCAACTGGTCGAATATTCCAAGGGGGCGACGCCAACCTCCCGGCGGAAACGCTGAAAAAACGACGAGCGCGAGATCGCGGCATCCTCGGCTAGGCTCTCCACGCTCATCGCGTGGCTGGGATCCTCGTGTATGCGACGCAATGTCGGCGCCAATTGTGGATCGGCCATGCCGCGCAGAAGGCCGGGAGGGCCTGCGGTGTCACCGGTCGATCGTAATGCCTCGATCAACAGGACCTCCAGCAGTCTGGTCAGCACGATTTCGCGGGCAGTGCGTTCGTGCCGGGTCTCGTCGTTTATCATCTCGACCAGTCTCGACAGTCGGTCCTCGCCCCGAAGATGGATGACTTGCGGCAGGAGCGACACGAGAAGGGCTTTGTCATCGGAGCCGAAGGTACAATGTCCGACCATTGCCCGGACATCTGTAGACGCATCGGGATCGCCCAGCCGGAAGACGCCGGGACTGGTTTCAAGGCGCTGCGCAAGCGTTCCGCGCGGCGGCGGTTCCAGGCTGCTCATCGTGAACGAAAGAATCTCAGGGACCAGAACAAAATCGCCCGCGGTCAGAAGTATCGGCTCACGGCCGCTGATGGTGATCAGGCAGCGACCTTCCACCACCGCGCAATAGAACGGGCTGCCAAGCTCCTTGCGCTCGACAAGCCACGCGCCCCCGGCCGTCACCAGTTTGCATATGGATGGGCGTGGTTTCAGCACGGAAACGACTTCGGCAATCGGATCGGTCATGTTTTGGACGAACGCTCAATGAATACGGACAAATGAATATAGATAGTCCGAAGGCGATCGTCCATCTCTAGACGCCAATCATCAGGAGAACGAACATGCCAAAGATACTTGTCACCGGCACTTCCTCCGGTTTCGGTCTCGCCACGGCGCAGGCCTTCGTGCGGGCTGGCTGGGATGTGGTCGCAACCATGCGGAACCCGCGTCCCGAACTGCTGCCGAATGCCGAAAGGCTCAAAGTTCTGACGCTGGACTGTTGGTTCCAGCTTGAATGCAACGCTGCTCGAAAATCTACATGCATTGCCGTTCAAGAGCCAATAGATGTCGGCCGAACATCTCTTTCGGCGTCTGAAACCCCAGGCACTTGCGCGGCGTGTCATTCAGTCGGTCACACAGGGAGCGGATCTCCTGATTGCTGACCTCAAGCACAATCGTTTCCGGCGGCAGGTAACGGCGGACGCGCTTGTTGGTATTCTCCACCGTCCCTTTCTGCCAAGGCGCTTGCGGATCGCAAAACCAGGCTGCCGTTCCCATGCCGTGCTCCAACTCGCGCCATGAGACAAACTCCAGCCCTCGATCGAATGTCAGGCTCTGGCGGGCCAGCGCGGGCAGGGGCGCCAGATGGCGGATCAACTGGCTCATGATTGGCTTCGATCGCCTGTCGTTGTTGCGAAACAGCAGGGTATAGCGGCTCTTGCGCTCGACGACGGTCGTGATGTTGGCGGCACCGTGCTCCTTCCTAAAGATCATCAGATCTGCTTCCCAGTGACCGAACTCGCTTCGCGAATTGATCGCTTCCGGCCTGTTGCGAATAGCGCATTCGTTTGGAAAGACGAGGCTTCTGGGTTTGCGTGCGTATCGCGGCCGCCGCCTGCGGCGGCGCTCAGGCAGGTGCCGGCCCAGTTGCTGATCTTGACCCTCCCGAGAATAGACATACTGGTAGATTGTCTCATGGCTCAGCCGAGCCGTTGCGCCACTGGCAAGCCGCAGCCGACCGGAAATCTGCTCCGGCGACCAGCTGTCCTTGAGGCGATCGATAACGGCGGCACATAGGCTGGGGTCACGCAGGAGCTTGCGGTATTTGCGCCGCCGGTCAGACGCCATTCCATGCGCTGTGACGTGCCAGTATCCTTCGGCGATCGGAACCTCGCGGTCGTGCCAGAAATTCCGTCGCAGCTCCCGGCAGATTGTCGACCGGTCGCGGCGAAGGGTACGTGCGATCTCGGCCTGACTGATCTTCTTCTCATACATGCGCGCGATCACGCGACGTTCGTCAAAACTCAACTGCACAAAAGAGCGGGCCATTCCATCCTTCTGAAACCATGGCCATTATTGTCTTCGTTGCATTTGAAAATGGAATCTGCCCACGTAACCAGCGAAGAAAGCATAACGAAAGCCGTCGAGGCCGCGGGAGAGATCGATGCTCTGGTCAACAATGCCGGTGTCGGCATGTTGAACGTGCTGGAAGGCTCGGAGATGTCGAAGGTCCGCGATCTCTTCGAGACCAATCTCTTCGGCGCGATTGCTATGACAAAGGCGGTTCTTCCGCAGATGCGCGAACGCGGGGCGGGCGTGATCGTCAACGTCAGTTCCAGCGTGACCATAAAGCCGCTGCCGGCGCTGTCCGTTTATAGCGCCTCCAAGGCTGCATTAAACGCTTTCACGGAAAGCCTCGCGCTTGAACCCGCTCTTTTCGGCGTGCGCGTCCGGCTGGTTTTGCCCGGCGCGGCTCCCTCGACCGCATTCGGGAAAAACGCAGTGGCGCGTATGGGAATGGATATTCCTGCTCCTTACGAAACATTCGTCCATGGTTATCTCAACAGGTTGCGCTCAGGAACCGAGGTAACGACAGCCGAGGATGTGGCCCAGGCCGTCATGCGTGCGGTGATGGATCCGGACGCGCCGATGAAAATTCCGGCAGGGGCCGACGCGCAGACCTTGTTTCGTGAGGTGAGACAAGCGGAAAGCCACGCAGTCGTCGGAGCCTCTGTCCATGAATAATCTCATCAATCTTGCCCGGCATATTCCATCGCCCGATGCGGGGCTTACAGTGGCCTATACGCCCGTCCGTCTGCCGATGGAGGGGCGGACACCGCTTGAGTTGCGCATTACCGCACCCGCCGTGGGTGAAAGCCTGCCCATCATACTGCTGTCGCACGGTTTCGTCTGTGGTGATGCGGATGATCCGAATTTTACCACGCGTGGCCCGGAATGGCATGCCGATGCTTTCCATGATGGGCCAGGTGCTGACGCTCTGGTGACGCTGCACGGTGTTGGGCACGGGCTTGGCGGCATCGCCGGGCTTGACGCGCGTGAAACCGAAACAGAGGAACCGGACGTTCTGGAGGCAACCAAGCGCCTAACGCTTGCATGGCTGCAAACGACATTGGCGGTGGATGGCCATGCCTGGTCCGAGACCTGTGCGGCCCTTCGCGGCGAGGCCGGGGCGCTGGCAACCGTCTCGCCTCGGACAAGCGGTTCCGTTGTGCGTTGAAAATCGACTGATGCAACCTGAAGCGTCTCGATGTTTTCGTGACATGGCGCATGTGCCGGCCGACCTTCCGTTCTAAAGGCGGCACATGTCTTCATCTGACGTCCAGACCACGTCCTGCCGGAGTGCTGCAGATATACCGAATATTGACATATCGAAAAATATAGATATATAGGGCGCATGGAATTGCTCGAGATATTCAAAGCCCTCTCAAACCAGACACGCCTTGAAATACTGAAAGGCTTGAAGGATCCTGCGAAGAATTTTCCTCCACAGGATGAAGGTGACGTTGATGTCGTCGGGGTCTGTGTCAGCAGCATCCAGGAAGGCGTCGGGCTGTCACAGTCGACAGTGTCCGGTTATCTGGCCACCCTTCAGCGCGCGGGGCTGGTCGAAGTCCGGCGCATTGGTCAGTGGACCTACTACAAGCGGAACGAAGCAACCATCAGTGCTCTGGCCGAGATCATAGGCAAGGACCTGTGATTTTTACCAGATTATATCGAAGTTACTCGATATTTCGGTTTGACGAAATGAGGATATGTGATGAAAGCGATGACCCTCAAATCTTTCGGCGGCGTGGAAGCCTTCAAGCTTCAGGATATGCCGAAACCCGTGGCGCAGGCCGGACAGGTTCTGGTGCGTGTCCATGCAACCTCGATTAATCCGCTGGATTACCAGGTACGGCGTGGCGATTATCGCGATCTGGTCCAGTTGCCGGCCATTACCGGTCATGACGTTTCCGGCGTCGTCGAAGCCGTTGGTCCGGGTGTGACGACATTCTCTCCCGGAGACGAGGTCTGGTACACGCCACAGATATTCGACGGTCCGGGAAGTTATGCCGAGTATCACGTTGCGAATGAATCCATCATCGCAAGAAAGCCCTCCTCGTTAAGCCATATCGAGGCGGCAAGCCTGAGCCTTGTCGGCGGCACCGTCTGGGAAGCGCTGGTCGGGCGTGTCGCTCTGAGGGTGGGGGAGAGCATCCTTATCCATGGCGGCGCCGGAGGTGTCGGACACGTGGCGATCCAGATTGCGAAAGCCATAGGTGCGAAAGTGTTCACGACTGTTCGTGAGGATAATTTCGAGTTTGCGCGGAAGATGGGGGCGGATGTCGTCATCGATTATCGGAAGCAAGATTATGTCGATGCCATCATGCGGGAAACCGATGGTCGCGGTGTCGATGTCGTTTTCGACACGATTGGAGGAGACGCTTTGTCTCGCAGCCCACATGCACTCGCGCAACTTGGTCGTGTCGTGTCGATCGTGGACATCGCGCAGCCGCAAAACCTCATTGAAGCATGGGGCAAGAACGCGAGTTTTCATTTCGTCTTCACGCGGCAGAACCGCGGCAAGCTCGACGAGTTGAGCGCATTGGTCGAGCGCGGGCAGTTGCGGCCACATGTGGGCGCCGTCTTTTCGCTTGCAGATCTCCCGCTCGCGCACGCTCTACTCGAGAAGCCCAACAATGATGTTCGAGGGAAGATCGCCATAGCAATCGAAACGTCGGCTCATTTTGAAAATGATGCTTCGTGATCGTTAGGGTTACTTAAGGTAACGTCATGGTATGCGAAACGCGCAACTCCCTGTTCGCCGGGAGTTGCGCGTGCGCCGGTGAACGCGCTTTGAATGGATGGGACTCGGATCACAGCCCGCAGATTGCGACCGAGCAGCGCGCCGGTCTGCCTATAGCTATCGGTGGCTTCTGTCCCTTTCGCGTAGAATCTGAAAGGGGGAGCGTTCACGCAAATCCTGCCGAATTTTTATGTGTTCTCACACAGGTCTCAGGTCTGAAATCTAATTTTTCCAATGTTCGACCATCGGTAGCGATTGCTGTCCCGGGTGAAATTTCAATCCAGCCGGTTTCATCCTCATCCAGCGGCTCGGAAAACACGACAATGCCGTCTTCCTGAAGACGATAGAATAAACTTGGAACGAAACGATCTTAAGCGTAGCGAGCCGCATACACTTTCTCGCCGTCGCTCCAGCATGCTGAAAAGCGCATGTGTGGGGTGTGCCCGGCTTCCCGAGCCAGCATCTCGACCTGTCCGACGGCCTGCTCCATCGCAGCTATGGGGGCGCTGTCCAATCCCAAGCCGACTGCAATCAGGAATATTGCCTCGCTGTCGGTGGCACCAAATCGCTGATCGTAACACTCCACGGGTATCATCACGTCAAGCTTCTGGCGCAGTTTCAAATGCCCTCCCAACTGGCCATTGTGCATGAAGCTCCAGCGCCCCCTGCTGAGCGGGTGGCAGTTATTTCGTGAAATTGCCGTCGATGTCGATGCACGGACATGCGCCAGGAACAATCTCGCCTTTGTATGGGAGGCGATTTGTTTCAGGTTTTCGTCTGACCAGGCAGGATGCACATCCTTGTAGACGCACGGCTTCTCTCGATCTCCATACCACGCAAGACCAAAGCCGTCCGCGTTTAGTGAGGTCTTTCCAATCAGGGCGGAACGGCTTTGTGTCACAAGGGACTGGTCGGCGTTGAGTACGAAATCATCGAGAAAGCGTGGTTCTCCAATCCAGGCAAGGAAGCGGCACATCAGACGATCATCCTTATGGTGCGAGCGGCGTAATGGCGGAGTTTATTCACGTCGCCTAGCGGAAGAGGTCTCGGGGTCAGTTCTCATCCTCGATGAAGACGTGAAGCGACTGGATGCGACCGTCGGCGAAATGGGCTATATCCATCCCCTTCACCACGGCCGGGCCGTCCGGTGCGCCGGACTGCCACCGCAAGCGCCCCAACGAATGATGACCGATGGCTGGTCCCATCGCGGTAAATGAGAATTCCGGCGGCAAGCTACCAAGAAGCTCGGTTACAGCGCTCGAGATTGCCTCGTGCCCGGTGACCGACCTTTCGGGTTCGTTTAACACTGCGTTAGGATCATAAAGCTCACGGATAACATCCAGACGTTTTTGCGGATCGCGCTCATTGAAGACATGGGTGAGATTTCGTCGCATGAAATTGTCATAGTCTGCGCCCTGCATTCGCTCGCTCCCCGGCTGGTAAACTTAATCCCCTGTATCGTCTGCGCCGGAATGGTCGGCATTCAGGTTCGCTGCGGCTTCATGGCTGCACTGCTGATTTGGTGAGAGGCGATCGCCACCGGACCTATCATCGTGAAACCCGATGTCCCCGGCCATTTGATGCCATGCGGAAATCTGCAATGCCCGTGGCCTCCAGCGTCTACAACAAGCCAAAGACGATAATTGATAGCCAGACGATCAGCGATCGAATAGCAGCAATATTTGCGAAACAGTGTCGCAAAAAACGCAACGCCATGGCTATGCTAAATCGTGTGGATCAAGCTTCGAGCTTCCGAAGCAGCTCTTCGAGTCGCCGTTCGCCGTGCTTGGTCTGTGCGCGGGCAGCAAGCCCACCTCTGATGAGCCTTTCGGCCGAGGGACGTTCGAACAGTCCTGCCCAGGCGACATGTCTTCGGGAGTGTTCACCAGCCCGACTTAGGGTTCTGTGTAGAGCTAACATCTGGGTCGCCGGTTCGTGTCCCATCAAGAGCTTCATCGCTGCAACGCGGCGGCTGCAGCTGCTCCTCACTTACAATCGAAGGCCTCAAAAGCTCACTTTGTTGCCTATGCCAGATTAAAAGAGGGGCCGAGGGGATTGCATTCAATGCTGGGGTGGCAGGTTTATGACGATGACCGCTCGCGACCCAATCTTCGTCCAAGTTCAGCAGCCATGAAATCCACAAAGACGCGCACCTTGGGTAACGGATATCGGCTTGTCGGCCAGAGAAGATTGAGCGACCCAGTCGTCTTTTTGTGGTCTACCAGTAGTTCCCTGAGAGTGCCTGCGGCGAGCTGTCTCGAAACAGCAAAGCTCGGCAGGAGCGCGATCCCACGTCCGCGTTCCGCCAGAGCGAGAATGTGATCCATCATGGTCGCGGAAATTGTCGTTGGAACTGTCGACGCCTCCAGATCCTGCCCGACCGGCCAGGGCATCAGCCGTCCGGTTTCTGGATAGCGATGCCGAATGCAACGATGCTGCGCGAGGTCTGCGGCGTTTTGGGGCGCGCCGTAGCTCTCGATATAGCTGGGTGATGCGACAAACAGCCAGAAGAAGTCGCCAAGCTTCCGGTGCAGCAGCCGACTGTCCTTTAGTTCGCCGGAGCGTATGACCGCATCAAAGCCTTCTTCGATGACATCGACGAACCGGTCGTTGATATCGAGGTCGAGTTCGATCTCGGGGTATGCTTCTGTGAAGTCGGTTATCACAGGCAGGACGAGTGTCGTTTCTACCGGCAGACTGATCTTCAGCCGACCACGTGGTGCGGACCGCGATGAAGCCAGATCGGCTGTCGCGGCTTCGACTTCGGCCAGGATGCGCCGGCACCGGTCGAGGAAGAGCGCGCCTTCGTCCGTGATGGTAATCGATCGGGTCGAACGATGGAACAGCCGCACCGAAAGCTGCTCCTCCAGCTTCTGGATTGCTTTTGCGACAGCCGATGGCGTTAGCCCGACAACCTGGCCGGCGAGCTTGAAGCTTCGCTTTTCCGCAGCCTGCACGAACGCTTGCAGTGCACCGAGGCTTTCAAAAGGCACAGACATAGACGAAAAATCTTCCTTAGTGTTTCGAATTATTGAAAGTTTATGCGGGCTGCGGCCGGTGTTAGTCAAGTTGTGTCAGCAACTGAAGGCACCTCCCATGAACAACCTGTTCTCTCCGATCAATCTTTCTGGCCTGGAACTCCCAAACCGTATCTTCATGCCGCCTCTCACCCGCTCGCGGGGTCCAAACGACGCGGCAACCGAGCAGGTCGCGCTCTACTACACCCAGCGCGCCACCGCCGGGCTCATCGTGTCCGAGGGATCACCGATTTCCCAGGAGGGGCAGGGCTACTTCTACAATCCCGGCATCTTCACCCCAGAGCAGATCGCCGGTTGGCGGCTGGTGACGGATTCGGTCCATAGCGTCGGCGGTCATATGTTCGTACAGTTGTGGCATGTCGGCCGCATCTCGCATACGTCCATTCAGGCGAATGGGGGAGCTCCGGTCAGTTCCACCGATAAGGCAGCAGACAATGCAATGGCGTTCGGCCGCGACGACAACGGCAATATCGGCTTCGTGCCCTCGTCAAAGCCTCGGGCGCTTGAAACCGAGGAGATCGCCCGCGTCGTCGGCGACTTCGTTCAAGCCGCACGCAATGCCATGGAAGCCGGCTTTGATGGCGTCGAGCTGCACGCGGCAAACGGCTATCTATTCGATCAGTTCTTGAACCCGTTCATCAATGACAGGACGGACCGCTATTCTGCAAAGACCGTCGAAGGGCGCCTGCGCTTCACCCTCGAAGTCGTTGACGCAGTCGGTGCTGAGATCGGAATGAACCGTATCGGCATACGGCTCACACCGTACGGCGTGATCGGGTCAGTCCCGATGTTTGACGATACCGAAGAGACGTTCGTCGCGCTGGGTAAAGCGCTCGGAGATCGGGGTATCGCGTATTTCCATGTGATGGACCAGACCGGCTTCTTCAACACGCCCGAAGGCCAGAAGCCGACCAGCGATGCGATCAAGGAACTGCTGATCAAGTGGCGCTCCGTGGCGCCAAACACTGCCATCTTTCTGGATGGAGGCATGACCAAGGCAAAGGCAGAAGAGCTGATCCTCAATGGTGTCATCGATATGGCCGGGTTCGGTCAAGCCTATATTGCCAACCCCGATCTTGTCGCGCGCTTTCGCAACAACTGGCCGCTCAACCCGGCAGATCGCGCCACCTACTACACCGGTGGAGCGAAGGGCTACATCGACTACTCGCCCTATCGCGTCCCGGCGCCGGCACACGCTTAACCTCTCCCAATTCAGCTGAAGGAAACACTCCATGCCCCACTACGACGAATTCAAAGATAAGGTTGCCCTCGTGACAGGCGCGGGATCGGGTATCGGCCAGGTCACGGCTGTGGCCTTTGCCAAAAAAGGTGCAAGGGTCGTTGTCTCGGATATTAACGCGAAGGCCGGGGAAGAAACGGTCGCGAAAATTCGCGACGCCGGTGGCACTCCGACTTTTGTTGCGACTGACGTCAGCAAAGAAGACCAGGTCAAAAACCTTATCGATCGCACCGTATCGGAATATGGCCGGCTCGACTTCGCGTTCAACAACGCCGGCCTGACGCAGAATTCGCAGCCGCTGGCAGAGCAGCCTTCTGATACCTATGACAAGCTCTTCGATGTCAGTGTGCGTGGTGTGTGGCTATCGATGCGCGCCGAGATTGATCAGATGCTGAAGCAGGGCCGTGGTCGCATCGTCAATATGGGCTCAATGTCGGCGGTCAACGGCATTGCTGGTCTGACGACCTATACCGCTACCAAGCACGCGGTGCTCGGCCTCACACGCGGCGCCGCGCTCGATTACGCCAAGCGAGGCATCCGCATCAATGCGGTTGGACCGGGCACGATCGACACTCCCATGATCGAGCGGTTCATTGAACTCGCTGGCACCGACAGGGTCATGGAGCCGATCCGCGCCGCGCATCCCATTGGTCGGACTGGGCGTCCCGAGGAGGTGGCCGAAGCTGTGCTTTGGCTTTGCTCCGACGCGTCCTCCTTCGTTCTCGGGCAGATCCTGATGGTGGATGGTGGTTATTCGATCCAGTAATCGGCGCTCCCGCCCGAAGCCGAAGCACTTGTCCTGAGCGAAAAACTTTACGGCACCAGTTGCCATTCTATCCTCTTGGTTTGGAAGCTCCGAGAAGCATTTTAGCTATCGCACAGGCGCCCAGCAAGACAAAGCTGGTCCTTAGCTACGCGGAGACCCAGGCTCACTCCATTGTTTTCATTAAGAAGTTAATTGGGGGCAACGGCGGTTCGATCCCTCAAGAGCTCAAGCGCTGGTCACTTACTATCCGTGGCTTAAGGGAACTCAGAGATTGAAGGCATGCAAAATCGAGCGCCAATCCAAAGACTGGCGCTCCCCCTCATCTTCGGGAGTGCCGAATTAGCTCAGTTGACGGGCTGCATGTCGAAAGCGCGAACCCAGTCGTCACCACGGGCCTGCCAGGTGATCTTCTTGGAAATGCCGTAGGTGGCCGGCTGGGCATAGAGGAAGAGAGCGCCCGCCTGATCGCACATCAGCTTGGTGGCATCGGCATAGATCTTCTTGCGCTCATCGGGAACGGTCGATGCGCGGCCAGCATCAAGCAGCTTGCCGAAATCCGCATTATTCCAATAGTCGTAGACGTTGCCTGGAGCGAACATAGTCAGCATGCCGTCGGCATCGATCGTCGGCCAGGCGAGGCCTTGAACTGCGATCTGAGCCAGATTGCGCTCCTTGATCTGCTTGTTCATGAAGGCACCGAACTCGATCTCGGTGATCTTGACGTTGAGGCCGACTTCTTGGAGCTGCGAGGCAATGACCTGGGTGACTTCCTCGCCCTGCAGGTAGGTCGCTGTCGGAATTTCGATCTCGATCTGCTGGCTGAGATCGACACCGGATTCCTTCAGGAGTTCGGCGGCCTTTTCCGGATCATAGGGGTAGGCCTTCAGGTCCGGATTGTAGCCGAAATAGGCCGGGGTCAACAGCTGGCAGTCGGAAACCGTGGCCTTGCCATCGAAAATCGACGCAACGATCCCTTCCTTGTCGATCGCGTAATTGATCGCCTGGCGGAATTTCAGGTTTTCGAACGGCTTCTTCTGATGATTGAACTTGCCGAGCATGGTGCGGATGGAATCGATCGCATCAGCAGTGGCACGGCCGCTCTCGTTGATGCGTTTGATCTCGGTGGTTGGAAGGCCGGTGATAAGGTCGATTTCACCTGCTTCGAGCGCCGCAGTACGGGCCGCCGATTCCGGGATGACGCGGAAGTTGACGGTCTTGAAGTCCGGCTTCGGACCCCAGTATTCGGGGTTCTGTACCAGGGTGATGTGATCGCCCGGGACGTTTTCCTTGATCATATACGGGCCGCCGGACATCGTTTCCGTCGCCGGCTTGTGGGTCTTGGCCCATTCGGGCGGCAAAAGGAAGAACATCGACAGCTGGTCGGCCAGCGCCGGATAGGGCGAAGACGTCTTGATCTCGACCGTTGTCGGATTGATCACGTTTGCGCTCGAGACGAGGCTGAACCAGCCGGCAATACGAGCGCCGACGCTCTTGTCGAGAACGCGGTCGATATTCCATTTCACCGTAGCCGCATCGATCTTCTCGCCATTGGCGAAATGCGCCCCGTCAACCAGTTCGAAGCGCCATGTATTGGCGTCGACCATGGTCCAGCTTTTCGCCACATCGCCCTTCAGCTTGTAGTCCGGGCCGCGCATGATCAGGGCGGGATAGATATGGCTGATGACGCTGAGGTCGGAGCCGACCGAGGCGCTCATATGCGGATCCAGCGTATTGACCGAAACGCGCAGCGCGATCGTCACCGTATCGGTTGCCTGCGCAAAGGCCGGCGCGGAAAGCCCGGCAATGGAAAGAAACGTTGCGCCGTAAAGGGCAAGGGCAGTCTTGGTAAAGCGCATTTCGAACTTCCTTATTGGGGTAAAAATGGATGAAGTTCAGGGCGCGGTGCGCGCCAGGAATTCGCGGATGGCGGAAACGACGGTCGTATTGGCTTCCACATGAACGGCATGATTGGCGTTCGGGACTTCAAGCAGCTCCGCTTTTGGAACGTGCTCGGCAATATAGCGCGAATGGTTCGGCGGGCAGATCCAGTCCTTGGCGCCGCATATCACCAGTGTCGGAACATCGATATCCTTCAACCGGTCGCGAACATCGTAGATGCGTTCGGCAAACAGCGCATTGTGGGTTTCGGCATGCAGATGCATGGTCCGGGTGCGTTCAAGTGCAGCGTCCGGATCGAATTCTTCATAATAAAGCGGTTGAAGCGCAAGCCAGATCAGCCGCAGCTCCATGTCATCCTTCACTTTGTCGGAGAAGAGCTTTTCCAGCATGGAGACAGAAGCGCTCGGCGCCTTGTGCAGCCTTTCCTTGAAGGTGACGAAGGCGTCATCCTCGTTGTGGTGGCTGGGAGCGGTGCCACGGAGGATGAGCCGGGACAGGCCGTGCGGGTGACGCACCGCATAGGTGAGCGCGATCATGCCGCCGAATGAGCCGCCCTGCAAAATCATCTTCCTGTCGCCACAGAAATGCCGGCGAAAGGCTTCGAGATCGTCGGCGAACTGTTCGAAATTGTAGGGTGGCGTCAGGCTCGTTTCGCCGCATCCGCGTTGGTCATAGGCAATCAGCCGATAATTGTCGGACAGCGCCTTATAGGCATTGAACTCGCCCTTGCGGTCACCGATGCCACGGCCACCATGGAGAGCGAAAATGACCTCGGCATCCTTGTCGCCGATGTCATCATAAACGAACGTCGCCCCGTTGAGCTTTACCGTCGGCATCCAGGCCTGTTCCCATTTTTTGCGAGGCGATTTTTACCGCCTCAGAATTATTGCAAAAATGAGAACATGAAATGGCGCCAATTTCAAACCAAATTTTTGCTTAGTTCGAGCAGGCGATAGAAATCAATTCTGAATGGGTCTCGCCCCGACATGCTTTTCGGTGACGAAGCGCAGCCGCTCGGCATTCCGGGTTCGCAGGCACTCGATCATCTCGAAATGTTCCCGGGCAGAGCGTTCCAGTTCCGCCGGGGTATTGCTGGCGCGCTGCGCAGCAAGCGGCACTCGGCGGCGCAGATCCCAGATGATTTCGACCATTACGGGGTTCTTGCAGGATGTAAGTAATTCCCGATGAAAGGCGAGATTGGCGTCGTCCTGGTCTGCAACGGTGCCGGTTTTCAACGTCTCGGAAAACTCGCTTGCAAGATAGGACAGGCGGGCGAGGGATTCCCCGGTAATATTGGCGATCAGCTCATCTGCAATGGATTTTTCCACATGGGCGCGGGCGCTTCGAACGTTATTGGCATGGGCCTGATCGACCGAAGGAACGTAGTAGCCGCGATTGGGCAGTCGCTGGACGATCTTGCGTGACTGCAACTGCTCCAGGGCGTGGCGCAGCGTCAGCCGTGTGCATTGATAGCGCTCCTCGAGATCGATCTGTTTCAGCCACATACCGGGAGCGAGCTTGCCGCTGTAGATATCGGTTTCAATCTGCTCGATCAGTGGCCGCGTATCTTTCTCGCCGCCCGTATCAATCATCGTGTCCATACGCCGCTTCCTGCCTGTGCTGCCGTCCTGCTGAGGTGGGTCGGCTTGTGGTTTTTATCTTATCAGCGATTTGCTGCGTTGACACTAACCAAAATTGGCGCCAATCTTGTTGGGAATTTCAATTCCAACGGTGGTTCAGATTATCGTGGCACAGAGCGCAGTTTCCCGTTACCGCATCGGCGTCGACTCCGGCGGCACCTTCACCGACGTCTGCATTTTCGACGAGACGAAGCAGGAAATGTTCGTCTGGAAGGTTTCTTCCACTCCGTCCGATCCGTCCGAAGGCATCGCCAACGGTATCGTTCAGGGGCTGCAGTCGCTTCCCGAAGGCGGTGCAAGCCCGGATGCGGTGGCCTATTTCGGTCACGGCACCACGGTCGGCACCAACGCGCTGATCCAGGGGCGCGGCGCAGCCTCCGGCCTCATCACCACCGACGGCTTCCGCGATGTGCTGGAAATCGGACGGCAGAAGCGCCCCGAACTCTATTCGCTGCAGACGGTAAAGCCGCCGCTGCTTGCCAGCCGCGACATGCGCAAGGAAGTGCGTGAACGCGTGCTTTACGACGGCACGGTCGCCATTCCGCTTCATGAGGACGACGTGCGCCAGGCGGTGCGCGAGTTGAAGGAAGCCGGCATCAAGGCGATCGCCGTCTGCACGCTGTTCTCCTTTGTCGAGCCGGGCCACGAGAAGCGGATCCGCGAGATTGTCGAAGAGGAAATACCGGACGCATTCATCAGCGTCTCGCACGAAATCGCTCCGGAATTCCGTGAATACGAGCGCGTTTCGACGACGGTGGTCAATGCCTATCTCGGCCCGATCATGCGCAGCTATCTCGACCGGCTGACGCCGCGTCTGGAAGCGGCGGGCGTGCATGCCGAACCGCATCTGACACAGAGCAACGGCGGCGTCATTTCCTGCGATACCGCCAAGAAGCAGCCGGTTCGTACAGTGCTGTCGGGGCCTGCCGCCGGCGTGACGGCAGCGCTGGAAATCGGCAAGGCGACCAGCAGCAGTAATCTCATCACCTTTGATATGGGCGGCACGTCGAGTGACGTTTCGCTGATCGACAGCGGCAAGCCGCAGATGGCCAACGACATCGTCGTGCACGGCTATCCGCTGAAGGTGCCGATGCTCGACATCCATACGGTCGGCGCAGGCGGCGGCTCTATCGCCTATGTCGATAACGGCCTGCTGAAGGTTGGTCCCCGCAGTGCAGGCGCCAATCCGGGCCCGGTCTGCTACGGCCTCGGAAACGAGGAGCCGACGGTGACGGATGCCAATATCGTTCTCGGCGTCCTCAATCAGACCCATCTTCTCAACGGCCGGATGAAGATCGACGCCGAGGCTTCAAAGCGCGCTGTCGCACGCCTTGCTGCCGATCTCGGCATCGATGTCATGGATGCGGCGCAGGGTATCATCCGCGTTGTCACCGCCAATATGGCGAAGGCGATCCGCGTCATCTCGGTCGAGCGCGGTTACGATCCGCGTGACTACACCATGCTCGCCTTCGGTGGCGCCGGCCCGATCCATGCGGCGCGCCTTGCCAAAGAGCTGGATATTCCACGCCTGATGATCCCTAAACATCCGGGCATCATGTGTGCTCTCGGCCTGCTACAGGCCGATCTGCGGACCAACATTTCGCTCACCCGCATGGCGCCGCTCGCTTCTGCATCGCTACCGGCAATCGACGAAAGCTTCGCGCAGTTGCGCGAGCGCGCTGACGAATGGTTCGAACAGGAGAAGATCCCCGCCAAAGACCGCCGTCTCTCGCTTGCGATGGACATGCGTTACGGTGGGCAGGGTTATGAACTGACGATCGATCGCCCCGAAGGCCTGACGGGCGAAGAGTTGCTAGACGCTATGAAGGACGGTTTCGAGCGCGCCCACATGCAGCTCTATGGTTACATCGCGGCCGAAGAACCGATCCAGATCATCACGCTGCGTATCGAGGCGATCGGTAACGTGCCGAAGGCGGAAGTGAGCTCCTATCCAGCCGCGACCACCGACGTTAAAGCTGCCATCATCGGCGAGCGCACCGTCTACCTGCCGGAGCTCGGCGGCTTCACGCCTTGCCCGCTTTATGACCGAACGCTGCTCGGTCCCGGCCATGTGGTTGCCGGCCCAGCGGTTGTCGAACAGATGGATTCGACCACGCTCATCCTTCCCAGCCAGTCGGCGACCGTCGACAGCCAGCTCAACCTGATCATCGAGTAAGCGCCATGAACCAGACTGTTTCACTTGAGACGAAACTGCCTGCGGTCGATCCCGTCACGACCGAAGTGATCGGTAGCGCGCTGTCGACCATCGTCGAGGAAATGGGCAAGGCCATCGTCCGTGCCGCCTATTCGACCAACATCAAGGAGCGCCAGGACTGCTCCACGGTGATCTTCGATGCTGGGGGTCGCACGCTGGCGCAGGCCGAGCGCATCCCCGTCCATCTCGGCTCGCTGCTCGGCATTGCCGAATATGTGTTGAAGCATTGCGATCTTTCGACCGTCGAGCCGGGTGACGTCTTTGTCGGCAACGACGCGCATACCGGCGGCGGCACGCACCTGAACGACATCGTGTTTCTTGAGCCGGTGTTCTTCGAAAGCGAACTCGTCGCCTGGGTGACGAACCTTGCCCACCACTCGGATTTCGTCGATCGCGGCCATGCGCATATCTTCCAGGAAGGTCTGCGCATTCCGCCGATCCGGCTTTATCGCAAGGGCGTGCTGCAGCAGGACATCATGGATCTGATCCTCTTGAACTGCCAGGTGCCGCGCGAACGTATCAACGACTTCCGTGCCCAGATGGCGGCCAACCGCCTCGGCGTGCAGCGCTATCAGGCGCTCTGCGAAAAATACGGCAAGCAGATCGTTGCGGCTGCCGGCGTCGAGGTGCTGAACTATGCCGACCGCAAGACCCGGGCCGGCATCGCCCGCATTCCCGACGGCGTCTACGAACATAGCTGCCGCTTCGACAGCAACCTTGTCGAAGAGGTCATGGACCTCAAGGTGAAGATCGAGGTGAAGGATGACGAGATCTTCTTCGATCTCGCCGGCAACCCGGAACAGGTGCGTGCGCCGATCAACATGGTGATGACGGCAACGCTCGCGACCGTCTATTTCGCCGTAAAGGCCTTGGTCGATCCGGATATTCCGGCGAATTCCGGCTTCCATCGGGCGATCCATGTGACAGCGCCGGAAGGCACCCTGTTCAATGCCGTCGCACCGGCTGCCGTCTACAGCCGTACCGATCCGGGCCAGCGTCTGGTCGACCTGATCTTCGCGGCACTCTCCCAGGCTATTCCCGAAGAGGTTTGCGCGGCCTGCACCGGCGGTGGACTTCTAACCTTCAGCGGCATGCATCCGCGCACCGGCCGCTTCTATGTCTATAACGAGATGTGCGGCGGCTCGATGGGCGCGCGCGCGCATATGGATGGCCTTGATGGCGTGCAGGTCCATACGACCAATACGGCCAATATCCCGATCGAGGCGCTCGAATACGAGCATCCCGTCATGGTCGAGCGTTATGAACTCGTCGAGGATTCTGGCGGTCCGGGAAAATTCCGTGGCGGCATGACGATGCGCCGCAAGGTGAAGATCCTCGACCATACGGCAACGATTTCAGCCGGCGGCACCAACGCGGTCATCCCGCCATGGGGTCTCTTTGGCGGGCAGGACGGTCGCACGACCAATGTCGAACTCGGCGAAGGCGTCGCTCCGCTGAAACGCCGTGCCGGTATAGTCGGCGCCGGTCAGACGGTCGCCATGGTTGCGTCTTCGGGTGGCGGTTACGGCGATCCCAAGCAACGCGACCGTGAACTGGTTCGCAAGGATCTGCGCGAAGGCCGCATCTCGGAACAGGCGGCACGCGAAATCTACGGTCTGGACGTCTGAGGCGCGCCGGTGCGCCGGGCGAGCCCCGGTGCACCGATGCCAAGAAGCAGATGCCGATAGACAAAGGGGAACAGGCATGCGCATTGGTATCGTCGGATGTGGCGGCATTGCCCTCGGCTATGCAGCAATGTTGACCGAGGAAGGGCATGATCCTGTCCTGTGGTCACCCTCGGGCAAAAGTGCCGCGGATCTGCGTGGCGCCGAACTGGAGGTGAGCGGAGTTCTGGAAACGCGGTTTTCCCCGGCCTTCGCCTGTGATCCCCAAGTGCTTGTCGAGCATGCCGAGGTCGTGATCATCGCCGTGCCGGGTTACGGGCACAAGGCGGTTATCGATGCCGTCGTTCCCTTTGCTAGGAGCGGGCAGACATTCATCGTCAGCGCCCAGCTTTCGCTGAGCGCGACCTACCTGTGGCAGCAATTGCAGGCCCGTGGAGTTTCTGCGAACGTCGTGGCCTGGGCTACCACGGCGCTGATGTCTCGTCGCTCCGGGGCAAAGAGCATTTCCATCGGCGGTGTCCGATCCAGGCTTGAGGCTGCGGTTTTGCCTGCCGGCGGCGGTGGCTCTGCAATAGCGCTCTGCAACAGTCTGTTCGGCGATCGTTTCACAGAAGTCGCCGATATCACGGCGATCGCGCTCAGCAATCTCAACCCGCCGATCCATCTCGCCAGCGCGCTCTGCAATTTCAGCCGCATCGAGAAGGCCGAATACTGGGCCAATTACGACGGCATTACCCCTTCCGTCGCCCGTATGATCGAAGCGCTCGATGCCGAAAGACTGGCGGTCGCGGAGGCTTATGGCGTGAGGGTGCGCACAGTACATGAACACTACCATCTGACATTCGGCTTCGAGCCTGGCCAGACGCTTGCGGACATGGCTGCGGCGGTGCACGAAAAACGCAAGGGCCCACCCGGTCCGGTGACCACCGACACGCGCTTCGTGACCGAGGACGTCCCGTTTGGCATCGTGCCGGTCATCGCGCTTGCGGACAAACGCGGCGTTGCCGTGCCGTTGCACAAGGCAGGCCTCGTCGTCGTCAACGCGCTTTATGGCAGACAATTTGAAAATGAGAATGATCTTCTTTCATGGGTAGCTTAACTCTCCGGTCTCGTGATTTTCTGGAAGCGCATGACGATGATTGATAACAAACAGGCCGGAACGATCTTAGCCGTCGCCCGAGCTGGAGGTCGGATATGACGCGTTACCTGCTGACCAAGCTGATTGAGGCTTTCATTGCGATCTGGGGCGTCGTGACGATTGTATTTTTCGTCAGCCGTATTCTGGGTGATCCGGCCGTACTGCTTGTGCCCGTCGGTGCGGGCCAGCAGGAGATTGATAATCTCCGCACGGCTCTCGGCCTCGACCGGCCGCTGCTCGAGCAATATTTCCAATCGCTCTTTTCGATGTTGAAGGGTGATTTCGGCATTTCCTTCCAGCACACGCGGCCTGCACTTGATGTCGTTCTGGAACGGATGCCGGCGACTGCTTCGCTTGCCGGCCTTGCGCTGCTCTTCGGTACCTTGATCGGGGCTGCGGCCGGCGCCATCGCGGCGCTGATGCGCGGCACCGTGGCGGAGCTGATTGTCATGGTCGCGGCATTGCTCGGTCAGGCGACCCCGACCTTCTGGCTCGGCATCATGCTGATCCTGCTGTTTTCCGTCGAGCTCGGGCTGCTTCCCACCGGCGGGTCCGGAACCTGGCTGCACTACATCCTGCCCGGCCTGACGCTTTCGGTTTTCGTGTCCGCTTCGATCGCGCGTCTCCTGCGTTCCTCGCTGCTGGACATCATGCGCGAAGACTATGTTCGCACGGCCCGCTCCAAGGGGCTGATGCCGCGCACCGTCTTCTTCTGGCATATCGCACGCAATGCACTGATCCCGGTCGTCACGATGATCGGCATCATCGCCGGCGAATTGCTGGGCGGTTCCGTGGTGATCGAGACGGTGTTTGCATGGCCGGGTGTCGGGCGCGTCATCGTGCAGGGCATTCAGGCACAGGATTTTCCAGTCATCCAGGCCGGTGTCACGCTCGTTGCCGCCATCTTCGTTTTCGTCAACCTTCTGGTCGATCTGCTTTACGGCGTGCTCGATCCCCGTATTCGTCGAGGCTGAGCGCGGTCATGAAGTCTTTCCTCTCCGCCCTTTTGAGAAGCCGTGCCGGATTGTTCGGGTTCGTCCTCGTCATGCTCTTCGTCGCAGGCGCCATTCTCGCGCCGTATCTCGGGCTGGCGTCGCCTATCCGTTCCAGCCTTACCTCGCGTATGGTGGCGCCGACATGGACCGGCCTCTTTTCTCCGGGTGCTCACCCGCTCGGCACGGATGAACTTGGCCGCGATATTCTCTCGCGCATCCTCTATGGCAGCCGCACGACGCTGCTGATCGCGGCAGGTGCCGTCATCCTCGGCGGAGCAGTCGGAACCCTGCTCGGCATCATCGCCGGTTATTACCGCGGCATCGTTGACCGTATCCTTATGCGTGTTGTGGATATCCAGCTGGCTTTGCCGCTGATGCTGCTGGCTCTGCTGGTGGTCGCCGCGGTTGGCGCCTCGACGCAGAACCTCGTCATCGTTCTGGCGCTGACTAGCTGGCTGCGTTACGCGCGCATTATCCGCGGCCAGGTTCTGGCACTGCGCGAACGTGAGTTCATCCTCTCCGCCCATGCGATCGGCGCCGGGACATGGCGGATCATGATCAAGCACCTGCTTCCGAATGTCATGACGCCGGTTCTGGTCATCGCGACATTGGAGCTTGCGCGCATCATCATCATGGATGCGGCCCTGTCCTTCCTCGGGCTTGGCGTGCAGCCTCCCAGCCCGAGCTGGGGACGGATGCTGGCAGATGGCCGCGTCTATATCACCACGGCCTGGTGGATCGTCACCTTCCCGGGCCTTGCCATTCTGCTGACCGTCCTGAGCGTGAACCTGCTCGGTGACTGGCTGCGCGACTATTTCGACCCGAAACTGAGGACTGCGCGATGAATTCAAAGATCTTGTGCGCGTCCTTCAACTGTCTTTCGGAGCTCTGACGCCATGGCACCGCTTCTCGAAATCCGTAATCTCACCGTCGTCTTCGATACGCCTGCCGGTACCGTGCATGCGGTCAACGACGTCTCCTACACGATAGAGGAGGGCGAAACGCTCGGCATCGTCGGCGAATCAGGCTCCGGCAAGAGCGTCCATGCACTCTCCATGGTCGGGCTGATCGCCCGCCCGCCGGGACGCATCGTCAGCGGCGAAGTCTATTTCAAGGGCCGGGATCTGCTGAAGTTGTCACAGCGCGAGTTGCTCGACCTTCGCGGTAAGGAAATCGGTTTCGTTTTCCAGGATCCGATGACCTCGCTCAACCCGGTGCTGACGGTTGAACGCCAGATCGCCGAACCGTTGCGGCGGCACTTCAATCTTTCGAAGAACCAGGCACGCGAGCGTGTCGTCGAACTGCTGGAACTTGTCGGCATTCCCAATGCCCGTGAGCGTATCGGCCAGTACCCGCACGAGTTTTCCGGCGGCATGCGCCAGCGCGTGATGATCGCGATCGGCATTTCCTGCAATCCGAAGCTTCTGATTGCCGATGAGGCGACGACGGCGCTGGACGTGACCGTCCAGGCACAGATCCTCGATCTGGTTCGCGATTTGAAGAAGAAGTTCGGCACGACGGTAATCTGGATCACCCATGACATGGGCGTAGTTGCCGGGCTCGCGGATACGATCCAGGTCATGTATGGCGGACGCATCATGGAGCGCGGACCGGTGGATACCGTGTTCGAAGATCCTCGCAGCGCCTATACCTGGGGTCTGCTGAAGTCGCTGCCGCATGGAGGCAAGCGCGGAACAACACGCCTTTACCAGATCCCCGGAAATCCTCCGAACCTGATCAACGAGCCGATCGGGGATCCCTTCGCGCCGCGCAATGCATTTGCCACCGAGCGATGCCTCCGCGAGACGCCGCCGCTGCAACAGGTGGAAGGCAGCGTGCCGGGCCACAAGGCTGCGGTCTGGTACGATCTGCGTGAAAAATTGAAGAAGCAGGAGGCAAAGGTATGAGTGTTGAGCGGACCATGACGCCACCGCAAAAGCCTCTCGTCATCGCCAACCGTCTTTGCAAGACATTCGGTGGCGGACGCAGTCTGCTCGGCCCCTCCGCACCGGCACTGAAAGCCGTCAATGATGTCAGCTTCGAAATCTTTCCGGGCGAAACGCTTGGCCTGGTCGGAGAATCCGGTTCAGGCAAAAGCACGACGGGCCGCGTTCTACTGCAGCTTGAGGAGCCGACCAGCGGCGATATCATCTTCAAGGGGCAAAATCTCACGGGTCTCTCGAAGTCGTTGTTGAAGCCGCATCGGCGCGACATGCAGATCATCTTTCAGGATCCCTATTCGTCGCTCAATCCGCGCATGACGGTTGGCGAGTTCGTCGCCGAACCGCTAATCGTCCACGGCGTTGCGACCAACAAGTCGGAGCGCAATGACAGGGTTGCCGCACTTTTCCGCAAGGTGGGCCTCGATCCGTCGTTCATGACGCGCTACCCGCACGAATTTTCTGGCGGTCAGCGCCAGCGCGTCTGCATCGCCCGCGGTATCGCACTCGATCCGGCCTTCATCGTTGCCGACGAACCGATCACGGCGCTCGACGTGTCTATCCAAGCGCAGATCGTCAACCTGTTTCAGGATCTGCAAGATGAGTTGGGCCTCACCTACCTGTTCATCGCTCACGATCTTTCGATGATCCGTTATCTTTGCCATCGCGTCGCCGTCATGCTGCGTGGCCGGATTGTCGAGATCGGTCCCTGCGAGGCAATTTTTGAAAACCCGCAGCATCCCTACACGCAGGCGCTTCTGTCGGCGATACCGATCCCCGATCCGAAGATCGAGCGCAATCGCCGGCCCATAGCGTTTGATGTGAATGCCAACCCTATACCCGAAGCTGCAACCTTGAGAACCGTTGGCGAGGGCCATCTTGCCCTGGTCTACTAGGATGGATTTCTTCAGGCATTCACGTTCTGCTCGGCGCGCGGCAGCTAGATTTTTACAGCCGTTAGTAAGAGGGCCGCTTCGAAGATTTTCATGTTTTGTCGTAGCCGGTAGCGACCCTGCGGAACTGTGTGAACCCGCACTGGGGCACTATGCCTATACGCACGATCACTGGGGCCATTACAAATCCCGTGAGCACGGGAGATAAGTCAAAAAGTGATTTCATTATAGTGTTGCGCCAGCGACAGGACCGTCCGAGGCTTTCCCTTGCGAAATAGCTGGATTTTTGAAACCTGGTAGTGTGGCGACACCTACGCCTGCGAAGACTATCACGATCGCGATCAGGTGGTACGTTTGCAGAGGATCACCCAATATTACAAAACCCAAGGTCAGCGAATAGATCGGGACGGTAGCGTCGGCTTAACGACTTTGTTGTGACCGTGCTGGTATTCAGTGACCATGACCGAGATCTCGCCTGCTCACTTTAGACGCCACCGATTCCCCGCCGAGATCATTGCCCATGCGGTCTGGCTCTATTACCGGTTTCCGCTCAGCTTTCGTGACGTCGAAGCTCTGCTTGCCGAGCGCGGCATTGACGTCTCGTTCCAGACCGTGTCGGAATGGGCTGCGAAGTTCGGTCTCAAATTCGCCAACCAACTTCGCCGGCGCTCGCGAGGCCATTTTGCCGATAAGTGGCAGCTTGATGAGATGTTGGTGACGATCAAGGGAAAGAAATATTGGCTGTGGCGCGCCGTCGATGCCAACGGCTATGTCCTCGATGCGCTACTGCAAAGCCGAAGGAACAAGCGCGCAGCGGTACGGCTGATGCGAAAGCTGCTCAAAGGCTAGGGCGCCACCCCGCGGGTGATGGTCACGGACAGATTGCGGTCCTACTCTGCCGCGAAGGCGGAGCTGATGCCTGGCATCGAGCATCGCTCACACAAGGGTCTCAACAACCGAGCCGAGAATTCACACCTGCCTTTGCGACGACGCGAACGGCGCATGATGCGCTTCAAGTCGGCACGGCAATGCCAGCGTTTCATTTCCACCCATGGCCAGATCGCCAACCTCTTTCTTCTTCACCGCAAACATCTGACCGCAGCAGATCATCGAAAGCTTCGCTCTCACGCTATCGCGGCATGGCGAGATATCACCATGTCGATCAGCGCCTGAAACCTGGCCGATGCCGATCACCGTGCCATAGCCAAACTTAAGGCGACGCCCCGCCCGGCTGACTTTCGCCCCGCACCAACGGCTCCGGGGCGCTATCGTTTAGAAGATCTCGCCGCCACCTATAGAGTGGGCGACTCCATCAAGATCCCCTGCGCTGTCCGCACTCGTCCGTCGAGGTAGGATTCTTGAACCTGACGCCAACACCACCGCCATAAGCAGCTGGGCTCGCCCCTGGTGGCTGATCTCAGGTGGCGGCCAACCAGTGATCGTTCTAGGATTGATGCTCGGCAATCTTGCCTCTGATTATGCTTGTTGCAATCTTCGAGACTACGTTCAGACGCTGCTCAGTGTCAGAATCTTGGAAGGCCTTGTCGAGCATATCAACGTAGCTCTGAAAACGTTCGAGTTCCTGCTCGAATACACTCGCATAAGACCCCCCGTCGTAATGCAGATCGCCGAACTCCTGCGCTGCAGTCGCAAGAATAAAATAGCCAGCGGCTCGATCCGGTTCCGCCAGGGCTGCCTGCCGTGCTGCAACTGCCGCTGCCTGATAGGCACGTGCACCATTGCCCTTCTCGCGGATGATATCGGTGATGCTGCTGAACATGGAAACTTTCGCCTTTCCTGTCTGGTTTGAAACTGTTGCCCGCTCGGCTGTTCCTGTGAAGCCGCCGAGGAATTGATAAAGAATGCCGGTTGCGAGGCCGAAGTCGTCGATCTCCATCGCTTCCTGCGGATTGTGCGAGCCGTTGCGGTTGCGAATGAAGATCATCGCCGAGGGAATGCCGGCCTTGGAAAACACGGCCGCGTCATGGCCGCCGCCCGAGGGAATGGCCGATGCCGGCACGCCGGTGGTCTCCGATGCCGTTTGCAGCATGGCGATCAACCTTTCGTCGCAGAGCGCGGGGCTGGTCCACAGCGCCTGGCCGAGGTCGAAACGGACGGCACGTTCACGCTCGATGCGCCCGACATGGGAGAGCACGAGCGCGTGCATCGTCTCCAGCATCCCGCTGTCCTGACTGCGAATGTCGAGGCTGAATTCGACACTGTCGGGAATGCGGGAAAGAGCGTGTTTCTGCTGGTCGGTAGAAACCATGCCGCTGGTCACGACGAGGTCGCGGCCCTTGGCGACGAAATCGTGCCAGGCGGCATCGAGCACATTGAGGAGTTCCGCCATGGCCAGAACTGGGTCATGCCGGTAGGCCAGCGGAACGGCGCCGGAATGGCCGGCCTCTCCGAAGCAGGCGATCTTCCTGTAGCGGAAATTGCCGCGGATGCCCGAAACGATCGCCGCCGGCAGATTGCGCTCGATCAGCACCGGGCCCTGTTCGATATGAACTTCCAGATAGGCGCTGACCGTCGCGCCATCGAGAAGCGGTTTGCCTGCGCGCACCGGCGCCATGTCGATGCCGGTCGCCTGCATGTGTTCGTCGAGCGTGCGGCCGTCGGCCCGGTGGCGTGCTGCAAGTTCATCGGCAAAAAGAGCGCCGACCAGCGCCTTCGAGCCGATATAGCAGGGGCCGAACCAGGCGCTTTCCTCGCCGCGCATGGCAATCACCTTGACGGGAGCGGGAAAGACAAATCCTTCCCGGCAAGCGCGCACTAGGCACAGAAGGCCAGAGAGAACGCCGGCGAGACCATCGAAATTGCCGCCGCGCGGCACGCTGTCCACATGTGAGCCAATTAGCGTGAAACGCGGAGTTCTCCGGTGTTCGGGCAGGCTGAAGACGACGTTGCTGCCGGCATCCCATTCCGCCACCAGGCCTTCCGATTGTGCGAAATCGATCAGGTATTCCAGCGTCGACGTTTCGATCTCGGAAAAAGCCGGGCGGCTGACACCGTCGACATCGGCGGTGCGGGCGGCGATCTCGGCAAACAGACGTTCGGCCGTGGCGTTCAGGTCGAAGACTTCCGCTGTCTTGAGAAGGGCGGCAGGCATCAGGCATACTCCGCAAGGGTGATGGTTTCGTCAGCAAGTCGTGCCGAGCCGATCAGGGCGTCGAGCGAGGCGAGGCCACGTGCGGCAAGCGTTGCCTCAAGCTCTGCTACCAGACGCGGCATGGTGTTGGGGCTGATGAAGGTGGCGGTGCCCACCTGCACGGCGCGGGCACCGGCCATCAGGTATTCGATCACATCATCGACGCTGGAAATGCCGCCGCAGCCGATCACCGGGATGGCAACGGCCTTGGCGCATTGATAGGTCATGCGTAGCGTGATCGGCTTCAGTGCCGGGCCGGACAGGCCGCCCATGACATTGCCGAGCTTGATTTCGCCGCTGCGGCTGTCGATCGCCATGGCCAGCATGGTGTTGGCCGTCACCAGCGCATCGGCACCGGCGGCTTCCGCCGCCAGCGCTACGTCCACCACTTCGCCTGTATTGGGAGACAGCTTTGCCCAGATCGGCAGGTAGGTGGCGGACCGGATCTTGCGGATGACGTCCTCGGTGGAGCCGGGGCGCATTGCAAAGGCCTTGCCATGGTCCTCGAGATTCGGGCAGGAAATGTTGACCTCGATCGCCGCCACGCCCGGCACACTCACCTCTTCGGCAAAACGGGCAAAGTCGTCGGCGGTATTGGCGGAGATGCTGATCACCAGCGGAGCCTCGTAAGCGGCATAGAAGGGAATGGTGTTCTTCACGAACCATTCGGCGCCCTTGCTCGGAATGCCGATCGAATTCAGCATCGCGCCATTGACCTCGCAGACGCGCGGCACCGGATTGCCGGAGCGTTTTTCGCGGGTGATCGTCTTGGTGACATGCGCGCCGATGCAGTCGAGATCGAAGACCTCGGCCAGTTCCTCGGAAAACGTCCCGGAGGCCGGCATGATCGGGTTTTTCAGCGTCAATGCGCCGATCCGGGTGGAAAGGTCGGCCATCACATCGCCTCCTGCAGATCGAAAACCGGGCCTTCGCGGCAAACCCGCAAGTTCACCGCGCCATCGGCGCGCCGGAAGGGGCGCACGCAGGCCTGGCACATGCCGATACCGCAGGCCATGTGCTGTTCGAGCGCCACCTGTCCACCGATGCCGTGGCGCGTGCCGATATCTTGCAGCATGCGCATCAAGCGCGAGGAACCGCAGGTGAAGAAGGCATCGATGCCGCGCGTTGCGATCAGCCCTTCGATCAAGGCCGTCAGGCTTTCGACGCCGGAATTGCCTTCTTCGTCGGTGACGGTGATGACCTCGGCGCCGCAGTCTCGAAAAAGGTCGGTCGACATCAGCAATTCGGGAAAGCGGGCGCTACAGATCGCCGTCAATGGCCGGCCGAGGCTGGCGCATTCCTTTGCCAACGGCGCAAGCGTTGCCAGTCCGACGCCACGGGCCAGCAGCAGCGGCCTTTGCCATTCCGGCCGGATCTCGAAACCTTGGCCGATCGGGCCGACGATATTCAGTGTGCCGCCCGCCTCGAGTTCGGCCAGCGCACCGGTTCCGGTGCCTGCGACCTTGTAGAGAAAGGACAGTTCGCCCCTTTCCCGGTCATAGCCGTAGATGCTCATCGGCCGGCGGAAATAGGGCTGGAAACGATCCGTCTGCGGGCAGAGCAGGTGGAAGAACTGGCCGGGCCGGCAATCGAGCACGCAATCGGGCGCGGCAAGAACCATCAAGCGGTACTGGCCGTTCACCCATTCGTGGCTTTTGATGCGGGCCTCCAGCTCATGAATGGAAGGCTGCCGCAGAAGGGCAGCGGGCGCAAAGGCTGAATCGGAAATGGCACGGAGGCTGGCTGACATGGCGGTTCCGGAAGGAAAAGGGAAAATGGGATGCCCGGCAGCGGTTGACCGCTGCTCAAGGACGTTTCTGTAATCGAAAGAGGCTTGCGACAGCTCAGGCATCCCCGTCGTCGCGCGCGGCCGTTGGCTGAGGATCAGCGTCGGGCGAAAAGGCGATCGGACGTCATAGGGCTCTCCATGCGTTCAAAAACAAAGCCTATTTTGGAACCGCGAATACTGTCAAGACGATTCTCAAAAATGAGATTGTTCGCATGAAAAATATCCGCATTGCGAATTATCCCGAGTTTGTTTAGGCATTCGAAGGTTTATCAATCCGCGAACGGGGGAATCGCCATGGACTTTGTGAGTTCCACCGAGGATGTCGGCCGTCGCCTGCGCGCCTTTCGTATGGGGGCCGGCCTCACGCCCGAAGATTTGGCAATCAGGGCAGGCGTGTCACGCGCTGCCATCTATCGATACGAATCCGGAAAACCTCCGAAGGTCGATACACTTGGCAAGATTGCCGATCTCCTCGGTGTTTCCCTGCCGACATTGCTGGGCGTCGGGGTTGAATATATCGCATCCGCCATCAGCTTCTTCGAGCGCATGCGCCAGATGGAAGAGGATGTCGACCAGATCACCGTGATGTTCGGGCCGATTTCCTACCTGCTGACAACGGACCGCTACGACGAACTGCTACCGAAGATTTTCGATGAAAGCATTCCGCAGGATGTCGACAACCGGCCGGCGGCGCTGCGCGATATCGGCGCGCTGATGGATATCCTCAAGGCCCGCAAGGATAATTTTCGTCGCCGCAGCCCCAATATCGTCAGCCTCGTATCGGCCGCCGAACTGGAGGAATTCGCGCGCGTCGGTTTTGTCGGCGCCCATAATCCGCCCGATGTCGATCTGGCCAAGCGGCAGGCGGCGGCGCATGAAGAGATCCGCAACATCGTCCGCATGTTGCGTGAACAGCCGATCGGCGTGCAGATCGGCGTGGTGATCGATTCAATGCCGGGCGCCAGTTTCCAGGTGTTCAAGCGGGCAGACCGGGCGCAGGTCGCCGTCAGTCCGTTCCGGCTTGGCTCCTTCGCCAATATCCGTGTCGGCGTCGCCACCGTCACTGCCGCCACTGAGGCAGTGCAGCTTTACGGCAGCATGACCGACCAGTTGTGGCGGCGCAGTCTCAAGGGAGATCAGGCGGCGGATTTTATCGAAAAGACCGTATTGCAACGCTAGGTCAAGATATGAATCTTTCTCGCATTGCACGTAAAAGGATATTCTTTTGATACAAATCTCATCTTTGAGAATTTTTGTTGCGTGGGTGAATGTTTTGTGAAAGCTTGCGGCCTTTCCGGGGAAAACTGGCGACACGAGTGGGCAGGGCCCTCTCGATATCGGCATGGATCTTCCCGTTTCTGAGATACGGAGTTTTTGGGTGTCGCAATCTGAACGGATGATCGATATCGCGGGTGTCCACAAGACATTCGTCGCGGACCACGGAACGGTGACGGCGCTCGAGCCGGTCACGATCACCATCAAGCAGGGTGAGTTCATCTCGATTGTCGGTCCTTCCGGCTGCGGAAAGTCGACGCTGCTGCGGTTGATTTCCGGACTCGATCACGCCAGCGGCGGCACGATCACGCTCGATACCGCCGGTCGCAAGCGCCCGGTCGGCTTCGTTTTCCAGGAGCCCGTCCTGCTGCCGTGGAAGACCATTCTCGAAAACGTCCGCTTCCCCCTCGATACCGCCGGGGTTTCCCGAGCCGAGGCCGACAAGGTTGCGCTCGATCTCATCAAGATGGTTGGGCTTGTCGGCTTCGAAAAGGCGCTGCCGCGCCAGCTTTCCGGCGGCATGCGCCAGCGCGCCGCGATTGCCCGTTCGCTTTCGGACGATCCGCCGATCCTTTTGATGGACGAGCCTTTTTCGGCCGTCGACCTGATGACGCGCGATACGCTTAACGACGAACTGCTGCGCATCTGGCAGTCGACCGGCAAGACCATCCTGCTCGTCACCCACAGTGTCGATGAGGCTGCCTATCTGGCCGACCGCGTCATGGTCATGACTGCGCGTCCCGGCAAGCTGAAATGCGTTCACGACGTCGATCTGTCCCGCCCGCGCGGCGAGGATACCAAACTCGATCCTGCCTATCATGCGCTGGTTGCCCAGCTTCGTCGCGATCTGCGCACGCCGGGTGTGGTGCACGGCGAGCGGGCGCACTGATGATCAGGCGCTTCACCGCTTGGATCGATTATGCGCTGGCACTAGCCGTGTTACTCGGCGCCTGGTGGTTCGCCACCGGCCCGATGGCCATGCCGACTTATCTCCTGCCGTCGCCGCTGCGCACCTGGAATGCGCTGGCCGGTATCGCGATGAGCGGCGAGCTCTGGGTGCATCTCGGTTTCACCGTGCAGAACATCGTGCTGGGGCTCATCCTCGGCCTCGTCGCGGGGATCGCGCTCGCCTATGTGATGACGCGCTTTCCCAAGCTCGCCATCTGGGTCGATGGCCCGCTCGTCATCCTCCAGACCGCCCCAAAAATCGCGCTGGCGCCGCTGTTCGTGGTCTGGTTCGGTTTCGGCATCCTGTCGAAGATCATCCTGATCTTCTCGCTGGTCTTCTTTCCGGTGTTCATCGGCGCAGTCGCCGGTTTCCGCACGCTCGATCCGAAGATGAAGGATCTGTCAAAACTTCTCGGTCTCGGCCATATCCAGCGGTTTCGCCAGATCGAGCTGCCGTCGGCAATGCCGGAAATCTTTGTCGGCCTTAAGATCGGCGCGGTTCAGGCGCTGGTCGGCGCGGTGCTGGCGGAATGGATGTCCGGCAAGCTCGGCCTCGGTTACCTGATGACCTATGCCGGCGCGACCTACAAGACGCCGCTGCTGTTTGCCGCAGTGCTGCTGACGGTCGTGCTGGGTCTGCTCATGCATGTCGTCCTGACAATGCTCGAAAACCGGCTTCTGTCCTGGAAGGGTGCCAAGCGATGACAAGTGCAGCCTTTCCCTGGAAGAACGGCCGCCCGCCGCATCTGCCTTGCGGTCCCGGCGATATCGCCGAGAATGTTCTCACCCCCGGCGATCCCGATCGCGTGCGCCTGCTGGCCGACATGCTGGAAGACGTGACCGATTTCGGCCGCAAGCGCGAATTCGCGCTCATCACCGGCACGTTTGAGGGCCAGCGGCTGACGATCTGCTCCACCGGAATCGGGGGTCCCTCGACCGAGATCGCGCTGGTCGAACTGGCCATGCTCGGCGCAAAGCGCGTCGTGCGCATCGGCGGCATGTCGGCGCTGGTGGCGAATTATGAACCCGGCTCGTTTGTCGCCGTCGATCGCGCCCTCGGCGATACCGGCACCGCGCGCACCTACCGCGCCGCCGGCGGTAAAGCCAAGGCCTCGCCCGCGATCGTGTCCGGTCTGGTCGATGCCGCGGCCGAGCAGGGGTTGACCTGTCGTCCCGGCATGGTCGCCTCCACCGACAGCTATTATTTCGGCCAGGACCGCCGTTATCGCCCCGTCGACGACGGGCAGGATCTGTCCGGCGCCTTCATCGACGGCTTTCTGGCTAAGGGCGCTATCGGCGTCGAGATGGAGAGCGAGATCATCATGACGGTCGGCAGCGCCATCGGGCTCGAAACCGGTTGCCTGCTCGGCGTCCACGGAAACCGCGCCACAGACGAATGGCTCGACGATTACGAACCCACCCAGCGAAATCTCCTGCGCATTGCAGGACGTGCCTTCTCGAAACAATGAACAAAAAGGGGATCACAACAATGTTCAAGTTCCGCGTCACCACGGCAGCAAGCCTTGCCGCCCTGATCACCTCGCCCTTCTTTGCCATGACGGCGGAAGCCGCCGACAAGGTGATCCTTCAGATCGATGGCGCCGCCGCACCGTTTTATGCGCCATTATATGCCGGCGTCGAAAAGGGCATCTTCGAAAAGAACGGCATCGAGGTCGAGTTCATCTATGCCGCCGCTGCCGACATCCTCACCAACATTGCCGCCGGCAATGTCGATTTCGGCTTCCCGAATGGTGATGCCGTGGTTGCCGCTGCCGCCAATGGCCTGCCGGTCAAGGTCGTCCACACGACCTACCAGCGCGGAATCGGCGCGCTGTTGGCCAAGGAAGCAAGCGGCATCAAGACCTACAAGGACCTGAAGGGCAAGAAGATCGCCGTCACCAGCCTTGCAAGCCCGAACTACCTGCAGCTGCAGGTGGGCCTCCAGCAGGCGGGCCTGACGCTCGATGACGTCACCGTCGAAGCCGTCGCCACCGGCGCCATCGTCCAGTCGCTGCAGGCCGGTCAGGTCGATGCGATCGTCTTCTCCGAGCTTCGCAAGTACAATCTCGAGGCCGACGGCACCAAGATCACCATGATCCTGTCCAACGACTTCCTGCCATCCTTCGGTAATGTCGTCGTCGCCAGCGACAAGAAATTGTCCCAAAACGCAGATGTCGTGAAGCGTTTCACCACCGCCGTCACGCAGTCCTATGAATGGGTCATCGACGGCCACGTGCCGGAAGCGCTCGACATCGCGCTCGAAAAATACGCCCCGACCTGGCCGAAAGATCAGAAGCCGATCCTTACCACCGCCTTCGAAAAGACCTTCGTTCCGTCGGTCTGGCAGAGCGCACTCACCAAGGAAAAGGGTCTCGGTGCGGCCGATATCGCCGGCTGGCAGAAGAACGCCGATATCCTTGCGCAGTTCAAGGTGATCGACAGCGCTCCGAAGGCTGAAGACTTCGTCGTCGATCCGTCCATGATCGGAAAGTAAGCCTGATGATCCTGCGTGGCATTGCGGGTCTGATCGCGACCCTGGTCCTGTGGACGGCAATCGTCTATCTCTTCGATGTCCCGGCATTTCTGCTGCCGGGCCCTGTCGAAGTGTTCAACCGTATTGTCTTCCTGTTCGAAAACGCCAAGCTCACCCGCCACATCTGGGTGACACTGTCGGAAATCGTCGCGGGCTTCGTGTTCGGAACCGCCGCCGGTATCTTTGCCGGCGTGGTATTCGCACGCTTCCCACGAGCAGAACGCTTTGCCACGCCGCTCATCCTGCTTTTGCAGACCGCCCCGAAAATAGCCATCGCGCCGCTTCTGCTGTTGTGGCTCGGCATCGGGCCGACTCCCAAAATCGTGCTGATCGCCATCGTCACCTTTTTTCCGGTCATGTCCGGCATGGTGACGGGCCTCCGTTATGGCGAAGGCAGTTTCCGTGATCTCGCCACCGTGCTGAAACTCAGCCCCTGGCAGCGGTTCCGCCATATCGAACTGCCCTCGGCGCTGCCGTCGGTTCTCGCCGGAATGGCGGTCGCCACCACGCTGGCCATGACCGCTGCTGTCATCGGCGAGCTGATTGGCGCCAATGAGGGGCTTGGTTATCTTCTGTCGTCCGGTCAGGAGAACAGCGACACATCGGTGGTCATCGGCATGGTCATTCTGTTGTCGTTGATCGGCTGGGCCTTCTACGAGGTGATCGAACTGATCCGCCGCCGTTCGCTCGGCCGCTTCCAGCTGTCTTGAGATAGGTCATGGCACGCGTCTTCCTCTGCGTTCTCGATTCCGTCGGCTGCGGCGGAGCACCCGATGCGGCACGTTATGGCGATGAGGGTGCCAACACGCTCCTGCATATTGCCGAGGCCTGCGCCGAAGGTCGCGCGGAGGATGGCAGGAGCGGACCGCTGAAGGTGCCGAACATGGATGCGCTCGGGCTTGGCGCGGCGATCACGCTCGCCTCGGGCAAGACAGCCCCCGGCCTCTCTTCCGTCCCCGCCGGTCGTTATGGCGCGGCGCAGGAAGTCTCGGCCGGCAAGGATACCCAATCCGGCCATTGGGAATTGGCGGGCGTGCCTGTCGAACGTGACTGGCATTATTTCCCGCGCACCGAGCCTGCTTTCCCTGCCGAGCTGATGGCGGAACTCTTGTCACGCGCCGGCATTGCCGGCACACTCGCCAACAACCACGCCTCCGGCACCGAAGTCATCGATGCCTTCGGTCTCGAGCATATCGCGACCGGCAAGCCGATCGTCTACACGTCTGCAGACAGCGTCGTGCAGATCGCCGCGCATGAAACCCATTACGGGCTCGATCGGCTGCTGGACACCTGCCGCATTGCTGCCGAGATCTTTCATCCGCTGAATGTCGGCCGCATCATCGCACGGCCGTTCGTCGGCGAAGCGCCGGGCAGTTTCACCCGCACCGCCAACCGCAAGGATTTTGCCATCGCACCGCCTGACGGCACGCTTTGCGACCGGGTGGTCGCTGCCGGCGGTCGCGTGCATGCGGTCGGCAAGATCGGCGACATCTTTGCGATGAAGAGCATTACCGGCGTGTCCAAGGGCAAGGACGACATGGCGCTGTTCGACCACGCTCTGGAATGGACAGACAAGGCGGAGGACGGTGATCTGGTCTTTGCCAATTTCATCGAGTTTGACAGCCTTTGGGGCCACCGCCGTAACGTTTCCGGTTATGCTCGCGCGCTCGAAGCCTTCGATGCCCGCCTGCCGGAACTGACGAGCCGCCTGCGCGAAGGTGATCTTCTTATCATCACTGCCGACCACGGCAATGATCCGACTTGGGCCGGGACGGACCATACCCGCGAAAGGGTACCGGTGCTGGTGACCGGATCAGACGTCACGTCGCTGTCACTCGGGATCATATCATTTTCTGATGTGGCCGAAATGGTAGCGGGGCGGTTGCAGATCCGCTGAGCGATTAAGGAAACAGGATCCACCGCAGCCAATCCCGTTGGGCAAAGTCATGCGCGACGTTCTGAGGAGCGCTTGCGTAGAATGATCGTGACAAAACAAAAAAAGATGTTTGTGACGTGCGAATGCTCGAAAACGCAAGCCGCAGCGAATGCTGCAACCTACGTCCATCAAAGTCGATCAGCCTGACGGTTACGCACCAATAAATGTTCAAAACTCGTTGATGGAGACCAGTATTCTCTTAGAGTCCTCTCTGATTGGGGTCGTTGAAGTCAAGCTGCTCCAATTTGAATTTCGGATCATGTCGCCCCGCGGGTCACTCGCTTCTCTTCGCGGTCGGCGCGTGGCCGCCGCATGATGGGGTCAGGTAGGCAAGGTGTCTCAATCTGTTTCACGACCTTAAGGGTTCGCCTCAGGTTCAGGACTCTAAACGAGATCACCTTGCCCATCGTCCCCACGGGAACGATGCGATTAGCCTTTTCAGGCAGAACTTGCTGTTTGTGTGTTATCTCCCAGATTGTCCATTATCAGGCTGCTGCGAGGTCGATCTGCTTTCCGAAACGGAATTCAGAGCCGTCGCACCACATCCAATGCAGGATTACTGCTAGTTTACGGGCCACTGCAACGCGTGCTCGCGCCATTCCCCGACGCTTGGCAATGCCCATGCCCCAAGCCCTGAGGCTGGACCATTTCTTCGACCGAGTGAGCAACGAATGGGCTGCTTCGTAAAGCGCGGTTCGTGCGATCTCGTCGCCACATCGGCTGATCTTGCCCTGGATGTCGGTCTCGCCGGATTGATAGCGGGACGGCGTCAGGCCAAGATGGGCACCGACATCGCGCGATCGGCGAAAGCGATCGGGTCGGTCGATGGTGGCACGGAACGCCAGCGCGGTGATCGGCCCGACGCCCGGTACGCTCATCAGTTGGCGGCATGCCATCTCATTCTTGGCGACGTCGAGCACCTGTTTCGTGAGACGAGCGAACTCATCGAGCATCGTGGCAAGCACCGCCAACAGCGGCTCGACAAGAGCGATCAACAACTGCTCCCCGGCCATAATATCTCGCACCTTGCCCACGAAGTCCGCACGGCTCGGTGTCCCAAGCTTGATGCCGCCTTCCCGCAAAATAGCCCGCACGACATTCTCGATTGAGCGCATCTCGTTCATCACTGTCCGTCGCGCCACCAAAAGCGATCGCCATAGCCGGCATTGGCGGCTTTTGACATGCACCTGGCGGAACCAGCCCGTGCGCATGATCTGCGCCAATGCACGCGCATCATTGCGATCGGTCTTGTTCGGCATCGTCTTCATCGCCGCATTGGCCTGGCGCGTCTCGATGCAGACGGCTGCCAGTCCTGCGCTCCGCAACCCGTCATGCAGCCAAGCCGCCAGAGAGCACGCTTCAAGGCCGATGCGCTCCATCGGCAAACCGAACTCCTCGAGCGCTGTGACCAGCGCCGGAGGCTCACTGATCGCCCGCATCTCCTTCACGATCCGGCCCGTCTCGTCGACGATACAAATCGATGTTTCTTCCAAAGATACATCCATTCCGGCATAATACATCATGGCTGCTTCCTCTCGATGCGTGTGGCCGTTTCGTCAGGGACCACGTTGCTACATCCTGAAGGCAGCCACCCCCTCGGCGTAGACCCCAATCACCCCATCTGTCCGATAATTCATGATGACCGTGCGATGCGTCTGGTCAGCGTCATGATGGATGCGGCATAGAGAAATGCTTCGGCCGACTTTATCGTTGCCTCCGGGTCTTTCCATAGTCGCCGATTTCGACTGATCCATGCGAAGAATCCCTCCACAACCCATCGCTTTGGATGAACGGCAAAGCCGATCTGATCCTTGGGCTTGCGGACGATCTCGACATCGACAAGCGTCGCATTCTGCGGCCTGTGACCTGAGTATCCCATGTCTGCGAACGCCTTCTCCACGAATGGAAAGGACCTGCGGGATACCTGCAGGACAGGGATCGCTCCATCTCGATCCTGAATGTCGGCAGGCTGAGGAT
Source organism: Hyphomicrobiales bacterium (assembly GCA_900472575.1). Classification (GTDB taxonomy): domain Bacteria; phylum Pseudomonadota; class Alphaproteobacteria; order Rhizobiales; family Rhizobiaceae; genus Neorhizobium; species Neorhizobium cellulosilyticum. The sequence continues at coordinate 60,020 of UCIV01000025.1, forward strand.
CGAGGACGAGTGCTCGGCCATCCATGTCCACCATTGCCTGCCGTTTGCGACCCTTGATCTTCTTGCCCGCATCATAGCCGCGCGGGCCACCGCTTTCGGTGGTCTTGACGCTCTGGCTATCCAGGACTGCGGCGCTCGGTGAGGTCTCTCGCCCAACCCGCTCGCGGTCTATCGTAACGAGGTAGCGGTTGATCCTTGTGAATAGCCCGGTGTCGCGCCATCGGCAGAAGTAACCGAACACAGTGCTCTTGGGCGGCAGGTCTTTCGGGATAAGCCGCCACGGGATGCCGCCGCGCAGAACATAGAAGATGGCATTGACGATCTCACGCAAAGGCCAAACTGGCTTGCGACCTCTGCGCGCGGGTGGAGGAAACAGCGGCGAGAGCACCTCCCATTCGCTGTCCGTCAGATCGGTTTCATATCGAAGTTGGTTGCGACTATACTGCCGCCGGGTGGTCGGGTTCCACATGGCGCTTCCATTCTGGCTTTGAACACCGTCTTGGAATCATCATCGACCCGATCACTCAACTCAATTCTCGGACAGCCTCTTATTAGGGCTGACCCGACGAACATTTGCAGCATGACTCCATCGGCAGTTGACTGCTCGATCCAGGTTTTTGGAGATGATGTCGGCGGACCTTTGAGGTGATGCCCACATAATCTATATGAAACTTGGTTGTCTTTAAGAGTTCTCTTGCCGACCTTCTGATGGAGCGCCTTCATCTAACAAAGTTAGGGTATATGCCCGACAAACTCGAACTTGGTGCCGATCTGGCTGCTCCAGTTTTGACGGACTGAAAACGTGAGGGCAGTTGCTAGCCTCAACATTCATTTGCAGGAATAATTGTGAGCGCCACCGATAACTTTCCGCCTGTTGTGTATGCTATCGCCGACGTCCATGGACGCGCAGACCTTCTCGGCGCGATGCTCGATTACATCGCCGAGGAATCGAATAAAGTTTAATCCAAACCGGTTGTGATATTCCTGGACGATCTGATTGATCGTGGCCCTCATAGTCCGAAGGTGCTTGATCAGGTCTGTTCGACGCTCGACCTCTATCCGGGGTCCTGCCTGATCCTTAGGAACCATGACTTTTACCTGCGTGAACTTCTTCGCGGGACGCTCACTGATGGGGATGCAGTCAACTGGATGGATTGGGGAGGCACCGCGACGGTTAGAGGTCAGAACAAGATTAGTGCGAAATCGTACGTTTAGATGATAAAACGACGATCGAGATCGACATTCCTCCGCAAAACTGGGCGCTCGTGATGCATTTCTCCCTAAAACCTACCGTTAGAGCCAGGCTGCAAACTACGGAAAACATGCACAATTTCGGCTAGCGTACGATTTCGCACTAATTTTGTTCTGACCCCTTGTAGAAGCTGACCCTCAGATCGAGATGCTGGTCTCTGACGTCGGCTTACCTGGCGGAATGAACGGGAGGCAGTTGGCGGATGCGGTCCGTGCAATGAGGTCCGGGATCAAGGTGCTTTTCATCACCGGATATGCTGAGAATGCTGTGCTCAAAAGTGGCGACCTCAGCGACGATATGCAGGTGCTGACAAAACCGTTTCAAATGGATACGATTGCAGAAAAAGTTCGTCAGATGCTCGCCTGAAAAGGAACCTACTCACGTTCTTTAATCGGCAAGTACATCCTCAATCCTGCTTGTGCGGGGAGCGTATACGATAGGGACCTGATCGTTCGGTCATCGATGAGGACTTCCATGTCAGAACGATCTCTCCTAGCTCCACAAGGTCATCAACTGCGTCGTGAACAATAGGCATGTATTCGCGCCAGTCGAGTGGAGCGTTGTTGTCCTTTGCGAGGCTGCGTGCGACTTCGCTCGGGCACGTCGTGCCCGTGGGTCGACTTGCGACAAAGCTCAAAATCGCTGACACTGCTTGCTCGCTCATGGTTCTGCTCTAGTCTGGGGTGCGGCCAACGGTTATCCTGCATGTCGTATAAGTGTGGGTCACGCTGCCCGCGGCGACGAATGGGTCCGGCAATGATCCTGCGGCGGAAATCGACAGGCTAGGCAAGCCTCAGATATTTGCAGACGAATTCGAACGGCCGTTCCTCCAGAGCTTTTGTCAACCGGATCGAGTATCCATAGTGCTTTGCTTGTGCGCTGACGTCGATCGCCTTTTCCACCTCGAAGACGTTGTCCTTATGGGGCAACGTCCAATGCCGGACTCGCGACAATGCCTTTTTCGTGGCAGCTCGCGCGTCTGGAGCGATGAGAAGGACGTTCTTGTGGATCTCCCCGAACTCGTTGGCGTCATATCCTCCGAGATTGAGGAAGAACAACTTTTCCTCAGTGTCTGTGGGTGAGGTGGTCAACAGTTTAATATCGTAGCCATCCGCCTGGGTGAGCTCGCCCCAACAATCAAGGTGGAGACTTTTTGGATCGCCCCACCATTGCCGCCGCAGGTCGTCGTAGCAGGCTTCCGCGCTCTCTCCGATCGAAAACCGGATATCATGCAACTCGATGTTCGATCCACCGCAATCGCCGCCAATGTAGAACATGAAAAGCTTCATACGTTTGCCTTCTGTTTCTCCGTCCACGGCGTAAATGGCTTTTTCGTGCCTGTCGTCAATGAGTGACCAGCCAACGTTGGAACAGGTCGTCGTCGTAATCGTTTGGTAGCTGCGCAGTGCGTCCCGCGCTGCTGGAGTCCCAAATGCGTAAACGCGTCGCCATCGTCGGGTCCGGCCCGACGGCTCTGTATGCCCTGCAAGATCTCATAAAGTCTAAGTCACCGTTGGCAATCGTCATCCTTGAAGCGTCGGACGTCGCCGGCAAGGGGACGCCCTACCAGCGCGGGATCAATGATCCGGCGATGCTGTCGAACATTCCAAGCATCGAAATCCCTGATCTTCCTGAGACCCTCGTTGCCTGGCTTGCCGAACAATCCGAAGAATATCTGTCGGAATTCGAGATCGAACGCATCGGCATATCTGATCGTGCCTTCTACCCGCGTGTGGTTATCGGCGACTATTTCCGAGCGCAGTTCGAGACGATCGTCGCACTGGGTGAGCAGGCGAACTATACGATCTGTGTCTGCGAGCGCTGTCAGGTCGCGGACATCGCGCCCAGCGGTAGTCATTTCGCTTTAAAATACGGAGACGATGCGAGCATCGAACTCTTCGATTATGTGATTGTAGCGACGGGACACAGTTTCCCGTCCGCGCCCGAAACGTCGCCGGGTTATTTTGCCGCCCCGTGGCCCGCTACCGCGTTGCATTCGATCCCGAGTGGCAAGATCGGTGTGCTCGGAACATCGCTCAGTGCGATTGACGCGGTAATGACCGTCGCGACCATGTTTGGCCGCTTCGATCGAAACGCGGATGGTTGTCTCGACTACCAGATTAAGGATGGTCACGACGGGTTTGAAGTGTCGATGATGTCTCGCAAAGGTCTACTGCCAGAGGCAGACTTCTTCTTCCCCATCCCCTACAAAGACCCGCTGATCTGCACAGCGCAAGCGGTGTCTGCCCGTATTACGCTCGGGAGTAGCGGTCTGCTCGACGATGTGTTCGACCTCTTCCGTCAGGAACTTTTGGTCGCCGATCCAGAATATGCTCGGCTCATCGGGCTTGAAGGGCTGACGGTCGACACGTTTGCAACAGCCTATTACGGCGTCAGAGACAAATGTGATCCGTTTGAATGGGCGGCATCGAACCTTAATGAAGCAAAACAAAACTACTTAGCGAAACATACCGTTGGATGGCGGTATGCGATCCTCATCACCCACGAGATTATTGAGACCGCAGTCAGCTACTTCACCGCCGAAGACCTTGACCGGTTCAACCGATCGTTCAAGAGCATATTTGCGGACGATTATGCCACCGTACCCCATCTATCGATCGAGCGCCTGATTGCGCTCCGTAAGGCCAATAGGCTGAATATTGTAAAGCTTGGCGACCGATCAGAGATCGTAACCGACAATGTCGAACGCGGTGCTACCGTCACTTTCGAGGACGGCACGCTGCAGTTCGATACCTTGATCGACGCCACGGGACAGAAAACTTTATCGGCGGATGATTTGCCGTTCCCGTCGCTTCACGACGCTCGACTGATATCGCAAGCACGAACCATCACGCCGCGTGGAAACTCAATCCGTACCGGGGGCATTGATGTCGACGAGCAATGTCGGCCACTTATTGCCGGGATCAAGCCTGTGCGGCGTCTGTACATCCCTGCCGTTTCCTACCTTCTCCACAAGCGGCCCTTTGTACAAGGCATCACCAGTGCCGCTGAGCTCGGAAAGATCGTTGCTGAATCTATTGTCGCCGACGTGACGCGGCCAGCTCGTAGCCGTCGTGCCGCGGAGGCTGCTAGGTCAGCTAAGGCCCGCGCTATCGAATTCGTGTGAATGCCACCAGTAACGGTCCAGCCAGGCTTCGGACCAGACTACGGTTCAAAACGGCTAACCCGGGTTGTGAAGCCGTGTGCGGTAATAACCGCAGCGTCTCATAGCTTGAATGAAACTGACCAAGGCTGAGACAATAACCGGGCACTCTATCTAACCTCCAACGTACGATCCGTCTGCCTTGACAGCTTTTTCGATTGCCTCAGGATCACCGACGAACGTAGCGTCCTTGAATCCAATCGCTTTGAAAGGGACCCAAGACTTGCCATCAGGATGTCCCGGGCGAGGGGAATTCTGATCGGGAACGATCAGGTAAGGCGGATGCGAGCCGGCATGGTCAGTCGAAAACAGGTATGCGTCCATCATGTGACCTCGTGATACTGACTATTGGGCTGCGTGGGTTTTCACCTGTATCCGGACAGGCACCGCTTTCGACGCTGGCGTCTTCGACAACTCATCATGATGGTCGACGGCAACCAGCACATTGGCCTCTGGATAATACGCTCCAATTGTCCCTGGCGGAAGATTATGTTTGGTTACCGTGAGACCGGGAAGCTCACGCGTGATCCCGTCTTCGAAATCGCTCACAAGGGTAATGACCTGCCCCTCGTGCAGCCCCGCCGACTGGATATCATCGGCGCACATCAGCACCACGTCTCGGGTTCCTTCGATCCCGCGAAACCGATCTGAATATCCATAAATCGTCGTGTTGAACTGATCATTCGACCGCATGGTGACGAGGCGGTAGCGCCCTTCGGCGTCGCTGAACGCCAAGGCGTTGAGCTGTTTGGGTGTCGTGAAGACTGCCTTCTTCTCTTCGGTCTTCCAGACGCGCTCGTGTGCCGCATTGCCCCGGTAAAATCCGCCCGGTTTAAACATACGATCGTTATAGTGCTCGAATTGATCCGGGTAGGTCGCCTCGATGAGGTCACGGACGAGACTGTAATCGCCGGTCCACTCATCCCATTTCAGCGTTGGGCTCGGGGCAACGGTCGCTCTCGCAATGCCGGTCACGATTGCAAGCTCGCTTCGAAGGTGTTTGGAGGCTGGCGTACGTTTGCCGACGGATCCCGAGATGTGGGAAAAGCTGTCTTCGGTGGTGACGGACTGCGCACCCGTGGCTTGCTCGTCGCGCTCTAAGCGTGAAAGGCACGGAAGGATGTAGGACTTCGCGCCTGGAAAGAGGTGGCTTCGGTTCAGCTTCGTCGAAACGACGACGGTCAAATCCTGCTGGGCCCAGGCGTTTTCCATTGCCTTCTGATCGGGAACGGCGCGGACCAGGTTACCGCCAAGCGATATGGTTGCCTTGATCTTTCCTGCCATCATTCCCTTCACGGCATCGACGATAGTCACACCATCTTCGGTTGGCGGGTCGAAATCGAAGAGGGACTTCAGCTTGTCCATGGGGATAAGCTTGGTCTTTTCGGCAATACCGACAGTTCGTTGGCCTTGAACGTTCGAGTGGCCGCGTACCGGACAGCAGCCGGCGCCCTCGCGACCAATGTTGCCGCGCAGAAGAAGGAGATTGACGATCATGGCAACGTTCAGCGCGCCCTGAGAGTGCTGGGTTAGCCCCATGCCATAGACACCTATAACACGCTTCGATTGAACGTAGATCTCACCGGCACGTCTGATCGCGTTCTCAGTCAGGCCGCTTTCTGCCTCGATGGTCTCCCACTCTGTCGATCGGATGAGATCGATGAAGCTGTCGAAACCGACCGTGTGCTCCTCGATGAAAGGGACGTCGAGAACGCGCGATGCTCTGTTCGCCACGGCGGCATTGTCTGCCTCGACGATGACCTTACAAAGACCGAGAATTGCAGCGATGTCACCGCCAGCGCGAACCTGGAGATACTCGTCGCTGATCTGGGTCTCGCGCCCCGTCAGCATATCGACAGGGCTCTGCGGGTTTACGAAGGAAACGAGGCCCTGCTCCATGACGGGATTGAACGTCACTATTTTCGCGCCGCGCTTTTTCGCCTCCTGGAGTGGGTGAAGGAAGCGCGGGCTGTTTGACCCGGGATTTTGACCGAAGAAGAAGAATGCGTCAGCCTTCTCCAGGTCATCCCAAACGATGGTTCCGACTGGAGAACCGATCACCTTCTGCAGCCCGACCGATGTCGTCTCGTGGCACATATTGGAGCTTTGTGGAAGATTGTTGTTTCCGTAGGTCCGAGCCAGCAATGCGTAGAGGTAGGATGCTTCCAACCCCGCATGACCAGAAGAATAGAAAACAACACTTTCGCGCGGGACGGACTGCAATGTTCTACCGATATCTTCGAAGGCGTCTTCCCAAGCGACTTCGACGTAACGATCGGTCGCCCTGTCATAACGTAAGGGGTGGGTCAGCCGGCCGGTTTGCTCGAGGTCGTAGTCTTTCCAGTCGCGAAGCGCCGTCACAGTGTGATCAGTCCAGAATTCAGGCGTGCAGCGAGCGCTCGTTAGGTCTGAGATTGTCGCTTTCGCGCCGTTCTCGCAAAATTCGAAAGGGTGGTAGTTCACTGGTTTAGGCCAGGCGCAGGAAACGCACATCACGCCACCCGGCTTGTTCTGCCGGGCCAGTTCCTCAAGCACCATTGGGGAGGGCCGCTCATCACCGATGATACGTGCGATCGATTTGACTGATCCCCAGCCACCTGAGGGGCCTTCGGATTCAGGATTTTGCATTACCTTAGTCATAGAGGCTTTCCGATCAGAACAAACAAAGGCACTCCGTTTACCGGAACGCCTCGCGAGACAATCCTAGCTCGGATCAGCGGGACGGTTCGTGGAACGGACAACCGTTAAATTGGGCTCGGAATTCTGCCGAATGGCGGTACGGATCCTTACGCGCCCGATTGATGTTGCCGAGGGGCCGGTGGGCTTCTAAACCCGTCCAAACGCTGAACCGCATTTCTTCATCGACCTTTTTCACGTTCACATCGCGCCAGCTATCTTGTGGCATCGCGGTGACCGTCGCGACGGTGAGGAACGGAGCGTCTTCCTCGTTCCACTCGACCGTCGGGTCTTCGATGGGCTGGTTTTCCAAATTTCGACAGAGCTGGACCTGGAATTCCCAGACCCCGTTGGTTTCCTGCATTTCCGCCTGAACAGTTTCGCGAACGGCGTTTTCACGAACGCTTGCGTCAATGAGGGTGTCCGTCCGCTTTGTCAGGTCACGCGAGATCGGCTTCAATTTGAATTTGGCAATGTAATCACCATAGCGGAACGGTGTGACGCTGAAGTATGTCTCTCCGAGTGGATCGAGGTTCGGCGCGCCACCGAGCGATTGGATACTCGGGCTTGAAACGCCAACGGCTTCAAGGCCCTTGTTCACCGTCTGGAGTACGCTCGACATCACGGTCTTTGTGCCCTCCATCCTGTCCGTCGTTTTGGCGAGAAGCTTCAGACTGGATAGGAATTTCTTGGCGGTTGGCGCCTGGAAGACGGGACCGTTGACCATGATGAAATCTTGTGTCGAGCCTTCGGCGTCCGGAAGCCGGGACCCTTCGACATCTAGCACCTTCATGGCAAGGCCTCGAGGCAAGGAGATTACGTCAGGAAGAATATCGCCGGCATTCGTCGAGAGGCGAAGAAAAACCTTATGCGCTCCAGGCGTCGCGAACATGCCCTGGGCCAGCTCATGCGGCAAGCCGCCTGCGACCGTCATTTCCGCCTCGATGATGCCGTGCGCCTTTGCATGCACTGAGCGGACGGCGTGACCGTAGTCTTTTGCTGTCTTCTGCATGATGACGTCGAACTGTTCGTTTAGGCCAGCGATCGTCTCTGTCTCATCATCCTTGATGCTCTCCAGATCAGATGAATAGCGGATTGGCTGTGATATCGACATGAGGCGCTCCCCGAAAGAACGGGAAACGCTGCACTTCGAGCAAAAGTTCCGCTCGCGAAATTGCTGATATATAGTCCGAAACAGTAGGTTAAGCGCTGCGCGTTTGCCCTCGATGTTTTCCTTCTTCGAACTCCTCGACGATCTTGTCGCAGAATGCCGGAAGGTCGTCAGGTGTTCTGCTGGTGACGAGGCCCTGATCGCAGACCACTTCCTCATCAACCCATATGCCGCCTGCGTTTTCAATATCTTTGCGGACAGTCGGAAACGAGGTCACGGTCCGTCCCTGAAGGACGTCGGCTTCTACCAACAGCCAAGGTCCGTGACAGATGACGCCCACCGGTTTGCCCTGCTGGAAGAACGATTGCACGAAAGCGACCACGTCCTTGTCGGCCCGGAGCTTGTCCGCACCGACACAACCGCCGGGAATGACAAGGCCGTCGAATTCCTCAGCGGAAACCTCAGAAACCACATTGTCCACCTGGTAGCTGCCGCCAGCATCGAGGTCGTTGTTATTTGTCTTGGCCTCGCCGGTCTCGATACCGATTACGGCCACCATCGCACCAGCCGCCTCAACGGCGTCCTTCGGCTGCTTGAATTCGGGCTCCTCGGTACCGCGCGGTGCGATAAGAATTGCAATCTTTCTGCCGTTCAATGTCATTGAAGTTTCCTTTTGCGTTCACTGGAGGCGGCTAACGAAGAAGCCGCGATGATGTTCCGGATCGTCGGCTCGCCGATTGTCCCGCAGCGCGGAACAGCCGCTCGATCTGTGAGTTATTGGCCAATGAACCAGATCATCACGAAAATCGACACGATTGCCGCGGACGCAAAGCTCGCTTCAGGACTAGTCTATGTCCCTGGCCTTGAAACGGGGATCACGCGTAAGGTAGGCGCCAAAGGCTTTCTTTATTATCGTCCGGATGGGCGACGGATTAAGGAAGCCGAGGAGATCAAGCGGCTGAATGCCTTGGCGATCCCTCCAGCCTATACCGATGTCGTGATCTCGACGAACCCTTTTTCGCATCTGCAGGCAATCGGCAAAGATGCGCGAGGACGTCGCCAGTATCGCTACCACGCAGACTGGCATGCCGAACGCGGTATAGCGAAATTTGAACGGCTGGTCGATTTCGCCGACTGTTTGCCGGACTTGCGCGAACGCGTAGAGCAAGACCTACGCTCCCGCGGTCTGGGAATGGACAAAGCTCTGGCCACGGTCGTCTGGATGCTCGACAACCTCTACATCCGCGTTGGTAACACGGCCTATGCAGAGGTGAACAAGTCCTACGGTCTGACGACGTTGCGCAGCCGGCATGTAAAGGTCGAGGGCGGCAGCTTGAAGTTCCGCTTTAAAGGCAAGTCTGGCAAGGAATGGAATCTGGCGCACAGCGATCGGCGTATCGCCAACGTTGTTCGAAAACTGCAGGAGCTTCCAGGTCAGCATCTCTTCCAATACGTATGCGACGAAGGCGGTTGCCGCGCGATTTCCTGACACGACGTTAATGACTATATCCGTGAGGTAACCGGCGACAGCTTCAGCTCTAAGCAGTTCCGAACTTGGGGCGCCACCTGCATGGCCGTCGAGGCATTGGCGGCGCTTGAGGTGGCGGCCACAAAGCGCGAACTGAACCGTCAGTTGAACGAAGCGATCGACGCAGTGGCTGCAAAGCTCGTCAACACACGCGCTGTGTGCCGCTCATCCTACATCCATCCAGCCGTGTTTGAGGATTTCCAGTCGGGGATGCTGCGAGACGTCCTGAAGCTCAAGAGCAAAAGCGAGCGTTTGCAGCAGTGGCTAGACGAGGAAGAAATACGTGTGCTGCGATGGCTGAAGCGCCGATCGGCGGCAGCCGCATAACGTCCACGTAATTTCCTCAGCCCGCGCCAACGGTCTAATCGACCGATGGTCAGCCTCGCGATAATACAGAAAACGGATGAGTACGATGAAGACAATTGGAATTGCCTATTTCTCGACACTCGTCCTGTTCTTGGCTATCGATGCCATCTGGCTGGGCGTAGTTGCCCGCAAGTTCTACCAAAAGCAACTCGGCGATCTGATGCTGCCGTCGCCAAATCTTGCGGTGGCCACAGTGTTTTACCTGTTCTTCGCTGCAGCGATTGTTGTTCTGGCAGTCCGGCCCGGGCTTGAAGTGGGGTCGCTCTGGACAGCGGCCGGCAATGGCGCCTTGCTCGGGCTCGCCGCTTACGGGACCTACGATATCACCAATCTGTCAACCATAAAGAACTGGCCCGTAACCCTCAGCGTCGTCGATATGATCTGGGGCACTGTGCTGACAGGGCTCGCTAGCGCAGGTGGATATGCTGTAGCTCGCCACTACGGATAGTCGCTTTTTCAAACGATCTGAGACCTTCAAACGACTGGAGAGTGACTTGCGCGTATTTGAGTATTGAAGTTTTACGATCCCGGTCTTGCCGTCTCCGGTACAGATTAACCCGTGGGTTGGCCATCGGGCACGGCAAGTAAAAGGTCCTGGGGAGGTGGTCTTCGGTTGCCTCGCCAGAAAGCCTCGGAACAGGAGGTCGATCAACGCGATCGCTGAATGTTTCGCATTCTGTGGGAATGGACAGCGCTTCTCAGTTCATGATCTCAGGTTATCGCCAGCCGCACTCAGTGCACAGCATACTAAACTTCTGCTATTTAAAGATCTTTGAATTTTAAATTGGTCTGGACCTTGCGGGTCGAAGGTTCGGTTCCCATCAAGAGCAATAATATCGTTTCTGGATCTGATTGGGCTCACGTCGACAGGATTTCTTTGACCTTCTGCGCGAGGTCATCAAGAGCGAATGGTTTTGTTATCATGTCCATGCCTGGCGCAAGGAAATCAGCGCGCGAGGCTGCCGTTGCGGCATAGCCGGTGATGAAAAGGATCTTTAGATCCGGACGTGCCGCCAATGCGATCTCTGCAATTTGACGACCGTTCAAGCCAGGAAGCCCGACATCTGAAACCAACAGGTCAAAAACGGCGACGGGCGGTTTAGAGGCCATGGGTCTGAACGAGATCCTCGGTATCTTCGGCAAGCAAATCTATCGCAGCCTGCCGAACATCCAACCTGGATTTTAGCGCGAGCACATCCTTGAGCAAGGCGCGGCGGTGTTTACCGACATAGCGAAACGGCAGATCGCCCCGGTCCATGCGTAAAACAACAAGTGGACGCGAGATACCGAGAACAGCCGATGCCTCGGTCGGGCTTAATTCCTGGTCTTCGGCCAGCACAGCGACGCGTTCGCCACGAAGCAAATGCGCCAGAAGCGTCTCAACCGCCGCGGCGGCGGTTGGCGGAATTGTTAGTGTCTGTCCTTCGCGGCCTTCGTGACGCACGTGAAGTTCCAGTCTGTCGCCCGCAGCGAGCTTCGGCAAAGGCGAAACTCCCTTGCGATCACGATCCGACAATCCGGCGAAATGGACAACTTGGCTAGCCATGAAAATCTCCTTGGCCGCCTATATAACGCGAATGGCCTGTAACTGCAATAACTGAAACCCTGTTCGTGATGTCATTGACTTCGCGACCATATCGCTTTCGATGAAACACATGTTTCTCAAAGTTATGTCGAGGGGTGCTCAGTGTCGCTGGGTATATCGACCTTAGGCGTCACTCAAGATCGAGTGCCTGCTTGAGTTCATCGATGCGCTTCGAAGCGTCCGCCTTGGTTAGGTCTTCAGCGTAAACATCAGGCTGGTGCGCCTGCTCAGACAACGTTTTGAGGTAGGAGCGTTGCGCTCCGGTCATCGGCTCATCGCCGCTGACCCAATCATCGGGGTCTTTCTGTGTGTTGGACGAAGTATGGGTCTTTGGGTTGTCACTCATGAAAATCTCCTGAATTTGTTCTCCTAACGTTCTTAGTCGCCTGCTTGTTCCGAACCTCGCTCAATCGGTCTAAGGAACTCGGCGATCGATCCTTTCGTTTCGCTCAGGGGCTAGCAAGCTGGAGGACCTGCAATTGCCAACTATTGCCACTGCCGCCTGGTCCATTCCGCTAAAGGCGGCCGACCAGTTTGCAAAGGAGGGAAGTGGCCTGACGCGATACGCATCGGTCTTCGACGGCGTCGAAATCAACTCGACTTTTTACCGTAGACACAAGACGTCAACGTTCGCCCGGTGGGTGGAGTCGGTACCGGACAGCTTTCGGTTCTCGGTAAAAGTACCCAAGGAGATAACTCACACCAGAGCGATGAAGGATATAGCCCAGCCGTTCGCCACTTTCTGCGCTGATATTGCGCCGCTCGTAGATAAACGAGGCCCGCTGCTTTGCCAGCTACCCCCATCACTAGCGTTCGATGCCGCCGTACTCGATACCGCGTTTAAGGCTATACGGGACATCGACGACGGACCAGTCGTCATCGAGGCGCGGCACAAGAGCTGGGCGTCGGCAGAGGCGCGGGATCTGCTGAAGAACTATGCCATCGATCGGGTTCTTGCCGATCCGTCGCGGGTATGGCCAGCAGAGGCTTTTGCTGATCCGCCACGATATGTGCGTCTGCACGGCAGGCCGAAGATCTACTATTCGAGCTACAGCGAGGATGAGATCAGGTCATTCACTAAACTGTTGGCATCGGACAGCTGGTGCGTCTTCGATAACACAGCCTCCGGAGCCGCAATGGAAAATGCGCTGACGATGCTCGGTTCGAACCAGAAGCGATAGCAGTCAGTCGCAGGAGTATGGATGGTTTGGCTAGAAGAAGGCAAAGACTCAGGCTTTGCGATGCCGGTGATCGCAGCCATGAGCCTGATGCGAAGGAACAGCTTATTGCGCTGTGAGTGATGGCGAGATGAACCAGGTCGTCACAGAAATCGACACGATCGCCGCAGAAGCCAAGCTGTCGTCTGGCTTGGTCTATGTTCCCGGACTTGAGACCGGGATCACGCGCAAATTGGGCGCTAAAGGGTTCCTATACTATCGTCCAGATGGAAGACGCATCACGGAGGCTGCCGAGATCTCGCGACTGAACGCCCTGGCAGTTCCGCCGGCCTATACCGATGTCATTATTTCGACCAATCCGTTTTCTCATCTCCAGGCGATAGGGATGGATGCACACGGCCGGCGCCAGTATCGCTACCACTCCGATTGGCATGCGGAGCTTGGAAGAGCCAAGTTCGAGCGGATTGTCGACTTTGCCGATCGACTACCGGATCTTCGCGAGCGGGTGGAAATCGATCTGCGATCCCGCGGCCTAACAATGGAGAAAGCGCTGGCTACAGTCGTATGGATGCTCGACAACCTTTACATCCGCGTCGGTAACGCCGCTTATGCCGAAGCGAACAAGTCGTATGGACAGACGACGTTGCGCAGTCGCCACGTGAAGGTCGAGGGTGGGAGCCTGAAGTTCCGCTTCAAGGGCAAGTCAGGCAAGGAATGGAACCTCGCTCACAGCGACCGTAGAATTGCCAATGTCGTGCGCAAACTGCAGGAGCTCCCCGGCCAGCACCTGTTTCAATACATCTGCGACGAAGGCGGATGCAGACCAATTACGTCGCACGACGTAAATTCATATATCCGCGAAATCACCGGCGAAGACTTCAGCTCAAAACAGTTCCGCACATGGGGCGCAACCTGCATGGCGGTCGAACGCCTTGCGTCACTTGAGGCCGCAGCAACCAAGCGCGATCTCGCTCGTCAACTCAACGAGGCAGTCGACGCGGTAGCTGCGAAACTCGTCAACACGCGTTCCGTTTGTCGCTCCTCGTATATCCATCCAGCGGTGTTTGAGGATTTTCAAGCCGGGATGCTTCATGATGTGCTGAAGTTGAAGACCAAGAGCGAACGGCTTCAACAGTGGCTGGACGAAGAGGAAATTTGTGTCCTACAGTGGCTTAAAAAGCGTCCTTCTGCTTCGAGCGCAATGTAATCGATATCGGGAAGGTTAGTTTCCCAGTTCCGGCGTTGTCAAAGAATATTTTGCGCCGCTCGCAATGATGGCGGCGAAGACCATGATCGCCGAGACAACGCCTCCAGTTTCTCACACCATTCCAAAGAATGGAGCTCCAGCGGTCTGGCCGACGGCAATAACAAGAAAGGGCACGCCCAACCCCAGCGCCGGGCGTCTGGGATAAATCAAGATACCCCACAGCAGTAGGGTATTGTCATTGCGCCTGACGCTGACAGTCCAGCAAATATGGAAACGCTGCGTTCGCTCAACCGGTCAACCAGAGTGAATGCTAGAACAATGCCGAGGCAATATAATGCTAAAGCTAAGCAGCCGATCCAGCCGGCTGCTGTTGCACTCAGGTCGAGATCAGCCCGAATTGTAGGAAGGCGGCGACAGCGAGACGGACGAAGAAACGTCTCTTATCGAGTGATATTGGTCGTCTCAGGGCAGACTGCGGCGAGCTGCTAGCCCGAAGAGCCTCTGTCCCTGACGAAAGCGCGCTTCCAGATCCCATGCAAGATGATTGCGGCGGCACCGATGAGAATGCCGAGAATGGCCTGCAAGAAAGACGTGGCGAACCAGCTTGTCATCCGCGGAAGAACAACAAGCGTATGTTCGGCGAAGTGTGCAAAAGCCTCGATCAAATGTTCCGGCTGATGGAGCCCCATCTCCGCGAGGCTGTGGACGATAATGCTGCCGCCCACCCACAACATCGCCGCCGTGCCCACCATCGTAAGAATTGTCAGGAGCACCGGCACGCCTTTGACGAGGCCCGTTCCGATGACTCTTCCGACCACACCTCCACTTCGCGTCAGGTAAAAGCCGATATCATCAGCTTTGACGATCAAGGCGACGACACCGTAGACTGCTCCAGTGATCAGAACCCCGACAGCCGCCAGAACTGCAGCTTGAGAGTAGACGGTCGACGTCGAAACGCCGGCGAGTGTTAGCGCCATGATCTCAGCCGAGAGGATGAAGTCGGTGCGGATCGCTCCCGCGACTTTGTCGTTCTCCAGCTTGGCCGGGTCGAGCGACGCCTCTGAATCTGAAGAATGACCTGAGGCATGCGGAACAAGGGCCTCGTGAAGCTTCTCCGCACCTTCAAAGCAGAGATAGATCCCGCCGATCATCAGCAGTGGCGTGATCAGCCACGGCGCGAAATATCCCAGGATGAGGCAGATCGGCAGGAGAAAGACCAGCTTGTTCTTCAGGGAACCAAGCGCAATTTTGCCGATGATCGGCAGTTCGCGGGCAGGGGACAAGCCGACGACATATGTCGGGGTGACAGCTGTGTCATCGATAACGACACCCGCCGCCTTGATGCTGGCTTTGGCCGTCTGCGCTGCGACGTCATCGACCGACGCAGCGGCAGCCTTTGCAATTGCTGCAACATCATCAAGCAATGCGATCAAACCGGTCGCCAATGTCTCTCCTATTCGTCTTCAAGTAGAGGCAGCCTACATAGCGCCCATCGCTGCAGTGGGAAGGGATAGTTCAGGCGGCTACAGCCATCCCGTCCTTTTGAAGCGAAAATAAAGGATCGCGCAGAGCGACAGGATTACCACGAGCACGACATAATAGCCGTATTCTGTCTTCAGCTCCGGCATGTGCTCAAAGTTCATTCCATAGATGCCGGCGATCGACTGTCGGTACGGCGAGGATCGCAGCCCATGCGGCGAGCTGACGGGTGATCGTGTCTTGCCGTTGCTGCTCCAGCAGGTTCGACGCCTCAAATGCGGAGGTGATAACTTCCCTCAGGCCGGACATCATGAATTCCACGCGGCGCACGTGATCGAGGATGTCACGGAAATAGGCTTTGGCATTGTCGTCGATACAGGGTAGCTCCAGGTTTGCCAGCTTGCCGACTACCTCACCCATGGGCCCCAAAATACGCTGGAATGTGATGACCTGCCGCCGCATCCGGAACAGCCGCCTGATTTGCTCGCGTTCCAGGAAGGAGATTAGCATGTGCTTTTCCATCTCAAGCACCTTGTCTTCCAACGTCTCGACCATTGGAAGGTAACCGTCGACAACGAAGTCGATGATCCCCGTGCAAGACGTAATCAGGCCCATGGCCCAGCAGTTTTGGCGAGTGCTCGAGTTGCTCGCGCAGTTCCTTGTGACACTTTGCCGAACCTTGGCGCACCGAGACGATGTAATGCCGGCCGACGACGATGCAGGTTTCGCCATAGGCGATCTTGTCGCCCTCGAGGTGGGCTGTCTTGATGATGACGAAGAGCTGATCGCCGTAAACCTCGACCTTCGGCACCTGCTTGCCGTTCAAGGCATCCTCCACCGCGAGTGGATGCAGGCCGAACATCGCTTTCAGGTTGGTCATCTCCTCAACCGTCGGCTCAGCAACCCCGATCCAGGCGAATTCACCATCGACCTGCTGAAACGGTTTGTCGCTGAGGGGCAGCTCCTCGGCACGTTCGCCGCCGCGGTAGATAAAAGATGCGATAACAGTCATGGAGGCCGACTTAATCGAAGGGTTTAGGAAAAGGCGGCGAGTTTTTGAGGTAGCATTCCGGTGGGGCTAATGTCTGCGCCGGTCGCCTCACCGCGGATTAACTGGCTGATTTAGCAATCTCACGCAGGCAGCGGCCATGTTGGTCGCGTGGCGAGATTGATTCAGCGTTGTTCGCTTATCTGCGTATCGATGATTATAGAGGGGTTACATTCTCGGCCTTCGACTTTCCGGTTTTGCGGTCCTGGCCAATCTCATAACTCCACCTTCTGCCCGTCCTGTAACGGCCCGCCCCTAGTCACGGCCGAGATATGGACGAATACATCAGAACCGCCATTGTCGGGAGTTATGAAGCCGAAGCCCTTCTTGGTTGAAGAACTTTACGGATCCTGTTGCAAGGCTGACGGCTGCAAGCTGGCACAGATGCTGGAGACGCGCGGGCTTACCGTCAATGAGGCGGTCACGCAGGCGAATGACATGTTGACCGCGCATCCGAACATCAAGGCGATATACGGCATGTATGACGAGGCCGGTACCGGCGCCGCAAAAGTGCTCCAGACACGCGGCCTGACCGGCAAGGTGGGCATTGCCGTTGCCGATGGCAGCCCCACGACGATCGCTCTCCTCAAGTCGAGCGCAATCCAGGGGATTTTCTTTCAGGAAGCGGTCGGTCAGGGCGTTGATGGCACGCAGCAGGTGTTCAACGCCCTGACGAAAGCACCGGTGAAAAAGGATCTCGCCCTGGTCATGCCGCTGGTGACTGCCGACAAGGTTGAATCGCCCGAGGCAAAAGCGGTCATCGCCCGCGTCTTCCCTGCGTCCAAGTGAAAGTCAGACAGGGCAGTAGCCGGTATCGGCCGCTGCCTCATTCTTCAGCGTACAATAACGGATGCAGCTTATGGACGATCTGCCCATCATCGACCCACATTTTCACCTGTGGGACCTCGACAATCACTATTACCCCTGGCTTTCTGATGGCGTGAAGCCTTCCGCTTTCGGCGATTATACGGCCATCAATAAGACCTATCTCATCGACGACTGCCTCAACGATGCAAAGCTTCAGCCTGGGCGGTACCATGGTTCTCGGCTGGTATATTCTGTCCGGACGCAATACGGTTGGCTTCAGGACAGGGTATTACCGGAAGAGCGTGTTCGGTGAGATATTCCGGCTTGGTGAAGCTTCATCCATCAATTCCATCCTGACGAACGTCACGATCGGTATTGCGACCGCATTTGTTGCGACAACCGCCGGGGTAGAGGCGGTTGCGGGCTTTGGCACTGGCGCAAGGCTTGAATTCCTGCTCATCCCGGTCATCTTCGGGATCGGTGCTCCCATCGTGGCCCTGGTAGGGGCAAATATCGGCGCGGGAAAAAGAGACCGGGCGATACATATCGCTTTTACCGGCGCAGCAATCGTCTTCGTGATCACAGAGGCTATCGGCATTGTCGCGGCGTTGTTCCCAGCGGCCTGGATATCCTTGTTCAGCGAACAACAGGGAACCATGGACGCCGACGTGAGCTACCTTCGCATCGTCGGCCCAGTATACGGCTTTTTCGGTTTGGGATTGTCGCTCTATTTTGCATCGCAGGGTGCGGGAAAACTGCTGTGGCCTCTTTCATGTGGCTTGCTTCGATTGTTGATCGCAATCGGCGGCGGATGGATTGCGCTGAAGGTCACCGGCAGCCTGACGGGACTGTACGTCGCACTGGCGGCGGCTCTGGTCATCTACTCCGTCGTTCTCGCGCTCGCTATTCGGTCGCGTGTCTGGTTCCGGATCTCCCACGAGTGAGCTGAATATAGCTTCGGCTGCAATGCACGACTTGACCACGGTTGTCAGAGCCTGCGCTGCCTTCTCCACCTTTCGTAGCGTCAACTCTGACTCATCTGTTAAGCGAACCAACAGAGGATCAGAATATCGGGGCCACGATGGACCCGCACCAGCGAGGTCTCTGTTGGTGCGGTGGGTCCATGGAGGCGTCCCAATCCCGCTCTTGATGGATGGCTTCCTAGTCCGGCCCCGGATCTCCGTCGATCAACCCGTGTCGTTTGGCATTTAACCGTAAGAATGCGCCCGTTCCGGCAGGTTATGGCACTTAATTGGGAGATGGACATTCTGACAGGCAAGTTCGAGACCTCGGATCGACTGGCTCAGTTCATCGGCGGGCCGACTGCTGCGCGGCTCGACCTTGAGTGCTATGTCAACAGGGTCAACGTAAACGACGGCGCCTAGGCCGATCTTACACCGCTGATCGCTGGTAAGCTCGATCAGAATGTCGCCGAGTACCGGTTGGACACCGTCCACGGCGAACGCTGGATGCGCTGTGATAGGCGGCTTTTGCGTGACAACGACGGCCATCCGATCAAGATTGTCGGGATGGCAATCGACTCTACCGAAGAGCGTCGCCGGATCGAGATGCGGGAGGAGACAGCGCGCACTGACGTATTGACTGGGTTGCTGAACCGGCGTGAACTGTCCATGCAGTTCGCGGCATTAACGTCTGCGGACGGTTTTGCTGTCCTCGCACTCGACCTCGATGGCTTCAAGGAGGTCAATGATGCTCATGGGCATGCGATGGGAGATGTCGTCCTGCAGACCACAGCCGCGCGCCTGACCTCAGCCGTCAGAGCAAGCGATCTTGTGGCACGCACGGGCGGGGATGAATTCGTTGTGGTCGTCGCGGGCGACCAGTCCACAGGCGAAGCGGCTGCTGAGCGGATACTCGCACGGATGAAGGAGCCTACCGCAATTTCCAATGAGATCACTGACGTCCGCACCAGCATTGGCGGTATCTGGACGGGCGAAAAGCGTGATGTTTCCGAACTCCTCAAGCAAGCCGACGCGCTTCTTTACGATGCGAAGGCTGCCGGAAAAGACGCCATCAAGTTCAATCGGTATCCAAGGTAGTGGCTTCGGAGGCGACGGGTTCCAATGCACCAGCGGCAGACTTGGATCGTTGAGCTCGGCGGATCGCGAGATCATTGTATCGAGACCTGAGTTCAGACATGTCGAACTCACCGCTGATCCACAGCTCGACCCAAGCCAAAAACTCTGGGTCATCGTCGATAGGCGTGCCCCGCGACATCGCCTTGCTGCGAACCTGATCGAAAATCATTCGCCGTCGAACGCCAATCTCAGTTCCTCCATAAGGTCGGGAGGCGCTAAAGAAAAACCGCGATCCCCTCCGTATTGACGACGTAGATGAACTCTTCCCATGCCTCATGGGCGGATGCGAAACGTTCATCCCAGTCGGTGAGCTGGTCTTCTAGGCTTGTGACTTCCATCCGCCAATCATCTCCCCCGGACGGGCGGAAGATTTCCACAATGACAGTGATGCCGTTCTCGGTGTAGCGGCCAGAAAGTTCGGAGTGCGGGTGATGGGGGTTCATTGTCTATCACCGGACGTATATGGCGATGCTTTGGCTGGCTAGGTGACCGGCCCTACGAAATAAGGAGACGATTATTTAGATCGTGATGGTTTCGACTTCTTCGCAGGACTTAGACCCATCTCTTTGTTCAGCTTTTTCTGAGCGAGTTTGCGGGCGCGGCGAATGCCTTCTGCCTTTTCTCGGGCGCGCTTCTCCGAAGGCTTCTCGAAGTGCTCGCGCAAACGCATTTCCCGGACGATGCCCTCCTGCTGCAGCTTCTTCTTGAGGACGCGCAGGGCTTGGTCGACGTTATTGTCTCGGACGAGGATAAGCACGGTCGCTCCTGGTGTGGTGGAAATCGGCGGGACAATCGATAAACGCATGCACGCGCGAATTGCAATGGTCGATCCCTGGACAAATGTACTTTCCCGGAGCTTCGGCTTTAGCCTCGCGCGGGCCTGTTGGGACCGCTGTTCCGAGCCACCGCTAGCGTCTAATGACAGCTAGCGGCACGGCAAGTGTGATCACCAAGCCGAGTCCTTTAAATTGTCGCGCGATCTTGCCCATAAGTTGGGCCTCCACCGTCCTGTTGACCATTTTCGTGCCAAAGCCTCTTTTCGTAGGCTCGCCGGGCGAAGGCGGTCCGCCCTGTCTCACGCCAGACGATGTTTAGGGTGTCGTCGTCGTGATGGCACTCTAAATTGATGTAACCATTAACCGTAGACAGAGCGCCATATTTCGCTGAGTTCGTCGCAAGCTCATGAATGATCAGGCGAGCGCTGCCGCCGTTTTCCCGCCCACAGAGACTGCGGGATAGGTTCGTTGCCCGACCATGCTCTGATCTGAATACTGTGCGCCGGAATTAATCCAGCCGAAGCGCCGCACGGTTTTAAAGATAACGCAACCCGAGGCTGTAAATGTATCATTTTGAAAACTAAACGTTGACGTAGCACTCTTTATTCGGTAATTCTGCTTCATCGATCTTTTGCTTGCCGAGCTTTGTCTACCGCGCGATTGGCACCGCGCTTTAAGCGAACTTCTCTCTCAAAAATAGTCGGTTTTCCGCTGCGTGGTGCTTGCTTCGCGGTCCCTCACTCTATGCTTTGAAAGGGTTCTTCATGACCACTGGCACAGTAAAATGGTTCAATTCCACCAAGGGCTTCGGCTTCATCCAGCCTGACAACGGCGGCGCTGACGCCTTCGTTCATATCTCGGCTGTCGAGCGCGCAGGAATGCGCGAACTCGTCGAAGGCCAGAAGATCGGCTTCGAACTCGAGCGCGACATGAAGTCGGGCAAGATGTCAGCCTGCAATCTGCAGTCCGCTTGATCGATATCTGCTTCCCTTTGACCACGGATGTACTGGCGCTGCCGGAAGCAGTTATCATTTTGAGGCCAGGCGGTTCGCCTGGCCTTTTTCATCTCGGCTCATAGCCAGATCGACGACAAATGACAGAGACATACAGTAAATCTCGACAACAGGCTGAGGCTGCCTTTGGCAATATTCAGACGGAGTTCTTCGCCAAGAACAACGCGGCGGAAGAGCTCGCTTCGATGGCTCAGGCTCGCGACGCCAAGACTATGAGGCTGCGCGAAGCGCGCCTCGCCAAGGAACGCGCCGACAGAGCATCTGCAACATCCGCACTGCTTGCCAAACGATCGAAGTTCAGCTGAACATCCCAAACGATAACTCAGGATAAAGATTTGAGACACGCCAGAAACAACGAACTCACCGATCGACGCTCGGCTGCTGCAGACGCCAAAGCTGCCCTTCTCATCGCCTACCGCTCAGCAAAGAAGGCGGCCGAGCCTTCACGATCCGCCAGACAGGCCGAGCGGATCTCCCTCGTTGAAGCTCGTGAGGCGCGCCGTGCAGAGCGGGAACGACTAAAGCACGAGGAACAGACCCGGATCGTCACCCTTGCCGCTCAAGAACAGGCAGCCATCGAGGCGGCCGCCGTGGCCGAGATCGAGGCGCGAAATTCGGCCGAAAATGCCCGAATCTCGCGGGTGGTTCAGGACGAGGCCGCTCGCAAGGCTGAGCGCGACCGACGCTACGCCGCCCGCAAGTCCCGCCAGGCTTAGGCCTGTAGGATGGCGGATCTACGCTTCTGCCGATCCAGCGATGCGCCCTCACTCGAGGCGCGCCCGTCATTCAGTCATAACTCCCAAGGACCGCAGCTATGGAAACTAACACCAAAGACCTGCAGGCGATCAATACGGCCTGGCAGATTGCGATCCAGGAAATTCTGCGCATGGTCATTCGTGACATGTACCACGGCGGCGGAGAGGCTACGTTCAACGCCCACGTCAAGCGAATTGAGGAAGCTGCCGTCGACAGCATCCAGACAGACTTGAGGCTCCGCGGCACCAGCGAGTGGACGGAGACGCTGGTCAAGGAACGGGCAAGCAATTTCGTCACCACGCTACTCACATCCTTCACATACGATCGCGCATGATTGAAGGTAAGCGCGAATTTCTGCGCACCTTCTGAAGCGCAGCGCTCTAAGGCATGAGGTGTCCACCAAAATAGGTGGACACCAAATCATGGATGAAGATGCTCTTAAATTGCAGGTGCGGCTTGTTGGTCGCGACGGCCGCCGTCGATATGACCCTGCTTCGCGTGATCAGCTCGTCGCAGCGTGTTTGGAGCCCGGCGTTTCGGTCTCTCGACTTGCTCGGGAACATGGCGTGAATGCTAATCTCGTTCGCAAGTGGAAAAAGAAGGCCATGGAGAAGCGTCCTTTGCCTTTGGTCTCGGCATTCGTTCCGGTTCAGATTGCTCCAGATATGCCTCCGACTTCTGGCGGCGATTTACTGACAAAGAGCGTGCCGTTGGGCAAGCCGTATCAGACGTCCAAGGTGAGTGCGCTCCTGCCGAACGGGATCAGCCTGACCCTTGAGTATGACGATGAGAATGGGCTGGCGGCAATCATAGGAGCGTTGGGTCATGTTCAGACTGGGCGCTGATCTGAAGGTCTACCTGCATCGGGAGCCGATCGACTTCCGGGCCGGCATCAACAGCCTTGCGGGCCTGGTCCAGGAGACGATGGCGCTTGACCCGTTTGCCCCTGCGGTGTTTGCCTTCTAGCAATCGCCGGCGTGACCGGATGAAGCTGTTGTTCTTCGATCGGTCAGGCTGTTCAGGAGATCGTCGCTCGACGCTAACTGTCAGGCGATGGCAGATGTCGAAGTGCCGTTTACCTTTGGCCAACGCCGGAAGAGTGCGCTGGCATTAACACCGCCGAAGCCGAAGCCGTTCGATATGGCGTACTCAGCGTCCAAACGACGCGCTTGGTTCGCAACGAAATCGATGCCGTCGGCTTCAGGACCGGGACTGTTCAGGTTGAGCGTCGGCGGCGCGATCTGGTTCTGAAGCGCCAGAATTGTGAAGATAGCTTCGAGACCGCCGGCCGCACCGAGCAAATGCCCTGTTGCCGATTTGGTCCCGCTAACGGCGACCGTCTTATCGGACCCGAATACGCTCTTGATGGCCCTTATTTCACCAAGATCCCCGACCGGAGTAGACGTCGCATGAGCGTTCAAATGGCCGATCTCCCACGAAGAAATTCCGGCCTGCGCAATGGCGATCTCCATCGCCCTGCGTGCGCCGTTGCCGTCTTCCAGTCCAGAGGTGATGTGATGGGCGTCAGCGGTCGTGCCATATCCGACCAGTTCGGCAAATGGCGTTGCACCGCGCGCGAGCGCATGGCTCAAAGCTTCGATGACAAGCATGCCGGCTCCTTCGCCCATGACGAAGCCGTCGCGTGATGTGTCGAAGGGGCGCGATGCGCGGCGGGGCGATTCGTTGAAACCGCTCGACAGCGATCTGGCGGCGGCAAAACCGCCCAAACTCACGATGTTCATGCAGGCTTCTGTCCCGCCGCAAATTGCGATGTCTGCTTCATGAGATCGAATGAGCCGGGCAGCATCGCCGATTGCCTGGACACCAGCAGCACACGCCGTGACTGGTGCCCCCAGAGGACCTTTGAAGCCATGGCGGATCGAGACCTGTCCCGCTGCGAGGTTGACGAGAAACGACGGGATGGTGAAGGGCGAAAGACGGCGCACACCGCGTTGATCGACGGTGTGGACGGCTTCGGTGATGGCAGGAAAGCCGCCAATGCCGGATGCGATGATCGTCGCGGTTCTCAGCCGGTCCTCGTTCGACGTCGGTTTCCAGTTCGCCTGCGCGAGGGCTTCTTCGGCGGCCGCCAGTGCAAAGATGATGAACCGGTCGACCTTGCGTTGGTCCTTCGGAGCGAGGACCGTATCCGGATCGAAGCCGCCTTCCGGATCCTCAATGATTGAGGGGACGACGCCTCCGATCTTCGAAGGCAGGTCTGCGACGATCTCGTCCGACAGTCGCCGCAAACCGCTTTGTCCCGCAATCAGGCGCGACCATGAGATCCCGACATTCGCACCCAGAGGGCTGACGGCTCCCATTCCCGTAACAACGATACGACGCATCTGTTTTCCACCTTTTGTCTCATTAGAAATAGGCATTCCTTCAGCATCCCGTCCGACAATGCGGTCAGGGCCTTTTGTAAAGACATGCAGTTTAAGCAAGTGCCGAAAGAGGCCTCACCCTGTCGGGGCGCTAAACTTTGGCCCTTATCATGCCAGGGCGTTGGACCCGGCTTGACCTTCAGGCGACATCATCGCGGCGGGCAATGCGTCTGACTTCGTCAGCCGCTGCATCAAGAATGCCTTGTGACATGGTCGCGTCTTCCATGATTCGCGATAGCGTCACGGCGCCCACCATAAGAGAAAGGATTGCCATGGCCTTGCTACCTGGTTCGGAACTCTTGCTGTCACCTGTCAATTCATTCAGCACCTCGAAGTGAGCACGAATACCGTCTTCGAAAGGTTGCCTGACCTCAGCGCTTTGTCGGGCCGCATCAGATCCCAACGCTACCAGCGGACAACCTTCCGCTTTTTCTCCTCTATGATCCGAGGATAGGTAGAAGGCCATAACAGCCTCAAGGGGGTCGGCACTGTCATTGGCGGCCGCTGACCATCTGCGTGTGGCGCTTTCCATGGCGCGCCTTGACGCGATAGCGGCCAGATCGTCTTTCGACGCAAACTGCTTGTAAAACGCTCCTTGCGTGAGACCGGCCCCTTTCATCAAATCCTTGAGCCCGATGCCATCGAAACCATGCTGACGAAACATACGGCTCGCGACATCAATGACCCTGTCCCGATTCTCTTCAGCTTGCGCACGGCTCACTCTCATATCGATCTCCAATTAGATTTCAATTGACATCTATATCATAAATAGAGTTAGATCGCAATCTAATTCGTTTGGGTCGCTGGTCAAGAAGAGAACGCAATAATGAAACGCAAACACGTCCTGTCTGTCGTCGGCCTCGTGGCAGCCGCTGGCGCTGGCGGAGCCTTTTTCATGTTCTACGAACCGACGAGGCAGGAAGCGGTGGCTGTTGATCCGAGGACAGCCTCCCCCTTGGTTCGGGTCGCAGAGACCACTAATACCGGAATGACTGAGCGCTCTTTCACAGGAACGGTCGCGTCCCGTGTCCAGAGCAACCTTGGTTTCCGTGTTCCGGGCAAGATCGTCGAGCGGATGGTCGATGTGGGGCAGCAGGTCAGCAAAGGCCAGGCACTCATGCGCATTGATGAAACAGATCTTCAACTGGCGCTGACATCCAGGCGCAACACCGTTACGGCAGCACGCGCCGTTCTGGTCCAGGCGAAGGCGGACGAGAAACGCTACGCAGCGCTGGTAAAAAATGGTTTGGCAGCCACTCCACAGCGATATGAACAGGCAAAAGCGGCGCTGGATACCGCGACGGCTCAACTCGCGGCAGCAGAAGCCGACGCCCAAGTGGCTGAAAACAAAACCCTCTACACGCTTCTCGTCGCAGACTCTGACGGAACCATCGTCCAAACGCTTGGAGATCCCGGGCAGGTCGTAGCAGCAGGCCAGACGGTCGTGCAACTGGCACAGTCCGGACCACGGGAAGCCGTCGTCTGGCTTCCTGAGACCCTGCGGCCTGCTCTCGGCTCCGAGGCGCAGGCCGATGTCTACGGAGGCGGCAGTCTCAGCGGCAAGGCCAGGCTGCGGCAGATCTCCGATTCTGCCGATCCCCAAACCCGGACTTACGAGGCTCGTTACATTCTCGATGGCGATGCGGCTTCAGCCCCGCTTGGCTCGACCGTGACAATCAAAATCCCTGACGCCGACCGCCAGTCGGAAGTTGCAGTACCCGTCGGCGCTATTCTGGACGACGGCAATCGTACAGGCGTCTGGGTTGTCAACGGCACCACTTCGACTGTGAAGTTCACACCAGTCAAGGTCCGCCAGATTGGCGTGGAGACGGCATTTATTACCGGGATTGAGACTGGAGAGCAGGTCGTTGCCTTGGGCGCGCATCTTCTCAACGATGGCGCAACCGTCAGGATTGCCTCGCAACAAGAGGTGGAAAACTAATGAACTTCAATCTTTCCGCCATCGCCGTTCGCGAGCGTGCCATCACTCTTTTCTTTATCGTGCTGCTGGCCGCCGCTGGCGCCTACGCCTTCGTCAAGCTGGGACGCGCCGAAGATCCGTCGTTCACGATCAAGACACTGACGGTCACGTCCGTCTGGCCGGGCGCGACCGCGCGAGAAATGCAGGACCTTGTTGCCGAACCCCTCGAAAAGCGCCTCCAGGAACTCACCTGGTACGACCGTGTCGAAACGACGACGCGGCCCGGCTACGCTTTCCTCACAGTCACGCTGAAGGACAACACGCCGGCGAGCGCCGTCGCAGAAGAATTCTATCAGGCGCGCAAGAAGCTCGCGGATGAAGCCCGCAATCTCCCTCCTGGCGTCATCGGACCGTTCGTCAACGATGAGTATTCCGACGTGAGTTTCGGCCTTTATGCCCTGAAGGCCAAGGGAATGCCGATGCGCGATCTCGTGCGCCAGGCGGAAGTCATCCGCCAGGACCTCCTGCACGTGCCTGGCGTCAAGAAAATCAACATCGTCGGAGAGCGTCCCGAGCAGATGTTTGTCGAGTTCTCCTATGCGAAGCTCGCGACACTCGGCATATCCGGGCAGGATATCGCTTCTGCGCTGCAGCGACAGAACACGGTGACGCCGGCGGGTTCTATCGACACACGGGGTCCACAGGTCTTTATCCGCTTCGACGGAGCTTATAACAGCGTCCAGGCGATTGCCGACACGCCGATCGTTGCTGCTGGACGAACCCTGAAGCTCTCCGACCTCGCTGAGGTGCGTCGCGGTTATCAGGATCCTGCAACCTACCTCATCCGCCACGAGGGCGAACCGACGATCATGCTGGGTGCGGTGATGCAGGCGGGATGGAACGGTCTTGATCTCGGCAAGGCGCTCGAGGCTCGGTCCGAAGCAATCGCGCAGACACTGCCGCTGGGCATGACGCTGACCAAGGTCAGCGATCAGGCCGTCAACATCGATGAAGCCGTCGGCGAGTTTATGCTCAAATTTGCCATGGCGCTGGGTGTGGTTCTGTTCGTCAGCCTGGTCGCACTCGGCTGGCGCGTCGGCATCGTTGTCGCACTGGCCGTGCCGGTGACGCTGGCCGTCGTCTTCTTGATCATGCTGGAAACCGGACGGTTCTTCGACCGCATTACGCTGGGCGCTTTGATCCTCGCGCTCGGACTTCTGGTTGACGATGCCATCATCGCTATCGAAGTGATGGTGGTGAAGATGGAAGAGGGCATGGACCGCATCAAGGCGGCCGCCTATGCTTGGAGTCATACGGCAGCGCCGATGCTGTCCGGAACGCTGGTCACGATCATCGGACTGATGCCCGTGGGTTTTGCCAAGTCTACCGCAGGCGAATATGCCGGAAACATCTTCTGGGTCGTGGGCTTTGCGCTCATCGTATCCTGGATCGTCGCCGTCACCTTCACGCCCTATCTCGGTGTGAAGATGTTGCCCAACATCAAGCCGGTCGAGGGCGGCCATCACGCCATCTATGACACGCCGAACTATCGTCGTCTGCGTTCCGTCATCGAGTTCGCCGTCCGCCATAAGTTCATGGTCTGCGCCGTGGTCGGCATTTCCATGGCCGCTTCGGTTGGCGGAATGGGCGCCGTAAAGCAGCAGTTTTTCCCCACATCGGACCGTCCAGAGGTCCTGGTCGAGGTGCGCATGCCCGAAGGCACAAGCATTGAAGCGACGACATCCGCAGTCAAGAAGGTCGAAGACTGGCTGCAGACCCAGCCCGAGAGCAATATCGTCACGTCCTATATAGGGCAGGGCGCGCCCCGGTTCTTCTTTGCCATGGCACCGGAACTGCCCGACCCCGCCTTCGCCAAGGTCGTCGTACTCACGCCAGACGCCCATGCACGCGAAGGACTGAAGCACCGTCTTCGTGCAGCTATTTCGGAGGGTCTTGTTCCTGATGCGTCTGTCCGGGTGACGCAGCTCGTGTTTGGTCCGTACACGCCGTTCCCGGTCGAATTCCGGATTATGGAACCCGATCAGGACGAACTCTACAAGATCTCAGAGCAGGCTCTGGCGCTCATGAAGACCGTTCCCGATGTTCGGCAGGCCAACCGTGACTGGGGCAACCGGACACCGGTCTTGCGGTTTATCCCTGATCAGGAGCGACTTAATCTGATTGGTCTTTCTCCGTCGGAGGCGTCCCAACAGATGCAGATGCTGCTCACCGGCATCCCCGTCACGCAGGTGCGCGACAATATTCGAAATGTGCCCGTCGTCGCACGCAGTGCCGGCGAAATCCGTCTCGACCCATCGCAGCTTGCCGACTTCTCGCTGATGAGCCGCGATGGCCGTCAGGTGCCGTTGGATCAACTCGGGCACTCCGAGATCCGGTTCGAAGAGCCGATCCTGAAACGTCGTGACCGGACCCCGGTCATCACGATCAGGTCCGACATCAACGAGGCGACGCAGCCACCGGAGGTTTCGCAACAGGTCATGAAGGCACTACAGCCGCTCATCGCGTCGCTCCCTGTTGGATATCATATCGAGATGGGCGGCAACATCGAGGAGTCTCTCAAGGCAAACACGGCACTCGCTCAAGTTTTCCCGCTGATGATTGCGGCTATGCTGATCGTCATCATCCTTCAGGTTCGTAGCTTGTCGACGATGACAATGGTGATGCTGACAGCACCGCTTGGTCTTGCAGGTGTGGTTCCGACCTTGCTCCTGTTCAATCAGCCGTTCGGCTTCAACGCCATTCTTGGCCTTATAGGGCTAGCGGGTATCTTGATGCGAAACACGTTGATCCTGACGGAGCAGATCAAGGATAATCAGGCCGCGGGTCTCGACGACTACCATGCTGTCGTTGAAGCGACCGTGCAGCGGACACGTCCTGTCATCCTCACTGCCCTTGCGGCGATCCTCGCATTCATACCATTGACGCATTCTGTTTTCTGGGGGTCGATGGCCTATACCCTGATTGGCGGAACCGCCGCAGGCACCGTGATGATCCTACTTTTTCTTCCGGCCCTCTATGCTGTGTGGTTCCGGATTACGCCCCCGAAGGTGGCAGTCCATAGCCATCCGGTCCAGGATGTCGAGCCGGAACATACGCGGGCGATGGCTGCTGAATAAGGATCTCAGTTGGAACGCTGGATGGATAAGAGATCTGCTCGACTACTCAGGAGCCGTCCTGAACTTGTGGAACTTGAAGTCGCGACGACGCGCGAACGTATCCTGGATGTGGCGGAAAATCACTTTCGCCGCATCGGCTTCCGGAAAACTACAGTCGCTGATATTGCAGGTTGCTTGGGCATGAGCACTGGAAATATCTATCGCTTTTTTCCTTCCAGGATGGCGATAGATGCGTCAGTTTGTGGTCGGTTCTTCATGGAATTCATCCAAGCCGTAAAGTCGACCGCGTGCGTTTGTGGATCGGCTCAAACGAAGCTCGAAAAAACTCTGACGCTACCACACCAGATGCGAAAGACAACGTTTATCGAAGAGAAGCGCGTTCATGAGTTGATGGCGGCGGCGGCAGGTGAAAATTGGGCGATCTACAAAGCGCATAATGATGAAGTTGTTACAATCCTCCGGACCATTGTGATGGACGGGATAGTCTCCGGGGAATTCGAAGTCCAGGATCCCGGGCGTGAAGCAAGAAATGTGATGACTGCCTTCACGCCATTCTATCACCCTGTGCTCGTTGAACAGGAGGTCCGGGAAGGCAACGACACTGAAGCAGGTCTTCGCGACCAGATCGCGTTTTTAATCAAGGCTCTGAGCGTCACCAGAGCTTTTGGGAGTTAATCCGGTAGCGAGCGAAAGGGGTCTAGTGGAAGATGCCTTGGCAATGATAGGCCGTAAATTCGAATATAATCAGGCCCATGGCGGAACAGTTCGCGGGTCTGTGGTTCATATCCGTTGTTTAATCGCCTGTATGAGGTCAAGCAGATTTTAGAGGATATATTTTGTTGCCGTGCTGCAAGCTATGCATCACAGTATTTTTTCACGTTTAAGGGGTCGCATCACTATTCCCACAAATTCGTCCGGCGCCGTGGGCACGGTTGTCTCCGCGGTCGACATGCTGTCGCCGCATGATGGGTTCTCGCAGGGCGGGTCTTTGTGAGCAAGTTCACGGATATCGTAGGCCAGGTCGACATCTTCCGAAAATCTGCGGATAGCGTTGTAGGCTTTAGAGAGGGACGTGCCGCCTTTGAAGACGAGATGGTCACCGAGCGCCGTTCCATAAAGGGTCTGCAGTGCCCAGACGACCCACGTGTCCTTTTTCAGAAGATGAATCGGCCGCCCGGCTGCCTCCGCGGCGATTGCGAGAACTTCCCTTCGATCGTCCCGAGACAGCTGCGAAACTGTTCAGCCATAAGCGGCCTTTCCTACACTGCGGGCAAGCCAGCTGGGAAACTGAGGGGCGGCCGTAACGAGTTCGCCGAACGCTTCGGCGGAAAGCTTCCGCTTGATGCTCGGAAGTGCCTCTTCTGCCTTTTCCGGACCAAGCCATGCCAGCGCGCGCACAGCCAAGCCAGCAGGCTTATTCGCCAAGGCGAGCTGCCAGCGCGGCACGTGCTTCAACTCGACCGTCTGACTACCGACAGTCATGGTTCGGCTGCGGCCGGATGTGAAATAGACGGACCGGATCGGTACCTGAGTGGACAGCCCCAACGCGTTTGCAGCCGCGGCACCATTCGAAACGATCACCTCGCCACGCTGGTGCGCAACGGCTTCGACGGCCTGCTCGACCGTCGGTGGCCGGCTTCCAAAGCGGCTCTTGATCGCCTTGAAATAAATTCCCCGAC
Source organism: Hyphomicrobiales bacterium (assembly GCA_900472575.1). GTDB lineage: Bacteria > Pseudomonadota > Alphaproteobacteria > Rhizobiales > Rhizobiaceae > Neorhizobium > Neorhizobium cellulosilyticum. Next base: position 91,185 of record UCIV01000025.1, read on the forward strand.
CGGCCCGAACGAGCTCGCCGCGTTCATAAAGACGCGATAACGCCTGGTCTACCGCCGCTCGGTTTCCCAAATGCAGGAAGGCCTTCGCGGACAGGGCCGTTCCCTCGGGCAGCTGTTCGGCATAGGCCATGATCTGTGCTGTCAGTCGTTGCATGGCAATTCTCCTGTCAGAAATATATGCAGTTTTCTGACAGTTTGCAGTGTGGGGTTGCCTGCCTTTTCCTATCTGAGGGAAGTCAGATTAGGAAAATTTTCATTCGTCTTCTTCCCCGAATGACCAGGATATACCCATGATTCTCTTTGTGAATCGTGTGCAGAAGTCCAATTCACGACCGTAAGCGGGAGAACTCGCCCGCTTGACTCTTATTAGTTTCGAGAACAAAAAAGGAACATCGCCGTCCTTTCGGACATTAAAACCTGAAACGCGAGCCTGAGGAGGTCCGTGAACGATGTCGCGCGCCAACAGTCCTCGCGTTCTCGAGGACCTGAGAGAGAGAATTGCTCACCTTGAGGGATCAGCGAGCCGAAAAGCCGTGGTCCTGCCCTTCGGTGTGGCCGAGATCGACGAGCACCTGCCCGGGGGCGGGCTTGCTTTCGGCGCGCTGCATGAGGTTGCCGGAGGAGGGGCAGGGACAGTCGACGGAGCCGCGGCCGTTCTTTTCGTCGCGGGCATCGCCGCGCGCTCGAAGGGCAAGGTCCTCTGGTGTTTGACCCGACCTGATCTGTTCTTTCCGGCAATCTCTCAGGCAGGGCTGCATCCTGACCGCGTCATCTTCTGTGAAGCCGATAAGGAGGAGGACGTGCTGGCCTCGATGGAAGAGGGGCTTGCCTTCGGCGGTCTTGGCACCGTTGTCGGCGAACTGGTCCGGCTTCCGATGACGGCCTCCAGGCGCCTCCAGCTGGCAGCGGAAAAGACCGGAACAATGGGGATCGCACTCAGGCGCTGGCGTCGGCAGGCGGAAGCCTCCGATTACGGCCAGCCGACGGCTTCGACGACCAGGTGGCGAGTCAGCGTTCTGCCCTCCGAACCCTTACCCGTCGCCGGCGTCGGACGCGCACGCTGGCTGGCCGAACTGATGCGCGTCAAAGCGGGCGAGTGTGCCGAGTTCGAAATTGGAGCCTGTGATGCCCAGGGCCGTATCTGTCTTCTTCCCCTATCTCGCGACGGAGCGCATCCGACGCACCAGTGGATACAACGTACCGGCTGACCAGCCGCTGGTTGTCGTCGCCAAATCCGGCGCTAAACGCTTTCTCTCGGCGGTCGAGCCGCAGGCGTTGAAGCTTGGTCTGCGCGTCGGCATGCCGGCGAGCAAGGCGCAGGCGCTGGTCTCCGATCTGACGATGATCGATGCTGATCCTCAGGCGGATGCCGCGGCGCTCGAACGCCTCGCGCTCTGGGCGCTTCGGCAATACAGCCCGGTCGTCGCTGTCGACGGGACCGACGGGCTGATCCTCGATACCGAGGGCGCCGATCACCTTCGCGGTGGCGAGCTGTCGCTTATCTCCAGCTTCGTCAACTCGTTGCGGGCGAGGGGGCTGACCGCGCGCGCTGCGGTTGCCGACACATGGGGCGCCGCATATTCGGTTGCCCGCATGACAGGGGCCGAAACCAGTGTCGTCCCGATCGGTGAGACCGCCAAGGCGGTGACCGGCCTGCCGATCCATTGCCTGCGGCTGCCCGCTGATACGATCAAGGCGCTGCGCGTGCTCGGCGTTGAGACCGTCGGCGAGCTGTCGGCCATGCCGCGCGCGCCGCTCACCTTGCGCTTCGGGCCGGAGCTCGGTCGGCGGCTTGACCAGATGTTCGGCCGGCTCGCCGAGCCGATCGAGCCCTTGCGCACCCCCGAGCTTGTCGAGGTCTTCAGGAGTTTCCAGGAGCCGATCGGCGCGGCCGAGACAATCGCTAAATATGTCCGCCGGCTCGTGGATCAGCTGACCGAGAAGCTGGAAACGCGGGGGCTCGGGGTGCGCCGCTCGGATTTGATCATCCATCGGGTCGACAATACCCGCCAGTCGATCCGTGCGGGCCTTGCAAGGCCGGTGCGCGATCCCGCCCGCCTGTCGAAGCTTCTCTGCGACCGGATCGAGGCGATCGATCCGGGTTTCGGGATCGAGCGTATGGTGCTTGTTGCTATCATGGCCGAGCCGCTCGAAGAAAAGCAGGTCGCCTCGTCGCTGATCGAGGAAGAGGTCATCGATGTCACCCCGCTCGTCGATATTCTCGGCAATCGCGGCCAGCGCCTCTACCGGGTCACGCCCATTGCCTCCGACGTCCCCGAACGCTCGGTTCGCAGGATTGCGCCGACGGCGGCCGAGACTGGCGCCGACTGGGCCGCGAAATGGCCGAGGCCGTCGCGGCTGCTCGCCTTTCCCGATCCAATCGAGGTGATGAACGTCCTGCCCGACCATCCGCCGGCCGTCTTCACCTGGCGCGGCAAGCGCCGGCGGGTGACGCGCGCTGATGGGCCGGAACGCATTTTCGGCGAATGGTGGGTTCGGCCGACCGAAATGCAGGCGGTGCGGGACTATTTTGTGGTCGAGGACGAGCAGGGCGAGCGCTACTGGGTGTTTCGCACCGGTGACGGCGTCCATATGGAGACCGGTGCCCATCGCTGGTTTCTCCAAGGCGTCTTCGGATAAGGGGGGCTTCGGTTGAGATATGCCGAGCTGCAGGTGACCAGCCATTTTTCCTTCCTGCGCGGCGCAAGCTCGGCGCCGGAACTGTTCGAGACGGCGGCAGCGTTGGGCATCGAGGCGATCGGGATCGTTGACCGCAACAGTCTCGCCGGCATCGTGCGCGCCTGGGAGGCAGCGCGGACAACCGGGATCCGGCTTGTCGTCGGCTGCCGGCTCGATCTCGCCGACGGCATGTCGCTTCTCGTTTATCCGACAGATCGGCCGGCCTATTCGCGCCTCACCCGGCTTCTGTCACTGGGAAAGGGCAGGGGCGGAAAAGGCAAGTGCATCCTCGATCTCACCGATGTCGAAGCCTATAGCGAAGGGCTGATCGCCGTTCTCGTCCCCGACGAGGCGGATGAAGTCTATGCCGGCCAACTGCGGAAGATCGCGGAGATCTTCGGCGATCGCGCCTACGTGAGCCTGTGCCTGCGCCGACGCCCGAACGATCGGCTGCGTCTCCATAATCTGTCGAACCTCGCCGTAAGGTACAAAGTGAAGACTGTGGTCACCAATGACGTGCTCTTCCATGAGCCGGGTCGCCGGCAGATGCAGGACATCGTCACCTGTATCCGCAATCACACGACGATCGACGATGTCGGCTTCGACCGCGAGCGCCATGCCGACCGCTTCCTGAAGGCGCCGGAGGAAATGCACCGGCTTTTTCCTGAATATCCGGAGGCGCTGGCCCGCTCCAGCGAGATTGTCGAGCGCTGCCGCTTCGACATGTCTCAGCTGCAGTACCAGTACCCGGAGGAGGCGATCGTACCGGGCCTCGATGCGCAGCAGTCGCTGACGAAGTTTACCTGGGAAGGCGCGGCCGACCGCTATCCGGAAGGCGTTCCGGAAAAGGTGCGCAAGGCCATCCTGCATGAACTAGAGCTCATCCGCGAGATGCAGTATGCACCCTATTTCCTCACGGTCTACTCGATCGTTCGTTTCGCCCGATCGAAGAACATCCTCTGCCAAGGGCGAGGGTCGGCCGCCAATTCCGCCGTCTGTTATTGTCTCGGCATCACGTCCATCAATCCAGAGACCTCCGATCTGCTCTTCGAACGCTTCGTCAGCCGAGAACGCGACGAACCACCGGATATTGACGTCGACTTCGAGCATAATCGTCGAGAAGAAGTCATCCAGTGGATCTACGAGACCTATGGCCGGTCGCGCTCGGCGCTTTGCTGCACCGTTCTCCGGTACCAGACCAAAGGAGCCATGAAGGATGTCGGCAAGGCGCTCGGCCTGCCAGAAGATCTGATCGCCCAGCTTCTCTCGGGCGTCTGGGGCTTTAGCCGCGAAGCGATCGGCGAAAAGCAGCTGAAGGACAACAATCTCAACGCCACCGATTATCGACTGCGCCTGGCGCTCGAGATCTCCGCGCAGCTGATCGGCACGCCTCGCCATCTCGGCCAGCATCCGGGTGGATTCGTCCTGACCCAGGATCGGCTCGACGATCTCGTGCCGATCGAGCCGGCGGCGATGGATGACCGACAAGTCGTGGAATGGGACAAGGACGATATCGAAGTCTTGAAGTTCATGAAAATGGACGTGCTCGGCCTCGGAATGCTGTCCTGCATGGCCCGCGCCTTCGATCTTCTGGCCGTCCACAAGGATCTGCCCATGGGCCTTGCCGATGTCGAGCAGGAGGACCCGGCCACCTACGCGATGATCCGCAAAGCCGAAACGCTCGGCACGTTCCAGGTAGAAAGCCGGGCGCAGATGGCGATGCTGCCCCGCCTGAAACCCCGCACCTTCTATGATCTCGTCATCCAGGTGGCGATCGTCCGTCCCGGTCCGATCCAAGGCGACATGGTTCACCCGTATCTGCGCCGGCGCGAGGGCAAGGAAGAGCCATTTTATCCGACGCCTGAGCTTGAGGCGGTTCTGTCAAAGACCCTTGGCGTGCCGCTCTTTCAGGAATCGGCGATGAAGGTGGCTATGGTCTGTGCCGGCTTTACCGCCGGCGAGGCCGACCAGCTGCGCAAATCCATGGCGACCTTCAAGTTCACCGGCGGCGTCAGCAAGTTCAAGGACAAGCTGATCGCCGGTATGCTGACGAACGGCTATACCCGGGAATTCGCCGAGCAGACATTTGGCCAGCTGGAAGGCTTCGGCTCCTATGGGTTTCCCGAATCCCATGCCGCAAGCTTTGCCCTGATCGCTTACGCATCCTGCTGGATCAAATGCCATCACCCGGATGTCTTTTGCGCGGCGCTGATTAACAGCCAGCCGATGGGCTTCTACAGTGTCGCCCAGATCGTTCAGGATGCGCAAAAGAATGGCGTCGAAGTCCGGCCAGTCTGTGTGAACAGATCCCGCTGGGACTGCACCATGGAGCCGACAGGCCGGGAAGGGCGCCTGGCAGTTCGGCTCGGGATGCGTGTGGTCAAGGGCATGTCGGAGATAAACGCGGCGCGGATCGTGCTCGCCCGCGGAGAGGCCCCGTTCACATCGGTCGACGACATGTGGCGGCGCTCGGCCGTGCCGACCGTAACACTTGTCCTTCTCGCGGAGGCAGATGCGTTTCTGCCATCGCTTCGCCTCGAACGCCGTCAGGCGCTGTGGGATATCAAGCCGCTGCGCGACCAGCCGCTGGAGCTTTGGGCGGCGGCTGATGAACGCGAGGCAAGGACGTCGTCCGAACTGATCGAGCCCGACGTCGTGCTGAAATCGATGACCGAGGGCAGGGAGGTTGTCGAAGACTACTCCCATACCGGTCTGACGCTTCGCCAGCATCCCGTAAGCTTCCTGCGCCAGGACCTGAGGAAGAAGCGTATTGTCACCTGCACTGAGGCAATGGCTGAGCGCGACGGTCGCTGGCTCTGGACCGCCGGGCTTGTTCTGGTGAGGCAAAGGCCGGGATCGGCCAAGGGCGTGATGTTCCTGACCCTCGAAGACGAAACCGGGATCGTCAACGCCGTCGTCTGGCCGTCAATGTTTGAGCGCCAGCGCCGGGTGCTGATGACCGCATCGATGATGGGGATCCACGGAAAGATCCAGCGCGAAGGCGAGGTGGTGCATCTGGTGGCTCAGCGGCTGTTCGACTTCTCGGCCGATCTCTCAAGCCTGGGCGAGCGGGACAATGATTTTCCGGTTCCGCACGGACGCGGCGACCAGGTCAAGCATGGTGCCGGTCCAGATCCACGCGAACGGCCGATGCCCCAGGCTCGCGAAATTTACATTCCGGATCTCCATATCGATACGCTGAAGGTGAAAAGCCGGAACTTCCACTGATACGAGGTGTAGAAGAATTGTGACCATAATCATGCGCGATCGTTCGAGTAATGTAATTTGATTGATTGCGATACAGTGCGGATCTAGCGCGCAGTGGGTACAGCCATTTGAGATACGAATATTGGGGCGTCGCATGGATATTGATGAATATTTCGAGAAACTGGTCGCATCGGTGCATCACGCTAAGAGTGTCGGTCTGCCATGCAGGAACTGGTGGAGCAGCGCGATCCGGAATTGCTGGTTCCACTTCTCGCCTTCCGTGAGAGCATTTTAACCTCGGAGGACGAAAGCTGGCTCAATGGGTATCTGACCATCGGTTTTTTCGCCGGTTGGACCCGTCACGAGCGCCTTGCGGCATTTGCGTTGACCTTCGAAGCGCAGCGCGAGTGGAAAAAGACTGCCGTCCGAGCGCTTTGCGAACCGTACACTGAAAGCCAGCTCCTATTTGAAAATGCTCCTGACCTTTACAGGAACATTCGTCAGCGGCAGGGCGGGACGCGAGATCAGGAACTGATTAACGTGATCGCCACTGCGTCCGTAGACGGCGGGGAAGTCTATCGCGCCGGCAAGGGTTACACAGAGCTCTGCTCCTATTTGTCTCCCGAAATTGTAAACTGGGCTCGTAATGAATGGCCGGATGCGCCCACGTTCATTCGGCTGAATGCGGATCGGTATATCGCGGAAAGCCGCCTCAAAAGCTTTGGGAATCGGCGATGGTCCCAGCGAACCCGGGCTGGTTTAGCAACGTCAGCCTGCGCAAAGGGAGGACGGAATTCGCATCGTATCAATTGCTTGATCGGCCGATTTCCGACGGTCAGGCAGAATATTGGGATTATCACGTCAAAAAGGTGCGTCGCCTCGAGGTTCGTGTTGAGCGACGTGAAGACAACTACCTCACGATGATGATCGAAGAGTTGCCAGTGCCCTATCAAACAGCGACGGAGCCAGCAATGACAAAGACCGGACGTGCCAAAGATATCTTCAAGCCGGAATTCCGCTTCGGGATGGGCGGCGTTTCGCTCGGAAACGAGTTCAACAAGATCACCGACAAGGAGGCGCAAGCCGCGCTTGAAACGGCATGGAACGTGGGCGTCCGGTATTTCGACGTCGCTCCCTGGTACGGCCTCGGTCTGGCTGAGCGTCGGTTTGGCCACTTCCTGCACAATCAGAAGCGCTCCTCCTATCTTCTGTCGTCCAAGGTCGGCAAGCTTCTCAAGGCGTCAAAATCCAACAGCCACGAGAAGAAGTATCCTCTGTCGGATTCTCCGAACGATCTTGTCATCGATTACACCGCCGATGGCGTCCGCCGCTCGATCGAGGACAGTCTTCAGAGGCTTGGTGTCGACAGCCTCGACATTGCTTTCGTCCACGACCTGTCGCCGGATTTCGCGTTTTTCCCGACGCCTTGGGAAGAGCAGTACGAGATCGCCCGCAAGGGAGCGTTTCCGGAGCTGTCGAAAATGCGCGAGGAAGGGATCATCAAGGGCTGGGGCGTGGGCGGGAACACACCGATGGCGATCCACAAGGTGATGGACGATGCCGATCCGGACGTGTGCCTCTGCGCACGACAATATTCGCTGATCGACCACGCTGAGACCATCGACCATCTTTTTCCGGCCGTGCGCGAAAAAGGCGTCTCGCTCGTCATCGGCTCCAGCCTGAATGCCGGTTTCCTTGGCGGTAGCCCGCGCTACAATTACGGCGCGGAGAACTACAAGATCCCACCCGAGGTCATCGAAAAGCGGGCGAAACTCCGCGACGTCGCGGAACGCAATGGCGTTGACCTTCGCACTGCCGCTATCCAGTTTTCCGCGGCTCCAGATGTCGCCGTTGCGCTTGTCATCGGCGCCGGTAGCGATCGCCAGATCCGTGAGGACTGGAATGTGATGCAAACCAAGATCTCGAACAAATTCTGGCAGGAGCTGAAGTCGCACGGACTTGTCCACAATGACGCCACAACACCGGTGGTGTAATTTGGCCGGATTGGCCGTGACACGGCCGATCCTTTTGACAATTGGTGATGCCAATTCAAAATGCGGTTGATACCGCGGCTAAGCGATTGCTGAGCTTTAGAAGCGTCGCTTGGTCGGAATGACGGGTCATACGTCTGATCCCTTCTAGACCGCAGTGCTCGATCTATGAAAGATATCAGCCACTTTACAGCGTGGCGAGAGCACGGTTGTTGATCTGACCTGCGTAATTGTTCCGGATTTCGACCTTCTGTTCCAACGCAATGATGACGTCGACCGACAGATCCACTCCGTGAAGCCCGGTAATATCCGGAAGGCCGCCTGGAGTGAAGACATTGATCTCGAGGATCTTGTCGCCGACGATGTCTAGCCCGACCAGAAACATGCCGTCTTCTATCAGTTTAGGGCGAACCATTTCCGCCACCGCAAGAATTTCGGATGTGATCTCGGCGCTTGCCGCAGTACCAGCAGCATGCATGTTGGAGCGCACCTCGCCCTTCGCCGGAACACGACGCAGCGCGGCGTAGGCGCCGTCCCGCTGCAACGGGCGACCGTTCATCAGGAAAAGACGAATGTCGCCGGCCGTCGCGTCGGGAAGATAGCCTTGCGCGATCAGGTAACCTTCGCCGCTGACGGCCTCGAATATCTGGTTGAGATTGGCTTCCTTGCTGGAGGCGATCTTGAAAACGTTTTTCCCGCCGGAACCTTGCAGCGGCTTGAGGATGGCGCCCTGTTTCTGCTCGTCGATAAAGGCGCGGATCTCCTCGATGCTTTTAGAGATAAGGGTTGTTGGCCGAACGGCCTCAGGAAAACCCTGGAAATAGAGCTTATTTTGCGCGCGGGCCAGGCCGTCAGGGTCGTTGAGCGTAAGCACGCCGCGTTCGGCCGCTAGACGACCGAAAATGATGCCGGCATGGGCTGCCCAAGGCCGCTCATCAGCGTCCTGAGAGGGGTCATTCCGCAGCAACAGGACGTCAATCTCCTCGATTGGGATCGTATGGATCTCAGCCTGCTCGCCCTGCAACGCCGCTATGAATGTATCTGGCTTCCTGGTCTTGCCTTTTTTGACAGTGGTCGTGCGCACCATCAGGCTGTCATCGGGGCGCAACACGAAATCGCCGGGTGTCAGGTAGCAAACCTCATGGCCGCGGGCGATTGCGGCAAGCGCTAGCGCCGTAGTCGTATAGAATGCGGCCTCATCGGCAATCGAGTTCACAAAAAATGCAATCCGCATCACGCCTCCTGTCGTTGAATCATGTCGAGAGGACGCATGCCGTCTCTGGCGCGTGCCAGTCGGGTGCGGCCGTCTTCGGTTTCGAGAAAGAGGGGACGAACCGCCGGCAGGCGCAGCAGGCCGCGCTCTGCCAACTCCTGCATCACACCGAAATGCGAGGCGGCTATCTTACCCATCCAGAAGGGTTCGAGTGCGCCACCGGTGCGCAGATGATCGAGCAGGGCAAGCAGACCGCGCAGATAGATCGCGTCCTTGGCCAGGCCGCCGCCGCGATAAAGCCGCAGAACGATATTGAACGCGGCCGGCGGCGTAAAATTATGCTGCTCGACAAGAAGAGAGTAGGTTTCGGTAAAGGTTGCTCCGTCCAGCATCGACGCACATCCGACCACCCGTCCGGCAATCAGCCTCAAGCGCGCCGGCGTCATGCCGCCCGACAGGTATTCGGCGAAAACGGCCAGACCTTCTTGCATGCCCTCATATCCCGCAAGGCCGGAGCGAAACAGCCGCAGGCCCTGGGCCGATCCGTTGAAATAGGTTAGCAGGTGGACACCGATCTCATGCGACAGCAGCGGCTCGACCCGAGCCATGTCCATCACGGTGCTGCGTGCGATCAACAAGCGATGGCCAGATACCATCAGGCCGGACGGCAGGTCGTCGCGAAGCTCGACGGAGACGTCGAACTCCTTCAGCCGGCGATGATAGGCGGCAATCATCGTGCGGGCACGTCGTTCCACCTGAAAGCAGTCGGCCATCCGGCCCTGTGCCGCCCCGTCGTCGTCACCGCTCGGTTCCGTATTGGTAAGCTGCGACAGAATGATCTGCGCCTCGCGCAGCAGCGAGGGTTCCACCGGACCGTATAGCGCGCGACCGAATTCGACGAACTGCGGTTTCTGGCGGGAGGAAAGGAGCGAGAGCTGAAGATCGAGTTCCTGTTGTTTTTCGCGATAAAGCTGGTACAGGACCGGGTCTTCGAGATGGTCGAAGGAAATCGAAAAGAGCTTCCGTTTTGCCGCCTCGACCTGCAGGGCAAGAGGACGGTACAGAAAGACGGGTTGATGGCCCTCTTGCTTGAACGCTTCGAAAGCCGACTCGGCATTGATCGGCGTGACCGCCAGCAGGAAATCGAATGTCGAGGCCACCTCGTCAATGCTTCGGTCGACACGCGAGACCGCATCCACGAAGGCCCTGCGTCCGAGTGCCCGATGCGTCTTCGGCTGGAGGATTTTTCCGGCTTCGACGACACACGCGATGGCTCGCAGACCCGCGTCGAACAGGACCGACACCAATTGGTCGTGAAGTTCCGGATAAATCTGGTCGCTGCCGGGTTGCCGGTAGACGGGGGCAAACCTGACGGCAAGTGTCGAACAGCCGAGGTCACGCCCCAACGCCTTATCTTCGCGCGCCGGAGGCGCTTCCGCGCGTTCGACTCGCGGCGTTCGAAACCTTGTCTCGCTGTCGCTTATCGCGGCGGAAAATGTTTCAGCCGACTCCGCCATGTCCGCGCTCGCCCATATAGCAATCTCGAATGGAGGCAGGAAAGGCGCATCGTCGGTCAGGAACCGATCCTGCTTCAACTCGCCGATGTCGAACAGGATGAATGCGCCGAACTGTTGGCGCAGCGGAGCCTCTATGGCCTCGATCACCATGATCGCGGATGCCGCATGCGGAGTTATGAGATAGGACGCGTTTGCTTGTGCGATGTCGCGGGCGGCCGGCTCTGCTCCGTCCTCGGCGATATGGACGCAAAGGAAGGGAAGCGGCCGGTCGATATGCAGCCGTCCTCCGCCGGGCAAGTCGCGCCGGATCGACTTGCCGTGGGCAAGGCAGAATACGATCTCGTCGAGCCAGTTGTCGTCACTGCTGCGAGTTTGCGACGAGGCGTTGGTCATGGCTGGCTCGCGAGCGTCTTCTCGAGTATCGGGACGGCTGTTGCAACGACCTGGCGAAGCTGGTCGAGGACACCAGTATTTGGTTCACCCGTCCATTCATCCATGAAAAACTTTTTAAATTCGACCGCGATTGCGCAGCCCGTTTTGGGAAAATGCTCGTGGATGAACCGGGTCTGTTCTCCCTTGCCCTGGAATGCTACGTTTTCGCGCACGTCCAGAGGGCTGCCATTGATCGTATGCGATCGGAGATGGCCGATGAGTGCATCGACTACCGGCGCCCAGCGCTCGCTGTCCATCGAGAATGTGCCTATATTGATGTCCGGTGCCCGCTCCGGCGGCGTAGGTCGAGCGGCTGGCCCATCACGGCGATGATTGTAGCTGTGGATGTCGAGAACGACAAATCGGCCGAATTGGCGCTCGATACCCTTCAGGAAAGCCAGCAGCATATCGTAATAGGCGTCATGGGTTTGTAGGGAGGCTTCTATCTCGTCGTCCGCAAGTGCTCCTGCCCACACATTTAAACCCCATGCCTGTTCCGGCGTCAGATATATGGCGCCCTCCCGATTGCGGTTGATGTCCACTTCGAAACGCGAGCGATGAAAGACGATGCGATTGGGAACATCGCGAATGGTGAACTCGGTGTAGGGATCCTCCTCCCGTAACCGCTCCTGATGATCCAAGCCGAATAAAGGCTGTAGGTTCAGTCGTGTAGAGTGTCCCTCATGGACCGCAGTTGCGATTACAGGCGACATGCCCCGTTCCATGGTCCACAGCGCTGTAGGTGCAACTGGTGGTGTGATCAGAGTTTTCGGCGAGAATGCCCGTTCGAGCTCGACTTCCGTTGTCGACGCTGTCTTGAAGTGATCGGTAGACCTTGCAGATTGCATAGTTCGTTCTCCAGTGCCACGGGAGAACGCACTTGCCGATCGTTTGTTACGAAGAATAGAAAGAATTTGATCGCCGAAGCGGTTTAGTGGCCGTCCAATCAGATATCGCCGATGTCGGGTGGTTCGATTCCGTTCGAAAGCTTGTCTTAATTTCAGAGTTTTAGGCAATCATAACCAGTCAATACCTCTGCATCGCAGGACTACCGATTACGACCTGGTGTAAACCTTTCTCGTCTCGGTTCCAACGAACGAGCCGTCGTCTTGCGGATCTAGGCTTTCTCCAGCTTCCACGCTGAAGCGCCGTCCCAATGGGCGCTCTGTACCCTGGTGTGTCTTGTCAATATCAGACATCGTAGTTACCTCGATAATCGTCGCGCTGTTACATCGCCGTCGACGGCGTTGAGTGTCCGTGTGGTTTCCATTTGTCCCAGTGCTCCGCTCTGTTCATGTCACATAAAGACAGCTGAGGTCGCTACGTCTCGATCCGGACAGGGATAGCCTTCGAGGCAGGCGTTTTGGAAGGTCGATCGTGATGATCGATCGCGTTAAGGACATTGCTTTCCGGATAATAGGCGCCAATCGTACCACGGGGCAGATTATGGGGGGTAATGATCAGTCCCCCGAGTTCCCGCCGTTTTCCATCGTCAAAATCACTGACCAGTCGGATACTTTGTCCGGCAGAAAGGCCCGACGCCTCGATGTCCTCCTCGCACATCATGACTACGTCGCGTGTCCCTTCAATGCCACGGAAACGGTCCGAATAGCCGTAGATCGTTGTATTGAACTGATCGTTGGAGCGCATGGTGACGAGGCGGTATCGGCCAGCACGTTCTTCGAAGGACAGAGCATTCAGCCGTTCCGGAGTAGTGAACACAGCCTTTTTCTCATCCGTATTCCAAACGCTATCATGTGCATCATTACCCCGAAAAAAGCCCCCCGGCTGAAACATGCGTTGATTGTAGTCTTTGAAGTCCTTGGGATAGCTTGCCTCAATCAGGTCGCGAACCAGTCCGTAATCGGCGGTCCATTCATCCCATTTCAACTTCGGGTTATCGGAAAGCGTGGCCTTGGCGATGCCGGCAACGATCGCCAGCTCGCTCTTGAGGTGCGGCGACGCCGGTGTCCGCTTTCCGATTGAAGCCGAAATATGAGAGAAACTGTCTTCCGTCGTGACTGTCTGAGATCCACTCGCCTGCCTATCCATTTCCAGGCGCGAAAGGCAGGGAAGGATGTAAGCTTGCTAGCCACGTCCGGCCAGGCTGCATTAAGTGCTGCTGCCATTGCAGCCGATGCTTTGACGGCCCCAATGACAATGCATCTGCCTGACGGTTTCGGGGGCAGGTTACGCAACACCGCCGCAGACGGTGAGGCGCTTTCGACTGCAGGGTCAAACATCCGGCGCACAGAGTTCGAACCGTTTGATCATTCCACGACATAATCAATTCTGCCTTATAACTTGCAGCATCGGTGGCTATTGGGCCTGAACGGTGGGGCGGTCTTCGCCCCACCGTTCATTGTACGGACTAGATTGCCAACATTGCTTGATGCGACGGCAGGCACGCCGAAGTTACGCCGCCAGGCAGAGATAGGCCGCGCCCGTCCAGGAGAAGCCGAGACCGCCGCATCCCTCACCGGTGATTGGATCGAAATATTCGGCAAAACCCTCGGTCTCGATGGCGCTGACTGTGCTTGAGCGTAGAGATACAGCCATGTCGGCCAGACCGTTGCGCGTCAGTCCGTCGATCAGCAGCCAGTTGATGATCGCCCAGGATGGGCCTCGCCAGTAACGCTTTGCTTCGAAACTTCCGACGAATGGCTTGGTGGTCGGAAACGCTACCTTCATGCCATCCGACCAGAGTTTCATTTCGGCTGCCGCCGCATCGGCCATGCCCTTGTCCAGATCGAGCGCAAGGAGCGGAATGAAACCGGCATGGGTCGGCGCTTCGATATCCTCGTTTGAGATTAGATCGCGCGATACGAAACGGGAAAGCTTCGGCCGCCACTGTGCCAACAGGGCTTCGCGGGTAAGCGTGTTATAGACGGCCAGTTCCTCAGCCGCCTCATCCAAACCGAGGATGCCGGCAAGATGTACCAAGTCCTCTCCAGCCTTGAGCAGGATCGCGGTGGTCTGGACTTCGGCAACCTTGAACGGGGCCTTTTCCCACTGTTTTGCCGGCTCCCAGCCGCAGGCGGCATAGGTATCGACCAGATGGATGAAACGGCGGTAATCTTCGTCACGCGGGCGCATGGCGGCATCGACATGGCCGGTATCCTTGCGCACGACGGCGGTGTCGGTCGTGGTCGGTACGCGAGCAAGGGCGATATCCCAGGCGGGAGAATTGTCGCTGCCGCTTTCCCACGGATGAAGCAGGGCGACGAGGCCGGTGCCCTCGGGATCGCGCGCGGAATACCACCAGCGATGCCATTTAAGGCCGGCATGGAAAAGGGCGAGCGTGCGTGCCCTGGCGTTTGCGGTACCGGCCTTTTCCGCGGCTTCATGGACGGCTCGCAGCGCGATGCCAAAGACCGGGGGCTGGGTAATGCCGGATGTCGGGATCGTATGCCCGGTGCGCCAGACGCCGGGGCCGGGGAAATAGGTGTCGCTCGGCTGGTGGAAGACGATATGCGGGATCATGCCGTCTTCCCACTGGCCCTCAACCAATCTTTCCAGTTCACGATAGGCGCGGTCGATGTCATAGGTGGCGAAACCCATTGCAACGAAAGCGGAATCCCAGTTCCACTGAAAGGGATACAGACGATCGGTTGGCACGGTGTAGCCGCCGCGATCATTGGCCGCGAGGATACGGTAAGCCTCGTCAAAGTGCTTGGTCATTTTGGAACTCCAGAATTTTAAGCTGCTGCCGGATAAGAGACGCCGCTCTCGGGCGACAGCCATGTCAGACGTTTGGGGTCAAGGGTCAGGCCGACAGTCGCGCCGTTCTTCACGGTTTCGGTGGCGGGCAGGATGACGCGGGCCGGCTGGCCGAAAATGCTGCCGGTGAGGAGCAGGTGCGAGCCCATTGGTTCGGCGACGCGAACCTGCATGTCCAGTCCCTGCCCGCTCTGTGCCCGCTCGACGGTTTCGCCACGCAGGCCAAGCACGATCTCGCCGCCCTGGGCAGGAACCGCAAATTGCTGCGAACCGGCAGCGACCTGCCCGTTGGTTACCGGCATGGTGATGAAGTTCATTGGCGGATTGCCGATGAAGCCGCCGACGAAGCGGGTGGCGGGGTGGTTATAGACCTCGACCGGTGTTCCGACCTGTTCGATACGCCCGTCATGGACGACGGCGATACGGTCCGACAGGCCCATTGCCTCCGTCTGGTCATGGGTGACGTAGATGGTCGTGGTACCGGCCTCCTGCAGCACGGTCTTCAGTTCGGTGCGCATTTCCAGACGCAGGAGTGCATCGAGATTGGAGAGCGGCTCGTCCATCAGAAGCACGCCGGGTTCAACGGCAAGCGCGCGGGCAACCGCGACACGCTGGCGCTGGCCGCCGGAGAGCTTGTTGGGATAACGGTCGAGATAGGGTTCGATATGCAAAAGGCCGGCCGCCTTTTCGACCTGCTTTTTAACACGAGCATCATCCGCCTTCTGCATGCGCAGGCCGAAGGCGACGTTTTCGTAAACGGTCATGTGCGGAAAGACGGCATAGTTCTGAAACACCATGGCAAGGCCGCGATCCTTCGGTGGCAAGCCGATGACGGATTTTTCGCCGATAAGGACGTCGCCCGAGGTGGATGTTTCCAGACCTGCGATAATGCGCAAAAGCGTGGTCTTGCCACATCCGGACGGTCCGAGCAGCGAGACGAACTCGCCGTCATTGATCGTTAGCGAGACGCCTTTGAGCGCCTGGAAGGCACCAAAACTCTTCTTGATGTTTTCGATGACAATGTTGGCCATGAGTTTACCTGCTATTTTGAAGAGACGCCCCAGATCGCAAACAGGTAACGCCTGACCGCGAAGATGAAGACAACCGAGGGGAGGATGAGCATGAGGCCGCCGGCAAAGCGGTAGTGCATCGGGCTTTCCGATAGCACGGTGAGCAGATAGGCCGTTAAAGTGCGATGCCGCACGGTAAGTACCGAGGCTGCAAAAACCTCATTCCATGAGATGACGAAGGCAAAGACAGCTGTTGCCACCAGACCGGGCAGGGCAAGCGGTGCAACGACCTTGAAGAAGGCCTGGATGCGGGTGCAGCCGAACACCCAGGCAGCCTCTTCCAGCTCGCGTGGGACGCCGAGAAAGATCCCTTGCGTGACCAGTGCCGCGAAGGGTAGTGCCAGAACGGTGTGGATGAGGCCGACACCGAGGACCGTGTCGTAGAGGCCGAGCCGGATATAGGAAACCGTCAGCGGCAGGGCCAGAATGGCGAGCGGGAAGGCTCGGGTGAGCAGAACCAGAAGCCGGTAGCTGTCCTTGCCGCGGAAATTGTAGCGCGCCAGAGCATAACCGGCCGGTGCGCCGAGCGCGATCGACAGCGCTACAGTGATGCCGGCAGCTCCCAGCGAATTGAGAAAAGACTGGAAGACGCCTTCCGTCCTCAGGAACAGCAGGAAGGGCTGTAGCGAAATATCGGTGGGCAGAAAATTCTTCGGCCACTGATAGGCGCCGGTGCGGCCGCCCAGCGCGCCGAGCGCCACCAGATAGATCGGGACGAGAACCCAGGCGCAGAGCGCAACGATGCCGCTCCAGAATAGCAGTCGTCGGGCCGAGATGAAACCGGCAGTGCTGGAAGTGTTCATGGTGTTGCTCATGGCAGACGCTCCGGATCGACCTTGACGGCCTTCAAATAAACGAGGGTAGCGGCGAGCGAGATGACCATGATCAGCACCGCATAGGCGGCGGCAACACCATAATTCTGGTTCTGGTTCTGCCAGTTATAGGCCTCGCCGACGAGGACCGGGAAATTGCGGCCGCCGAGCGCGTAGACGACGGCAAAAACTTCGAAGGCAAGGACGGTGCGCAGGATCAGTGCCGACTGCAGGGCAGGGCGGATCAGTGGCAGGGTGATGCGGGTAAAGCGGGTCCAGGGGCTGGCGCCGAAGATTTCGGCCGCCTCCTTGAACTCCTTCGGCACCTGGTTGAGGCCGGCGACGATAATGATCATGACGATCGCGGTGCCGCGCCAGATCTCGGCAATGGCGATGCCGATAAAGAGGGCGACTGGTGTCTGGTAGGTGAGCCAAGCTGTCTGCCGCTCGATCAGGCCCATACCGAAGAGGATCGAGTTGAGATAACCGGTATTCTGCAGGATCGACAGCCAGACCATGCCGGCGGCGAGATCGGAAATGCCGAGCGGGATGGTCCAGATCCACAGGATCGTCTCGCGGCCGCCGTTCATCTTGGCGACCATCGAGCCCATAGTCAGCGCCATGATGATCTGGATCGGCACAACGGCGAGCGTCAGCACAAACGTGTTCAGCACAGAACGACCGAAATTGAGGTCGGTCACCATCGTCGTCATGTTGGCAAGCGACGGCGTGCCGTTGTCGGATACCGCCAGCCACAGCGTCTGCACTAGCGGTACGACGAACAACAGACCTAGAAATACGACGGAGGGAAGGATCAGCGCGTAGGGGATCCAGCTTCGGCTTTGGGTCATCGGTTACCCTTTGTTTTTTTGAATTTTGCGATGAGCGGCGAAAGGCCTTCACCTTAGCCCTCTCCCCGCGAGCGGGGAGAAGGTGCCGGCAGGCGGATAAGGGGCTGCCATGCTATCGACGGGCCGAAGCCCAGGCAGGCCGAAACCATCACTCGACCGGGCAGGCGCCGTCACTTTTGGCGTCGGGGGCCCAGCAGGGGGCCTTGGTGTCGGCCATCAGCTTGGTCATGGTATCACCCTGTATCTTCAGGACGTCGGCAACCGGCTGGTTCTGCAGTATGATCCGCTGGAAGGCGTCCATATAGACCTTGTTGAACTCGCCACCCTTATCGCCGAGGCCGACCGGCAGCAGCGAAATCACGGCATCCGGTGCGCTCTGGGTGGCGGTGACGGCACCGGCAAGCAGGGCAACACCCGGGTCAAGATCTTCCGGCAATTGCACATTCAGGGTCGGGAAAAAGCCGACGAGCGAGGCCGTCTGCAGCTGCACATCCTGGGTGGCGAGGTGTTCGATAACGGCGGTGGCGTTCGCCGCGTCCGGTGCGCCCTTGGGGATAGCGAGGCCGGCGACGACCGGCATGTAACCGCGGCCCTTCGGACCAGCCGGTGCCGGGAAGACGACGTAATTGTCCGGCGAGCCGGATATGGCGTTCTTGAGGCGGGCAACGTGATCCCAGGCAACCATGACTTCACCGGAAGCCAGCGGCTCCTGCATGAAATCGTAATTGGTCGAGTTGGGGCTGACGACGGTCCATAGTTCCTTCAGCTTTTCCCAGCCGGCTACGGCATCGGCGTTTCTGAAGGTGCGCACCACGCCGCCGGTAAAGGACGGGTAGAAATAGCCCTGGAAAAAACGCGGCATCAGGCCTTTCGGTCCTGCCGGGAAGCCGATCTGCGGCGCGCCGGTTTCGTCCTTCATCTTGTTGCCCCACTCGATCAGCTGATCATAGGTGAGCTTGTTGATGTCGGCGCCTTCAGGCAGGTATTGCAGCGCGTCCTTGGTGGCGGCCATGACATAGGTTGCCTGCATCCACGGGATATATTGCTGTTCGGTCTTGCCGAGTTTGCCGAGATCGATCAGCGACTGCGGCATGCCGGCATCTGCTAGCTTCTTGGCCAGATCGTCGAGGGGCTCGAGCATCTGCTTGTCGGCAAGCGGCGATAGTTCACCGTGCAATGCGCCAACGAGGCTGATCGTGTGCTTGCCTGCCTGACGTTCTGCCTCCATGCGGACGGCAAACTGTGGCGGCTCCTCGACCACGTAGTCGACCGGCTTGTCGAGACCGCTCAACAGCTCCTCGCGCACCGCCGTCGCCTCCTCGATCGGGCGGAGCTGGGTGGACAGGAAAACCGTTTGCGATTGGGCCTGGCCGGCGAAGCCGATGGCGGTCGATGCCAGGATGGCGATGGACAAGAGTCCTTTCATTACTTTTCCTCCGGGTGTTCTCTGTTAAATGAATGTCAGGCCGCAATCGGCGGCAGGCGGTGGCTGTCGCGATCGACAAATTCGATCGCATGCAATTCCTGCAGCGCTTCGGCGGGTTCTCCGGCGATTGTGCGCAGAAGCAGCGAGGCGAAGCTGCGGCCGAGATTGCCGCCGGTCATGCGCATGGTGGAAAGTGCCGGGCTGGTGAAGGCGCCGATCGGCAGGTCGTCATGTCCGACGACGCTGATGGACTGTCCACCATCGACCTCACGCAGCGCCCTGAGCACCCCGATCGCCATTTCATCCGTGGCGCAGACCATTGCCGTCGGTCGATCCGGCTGTCCGAGCAGGGAAAGTGCGGCTTCGTAACCGCCCTGTTCGGTCGGCATCCGTTCGACATAGAGATCGGTGGCAAGCCCGCATTCGGTCATCGCGGCCTCCCAGCCCTGACGGCGGACATGGGCGAAAAAATAGTCCTGCGGGCCGCCGACATGTCCAATGCGGCGATGGCCGGCGCGATGGAAACGCATCGTCGCGGCGTGAAAGCCGGAAAATCCGTTGCCATCGATATAAGGATGCTGGATCGCCGATTCCGTCCGCCCGTTGGTGACGAAGGGAAAACCGCGTGACTGCAGAAATTCGACTCGTTCGTCATGGCGCTTGGTACGCACCAGCAGCATGGCATCGACCCTGTGGCCATCGACGAAACGGCGGCACATGTCGAGTTCGCTCTCTCCGTGAGGAACGGGCGCGATCACTAGGTTGAGGCCGGCACCGGCCAGATGTTCCGCACAGCCCGACAGCATGTCGAGGAAATGCAGCGGGCCGATGTGGCCGGGTTCGCTTGGAAGCGTTACTGCCACGAGTTCGGCGCGCTGCTTGCGCAGACGACGGGCCGAAGCATTGGGGCGGTAACCGGCCCTGTCGGCGGCTTCCTGCACTCGCTTTCGGGTGGCGGCCGATACGTCGGAATAACCGTCGAGCGCCCTCGAGACGGTGGTGATCGAAAGCCCCAGCGATTGGGCGAGTTGCTTGAGATTGGCCAAATTGTCCTCCCAGACCGCCGAAGAGTTGTCCAAAACGTTTTGGAAGTCAACCCGAAACGTTTTGATTGTTGGTTCCGCTGCTTCAATAGCCATCACGGTCAGCTATGCATCGTCGTCGTTCACATCATTCGAAAAGCCTGCCGCACCTCCTCCCGCGGCAGGCTTTTTCGTTTCAGGGCTTGTCCTCGATGTCGAACACTGCGGCATTGTCCTGAACCTCGCGCAAACCCTTGTAAGACGCGTGGCGAAGGTTGCCGTCATCGGTCCAGCCGCGAAACTCGATCTCGGCAATCAAGGTCGGCTGTGCAAACACGAGGTTCTTTCCCTTCATCGGCACGACCGGCTGTTTCGTCTTCAGCTTGTCGAGCGTTGTCTTGAGATAGACCGCATCTCGGTCCTTGAACCCGGTTCCAACTGATCCGACCGAGATCCAGCCTGAGCCGCGCCGAGCGGCGATAAGCAGGCTTCCAATTCCGCCGCGCGCGACGCTCGACTGTTCGTAACCGACGACCATGAAACTTTCGCTTTGGATGCATTTGATTTTCAGCCAGTCCCCGGTTCGGCCGGAGTGGTAGGGTCTGTCGCGATGCTTGGCGATCACGCCTTCAAGACCCAGGCTGCAGGCATTCGCAAGAGCCTCGTCCGGATCACCGGAAACGTCTTCGGAAAACTGGATGGCGCTATCGAAGCCATCAAGAAGGTCACCGAGCAGGTGCCGGCGCACCGAGAGTTCCGTTCCTGTCAGGTCATGCCCATCGAAATACATCAGATCGAAGGCATATAGGATCGCTTCAGTCGACGCCCTCTTTCCGCCACGTCCTCCGAGCGATTTCTGCAGCGCCCCGAAATCCGACCGGCCGTTTCCATCAAGGACAACGGCCTCGCCGTCAAGGATCGCGCTGCGAACGCCAAGTCGCTTTGCCGCGTCAGCGATTGCCGGAAATCTGCTCGTCCAATCGTGACCGCCTCTCGTGATGATCCTGACGCCGTCCGGCTCTACATGGACTGCGAGCCGGTAACCGTCCCACTTAACCTCATATATCCAGTCGGGTCCGGTAGGAGGGGAGGATTTGAGGAGCGCCAGACAGGGCTCGATCCGGTTAGGCATCGGGTCGAACGGGAGGTTGGGTTGGGCGGGGTCTCGTCGACGACGCGGCTGCGACTGGGCAATCTGGTCGCTCTGCAACAGTGGGCTGGTGCGACGCTTCCGGGACTGACGCATTACGGAACTCCCTTCCATGTGACGCGACTCAAGTTCGAGCCACGGAAATCGTTCCGGCCGACCACGCAGTTGGACTTATTTGCTTGGATCGGTTACGGCGAAGTCTTCGGCCGGTCTCGCACCTAAGCTGTGGAAATCGTCGCCCTCTAGGCTCATCTATCGCAGTTCCTGCTGACAGTTGATCCCAACTGGAGAAAGCTTTGATCTTTCAATTAAACGAGGACTGTTATGACGACAACAAATGAAATCGCCGACAAGATTGCTTCTGAGCATAGCCTGACAAAAGCTCAGGGCAAAGCGGTAGTCGAGGCAGTATTCGCTGCTATCACATCAGCAGCAACGTCCGGTGCCGAGACGTCGATCCCGGGATTTGGAAAGTTCAAGGTTAAAGATACTCCGGAGCGCGAGGCCCGAAATCCAGCCACAGGAGCAATGATCAAAGTCGCGGCCGCAAAGAAATTGACCTTCTCGCCGGCAAAGGCATTGAAAGATACGCTCAACAAGTAAAGTGGTGGCGGCCACGCCCTTGGAGCGCAGGCCGCCATACGTCGGCGCTGAACGGTCATGGCGGACGGACCAAAAATCAGGCGAATTGTAGGGTGGCAGGTCTGTATCCGCTCGAGGGCACGGTAGTTCGTTGAGCCCGCCAAATTGTCTCTCACAGAAATTGAACCCGGGACGTTTTGAGTAGAGGATCTCTCCAAAAACGTTGCCGCGACGCTTGCCACGCCCATGCAGACCGAGCCGGAAACTCCATTCTTCCAGAGCCCCAAAAGTCTCAAATCATTTGATGACGGACAACCGGTGTAGTGGCGCTTCTGGCGTTCATTCCCGTCGCGCCATTCGTCGATCTGCTGACCATGGGTTGGCTCACCACGCTCGTCATGCTGGCGGTTGGCTTCTGGGAAGGGCGGCTGGTGCGCATAAGACGAGAGGCAGCAAGCCGCAGGCAACAACTTGAGGACCTGGTGCATCTAGGATGCTACTTGGTCTTGAGATCCTAGCCGACGGTGCGACGGTACGCGTGGTGATGGAGGCCGCAAGGCGCAAGAGTCCGGCCCAGTGTTGTCTCGTTGCAAGCCTGCCGCTCGACGGCATCTTTCTCGATCTGCATGGGGCCATGGTGGCTGAGCATGTCGATGACGGTGAAGGGGAGCTGCTTTCCCGTATTCGCCGGGCGATCGGTTACGATGTTCCCATTTCCGTATGCCTCGATCTGCACGGAAACATAACCGAGCAGTCGATGACCGATGCCGACATGCTTGTCGGCTATCGGACCTATCCGCATATCGATATGGCCGTGACGGGGCGAAGAGCGGCCGAACTTCTTGACAGGTTGAGGAGAGCGTTTCGCCAAGGCCTACCGACAGATCGATTATCTCATCCCCATCTCTGGCAATGCACGATGGTGGAGCCTGCAAAGTCCATCTATGCACTGGTCGGCGCATTGGAAGAAAAGCCCGACATGGTGTCCATGTCCTCCTTCTTCGGTTTTCCCGCCGCCTACATAGCCGCCTGTGGGGCGATGTCACGGTAACGC
>UCIV01000032.1 GCA_900472575.1 Hyphomicrobiales bacterium
GGCCCACCTCGGATGGGTACCTTCATCAAACATTTACCGAGCAATAACCGTGCCACAGAAGGAGGATTGCTAGGGTTGCCACCTCAGTCATCGGAAGGGGAGGCTGCAAGTGACGCGACCCCAATCCAGCACTGCTAGACTTGATTTCCTCACGCGGGAGGGGCCGCAATACTGGACTTCTGGTCGACATTGCCCGATCGGTCGGTCATCCACCATTGGAGGCCTGCGACCGACGCGACGATCATCGAACTGACGAGAAGGGTGGCTAGAATAGGGTGATAGCGTAAATGTCTCATGCGCCTTTAACAGTCACCATGATCAGCGGTTCCTCGTAACGCGAGTAATACACCACATGACCATTTTAGGTCACCGCAAGAATGTCATGTCATCCGGCACGGGATTGGGGGTAAAATCCGATCTGCAAATGTTGTGCATCAATCACGACGCCCGCTTCGTAACCGGCTTCAAACGAATACGGACAGGGCGGCCCTCGGCATGCTCAACATCAAACGAATTGGTTTTCTTTACGAGGTCACTGAGTTTCTTAAACCCATAGGTTCTGGGATCAAAGTCAGATGCTAGGTTGGCAAGCTGATTACCAACAGCACCTAGAGGAACCCAACCGTCTTCCGTTTCCATTTGTGCGATGAGTTTCTTTATGATTGGCGTAGCGGCACTAGGAGGCTGTAGTGGAGCTGTTGCCTGGTGTGCATCCGTCTCATTCACAACGGCCCCCGTGAGATTTTCAGTGTAGATGAAGCGTCGACATGCTTGGCGGAAACTCTCGGGCGTTTTCTGCTCTCCGAATCCGAAAACGTCGATGCCTTGCTCGCGGATACGAGAGGCGAGGCGTGTGAAGTCGCTGTCAGATGAGACGAGGCAAAAGCCATCGAACCGCCCACTATGCAACAAGTCCATGGCGTCGATGACAAGGGTGATGTCGGACGCATTCTTGCCCGTTGTGTAGGCAAACTGCTGTTGCGGTATGATTGCGTGCCTCGCTAGGACGTCGATCCAGGCCTTAGATCGTGTACTGGCGAAGTCGCCATAAATGCGGCGAACGCTGGCTTCCCCAATCTTTGCGATCTCTTCGAAAAGCCCGTCGACGATTTTTGCAGATGCATTGTCAGCGTCGATCAAGACCGCCAGTCGGGGTGAACGAATGCCTGTCATTCGGAACCTCCAGAGTACCAAGATGAACTTTATAGCTTTTTTGAAACGTTAGGCTGCAGGCTCCGAAATGCCACGTTCGATCCTTCGAACAGTTCAACATATCCGTTCGACTGACGTGAAGCTCTCCGGGGATATTTTTGTTCACCGAAGACCTAGCCGATCATGCCAGGCGCAGCTGTTAAGACTGCGCCTGCTGTAAACGACAGCTAAACATTGACGCGAATGGTACCATAGATGATGTTTCGGTTAGCGCCATACCATACCGCCGTCTCCGCCGAGTTAGCGTTAGCGCAAGCATTCACGATCCGCCACATGTCGGCCTCGGATCTCTGTAGGAGCTCCCAATTCATGTAGGATTCCATGTAGCCATCGTCGGCCATCTCATCGGAAAAATTCGCGAACAAAAAAGTGCCACCCGACTTCAGCATCTCCAGGCACACCTGTGTCAGTCGTACTGCTACCTTCTCACTGAGATAGTCGTACAAACCGGCTGCGTAGATAAGATCGAACGACCCTATTTGATGCTTCTTCGCAAGAAGGCCACGCACCGATCCATCTACGGGCTCAACACAAGTGTCCCTGTACTGGCTTGCAATGGAGCCAATGCTCATCGGATCCTGATCCAAAGCAACCCAACGCTTGAGGCGTTTCTCAGACAATGCCTCAGACATCTCCGCCTCTCGGAGGTGGCCCGCAGCAATTGCAAGAATTTCCGTATCAGGGCCGACACGGGCCGCGGTATCATCAACGATTTTCGTCAGAATATCGCGTCGTTCTCTGACCGCAACCGGACCCGGAGCATTGATGGTGTATCCGAAAATGTCTCGGCCGAGTGGTGTGGTTTTTGCAACTTGTTCGGCTATCGCACGGTGCTGATAGATAAAATCGATAAGGGTGGCATCTCCGGAGTATCCGCGTGGTTTGTCGAAAGACCACTTTGTAAACGGGCACTGCTGGAGGATCTCGGCAGAAGAATGGGACCTGATGATCGGTGCCAGCTTCTGCCACACGGCGGGTCCATATTTTAGGCGAACGTCGTGAAGTTGAGATATAAGCCACTTCACGGCATCCGCGCGGTTCTGCGTGGACGAAAGCCGCTGCATCGCGATGTTGATGATAATCGCGAACTCGGCCGATGCGGTCTGCACCAGATTGGTTACTTCGGCGTCGGTATTTGGAAATAGGTGGTCGCCGACGGACTGCGGCGCGATCAAGCTTTGGCCGTCGAGTAAGAATGCGGGCTTCGCCACGGGAACCTCTGAAGTTAATGAAGATTGAAAATATTCGCTAAAATCGTCAGCATTTGTGCCGACGCAAAGCAGCCGAAGGTTGCACGATTTCATTAAGGCCAATGTAACATTCAGAGAATATTAGCGAAGTTGGAACAAATCCGTGCGTTTATGGCTCTGCATCGCCGCTGTTAATTGAAGCGAAGTACACGCAAGGCTATCCACCTTCAGCTAGCGGTCCGCGTCGAGTGACTGCGCCAGATGTTGGGTAACAGCGCATGATGCACGTGTTGGCCGAGACCGCAGCTATGACTCCTAGTTCGAAATTTTCGACAAGGGAGCTGCGTGGCTTATTTGATCTGCAGAGCGAAATTGAACGAAAGAGTGCCACGCGAAGAGGGCTCTGGATCGCTGTAGGTGCATATCTTGCGTATTCGTTGACGGACTATCTATTCATCACCGACGTTGCCCAAAGCACGATCATTGGACGATTCATTGTCGGAATTAGCGCGCTGTGCATATTGGAACTTTTGCTCCGCCGCAAAGCAGTAGCAAACACGATCGATGTGGTTTCCGCGATCTCCGTGTCGACAGGCTATCTGGTGTGGCTCATTATAGCTCAGATGACTGAGGATAGGGCCGCATTCTCGTATTATATGATATTTGGCGCAATCTTCATGATGAGCGTCAATCTGTTTTTCCGTTTTCGGTCCACTGTGGCAATAGCGTCGTCCGCGGCCAATATGCTTATTTTCATCGGTGCGCTCTGTGTCTTCGCACCAATGCCTCTCACTCATAAGTTGATCATGGGAGCATTCTGTGTCTCGTGTTTCATTTTCACCGCGTACGTAAATCTTCAACTCAATAGAGAGCGCTACAAGGTATTTCTGAATGCTCTTGAGGCAAGCCTGCAGCAAACTGCTGCTAACGAACGAGGCCAGGCCCTTCTACAACTTTCGAACACGGACTCTTTGACGGGGCTGGAGAACCGTAGAGCGATCGATCAACGTCTACGTGACTATTGGCAGCACTGGCTCGACGATGGCGCAGCGTTTGCGGTTCTGCTCATCGATGTTGACTACTTTAAGCACTACAACGACTGCTATGGGCATCAGCAAGGCGACCAGTGTCTTGTAACTATATCAGAACATCTTCAACACACCGCCTCGTCTTATGGAGCAGTTATCGGGCGTTACGGCGGTGAGGAATTCATCGTTATCAAAACGGCCTCCAGTCTGGACGAAGTGAAGCCGCTTGCGGAAGCGATACGTCGAGAAATTGTGGAGATGGCTTTGCCGCACCAGCATAGGCGCGATGGAACGCCGATAATCACTGTAAGCGTCGGCGTCTCGTATACCCGCAAGGAAATCAAGCAGGTCGACAAGGTTGTTCACGAGGCTGATCGGGCGCTTTATGCCGCCAAAGCAGGCGGACGCAATGTTGTAGCGGTCTTCGACGCCACGGATCCAAAGTATAACGTTGACCGTGAAGATGTCGCAGCAACCCTCAAAATTGCACTCGATCAAAAGCTAGTCTCGCTGGTCTATCAGCCGATCCGCAATATGCAGACAGGAAGGCTTGACGGCGCAGAGGCATTGAT
This sequence comes from Hyphomicrobiales bacterium, assembly GCA_900472575.1. GTDB lineage: Bacteria > Pseudomonadota > Alphaproteobacteria > Rhizobiales > Rhizobiaceae > Neorhizobium > Neorhizobium cellulosilyticum. The sequence continues at coordinate 4,003 of UCIV01000032.1, forward strand.
GCGCTTGAAAATGCTTGATGGGACCCCTGTCGGGCCTGATGTCTTCATTCCGATCGCGGAAAGGACGGGCGCGATCGTTGCGCTCGGACGTTGGGCAATACGAACCACGTGTTGTGATCTATTGGTGACGGATTTGGTTCGTGTTGCGAGCGTTAATGTGTCCCCCATCGAGCTAAAAATGCCTGGTTTCTCAGACTACGTCGCAGCGACGTTGGCGGAATTTGAGATAGATGGCGGGAGGCTCGCATTCGAGATTACCGAAGGTGTGGAGCTCGAAATCGATCAAGACCTTGTACGATGCATCAGCGACCTACGAAAACTGGGCGTCCAGGTCTGGCTCGATGATTTTGGTACAGGCTTCGCGGGATTGTCGTGGCTACGCCTGATAGATTTCGACACGGTGAAAATCGATCGCTCCTTCCTTCACGACTCCCATATGGACAGAGGCAGGAGAATGCTCCTCGATATCATCAACCTGCTGAGAAACCGTGGAGTGAGGATTTTGGTTGAAGGCGTGGAGACGATCGAGCATCAGCGGCTGATGCTTCAGTATGGCATCCACCATCTCCAAGGGTATTACATCGCGCGACCTGCGCCAGCGGATCAGCTCGCAACCGATAATATCCTTCCGTTTCTACAATCAAGGAACAGCGTGGGTTAAGCTGTATACGTTTCATCAGTCGGTACTTTGGCAGCCGATTGAGCATACGGGCGCGCGGAGTATCTCAATAAGAAACATGCGGAGACTCTGACGGCGAAACGAAGAGCTATCTAAAGGAGTGAGGCCAGCACGAGCTCTGATTCACCCTGAATCGAACCAAATTCCCTTCGGCGCTTCTGAGTCTATCAAGTCAGATTGCGAAATATAGCAGTTGAGCTATCGTGCGAGTGTGGCTTTGGGGATTGTACTGTGCGTGCGTATTTCGCGATCGTTGCGGCGTGGATAGCGCTGTTTATCTGCTCTCCTGCGTTTGCTGGGGTCCAACTGCGAACTGTCACCCTGGAGAGCGGTGCAACGCTCATTTTGATCGACGGCGAATTCGAGCTTAAAGACGATCCCGTTGAGCTCGCGAAGATGGTGCTGTCTTCAAATGCCAAGGTGGTCACCTTCAACAGCAACGGCGGAAACGTTCACGCGGCGATCCAATTCGGCCGAGCGATCCGTCGTCTCGGCTTGAGTACCATTCAGATACGATCGGCCCAATGTGCGTCGGCATGTGCCCTGGCTTTTGTTGGCGGGGTAAATCGCGATGCCGAACCCGGCGCTATCGGCGTCCATCGGTCCTCTTTCTCGGAGGATGCTGGGCTGGACGGGCAATCGGCCGTCGCAGCTATTCAGGCAGTTACTGCCGAAATCCTAACCTACCTCGTGGAGATGGGAGTGGATCCCAAACTCCTCCAGTTGAGCCTGACTACGGATAGCTCGGACATGCGGTATCTGACTTCAAGCGAGATGGCTCAGCTTCATGTGACATCGTCGCAGTCGGATCAAGCTGCCGAAACGCAGGTTGCGCAAACTAGGGATCCAAACCAGCAGGCCGCGTCGCCAACAGATGAGGGCGCAAGTGAGGGGGATCGTGCCAAAGCCATCAAGTTCTTGACGAGCTATCATGAGGCTTGGTCGGGGCCATCCGGCAGGGCGCTTGCATTTATGCGATCTGCGTATGCCGACAACGTTCTCTTCTACGGCAAGACGATGTCTCGGGACGAGGTGCTTGGGGACAAGGCCACGTTCATAGATCGTTGGCCCAAGCGGGCTTACAGCATCAGGCATGGTTCGGAGCGGCTATCCTGCGGTGTTACGTGCTCTGGCACGGCGATCGTGGAGTGGTTCGCCTACAGCCCCAAGCGCGGCAAGACATCGTCGGGCAGTGCTGAGATATCCTTCGTCTGGAATCCTCGAACGGGGCAGATCGAGACCGAAAACAGCAAGGTTCTGGAGACCGATCGCGGACAGAAGGCCCCGGACCGCATCATAGCGCAGTGGCAGCAGCAGAATGGAACCTGCCGCGGCAACAGTGGCAATGATCCCGAGACGATGAGGGCGTGCGATCGTCGCGAGGTGGTCGGGGCTGCGCTCGAGGCCTTCGGTTGGTGCTATGGCCGAAAAGGTGAATATGGATATCAAATGGATTGGCACCAATGCGGACGATAGGATTGGCGGAGGCTTTAGCCATACGGTCGCTTGTAGCGTGTGTGTGCGGGCTGTCTGCGGTGACCTGGGCTCACGCTGAGCTCGTATACACGAAGAAAACGACCTCGGACGGGACGCCCTATCTCGTAGTCTCGGGTCGATTCGATGCATCCGACGACCTTCGAAAGTTTGATGTCGCAGTAGTTCAGGAGCATCCGACGGCCATATCATTCGATAGCCCTGGCGGAAACGTCGTAAAATCGATCGAACTCGGCCGCAAAATTCGGGCGGCAGGTCTTCCTACGATCCAATCTCGATCCAACGATTGCGCGTCCGCCTGTTCGCTGGCCTTTCTTGGCGGAGTGAAGCGGTTTGCCGAGCCCGGCTCAATTGGTGTCCATAAATCGTCGTTTAGCGACACTGCCGGGATGGATATCCACGAAGCGGTTTCTGCTGTGCAGCAGATGACTGCCGAGGTCGTCGTGTACATGGCCGAGATGGGGGTCGATGCGGGCCTGTTGCAGTTGTCCTTGAGCTACGACAGCGATGACATCCGATACCTTTCAGGCAGTGAGATGAAAAAGTTCAGGGTGACAACGGACGATGGCATTGATCAGCCAGATCGAGTTGCTGCAAACGATCCTGTCATGCCCCGTACCGAACCGACTGTAGCGCCGAATGTCGCTCCGATAATATCGCTCGCGATACCTCGCCCACGGAATGGGATTATTCAACATCCCAAGGGCGAAGCGGCTCTAAAGGCAAGCGCGGATCCGAACTCTAAGTCGATGGGAACCCTCATCAATGGTCAGTCCGTTGAGATCATCGAAAAGGCTGGCGACTGGTATAGCGTTTCTTCAGGGATGCACCGCGGCTACATGCACTATTCATGGGTTTGGGTCCGGGAGTTCGAGGAGCGCCAGTTCGGAAAAAGATACGTTCAGATCAAGAGCTACGATGATCTGCAGAAGGCTTCGGATTTTGTTCGCGGGTCGTCTATTCCGCTGGTTGCGCATTTGGCTGCAAATGGTTGGTTTGCAATCACCCTTGCGCAAACTATGGATGAGGAAACAGCAAAATCGATATCAAAATCGCTGAAAGACAGTAACTCGATCCCAAAGGACTCGATGATTACGTTTGGGAACACCTACGTCCGGAAGGTCTGTTGCGAGTAGGTGGTTCCGGCGTCAAGCGAGAGGGCAAGGACGTTTTCCGTATCTGTTTGGCGTTCGAAGCCGCTGATATGTCAAAGGCCCGCCGAGAATCGGCAAGCCCTGCTTTTCGATCTTGTCCAACACCTCAATGATGGTGTTCTGGCATCTCTTTCAACTGATCCTTCGTCCAGGCCGTTACCGCGTGGACGTCGCCGTCTTCATCTCGCATGAAATCGAGATCAGTCAGAAGAACTGCGACAGGCTTTGCGCCGATGCCAAGAAAGCCGCCCACGTCGATGATTGCCGTGCTGTTCACGCCAGCACCATGAACGTGGTCCACCTTGCCCACCTTATGATTATCGGCTCCGTAAACGGAGGCCCCTTCAAGCACGGACGATTTCAGCTCGTTGGGGGTAAGGCGAACATGCTCGGTATGTCTCATTGAAGTCTCCTTGTTGACGGAGGCTAAATTGGTCGAGGCAACAGATTGTTCCGTCGCTGCCACGCCAATGGCAAGCTTGCGCCGCGCACTGGCATTAGGTCTTTGTAGAACCCATATTCGCTGCAGATATATTCGGAGGTCTGAGATGACTACAGAACGCGCTGTTTTAGCTGGTGGCTGCTTTTGGGGGATGCAGGATCTTATCCGGAAGCTGCCCGGCGTGGTTTCCACTCGGGTCGGTTACACTGGCGGCTCTGTAACGAACGCCACTTATCGAAATCACGAAGGGCACGCGGAAGCGATCGAAATCAACTTCGATCCGGCAAAGGCGAGTTTCCGCGACCTTCTCGAGTTCTTTTTTCAGATACATGACCCGAGTACCCTCAATAGGCAGGGGAACGACGTCGGCACGAGTTATCGTTCGGCGATCTTTTACACGTCGGACGATCAAAAGAAGGTCGCGGTCGATACCATTGCTGACGTTGATGCCTCGGGTATCTGGCCGGGCAAGGTCGTAACCGAAGTGGTGCCTGTCGGAGAGTTCTGGGAGGCTGAGCCTGAACACCAGGATTATCTCGAGCGCATTCCTAACGGCTATACCTGTCACTTCCCGCGTCCGAATTGGAAGCTGCCCAAACGGGCCTCTGCTATAAGCGCATAGTTTTCTGCTTTAGCCGGGAGCAGCACACATGAGAGCTGTACTGGGAATTGACGCCGCTTGGACTGAACGTCAGCCGAGCGGCGTTGCTCTGGTCGTCGATAATGGTGCTGGTTGGCGTCTGCACAAGATTGCAGCGTCATATAAGGCTTTCACGGACGAGGCGGATGACGGACGATATACTAGGCATCTGGGCTCAAAGCCTGATCCCGAAGCCAGCCGCGCAGAGCAGTGATAGAAGGGGGCAGATTACTTGGGGGCAACCGCAAGACGTTGCTTCAGCAGCCAATCCCATAATTCCGGGTCATTAAGCGCGGACATTTCCACGTCAGAATGGCTTACACCTTCCAAGACCGAGAGCCGTGCATCACGCTTCAGGGCCTTGAGGCGCTCATACATGATTACAGAGTCAGACAGCGGAATGACGTCATCGTTTGTGCCATGGAAGACCCAGAACGCAGCCTTCTCGTTCGTCCTGTTCAGATAGTGACGGTTTCCGCCGCCCGCGATCGGAACCACGGCGGCAAACCTCTCGGGGAACTGCTCAGCCAAGGCCCACGCCCCGAAGCCGCCCCGGCTATAGCCAACGACATAGATGCGGGAGCTATCGACGCGATATTTCGAGATAACCTCTTCAAGCGGCGCTTCCACCTTTTCTATCGGATAGAGCAGTTCCTCGCTCGGGTTCTGAGGAGAAAAGACAAGAAACGGCAATTGCTTTCCACCCGCGATCAGCTTTGGGATGCCGCTCGATTTGACCTTCTCGATGTCGTTTCCGCCCTGATCCCCTCCATGGAGCCATACGACGAGCGGGTAGGTGTCCTTCGATGCCTCATATCCATCCGGCGCGTACATCAGGTAGTTGAGGTCGCTCTTCACGGCCGCTGTCGATGTCGCCACCACTTGCTCGGCGTGAGCAGCTCCAACGGTGCAAGTTCCCAACACGGCAACGAAAGCCGCAGACAGAATCCATGGTTTCATCTGTTCATCTCCTCCTAGACGATTGTTTAAGTTGGCACATGCGCTTGCGTTTAAACAACCCAGTCCACGCAATTCTCCGGCCTGGTGGGAAACTCACTTCAGCATGTCGGCGATCTCGGCTGCAGCGAGCCTTGCCTCACCGTGCCGAGGCAAGCCGCGATAAAGGCGGGGCTGGTGCTCGGAGCAGAACCAGCGCGTGACGGTACGGCTCTCTTCAAAACCGTAGCATCCCCATTCGTTGCAGCCGTCGAATTCGCAGTAATGTTCGACAATCTTGTGACCGCTTGAGCGAGCGGTTCTTCCTTCAAGCCTCATGGCGTTTCTCGCTCAGAATGTCTGCTGTCAGCAAGCATGGGAAGCAGGCTTCACAGCCATCGGTCCCACGTCGATCACAGCCAATCGCCAGGATGCGCCGCAGTTCGACGAATTCGATGGCTGCGCCGAACTTCTTCACCAACGCCTTACGGTCGTAGACACCATGTCTGTCGCAGCGACTGCAGGACATGTCTATCGTCTCAGCGTGGTAGTCCTTGAGGCGAGGCAGGCTCATGTGGTTGGACAATCTGCTGTCGGCTGGATGCCATTCCTCCCGCCGAACTCACCGGGATACATTCGGTAGAACTCCAGCGTGTCGAAATAGTAGCCGTCCAGGGGAGGGCCGTAAGCTTTGGCTTTTGCCTCTATGCCTTGAGGGATCGAGACAATGTCTTTGCCTTCAATCCAGCCATAACTGGCGCTCCGTGCAGCTTCCAGCGCGGACACGCCGCTGCGCCACAGAACGAAAGCACCGCCCAACTGACGACTGAATGCGATCTCTACCCACGAGGCGGTCGAGCCTTCATCGGTCACGACGTCAGCTTCAAGGAATTCGAAATCATAAAGGTCGGCCTTCCAGCCAATCTGCACAAGCAGGTCTGGATCAGGCTCTTCGTCGAGAGGAAACACCTCGCCTATCGTGAACATCTCTTCTCCTTTGCGAATATGCGGGCAAGGGAGCGACTGCCGCCAAGCGGCTCCATATGTTCTCATTATGTTCCTTTTTGACGTTGAGTCAACATGGAAGGAAAAAAGCGATCCGAGGGGATGGGTGTCGCGAGAGTGAGTTTGAGAGGGGACTTAAACTCGTGCGGGGGACGGGGGCAACTCTCGCGACGCGGGTAGAACACCGCATATGCGAATTCGTTCCGTGAGAAGCGGCCAGAGCAGCACATTTGGCGCTCCGGCCACACTCGTCCCCACGAGGTCTCGAAGAAAATACGAGATTACTGGCGGTATTTCAACATTTCTGCGCCTCCGCTGTCTGCGGAAAGCGCTTTTCGTTTCAGGCCGCTTTCTTGGTGCTTTTCGAGGGAGTGGCAGGCACATTGCAGCCTTTGCTCATCATGGCCGACTGGATTGCCTGTACTTTGCCCTTTGCGACTGCCACCTGGCCCTCTTTGTCGCCCCCAAATGTGGAGGACATCGGCACGCCGATCAGGAACACGCCGAATGCGTCACCATTTGCTGCGTCGTGTTGCTGCTTGGAGACTGCGGTGAGGCTGGTTTGCTCCTTCAGATATTCCTGAGCCAACTGCTCACACGACAGATTGGTATAGGCAGCCATCGGAATGTCGGCAGGGACGATCGCGTCCGGTCGTTTTGCGCACGCAGACAGGGCCAGCGCGAGCGCCAGCATCATTACTTTGGTTTTCATAGTTTCCCCATTACCCCGGCGAAGATTCGCCGAGCACAAATCTGCCAATAGCGGGGAAGCTGTCAATCTGGTGTGGTCAATTTGTACGGTGGCGATGGGTCGCGTTCTTGGATCTCAAGGATGCGCACCTCGTTTCTATTAAGCGCCGCTTGGACTTTTCCCTCGTCCTCTTTTGTGTGTGAGCGTATGCTTACATAATCTTGGCCGGAAGAGGTGCCTGCCGTGGAGAGGGAAGCGCAAACACTGTTCGCGGAGGCAGCTCGTCTCGCCTCTGCCTTCCGTCAGGCTGAACCGGATTTGCATCGTCCTTCGATGCGCTATCAGGAGTGTCTCGCGGCACTTATGGAGGATCTGCAGGAGGAGGGCATCGCCGCAGAACACGTTCTTCGCAGACTTATCGAAAAGGCGGAACCGGGGCTTCACCAAATGATCCGCCCTCGCTTTTCCGGATGGGTCATCGGAGGCTCGCATCCGATGGGGGTGGCAGCTGATTTTCTGACAAGTGCATGGGGGCAGAATGCTGGCAATCAACATACGGGGACTGGGTCGGCTTAGCATGATCTGCATTGGCTTGCGTGCGACCGAGTGTCCGCGCTGGGCCGACTGCAGCCTTCCGCTTCGCGTCAAAAGGAGACGTCGAAGAGTATCCTGCGCATTCTCGATGCGCCTCGGAAGCCATGCGGTGGCCCCTGGGTCGCCGCAGCCGCCAACCGGGCAAAGCGTCTGGCGACCCGCGAGGCACTTGCGCGGCGAGTGCCGAACTAAGGTGCCGCGGTCCGTAAAAAGTTTGACGAGAATATCGCATCAAGAAATGTGAACTTTCCACCACTCCCATCAAATCATTCCATAGGCTGCTTCCCCAGATGGTATTGCAAGCGGGGGGTAGAGGTTCCAATTTGATAGCGTTAGGCGCTGGGTCGCCGAGGAGGACCGAGAGATGGTTCGCAAGAAGGACCTCATCATCATCATTGCATGATGGCAGGACGCCGCCACCCCAAGTGGCGGCGTCACTGTTTGGATGTGCAACGTCTGGGGAGAGCTGATTTGAAGCGCGTGGCCGTAGAACTCTTATTGATGGTTCTCAGTGCAGTCGTCGGAGCTTATTGCAGTCAGTTTGTTTTCCCTGCCTGGTGGGCGAGGCTCGATCATTCGCTCTATGAGAGCTACAAGCTCAACGTGTTCGGTGAGCAGTTCGTCCTGTTCGTGGACCCTAGAACTGTCGACAATCCAGACGATGTCAACAACGGCTCGAAGGTTTCGATCTACAGGTCATTCTGCGGGTGGTCGTCCTCCTACTGCCTTCTTCAGTGGATGAATATGCAGCCTGATGTCCCGATCAACACTTGGGAATTCGCGGAGGGCGACCGAGACCTATTGGAAGTCCATATCGGCGAGATGGCATCAGTCCTGACAGCGGTGTCGATGAATTCGAAAACGAGGAGCGTCGCGCTATACCACTTGGATACGCCGCAGACGGCTGGCTACGTCGGCACAGGCTACAGTTGCCATTTCTTGAAGGGGAGCACCACTAAGGAGATGTCTGAGTATTACGTTTACTGGGGAAGCGTGGATGGCCTCATCTCCGACTCGGCGACTGGCAGCAACGAGCGCGGCGAAAAGGTGTATATGGGCCTGGATAAGCCCATCGTCGACATGCTCACAACCTACCGCAACCAAAAGGCGCGCGCAGGGAAAACCATCGCCGCGCCGACATCGTGCTAAATGCGGCTGTATTTGACGGGAGGCCGTCCGACGACTACAGCCCGTTGGTGGTGAAGCCGAATGGTAGTTGCTATCCGCAATCTCGTCTTATACGGCATCCGGAGATACGTGCAGTCGGATCAAGTAATAGGCCAACAATGTGACCGTCGTGCCAGCAAGGGTGGAAGCATAGGCACGCATTAAAGCGCCTACGCCATCCTTCCAACTCAATGACGCTCGTTAGACCATGAAGTCAACTCGTTGGGCGTCTCGTAAGCCTGGTCCGTTCGTCAACACATCCTGCTACTTCCTTCTACCTGGCTTAATGCCCAAGGCTCTCGATCTGATATGTCCCTTTGGCGGTGGCCGTGACGACGATCGTCCCTTCCCATCCCGTTCCGTAGATCGCCTGTTTGATCTGGATCTCCTTGAGCGGCGCGCCGCCGCTCGGATAGGCCCAGAACTTCGGAGTGTCGGTCCGTTTGTCACTCACTATTTCGGGCTGGTCCTGCAGCAACGCAATCACTTTCCCCCGAGGATGCGAGTAATCCTTGGCTCCCTCAGATGTCCTGCTCCCCATCTGGATGATTGCGATCTCGGGCGTGATCTTGCCTATCAGATCATCGTTGGTGGCGTTCTCAGACGCGTGATGCGGGACCAAGAGAACGTCTGCATCGAACACCTTCGGATTCAGATCGTATTGCTTGAACATGTCGTGGGAGGCTTCCAGTTCTAGGTCCCCCATGAACATGAAGGAGGCCTCGCCAAAGTCGATCCGGACGACGACGCTGTGATTGTTAGGGTTGTCGTATGGCTTCTTACTAGCGTTGTCGTTGTTGCCGCCCCAAAACGCGGTGACATCGGCGCAGACGAATGGGTCGATGACGGAGTTCGTTACGCCCGTGGCAGTTACCTGCCTGGGCACCTCAATGGCCGAATAACGCTTCGGTACTCCCTGCTCGACCCATTCGCGGAACGTGGTCTGCGTCAGCAAGGAACCCTCGTCACCGGTCTGCCCATTGTCCACAACGCCCAAGACCCGGATGTTCGTATCCATCAGGCTCTTTGTTCCCTTGAGGTGATCGGCGTGCGGATGACTGACGATCACCACGTTGACGGTATGGTTGTAATGAGGACGCGCCGCGAGAAATGCCTCGAGATACTGAACAAACACCTTGCCGCCGTTTCCGCCGACCCACTCACCTCCCAGATCGATGACGGCGACGCCGCAGGGCAACTCGATAATGGCTCCAGCGCCCTGACCCACGTCGACGTAATGGACCTTCATCGTCGCCGACGGGCCGATAGTGTTGTTAGGGACCAGATTATTGAATTTGAGCGGCGTCGTGTTGAACCGCTCTCGGAAGTCCTTGAGGTACGGAACGTCGTCGGGCAACTGTCTGGGGACTGCATCCAGAGGGAGGGACCCTTGGATCGTGGAGTTCCTGAATACGTCCTGTGGGATCACGAGCATGGAGTCGGGAATGCGGAAGCCCGCGTTCGGACGGCCCATATAAAGGGGCACGCCTACATCGTCGGGTGAGCGGGGCATGTAATCGGGGCCAAACACTTCCTCGCCCTCGTCGTTCGTATAGCGCGGCTTCTCCGCATCTTGAGCAAAGGCGGTGCCGAACATAAAAGCGAATCCAGACAGAACCGAGAGGACTTTACGCATGCCACACCCCTTTCCGCAGTCCCGCAACGATACCTGACAGCGGGAATTTTACAACGGTTGCAGACGAGACGCGATGCGCTGCAATGCTTGGGGTCCGGCCGCTTTGAACTGGATCACCCCCAATCACGCACCCCTGTCCGAAACAATGAGGCAATCGCCCACCTCTTCTGTGCCAGCTGACTTGGAGACTTGTGGGCTTGGCCGCGGATGACAGCTTCCAGTTGCTCAGCAGTTCTATGTCGGTGTTCGCGGTCTTCGGTATGCATATTAGGGGGCTATTTGAAATTCAGTTCAACGCGCCTGCGACGGCGTTCTTCAGTAGGATCACCCTTATGGTAAGTTGAAGATCTGGCGACTGATGATCTTTAGGGTTCGATCTGTCTGAACTTGGTAGCGTTCGATGACCTGGTTGCCGTAACCGTCATTTAACTCATGCTCGAACGTGGTCCCGGAAGGTGCTTTCTTCAGTTGGGTTCGAGGCTGCCCGCTATACGTGATACTACCGGGAATTGGGGCGATATCTGACCCATAGTTGCGCGTGGCCACCTCGAGGTTGTTAGTAGTGCTGCAGGCTGTGAGTGTGGCAACAACCAATGAAATCAGAGACCTTCTCATGGTTCACCCCGTCGTTGATCGCGAAAGGCGATACTGTAATCCGAATTACCCTTGGGTTCACCACCTTATAGATTTGATGGGCGATGCTGGTTGACGGCGGCGTGGCCGCGCAACTCTCCTCTGCCGGGGCTTGAGTAAGCTTAGGACTTGAGAGAAATAAATGCTTCGGGGGAGTGGGGTGACGCAGATGACGGACTTCATCAGTGAATTGATTGAGGCGGCCAACACATTGGAGAGTGTGACGCCGAATGAACGTCGTCGGCTCATAGAACGTGGAATCTCAACAGTCCGAGCTCAGCAGGAGCTTCTTCAGCTACAGGGCAATCTGGTCGCAATCGAGCCGGGGTTATGGAGTCCATGCCAACTCTCGCCGAGATGGCTGGGTGCAAAAACGGAATTGATCTGCTTATCGGAGCGGGCATGCTGATGCTTGCCGGAGAGATCCGACGACTGCGCATCGTCTGCAAGGACGTGGCCAGCGAGGGCGGGTGAGGGCTTGGCGATCAAACCCTCAATGGCGTCGGTGAGTTCCTCACACATCGGCTAGGCACATGGGTCATCTGCATTGCGCATACATCCAGCTGATGACGATATCTAGCTTTCGTCTGCGGTATGATCGGCGTTATCGCCGATCACCTCCTAAGCGTCATCCACCACCGCGGTTTCCGGCCTGTCACCGCCTCGTGCGTGTTCGCTACGCCAGGTGCCGTCCGCAGCTTGGTATGTTATCTCGGCGTCGCGACCCTCGATATGCTGACGTTCTGCCGCGGCCTTGGCCGCCTTGAGCGCCTGCTGGTGTGTCGCGAATGGTTCAGACCAGACGTTTTCGAGACGATAGGCATAGCCACCGTCGTGTTGACCGACATGATAGGTGATCTTCATAGTAGTTTCTCCTTGAAAGCGAATTGACTGAGGGTGGTTGGTGCCGACGATGAGTACCGCATATGTTCGTGGCGCAGTGGAGCCGTATTTTATCAACCGCCATGCTGCCGAATCGTCCGATACATCCGCGCAAACCCGCCGAACGGCAAAGTCGAACATAGGAGCCAGCGCCGAAAAAAGGCGCTGGCTCCGCGATGTGCGGATGGTTAGCCGCCCTGCTTGAGCTGGATAAAACCGATACCTTGCCGGGTAGGAGCTTCCTGCCTGAGCGTCTTCACCATGTCCTCGTATTCGCGCTCCACTTCCGGGGTCACCGACGGACGCGTCTCGTGGAATGCCCGTTCGAAATCATCAGCGCGGACCTCGGCCACGTCGATATTGGAACGCAAGGCCAGAAGTCCGGCGCGCCTTGTCAAATCCTCGAGGTCGGCCCCCGTAAAGCGCTCGGTGCGCTCCGCGAGAGCGTCGAGATCGACGTCAGCGGCGAGGGGCATTCCCTTGGTGTGGATGCCGAGGATTTTCCGACGCCCCTTTGCTTCCGGCACGGGAACATAGACGAGCTCGTCGAAGCGACCCGGCCGGAGAAGCGCGGGATCGAGAAGGGTCGGCCTGTTCGTCGCGGCCAGGACGACGACGCCCTGAAGCTCTTCGAGGCCGTCCATCTCGGCGAGAATGGTGTTTACCACGCGCTCCGTCACCGCTGGTTCCCCGAGACCGCCTCCGCGGGCGGGGGCCAGAGAGTCGATCTCATCAATGAACAGGACCGTCGGCGCGACCTGACGCGCCCGCTCGAACAGACGGGATACTTGTTGTTCGGACTCGCCATACCACTTCGAGAGAAGGTCAGAGGACTTCGTCGCTATGAAGTTTGCTTCGGCCTCCCGTGCGACGGCCTTGGCGAGAAGGGTTTTCCCGGTTCCCGGCGGCCCGAACAGCAGAAAGCCCTTAGCGGGACGAATACCAAGGCGCTTGAAGGACTGCGGCGACTTGAGGGGAAGCTCGACGCCTTCCTTGAGCCGCATCTGGGCGTCGTCCAGCCCGCCGATGTCGTCCCATGTGACGTTCGGAGCCTGGATCATGATCTCGCGGAGAGCGGACGGCTGGATCCGCTTGAGCGCGCTCAGGAAATCGGCCTGCCCGACGCTGAGATTTTCCAGGACAGCAGTGGGAATGCCTTCGCGGAGATTGATGTCCGGCAAGATACGCCTGAGGGAATCCATCGCCGCCTCGCGGGCGAGTGCACCGAGGTCGGCTCCGACGAAGCCGTAGGTCGTCCTCGCGATCTCTTCCATGTTCACGTCTTCGGCCAACGGCATGCCGCGGGTGTGAATGGCGAGAACCTCCTGCCGCCCTTTCTGGTCGGGAACGCCGATGACGATTTCACGGTCAAAGCGGCCGGGACGTCGCAGCGCCTCGTCGATCGCGTCACGTCGGTTGGTCGCGCCGATGACCACGATGTTCTGGCGCGGCTCGAGGCCGTCCATGAGCGTCAGCAGCTGAGCGACGATCCGGCGTTCGACTTCTCCGGTGACGTTTTCCCTCTTGGGCGCGATCGAGTCGATCTCATCAACGAATATGATCGCCGGGGCATTCTGCGATGCTTCTTGAAAGATCTGACGCAGACGTTTCTCAGATTCACCGTACTGACTGCCCATAATTTCAGGCCCGGGCCGTGGAGAAGCACGCCCTTGGGGGGATCGATACCAAGCCGCTGGAATAGTTCCGGATGCCGCAGGGGTAGCTCCACCATTTCGCGGACCTGCTCTACAGCGTTGCCGAGACCGCCGATGTCGTCGTAAGTGACGTCCGCGCGCCTTGCGTCCTTAGGTTCCTCGAACTGGGGCCGGAGTTCGACCTCCGTCGTTTCCGTCATTTGGACGATACCGCGGGGCTGGGTGGAGACCACAACCAGGCGGATTTCCTGGAGACCGTAGGACGGCAGTTCCGCAAAGCCCCGCATGGCAGCGCTCATTCGGGGATCGCCAGATCGCGCACGCTGCTGGACAGACGTTGAAATCACATCCCCAGCGACCATCGGGCGCTGGTAGAAGGTTCGCCGTAATGCTTCCCCTGAGCCCTGCAGCCTAAGGTTTTTCTGCGCGGGCGCTAGCACCACACGGGTCGCGGGTTTCACGTCCGCCTTCTTAACCTCGATGAAATCCCCACTCGTCGCTCCGGCATTGACGCGCTGAAGGCCGTCAAGGCGGACGATGGCAAGGCCCTCATCTTCTTGATACGAGTCCACGGCGATGGCTGCCGTGTGCCGTTTGCCAACCAGTTCAACAATTTGGCCTTCTGTTATGCCCAGCGAAGCCATCGTGTTGCGCGGAAACCGGGCGAGACCGTATCCGGCGTCCTGGGGCTGCGCATTAGCGACCTGTAGCTTGAGTGTGTTGTCATCAGCTTCCGCCAACGGACCTCTCCTTATTACGTGATGAAGCGCGACGGGTGATGTCAGCGCTTGGCGACGGGCTTCCCGTAGAGTTCGGGCATGTCCGCGATGTAGACGCGAGGTGTCTGGCTTGCCCTGAACGTCTCGCCGAAAGCGACGAGATATCCCAGCATGCCAAGCATCAGGCAAAGGATGAAAAGGATCATGTGCCCGGTGCCGTGGCTGACCGGGTCGGACTGATAGCTGTCTCTCATCTATTTTCTCCTTCATGGAGGCTCTGATGAGCGGAAGCTATGACCGTCGGTTCGGCCGTTCTTGTATGAAATCGCGACGGATACGTAGGGGTGCTTCAAGAACGTAGGATTGTCCAAAAATGCGAAGCCCGCCTGTACGAGGGCCGTAAGTTACAATCGCCGAGCCGTCGCCCAAGACAAAATGTCTCCCTGGAAATACCTCGAGAGACAAGGTTCCGACCATGAAACCCAACAAACCCGCCAGATCGCGGAAGCATGTGCAGTCAGCCATCTTCGCGACGTTGGCCACACTTCATGCCGCGTCCGCGACGTTTGCGCAGGACATGTCAGCGCCGCCTCCAGTCACTGTAGCTAAACCTGTTGTCCGTGTGGTCACGGAGCAGGATGATTTCATCGGTAGGTTCCAAGCTGTAGAGGAGGTCCTCGTCAGAGCTCGGGTCGGCGGATACCTCGACAAGGTCCAGTTCACGGACGGCGCGCTCGTCGAGAGCGGGGATCCATTGTTCGTGATCGACCAGAGGCCATTCGAGACCGCACTCGAGGAAGCTACCTCGGCGCTTGAGGTGGCGAAATCGACGTTGACCTACGCCGAGGCCCAGTTTCATCGTGCCGAAGCGCTTTCGACCAATGGCAGTCAGTCGATCTCGATCCTGGACGACCGCCGACGGGAGTGGATTTCGGCCCAAGCAAACGTTCGTGGCGCTAAGGCAAGCGTCGACCGTGCCCAGCTGGAATTGGGCTACACGCAAATTACCGCACCGCTCAGCGGACGAATCGACAGGCATATGATCTCGCCGGGGAATCTAGTCCAGGCAGACCAGACGGAACTGACGACGATCGTATCTTTGGATCCGATCGATTTCTACTTCGATGTCGACGAACGCAGGTTGCTGTCCTATGCCGCGCTTGCTCGTGAAAACGGGAACTCTCTACAGGAAGGTGGGGGCGGTCTCGACGTGATTGTGACAATCGCGGACGGCACATCCCGGCCCTTTTACGGGAAGCTGAACTTTTCCGAGAACAAAGTCGACAGCCAGTCCGGTACGATGCGCGTGCGCGCTCGCTTCCCGAACCCCGAACTTGTGCTCCAGCCCGGCCTGTTCGGCAGGGTAGAAATAGGAGCATCGAAGGCTTATTCGGCCGTTCTCGTGCCAGACGAAGCGCTTTTAGCCGACCAAAACCAGCGGGTAGTCTACCTCGTCGGCGCAGACGGCTCGGTAAGCGCGAAGGCCGTCCGGACAGGACCGAAGCTTTACGGATACAGGGTGATCCGTGAGGGCCTCAAGGGCGACGAAACGATTATTGTTAACGGCCTGATGAGGGCTCGCCCCGGCCAGAAAGTCACGCCCAAGATGTCCGAGCTCCCGCAAGAAGCCGCGGTACTGGGAGCGATCCAATGAAATTCTCGCACTTTTTCATCAGGCGGCCGATTTTCGCTTCCGTCCTTTCCATCGTCCTGCTGATCGTCGGCGCTATTGCCTACTTCAATCTTCCCGTCGCCCAATACCCGGAGATTGCACCACCTACTATCGTGGTGCGTACATCCTATCCCGGCGCGGACTCCCAGACGATCGCTGACACGGTCGCTACTCCCATCGAACAGGAAATCAACGGCGTCGAAGACATGCTCTACATGTCCTCGTACTCGAGCGCCGACGGCGCGATGTCGATCACCGTCACCTTCAAACTCGGAACCGATCTGGACAAGGCGCAGGTCCTCGTTCAGAACCGCGTAGCGATCGCGGAGCCCCGTCTTCCCGAAGACGTCCGCCGTCTGGGCGTGACAACCGTGAAAAGTTCGCCCGATATCATGATGGTCGTCCATCTGCTTTCGCCGGACAGCCGCTTCGACCAGCTCTATATCTCGAACTATGGCCACAACCGTATTCGCGACCAGTTGGTCAGGCTCGAAGGAGTAGGGGATGTTACTCTCTTTGGCGAACGCGAGTACTCTCTCCGTATCTGGCTGGACCCCGAAAAGCTCTCCGCTTACGGCATGACGTCAGGTGACGTGGTCCAGGCACTGCGCGACCAGAACGTTCAGGTTTCCGGCGGCTCCATCGGGAGTCCCCCGGCTGCGGGAACGAATGCGTTCGAATACACGGTGAGAACCGAAGGCCGCTTCAGCGACGCGCGCCAATTCCGGTATGTCATCGTCAAGTCGACGGATAGCGGCCGACTGGTCCAGCTCCAGGACGTCGCCCGTATCGAACTCGGTGCCAAGAACTACGTCACGAACAGCTATCTGGATGGCACGCCCGCCGTAGGAATGGGTATCTTTGCGCGACCCGGTACAAACGCGTTGGAAGCTGCGGCGGCCGTCAGGAAGATCGTTGAAGCCGAAGCTAAAAACTTCCCGCCCGGGCTTGAGTACAAAATCGTCTACGACCCGACCAAGTTCATCTCGGAGTCCATCGACGAAGTCTACAAAACCATCTTCGAAGCCGCGGTACTTGTCGCCATCGTGGTACTGATCTTCCTGCAATCCTGGCGGACCGCGCTCATCCCGATTGTGGCGATCCCGGTATCGCTTGTCGGGACACTCGCGTTCCTGTTCGCGTTCGGCATATCGCTCAACATGCTCTCTCTCTTCGGCCTCGTCCTGGCTATTGGCATCGTGGTCGATGACGCCATCGTCGTTGTCGAGAATGTCGAGCGAAACCTTCGCAGCGCCATGCCGCCTAGCAAGGCCGCCCACGTGACGATGGACGAGGTCGGGACCGCAGTCGTGGCCATCTCCCTGGTACTCATAGCGGTCTTTGTCCCGACGGCCTTCATTCCCGGCATCACGGGCCAGTTCTACAGACAGTTCGCGGTGACGATTTCCGTTGCCACCGCCATCTCGGCATTGAACTCCCTTACGCTTTCCCCCGCACTGGCAGCGATCGTCCTCAGGCCGCACGAACATTCCAAACCCACGGGCATCTTCAGCCGGGCGGGAGAGTGGGCTGCGGACAAGTTCAACGGCGGCTTCGATCGGTTGAGCGATGGATATTCCTGGATCGTCCGAAGGATGGTTAATACGAAATTCGCCCTGGCGTGCTCGACCGTGGCGTTTCTCGCATTGCTAGGAAGCACGTTTTATATGACGCAGATTGTGCCACGGGGTTTCATCCCGACAATGGATCAGGAGTATGCGTTGGTGGTCGTCCAGCTTCCGGACGGAGCATCGCTCAACCGGACCGACGACGTTGTGAGACGCGCTTCCGCGATAATGAACAAGATGCCGGGGATCGCCCACACCGCCTCCTTTGCAGGATTCAGCGGGGCGACTTTCACCAACGCTTCGAACCAGGGCCTTATTTTCGCGACCTTCGACCCGTTCGAGGAGCGGCTCAAGAAGGGACAGTCGGCGGAGAAGTTGATTGCCCAGCTTTATGCGAACATGCAGTCGATCGAGGAAGCCTTTATCATCGCTATACCTCCGGCTCCAGTTCGCGGCGTGGGCAATTCGGGCGGCTTCAAAATGCAAATCAAGGATCTGAATAACTCCGATATGAAGCGCATCTTGCCGCTCGCCTACGAGGTCATGGCGACCGCGAACAGGACCAAAGGGCTGACGGGTGTGTTCACAACGTTCAGCGCCTCCAGCCCTCAATATTTCCTTGATATCGACCGCGACAAAGCGCGTGCTTTGAACGTACCAATCCCGAATATTTTCGAGGCGATGTCTGTTAACCTCGGTACCTCCTACGTGAACGATTTCAACGCCTACGGGCGCGTTTACCAAGTGCGGGCTCAAGCGGAACAGAACCACCGGATGGAGAAGGACGATATCCTAGCCCTCAAGGTGAGGTCGGCCACGGGCGCGCTTGTGCCGATAGGCACGCTCGTAGATATCAAGGATGTGTCGGGTCCATCGCTCGTCCAACGTTACAACATGTATGTTTCTGTTCCGATCCAAGGTAGTGCCGCTCCCGGCGTTGCGACGGGAAGCGCGCTGGATTCCATGGAGCAGGTCGCCGCCAAGGTCCTGCCACCAGGCACGAGCTTCGATTGGACTGAGCTATCATATCAGGAGCGGAATACCGGAAACACGGCCACCTATATCTTCATTCTCTCAGTAGTCTTCGTCTTCCTGGCTCTCGCTGCCCAATATGAAAGCTGGACCCTGCCACTAGCGATCATCTTGATTGTGCCGCTTGCTATTCTGGCGGCGCTAGTCGGTGTCCACCTCAGGGGATTGGACAACAATATACTTGTCCAGATCGGGCTTATCGTTCTTATCGGCCTTGCCGCGAAAAACGCCATCCTTATTGTGGAATTTGCGAGACAGGCACAAGACGAGGGAGTGACTGCCGTTGATGCGGCCATCACGGCTTGCAAGCTTAGACTTCGGCCGATCCTTATGACTGCATTCGCCTTTATTCTCGGCGTCGTCCCGTTGATGATCGCGGAAGGTCCCGGGGCAGAGCTACGGCAATCGCTTGGCACGGCGGTGTTCTCTGGCATGCTTGGCGTGACGTTCTTCGGACTGTTCCTTACGCCAGTATTTTTTGTGCTACTGCGATCACGTTACAAACCGCGTCCGCCCGCCGAACAAGAGGCAGAGATCGCTGCCTGATCGCCCGGGAATCACGCTCTCATATGAAACGCCGATCGTCATGGTCGGCGTTTCTTTTTCAGAAACACGATAAAGGGCGGAATCATACAAAACTATCTTGCCCGAAAATCGAATCTTGCAAGAAAATCGGAGTGATCTGAGGCTTTATACATGCAGGCGAGGCAAGCGGTCGACCTCCTCCTCCCATCGACCAGTCTCTCCGCGAAGGTGTACCCGTCGCCTTCTCGTCGTAGTCCATCCGCCGTGGCTACGACTCTGCGATCCCTGCTCGTTTCCTCCCCTCCCAAACAGAGCAGGGATCGCCCGCCTTCGCGTCGTCGAAAGCGTCGTAGCAATTAGCTGCAAGGGCCACTCGAATTCCATCAGTGCAGGATTGTGCAATCCACCAGTCACAAAGCCGCTATTCCTGATGCCATCGCTCACACTGAGATCCCCGATGCTGTCCGAACCCGGAGCAACGTTTTGGTGGAATGCAGGGTGAGACTGAGAGTTTCAAGCGCGGAAAGGCAAGGCAATGAGACGTTGGCGGAACTATATTATCGGGATCTGTTCCATCGCGGCCGCGAGTCTTGTCGGCGCGGCCGCGTTTTTCTTCTGGCCGCATGCGCTCCCACAAGTGCAGGCGAGCAAATCCCAGCCGACAGGGACCGAACTGATCGCCCGCGGGGAATACCTCACCATAGCTGCGGACTGTGCTGCCTGCCATACGACTAAAAGCGGCAAGCCTTTAGCTGGCGGCTTGGCTTTCAAACTTCCCTTCGGAACCATCTACTCGCCAAACATCACGCCGGACAAGACTGCCGGGATCGGCAATTGGACAGATGCCGAGTTCGTCAGGGCAATGCGATCCGGCGTCGGGAAGCATGGCGAAGATTTATATCCTGCCTTTCCCTACAGCTCTTACGCTCTTCTTTCGACCGACGACATTCTCGCCATCAAGGCCTATCTGATGACGCGCACTCCGGTAGCGGATGCCGCGCCGGAGAATTCTCTGGCCTTCCCCTTCAATCAGAGGCCGCTAATGCGAGGTTGGAAGCTTCTGTTCGTGCCTTGGAGCCCTTTCCAGCCGGATCCCGGCAAAGAAAAGCAATGGAATGACGGCGCTTATCTCGTCGAAGCCCTGGCTCACTGCGGGGAGTGCCACACGCCTCGGGGGCTCATGTTCCAAAGGAAGCAGGGAGTGGCACTTTCCGGGGGCGATGTCGATGGCTGGAAGGCCTGGAATATCACCTCGGACAAGGACTACGGTCTCGGCAGCTGGAGCGACGAGCAGATCGCGGATATGTTGACGGCCGGCCATGCGAAAGACCGGGGCGTCGCCGCGGGTCCGATGCGTGAGGCCATCGACCTGAGCCTTAGCAAGCTCCCCAAGTCCGACATCGATGCCATCATTGCCTATCTCCGAACCGTTCCGGCGGTGTCGGGCGATGCCGATCACAAGGCGGTGCGCCGCGACGAAGAGGAGTTGACGGCCGGCTCGACCCCGACATCTGCGAATCTGCAGTCAGGAAAGGACATCTATGCCGGGGCATGCGCTAGTTGCCACGGTTGGAATGGCGAGGGCCAGTTCAATCCCCATGCCGCAATTCTCGGTGGGCACGCTCTCGCTGACCCGTCAGCCGCCAACGTGGTGAGGGTCGTCCTACAGGGATCGTCCGACCATGCTTCCGCTCCCGGGAAAACGATGCCTTCGTTCGCAAAGACATTTACGGACGCAGAGATTGCCGCATTGACGAACTACGTGGTCGAACACTTCAGCGGACGAAAAGGGACGGTTACCGCCGAGCAGGTTTCCGATGCCCGCTGACACCAGCTCTTGCCGAACGGGGGCCGCGAACGCAAGCGCGGACCAGGCCTCAAACCATCTGTTGAGCGGATGAACGCTATGAACGCACAGGATCTGACATTTGAATACACAGCGCCGATGAGCGCATTCGTCACCGACGATCCGGTTGAAATACTTCGCTACGCAAGTGCCTCTTTCAAAGACGGCATTCCGGTTGCATTGGTGACACTCGTCGAGATCCAGGGTGGGGCGGCCCGCCCTTTGGGAGCGCAGATGACCGTGCGCATCGACGGACTCTACTGTGGGTTCGTTTCGGGCGGATGCACGGAGGCAGCTGTCGCCGCCGAGGCCATTGAGGCGCTCAAGGCAGGGCATGATCGCTTTCTTCTCCTGGGCGAGGGTTCGCCGTTTTTCGACATCGTACTCCCGTGCGGTGGCGGCATCCGGCTTTCGATCCACGTCATCAAGGCGATCGAGCCTGTAGATGAAGTGCTTTCGCAGCTTGTTCTCCGTCGGGAAGCAGGGCTGCTTTACAGGCCGGGCGCGGAGGCGATCGCCTGTGTAGGGTCATTGCAGACGGGATGGCAAGCGGAAGGCTTTTCGAGGATGTACAGGCCGGCGACCCGATTGTTCATCTCAGGCAATGCCTTGGAAGCAAAGGCCCTCGCTCATGTCGCCACGGCTGTCGGGTACGAGGTTGATCTGGTCGGTAGGGCTTACGATAAATATCTCTGGGATGTTTCTCCTGACAGATATTCGGCCGTCGCACTCCTCAACCACGATCTACCCGCCGAGCTGCCTGCGCTCGAAGCCGCCCTGAAGTCCCCCGCGTTCTATATCGGCGCGTTGGGAAGCCGTCGCACGCATGACAAGCGCAAGCAGGCGCTCAAGAGTCTCGGCTACGAAGACGCGGAAATCGCGCGGATCAAGGCTCCTATCGGGATGTTCGACAAGGCCAGGGACGCCGCATCGCTTGCGGTATCGGTTGTCGCGGATATCACTGCGCTATCCACCATCGGTCTGAATGCGAGCCAAAGCCTACCCGCCTAGTTTGCCACGCGAGAAGGTTTACCCTCAACGAATTTTCTCCGACGAAGACGTCTCGGGCGGCGTCTATTCCTCTACAATCCAGTTAGTGTTGCAGAAGTCCCATTGCGATCGACATGAAGTCGTCGAGCGAGCGTCGGTCGTTCGTAACCTTCATTCTGAGCACCGTTCCCTCCCAGCTATTGATAAGAAAGCGAGCCATCTCTGCGGGTTCGAGACCTGGTTTGATCTCACCCAATTCCTGGCCCTCGGCGATGACGTTTGTCAGCAAGTCCGCCCATGTCGAGAGAGAGTCTTTTAACGCTTGGCGAAGGAGCGGTACACTTTCGGAACTTTCCGCCGACAGATTGCCGATCAGGCAACCTTTATCGAAGCCGTCCTTCTCGTACCTGGAGATGAAGAAGCCGAAATGCTCCTTGATCCGGGTGAGCGGGGACAGGGCAGCATCAGACAATATTTCGCGCTTGGACGATGCGACATATGTCTCCAACACTTCGAGAGCGAGACCTTCCTTGGTCTTGAAGTAATTGTAGAAACTGCCTTTCGGGACACCAGCAGCATCTACGATTTGCTGGACTCCGCACGCGCTGTAGCCAAGCGCGTGGAAGCGGTCCTGGGCGGCTGTGAAGATCTTGTCTCTGGTCGTTACGGCCATGAGTTACTCCTTGGCCCCCGGGATATGAAGGGGGCGATACGAATTCAAGGGCGAACGTCATCGAGTAGAAAAAATAACTCGGTTGACAGGATAATACGACCGGTCATATCCAAATGCAAATAATACGACCGGTCATATTATTCAGAGAACTCTAACCGGAGACGCTTTGCTATGTTAGCCGATACCCAAAACAAAAATCTGAGGCCGGCCTGGATAATGGCTCTCGGCACTTTCGCTATCGGGACAGAAGGGTTCATGATCGTTCCCCTCTTGCCGAAGATGGCCGAGGACCTTCAGTTTTCGATCGCAACCCTTGGCACGCTAGTCACGGTCTTCACCCTAACGCTTGCCTTCAGCTCACCCATACTGACGACGCTGTTCGGAAGCGTCGACCGGCGGCGACTGTTGATCTCGGCGATGGGATTTTTCGCGCTGGCCAATTTCGTCGCATGGCAGTCGAGCGGGTACTGGGGCATTTTCGCCGCCCGGGTGCTTCTCGCTCTCGCGGCTGGTCTGTACACCCCCAATGCCAACGCGCTTATCAGCGTGCTGGTAGCACCCGAGAAGCGGGGCAGGGCGCTCGCCATAGTCAACGGGGGGATGACTATCGCGATCGCGCTGGGATTGCCGATCGGGTCGCTGGTCGGGAACGTGCTTGGATGGCGCGTGACGTTTCTCGGTGTCGGCATCCTCGCCCTGATCGCAGTTGCGGGCCTGGTCGTCGGTCTCGACAGATCGGCGGGAAAGGGCATTGCGGTTCCGAGCCTTTCGGCCAGGATCGCGGTCGCCAAGCGCCCTCCGATTCTTGTCGGCCTTGCGATCACGCTGTTCTGGGCGATCGGTGCCTACACCGTGTGGACCTACATCGCGCCCTATCTCCAGTCCGTTGCCAACTTCGGTCCCGACGGCATCAGCTTCATCGTTTGCCTGTGGGGCGTGAGCGCGGCCATTGGCATTTTCAGTGGCGGAACGCTTAGCGACAAGCTGGGTGCGAAAGTGGTGATGGCAGGCAGCCTCTTACTTCTGACCGGGGCGTTCCTGCTGCTTTCCTTCACGGCGTTCTGGCTGTCATCGACCGAGGCGGTCATCCCGATCGTGGTTTCCGTCGCCGTCTGGGGCGTCACCGTATTCGGTTTCTTCCCCGCCCAGATGTCTCACCTGATCAAGGTCGGCGGCCAGGCCTCGGCTCCCGTCGTGCTGTCTCTCAACACGTCGGCTATGTACGGCGGCTTTGCCCTCGGCAGCGCGATCGGTTCGGTGGTCGTCTCTCGAGGGCAGGTGGCCGACCTCGGCCTCGCAGCCGCTGTGGCCGAAGTGGTCAGCCTCGTTCTGCTCTTCGGTTTCTCGGCAAGGATGGCGTCTCCGAGCGCCTCGCCCGCCCGCTAGACCCGATGGCCTAGCCGCGTCGTATCCACCCGAAAACAATCCAAACCGCATACTTCCAAGGAGAATGACAATGAAAATGACTGGCAACACGATCTTCATCACAGGCGGCGGGTCCGGTATCGGCCGCGGGCTGGCCGAGGCATTCCACAAACTAGGCAACCAGGTCATCATCTCGGGACGCCGAAAGGCGAACCTCGATGATACCATCAAGGCGAACCCCGGCATGGCCGCCTACGAGATGGACATCGCCGACCCTTCCAGCATCGAAGAAGTCGTTGCCAAGATTGTCGCCGACTATCCAGCGCTGAACGTGCTGTTCAACAACGCTGGCATCATGCCGTTCGACGATGCGGCTAAGCCGATCGACGAGAAGACGATGCAGAATATCGTCACCACGAATTTCCTCGGCCCGATCCGGATGACGTCCGCCCTGATCGAACATCTCAAAAAGCAGCCTTCAGCGGTCATCATCAACAACACCTCCGTGCTGGCATTTGTGCCACTCGCTTACAATGCCGTCTATTCGGCGACAAAGGCCGCGCTCCATTCCTTCACCATGTCCCAGCGCTTCACGCTTCGCGACACATCGGTGAGAGTGCAGGAAATCGCTCCGCCCTGGGTTGACACGGACCTCATCAAGAAGAGCGGCGATCCGCGTGCGATGCCACTCGATCTCTTCATCAAGGAGACGATGGAGAAGCTCGCGACAGACCACGAAGACATCTACGTGGACGCGATCCAGATGCTCCGCGACAACCCGGGTTCGAAGGAGCATGACTTCGTCACCAAGTTTAACGAGGCTCTCGTGGCCGAACCGATCCCGGTCTGATGACGTCCGCGAAGCCGCACCTCCTGAAGTAACGCTGAAAAAAGGCCTCAGCTTTGACGCTGAGGCCTTTTTTTGTGGCACCCGTCAACCAGCGGGCGGGCGGTCTCAAGAGAAATGGAACTCCGAAAGATCAACCGAAACGATCAGCGGTTCCGGGAGCGGCGTGTTGTCCGGCTTACGCGGACAGATACGCATTTTCGAGGGAAGCACGATGCCGTCAACCTTCACCGGATCGGTAAGGTAGCGCGCGGCCGCGTTCTTGCCCTGGATATCCACCTCGTAGTCGTGCCGATACAGGATGCCCTCCTTGTTAAAGTAGAAGGTCTGCTCGGTGCTGTGCGTGGCGATCTCGTCCGGGAAGCGAACGTGAAGACGACGCAGGGTCTCCCCGTTTTCCTGCCAGGGTTCGATCTCGTTGCACACCACGCCGGGCCGCTTGAGGATGAAGGGCGACGTCAGGTAGGTCCACATCGTGTAGCCAGAGAAGTAAGCGACCTGCGGATTGCTCCACGGGGTTTCCATCTCGTAGCCCTCGAAGGACTTGCGAGGATCGAGAAGCTCCTCGACGACAGCGCCCTCAGGTGTTTCGATCGTCACGCGACCCGGAGTGAACGCTGATTTGTTTTCGGTTGGGGCAAACGGCCAATGCGATACCCATTCCTTCTTGAGGTCCACCTTGACATGGCAGTCCACCAGGACTTCTGCCTTGCCCTTGAGGCCCCAGAGGACGCCGCCTTGGTGAAGCTTGGCCGTCAAGTAAGAGAAATTCCGAAACCGCTCCATTCCCCCGTGTGCCTCGATGGCGAAGTCTAACAGATCCTTCATGCAATTGCTCCTTGGCTAGAGATTGAAAGCTTTAACGCTCCTTCTCTCTACGAGCATCGGGTCCGACTTCATTGTAAGATTGGACCCCCGTGGGGGCAGGAGGAGGAGGCCTAAGCGCTTCGCTCTGCAAGAAGCGCGCGCGCCACCGCGATGTCAGGTATCGGGTGGCTGCTCTCGAACTTCTCCAAAGCAGACGCGAGATCCTGTATCGCCGAGCTTGCATCGGTCGGGCTTGCCAGGTGTACCAGGCAGATCGCGCAACGGAGCTCCCACATCACCGCCCCCATGGAACGCGCCAGACCGATCGCCTCCGCAAGGACGGTTCGGGCTTGGGCGCGATCCCGCTTTATCCAGGACACCGCCTTGAGACGGAGCAGTTCCGGCCTGCACCATCCGGCGTCGCCGGATAGCGCGCGGTCTACAGCGGCTTGAGAAGCCCGGCATCCGGCAAGCACTGTCATGTATTCGAGCCGCATGCCGACGCCGTCCAGCAGCGCCCGCTGCAACGCCGTTTGCATTTCTTCGGTCTGGGTATCCTCGGGCACGACGAGGTCGTAGCCATCGACCCACTCCTGCCACCTTACCAGCATGTCCTTTCCTGCGATCCGCTTCACCGCCTCCAGCCTCGACCTTGCTTTTTCCGTTTGGCCCGCGAGATACGCGATCGGTATGGCGCTTAAGCACAGCATCAGGCAGGTCGATATCGAATGGCCAAGCCGTTCGCAGTCGGCGATAAGTTCGTCTATACCGGATAGGCCCCGATCCACTTTCCCCTCGAGGAAATCGATCATCGTGATGACCGACCTCGCTATCGTTCCCTGGTCATAACCCGTCCCATAGTTCTGCGTCGTGCGAACCGCGCGGCTGGCTTCGAACAGCGAAAGCTCGGCCTGTTCGCGGGAGGACTTGAGATCTCCGTGAAACAGGTAATTGTGCTCAAGCAGCCTGCTATAGCTCAACACCCCGGGAAACCGTTTCTGCAGATCGGTCGCGATGGCGATCGAGTGGAGATATCTGCCTTCCGAGCTCGCGACTGAGGCCATACCGCCGTATGCGCGCATGATGCGGCCCGGGTTGCCAAGTCGTTCGGCGATCACCGCAGCACGTTCGAACTCGGCGCTCGCTTCCTCGTGGCTCCGGAAACCGCCGATGTGATACTTAGCGCTGCCTCGGGCGATCCTCAGTTGGAGTTCCACGTCAGTTCCGGGATGCCGTGTAGAGGGTAGGCGCCCGATAGCGCTTTCCACGGCGACGAGCTGCTCGTTCATCGCGCCGAGTTGCACCCAAACGGTGTTGGAGATCGCTACAAGCTCCACCGCGAGATCGAGGTCGCCTTGAGGCGAGCTCGCCCATTCGATGGCAGCGCGCAGATCGTTGATCAGTCCGTCGTAGCGCCTTAGCCAGTCGCCCGTGGGAAGCCCGCGCCAGTCGAATTCCGCCCTCAGAACCTCTTCGCGGCAGTATTGGGCGTGCGAAGAGCGATTGGCCGCCTCGAAATCGCCCGCGGCGAGTTTCTCCAGCGCATAGCCCTTGGTCGTGTCCAGAAGGCGATATCGACCGTCGCCGCTCGAAACCGCAACGAGGGATTTAAGAAGAAGGCCGTCGAAGGCACTGTCGAACCTTTCACCGGAGATTCTCTCCCGCACCACGAACTCAGCGGCTTGCTCCGCGAACGTTCCGGGAAAGACTGCTATGGCTGCGAAGAGCTCTTTTTCGTCGGCATTGAGGCTTTCGTAGCTCCAGTCCAAGGTCGCCCTGAGGGTCTGCTGCCGCGGAGGAGCCGTGCGCCGCCCCCTACGCAGGATCGAAAGCGGATCATCCAGGGAGCCGAGAACGCTTTCAAGGCCAAGGCTACTTACCCGAGAGGCCGCCAGTTCGATCGCCAGCGGGATGCCATCCAGGCTTCGGACGATCGCGGCGGCGGCCTGGATGGTCTCCTCGTCGTGAAAATTCTCGACGTCCGAGGCAAGCTTGACCGCCTCCACGAACAATTCGACGGAGGGAATAGACAAAAGCTCATGCGTCGATGTCCCGAATTCGGGTACGGGCAAGGAGGGTAACTGCCTAACACGCTCGCCTGCCACCCTAAGGGGCTCACGGCTTGTTGCCAGTATCGAAACGCCTACGGTCGCCTTGAGAATTTGATCTACTTCGACCGCGACGGTCTCGATCAAGTGCTCGCAGTTGTCGAACAGAAAGAGGATGTCGGTTTCCTGCAGGGAATTTAGAACCGCTTGCCTGTAGTTTTTCGTATAGAGAACCAGCCCGAGCAGGGAGGCTAGCGTTGGCATGAGCAGACGGCCGTCCTGCAACACTGCCAGGTCAACAAAGACGACCCGCCTAGATGACTGCACGCGCGCTGCCATCTCGAGCGCGACAGCAGTCTTGCCAATTCCGCCTGCGCCCGCGATCGTCAGCAATCTGGTCGACGCAAGCGCGTTCACGCTAGTCGCTATGAATTCCTCGCGACCAATCAGACGACCCGCGAAACGCGGCAGAATGATCTCGGGGTCTACCGAAAGCGTGCCTTGAGCGGGAAGGCCGGAGCCTGAGACCTCTATCGGAGCGACAAAGACGTAGCCTCGTCCTGCGATATTTTCGATGTAACGTTGCTGGCTATATTCGCCGAGCGCTTTCCTGAGTGTCATCAGATGTACACGCAGAGCGCCCTCGTCGACGGTCGTCGTGGGCCAGGCGGCTTTCAGCAGATCTTCCTTGGAGACAATTTCACCGGCATTGCCAGCGAGGGTGACCAGTAGTTCCAGTGCTTTCTTACCGAGCTGATAGGGTCTGCCCGATTCCGTCAGCCTCCTGTTGACCAGATCGAGTTCAAAGGTACCGAACTTAATAACAGCCATCGTCGAACCGCAGATCCCGTCAGAACTCTTTATAAGACGGATATCACATCTGCATGGATTTTAAGCAACGACCACAAAGATTTTGGTAGACACTCCAAAAGGACCGGGCTCCTACTGGAACCCAGGGCAACATACGTTTCCGCGATATACTGTCTTCTAACTCGATCCTATGATCGATCAGAACAATTCGTGGCGTTCGATCCTATCAAGGCTTCGAGACGATCGACGTAGTCAGACAGACGTGCCGACGTTTTCCTGGCGGCGTTGATGTCGGGCGTATCCCTACCAAGCCAGCGTAGGTTCGTCTTGACGCCAAGCTTTAGCAGGTAAAGCAGTTCCACCAGTTCCGTCGATCGCTCTGCCTTATCAGTCGAATGGACGTCGGAAATGCAGCTATCCGGAGCAGTTGCCCTGCCGCAACCGGCTTGATCGTCTGACATCGCGTGCAAGTTCGCCATTGCGCCGTCCCCGGAAAAATACGTGTCCCGACTGTGATCGTTAACCTGTGTTTCCTCGTAAAAGCACAATGTCCTAAAGAGTACCGATCGCACACCCTCGAAAGAGGGGGATCGTCGATAATGACCCCGATGTCCCAACCCGATGCTGGATCGGGTTCGCGATCACTCGCATACGCCGATATGTGAACAGGCATCAGATGGCAGCGCAACCGCGGCGAATGTGTCAATACGTCTGTCTGCAGCTTGTACAAACCCGACCTTTCGACATAATCCAAACGGTTGGTTTGGCACTTCGCGGGGGCGAGTCTTGCGTACTGTTCTGTCACTGATAGGTTTGCCGCGGAGGTTGGTTTGGGCTTTGGCAATCCACATTTTCATCTCGACCCTCGTCGGAAGTCCCACCCGAGCAGGCGAGACCGTTCCCACGGCCACAGTCCTTCCGGAAGTCATCACCAGTAGGCTCATCCCGAAAAGCGATATCCAGTTCACGAAGCTGTCGTTGTCCCAAGGACTCTCCCAGACCCGGGTCGGGCAGATTATCCAGGATGACGACGGTTTCATGTGGCTCGGCGCACAGCACGGGATCAATAGGTTTGACGGATATACTTTCCAGGTCTTCAAGCACGACCGAGACGACCCAGACAGCTTGAGCGGGGTCTACATATATTCGACTTTCAAAGACCGCGATGGGACGATCTGGATCGGAACGGACCAACTTCTCGATGCCTTTGACCGGAAGACGGGAAAGTTCAAACACTATGTACTCGATGCATCGACACCGACGGTTTTGCAGATCAGCCAAGACCGGAGCGGTTTCCTATGGCTGGCCACGTCGCAGGGCCTATACAGGCTCAATATCGCGACCGGCGACGTAAAAAGGTTCGGTCAAATGGCCGGCAACGATGACGGACTAAGCACCGACGACATCAAGTCGACCGCGACCGACCGCGAAGGCGTGTTCTGGGTGGCGACTGGCAACGGGCTAGAGGCATTCGATCCGGAAAGCGGCAAGGTCAGCCGCCGCATTCCGCTACGGATAGAAGCGAGGGAGTTCCAGTTTTTCGAAGACTCCAAGGGGCTCTTTTGGATCCTCTGGGGTTCCGGTAGTGGCCTAGCGCTTTACGATCGCGCTTCGAACACAGTGAAGAAGATCTCGTTCAGCAATAGCGCCGACGGCCTGATGTCCGGCATCTACAAGATGATAGAAACCCGCGACGGCGATCTATGGCTTGTCAGCATGGGAGCCGGCCTGTTGCGCTTCAACCGGGCTGATTTCACTTTCGACCAATACGTCAACGATCCTACTGACCCTCAAAGCCTATCTGAGAACAGAGTGATCGAAGTATTCGAGGACCGCCAGGGTAACATCTGGACGGGGCTGCATGCGAACCCGCCCAATGTCTTCACTCCGGAGCCGTTGCCGTTCCAGAAGGTCTGGCCTTACTCCGGTCACGTCAACAAGCTTGGTGAGACATTCGTCAACGCGATCCTGGAAGACCGAAATGGCAATGTCTGGATGGGAACCGGTGGCGCGCTGACCCGTGTCGATCCAGCAGGCCAATTACGGTCATTCGACATAGCCGGAAACGGCGCATCGGTGGAAATCCTGTCGATGGTGGAGGGCGATGACGGGGTTCTCTGGATCGGCACTATCGGAACAGGCCTCATTTCATTCGACCCGGAGACAGGCAGGACGCGTACATTCAGATATGAACGCGGACGGCGTGACTGGATAAGCAGCGACGTAGTGACCCGGGTTTTCCTGGATCGGCAGCGGATCCTATGGCTCGCGACCTGGAACGGCCTCAACCGGCTGGACACCAAGACGCAGACCTTCAAGACGTACAGAGCAGACACCTCTCTGAACAAGGAGCTGTTTTCGATCGACGAGGACGACCGAGACAATCTGTGGATCGGCTCGAGGGTCGGGCTCGTGAAGTTTTCAAAGACCACTGAAGAGTTCGAGGAGTTCCGGCACGATCCGTCCGACCCGACCACGATCAGCAACAACACCACCAACAACGTTTTTCGCGCGCGTGACGGTCAGTTGTGGATTGCCACCCACAACGGCCTCAACATGTTCGACCCCAGAACTGGAAAGTTCAGGGCGTATTTCGAAAAGGACGGTCTGGCCGGAAATGCGGTGAGCTGCACACGGCAGGATTCCGACGGGAATCTCTGGATCAGCACCAACCGCGGTGTGTCCATGATGGACCCGAAAACAGCCAGATTCCAGAACTTCACAAGCGCGGACGGCTTGCCGGGCAACGACATGGGAGGATGGCATGCCTGCAGCAGCGGACAAGGCGGGCGCATGTATTTTGCGGGTTTTCCCGGTGCAGCGGCCGTTGATCCGGGGAGGATCCGCTCCGCAGCGCCGTCGGCAAAGGTACTGTTCACCGACGTCAGGGTAGAAGACAAATCGGCCCTGTATCCGCTCCGTGATCCGGATACCGGGTATACGATTCGCTACGACCAGAATTTCGCGGTTAGTTTCTCGGCTTTCGACTTCTCCAACCCCGCAGGGGTTCGATACAGATATCGGATCGCGCCCCTAGAGACCGACTGGCACCTACTGCCGGTGGCATTGCGGACAATCAACTTTGCGACTTTGCCTACTGGAACCTTCAAACTCGTGGTGGAGGCCGCTACGGAAAGGGGAGACTGGGGAGGATCAGGCTCGTTGGTGATCCAGGTGTCTCCGCCGTGGTGGAGTACCTGGTGGTTCTTCACCCTGGCCTGCTTCCTAGCGATGGTAGCGATTATCGCTGCCTATAAGGCCCGCATGATGCAGGTCGAAACGGTATATAACGCCCGGCTTGAGGAGCGACTTGGAGAAAGGACACGCGTCGCGCGTGACCTTCATGACACGCTACTGCAAAGCTTTCAGGGCTTGATCTATCGCCTGGAGGCGGTGAAGAACCTGCTTCCGGCGGAGCCTGTGAAGGCTTCTGAAATGCTCAACGTCATTTTACTCAAGAGCGACGACGCGATTGTAGAGGGGAGGGAAACGATTCAGTCACTTCGCGATCCCGCCAAGGCCACTGCCGACATTCTCCGGTTAGTCGAGGAAGACGCCGCCGAGCTGGCCTCCCTTCAACCTGACGGAACGCGTGCTAGCTTTTCCTTGACGGTGGAAGGTAAGCTCCCGCGACTTCCGGTCGAAGTTCGAGACGAACTTCGCCAGATTTGCCGCGAGGCGCTCAGAAACGCCTACTTTCATTCGGAAGCCGAAAACATCAACTGCTTAATCAAGTTCGAAAGCGCGCGCATGGAGATCGTAGTTGCCGACAACGGAAAAGGAATGCCCCCTGAATCCGAAAAAATGCAACATTCGAGTCACTATGGCATTTCCGGAATTATGGAGCGTGCGGCAAACCTAGACGCCCAACTCTCTATCTCGAGCCAGCCGGGACAAGGAACAAAGGTTATTCTGGAAATGAACACGAGCGATTCCCGGCTTCGATCGATTTCTCGCAACCTGGTCGCTCACCATGTACGATAGCGCTTGCGGCCTGTAGACAGGCGCATCGGTCCAATTCTGAGGAATGCAAACACTGTCTCGTCCGCCAATCGCAATTGTCGAAGATGACCTTGCCGTAAGGCGGGCATATGCCGATCTATTCTGTTCTTACGACTGTGAAACCATCGCCTTCCCGACGGCCGAAGAGTTTCTCGAACATATCGCGGATCAGAAAGTGGCCTGCCTTATCCTGGACCAACGGCTGCCGGGGATGAGTGGTCTTGAGCTTCAGAGTTTGCTGCAGGAAAAAGATGTCGGCTTCAAAACCGTTTTCATAACATCACAGGATGACGACACCACGAGAAACAGGGCTATGGAGGCCGGTGCCGCGGCATTCTTCAGCAAGGGAAGCGACGTTGACGACATTATCGCCAGCGTGATGCATCTGTCGGGGTACCAGATCGACTAAGGCGGGGTGACCCGTTCCGGCAGCCCCCGTAGATCGGCTTTCCCGATCAGATCGACGATGAGACCGAGGAACCAGCAGCATCGACCAAAGGGATCGAAAACGCCGCGACTGCGCCTCCGCCGTTTCTGTTGTTGAGAGTAAGTGTCCCGCCGAAGCCTTCGACAACGCTTTGGCACACCGTCAAACCGAAGCCCAGCCGATTGGGTCTGGTGGAAAAGAACGGATCGAAGGCGAGCGGGAGGTGTTCCTCTTGTATGCCGGACCCGCGATCGGAAACTGAAATCTTCAGTCCCGCCGCTAGAGGCAGCCGCGATATCGCTACAGATACTTCCGCGGACTTTCCCACTGCGTCTCCTGCCTCCACCGCGTTTAGCAATAGAGCGCACAGAACCTGCTGCAATGCGACCGGGTCTGCCTCGATGAGGGGAAGATCGTCGTCCGCGGTTATCGCTATGGTCGCGTTCTTCAGGTCGAGTGGGCCGAGAACGAAATCACGTGATCGCGCGGCCAATTCCACGATGTCTACAGGCCGCCGGTCCAGTCGGCTCGGCCTGAGACTGTCTTTGGTTCTCGTTCCGATCTCGGTTAGGCGCTGGATGTTCCATCGAAGCCGGTCCATCACTTTAACGACTGCTTCCCCGCCACCAGATCCCAGCGCGACAAGTCTGTTGGCCGTGGCCAGATCAAGCGATATCGCATAGATGGGTTGGCTCATCTCGTGAACGAGCGACGTGGACAGGGCGGACGCACAGGCGATCCTGTTTGCCTTGGCAAGCTGCTGCCGGGCTGATCCGGCCTTTTCCGTGCGCTCATCGGAGCCTCGAGGATCGAATAACGAAACCCTGGCGACGCCATCGTCGGTGATCCAGAGCGAAAAAGGATATGAAATTACTTCGCCTTCGGCATCGACCAATTCCGCAATTCCGCATGTCGACGATAGACCGTTGATCAACGCGGCAAGGACAGCGAGTTCAACGTCTAGCCTCCGATGGTTATCGGTGCTTGCCCATCCGGAGAGTGTATCGAGAGTGCCGTTGTAACCTAGCGCCTGTGAACCACGATCGTTGGCCCGGCGGATCCGTATTGCGTCCCTTATCTCGTCAGCGAGCGCGGGATTTAAGGCGAGACGCCCGGAAATATCGAACACAGCATGTTTTCTTAGCCTGTCGGGCATCGGCTGCGCGGACTTTATGTCAAACTCGACCCAGGCTGTCTCCCTTGGCTCGAACAGCGCCCTCAAGCGCTCGTCGCAGCAGGCGACCGTTTTCTCGCACTCGTCGGCAACGGTCTGAAGATCGAATTGTAGTCTCGAAATCGTTTCCCGATCTTCCACCTGGCTCTGGACGTCAACCAGGCTTCCGAACCATCTAAGGACCTCGCCCGTTTCGGGCGATCTCACCGATCGGCCGATCGATTCCATCCATCGGTACGAGCCGTCGTTCATACGTAGACGCGCATGCGCCGAATAGTTCGAGCTACCGTTTTCGACCGCTCCGCGCCAGGCTTGGTACATCTTGGGCCTATCAGCCGGATGTATGGGATCAACCCAATTTTGATCGCGGATTGCCTCGAGACGCGGAATACCGAAGGTCTCGGTATATCTTTCGTTGAGAAACTCGCACCGGCCGTCAACGCTGGTGCCCCACAGTACATGCGGCAGCGCGTCGGCAAGTTCCTGGCGACGATCTACGGGATGAGATTTCAAGTCTGGCGGACCGCGACGTAGTTTGCGCATGAAGAAAATTCAGGGCTCCCCACCCAAGCCTCCGTTCCAAACTTGAGCTAACACCGATGTTTCCCGGTTCGATACCTATCCATTGTGGTAGGTAAGCGCGTAAACGGTTTTCGCGAGATCACGCTCCGGAAACGTCGGGAGAAGTCAGCACCTCTTTCGAGGGTGGACAACATCGGCCTACGATCTACGATCGCCCGGTTTCTTGGCCCGGACCTTTTAGCGAGTTGCCCAGCGCGAGGACCGGATCAGATCGAAAGCCGTGCAGTGGATATTGTGGGAGTGGGAATAATGGCGTCACAAACTGGATCTCGGATTGCCGCCTACCCTATGGACAAATCCGAGACTTTTTCGTTTCCGCGCCAGCTCGATCAGCACGGAAACTGACAGTCATGGCATCGCGCCCCATACGTGTCATGACCGCCGACGATCATCTGCTAATCCGTGAAGGATTGGCGGCGTTGATCGCTGGGCATTCCGATATCGAGCTTGTCGGAGAGGCCGCGGATGGCGAACAGGCTATCAGACGCTATAGGGAACTCGAGCCTGACGTCATGCTTCTCGACCTCCAGCTTCCAAAGGTTCACGGCATTGATGTCCTAACGGAGATCCGAAAGGCATATCCGAATGCACGGGTCATCATCCTGACGACCTACGACTTCGAGCAGCTGGCGAGCAAGGCGATAGCGGCGGGGGCTCATGCCTATCTCCTCAAGTCATCCGTCAGGAAGGACCTAATAAATACGATCCGATCGGTGGTAAGCGGCCGACGCCACGTCGACGCCAAGGTCGCGAATACGCTGGCGACGTATGCGGACGGCGAGTCCCTCACTACACGAGAGATATCGGTCCTCGCCTTGGTCGCGGAGGGTAATTCCAACCGGGAGATCGGCCTGGTCTTGTCGATCACCGAAGAGACGGTGAAAGGTCACATCAAGAGCATACTGAGCAAGCTTACGGCGAACGACCGGGCGCATGCCGTCGCGATCGGTCTCAAGCGTGGCATAATCAATCTCTGACGACCCTTGGGATCTCAGTCGTAAGAGACTTACGTTTCAGATAGTTGGATTGAAGAGTGAAGTTATGGCGAGACTGGACTGGAACGAGTTCGTCGACTCGTACAAATTGGGTCACGGCGTTGGTATTCGATCACTGGTGAAATTGAAAACCCTTGACGCTGACGGAAAAAAGCCCGCTCCGGTACGCTCTGTCCTCCTGAAAGCCGTTTCGGCAGCCGTCTCAAACGACTGGTCCGTGACAAGCACGCCGTCAAAAACAAAAATGGGCAACAAGATCGTCTCCGGGACCGGCTACCACTTCATTTTCGAGACGACAGAGGACCAGGCAGCCGCTATCCAGGCGATCGGCGCTCAAGCCCATCAAACGGCATCCAAACCACAAAAACCCTTCGTCACATACAAGCATCTGGGCGATCTGACGCCTATTGGCTACGAGCGGCTGGCAATGGCACTTTCAAAGTCAAAGCCGCCAAAAACCAAATAGAATGCACCGCAGGGCGCCAATCTCAGTCAGTTCTCCCCGGTCGAAAAGACCGTAAAACGATTGAGCTAGGCGCTGTATCCGCCGTCCACGTTTAAAACACTTCCCGTGATGAATGCCGCTCCGGAGCCCGCGAGAAACATGATAGCATCGGCCACTTCAGAGGGCTTTCCAAGCCTTCTTAATGCATTGGCGTCTCTCTCCGCCGCCAGCAATTCCTTGGAAAGCCCCTGATCAGCCGGGGACTCGATCGCGCCGATCTGGACTACGTTCACCGTGATGCCCCGTGGGCCGAGGTCATGCGCCGCCCCTCTGCAGAAAGCTGCGACCGCAGAGCGTGTCGCCGCGAAATCGGCAAGCCCCGGTGTGCCGACCCGGTCGGCGAGGCTTGAGCCGAGGGCCACCACCCTTCCGCCGTCGCGCATCGACTTGGAAGCAGCTTTGATTAGGGAAATCACGCTTCTGACATCGGTGGCCATCTGCTCGTCGAGCGCTTCCTCATCGACATCCTCGTCATCGATCTGGCCTTCCACGCGGCGAACCGTGTTGGCGACAAGTATGTCGATAGGGCCGAGCGCTGCGACCACGGCCCGCACAAGCTGCGCCGACTGAACGCCGTTAGGCGAGCCGGTGATCGGGAACCAGACTGCCCGGCTGCCGTATGATCGCAGAGACTCCATGAAATGAGGTGCCGGTTCGGTTTCCAACGCAAGTGCCAGGTCCGTCCCGGCTCGAGCGAGCGCCTGAACGGTCGCCACGCCGATTTCAGTGCTTGCCCGCGTGAC
Source organism: Hyphomicrobiales bacterium (assembly GCA_900472575.1). GTDB lineage: Bacteria > Pseudomonadota > Alphaproteobacteria > Rhizobiales > Rhizobiaceae > Neorhizobium > Neorhizobium cellulosilyticum. Next base: position 40,941 of record UCIV01000032.1, read on the forward strand.
GAGCGCCACCCGTGAACTGCGGTCCCGGTGCGAATTAGGTTCTATCACGCTCACGGGAGGCCTCGTAGGGTTTGCATTGATTTGCGTGAACTCAGTCCGAACGACCGGCAGGGTTCTTGTCTCGCAGTTACAGACCTGACGTTTGCGGTTATTGTAAAATCCGGTCGTGACGTTGTTAGGTTTCGAGCCTTAACGGCATAACTTCTTTTTACATCCTATAACTCGATTTCACACACCCCAACACGGCAACCTCAATGCATCGAAGCAGCGAGGACATCGCCATGAACACCTCCCTTTCTCTCAATACAGTCCTGGACGGCGGCAGCGTTCCCAAAATCTGGCAAGCAGAAATAGACTTCCAGACGATTGAAGGGTGGCTCGACCGACAGAGCCTTGTTGACCGACGGCCTACCGCGGCGACGGCGACCACGGTGAAGGTTCCCTCTGGACTCAGCGAGTGGCAGCGGAAGAAGATCGTTCGCTATGTCGACGAAAACATCGACACGAAGCTCCGCGTCAGCGATCTCAGCGAGCAGGTCCGCCTCAGCGTAAGCAGGTTCTCGAAGGGCTTCAACGTGACCTTCGGCCGCCCGCCATACGATTACGTCCTGTCCCGGCGCATCGAGGCGGCGAAATACCTGATCGCGTCGAGCTCTGAACCGCTCAGCCAGATCGCCCACGCCTGCGGCCTCAGCGATCAGGCGCATCTTTCCAAGGTCTTCAAGCGACTTGTCGGAACGACACCCCTCAAGTGGCGCAAGAACGCTTCGGTGTCCAAGACCAAGCAATGGGATTACCTCACCGCGGGAACCCGCGCGGAATCAGATCACGGCGCTGAGGTTTTGCATCGGTTACTAGGCCAGACGGCGCGCACCTCACTGGCGCACTGCCACGGTCGGTAACGACTGGGTTCGTCGGTGCAGGATTGTTCAATTATTCAGCCTCGAACTCGGTCACGGTGCGCGATGACGGTTTGACGACCCGGCGCGCCGGAATGCGGCGTATTCGCCCGGATGTCTTGGAGAAGAGGCTACAATGAGAAAGCTGACCATCAACGGCCAAGTCTACGATGTCGACGTGCCGGACGATATGCCGCTCCTTTGGGTTCTGCGTGACGTGCTCGGCCTCACGGGGACGAAATATGGCTGCGGCATCGCCCAATGCGGGGCATGCACGGTGCATCTCGGAGGCGTCGCGGTTCGTTCCTGCCAAACGACACTGGACATGATCGAGGACATGCCGATCACGACAATCGAGGGGGTCGGCGACACGCCGATCGGAGCCAAGGTCCAGGCCGCCTGGCTGGATAAGGAAGTCGTGCAGTGCGGATATTGCCAGTCCGGGCAGATCATGTCGGCAACCGCTCTGCTAACCGACAACCCCAAGCCCACGGATACCGATATTGACGACGCAATGGCCGGAAACATCTGTCGCTGCGGCACATACGTCCGAATCCGCGAAGCAATTCATTCGGTCAACTTGTGAGGGCTTCGCTATGATCAAGAACCTCGTATCTCGCAGGAATTTCCTCAGGGGAACCGCGCTTGCGACCGCCGGGCTGGTGCTGGCCGTCCAGCTCCCGGGGAACACCCGGCGCGCGTCCGCCGCAGTTGGCGAGCAGTCGAAATTCCTCCCAAACGCCTTCGTCAAGATTGACGACGACGGCATCACGCTGATCATGCCGCACACGGAGGTCGGCCAGGGTATCTATACTTCGAGCGCCATGCTCATGGCGGAGGAACTTGAGGTCGATCTCGACCAGGTGAGGGTAGAAGCGGCGCCTCCAGATCTCAAAAAGTACATGGACCCCATCCTCTTCGACCAAGCGACGGGCGGTTCGACGTCCACACAGTCGGACTGGGTGCGCCTGAGGGAAGCGGGGGCATCCGCACGGATCATGCTCGTCGGAGCCGCGGCGACACGTTGGGGAGTCTCCGCGGACGAGTGCGCGGTCGAGAAAGGCGTCATCCATCACGGCCCATCCGGCCGCTCATTGAGCTACCTCGAAGTCGCTCCCGAGGCCGCTACCCGAGAGGTACCCAAACAGGCCGCCCTCAAGGAGCCGTCGCAGTTCAAGTTGATCGGCACTAGAGCAAAACGTCTCGACACCCCAGCCAAGGTTAATGGTTCGATGGTCTACGGGATCGACATCCGTCTGCCGGGGATGGCGTACGCGACGCTCGCGATCGCACCTGTGAAAGGCGGCCGGATCGCCAGCATGAACGAGGCGGCCGCACGTGCGGTCAAAGGCGTCCGCGACATTGTCCGAACGGATGATGCCGTGGCCGTCATCGGCGAACACATGTGGGCCGCAAAGCTCGGTGTCGATGCACTTGAGCTGAGCTGGGAAAGCGGGCCGAACGCGTCGGTCTCGACCCATGCGATCATAGACGACATGCATGAGGCCTCGCTCAAGCCTGGGGTTGTCGTGCGAGACGACAACGGCGCGACGGAAGCCATACGGAAGGCCAAGACAAAGCTCGACGCGGTATACCGTTCGCCATTCTTGTCGCATTCACCGCTCGAACCAATGAACTGCACGCTGCACATCGAGGACGACCGTGCGGAGTTGTGGGTCGGGACCCAGGTTCCGGTCCGGGCCCAGAAGGCCGTCGCCGAGGCTACCGGATTGCCTGCCGAAAAGGTGACCGTGAACAACCAGCTCATGGGGGGCGCTTTTGGTCGGCGTCTCGATATCGACACGATTGAGCAAGCGGCAAAGCTCCTGCGAAACATACGATATCCCGTCAAACTGGTCTGGACCCGCGAGCAGGACCTCACTCACGATTTCTTCCGACCGTACTATTACGACCGCGTATCGGCGGGACTGGACGACGCGGGCCGCCTTGTCGGACGGACCCACCGGGTAACGGGATCATCCGTCATGGCGCGGTGGGCACCTCCGGCTTTCAAAAACGGCATCGATCCGGACGCGCTCGATTGCGCGGCCGAAACCCCTTATGACGAGACTTCCGTTTTCGCCGATTACGTCCGCCACGAGCCGGAGGGACTGACCACGGCCTGGTGGCGGGGCGTCGGTGCTACCCATAATCTCTTCGTGATGGAGAGCTTTGTAGACGAGATGGCGCACGCCACCGGGCAGGATCCCGTCGATTTCAGAAGAAAAATGCTGACCAGGAACCCGCGGGCACTGGCCGTACTCGGGCTGGCTGCCGAAAAGGCCGGCTGGAACACTAAGCTTCCCAAGGGCCGTGGCCGTGGCGTAAATCTGCAGTTCGCATTCAACACCTACCTCGCGCATATCCTAGAGATCGAGGTCGTCCCCGGCAAGCAGGTGAAGCTTCTGCGCTCCGTATTGGCCGTGGACTGCGGTATCGTCATCAACCCGGACACCGTCAGGGCGCAGATGGAAGGGGGTGTACTGTTTGGTCTCGGCACCGCGATGTTCAACGAGGTGACCTTCACCGGCGGAGCCGTGGACCAGAGCAACTTCGATAATTATCGCATCCTGCGCATCAACGAAGCGCCGAAAGTAGAGGTCTACCAGGTCAAGAGCCTGGAGAAGCCCGGCGGCGTCGGCGAAGCGGGGACCGCCGCGGCGGCGGGCGCGCTGGCAAACGCGATATTTTCGGCGACCGGAAAACGCCTCAGATCGCTGCCCCTCTCACAAACCGCGGTGTGAGATCGCGGCCTGCCGAGCGGGCGGACGGCGGTGAAACCGACGGGAGATGACATGGAACGACCGACGATAGACGGAATGACCGACGGCTTCGGACGTCGCGTCAGCTATCTGCGTGTGTCGATTACCGATCGCTGCGATTTCCGGTGCACGTATTGCATGTCCGAAACCATGTCTTTCCTTCCGAAGAACGAGCTCCTCACACTTCAGGAACTCGAAAGGCTTTGCATGGTCTTTATCTCGAAAGGCGTGCGAAAGCTTCGGCTGACCGGTGGCGAACCTCTGGTGCGCAAGGGTATGATGGATCTCGTCCGTTCGCTCGGCCGCAAGATCGGTTCGGGCCTCGACGAGTTGACGTTGACGACGAACGGCGCGCAACTCGCGCAACACGCGGTCGAGCTGGCGGATGCCGGCGTTCGAAGGCTCAACGTGTCGCTTGACTCGCTACAGTCCGATCTTTTCCGACAGATAACGAGGCGAGGGGAGCTCGCCAGGGTGCTGGACGGGATCGAGGCGGCGCTTGCCGCCGGGCTGAAAATCAAGTTGAACGTCGTGGCGATGCGCGGCGTCAACGAGCAAGAGCTACCGGATATCATCCGTTTCGCCCACCTTTACGGCATGGACGTGACCTTGATCGAAACGATGCCGATGGGAGATGTCGGCGAGGACCGGACCGACGTCTACCTGCCGCTCTCGGAAGTGCGCCGTAATCTCGCCGACCATTTCACGATGCGCACGTTGGACCACCGGACTTCAGGTCCGGCAAGATATGTCGAGGTGGCGGAAACGAACGGCAGGCTCGGCTTCATCACCCCGATGAGCCATAATTTCTGCGAAAGCTGCAATCGCGTCCGCCTGACCTGCACCGGAACGCTCTACATGTGTCTCGGGCAAGACGACGCGATTGATCTCCGTGCAGCGATGAGATCCGGTGCCAACGATTTCGAGCTGGGGCGGGTGATAGACGATGGAATCAGCCGTAAGCCGAGGGGACATGACTTCGTCATCGGCAGGGGAGAAAAGCCCGCCGTCCGCCGTCATATGAGCGTGACGGGGGGGTAACCGCCCCCCCTTTGGTACCGCCAAAGCTCAAGTGAAACTCCGCGGGGCTTTCGGACGCCAGGCCCTCGCTGCAGAGACTATTCATTTTCGAGGATTTCGACCATTCGCGCAAGCAGTCCTTCGGTTCCCGCCACACAGGTGTGTACAAGGCTGAGGCCCCCGTCGAACGTCGCCGCCGCCACGACGTCTTGGCCCGGAACCGAGCGAAGAGCCGGGGCCCACATCTTCTCGACGACGAGGTCTCCAAAGCTTGCCGGTATCCGCAAAACCCCGAAATTCGTCATGATGCTGTCGAATGGACCGTGTTCGAGCACGCGCCGCCTTGTTGCATCGTAGCTCGGGTCGTCAACACATCGCTTCGCGATATCCCCGACCATCCAGAGGGCCATCTTCCTTTCGCGAAATTTGGCGATCTGCTGGTGCACCCGGCTGACCTCGTCCCAGAACGCCGTCCGGTCCCTCTGGAACGGAGTGATCGCGATCGACAGTGACAACCCGACGTGCTCGGAGATCTCGAACTCCGATCTGAGGTCGATCGGGGACATGACCCGCAGGGCTTTTTCGGACCAGCGTCCGTTCTGGGAGACAAGTGACCGCCCGAGTGCAGCCGTGATCATGGAGTTTATCGTGGTGTTGTGGGCCTTCGCGGTATGGCGTAGCCGCGCCAGGCGGTGCGCGGCGATTTCCACGGAATCGACCGTCGTTCGAAGAGTAGAGGTATGGAGCGGGAGAGCGTCGGGGGCGGCAGTCCCGCTGGAAGCAGCGGAATTCCTAAAGAAGGGCGGCACCTCCAACCCTATCCTGTCCTCCAGCCTTGCGTCAGTGGCCGCAGCCGAAAGCTCCGCTCCGCTCAGGGCGGTCAGCAGTTGGCGCATTACGAAGACGGCGGCCATGCCGTCGGCGATGGCATGATTGAACGTGAGGAACAGTGTTGTCGAACCGGACCCGGCAACCATCGCGGCGCGTACAAGTGGAGCCTCGGCCGATACGAGTGGCCTGTTCATCTCGTTTTCGGCGATTCGCTCCCAACTGGTCGTCGATGCCGCGGTTGCCGTAAGGGATATCGGACGCTCCGAAACCATGAAGCAGTGCTTGCCATCCTCGCTCCACCCCAGCGAAACACCGAGGAGGACGTGTCGTTCCTGCACCTTGGCGAGCGCGGCAACGACGGCCGTTTCCGACAACGTGCCGGCAACGCGAGCGGCGATCGTGAAGTTCATCGTGCCGTCTTCGCCGTAGGCGGCAAAGAGATGCTCGAGCGCACCAAGTGTCCTAGGACGCGGACTCATTAGCTGATGCGATCCATATCCTTGTCGCTGCAAGTTTGAGGGCGGC
>UCIV01000028.1 GCA_900472575.1 Hyphomicrobiales bacterium
TCCCCACAAGGGGGAGGGCTAACCCCGTTGCGCCGTAGAGGCTCAAATGAGCCAAGGCGGCTGCGGCGGGTTTTCTCCTCCCTTGTGGGGGAGATGGCCGGCAGGCCAGAGGGGAATTGGCAGACTGCAGAGGAAAAATCAGAGAAAGGGCAGGGGCGTGCGCCGCTGCTCCAATGGAGAATACCCGTGAGCGAGCAGTCACTTCTTCGGCTGTCCATCGCCGTCACGGCCTTATTGGCTGCATTCGGCATTACCGTCGGTCTCGTGTCCGGCTCTTTCGCCATCGTCTTCGATGGCTTCTATTCCCTGACCGACGCCTTCATGACGATCTTGGCCCTGCTGGTCTCAAGGCTGATCGTCACGTCGGCGGAGCCGACGGCAAAAGGAAAGCTGATCGATCGTTTCAGCGTCGGCTTCTGGCATCTCGAGCCGATGGTGCTTGGCCTGAACGGTACGCTTCTGATGGGCGCTGCGGTTTACGCTTTCATCAGCGCCGTCGGCAGCCTGCTTTCTGGCGGACGGCCGATCGATTTCGGCCCCGCGGTTATCTTCACGATCGTCACCGTGACTGTCTCCTTCGCCATGTGGTTGTTCTGCCGCCGCGTCAACCGGGCGCTGAATTCCAGCTTCGTCGCGCTCGACAGTCAGGCATGGGCGATGACCGCAGCACTGACCTCGGCTTTGCTGGTCGCCTTTGCGGTCGGCCACGCAATCGAGGGGACGGAGTTCGAATGGCTCAGCCCCTATATCGATCCGGGTGCGCTCGCGCTCATCTGCCTGATCATCGCGCCGGTGCCGTTTTCGAATGTGCGCCAGGCGGTTGCCGACATCCTTCTGGTCACACCGGTCGAGCTCAAACAGCACGTCGATGCGGTCGCAGAAGCGATTGTCGAGCGCCACGGGTTTCTCTCCTATCGCGCCTATGTCGCCCGTGTCGGCCGCGGCCGGCAGATCGAGCTCTTCTTCATCGCCCCATCCGACTGGCCGCCGCGTCATCTCTCCGAGTGGGATGCTATCCGTGACGAGATCGGCGAGGCGATCGGCGGCGAGGGGCCTGATCGCTGGTTGACCATCGTCTTCACCGGCGATCCGGAATGGGCAGATTAGGCCCGATCGTGGTCAGAGACTGAAGCCGTTCATTCGCATTTTATTAAACATGTTTCGAATTGGCACAGGCTCTGCCGTAATCCTTTCCCATCCATGTGCGTTGATAGGCAGAACCTAGAGCGAGGGCATTGCATATGGATAGCTTCCGGCAGAAGACGATTTTGGTCGTGGAGGATGAGGCGCTTATCCGTTTTGCGATCGCGGATGCGCTTGAGGATGCGGGTTATGCGGTGCTGGAGGCGGGAACTGTTCTGGAGGCCGTCGGCAAGCTCGGCCAGCACGAACATATCGATCTTGTCCTCACCGATATCGATATGCCGGGTGGCCTGAACGGCATCGATTTGGCGAAAATGGTTGCCGAATGCGCGCCGAAAATCAGCATCATAGTATCGTCGGCCCGCAGCCACCGTGATCTGGAATGCCTGCCGGATGTCGCGCACAAGCTGGCAAAGCCCTGCACCGCAGCCTTGCTGCTTTCCACCGTCGGAAGTGTGCTGAAGGCCAAGGAACGTGCCGCCGGGCAGGCGCAGCGTCAGAGCGCCTGATCTTTGTCTCGACAAATGAAAATGCCGCGGAAATCGTTCCGCGGCATTTCTGTTTTCAGATGCTTGTTTAAGCTGTTTCGGCGACTGCGCCGACAGGCGATGCCGCTCTGATCCGCACCTTGTCGATATTGCGCCCGTCGAGCGAAACGACTTCGTAGGTCAGGCCGCCGAAGGTGAATGTCTCGCCCTGTTCCGGAAGATGGCCGAGGCGCCAGAGGATGAGGCCCGCCAGCGTCGAGTAGCGGTCGGCGTCGTCCACCAGATCGCTGTCGAGAAGACGCGATACGTGGCGGATGTCGATCCAGCCATCGACCAGAAGCGAGCCGTCGTCGCCGCGCTCCACCGTCAACTGTTCCTCGTCGTCATCGGCAAAATCACCGGCAATGGCTTCGAGCAGGTCGGTTGCCGTGACCATGCCTTCGACCGAGCCGTATTCGTCGAGCACGATCGCCACCTGCAGCGGCGACTGACGCAGCTGTTCGAGCAGACGCAGCGCATTGACGCTTTCATGCACGACCAGCGGCTGACGCAGCGAGCGTTCGAAATCGATCTTGCCGGTTTCGATCAAGTCGCGCAGCAGGTCCTTGGCAAGTGCCACGCCGAGGAATTCGTCGAGACTGCCGCGGGCGATCGGGAAGCGGGAATGGCCTGATTCCAGAACCTTGCGGCGAAGTTCCTCGTCGCTATCCTCGATATCCAGCCAATCGATGTCGAGGCGATGGGTCATGACCGACTTCGCTGGACGATCGGCAAGCGTCAGGACGCTTTCGATCATCTCGTGTTCGACCGGCGTGAACAGCTCGTTTTCCGAGGCGCGTTCGGCAATCACATCGGCAGTCTCACCCAGTGAACTCTCGCCCCGTCGGCTGCCAAGCAGTGAGAGTACGGCGCTGGCCGTACGTTCGCGCAGGTCACCCGTGCTCATGAATCGCTCGCGGTTGCGGCGGCCGATCTGGTTAAATGCCTCGATCAGCACCGAGAAGCCGATCGCGGCGTAGAGATAGCCCTTCGGGATATGGAAGCCGAGGCCTTCGACGATCAGCGAGAAGCCGATCATCATCAGGAAGCCGAGGCAGAGAATGACCACGGTTGGGTGTTTCGACACGAAGGCCATCAGCGGCTTTGAGCACAAAAGCATGATACCGACGGCAACGATCACGGCAATCATCATGACGGAAAGATGCTGGACCATGCCGACCGCGGTAATCACGCTGTCGAGCGAAAAGACCGCATCGAGTACGACAATCTGAACGAGAACCTGCCAGATCACGGCGTGTTCGACCTTGCCGTCCTTGTGGCCGGAATGACCTTCCAGCCGTTCATGCAGTTCCATCGTACCCTTGAACAGCAGGAAAAGACCGCCGAACAGAAGGATCAGGTCACGGCCGGAAATTTCGAGGCCGGCGACGGTGAAAAGCGGTGCCGTCAGCGTCACAATCCAGGCGACGGAGGCAAGCAATATAAGGCGCATGCCGAGCGCCAGGCCGAGGCCGATAAGGCGTGCCTTCTCGCGCTGGTGTTCGGGCAATTTGTCGGCAAGGATCGCGATGAAGACGAGATTGTCGATGCCGAGGACGATTTCTAGAACAATAAGGGTGGCGAGACCCGCCCATGCGGCGGGGTCGGACATCCATTCGAATATCATGATGACAAGCGGCGCACCGTTTCTGGTGACCAATCCTTCTGTGGTTGAAAGGGAAAACAAAAAATGCCGCCCCAAGACGGGGACGGCAGACTATAAATGGAGGGGATGGCGTGTTCAGGCGCTCCCGGCTTTCGTCGGGGCGCGCTCGTCTCTCGACTTTGAAGGTGGAACGTCCGGTCCGATGTCCTTGCCGATTTCGATCGGGCAATCAGGCCGGACACACGCAATCGGCTGTCCATGGCGAAGCGCTATAGCCGATTATTGCCATAATTGCATCCGGGCCGTGTTCATTTTTTCGAGAAGACAGGTTCGGCAGGGTGTTCCCGCATCGTGGAACGCCCTGTTATCGTTTGGAGATCAGGCCCCGGATCAGGCCCCCATGCCTCCGTCGATCGTGTGCATCGCGCCGGTGATGAAACCTGCTTCCGGGCCGGCAAGATAGGCGGCAAGGCCTGCGATTTCTTCCGGCCGGCCGTGGCGTTTCAGCGCCATGAAACCGTGCATCGTATCCTTCATCGGGCCATCGGCCGGGTTCATGTCTGTATCGATCGGACCGGGCTGGATCACGTTGACGGTGATGTTGCGCGGACCGAAATCGCGGGAAAGACCGCGCGCCATGCCCTGAACTGCCGATTTGGTCAGCGCATAGGCAGCACCACCTGCAAAAGGCATCCGGTCGCCGTTTACCGATCCGATGATGACGATGCGGCCACCTTCCGGCATCAGGCGGGCGGCTTCCACCGAGGCATGGTAGGGCGCGCGCACATTTATGTCGATCATCCGGTCGACTGCATCGGGATCGGTTTCGAGTGGATCGCCGAGAACCAGCGTCCCGGCATTGACGACGAGAACATCGATTGGCCCAGCGGCCTTGACCGTCGCGATCGTCTGGCTGCGATCACCTGCATCGGATTTCACTGCTTTGGCACCGGTCGCGGCTGTAAGGGCGTCGGCTGCATCCTTCGATCCGGCATAGGTGAACGTCACCTCGGCGCCGTCATTTGCGAAGCGGCGAACGATTGCGGCGCCGATGCCGCGGCTGCCGCCGAGAACCAGTACCTTCTTTCCATGGAAGTCTGTCATTGTCATTCTCCCTGTATCAGGCTTGAGATTTAATGTAGTGGGCATTACATAAATCTGCAAATTGACGGCGTCAAGGATTTTGTAGTGAGTGATACAAAAATAAATACCCAAGCAACGGCGAGGCGAGGAAGACCCCGTGCGTTCGATCGTGAAGAGGCGCTTGCCAAGGCTCAGTCCCTGTTTCATGCGAAGGGATATGATGCGCTGAGCGTCGCCGACCTGACGCAGGCGCTCGGCATCAACCCTCCAAGCTTTTACGCCGCTTTCGGCAGCAAGCTTGAACTCTATGATGAAGCATTGCGGCGCTACGAAAAGACCGAGGGGCTGGACGTCGATACGGCTCTTGCGCCAGGTACGCCGCTTTCCGATGGCGTGGCAAAGCTCCTGCGTTACGCGGCGGATGCATATGCAAGCGGAGACGCCTGCGGCTGCATGGTGATCGAGGCGGCGAGGGGCACGGCGGATGCGGCCGCCGGCGAAAAGGCGCGAGAACGCATGGAGGCCAGCCGGTCCTATATCCATCAGAGGATTTTAAGCCTCGATGTAGGCAATGCGGATCTTGCCTCCGACTATGTGATGATGTCTCTTGCCGGCCTGTCGGCCAGCGCCCGCAACGGCATGCCGACAGCCCGCCTGCGTGTCATGGCTGCGATAGCCGCGGAAGGTCTCAAAAGCCATCTGGAAAGCGCCGCCTGACCGTGGGCCGCGTTGGGCGGAAGCAATAGCGGAAACAAGGAGCGACGATGCAGGCCTGGACGACATTCGATCTCGCAGCAATAGAGCCGGAAGACGGCGCTCCGGCACCCGATCGGCTCATCGAGGGAGCCCCGCAGTTCCGCACCTGGAATGTCGATGAGGCCGAAGGCGGTATCTATGCGGGCGTCTGGGAGGCAACGCCGGGAACCTGGCGGATCGTCTATGACGAGTGGGAATATTTCCACATTCTCTCCGGCCATTCCATCGTGACGGAGGAGGGCGGCAAGCCGCTCCATCTTCGCGCCGGCGACCGCATGGTGCTCAGGCCGGGCTTCAAGGGAACCTGGCAAGTCGTTGAAAAGACTCGTAAGGATTACGTCATCCGGCTTTAGGCTTGCCACAAGTGGAGGCGAATTGGGGAAAGTCCGGGCCAAGGGTTTTGCCCCGATAGCGATCGCGATAGACATCCGGGATCGATAACAATCCGGACATTGCAATGCGCATTCTGAGACTTCTCCTGACCGTGGTCATAGCCATCTCGGTCGTCATCGGCTTCCGCTGGTACCGTTATGTCGGCAACACCGACAGCCCCTATGACGAGGTCGGCATCGAGATCAATAGTCGCCTTCCGACGCCATTGCGCAAATGGGGCTGCGACAGGCTGCATGCCACATTCGGCAATGTCCTGCCGCCATACGGCTGCCAGGCCGGTGACGATGGGCGCAGCTGGCTTTAAGCTCCTGAGACTTTGGGCGACAGTTCAGTCGCCCTTCTTGCCCGCAGCCGCATAGGCCTTCGCAAAATCCTCCGAAGCGATGAAGGCAAGCGTTCGGCGAAGCTCGGCGGATTTTTCCGCACCCAGCACGGCGTCGAAGCGCCTCTGGGCCTCCTGCCAGTTTGCCACCATTTCCGCCTGCCTTTCGCGACCGCGTGGCGTCAGTCGTACCCGCTTGGCGCGACGATCCTTCTCGTCCGGCACCAGTTCCACCAGATCGTCGCGGATCAGTGGCTTCAGCGTGTGACCGAGCGCTGACAGGTCCATGACCATCGCCTTCGCCAGTTCCTTCTGGGTTGGCTCTTTGAGGTAGGCTATCTGGGTGATGAGCGAGAACTGCGTGCCGCGCAGGTCGCTCGGACCCATCGCATCGTCATAGAGTTGCCCGAGCTGGCGCGATGCCCGGCGGACGGAACTGCTGCTGCAATGCGCCCAGATACTGTCTTCCTGCTTTTCCATGTTCCGATCATTCCCGACCTTGTCGGTTCAGGCAACGCCTGAGAAGCTCTGTTCCATCCGACGCTCCACAAAATTTCATCTGCCTACTTGTACTCGCAAAATCCTCGCTCAAATATAGTGGCATATACCAGTAAATTCCAGTCATCATCGAAACAGGAGAATTGCCATGACATCCAAACTTGGAACTGCACTCGTAACCGGCGCATCTTCGGGGATCGGCGCAACCTATGCCGATCGGCTTGCCCGCCGCGGTTACGATCTCATCCTCGTCGCGCGTGATGCCGCTCGCCTCGGGGAGCTGGCCGACAAGCTGGCAAAGGCCTACGGCATAAAGGCCGATGTACTGCGCGCCGATCTCAGCGATCGCGCCGACGTCCTCAAGGTCGAGGATCGGTTGAGGACGGATGAGGCGCTCACGCTTTTCGTCAATAACGCCGGCATTGGGCCTGTTACGTCATTGCTTGAAAGCGATGTCGATTATCTGGACACGATGGTGGCGCTCAACGTCACGGCCGCCAATCGCCTTGCCGTCGCTGCCGCCCAGACATTTGCCAGGCGCCGGGCAGGGGCGATCATCAACACGGCCTCCGTCGTGGCTCTTGCTCCGCAGATATTCAACGGCACTTATGCTGCGACTAAGGCATTCGTCCTGAGCCTGACTGAATCTCTTGCCGCCGAACTCAAGGACAAGAACGTCCGCATCCAGGCCGTCCTGCCGGGCCTGACGCGCACCGAAATCTTCGATCGTGTCGGCCGCTCCTTCGACGATCTGGATCAGGGAATGGTCATGGATGTAACCGATCTGGTGGATGCCGCGCTCGCAGGTTTCGATCAGGGCGAGATTGTAACGATACCGGCACTTGCGGATGACGGCATCTGGAATACCTATTTGGCCGCCCGCGGTGCTCTCGGCCCACATCTGTCGCTGCGCAAGCCGGCTGCCCGTTACGGCGTTTCGAGCTAACGCAATTCCAGCAAAAGTGGAAACCGGCTTTGCGTGCGGAATTGCGCTGAGCCAAAAGGATAGAGCAGCTTCGCGTTTCGAAGAAAGGCGGAAATGCTCTATCGTAGGATATAGGCGAGGATCGGTGCTGCAAGCACGTTGACGAGGCCGACCAGCACCATCACCAGTCCGGCGACCGAGCCTTCCTCGGCGCCGATCTGGTTCGCCTTGGCCACGCCTGCGCCATGCGCTCCCATGCCGAACAGCGCACCTCGTGCCAGCGAGGATTTCAGCGGCAGGATCCGCAACAGCTTCTCACCCAGTGCAGCGCCCGCCACGCCGGTTATGACGACGAACAATGCCGTCAGGTCCGGCACTCCGCCAACCTTCTCCGAAATCGCCATGGCAAACGGCGAGCTGACCGAGCGGGGAAGCAGGCTCAGGCGAAGCGTGCCATCAATGGAAAGCAGGCTCGCCAGGGCCCAGGCGGTAAGGATTGCGGTGCCGCTGCCGACCACGATGCCGAATGCCAGCACAGGCCAATAGCGCATGATCATCGCCCGCTGCTCGTAGATCGGGATTGCGAACGCGACGGTCACCGGGCCGAGAATGGCCATCAGCCAGCGGGTGGCGCCGATATATTCGCTATAGGTCGTGTGCAGCGACAGCGCCAGCGCAGCGAGAAGGACCGGGGTCAAAACCAGCGGCGACGACCAGATTGCCGGCCAGCGGCGATAGGTTCGCTTGGACAGAAGATAGATAGCGATCGTTGCTGCCGACCAGAAGACGGTGATCAGTATCGTCTCAAGAGACGGCATGTCTGCTCTCCATGCGGAGCATCAACCGGTAGCCGACATCGACCGCCAACGCGGTCATGCACATGACCATCAGCGTCCCGGCAAAGATGACCGCAAGAACCTTCAGCCCGACAAGGCCGAGAAATTCGGAGTGGTCGAGGACGGCAAGAACGGCGGGCACGAAGAAGAGCAGCATGTCTGCCAGCAGGACATTGGCACCGCGCCGCATGGTGGAAAGACGGATAGTGCCGGTGATCAGCAGATAGAGGAGTGCAAACAGGCCAAGCACGCTGCCGGGGATCGGCAGACCTGTGCCGCGCGACACGGCTTCACCGGCAAGCCAAAGAAGCACGATCAGCGCAACCTGTGCGAAACGGTTGCCGTGGAGGCTTTTATGCAGGAAAATCGCGGTCTTGCGCTTGGTCACGGAAGGGGTCCTGTTCAACGATCCTCCCTCAGCCGTACTATAAGGTACTGTTTCCGCTAAACAATCGAACAGATTGCATAAGAGCCATGTGTTTTCGATGTGGCGTACTGTCGCTCGATGCCTGATTTTGCATCACCAGACGAGATCCAGTCGCTCCAACCCATGGAAATGATAGACATCTTTGACCATGGGTTTCGTCTCCAGCCTCAAGTCGGGCAGGCGTCGAAACAGGATCGGCAGAACCGTATTGAGCTCCAGCCGCGCCAGCGGCGCGCCTATGCAGAAATGGATGCCCGCTCCGAAAGAGAGGTTCTGAGCTTCCTTTCGTTCCGGCTTGAAGGTGAGCGGATCAGAATACACTTTCGGGTCGAGATTGGCCGCCGCCAGGATCAGGCTGACCTTGTCGCCGCGCTTCAGGCTGACGCCATCGATCTCTAAATCCTCCAGGGCCCATCGCTGAAAGATATGGACGGGTGCGCAGATGCGCAGCGTTTCTTCCACCGTCCGTTCCGTGGCTGTTTCATCTCGAAAAAGTTCGGCCGGAGAAAGGCCGCTTTCGAGAATGACCCGAACCGAATTGCCGATCTGATGCACGGTCGCCTCATGCCCGGCGTTGAGCAGCACGATGGTCGTCGATACCAGTTCGTCGTCGGTAAGGTGGTGGCCCTTATGCTCGGTGTGGATCATATGGCTGAGCAGGTCCTCCGCAGGTATCCTGCGGCGCTCGGCGATAAGCGTCCTGACGTAATCGGCAAACTCCTTCGCCGCCCGGTCGGCCGCATATTCGTCCTCTTTCGAGCGCTTGAACATATACATGCCGACATAGGCGTGGCTCCATTTCAAGAGCTGCGGTCCCATCTCGTCCGGAATGCCGATCATCCGCGAGATCATCGTGACGGGAATGATGTCGGCAAAGGAGGAAAGCAACTCAGTCTTTCCATCCTTTTCGAAACCGTCGATCAGCCTTTCTGCCAGATCGGCAATCTCCGGCCTCAGCCTCTCGATATGACGGGATACGAAGGCGCGGTTGATGAGCGTTCGAAGCCGCGTGTGTTCCGGCGGCTCGATTTCCAGCAGCGAATGGCGCTCTGCGAGATCGAAATTCACAAGATGCGCCTGCGGCTCCGGCAGCCCCAGTTCCTCGCGACTTGCCACATGCAGGATCTGTCGCCCGAAACGCCTCTCACGCAACAGTGCATTCACATGCTCATAGCCGGTAAAGAACCATTGCCGCTGTTCCTCCCAGTAGAAGGTGGGACAATGCTGATGCAGGGCTGAATAGACCTGGTTCGGGTCGCTGTAGAAAGCCGGATTGCGGCCATCAAGCGAAACATGCCGGCTGGCGGTATCGATACGGAGAAAATCAGGAAGCGATGTCATTCCCGATGCGTAGCGCGAAATTCCGGCGCTGCGCAATCGGGATAAGCTGGTTGCCGTCACTCGCCAAGAGCAACGCCCTCGCGACGCGGATCGGCGCTGCCGACAAGCCCGGTGCCGGTGATCTCGATGGCATGCAGCCCGGAATTCATCTGGCCCGGTTTGACTTCATAGCCAAGCGCCTTCAGTGGCTCGGCGAACCTCTCGGCTGTCGTACCCGCTTCGATGTCGTAGGTACCGAAACGGTTGATCAGATGCGGCTGGGCGACGATCTGTTCCACCGGCATCCCCCAGTCGATATAGGCGATCAGCGCCTGCGCCACATAGCCGATGATCTGGCTACCGCCCGGCGAGCCGATCGCGAGCAGCGGCTTGCCGTCCTTCATCACGATCGTCGGAGCCATGGAGGAGCGTGGCCGTTTGCCGGGTTCGACACGGTTGGCGACCGCGAGTGCACCATCATGGGTCTTGAAGGAAAAATCGGTCAGCTCGTTGTTGAGCAGAAAGCCATGCGTCATCAGCCGAGAACCGAAGCCGTTCTCGATCGTCGTCGTCATCGAGACGACGTTTCCTTCCTTGTCGACGATGACGAAATGGCTGGTGGACGGCAGTTCGATCGCGGCATCCCGGCCGAGCAGCATGGCGTGATCCCATTCGGGTTCGCCTGCCTTGACGGCATCCTTGGCAAGCGCCTTGTCGCCATCCAAAAGCTTTGCCCGTTCGCCGAGATATGTCTTCTCAAGAAGCCCCTTGATCGGCAGCGGCTGGAAATCTGTATCCGCGACGTAACGCTCGCGATCGGCAAAGGCGAGGCGCTGTGCGTCGCCGATGATCCGCCAGCTTTCGACATTCTCCGGACCAAGGCCCTTGAGGTCGAAATTCTCTGCCATGCCCAGCATCTGACCGATAGCAATTCCGCCCGAAGACGGTGGTCCCATGCCGCAGATGTCGAGAGCGCGATAGGCAAAGCAGACCGGCTCCCGTTCCTTGATGTGATAGATGGCAAGGTCGGTCTGGGACAGAATACCTGGATTGTCGCGCGCACCGCGCACCGTCTTGACGATATCTTCGGCGATAGGTCCGCGATAAAATGCATCGGCACCGCCCGTCGCAATCGCCTCAATCGTTTTCGCATATTCGGGGTTTTTCAGGATATGCCCCGCCTTCAGCGGCGCACCGGTCTCATCGAAGAAATAGTTCCTTGCACCTTCGTAACGTTTCAGCGCGTCGCCTTCCGTCGCAATCAGCGAAGCGAGGCGAGGGGAGACTGCAAAGCCTTCGCGGGCCAGCTTGGCGGCGGGTTTCCAGAGGGCCGGCCAGCTTTGCTTGCCGTAGCGGATCTGGACATCCTCCAGCAGCCGCACCGTGCCGGGCGTGCCGACCGACCTGCCGCCGACAACGGCGTCCATGAACTTCAGCGGCTGTCCTGCATCGTCGAGAAAAAGCTTCGGCGTCGCCTCCATCGGCGCCGTTTCGCGGGCGTCGAATGTGGTCAGCCGTTTCGCGGCCGCGTCGTAATAGACGAGGAAAGCGCCACCGCCGAGGCCGGAACTCTGCGGCTCGACAAGGCCGAGCACGGCCTGCACCGCCACCATCGCATCAATGGCGTTGCCGCCATTGGCGAGAATTTCACGACCCGCCTGCGCTGCCAGCGGATTGGCGGCTGCGACCATGAAGTCTCGCGCTTCCACGCGGCTGGCGCTTGCAGTGCCGGTGGCTTTCTCGGGGGCAACCGTGTCAGAGGCCTGCTGCGCAGGTGCGGACGAAATCGATAGCAGGCTGATGACCACAGCCCCGTAAAGTGTCTTCGCCATGTCCCGCTCTCTCATTTTTGTGTGGGAGGGATTTGGGTGATCGGGTAGACGAAGACAAGAGGGCGGCGCCGAAAAACGGAGCCGCCTCCTTCGATGCATAACGCTTACTTGCCGATCGCCACGATCCGTCTCAGTGCAGCTACCTGTTGTGTCATGCTGGCCTGGACCGGGGCATCCTGCGTATCAGCGTGGTCGATCGCGGGAACGATCGATACATCACTCTCGGTGCCGATCGCCGTGCGGTCGCGGCCGTTTGTCTTGGCAACATAGAGTGCGCGGTCTGCCGTGCTGAGAAGCGTGTCCAGGTTGGCCGATCGGATTTCCGCCAGCGCAATGCCGATACTGACGGTGACGGGTATCTGATGGTCTCCGACGTTGATCGGCTGCTGTTTCAGCGTAGTCCTGATCGCCTCTGCGACGCTTGCGGCCTCTATCATGTTGGCGACATACATGATTGATGCGAATTCTTCGCCGCCCATGCGACCGAATGATCCGCGTCCCCGCTGCGCGGCCGTGCCAATTTTTGCGAAGGCGACCAGCACCTCGTCGCCAGCCTGATGGCCGTATAGATCATTGATCTGCTTGAAACCGTCTAGGTCCAGATGGATCAGAGCCAGTAATCCGCCTTCGCCCGAGTGGATTCGCTTCAGCGTGTGGAACTGGTCGATCAATCCGCGGCGATTGAGAAGGTTGGTCAGTGGGTCGGTGACGGCGAGCAGTTTCAGCTTGGCTTCATTGCGCTCGTTGATGAGCTTGCTGCCGCTCATGATAGCGGCGATGAAGCACAAGGCGGCGACGAGAAGCAGTAGGAAGGAGTTGTTGCCTGCCGCAAAGGATTGCGGCTTGCTGATCAGGGCAAATATCGCGACTACCGTGCTCGACAGAACCTGGACGCCGACACATGCGGCGAAAACCCTGCGGGTCTGCGAGCGGCCGTTTTCGCCCCAAAGAACGGTGGCGATCAGCATCAGATATCCTACCGATGCAGCGCCATGGAACAGGGCGACACGATAGCTGAAATTGGTCCGCACCGGCTCTAGCAGCATGCCGGCGACGAAGATCAGTGATGGAATGGCGATAAACGCTTCCACGCGCCGCTTGTCGAATTGCAGCATTCCGGCAACCCAAAGCCCGATGCCGCCAAGTGCCATGACATTGGCAATCTCGATAGAAACGAAATCGGGCAGGGTGCCGCGCAGCGCGACCATGCCGACGCCGATGCCGTGAAAGAGGAAGCCGGTCCCCCAGGTGAAGTAAAACGGCTGGCGTTCGTAAAACCAGCGTGTCCATAAAAGCACACCGATCGTGCTGGCCTCTGCGGCCCAGATCATGAAACCCGTTACAATATCCAACGCAATACTCCCCGCCGAACCTCGGCTTGGCGTGTGTATAACCTCGAAAGTTTAAGGTCGGGTTTGCGCCGGGCGCTCGCTTTTGGCGTTATAGTTGGCGTGGGGCGATATTGTCCGGTGTGATTTACCTTCGCTTTACCTTGGCGGTAAAAAAGGCGGTGGGCAGGGCCGCCGTATCATTGAGCCGAAGCGATTTATTCGCGACAGCGCAGATGCGATCAGCCCGGCATGGGTGGCAGGACGATCGTGAGTTAAGGATATCGGGCTCTCCGTCTTGAAGTACCGGGCATTGACACTCTATGTAGGGATTGACCCATTCCAATGATTCCGGAGCGCCACGTTGCCTTCGGCAAGGCATTTGACAAAGGACGGACATGAAAAATCCAGTTGATACCGCAATGGCCCTGGTGCCTATGGTCGTCGAACAGACCAATCGCGGTGAGCGCTCTTACGATATCTATTCGCGCCTGTTGAAGGAGCGCATCATTTTCCTGACCGGTCCGGTGGAAGATCACATGGCGTCGCTCGTCTGCGCCCAGCTGCTTTTCCTCGAAGCCGAAAATCCGAAGAAGGAAATCGCGCTTTACATCAATTCGCCGGGTGGCGTGGTCACCGCCGGCATGGCGATCTACGACACGATGCAGTTCATCAAGCCAGCCGTTTCGACGCTTTGCATCGGCCAGGCCGCCTCGATGGGTTCGCTGCTCCTTTGCGCAGGTGAAAAGGGCATGCGGTTTGCAACGCCGAATGCCCGCATCATGGTGCATCAGCCGTCCGGCGGCTTCCAGGGGCAGGCGTCCGACATCGAGCGTCATGCCCGCGACATCCTCAAGATGAAGCGCCGCCTGAACGAAGTTTATGTGAAGCATACCGGCCGCACCCTCGAGGAAGTCGAAAAGACCCTCGATCGCGACCACTTCATGACCTCCGACGAATCCCTGGAATGGGGTGTCATCGACAAGATCCTGACCTCGCGCCAGGAACTTGAAGGCGGCTCGGAAAGCTGATCGGGTTGTAGCCTTTCCGCCACTGTAACCCTGTTGTGAGCAAAAAGGGGTTTCAAGTCGGTCGGAAAGCGCTATTAGTAACTATTAATGCTGTGTTGAACTTTTATGACATAGCATTCGTTTCTTAGGGGTTTCGTTGCCGCCGGACCGTTATCTGGACCGGTAGAGTACCCCCGGAACAGGGCAGGCACGTGAAGCCCGTCGGTGTCACGTGCCGGCAGCGGTTGAGTGGACTGCGCCCGTCTTTACGTGAGCGCAGAGTGCTGGAAGGAAAGTGATATGAGCAAAGTCAGCAGCGGCAACGGCGGCGACTCCAAGAATACCCTATACTGCTCCTTCTGCGGAAAGAGCCAGCACGAGGTCCGCAAACTGATTGCAGGACCGACAGTATTCATCTGCGATGAATGCGTCGAACTGTGCATGGACATCATTCGCGAAGAGAACAAGACCTCGATGGTCAAGTCCCGCGACGGCGTTCCCACGCCCCAGGACATCATCAAGGTTCTCGATGAGTACGTCATTGGCCAGCAGCAGGCCAAGCGCATCCTGTCGGTCGCCGTTCACAACCATTACAAGCGCCTCGCGCATGCCTCCAAGGGCGGTGACGTAGAGCTTGCGAAGTCGAACATCATGCTCGTCGGCCCGACCGGCTGCGGCAAGACCTATCTTGCCCAGACGCTCGCCCGCATCATCGACGTTCCCTTCACCATGGCTGATGCAACGACGCTGACCGAAGCCGGTTACGTTGGTGAAGACGTCGAAAACATCATCCTGAAGCTTCTGCAGGCCGCCGACTACAATGTCGAACGCGCCCAGCGCGGCATCGTCTATATCGACGAAGTCGACAAAATCTCGCGCAAGTCGGACAACCCGTCTATCACCCGCGACGTATCAGGCGAAGGCGTGCAGCAGGCGCTTCTGAAGATCATGGAAGGCACGGTTGCCTCGGTTCCGCCGCAGGGCGGCCGCAAGCATCCGCAGCAGGAATTCCTGCAGGTCGACACGACGAACATCCTGTTCATCTGTGGCGGTGCATTCGCTGGTCTGGACAAGATCATTTCGGCACGTGGCGAGAAAACCTCGATCGGCTTCGGTGCATCCGTCAAGGCTGCTGACGACCGCCGCGTCGGCGAAGTGCTGCGCGAACTGGAACCGGAAGATCTGGTCAAGTTCGGCCTCATCCCGGAATTCATCGGTCGTCTGCCGGTTCTGGCAACGCTCGAGGATCTCGATGAGGATGCGCTGATCCAGATCCTGTCCGAGCCGAAGAACGCACTGATCAAGCAGTATCAGCGCCTGTTCGAGATGGAAGACGTGGAGCTGACCTTCCACGAGGACGCCCTTCGCGAAATCGCCCGCAAGGCGATCGTGCGTAAGACCGGCGCCCGCGGCCTCCGTTCGATCATGGAAAAGATCCTGCTCGACACGATGTTCGAGCTTCCGGCCCTCGATGGCGTCCGCGAGGTCGTCATCTCCGACGATGTGGTGAAGGGCAATGCCCGTCCGCTTTATATCTATGCGGATCGCCAGGACGAGAAAGCCAATGTCTCGGCCTAAGCCGGGACCAGTAGTATAGATTTGATCGAGGCCCCGTATTGGGGCCTCTTTTCGTAGGTAAGCTGTGGTTGCTCGCTTCGTTCTGGGGAAATTCCCAATGCGGACGGTTGCGCGATATTCAGCTTGCTTTAGACGTGAAGCACGCAGATCATGGTTGTTCTCGCTGCTTCGGTTTTTCGGCTTCGGTGTGAGGTTGAATGCGATTCACGTTTCCGTCGATGGCCGGGGCTGGTCCGGCGGATAATGGCAACGTCAAACATTTATGCGAGTGCTTTGTAATATCCCTGTCATGTTGGCGACGACGGGGCTGCTGCAAGGCTTGAAAATGACATAGGAAAACTCCACCTTGAGCGGGAGTGAAGTGCTTGGGTAATTGCTCAAGCCATCCCGGAAACGGGACGATGGAAAGGAAACAAGATGACAAGTTCAACGTCTGCAGCATCCGGCTCTGCGACCTATCCGGTCCTGCCATTGCGCGACATTGTGGTCTTCCCGCATATGATCGTTCCCCTGTTCGTCGGACGTGAGAAATCCATCCGCGCGCTTGAGGAGGTTATGGGCTCCGACAAGCAGATTATGCTCGTCACCCAGATCAATGCCAGCGACGACGATCCGGAGCCGGACGCGATCTACAAAATCGGCACGGTCGCCAATGTGCTGCAGCTCCTCAAGCTGCCCGACGGCACCGTCAAGGTTCTCGTCGAAGGTCGAGCACGTGCCGAGATCAGCAATTATACGGACCGCGAGGAGTTTTACGAGGCCAAGGCCGACATTCTCGATGAGCCTGAAGAGGACGCCGTCGAGGTTGAAGCCCTGTCGCGCTCGGTCGTTTCCGAGTTTGAGAACTACGTAAAGCTGAACAAGAAGATCTCGCCGGAAGTCGTCGGCGCCGCCAGCCAGATCGAGGACTACTCGAAGCTCGCTGACACGGTTGCCTCGCACCTGTCGATCAAGATCACCGAAAAGCAGGAAATGCTGGAAACGGTGTCGATCAAGCTGCGTCTTGAAAAGGCGCTCGGCTTCATGGAAGGCGAAATCTCGGTCCTGCAGGTCGAAAAGCGCATCCGCTCGCGTGTAAAACGCCAGATGGAGAAGACACAGCGCGAATATTACCTGAACGAACAGATGAAGGCGATCCAGAAGGAACTCGGTGACGGCGAAGAAGGCCGTGACGAGATGGCCGAACTGGAAGAACGCATCGGCAAGACCAAGCTCTCCAAGGAAGCCCGCGAAAAGGCGGATGCCGAACTGAAGAAGCTGCGCCAGATGAGCCCGATGTCGGCGGAAGCCACTGTCGTGCGCAACTATCTCGACTGGCTGTTGGGTATTCCGTGGGCCAAGAAGTCGAAGATCAAGGCCGACCTCAACAACGCCGAAAAAATCCTCGAGCAGGATCACTTCGGTCTGGACAAGGTCAAGGAGCGTATCGTCGAATATCTGGCGGTTCAGGCGCGTGCCACCAAGATCAAGGGCCCGATCCTCTGCCTCGTTGGCCCTCCGGGTGTCGGTAAAACGTCGCTCGCCCAGTCGATCGCCAAGGCGACCGGCCGCGAATACGTGCGCATGGCGCTCGGTGGCGTTCGTGACGAAGCCGAAATCCGTGGTCACCGCCGCACTTATATCGGCTCGATGCCTGGCAAGATCATCCAGTCGATGAAGAAGGCCAAGAAGTCCAACCCGCTCTTCCTGCTCGATGAAATCGACAAGATGGGGTCGGATTTCCGCGGCGATCCGTCGGCGGCACTGCTCGAAGTGCTCGATCCGGCCCAGAACTCGACCTTCATGGATCACTACCTTGAAGTTGAATACGACCTGTCCGACGTGATGTTCATCACCACGGCGAACACGCTCAACATTCCGGGTCCGCTGATGGACCGCATGGAGATCATCCGCATCGCCGGTTACACCGAAGATGAAAAGCGCGAGATCGCCAAGCGTCACCTTCTGCCGAAGGCGATCAAGGAACATGCTCTGCAGCCGAATGAATTCTCGGTTTCAGATGATGCCCTGATGGCGATCAGCCAGCAGTACACCCGCGAAGCCGGTGTTCGCTCCTTCGAGCGCGAGCTGATGAAGCTCGCCCGCAAGGCCGTGACCGAGATCATCAAGGGCAAGACGAAGTCGGTCGCCATCACGGCCGCCAATATTTCGGATTACCTCGGTGTTCCACGCTATCGCCACGGCGAGGCCGAAGGCGAGGATCAGGTCGGTGTTGTCACCGGTCTCGCCTGGACGGAAGTCGGCGGCGAGCTCTTGACCATCGAAGGCGTGATGATGCCGGGCAAGGGTCGCATGACCGTCACCGGCAACCTGAAGGACGTCATGAAGGAATCGATCTCGGCGGCGGCATCCTATGTGCGCTCCCGTGCCGTCGATTTCGGCATCGAGCCGCCGCGTTTCGACAAGTCGGACATTCACGTTCACGTGCCGGAAGGCGCCACCCCGAAGGACGGCCCGTCTGCCGGCGTCGGTATGGCAACGGCGATCGTTTCGATCATGACCGGCATTCCGGTTCGCAAGGATGTCGCCATGACAGGCGAAATTACCCTGCGCGGTCGCGTCCTGCCGATCGGTGGCCTAAAGGAAAAGCTGCTTGCAGCCCTTCGCGGTAACATCAAGACGGTTCTGATCCCGGAAGAAAACGCCAAGGATCTGGCGGACATTCCGGACAACGTGAAGAACAACATGGAGATCATCCCCGTGTCCCGCATGGGCGAGGTGATCAAGCATGCTCTGGTTCGTCGTCCTGAACCGATCGAGTGGGATGGTACGGTTGAGACACCCGTTATCGCAACGGTCGAGGGGTCCGAGGACGGTGTGGCAGGCATCGCCCATTGAGCGATCCCTCGGGTCAACCGAGTTTGAATTGTGGAGAAAGCCGGCGAAAGCCGGCTTTTTTTGTGAAAAATGCATGAAACCCCTTGTTTTTCAGGCGATCTCAGAGCTTTTGGGTTGCCAAGCACCGACGCAAAACTATTGTCGGCGCCGACTAATCGAGTCGTTCCAAAACCGTAGAAAGGGATGGAAACATGAACAAGAACGAGCTGGTTTCCGCAGTTGCCGAAAAGGCTGGTCTCTCCAAGGCTGACGCCGCATCCGCCGTGGACGCAGTATTCGAAACCGTACAGGGCGAACTGAAGAACGGCGGCGACATTCGCCTCGCTGGCTTCGGCAGCTTCTCCGTATCCCGCCGCGAAGCCTCCAAGGGCCGCAACCCGTCGACCGGCGCAGAAGTCGATATTCCGGCTCGCAACGTTCCGAAGTTCTCGGCCGGCAAGGGCCTGAAGGACGCCGTAAACGGCAAGTAAGACTTCACCGGGCAGTATCCCTGCCATGGTCTTAAAACCCCGGATAACTTCCGGGGTTTTTTGTTGCATAACACATCATCTCCACTCCCGGTGGATGCTGCGAACTTGCAACAATTAACGGTTATTGGGCAGTGGTGCCGCCCGGCAACAGTGCTTCCGCTTTGTTGTCATTTGTCAGAGAAACGCCGGCCGGCAGATTTCGAACTACTTGTCAGATCGAGTGCATCACGGCCAATTCGTCAGTGGGGGCACAAGCGATTCTTAATTTAGAAATATGATTAGTTCTTATTTTTATGAGGCATTTCATATCTCGGCGTCGCTGACGGCATCCGTCTTAAACGATCAGCGAGTCATCCAGAAATGTTTCTTAAATCAAAGCCCCTTTGTCTTCTTGCGAGTTCTGCTCTCTCGGCTATGGTCAGTGTTGCTTCCGTTGCACATGCTGCCTCCGGACCCGAAGTTATCGGTTTGAGCAGTAATGGTTCGGTCGTACTCAAAACTGATTACGACCAGAATGCCGGGACCTACACCTATTCACTTATATCGACAGCAACCGGCGACATTCAGTCAATCACGCCACCGTCCGGCGTCACCTATCTCAATTTGAGTGGTTTGAGCGCCGACGGTAAGACCGTGACGGGCTACTATTCTGATGCCGTGACCGGTCGCAAGA
The DNA here is from genome assembly GCA_900472575.1 of Hyphomicrobiales bacterium. Lineage (GTDB taxonomy): Bacteria > Pseudomonadota > Alphaproteobacteria > Rhizobiales > Rhizobiaceae > Neorhizobium > Neorhizobium cellulosilyticum. Next base: position 19,566 of record UCIV01000028.1, read on the forward strand.
CATCCTTCGTATGGACTGCAGCGAATGGTTTCGTCGACTTGGGTGTAGTTGACACTGACACCACCGGTAGCTTTGCTCAGTCTGTAAGTGGCGACGGAACCGCCGTTGCGGGATACGTAAGCGTCATGAGCTTCATGGCCGAAGCTTTTTACTGGACATCTTCTGAGGGAATGATCGGTCTAGGCACGCTTGGTGGGCGGGATTCGTACGCATACGCTGTGAGCACCGACGGGAAAACTGTTGTCGGCGAGGCCGACACACTAGACGGAAATTATCACGCATTTCGATGGACTGTAGACAGCGGCACGATGGAGAACATCGATACGCTTTATGACAACTCCAGCGCTGACTTTGTCAGCGACGACGGATCGGTGGTCGCCGGATCTGGATATACATCCTCGTCGTCGCCATACCACGTATTCCGATGGACTAAAGAGACCGAGATGGTCGACATCGGAAGCTTGGGCGGTTCTTACACGTTCCTGAACGCAATGAGCGGCGATGGCAATGTTCTGGTCGGCAGTTCCTACCTGACCGGCGACACGTCGTCTCACGCCTACCGGTATGTCGGGTCAACAGACGTGATGACCGATCTCGGAACTCTCGGTGGCACTTCATCCACGGCGAGTGCGGTTAATGCCGACGGCGGCGTCGTGGTCGGATCGGCAACAGACGCCCAGTCCACGAGCCACGGCTTTCGTTGGACGCAGGCGACCGGCATGGTGACTGTCGAGGACTGGCTGGCAGCCGAAGGTGCCACCATCGGCGATGCTATGACGCAAACCGCCGATCTCGTATCGGCTGACGGCAATGTCATCATCGGCGAGACCACTACCGGCTCCACCTATATCGCGCGTGTCATCGAAAGCCAGGGCGAGGAAGGCGGCAACGAATGCAACGCTGACGTCTGCGAAGGCGGAAGCGGTATCATCGATACCGCCGAGTTTTTCCCGACTGTCGCGATGGCCAACAACGTCATCGTTCAGAGCGGTGTCAACAGTGCCGACACAATCATGTTCGGTGCGCAGGGAGCGCCGATGCGCAATCTGCTGACCGCCGGCCAGAGATCCGTCTGGGGCACGATCGATGGCGGTTATGACAACAGCGATCACGCCGATGGCGGCCTGGCTCTTGGCGAATTCGGCTTCGGTTACGGTATTGCCGATGGTGTGACGGCGCGCTTCGCGGCAGGTGGTACTTATACCGATCAGGATCTCGATGCCGGCGGTGATGTGCGCCAGCGCGGTTTCTATCTCTCCCCGGAAGTCTCCGCCGATCTCGGCAAGAACGTTTACGTGACGGTCGGTGGTTACTGGGGACGTAGCAGCATCGATAGCCATCGCGGTTATCTGAGCGGTGCAGTGACCGACTATTCCGAAGGTGACACCAATGCCGAAACCTGGGGCGCCAAGATCCGCTTCGACTGGCTGAATGCGGTGACGATCGACAACACGGCTGTCACCCCCTATGTCGGCCTTTCCTATGCGCATACCAAGGTTGACGCCTATACGGAAACCGGCGGCTCCTTCCCGGTCGAATTCGACGGCAGCAGCGATCATTCGACGATCGCCCGTCTCGGTGCCGATTTCGTTCGTCCGCTGAACGACACTGTCCGTCTGCTGGCCAAGGCCGAGCTTGACTACCAGTTCGAAAACCGCTCGACGGCTACGAGCGGCACGTTGACCGGGATCAGCGACTTCAGTCTCGAAGGTCAGGATCTGCAGCAGTTCTGGGCTCGTGGCGGTCTCGGCGCCGAATTTGATCTCGGCAAGGGGGTCGCTTCCTTCATGGTCAACGCCACGACCAAGGGGCAGGACCCGACCGTCTGGCTGCGCAGCAACTATACGGTCAAGTTCTGAGCCGATTTTTTAAGGAATGCTCGCGATGGACGAGGCCCGGTTTATGCCGGGCCTTTTCAGTATGAGAGGTAAACTTTGTAGACGGGAATCTGTCACGGCGTTGTCACAGAGCTCGCTTAGGTGGGACGTCTCATCATGAAAAGGGCCTGCCATGAAATTGCTTCTGACTGCCGCCGCGTTTCTCGTTACCGCGGGCGTAGCTTCTGCCGAATACGTTTCCTATCTCGACTATCCGCAGAAAACCGATGACGGCAAGGAATTCGCCGTCGCCATCGAGATCCCGCAGGGCAGCTTCACCAAATACGAGATCGACGCCAAGACCGGCCATGTCGTGGTTGACCGCTACCAGTCCATGCCGGTCGTTTATCCGGGCAACTACGGCTCGATCACCTCTTCGCTCGGTGGCGACAACGATCCGCTCGACGCCATCGTCTACACCCGCGAGCCAGTCGTTCCGGGCGCCATCATCAAGGTTCGCCCGATCGGTGTTCTGAAGATGATCGATGGCGGCGAGGTCGATGACAAGATTGTTGCCGTACCGACCAGCAAGATCGACCCGACCTACGATAACATCAAGGAAATCACCGATCTGCCGCAGATCGAGCAGGAACGCCTTCAGGCTTTCTTCCGCGTCTATAAACAGCTTCCGGCTGGCCGCAAGGCTGTCGAGCTTAACGGCTTTGACAACGCTGCGCATGCTGAGGGTGAGGTTTCGGAAGCCATCAAGGCTTACAACGCCAAGAAGAAGTGATCTGCTCCACTTCCGATTACGCAATAGAAAAGGTCGGGCTTGCCCGGCCTTTTCTATTGCGATGAATGCTGCGGGCTCAATCAGCCGATAATACAACTCATGATGATGAAATTGTCATTGTCGTGTCATGCGGCTGGCCCAAAAGCCCACCTGTGGTTTCACGGAGGGCTTCCCATGACATTCTCGACACGCGCCGCCTTGACGGCAATCCTTCTTGCCTCGGTGGCAGCTCCCGCCAGCGCCGAGCAGGTCTTTAACCGTATCGCTTCTTTCCCGGTCGCCGCCAACCTGCCCAAGGGCGAGGACAAGGCGACATCGTCGGAAATCATCACCGCGACTGCGGATGGCAACACACTGATCTATTCCGACGCGCCGGGAGGCACGATCGGCTTCATCGACGTCACCGACGCCAAGGCCCCGAAGGCAGGTGGATCCATCGCCATAGATGGCGAACCGAACTCGGTTGCTGCAGCCGGTCCGAAGGCACTCATCACCATCGACAAGACCGAAGACTTGACGAAGCCGGCCGGCCAACTGGGTGTCATCGATATTGCTTCGAAAAAACTTGAAACAACCTGCGATCTAGGCGGCCAGCCGGATTCTGTCGTCGTGGCGCCGGATGGCACATTTGCCGCCATCGCCATCGAAAACCAGCGTGACGAAGACCTGAATGACGGCGCCCTGCCGCAACTTCCGGCAGGCGAACTTCTGATCGTCTCGTTGAAAAACGGAGTTCCTGCCTGCGATAGCATCAAGCGCGTCGACGTGACCGGACTTGCAACAGTCGCCCCGGAAGATCCGGAGCCGGAATTCGTCAACATCAACGCCAATGGCGAGATCGCCCTGACGTTGCAGGAAAACAACCACGTCATCATCATCGATAGCAAGACCGCCAAGGTTACCAGCCACTTCACTGCCGGCACGGTCGATCTTGAGGGTGTCGACGCCAAGACTGATGGTTCGCTGAATTTCTCCGGCAAGCTGACCGCCGTTCCGCGCGAGCCTGACGCCGTCAAGTGGCTCGGCACCGATCGCCTCGTCATCGCCAATGAAGGTGATTACAAGGGCGGTTCGCGCGGCTTCACCATCTTCGACCGTACCGGCAAGGTTCTCTACGATGCGGGCATGACGCTTGAGCAGGAGATTGCCCGCCACGGTCATTTCCCGGAAAAGCGTGCCAAGAACAAGGGCATCGAGCCGGAAGGCATGGAAGCCGCTATCTTCAACGGCCAGCAGTATTTCTTCGTGCTCTCCGAGCGTGGTTCGATGATCGCCGTCTACAAGGATACCGGTGGCGAGCCGGAACTCGTCCAGCTTCTGCCGTCGGGCGTATCCCCGGAAGGCGCTGTCGCCATCCCGGGCCGTAACCTGCTTGCCTCGGCTAACGAAGCCGATCTCGGCGAAGACGGCGGCCCGCGCTCGCACGTCATGATCTATGAGCTTGCCGAAGGCGAAAAAGCCTATCCGACCATCGTTTCCAAGGATGTCGATGGCAAGCTGATCGGCTGGGGCGCTTTGTCGGGTCTCGTCGGTGACGCCGAGAAGGATGGTATTCTCTATGCGGTCAACGACTCAGTTTACGCCATGCAGCCGTCGATCTTCACCATTGACGCCACCAAGAAGCCGGCCGAGATCACCAATGTCGTCCGCATCACCCGCAACGGCCAGCCGGCCCAGAAGCTCGACATCGAGGGCATCGCGCTCGATGGCAAGGGCGGCTTCTGGCTGGCGTCGGAAGGTGACAGCGCCAAGCTCGTCGGCCACGGCCTCTACAACGTCAACGCCAAGGGCGAGATCAAGAGCGAGATCGGTCTTCCGGCAGAGCTGCTCGCCGGCGAGAGCCGTTACGGCCTCGAAGGCATCACCACGACCGGTTCTGGCGACGACCTGACGCTCTGGATGGCAATCCAGCGCGAATGGAAGGATGATCCCAAGGGCCAGGTGAAGCTTCTTTCCTACAAGCCGAAGTCGAAGGAATGGGCAGCCGTCCGTTATCCGCTCGAAAAGGCTGAAAAGGGCTGGGTCGGCCTGTCTGAGATCACCGCCAATGGCGATTATCTCTACATCGTCGAACGCGACAATCAGGTCGGTGACGCCGCCAAGCTGAAGAAGCTCCATCGCGTTTCCCTCAAGGATCTGAAGCCGGCCAAGCTCGGCGGCGAACTGCAGCTCGTCACCAAGGAAGAAGTTCATGACTTCCTTCCCGATCTGAAGAGCGCCACCAATGGCTACGTTCTCGACAAGCTGGAAGGCTTTGCCTTCGACAAGTCCGGCAAGGCCTTCATGGTCACCGACAATGACGGCGTTGACGACTCATCCGGCGAGACCCTGTTCCTGCCGGTCACCCTCAAGGTCACCAACTGACGGATCTCCATCTTCAACAGGAAAAGGCCGGGTGTTTGCGCACCCGGCCTTTTTTCTTGGGGCCTGCTACCTTAAGTCTGGCGTTCCTGATGTGTTCGCATGAGACGATTCGATGAGTTCCTTCCGCTTCATCCATGCCGCAGACCTGCATCTCGGCAGCCCTTTTCAGGGACTGGCCCTCAAGGATGCCGATCTCGCCGAGCTTTTTGTCGAGGCAAGCCGCAAGGCCTTTTCGGCGCTTGTCGATGAAGCGGTGGAGCGCAAGGTCGATTTCTTCATCGTTGCCGGCGACGTTTATGACGGCGACTGGAAGGACAACAAGATCGGCCTGTTTTTCAACCGCGAAGTGGCGCGGCTGGACCGCGCCGGCATCCCGGTCTTCCTGCTCAAGGGCAATCACGACGCCGAAAGCGTCATTACCAGAACCATCACGCTGCCGAAGAATGTCAGCGAGTTCCCGACAAGCAAGCCCGGCACGTTCCGGCTGGAGCATCTGAAGGTCGCGCTGCACGGGCAGGGCTTTGCCGAACGCTCGGCAAGCGAAAACCTTGCGCTCAATTATCCGAGGCCTGAGGCCGGATGGTTCAATATCGGCGTGCTGCACACCTCGCTGACCGGCCGCGAGCCGCATGCCCCCTATGCGCCTTGCTCGGTGGAGGATCTGCGCTCGCGCGGTTATGATTACTGGGCGCTCGGCCATGTCCATGATTTCGAGATCGTCTCGCAAGACCCGCTCGTGGTCTTTCCGGGCAACCTGCAGGGCCGCTCGATCCGCGAGACCGGAGCCAAGGGCGCCGTGTTGGTGACGGTCGAGGATGGCCGCATTGCCTATGAGCGCCTGATCACCGACAGCGCCCGCTTTGCTGAACTGACGATCGCAGTTGAAGCAGACGATACGCCTGCAGCCCTGCTGCGCCGCGTCGAGTATGCAATCGAGCCGATCGCCGATGCGATGGAAGGCCGGCCTCTGGCGCTGCGTGTCCGCATGGCCGGGAAGAGCCGCGTCCGCAACCAGCTCCTGTCGAAGGCCGAGGACTTTCGCGACGAGGTTCAGGCCGCCTGCCATCGCGGCCATGCCGATATCTGGCTCGAGAAGCTCGATCTGCGCATCGAACCCGACGATGGAGCGTCCGAGCGCAGTTCAGGCACGCTCGGCCTAGACGGCCTTCTGACCATGGAAGGCTTCCCGCCGGAACTTCTGGAGGAGGCGTCCGCCCGCATAGCCGAAATCGCCGCCAGATTGCCGGGCGGCAGCGGGGCAGGGGATCTGCCGCTTGGCGATGATATCGATGTGCTTCTCGCCGAGGCGCGTGACCTTCTCGTCTCCCGTGCGGCGGAGGCCGGCTGACCATGCGTTTCGATCGTCTAGATATCCTGCGCTATGGCGCGCTCACCGACCGCCAGCTCGTCTTTCGCCCTGACGCAAAGCTGCATATCGTCTATGGACCGAATGAAGCCGGAAAATCCTCCGCGCTTGATGCCATCTCCGACCTGTTGTTCGGTTTCCCCGAACGCTCCGCCTACAGCTTCCTTCATGATGTCGGGGCCTTGCGCATCGGAGCAAGGCTGACTGCGCGCGACGGTCAGGAACTCTCCTTCCGCCGACGCAAGGGGCGCAAGAACACGCTGCTCGGACATTCCGATGCGGAAGAGAGCCTGGCCGACGATGCGCTCTCGCCCTATCTCGGAAATCTCTCCCGCGATGTGTTCGAACGCGCCTTCGGCCTCAATTCGGATTCGCTGCGCGCCGGTGGCGAGACCATGCTGAAAAGCGGCGGCGAGATCGGCAGCCTGCTGTTCTCCGCCGCTTCAGGCCTGACGGGCCTCTCCAGCCTGCGCAAGTCGCTGGAGGCCGATGCGGATGCCATCTATTCCCAGCGCCGGTCGAAGGACCGCAGCTTTTATCAGGCTCTCGATGCCCATGATGCAGCCCGCAAGGCGGAGCGCGAAAACGAGCTGAAGGCCGGCGACTGGAAGGCGCTGCTTAAGGAAGAGGCCGAACTCGGCTCCGAGATACACACGCTCCTGCAGGGCCGTGAGGAGATCAAGCGTGCGCTCGATCGCATGCGCCGGCAGATAGCCCTTGAGCCACTACTGCGCGAACTGGATCGCGAACGTGCGCTTCTGGCCCAGCACGAGGATCTGGCCAGCCTGCCGGATGGTTTCGAGACGAAGCTCGCAGCGACGCTCGAAGCTGGTCGGGAAAATGCCGAAGCGCTTGCCGCTTCAGAAAACGAGCTGACAAGGCTTCGCGAAGAGATCGAAACCATCAAGGTGGATGACGCGCTGCTTTTGGCTGCGCCGGACATCCTGGCAGCCTATGGCCGCAGTGGCGTCTACCTCAAGGCAAGGGAGGACATTGCCCGCGTCCGTGCGGAAGTGGACGATTTCGATCAAAAACTGCTGCAGGCCTCGCGTCGCCTCGGTTTCAGGGAGTTTTCCGATCTTGAGCGAATGCAGCCAGCCGATGCCGATCTGGTCCGCCTTCGCCAGCTGGTGGAGGAGGGTGGTGAACTCGACCGCGAGATGCGGCAGCTTCGCAAGCGTATCGATGAGGAAGCCGATGCGCTGCGCAAGCTTGAAGCCGATGCGCCGGTTGCCCGCATCGTCGATCCCAAGCCGTTGAGCGACCAGCTTGCGGCCCTGCGCCCCGAGATCGAGGAACTGGCCAATCTCGAAACGCTGAAGATCCGCGCTGCCCGCGCCAGGAGCGATCTCGATGCGGCGTCGGCACGCCTCGATCCGCCGGTTCGCGATTTTACCCTTCTTCTCTCCGTACCACTGCCGGACATTGAGACACTTGCTCATCACCGCCGCCTGATCGAGTCTGCACGACAGGAACATACGCAGGCATTGCAAAAGCTCTTAAGTCTGAAGAATGACGCGGATGAGCTTCAGGCCCAGCTTGCGCTTCTCGAAGGCGAGGGCAGGATCGTTTCGCGCGACACGATCGAGCTTGCACGACAGGAACGCGATGGCCTCATCGAGGCTCTGGCCTCCACCCCTTCGGACGCGGCTTTGCAGGCGGCAAGGTCGTCTGTGCAGGACGCGGATCGGCTGGCCGATATGGCGCTTTCCGATGCCGAACGCGTTTCGCGTCATGCACAACTGACACTTCAACAGCGTAAAGTCGCCGATGCGATTGCCGCAGCCGAACGCGTGGCCAAAGAGGCAGCAATTGCCGCTTCCGATGCGGTGACCGAGTTCGAAGATCTCTTCCACGCTGTTCCGGTGACGCCCGGCGCGCCCGAGCGCATGATCGAATGGCGCCGCATGGTCGATGGATTGCTGGCGCTTTCCTCCGCCCTGAATGCCGCGGAAGACGACTACGAGATCCTGCGTTCACGGGAAGAGGCGTTGCGGCCGGCATTGGCCGCTTTGGCAGACGCCACAGGCGCATCCGTCGGTGTCCTGCCGCCACGTAGCCTTGCACGGGACATTTCGACTCGCCTGGAGGAAATCAGCCGTCAGTGGAGCGAGGGACGCACCATCGAACGGATGCGCGATACGGCAAGCCAGACGCTCAAGCGACTGGAAGCCGACGAGACGGATCTGCGCAAAAAGGTCGATCTCTGGCGGTCAGGTTTCGCTGCCGCTGCCGCATCAGCCGGGCTTGCCGAAGATGCGACGATCGATATGGCCAATGCTGCGTTGGATATCTGGCGCACGCTGCCGGACCTTCTTTCCGAGAGACAGAACCGCAATCGGCGTGTGCGCGGCATGGCCCGCGACATGGAAGCCTTCGAGGGAGAGGTAGCCACCCTGTCGGGCTCGCTTGCGCCGGATCTCTGCTCCATCCCGGCAGATGTTGCGGCTGGCATGCTGAATGATCGTGTGACGAAGGCGCGCGCTGCCGATAACCAGCGCAAGACGCTGACGACTGCTCTGGAGCGCAACGAGCTTGCCCATGCCCGTTACATCACCGAGTCAGTCGGGCTGGATGCCCAACGGCAGAACTTGGCAGGTGCCGCTGGCGTTCCGCCGGATCAACTCGCCGCCGTTCTGGCGGACCTCGCGGAGCGAAGGAGACTGCTTGCCAGCGAAGAACTTTGCCGCAATCGCTTCATCGAGCAGGCCGATGGCCTCGATGAAGAGGCGGTGAGGGTAGCACTCGTCGACTTCGACAGGATATCCGCCGGTGTCGAAATCGAGAGGCTGGAGGCCGAGGACAGCAGGCAGGTCAATCGCCTTGCCGAACTACGCGCCGGCGAGGCGGACAACCTGCGGCGCAGGCAGGAGCTGGAAAAGGGCACCGGCGCCGAACGCGCCGTCTTCGAAAAACTGGCAGCCGAGCAGGAAGCCAAGGAGCTCGCCCGTCGCTGGGTGGTGCTGAAGCTCGCAGGGTCACTGCTTTCCCATTCGATGGAAACCTACCGCCAGCAGCAGGCCGATCCTGTCATGACACGCGCCGGTGAGGTGTTTTCCGATTTGACGGGCGGCCGGTTCGCTCGCCTCATTCAGGTCTATGATGATAACGATGAGCTGCAACTGGTTGTCGAGCGCAAGACCGGCGAGCAGGTGCCGCTTTCCGGATTGAGTGAGGGAACCGGCGATCAACTGTATCTGGCGCTTCGTCTTGCGTTCCTTCAGGACTATTGCGCTCGCAATGAACCGGCGCCGCTCGTGCTGGATGACATCTTCCAGACATTCGATGACGAACGTACGGCAGCTGGCCTTCGGACGCTAGCAGAATCGAGTGGCGCGTTCCAGTCGATCCTATTCACCCACCAGACGAGTTTGATGGATACCGCGCGGCGTGAACTGGGCGATGATGTTGATCTAGTTAGGCTGGATCGGGCGTGACAAGGTCCGTTGCTGCAAAGGCAGGCATTCGATCGGAAAGCGCACGATCGAAGAGTGCATCGACGCACCATTCGACGATACTGCCGATTGGCCACATGTCGAGGTCTCGGGCAACTGCGTGATCAAAAGGTTGAAACGTCGATCATCGTCTCTCTCACGCTCGTAGCTGACACGGTAGCCGTCGAATCGCGACGAAAAGCTGAGACCCGTTCTGATCCGGTCATAGAGGTAATGTAGGTTTTCGGGCGCCATTTCGAGCCCGAAACGATCGATTGATCGGGCCACCAGCTTGAACATTTCATCGTCCTTTCCTGGGTCGAGTAGGCTGAGCTTGAGACGAAACGTGCGGAATGTGCTGGACGATGCTCCCTTGACCTGGATGAATAGCACCGAAGGCTCCGGCGTTGTGCCGCGTTGCGTCGAAAACAGGCATTCCCAATCACCTCCGGCTGCCTGGAAACTGGAGGCCAAGCCATCCTCACCCAGACGCTCGCATCGCTCGTGGGCTGTCCGATGCGGGAGTATACGCAGCCGGTCGCGCAGGCCGGCAACGGGCCGGATGAGTCGCGGCGGCGCATCGATGAGCAGCGTCGTGCGGCGCGCGCGCAAAGCAGGCGGCGGTGAAGCGGCAAAAGGCCGCGCGAGGTATTTGTCCATTCCAAGCCATGTCACCAGCCGTTGGTAGTTGCGTCCGTCATTGACGGAAAGAACGATACCAAACAGCAGCGCAAGGCCGACGGCCAGCAAGGTGCCGAATGCCTTTGCTGCTCGATGCCGTCTTCGAAGGCGCATCAGAGGCGTTAAGAGTTCCGCCTTGTCCGCCAAGGAAATAGCTCCGTTTCAAGTCGATATGCCGACAAGCTTTGGCATATTGGACAGGTTCGTGTCCAAGTATGATTCGCGACAATGGTGAACGGGAAGCGCCCTCCTCACATCAGTCACGCAAATTCGGAAGCGCCGTTAACCACATTAATTAGTAAGCATTTAAGTCAACTTTTTTAGTTTCGCTTTTGAATATCAGTTCGCTGGTGACTATGGCTTTAAAACCGCACCGGATTTTATTTTCCGGGAAGCCCGAGCCATGCAGCTTGTCGTTCGTCGTCCGGTGTGCTTTCAAGGACGTCAAATTCTGGATTGGGCGGAAGCAGTTCTGTGCCGCGTACGATCCTGACCTGGAGTATCGAGATTTGGTTCGAGTGACTGCGATCGTGATTTGTGCCGCCTTGGCCGGATGTCAGGCGGTGCCTGGTGAAGGTCCTCTTGCCTCCGCGATCAACGAGGATGCCGGCCGTTCTCCGGCCGACATCGGGCGCGTTAACGCAGCGGTGTTCGATATCGTTGATGTCGACAATCACACTGCAAGACTGGTTTCGGATTATGTTTCGACGGCGTTGAAGCGCCGATTCGGTATCGGAGGAGGTCCGGGCAGGGCTGTCATCGGAATCGGTGACCAGTTGAAGGTCACTATCTTCGAAGCCGGTGCCGACGGACTGTTCTCGACCAGTGAGCAAAAGCAGACTCCAATTGAAATCGTTGTGCAGCCCGATGGCACAGCCGCGATACCATATGTGGGTACCGTGCGATTTGCCGGCCGCACTCTTGAAGAGGCGCGCCAGCAAATTCTGTCATCTCTGAAGAGCAAGGCTGTCGAACCCGACGTCATCATTGCTATGGGAGACACACCATCCCGCTCGGTAACAGTCGCCGGCGCGGTAAATCGTTCGGCGCAGATTTCGCTTAATCTGAGCGGTGAGCAGATCACCGACGTAATCGCCAAGGCGGGCGGCCCGACATCACAGCCATACGAATCCTACGTGACGCTCGTACGCGGCAAGCGAACCGGCACGGCGCTTCTGAAGTCGATTGTAGAGAACCCGTCAGAGAACATCTACGTTCAGCCCGGTGACCAGATTTTCGTTACCAAGGATCCTCGAACCTTTACGCTCCTCGGTGCCGTCAAAAGCAATTCTCGCATTGATTTCGGTGCGAACGATCTGAACCTTCTGGAAGCAGTAGCACTCGGCCGCGGCGGCAATGACGAAACTGTCAATGCAAAGGGCTTTTTCCTTTTCCGCTACGAGGATCCGGAAGTGGTCGTTGGTCTCCTGGGTAAGCGCCGTTTCGACGAACTCACCCGGAAGGGAATGCAGGCTGATAAGGAAGGACGTTATCCGATCGTCTACAGGTTTGATATGAGCCATCCGGACAGCATGCTTGTCGGCCAGACCTTCCCTGTCAAAAGCCGTGACGTGATTTACGCATCACGGCATCCGGCCGTCGACCTGACGAAATTCCTTCGCGTTATTGGCGCGCCAGTGGGGATCGCCGTCCAGGGTGCCTCGATCTCAAATAATTTGAGTGATTGACGGTGCGATCTGCCGCATCCGCACTGGATTTTTGATTGTGCTTAACTTTGTGTTGTCACCTAGAAGTAGTGGTTTGTTCTGCTTTTTTGGTGACAAGCGCGGGTAAGTATGTTGTTAAAGTCGGTGTCGGCTTAATCTGCAGTAGCTATTATAGCTATGACTAACGTAAGAGTGACGATGACGATAGAAGTAATTGGCCGAGCCTGCGTTGCGCCCGGTGCCAGCTCCATCGAAGAGTTGCAGCAAGTTCTCCGAACCGGTCGTTGCACCGTCACGCAAATCCCAGCTGATCGGTGGGAACTGGCTCGTTTCTGGCATCCTACTCAAGGGACACCCGGGAAGACCTACACCTTTGCAGCTGGTGTCATCGACGCGGTCTATGATTTCGATCCCGCTGTCTTTGGTCTTTCGCAGCGTGAGGCCATGCAGATGGATCCTCAGCAGCGCATCCTGCTGACGCTTGTTTGGAAGGCACTTGAGGATGCCAACCTGCCGGTAAGCACGCTCTCGAAGCAGAAGGTTGGGGTCTATATCGGAGCCTCAAGCCTCGACAGTGGTAACCTTTCGGCGGAAGATCCCGCTTCCGGCAGCCCGTATTTCATGACGGGCAATACGCTTTCGATTGTTTCCAACCGCATCTCTCACGTTTTTGGCTTGAACGGCCCAAGCATGACGATCGATACGGCCTGTTCCTCCTCGCTGGTCGCGTTGGACCAGGCGGCACGTGCGCTGGAACGTGGCGATATCGACACCGCAATTGTTGGCGGCGTTAACCTTCTCGTCCATCCGCTTTCCTTCGTCGGCTTCGCTCAGGCACGCATGTTGTCGCCGGAAGGCCTCTGCCGTGCTTACGACACCAACGGTCAAGGTTATGTACGTGCCGAAGGCGGCGCTGCCATCGTTCTTCGCCGCAGCGATATCGCGCGTCAGCAGCATGATCGCAGTTATGCCAGAATCCACGCGACCGGCGTCAATTCTTCCGGCCGCACCAACGGCATCAGTCTTCCGTCGCGTGAGGCACAGGCCGACCTGCTCAATTCCATCTACAAGGGCCACGGCATCGATGTGAACCGCGTGGCCTTCATCGAAGGTCACGGAACCGGAACGCGGGTCGGCGATCCCGCCGAGGTCTGGGCAATCGGTAATGTCATCGGCCAGAAACGCCGCGCTCCGCTTCCGATAGGCTCGATCAAGTCGAATATCGGTCACACTGAGCCGGTTTCCGGTTTGTTTGGTCTGTTCAAGGCCATGCTGGCTCTGGAGAACGATTATCTTCCTGCGACGCTGCATATTGAAACGGCGAATGAGGACATCGATTTCGATGCACTCAACGTAAGGGTCAACACATCCGCCATCAAACTGCTTCCGGCAAAGGAAGCGCGGCTCGTGGGGATCAACTCCTTCGGTTTCGGTGGTACCAATGCACACGTCGTTATCGGTGATCCAGAGCCTGCAACACAGGCGGATTCGCCGGCCAAGGGCGACAATCTCCTGTTTTTGGCGAGCGCGCACAGCGCAGGTGCGCTCGAAAGCCTGTTAAAGGACTACCAGGAACGTCTTTCCGCCGCCACGCCCGAAAAAGCACGCCGCATTATCGCCGCGACGACGACGAACCGTGATGCGTTGAAATATCGGTTTGCAGTCGATACTCGAGGTGAGCGCGGCGTTCTCGATGCGATAAAGACGCATCTTGCCGGCGATGCTTCCGATGGGGAACATGGCGAAGCTCCGTCCCTGCTTGGCAAAATAGCCTTCGTGTTTTCCGGAAACGGTGCGCAATGGGCCGGGATGGGTGTGGAAGCCTACCGCGCAAACCCTCATTTCCGCCAGTATTTCCAGTCTTTTAGCGCCTTGTTCGAATACCACCTCGGTGAAAAGCTGACGGACCTCATCGTCGCGGACAATCTCGGGGTTCGTTTGGCTGATGCGACGATTGCGCAGCCGCTGCTGTTTGCCGTGCAGGCTTCGCTTTCGGACAGCCTCAGCGCCTACGGTATCAGGCCCGATGTTGTGTTCGGTCACTCCGTCGGCGAGATTGCCGCGGCCTATGCGTCCAAGGCGTTGACGGCTGCCGAAGCCGTTGCGATCGTCGCCAAGCGTTCACACTCACAGCATCTGTTTGCCGGGCAAGGCAAGATGGCTGCGGCCGTAATGGGCGAAGAGGCGGCTGTGGCCTTCGCCAAGAATCACGGCTTGGACGGCATTCATGTGGCGGCGATAAATGCGCCGAATTCGGTTACGATTTCTGGTCCGGCCGCGGAAATTCAGGCCTTTCGGGATGCTGCTCGCAAGTCTCAGACTGTCGTTCATATTCTTGATATCAATTATCCGTTCCACCATCCGATCATCGACAGCGCCCGTGAAGGTTTCCTTTCGGAACTGCCGGCGATTGAGCCGCAGGCTGCCGGTTGCACATTCATTTCCACCGTTACAGGTGGAATATATGACGGCCGTGGCCTTGATGCCGAATACTGGTGGCACAATGTGCGTGAACCGGTGCTCTTCCGCTCGGCGACAGAAGCTGCGCTCGATCTCGGCTGTAATCTGTTCATCGAGATTTCACCGCGCACGATCCTGTCAAACTACGTCTCGGAAATCGCCAAGAGCAGGGCTCAGCCCGCCACGGTAATCGGTTCGCTCCAGCGCGAAACGCTTGTCGAGGGTCGGGACCCGATCGCTCGCGCGTTCGCCCGCGCCATCGCCCACGGCGCGGTTCCTGCACAATCCAGACATTCGGGGAAACGCAGCCCCGTCATCGATCTGCCGCCGTTGCCATTCGAACCGACCGAGCTGAAAGTGCCGGCCACCACGGATGAGATCGACATGTTCGGTCGGGATTTCAAGAACAGCTACACGCTGCTCGGCTGGCGGAATGATCCGAACGGTTCGCATTGGAAGAACCATGTCGACGCCTTGCTCTTCCCGGATCTGGCGGAGCATGTGGTCGATGGCCGCGCGATCCTTCCGGGAGCCGGGTTCCTGGAGATTGCGGTTACCGCTGCCCAAGCCCATTTCGGCACCGACGAGGTCGAGGTTTCCAATATGGAAATCGTTCGGCCATTGGAGCTACGCCCAGATCGGATGCTGGAGCTTTCGACGCTTCTTTCTCCGGAAACCGGTAATATCGAGATCCGCTCCCGCGAACGGTTGAGCAGTGATGACTGGACCATTCATGCTGTCGGCCGTTGTCGGCGACCGGTGGATGAAGAAATCCATCAGGTTGAAATCGCGACATCTGCCGAAGGCGGTGATAGCCTCTCGTCTGTTCAGGTTTATGAAACAGCCGAACGCTTCGGCCTGCAATATGGGCCTCGCTTCCAGCTTCTGTCGAGAGCTGTGGCTTTGGGCGATAACGTTGTCGACGTTGAACTCAGAGAAGCGGCAGAACCTGCGCATCCGTATATCGGCTACAACCTCAATCCATTCTCTGTAGATGCCGCCTTCCATGGCCTTGTTGCACTGTTTGACCGGCTTTCCGGTACGGAGACTGGCTCTCCCTATATTCCGGTTCGCTTCGGCTCGATCCGGGTCACGGGCAAGGGACGAGCGATTGCCAGGGCAAGGATAGAGATCGAACGGTTCAGCAGCTTCTCGATCAAGGTGAATTTCCGTTTGTTCGATGCTGCCGGTCAACAGATTGCCATCCTCTCGGACTGCCGTTTCCGCCGCACGTCTCTGCGTCGCCATCATACTTTGGATACCGTCGCTTTCCATTTCGACGCCGTCCCGAGCGCGCTTCTTGCAATATCCGAACCGCCAGCTACAAAATTGCCGGCCCTGACCGATTTTGCATCCTCGGATGCGAAGGACAATGCATCGTTGATGATCGATGCAGCCATCTATAGGGCATGCCACGAGATTGCCTTGTCGCTCGCCGGTGATAATGGGACGCTCCTTTCCGCCACTTTGCCGGGAGACTCGGATTTCCGTGCATTCCTGACATCCTGCCTGTTCACATTGGAGGATGCGGGTATCGCGGTCTCCTCCGGAGAAGGCTGGACGGTGCCCAGAGAGTTCTCTTTCCCGAGCATCGAAGAACTAATCCAGGAAATCTACCGGGAGGACTCCTCGCGTGTCGCTGAGGTCGTCCTGGTCAACGACGTCTACCGTGATGCGCTCGAACGTCTTTCCCTGTCCGGAAAATCAGTCGATGCTGAAGACGAACATGCGGACAATGTCAGCGAAGCAACATTGGATCACGTTCTCGTCCACTCTCCGCTCGGTCATCGCCGTGCAGAAGCCGGCTTCGATCTGACACAGCGTTTCTGTGAAGAGAACCACGGAAAAATCAGCTTTATCGTCGAACTCGGCACAACCAGCCAGTCTGCCAGCACACGGCTTGCCGGTCTGGCGGCATCCATCGGCGCGACGCTGGTGATCGCGGAACCGAAGGAAAATGCGCGTCGCATGCTGGAACTGGCGTTCGAGCGGAATGTGCATGTCTCCGTTGTTGAGCCTCGGGCTCTCGCCAGCCTTGAGCGCGTTGATCTGATCGTTGCCGACGGCTTGTCCAGCCAGCTTATGCTGACCGGTGACGAAGATGTTCGCCAGGCTCTTCGTTCCGCTGCAGCAAAAGGAGCAGCGATCGTTTTCGTCGATCGCGCTCCCTCGGCGTTCAACGACTTCGCATTTGGGTTGTCGGACGGATGGTTCGCGGCAAGCCAGTCTGCGGATTTCCCCGTCGGTCAACTTGCCACCGCAGCGCAGGTCGAGACACTTCTGTCTGATCTCGGCTTTGAGGCTGCGTCGGTGAAGGATATGCAGCTGGACGAGGGGGCTCTTGTCCTCGCCATTGCCCAATCCCGCGCCAAAACCGAGGCTGTGCTGACGGAAGCGGACAGGGGCAGGCTGATCGTTGTTGCCGAACAGGCATCCGAACAGATACTGGCGTCTTCCTTCGTCGATGCCGCTATCGTTCAGGCGACCGAGGCTGAACGTGCGCTGGAACTGGTGCCGGAAGACTCGAAATCACCCGTCTGCATGGTTTATCTTGCCGATCGCGGCATCGAGCAGGCCGTTTCGGCACTTGAGATTGCAAGGCTGTCGCGCTTCAAGGCTCTTGCCGAGGGGATGACGCGGCAGGCAAATGGTTCGACGGGCAGGCCACGGCTTATCGTGCTGGCACCGGGTGGCTCTCCGCTTGCGGGAGAAAACAGTGATGCGGCTAACGCCGGTTTGTGGACATTCGCCCGTGTTCTGCAGAACGAGTATGATGCCGTCGACATTCACATGATCGATGCCGAAGGCGATGAAGCGGTTGCCCTTGTTGATCGGATCGCCACGCTCACAAGCGCCAATCGCGAGTGGCTTCTGGGCGAACATGGCCTCCTGGAAATCCGCGCGGCCTCCGGCCCGTCCGCTGGCCGCGATGGAACCACGTCCGATTTCGAGGCTGCGACCATCCACCAGCTCACCAGCGGTCGCGTCGATAGCATCATCTGGCAAAGCTGTGCGCTTCAGGAACCCGGTGCGGACGAGGTCATCATCGCTGTTGAGGCTGCTGGTCTCAACTTCCGAGATGTCATGTGGTCCATGGGTCTGTTGCCTGAAGAAGCGCTTGAAGACGGTTTTGCCGGAGCGACGATCGGGATGGAAATGGCCGGTCGCGTCGAGCGCGTCGGCTCAGCCGTCGCGGACTTGAAGCCTGGCGATCGCGTAATGGGCATCGGCCCGGCCGCTTTCTCGACCCATGTTCGTGTCCGCCGCGATGGGGTTACGAAATTCCCGGATAGGCTCGATTTTGCCGCCGCCGCAACTGTACCGGTCGCGTTCCTGACAGCCTATTATGCCATGGTTCAGCTCGGCCATATCGAACCGGGCGAGACGATCCTCATTCACGGTGCCGCTGGCGGTGTCGGTCTTGCCGCGCTGCAGATCGCTAAGCTGAAAGGTGCAAAGGTCATCGCCACGGCCGGTACGGTCGAAAAACGCCGCTTTCTTGAAGCGCTCGGCGCAGATCATATCTTCGACAGCCGCTCGCTGGATTTCGTATCTCGCGTTCGTGCGGTCACAAATGGCGAAGGTGTCGATCTAGTCTTGAACTCGCTCTTCTCCGAAGCGATGGAGCGAAGCCTCGAGCTGGTAAAACCCTTCGGCCGCTTCCTTGAACTCGGCAAGCGCGATTATTATTCCGACCGCAAGATCGGCCTGCGTCCGTTCCGCCGCAACATAAGTTATTTCGGCATCGACGCCGATCAGCTTTTGGTCAATCTGCCGAAGATCACCAAGCGGATCTTCGCCGAGATCGGTGAACTGTTCCAGAGCGGCGAACTTGTGCCTCTGCCTTATCGTGCCTTCGGTTACGACGAGATCGGCAGTGCCTTCCGGCTGATGCAGAATGCCGGCCAGATCGGCAAGATCGTCATTCGTCCGCCAGTTCGTGGCAAGGATCGGGTGGTTGTCGCCAGCGACCGGACATTGCGCTTCAGTGGCGAGGGTGGCTTTCTCGTTGCTGGTGGCATCGGTGGTTTCGGCCTCGTTGCAGCCGACTGGCTCGTCAACAGGGGCGCGCGCCGCATTGCGCTCTGCTCCCGCCGTGGTATCGCCGATGAGGCGACGATCAAGGCGATTGAGAAGTGGGCTGCCCTCGGCGTCGTCGCAACGCTGCATGCCTGCGACATCACCAACGAGCAGGCTCTCTCCGCTCTTCTGTCCGAATTGCGCGCCGCGGCTCCGATCAAGGGTATCATCCACGCCGCCATGGTGCTGGACGATGCCTTGCTGTCGAACCTGACCGATGACCGCAATCGACCGGTTGTGGACGTCAAGGTTCGCGGTGCTGAACTGCTGGACAAGCTGACCCGTGACGATGATCTTGAGCTTTTCCTGTTGTTCTCGTCTGCCACGACCATGCTCGGTAACCCCGGACAGGCCAACTATGTTATCGCCAACGGCTACCTCGAAGGGCTTGCACGCATGCGCCGCGCGGCCGGCCGTCCGGCTCTGGCCGTCGGTTTCGGTGCGATTGCCGATACGGGTTTCCTCGCTCGCAACGCCGAGGTCAACGAGCTTCTTTCGAAGAGGATAGGCAAGACCGCAATGAAGGCGCGTGATGCGCTCGAGCAGGTCGAGAACTATCTGGTGAGCGAGACTGGGAGCATCGATGGTGCGGCGGTAATGATCGCCGAAGTGGACTGGAACGCAGTCCGCATGCTGCCGATCGGGACGGCAAGCGTGTTCGAGACCGCAATGCGGGCCGCTGGCAATGCGCAATCATCTGCCGATGGTGATCAGATAGATCTCGAAGCGCTGATCCACGGCAAGTCCGCCGATGAGGCTCAGTCTATCCTGCACAAGATCGTGGCTGCCGAGATCGCCGCGATCCTTCGTGTCACCGAAGACAGTATCACGCCGGAAAAGGTCCTCAAGGATGTCGGCCTCGACAGCCTGATGGCGATGGAACTCGGTATGAGCTTCCAGCAGAAGACCGGATTTGATATTCCCTTGAGCGGTGTTGGTGAGGATACGACGGTGAGTGACGTGGTCACGCGCCTTCGCGAAAGGGTTTCGAAACGTAGTGGCGGGGAGGAGGAGGCTCCGCAGGACGAGGTGCTCGACCGTCTGGTCAAGAGCCACTCGACCCAAAGCCAGAAAGCAGCTGCTCAGTGACAGAGAAAGACAAGCCGGAAACGACAGTGCCTCCCGTGGGGGGCGCGAAGCTTGGTTTTCTGGAAAAAATGCGGCAGACCAGTGAAGTGTCCGGCCGCAATCGCGAAGCGCGCCTGAACCGTCAACCACAGGCTCCGCTTCGCCAGAACCTGAAATTCGATCAGCTTCCCGAATATCAGCGGGTATTGACCCAACGGAAGGTCGGAGAAGTGATCGGGGTGGACAACCCGTTCTATCGCTCCCACGACGTGGCGGCTGGTGCCACCACCGTCATGGCTGGCAGGAACTTTGCCAACTTCGCCTCTTACGACTATCTCGGGACGAATACGGATCCGAAGGTCACAAGCCGAGCCAAGGAAGCGATCGATCGTTACGGCATTTCCGCTTCCGCCAGCCGTCTCGTGGCCGGCGAGCGTCCCGTCCACACAGAACTTGAGGCAACCCTGGCCGAGGTTTATGGCGTCGAGGCGGCAGTTTGCTTCGTCAGCGGCTATCTGACCAATGTTGCAGCCATCAGCTGCATCGTTGGCCCGCAGGATCTCGTCGTCCATGATGAGTTCATCCATAATAGTGCGCTTGCAGGGATCAAGCAGTCGGGCGCGACGCGCCGGCTCTTCCGTCACAACGATGTCGATAATCTCGAAACCGTGCTGAAGACGCTGTCGTCGGAGTTCCGCCGGGTCCTCGTCATCGTCGAGGGCGTCTATTCGATGGACGGCGATATTGCCGACCTGCCGAGACTGTTGGAATTGCGCAGTCGTTACGGTTTCTGGCTGATGGTGGACGAGGCTCATGCGCTAGGCGTTCTGGGCAAGACGGGCAGGGGCACGTTCGAGCATTTCGACGTCGATCCGCAGGAAGTCGATATCTGGATGGGAACGCTGTCCAAGACGACGTCCAGCTGCGGCGGCTATATTGCCGGCTCGCAGGCACTTGCGGATATCCTCAAGGCCGAGGCAGGAGGATTCGTCTACAGCGTCGGGCTCGCACCTGTCTTGGCAGCAGCAGCAAAGGTCGGTCTCGACATTCTGCGCAGCGAGCCGGAACGGACTGAAAAGCTTCACCGCAACGGCGCGCTGTTTCTGCAAGAAGCCAGGAAGGCTGGCCTCGACACAGGTCTCAGCGTCGGATTTTCGGTTGTTCCGGTTCTCGTGGGCGACTCGCTTAGGGCAGTGCAATTGTCTAACGAGCTTCTGGAAGATGGCGTCAACGCACTGCCGATCATCCATCCGGCCGTACCGGAGGGGCAGGCGCGCCTGCGTTTCTTCATTACCTGCAACCACACTGACGATCAGATTAGACACGCCGTTGAAGCAACTGCGCGTCGGCTGAAGGCCTTGCAGGAACGTAATTTCGGTCTGGCATCGCTGAACATGGAGCAGATGATGCAGCTTTCACCACTGCTTCAATCGCCCAACAGCTGACTTCGGGGGCACGGCCATGCATGTCGTCGTAACCGGGGGATCGAGCGGCATCGGACTTGAAGTTGCGAAGGTATACGCCCGGCGTGGTGCGTCCGTTTCATTGATCGCCCGCAACCTCTATCGTCTGGAAACTGCGCGCAGCGAGATAGAGAAATCTTCCGGCGGAAGGGCAAAGGTCTTTGTTGCGGCCGCCGACGCAGCTGTCTGCACTGAGATGTCGTCTGCAATCATGGCCTGCGAGGCAGCCAATGGGCCATGCGATATTCTTGTCGCCTCGGCCGGCGTGGTGGAGCCGGGCTGGTTCCACGAGCAGGCGCCTGAACTGTTCGAGAGCCAATGGCAGACCAACTTCGTGGGGGTGGTCAACGCCGTGAGGGCCGTTTATGCGGGCATGAGAAGCCGCGGAGCAGGGCGCATCATGATCGTTTCCTCAGCTGCTGCCTTTATCGGCATCCCTGCCTACGCCGCCTATTGCAGCTCAAAATCAGCCCTGGTGGGGTTTGCGGATTCCCTCAGACTGGAAGCAATGCCGAAGGGTATAACGGTCGGCGTCTGTTTCCCTCCCGATACCGACACGCCTCAGTTTTCCCGTGAGCTCGAAAGCCGGCCGAAGGAGGCCGAATTGCTGATGGGTCGTATCAAGCCGAGACAAGCGCAAGAGATTGCGGAAAGACTCGTTTCCGGCATCGACCGACGCAGTGCTCACGTTTATTTCACGGCGTCGATCTCAGCGCTTGCCCTGTTTGGTCCTCTCGCAAGACCATTTGTCGAGATCTGGTATCGGCTGAAATTGGGCAGATAGGAAAACGAGCCGTCACCCTCAGACGAAAGCCTTTTGGCTGCCATCGATTTTGAGCACGGTCAGTTTGCCTGAGTAATAGGCGCCCGTGTCGATGCCGATGCGGCCCATGCCGATATCCGGCGTCGGTTGCGGCGTGTGTCCGTGAACGATCAGCAACGGCTGCCCCGGGCCTTGGCTCAGAAACGGTTCCCGGATCCACATCAGGTCTTCGTCACTCTGTTTGTCCATTGCCACTCTTGGCCGCAGACCCGCATGAACGAAAACGATATTGCCGATCTTCAGGCAAATGGGCAGGTTGGCCAGGAACTGTCTGTGGTTTGCCGGAATGGCCTCGGTAAGTACCTCTTTAAGATCGATCAATCGCCCTTTTCTCCTGGCGGTAAGGTGATGGATATCGATACCGTAGGAGATTAACGTCTGTTCGCCGCCAAGGCTGAGCCAGTCGGTATAAAGCTCGGGTTCTTCGATGAACTTGCTGAAAATGTCGTCGTGATTGCCGCAGAGCGCAAGCCTGCGCAGGCCCAGATCACTGGGTTTTTGTAGATGTTCGATCACCTGATAGGAGCTTGGTCCACGGTCCACATAGTCACCAAGCAATACGATCAGGCCGGGACGGCCCGTTCTGGCTATGTCTGCTGCGATGCGGGCTTCTGCTTCCTGGAGTTCTTTTAGACAGCCATGCACATCGCCGATCGCGTAGATCGGATAGCTTGCGGGTTCGTCACCCAGATCTATCCGGCGTCGGGAAGGCGGAGAAGGCTGGCCCATCGGGCGCCCCTTCATCCAGCCAATAAGTTTGCGCATTTAGTGCCGCCAATCACAGACAGGTAAGTCCCATAGACAATGGGAACCCGCCCCTAAAGGAGGGTTAACATACTGTCGATATTCGCAAATCAGGCAGTCTTCAATCATTTACTGCAGGCAGGGTTAAGAGACGCGGGCCCCTTGCCGTCTTCGTTGCCTGTGTGGGCATGCCCGTTTCTTGTTTTGTCGGCCAAAGTCTTGGATGATCCGCCGGGATTTTCGATGTCCGGTCTGTGCCGATCAGATTATATCGACCAGGGTTGCCGAGTTCCTGTCGAAACGTCAGGCCTTGATAGCCTGCGTAGAAGTAGAAGTCCGCCTGGGTCGTGAGCATTTTCGTCAGGGTTTCGGAAAGAGCCAGGTCGCGCGGCATTGCGGCAGCCAGACGGAAAAAGGCGATAGCCTGCGTCGCAAGCTCACCATCCAGTTTGCCGCTGGCGAGATTGAACTTCACGCGAATATTATCTGCTGGTTCATGCATAAGGCCACGGGCCTGCAGGAAAAGTGAGGCAGAGCGGTTCGCTCCGAGACCATCCCGCAACATCGAACACTCCCAGCCGCGTTGCTCCGATTCGGCAAAGGCCGGTATTTCCTGCGCGCCTGCCGCCTGTCTGCTGCACATATCCGCAGGGGTAGGGTTGGCCTCGATAAGGCCGGGCGCCGTGGTGAACCCGGGCCAAGGCCATCGCGAGATGGGTTTCGAAATCCTCGCCACCTCACTCGAGGTTGATACCGTCGCTACGCTTGTTGCCGGTACCGGAAGGGGAATGCCGAGAAACAGAGAAAGCGTCTTGAGGTTTCGTTGATCGTTGGCAAACAACACGGTTGCGGCAACCCCGCCGATAACCGCAAGGATCAACACGATCAGGGGCCAGCGTTTCGCCGGTCTAGGTGGTGAAGCGGCCATCCGGGAGTAAGGGCGAGGGGCCATTGGATCCATGGCTCGGGGTGAAGTTGCGGGTTCGGATCCGACGCGGCCGAGACGTTTGCCACGAAAATCTCCTCGCCATACTTATATCATTGAATTTCAGTAAGTTCAAAGTGCGCCATGCATCCCTCTCGCATATCGGCAATCCTTTATTTCGATATCGTTTTCCTATCGATATTATATTTAAATCCAACTTAAAACTATCGGGAAATCCGTTTATTTGATTTGCCGAAGAGAGGATCTGCACCAGCTTAACCTCATGCAACACAATGGAGCGCGAGGGCGATCTCACCCGATCTCGTCCTTCGCCAAGATATAACAATGACCGGAAGGAGATCGTCATGGATGCCAAGTCTAGCGAAAACAGTGGTAAGTGTCCCGTCGCCCACGGCAGCACGCCGCGTGGACGTTCGAACCGTGACTGGTGGCCCAGCCATCTGAACGTACAGATCCTTCACACCCACTCGTCGCTTGCCGATCCGATGGGCAAGTCCTTCGACTATGCCGAGGAGTTCAAGAAGCTCGATCTCGACGCGCTGAAGCAGGATCTCCACGCGCTGATGACCGATAGCCAGGATTGGTGGCCGGCCGATTTCGGCCATTACGGTGGTCTCTTCATCCGTATGGCCTGGCACAGCGCCGGCACCTACCGCATCACCGACGGTCGTGGCGGCGCCGGCATGGGCCAACAGCGTTTTGCTCCGCTCAACAGCTGGCCCGATAACGTCAACCTCGATAAGGCTCGCCGTCTCCTTTGGCCGATCAAGCAGAAATACGGCAACAAGATTTCCTGGGCCGACCTGATGATCCTGACCGGCAATGTCGCGTTGGAATCGATGGGCTTCAAGACCTTCGGTTTTGCCGGCGGCCGTGCAGACGTTTGGGAGCCGGAAGAGCTTTATTGGGGGCCTGAAGGCACCTGGCTGGGCGACGAGCGTTATAGCGGCGAGCGTGAGCTTGCCGAACCGCTCGGTGCAGTGCAGATGGGCCTTATCTATGTCAATCCGGAAGGCCCGAACGGCAATCCCGATCCGCTCGCCTCTGCCCGCGACATCCGCGATACCTTCGCCCGCATGGCGATGAATGACGACGAAACGGTAGCCTTGATCGCCGGCGGCCACACATTCGGCAAGACCCATGGCGCAGGTGATGCGTCCTTCGTCGGGATCGATCCGGAAGGCGGCGAACTGGAAGCGCAAGGGTTGGGCTGGTCCAGCAAGTTCAACAGCGGTGTTGGCACGGATACGATCGGCAGCGGCCTGGAAGTCACCTGGTCGCAGACCCCGACGCAATGGAGCAACTACTTCTTCGAAAACCTCTTTGGTTTCGAATGGGAGCTGACCAAGAGCCCGGCCGGCGCCCATCAGTGGGTGGCCAAGGATGCGGATGCCTCCGTGCCGGATGCATTCGACGGCGCAAAGAAGCATCGCCCGACCATGCTGACCTCTGACCTCGCGCTGCGCTTCGACCCGATCTACGAAAAGATCTCGCGCCGTTTTCTCGAAAATCCGGCCGAGTTCGCTGACGCTTTTGCCCGCGCCTGGTTCAAGCTGACCCATCGAGACATGGGCCCGAAGGTTCGCTATCTCGGCCCTGAGGTTCCAGCCGAAGACCTGATCTGGCAGGATGTTATTCCGGTGATCGACCATCCACTGGTCGATGATGCCGATATCGCCAGCCTGAAGGAAAAGGTCCTGGAGACCGATCTTTCCGTCCAGGAACTGGTCTCGACCGCCTGGGCCTCTGCCTCGAGCTTCCGCGGCTCCGACAAGCGTGGTGGTGCCAATGGTGCCCGTATCCGTCTGGAGCCGCAGAGGAACTGGGAAGCCAACCAGCCGGAACAGCTCGCCAAGGTGCTTGGCGTGCTCGAAGGCATCCAGCAGAGCTTCAATGCCGCCAATACGGCGGGCAAGAAGATCTCGATGGCTGACCTGATCGTGCTGGCTGGTGCCGCCGGTGTGGAAGAGGCCGCCAAGGCAGCAGGCCACAGCATCGTCGTTCCCGTCACGCCTGGTCGCGCGGATGCCTCGCAGGAGCAGACCGACGTTGCGTCCTTTGCCGCATTGGAGCCGCGTGCTGACGCGTTCCGCAACTACGTCAACACCGGGCGCACTCAGTTCCTCAAGGCTGAAGAAGCTCTTGTCGACCGGGCGCAGTTGCTGACCCTGACAGCGCCGCAGATGACCGTTCTGCTCGGTGGTCTGCGCGTATTGAATGCCGGTGCACCAAGCCACGGGGTCTTGACCGACAAGCCGGAAGCACTGACGAATGATTTCTTCGTCAATCTTCTGGATATGGGGACGGTTTGGACACCCAAGGCTGGCGAGACCGGCGTTTACGAAGGGCGCGATCGTCATTCGAACGAACTGAAATGGACCGGCACGCGCGTCGATCTCATCTTCGGCTCGCATTCGCAGCTCCGCGCTATCGCGGAAGTCTACGCCCAGTCGGACGCAAAGGAGAAGTTCGTCAGAGACTTCGTGACCGCTTGGGTCAAGGTCATGAACGCAGACCGTTTCGATCTGGTTTGATCATAAGATTAGCGCCGGGCGGGATTTCTCGCCCGGTGTTTTCGCTCGCCCGAGCGCCCAAGGTTTTTAGGCTGAGAACTCCTAGCGGACGCTCGCGGTCGTCATGCCATCAGTCGACGCGCCGGTCAGGCCGGCATAAAGCGCCAGAGTTCCATGCAGCATGCCCGCCCACATCAGAATCGAGACGGCGAACACCACGATCATATTGCGAAGACGAGATGACATCTGAACCTCTTGAATGAAGGCTCAATGTGCCATTTGAAAGTTTGCGCGACGTGAACCGAAATGGTTAGCAATCGCCAACGAAAATGCCGACAATTTCAGGAAACCGCATTCTGTCCGTTATAATTTCGGCCGATATGGGCCTTCTCAGCCGCTATTCTTGCCTATGCTGTGATAGGTAAACCCATGCGGCTCGACCTCATGAGCGCGATAGACATTGCGCAGGTCGACGAACACCGGTGTCGCCATGATCGTTTTCAGCCGGTCAAGATCGAGCGCCCGGAACTCGTTCCATTCAGTCACCAGAACCGCGACATCCGCGCCTTCGGCCGCCTCGTAAGGATCGGTGGCGAAATCGATCTCCATCATCTGACGTGCGTTGTCCATGCCCTCCGGATCGTAGCCGGCAACGATCGCGCCGGCATCCTTCAGCGTCTGGACAATCGCAATCGCCGGACTGTCGCGCATGTCGTCTGTATTTGGCTTGAAGGTCAGGCCGAAGATCGCAACCTTCTTGCCGCGCACATCGCCGCCTGCGGCTGCAATCACCTTGCGGCCCATGGCCCGTTTGCGGTTGTCGTTGATCGCAATCGTCGTCTCGATCAGGCGAACCGGGCTTTCATAATCCTGCGCGGTCTTGGCAAGAGCAAGCGTATCCTTCGGAAAGCAGGAGCCGCCGTAGCCGGGACCCGCATGCAGGAATTTCGAGCCGATACGGCCATCAAGCCCGATGCCGCGCGATACATCCTGTACATCCGCACCAACTCGCTCACACAGATCCGCAATCTCGTTGATGAAGGTGATCTTCATCGCGAGGAAGGCATTGGCTGCATACTTGATCAGTTCGGACGTGCGGCGGCTGGTGTAAAGGATCGGTGCCTGGTTGAGATAGAGCGGCCGATAGACTTCGTTCATCACCGGACGGGCACGCTCGTCGGAAATACCGACGACGATACGGTCCGGCCGCTTGAAGTCTTCGATTGCTGCACCTTCGCGCAGGAATTCCGGGTTCGAGACCACGGCAAAATCCGCATCCGGATTGCTCTCGCGAATGATCCGCTCGACCTCGTCGCCGGTGCCGACCGGTACGGTCGATTTGGTGACGACAACCGTAAAACCCTTCATCGCCTCGGCGATTTCCTTCGAAGCGGCATAGACATAACCAAGGTCGGCATGGCCGTCGCCTCGGCGGGAAGGAGTGCCGACAGCGATGAACACGACATCAGCTTCGGCAACAGCCGGCGCAAGCTCGGTGGTGAAGGAAAGACGGCCTGCCTTGACGTTGGTTTCGACCAGCGCACCGAGGCCCGGCTCGAAGATCGGGATGATGCCTTGCCTCAGCGCCTCGATCTTCTCTTCTGCCTTGTCGACGCAGATCACCTTGTGACCGAAATCGGCAAAACATGCCCCAGACACAAGCCCGACATAACCCGAGCCAACCATGACGATGCGCATAAAGCTGCCTTCCTATCAAATCATGCCAATCGATCGATAAGACTTTCCGCCGACAGATCGATGACACCGCAGCCGGCAACATAAGTACCGGCTAGGCTTCTTGTTAGAGCAGCTATTACCCGCGTCCGAACTCATCGACAATACGGATGATGTCGTCTTCGCCGAGATAGGAACCGGTCTGCACCTCGATCATTTCGAGCATGATCTTGCCGGGATTGGCGAGGCGGTGGACTTCACCCTGCGGAATGTAAACCGACTCGTTTTCGCGCACGATCTTGATCTCATCGCCGACCGTGACCTCCGCCGTACCCTTGACGCAGATCCAGTGTTCGGACCGGTGATGATGTTTCTGCAGCGACAGCTTCTTGCCCGGTGTGACAAACAGCCGCTTCACCTGGAACCGGTCACCGTTGAGGATCGACGTATATCCGCCCCAGGGGCGATAGGAGGTCGGATGGGTCTGGGTCAGTGCTGCGGTGCCCTTAGTCGATCCCAGAAGCTTGAC
>UCIV01000031.1 GCA_900472575.1 Hyphomicrobiales bacterium
CTTTCAAGGAGAGTGAATCACACACCGTCAACAAGATGAACCCCGTTTATGGGGACGCGGCCTAGCGAAGAGGCGGCGGTCGCGGTCACGAAGCTTCCAGCTACAGTCGGCAGGTAAAGTACCGCAGTCGTGGTCGCTGGATCCCGCTCGCCGCGCCAGAGGCTACCCGTACGCCAGACTGCAAATATGGCGGTGTACGCGAACCCGATGAGGAAAAGCGTGGCACCGGCCGCGTAGGAATACGGCTCCGCAGCGACGGCGATAAGCATCGTCGCGACCCCGCTCAAACCGACAAAACAGCATTGGACCGGATGGTTGATCTCCTCGACCAACTTATCCATGGCGTAGATCGCCTTGATCGCGAACAGGACAACCAGGATCGCCCAGACAGCCGCGGCGAGCGCTAGGATCCATTCCGAAACCCCGTTGCCGATATGCCAGGTTTGTTCAGCCGCGCGCCAGGCGTTCCCAAGACCCACAAGTCCCAGAACCATGCCGAAATACGCCGCCGGCGTTCTGGCGGCCACACTCGCGATCCAGCCTGTTTTCAGCTCTTGTGGATTGGATTGGAGGCCAATCGAATCGATTGCCATTTCACACCTTCTGAAGACTTTGGAGATAGCCACCGGCCTCTCTGGCTCGGTTTCCGATCGATCCCTGAAGGATCAGCGAACGCTTCGCTCGAGTTCCTGGAATTCGTCATCGGAGAGCTTGATACGCGCGGAAGCGAGGTTCTGCTCCAGGTGGCTGACCTTTGAAGTTCCGGGGATCGGCAGCATGACAGGGCTTCGCTTGAGCATCCACGCCAAGGCGATCTGGCCTGCTGTTGCGGCGTGGCGCTTGGCGAGCGAGTCGAGAACACCTCCCGGACGGGCGAGGTCGCCCGCAGCCAGGGGGAACCAGGGAATGAAGCCGATGCCGTTGAGTTCACAGTAATCGAGAACGTCTTCACTCCCACGGTCAACGAGGTTGTAGCGGTTCTGGACGGTAGCGACCTTGAAGTATCGGGAGGCGACCTCGATTTCTTCGATGGAAACCTCGCTCAGTCCGGCGTTGGCGATGACACCTTCGTCAAGCAGCTGGCGGACTGCGGCGAACTGGTCCTGCATGGGGACGCGCGGGTCGATCCGGTGCAACTGCCAAAGACCGATCTGGTCGACGCCGAGTTTCTTGAGGCTGCCCTTTGCACGCTCGATCAGGTACTCGGGTCGACCGTCGGGCATCCACTGGTCCGGACCGGGGCGGCGCAGTCCCGCCTTTGTGGCGACAAGGATGTCGCTGCGGCCCGCCAGCGCTTCTCCGATCAGTTCCTCAGCGACATCCGGGCCGTAGGAGTCTGCGGTGTCAATAAAGTTCACTCCCAGTTCCGCGGCGCGGCGAACGGTGGCCAGCGCCTCATCGCGGTCTGCCGGGGCACCCCAGATTCCACGACCCGTCAGACGCATCGATCCGAACCCGAGCCTGTTTACGACGAAATTGCCGATTTTAAAGGTCCCGGAGAAACTTGCTATCGTCTTGGTGCTTTCCATCTTTCTAACTCCCTTTCGGCGGCGGCTTTCCGCCGCTCGTCAGTCATCGTGTGGGAGCAAATTACGACACCGCCGCTGGTCTTTATTGTATCATCGCGCACGGGAACGTTCAGCGCGCCTCTATACCTAGAGCTAGGTGGACTACAGTTTGGTGTCTGCTAAGGTCGCGCCCATGTTCGCGGATTCGCGAGCTGGATGCCCAGGGTTCGGACTCCAAAATCGGATCCGTGCGTTCGTCTGTAAAGTCGTTTGCCGCGTTGGAACAAGAAGTCCGAGATGCTTTGCCCCATACCTCAAGGTTATCGTTGGAGTTCCATAGAGGCCGTCGGAGCCGCGTGAATTGCTGACGATCGCAATAGTTGAGGACGATGACGGGGTAAGGCTCGCATACGCGGACCTTATGTCATCGTACGGATACGAGGTAAGAGCATTCGGATCAGCCGAGGATTTCATTTCCTCAAGTTGTCACGACGAAGTCGAATGTCTTATCCTGGATCAGCGTCTACCTGGAATGAGTGGCCTGGAGCTCCAGGCCCAGCTGCAGCGGCAGGGCATTACGCTCCCGATTGTTTTTGTCACCTCGCACGATGACGACGTGACCAGGATGAAGGCGCTGGAGAACGGCGCGGTGCATTTTCTCAATAAGCCGATCGATGCCGACGAGCTGGTGAGATGCGTCGCCGACGCCCACGGTCGAACACGCGACAGAAATTAGCCCTCGGCGAAAGAAGCTCGATCGATACATCGAGTTTCGGCGCAGTCAGTCGGACTGGTCGTTCTCGTCAATCACGAAGCAGCTGCTTGAGCACGACGACGATCTTGTCCAGTACATCAACGACGAACCTTCGGTGAACTACGGCTGCATTCTTGGGTCCGACTGGGTTGTTGACTCTGCGGAGCTTGTTGAGTTTCTCAAGGCCCGCGATCAGGACGAAACGAAAGACTGGTACTCGCTGCACGAGAGCGCCGCCGACAAGGCCGACCGAAATAGATGGTCGTTCGACAGGAAGTTCCGCGTCGCTTGCGTAGATATGGAAAGCTACGGTTTTTTCAGAGCAATCAAGTCAGCGGGGCTACTCAATCACGCGGTCTCCATCCGTGGCATTTCAGACCCCTGCGCCAATAAAAGGGGTATCGAGAGTAAGAGTAAAGCGATACGCAAGGCAGCCATGGACAACGCAGTCGACGTGTTCGTTGACATGATAACCTACATGTATGATGCCGATTCCGCGAGACGCCGATAGCCGTCACTCGATTGGGCTTTGACGCATTTTTTCCTTCGACCTAAATCTTCTCGCGCCACGCCGGGGCTCGTCAAAGCGACGGCGTTCTACCGCACGCCGCCGAGCTCCCAAGGGTTGTCGTTTCTGGAAGGCATCGAGCGTGACCTCTCTCGACAATTCACCGCCCCCAGAATGTCGGAAAAGTCAGAGGGAGGTAAGCCGACTTCCTTGGGCGTCAAGATGACAGGATGTTACAATCCTACGGCGTCAGACGACCCCATTCTGATCTACGTATCCTCGAGAATTGAGACCGCGACGTAACATCGGATCGCTGGCCGACATCGATGGGTATGGTTCCCGAAATCAGTCAACACGCCCGCGCCGTCGCAACGACGAGATCGCCGCCGGGCAAACTACCTAGAGGAAACTTCCATGACGGACAAAGTCATCCCGCTCGCATATCGCGATCCGCAGAATCCTGCACTGCCCAAGACCGACGTCGAGATCGATATCCCGCGGACCGCGCTGGTAATTACCGACCCGCAGATCGACTTCCTGAGCCCCAAGGGCGCAGGGTGGGGCGCTTTCGGCGAAAGCATCACGGAACATAATACGGTAGAGAACATCGGCAAGCTCTTCGAGGCTTCGAAGAAGGCGGGCATCGAGGTGGTCATTTCGCCCCACTACTATTACCCCTTCGATCACCGCTGGGATTTCGCCGCCACCGGCGAGACGCTGATGCATAAGCTGCGGATGTTCGACCGCCGAGATCCGTTGTCGCTCGAAGGCTTCGAGAACTCGGGCGCGGACTGGATGCCCGAGTACAAGCAGTACATCGAGGACGGCAAGACCATCGTGTGCTCGCCACACAAGATCGCGGGTCCGCAGACCAACGACGTGGTGTTCCAGCTCCGGAAAAAGCGCATCGATAAGGTGATCCTGGCGGGTATGGCCGCGAATTTCTGCGTCGAGTCCCACCTCCGTGATTTTGTCGAAAAAGGCTTCGAGGTGGCCGTGGTCCGCGACGCGACAGCCGGAAGCAAACTGCCGGAAGGTGACGCGTATCTCGCTGCTCTCGTGAACTTCCGCTGGTTCGCGAACGCATTGTGGACAACTGATGAGGCGGCCAATCGGCTTGCCCAGGCAGCGGCTACGCGCGCTGTACCGCTGGCCAGTTGAAGGCCTTGCGGCCCTAAGAGAGAACGACGCTTCAAACAAGACGGCGGCTGGTATCTACCTGCCGCCGTTCTTCTGCCTAATGCCGACTTCCCATAAAGGGCGGGGCTCGCAGGGATTGCTCAACAGCAATTATTTAGATCCCTAAGGGTGCAGTTTCTTTGGCAAGCGCTTCGGTGAACCCGCTTTGACGCTACCCGGTATCAACCACGTTTTCAGCCTTAGGATTGAACCCCAATCAAATGGCGGCTGCCGCTGCCAGACTGTCGTTTAGAGTTTGGTTTTGAGACGGAATTCCGCCATCTAAGCTGTGGAAGTGGAGTGCGCTTGTGACGGCGTCTGGTACTTGGGAGCATCCCTTGGCTCCTCGGATCGCTGGCCCGGCAATACTGTGAATTCGCCTCATATCAATCGTGGAGCGACCCGTTCGCGCCCAGGCCCTACGCGGCTGCTGAGATTTACAATAGGTGGCGGTAGGAGCTGCCTATGAAGTGGAGGTCGAACAAATTCTTCGAAAGGAGCATCTTATGTCTTCCACTCAAGTACCAAAGCTTTCGCGTCGGGGCTTCTGCCTCTGCTGTGTCGGTGTTGCGTCCATCGGCGTTGCCGGCGGGTGGCTCTCGCCGCGCGAGGCTTATGCTGAGGCACACCAGCTTGTTCACATGATCCGAGATTCTGCGGCAAAGGCCGATATTACGACGCACAAACTCCGGGGTGGCGTCTACCTGCTTGAGGG
The DNA here is from genome assembly GCA_900472575.1 of Hyphomicrobiales bacterium. Taxonomy (GTDB): domain Bacteria; phylum Pseudomonadota; class Alphaproteobacteria; order Rhizobiales; family Rhizobiaceae; genus Neorhizobium; species Neorhizobium cellulosilyticum. The sequence continues at coordinate 4,665 of UCIV01000031.1, forward strand.
ATCAGGCGGAAACATCGCGGTGTTCGTCGGCGCAACCGGAAAGGTAATGGTCGACGCCGGCATAACAGCAACGCGACCGAAAATCGTAAAAGCTCTCGGGGCTCTGGGCAATCAACCGGTGAAGACACTTATCAACACCCACTGGCATTTCGACCACGCGGATGGAAACGAGTGGGTACACGCCGAGGGCGCGACGATCATGGCGCACGACAATACCAGAGCTCGCCTATTGGAAACGCAAAGGGTCGAGGACTGGGACTTCACGTTCCCGCCATCTGCGCCCGGTGCGATTCCCACTGAGACGTTTTCATCCGACAAGAAAATCGAACTGGAAGGGTGCAAGCTCCACCTCCTTTGCTACGAACCTGCTCACACTGACAGCGATATCGGGGTGTACTTCGTGGACCAGAATGTTCTTCACACGGGAGACACATACTGGAACGGGATCTATCCGTTTATCGACTATTCCACGGGCGGAAGCATCAACGGCAAAATCGCGGCCTGTGAAAAGAGCCTAAGTATGGTCGATGACCGCACCATTGTAGTGCCAGGTCACGGTAACCCGGTTAGTAACAAGGCCGAGCTTCGAGCTTTTCACGATATGCTCGTCGCCGTGCGCGACAATGTTGCGACTTTGAAAAAGAAGGGAATGTCTGTGGGAGAGGTAGTGGCGGCCAAGCCCACGGCGAAATTCGATGCGAAGTGGGGCCAGTTCGTTATCACTCCTGGCCTGTTTACCGAATTGGTCTATGAGGGCGTCTAGTAATCGACGCGATCACCCGTCCACCACGGTACACGGATAAAGCAAACGCTTCAAATGAACTGAAATGCTTGTCGGGTTTTCCGGCAGGCTGCCGTGGAGCTGCGGCGGATGTTCAGCCCGCCGCTTGGAAACGTTTGTTTCATGCCCTGACTTAAGCAATAGCCATTTCAAACGCTTTTCAATTGAGGGTTCGAACCGACAGTTTTCGGGATATCGGTGCAATGACGAGCAGCGGTGTCGGCCTGTCGATCGTGCCGGAGGTCTACTCGCTCAGATACAGAACTGAGATGGTGTTCAAGATAGTTGCTCTTTCCGACGGTTGGGCGCTGCGCCACCTTCTGGTCTGTGCTCGTCGTTTTTCAACGCTTCCGGACCATGCTCGCCATTATGTGCAATAACTGACGTCCAAGAACCGAAACGCTGCCTTGTTGCTTGATGAGGCACATGGACAACAGTCGAATTCGATCGTTTCTGCTCGTGGGTCAACACGCCTTCGGTGTCTCCGATAGCCACGTCGATTTGGAGAAGATCTCAGTCGCTAGCGGAAGTTGAACGTGGCTTTCTCTCAAGTGTCACCGCGACGTTTTGCGCTGCGATGACTGATCGTTTTTCATACCTTCCCCCGCGTCCTCTTGAGAACCCGGCAGTCCCCGCGTCAACTTCGCGTTCTTGGCTCCGTTGAGGTTAGCCAGGGTGCCGCCGGATAAACGGATCCTATCGGACAGACACCTATTTCGCGGCCCGGTCGATCGTGAAACCGAGAGCGCGTGCGATGCCCGCCCCATATTCCGGGTCGGCGTGAGTGCAATTGACGACGTGGCGCTCCCGAACCTTCACAGATGTGCCCGCCATGGCCCGCGCCGTGTTTTCGAATAGGGCGCGTTTTTGTTCGGCGGACATAGCGCGGAATAGGTTGCCCGGTTGCTCGTAATGATCTTCGTCGACCCTTTGATCCCAATGGGCGACAGCACCTTCGACAGCAAGCGGCGGCTCGCGAAAGTCGGGCTGCTCGACCCATTGGTCCTTCGAGTTGGGCACGTAGGACGTTGTTGCGCCATGATTTCCGTCAATCCGCATAGCACCGTCACGGTGGTAGGAATGGACCGGACATTTCGGAGCATTTACAGGGATTTGGTGATGGTTCACGCCGAGACGATAACGGGCGGCGTCACCATAGGAGAACAAGCGGGCCTGAAGCATTTTGTCCGGTGAGAAGCCTATCCCCGGCACGATGTTAGCCGGGCTGAAGGAGGCTTGTTCGACCTCGGCAAAAAAGTTTTCGGGGTTACGGTTAAGCTCGAAATAGCCGACTTCGTGGAGAGGATAGTCCGCGTGTGGCCAGACCTTGGTGAGGTCGAAGGGGTTGTGCCGATGCGTCGCCGCCGCTTCCTCGGTCATGACCTGAATGTACATCTTCCAACGCGGAAATTCCCGGCGCTCAATACTCTCGAACAGATCGCGCTGGTGGCTTTCACGATCGGCACCGATGAGCGACGTCGCTTCCTCGTCCGACAAGTTCTCGATGGACTGCTGGGTCTTGAAGGTAAACTTCACCCAGGTCCGCTCGTTCATGGCGTTGATAAAGCTGTAGGTGTGCGAGCCGAAGCCGTGCATGTGCCGGAAGCTCTTGGGGATGCCTCGCTCGGACATGACGATCGTAACCTGGTGGAGCGCCTCCGGAAGGAGCGTCCAGAAGTCCCAGTTATTCTCGGCGCTGCGCATCCCAGTGCGGGGATCGCGCTTGATGGCGTGATTGAGGTCAGGAAAACGGAGAGGATCGCGGAAGAAGAAAACGGGCGTATTGTTGCCGACAAGGTCCCAGTTGCCCTGCTCGGTGTAGAACTTCATCGCGAATCCGCGGATATCGCGTTCGGCGTCGGCCGCGCCGCGTTCGCCAGCGACCGTCGAGAACCTTACGAACATCGGCGTCTGCTTCCCGACTTCGGCGAAAATAGCCGCTTTGGTATATCGGCTGATGTCATGGGTGACCGTGAAATTTCCGTAAGCCCCGCCGCCCTTGGCGTGCATCCGACGTTCCGGGATGACCTCTCGGTCGAAATGGGCGAGCTTCTCGATCAACCAGACATCCTGGAGGAGGGCAGGGCCGCGGCGGCCTGCCGTCTCGATGTTGAAGTTATCGACCACGGGTGCGCCGGCGGCGGTTGTCAGGCTTTTATCGGTCATGGTTCTCTCCGAAAACTTGGGTAGCTGGGCTAGCGGAGCCGGATCACCGCGGCCATCGGCTGAGTATCCGGCGCTGGAAATGGTTTAAGGAGCCGAAAAAGAGCGTTCTTGTACATCTCGTCACTTCCTTTCCGGCGTCGGGAACCAAGGGCTGTCGCCGGGTATTGACGCAGGGCTAACCGACGGAGTTATGAACATGGAAATCAAGGAACGCCCACTTGAGCACTGCTTCGACGAGGGGCGCGCTGCCGCGCTTGACGGCTCTGACGAAAGGGCTTGCCCCTACCAGCCGGAGACCATCGAACACGAGACCTGGATGGAGGGGTTCCAAGCCGTCATTGAGGACAACTAGGTTTACGGTGGAAGCGGACCGATGAGAGCGCAATTCAGAGCCAGCCGCTCTTGCGGAAGCGTCCATACAGTACGGTGCACATTAGCGCGATAATACCAAGGACCACGTAGTAGCCGTTTTCGGTCGTTAGTTCCGGCATGTTCCTGAAGTTCATGCCGTATATTCCCGCTATCGCCGTGGGGACGGCCAATATGGCGGCCCAGGACGCAAGCTGCCGGGTTATGGCGCCCTGCCGCTGTTGTTCGAGGAGGCTCGATGCCTCGAAAACCGAGGTCATGACCTCGCGTAGCCCGCTCACCAGGCTCTCCACCCTTCGAACGTGATCATGGACGTCGCCGAAAAACGGACGTGCGCTAACGCTGACGCATGGCAAGTCCAGGTGGGTCAGCTTTCCGACAACCTCGCCCATCGGGCCGAGTACCCGCTGAAATTTCAACACCTGGCGTCTCATGCGGAAAATCCGCCTGATCTGTTCAGGGTCGAGGAACGACGAAAGGATGTGCTTTTCAAGCTCTAGGACGCGATCCTCGATCGTCTCGACCATCGGGAGGTAGCCGTCCACCACCGCATCAACGATCCCATGCAGGACATAATCGGGACCGTGGGCGAGAAGCTGCGGAGACCGCTCAAGGTGCTCTCTTACTGACCGAAGCGATCGCGACGGCCCATGGCGGACCGAGATAAGATGGCTTTTGCCGACGAAAATGCATGTCTCGCCGTACGCGATCCTGTCACCCTCGAGGTAGGCTGTCTTGATCACGACGAACAGTTGATCGCCATAGACGTCGATCTTGGGGACTTGCTTTCCGGCCAGCGCGTCCTCGACTGCTAGGGGATGAAGACCGAACATCGCCGTAAGGGCTTCCAGCTCTCGTTCCGTGGGCGACGACAAGCCGATCCAGGCGAATTCGTTCTGCGCTGCGTCGAATGGCTTTGCCAGTAGCGGCACTTCCGCCACGCGATTGCCGTCACGATAGAGATAGGAGGCTACGACGGTCATTGGTGTCCTCGGGGCAGTGCCTTGGTCGCTCGCGCAAAGCCACCGCAAGGACGAACCGAAATTAGGGGAGGCCGGGTTTGGCCGACCAGCGCATGCCAGATCGTTAGGGGAGGATAGCACGGCGGTCTTTTACGATCGTGGCGTCCCTACGTTCTAAACCTTCTCCCCCCACTCAGCCACATCGGTCAGGAACCGTTTCATACAAGACCAGCCGACCACGATGGCTCAAGGCTTGCCTCGATATCCGCAAGGCGCTTCCGCCGCTGCCCGTGACTGCGATCCCGGCCACGTTTGGAGAGACAGATATGTTCGGTTTGACGGCGCTTGAGCTGGCTAGGATGCAGTTTGGATTTACGGTGTCCTTCCACATCATATTCCCGGCGATCACCATCGGCCTCGCCAGCTATCTCGTTGTGCTGGAGGGATTGTGGCTACTCAAGAAAGACGAGGTCTATCGTGACCTCTATCGCTTCTGGTCGGCGATCTTCGCCGTCAACTTCGCGATGGGCGTCGTGTCCGGCTTGGTGATGGCATATGAGTTCGGCACGAACTGGAGCTTTTTCTCGGCTTTCGCCGGACCGATCACCGGGCCGCTCCTCGCGTACGAGGTGCTTACGGCGTTTTTTCTCGAGGCGGGTTTCCTCGGGGTCGCCCTTTTCGGACGGAACAAGGTCGGCCCAGGTCTGCATTTCTTCGCCACGGCAATGGTCGCTCTCGGCACGCTGATCTCCGCGACATGGATTCTGGCTTCCAACAGCTGGATGCAGACCCCGCAGGGCTTCGAGATCGTCGACGGTCGGGTGGTCCCGGTCGATTGGCTTAAGGTCATCTTCAATCCGTCCTTTCCCTACCGCCTTGCCCACATGACCATCGCCGCGTTTCTCAGTACGGCCCTGTTCGTGGGTGCCGCCGGAGCCTGGCATCTCATGCGGGGCAACGACAATCCGCGGGTCAGGAAGATGTACTCGATGGCGATGTGGATGGTGCTGATCGCCGCGCCGATCCAGATCGTCGTCGGTGATGCCCATGGCCTGAACACCCTCGAACACCAGCCCGCGAAGATCGCGGCGATGGAAGGGCACTGGCGCAACGAGCCGGGGGCGGGGGTGCCGCTCATCCTTTTCGGACTTCCCGACATGGAGAAGGAGGAGACAAGATACGCTATCGAAATTCCCCGTCTCGGCAGCTTGGTCCTCACGCACAGTCTCGATGGCCAATTCAAGGGTCTATCTGAATTCGACGCGAAGGACAGACCGAACTCGCTAGTGCTTTTCTGGTCGTTCCGGATCATGGTCGGCCTCGGCATGTTAATGCTTCTTCTGGGCGTCGTCGGCCTGCTCCTGAGATGGAAGCGACGTTTGTTCTCCCACCGACTGTTCCTCCGGTTTGCCACCTTGATGGGCCCGTCGGGGCTTATAGCGCTGTTGGCCGGGTGGTACACGACCGAGATCGGTCGGCAGCCGTGGGTCGTCTACGGGGTGATGCGTACCGAGGACGCTGTCTCGAACCACTCCGCGCTGGCGCTTTCGGCGACACTCGTCGTGTTTGTGGTCGTCTACCTCACCGTATTTGGCCTCGGCATCAGCTACATGCTCAAGCTGGTCGGCAAGGGCCCGGCGGAGGGGCAACGCCATGACGGGGCCTCCGAACGCAAAACCATGCGCCCGGCCAGACCGCTCTCCGCCGCGCCAGACGACGTCGACCCCATCCCCGGCTGAAAGGAAAACCAACATGGGTATCGATCTTCCGCTTATCTGGGCGATCATCATCGGTGTCGGCCTCATGATGTATGTCGTCATGGACGGCTTCGACCTCGGCATCGGCATACTTTTCCCGTTCGTGCGTGACCGCGAGGAACGCGATACGATGATCAACAGCGTAGCCCCCGTGTGGGACGGCAACGAGACCTGGCTCGTGCTCGGCGGCGCGGCGATGCTGGCGGCGTTTCCGGTCGCCTATTCGGTCATTCTAAGCGCTCTCTACCTACCGCTGATCTTCATGCTCGTCGGCTTGATCTGGCGCGGCGTTGCATTCGAATTCCGCTTCAAGGCGGACGAGGGCCACAAAGCGTTCTGGGACAAGGCCTTTGCATGGGGGTCGTACATCGCGACCTTCTGCCAGGGGATAGCCCTCGGTTCGTTCATCAACGGCTTCAAGGTCGAAAACGGGGCTTACTCCGGCGGCCTGCTTGACTGGCTCACCCCGTTCAGCGTCTTCACCGGACTGGGACTTCTCGCTGCCTACGCGCTTCTTGGCGCGACGTGGCTGGTCATGAAAACGGAAGGCAAGCTGCAGGCCGACATGAGGAGGATCGGCAAGCCGATCGTGCTCGTCCTCTTTGTCGTCATAGTGGCCGTGAGTCTGTGGACGCCGCTGGCGCACGAAGCGATTGCCAGGCGCTGGTTCGCGCTGCCCAACATGGTCTTCTTTTCCCCTGTTCCGATCCTGGTCATGCTTTCGACGATCGCGCTTTCCGGAACGCTGGCAAACGGAAGCCATGCACTGCCGTTCGTGCTAACCCTGACGCTGCTTTTCCTCGGCTATACGGGACTGGCGATTAGCATGTGGCCGAATATCGTGCCGCCAGCCATGTCGATCTGGGATGCCGCCTCGCCGCCGCAGAGCCTCGGGTTCGCCCTGGTCGGAGCGCTGTTCATCATTCCGTTTATTCTCGCCTACACAACATGGTCTTACTACGTGTTCCGCGGAAAGGTGAAAGCCGGGGAGGGATACCATTGAAGGAAAATGTATCCAGATCGCAGTCGTTTTGGGGACGTCTTGGCTGGTTCGTGGCTATCTGGGCAGTAAGCGTGGGCGCTCTCGGTGTCGCCGCAATGACCTTCAAGTGGTTTATGTCGCTGGCAGGAATGACCGCGTGAGCCGCACCACCGAGCGGCTAATCCCATAGACGGCCTTTCACGGATATTTTCTTTCCGGATACGAACAAGCACGGTTCCCAACCGAAAGCATCGGTGCCAAAACAGATATCAGCTTCAGCTTGAAAAGCAGGGTCACAGAGCGCACGGATGTCATCCCAAGTCGAAACCTCCAGTCAACCGAACGATCTCAAGGCGGTGACTGCCGACGTCGAGGGTCGCGGACGTTTCCGGACCGTGTTGGACGCGGCCAAAACCAGCATGGCCGCCGCCGATCTCACCGCGTCCGATCGGAATATCCGGGCCGCGTCCGCGTTGGCAAAGTCCAAGGTCGAAAAGGCCGAAGTCTGCTGCCTCAAGATCGACTGGCATCTTCGGCGGTCCGAGGTTCCGGAGAGTGTCGCCACAGGTCTCGAATGCCTGAGAGATTTCGGCCTCTTCATACCGCTTCGTCCCGACCAGGTCGATCTCGAGGCCGCCACTATCGGCGTATGGGAGCGACTTTACGGGCGTCAGGTTGAAGAGCTGGTCCATCTTCCGATGATGGAGAATCCCGAAGTGGAGGCCATTGTCAGCGTCCTGTCCGCCATGACGAACTCCGCGCAGCTTACCGATGAGAAGCTGCTTGGTGTCACACTTGGCCATTTGGTCGTCCTGACCCTGGATCATGGGATCACCAAGTCGGCCGTACTCGCCTTCGGGCTTTTCGGTTTTTTTCTTAGCAACCATTTCGGTCGCTACCAGGACGGTCTCAAGTTCTGCGAAACGGCACGTAAACTCGTTGAGGTACACGGCTTCTGGGAGCACGAGGTCAAGGCGATCAGTTACATCGAACTGGTCGCCGTATGGGCGCGGCCTCTGCGTTCCGTTATCGAGCTGACGAGAGCGTGCATCGCGGCCGCCGAGGGCAGCAGGGATATCCCCTATTCATGCTATGCCCGCGTGCGCATCGTGGCGTATCGGCTTGCACGAGGCGACAGTCTCGCCGACGTTTCCGCGGAACTCGACGATGCCGTCGCTTTCGTCGGAAAAGCGAATTTCGCTGCTCCTCTGATGGCTCTGCATTCGCAACGGGCCTTCGTCCGCACGATGACCGAGGGACGAGGCGTCGGCGATATTTTCGATCGCGATGGCTTCGACGCTCTTGCCTTCGAGGCCAGATTCATTCCCGAACAGACGCCGACCTACATCTGCTTCTACTGGATTCTTAAGGCGCACGCGTCCTTCGCATACGGCGATTTCGATACAGCGGCGGACGCCGTCAGGCGCATCTCGGGCCTCATCTGGGCATGCACCGGACATCTTCAGCTTGCCGTGTATCACTTCATCGCGGCGCTGGCTCTTGCCGCGGAATTCGACAATGGCACCCAAGCCGACAGGGCCGCGATCGTTGGCCATGTGGACTGGCTTGCCCGATGGGCCGATACATGCCCCGAGACATTCCAGAGCAAGCGGCTGCTTGCTCTAGCCGAGCTGGCACGGATCGACGGAGATCCGAAGCGGGCCGAGCGCCTGTACGAGCAGGCGATCGAGGCGGCGGCGAGGTTCGGCCTGCTTGCCGACGAAGCGCTCGCCTTTGAAGTCGCCGGGCGGTTCTACTTGGCTTCTGAGAGGGAACAATCCGCAAAATCCCATCTGTCGAGGGCACGGGACTGCTATCGCCGTTGTGGCGCGACAGGAAAGGTAGCGCAACTCGAGAGCGCGTTTCCCGACATTTTTGGCGGAGCTGACGAACGGCTATCGCGACGGTCCCCGCCCTTCGGCGAAAGCGGTCGACTTGAGACTGTGCTCGAAATTTCACAAACCATGTCCTCTGTCATCGGATACGGACCGCTCACCGAAACAATCCTCAAGACGGCGATCGATATGTCCGGCGCGAACACGGCGATGCTGATCGAGCTGGAAAACTCGCAAGTATGGATCACAGCCTCGGGAATCCGTGAGAGCGGAGAGACCATCTATAGCACCGAGCGGAAGGCCGCTGGGGAAGGGGAGGTATCCCGAGATGTCTTACTCCGGGTCGCACGTACCCTTGAACCGTTTTTGGAAGAGGTAGGCGTAAACGTTGAGCTGCCTAGCGAAAGCGGTGAACGGGATGCTGGCGGAAGGTATTTTGTTCCGCTGGTCAAAAAGTCCCGGCTTATCGCCACTCTTTATCTCTCGAACTTCGTAAACGAAAAGCAGGTGGATCGAGATTGCCTGGGTACCCTCATCGCGATCGCACCTCACGCGGCGATAGCCCTAGACAACGCAAAACTCTTTGCCGAACTGGAACTCGAGAAAGCCGATCTGGCCGAACGCGAGCGCGAATTCCGTATGGCGAACGACACGATGCCCTCGATGACGTGGAGCGCCGACGCGAACGGGGCGAACGAGTGGTTCAACAAGGAATGGTACGAATACACGGGCCTTACACCCGAACAGGCTTGCAATGGAGGCTGGAAGTACGTCTTCCACCCGGATGACAGAGCTGAATCCGCGGCGACATGGCATCGGATCGTCACCACACGCGAGATGAGTGGCCTGGAAGCGCGGAAGCGACGTCACGACGGCGAATATCGTTGGTTTATCGTGAGAGCCAAGCCTCACTGCGACGCAACCGGACGCATTGTCAGGTGCTATGGCGCGGAGAGTGATATCGACGACCTGAAGAGGGCGGAAATTCTCCTGGCCGGAGAAAAGCGTTCCTTCGAGATGATGACGACCGATCAACCGCTGACGACGATACTGGATTCGCTCTGCCAGACGCTTGCCGTCCTTACGGATGCGTCCTTCGTCACGATCATGCTGCAGGATGAAGAGGGGCGCACATTGCGTCCGGGGGGAGGGTACAAGCTTCCCGAGGGATTCAGTGAAGCGGTGTGCGGAATTCCCGTTGGACCAGAATTTGGTTCTTGCGGCACCGCGGCGTTCCGACAGGAGCCTGTCCTGATCGACGACGTGGACATCGATCCCCGATGGGACTGCGCGCGCGACATCGTAAACCGTTTCGGTTTCAAGGCGTGTTGGTCAACTCCAATCATGTCCGGCCGCGGATCGGTATTCGGTACGGTCGCCGTCTACTCGGACAGGCCAAGAACCATGGGCGACCGCGAGCGTCAGGCGATTGACCGTTTTACCCAGCTTGCAAGCTTTGTTCTAGAACGCAAGATTTCTCAGGACGCGCTCAGAAAGAGCGAGGCGATGCTTGCCGAGGGCCAGCGTATTTCCCACACGGGCAGCTGGGCATGGAACATATCGAACGACAAGCTCGAATGGTCGGAAGAACACGCCAACATCTTTGGCTACAAAGTCTCCGAAGTGGGGGGTACCCTCGGCAGCATGCTCCAAAGAATGCTGCCGGATGAAGCCACGGTGGTGAGAAACGCGATGCAGACGGCCGCCTTGGAGAAGACGGACATCCAGTTCGAGTATCAGGCGACCTTGCCTGGTGGAAACGTTATCCAGCTGCTCTGCACCGGAAGGGCCTCGACCGCGCAATCCGGCGAGGTGACAGGTTTTGTCGGAACGACAATGGACATCACGGAGCGCAAGCGGGTCGAGGGGGAACTTTCGAGAAGCGCGACGCACCTTCGGGAAGTCCAGGCAGAGCTTGAACATGTCGCGCGTGCGACGACCATGGGAGAACTCGCAGCCTCGATCGCACATGAGGTGAATCAACCGCTTACCGGGATCGTCGCAAGTGGCGGGGCTGCGCTGCGCTGGCTCTCCAAGGCCACACCGGACGTCGACCGCGCCAGAGACAGCCTCAAGAACGTCATTAGTGACGGAAGGCGCGCCAGCGAGATCGTTACCAGAATAAGGAAAATGTTCCGCAAGGAAATGGCGACCGTCGAGCCTATCGGGATGAACGAGCTCATCGAAGATGTCATCTCACTGACGCGCGGAGAGCTGCAGAAGACCAAGATAACACTCAAGCTCGAAATTCCTCAAGACCTTCCCGCAATCCCGGTCGATCGCGTACAGCTTCAACAGGTTTTCGTGAATTTGATCCTCAATGCCATCGAGGCACTGCGAGATACTTCGAACCGAGACCGGACACTAGCCATCGACATCACTCAGGATGGTGAGTTCGCGACGATCGGCGTCAGCGATAACGGGCCCGGCATCCCGGAGGATCGCTTCGAAAACATCTTCAGGCCATTCGAGACAAGCAAGGCGAACGGAATGGGCATGGGGCTTTCGATCTGCCGTACGATCGTGGAGAACCATGGCGGGCAGATGCGGCTGGTACACGGGAGCGCAACTGGATGCCGTTTCGAATTCACGTTGCCACTTGAAATGGCCACTGGCTGATTCACAAGGATCGCTTGGTCGAGCCGTGCTGAACGACCGCACGGCCGACACCCGACCTCGCTCACGTAGGCGAAAGACGGCTGAGAACGTCGCTCCGTCCAGCATGCCAGCGATGATCGCGATTACGGGCCATGAGCATAGTTATCTACGAGGGCGATCCCTGATCGACACCGACCATTTCCACGTCAAACAAGCTGCCGTCGAGCGAGGCTCAGGGCTGCGCAGATATGCCTCGTTCGGGCTCAACCGCCGGGGCAGAGCTTTTCGTACTGAGCCGAGTACACAGGCTCTCCACTCGCCATCGACCCATCGAGAACCTCGTTGGTGTCGCGGTTGAAAATCGTCCCGTCGCGCCGTCGGGTAAGGGCTTCGCCACCGAAGCTGCTGAACTCGCCGGAGGTGCAATCGGCGATAAGAGTTCCCTCGAGCTGGACATCCCTCAACGTTTCCCGGATGCATTTCTCGGACGCCGTGAGGACGTATTCCCGGCAGAACGCCTTGGCATTTTCTCTCGTATGCTCGGTTTCGATAATCGCCTTCGCCGTCCCAAGTCCATCCGCGCTGATTACGGTGGTCTCCATCCCCGCCCGACTACCGTAAGGAACGACACTTCCGACGGCCGACCCAGTCCCGGGATTGGCCAGAAGATCGTTGTAGTAGCCGATCATGCGGTTCTGGACATCCGAGATGCAGCTCTGATCGGCCCCGCACTTGCGCCGCTCATTCAAGAATCCCCGGGCCGCATCGGCAACGATCGACTTCCCTAACTTGCCGACTGCCAGCCGATAGGTTCGGTCTACCTGCGTATCCTGCTGCGACAGGGTTTCATTCGCGCAGATCGCTCGCTCGTCGGGTGTCGACGCCCTCTTGCAGGAAAAGCTGGCTCCGTTGGCCGGACCGACCCCGAAAAGCAGAGGAATTGCAATGACCGAAACCAACGAAGTCATGGATCTCCAATGCGAAGTCATCGACCAATCTCCTTTCCGTTCATGCCAGGGGTTGCCCAGCCTTTTGATCGTGGCGTGAGCGTTGATGGTTTTCCGCGCGCGAGCCGAAACACCTTTAGCGGAAACGATCCAGCAGGTCAGTCTTCGACGCACTTGCGATACGTGTCGAGGGCTTCCATAGCACCGTGTCCGCTAAAGGTCGCGATCACCGCGCTGTTGGAGTTCCGGAGCTGGATGGACCCGGATCTGGCCAGTAGACCAAAAAGAGCGTTGTACGATTTCACGTCGGTGAAATCGTGGGTGTAGCTGTCGCCCCAGGAGCGGCCGCGCAGCTCGGCTTCGTAGCTTTCACCGGAAACGTCGAGGACGAAGGTGAATCGAACGTCTCCCTGCATCATGGTCCAATTGGAATTATAGACTTCGATGAACGTTTCCCCCGAGGACTTATAGCTGTTGACGCGAAAGTCGGTGTCGCCGCCACGGGTCTCCGCGGCGCAGAAAAGCTGATTGTTGCCAAGGTTGCGGTAGAGGCTCGCTTCCCAATCACCGTAGCGAGCGGTTTTTTCTGGTCTGAACTCCGCGGCCAGCAATGGTCCACTCCAGACCGTCTGAGATATCAATGCCATGACGGCAAGAAGTCCGGGTGTACGTTTCATCTTGGTATTCCGAGGTTTGATTAAACGGGTCTCACATGTGCTGCACGGGGTCTCGCCGCGGTTCGCGCTTTATCATGTTGCCTGTACGAATTCGCTTGGCCGCAGTTCTTGCGACTCACCTCCAGATATCGACCGTGAGATAGTCTCCGCTGTCTCCGCGGCCGAAGATCTTGACGCTTACCCAAACGTTGCCGCGCAGGATCATCTGCTGGGCGTTCCGGGATATCGTTCCGTTCTCTAGCATCGTTTCGAGTATCTGCCTGTTTGCCGAATCCACGAAAAAGGAATCGTCCTCGTCGCCTTCATCCCTGATGCCATATGCGTGGTAGTTTGCCCTGTCCTGCCTGATGATCTGCCACGGCTTGGTCAATCGTGCGCCACTCGAATTGTACAGGTCATCCCGACCTATCCAGGCTGTGTAACTGTCTATTATCTGGCTTTCGCGGACACGCGTCAGCGACTGAGCGTCGACCGAAGCGGTGTATGCCGCCATCAATGTCAGAAATGCTAAAATGGTTTTCACTGTTTGGTTCTCGTCTGTTGTTTTGCCGCGGACCACGCGCCGGGATCTCGCTTACCGATTTCCGGGCCATCGGGCCCGAACTACCGAGCTCGTACTCATATCGAAGACCAGCGCGATCGGCGCCTTGGCCTTGTTACCTATTTGCAGTGGAATAGTTTGCCGCGGCCGCCCACACGCCCGCGATCTCGGAACAGTTCCACTTCGCCTTGCCGTCGGACAAGGAAAGGGCAACCTGCCGCGTTACCGGGAATAGCTTGTCCAGATCGACGAAGTTTCCCTTTTCCGCCTTCCGGAAATTCGCTGTCACCATCCGGTTGAGCACCATGACCTGCTCCGGAGACATCGTCTCCAGAGCAGGAGTCCACATGCTGTCGTCCCCCGGCTTGGGTAACCCGCATTTTTCGAGGCCCATCCCCAAGGCGACAGTGGCCGTAACGACCCAAGCCTCTGCGTGCATCGGAAGCTTTAGGTTTCCCTTAGCCGCCATGGCGTTCAGCAGTTTTCGCGCAGCATCGTCGCCGATCTCCAGGATGGTAGAGGGCTGCTGAGCCGAAACGACCGAGGGTGTCCAAGCTGCCAGGAAAAGGGCGAGGAGAGCAGATTTATGTATGGGCATCAAATTCCAGCCAGAATAGGATGTTTTTAGTGGCAATGCGAGCTGCCGGCTTTCCTGTCCATGTGGCAACATTTCCCGGGCGGAGAGTCTTTCCGGCAACCGCCCCCATGGGCTACAGCCCCGTCTGCGTTAGCAGCCACGAAAAGCGCCGACAGGCATATTACAACCCACACAGATCTTGTCGATTTGTCATTCACTGCATGCGGTCCTTGTGAATCGTCTAGAGATAGACTGGATGTTCGCATGCATTGAGCGGTCATCTCGTGCGGCCCGAATTGAATTCAGAGCAAGCAATGTGACGATCAAACGAAAACACGTGATTCTGAAGTATCCCTGCTGCGATCATGCCAGAATTCCTGATACAGTCCATTCTGCTGGCCCGTTTTTAGCCACATTTCTGCAACCAAAAATGGCTGTCGTCGGTATGGTGGTCTCCCGACCTGAAAATGCCGGTCTCAGGAGAGCTTGGTGCGGTGCGTTGGAGACGCAACATGGTTCGTGATCGGCGGAGCGGTCCTCGGCTGGTCTGGTCGTACGGACGGCCGACTTCGTGGTATTGATTATAGGTCTACCTCTCTCGCGAGCGGCGGCGGAAAATGGCGAAAAATTCCGCTTTCCCTTTCGGCAAGACGATAGTGCGCGTCCGGGCCCGGACGGTCGCGAGACCAATGCAACGCCCGCACTCACTGTCACTGTCGGTCTCATCGGGAAAGTGATTCAGCCTGTACCTTCGGCCTGGCGCTATTCTTACGGTATATGTCGGGCCTGCGGAATTGCCCCACCATCATCATCACTGGCGAGTAGCTCTCGCGTGACCATGCATTCCATCTCGCCTTGGCAGACCGGTCCGCCCGCCTCGGGGCTGGTTCGATCAGGAATGCTGCCGATCGCCCAACTTCGACTTCAGGCTTCCACTATGGGCTGTGGCGGGCGGGTGACGACGCCACGGACCGATCAAGGTAGTGAGCGTTTCAGTCCCCACGTGCTCTGTCGCTGGCGTTCAGAAGTCGGCGCAGGGGAAGGCGGTCCAAGCCAACCCTGACGACGATACGGCGGCCGAGTGGTTTGAACCCGATGTCGTCGAGGGCAGAGCCAAATGACTTCGCAGTCCTGGGCTGCCTCTTGGTTCGGTGGTTCGTCAGCTTTTTCATCCCAAAGCCCTCCGGCTATTGGCGTTCAGTTTGTGCCAAGCGAAGCGATCCGGCAAGCGCTTAACCGATAACATGATAGTCAATGTCTATATTGTAGGCGAAATCTACGAAGTCATTTTCGACAGGATTGTCCGCCGGGTGCCATTCGGTGGCGGCGCACCTTCTGAAGCCACAACGTTTCACGGAGAGTGGTGGACCCTGAGCCGGGATCGGCCTTTCCTCGAAGATACCATCTCTGCGGGCGCGTCGAGTGTTTCGGCGTCGTACTTCGCCCCGTTTGCATCGCGACAAGCGTCTATGCTCCTGTCGACGAAGTCGAGCTCCATAGAAGGCGTCGCGTACTTTACCGCGCTCGGGAGAGTACCTATCAACTTTGTAATCTCCATGTCACTCCGACTATGGTGATACAGCTCAATGCGGGCTGATAGCGCGCGTTCAGTCAGAGGTCACATTCTATGAAGTCGAAGCGGACGCCGGGCGATCGCTCGACTGCTTTGTGGCACGTGCTCCATGTTGAAATCCGTCAAAGAGAATTAGCAACGGAGAACGCATTCTTCACTTCAGCACCCATCCGGAGAGGTTCGACCTTACGGGGCCCCATTTCGGCGTTGCAAGATATAAACGCAACGCGGCCGTCAGGTCGGATGTGCGCAGCGGACAGCGAGCCGCTTTCGTAGGCGCCCGTGTCGATGGCGATCCGGTTAGCTCTGACCTCGCATTCGAGAGACTTTGTAACCGTATGTCCGTGGACGACAATTTTGTCATGCAGGTCTACGTGTGAAAGAAAGGGCTCTTTTATCCACATCAGATCGTAAGCGCTTTGCAGCACCATTGGCAGTCCTGGAACTATTCCGGCGTGCACGAGAACGTGGCTCTGCAGCTCTATGTAGCTTTCCGCTCCCCTGAGTAACCGCAGATGTTCTTCGGGAAAGCGGGAGGCCAGATCTGCGACAGTGAAGCTCTCCGGATCGAAACCATAGGAAGCGATCGTGGCGTCACCACCCATGTTCCACATCCAATGGGAGAGGGCCATATGCTTGCGCTCGCCCTGCAGCTCATCGAGAATCCGTATCGGAAACCAGTCGTGGTTTCCGAGGATCAAGCTCGAGCCGGGGATGGCCTCAATCGTGTCTGCGACCAGACACATAGCGGCTTTGCTCGCAGGACCGCGATCGATGATGTCGCCGAGAAAGACTATCCTGAAATCGATGCCGTCCGCTTTCGCCTGCTCTTTGATGAACTCAAGCAATGGGGATAGGAGGTCGGCTCGACCGTGGACGTCGCCGATCGCAAAGGTGTGCATCTAAGATACTCCGTTTCCGGCGTCGGTAACGCAGGGAAGGTTGAGTAATCGTGAACGCGCGGTAGGGGGTGGAGCCTGCGGACAAAGCATGGGTTACGACAACGGCGTCTAGATTTATTATGGTTCGCTGGGGACATTTTGAGGCGAAACCCTAAGCTCCTACTCAAAAATGCAATCAAACGCGTCTGCGTGGGGTGTTGGCGTAGAGCAACTTGGTTAAAGTCGCCCGCGATAGGCCAGTGTTGATCGGCAGAGAATGGACTACGCGATGAGATGCGCCTTAACCAGCATATCGGAATGGAGTGCCAGCATGAAGCAATCAAACTCTTCTACGTAATCGCTTGCGAAGAATGCGAAATGATCGCGTAATAGTTCCATCAATCGCAGTGCTTCGACGTCTTGAGCGTCTTTACCAGCCTGTCTACCACAGGACCGAACCGCTTCTGTTGCGCTGCCGGGTACTCGAGCCTGAAGTTACCCATGGCATCCTCGCAAAGCGCGATCTGACGTATGTAGACGATCCTCTCGCCCTTTGTCCCCGATATACTAGCCCATGACGGTCCGCGCTTCTCATAGGTGACAATCAAGCCCTCGTCGGTCTCGAACCTCTTCCGGACCTCGCTCTCCTGCCGGAAGCCGCCTTCCATCAGGTAGTTGCCCCAGACCGACAACTTCGCGGCCCCGTCAGCGCTGGCTAGGCCGAGGCCGTCTCCGTTGTCCGGTGTCGACACCGTTTTAAAACCCGACGGAAGCTCTATTGTGTAGCCGAAGCGGCCGTTCTCGTATGCTCTAGAAGCTGCAATGGCAGTCGTCGTCAAAAGCAAAAATCCGAATAACGCGATGTATCGACACTGCATGATCGTCTCCCGAAAGCGCTTGGCGGCATGAAATTGGTCGCGGAGCCCGAAGTCAATCCGGCTTGCATCCCACGGTGACATTCAAGTTAGGCGCATTCCGAGAATTCTGTTTCAGCTCTGTCCATCATTTATCGCCGATCAGTACGTCGGTGAGAAATCGCGGAATGCCCGTGAACCATGCGGGCCCTAACGCCTGCATGGATTTCCAAATGGAAATATGGCCTAGCGTGCAGCGGCTGAGGCGAGGATGAGCGTCGTGGCGCAATACGGTTGAGATTGTACTATGAGGCCGCGAGAAGCAGCGACAGACAGCAATGTTAGCGGCCGCTTCCAACCGAAAGGGTGAGTTTCATTTTCAACCGATGTCGTGTATGAGGTCATGAATTATCGGAGATTCTTTTGTCAAACACAATCCGGGAATGGCGCCGAGCGGAGGCTGAGATTCGAATTGTCGATGTTCTCGACGATGCTAGGCGAGGGCGGCTGCAAAGGATCGTGGACCAAGACGGCGTGTTTGAATTGAGTTTTAAAGCCCGCAAGGATCAGAATGCTGCCGACGTGCTTTCTCGCGGCGGACCTTTAGACGAATGAGCTTATAAGGCCCCAAGGCTTAGAACAGCGTGTTCCTTCAGCGAACTCTGATCTGTTACGGCGACCAAGTATTTCTCGATCGTTGTAGCCGGAGGCGGTACAGCCCATTCCCCAATGGTCGGGGAATACACCCCGGGGATCGGGAAATGATGGTCGATCAGGACAAAATCAAAAACGTCTGTAGTCGCGATCGGAAGCGAATGGATGATTGCGATGGCGGCCACGAACAGATCTTGCCCAGGCTTCTTCTCTTTTTTCGCAGCCTGTGTGTACCAGAGATTCTTTAGCGGGCGACAACAGTACATCTCCGCGAGGAGACGAGCTACGGCAGGTGTTACCGCCGGATAGTGATGTCTGGCGGCCAAGACGCTGTCCAACCATTCCCTCAGTTCGTCGGCTTTTTCTGGCTGGGTCCTCCTTATTTCAGCGATGCCCTGTTCAATCTCCAGAATTGCCGGGAAGGGGATGGCAACCTCTTCTTGGCATCGAAGCCAAGTCTTCAGGGCGAGCGGCAGCCGCGGTTTCCGCGCGTCGCTTAGAATGTTTGTATCAAGTAAAAACATGCGATTTGCGGCCGATCTTGTGGATGTCGGCTTCAAACCGTCGCCGGCTGAGGTTAAAAACCATTTAACAAAATAGACCGGCTTGCCCTTTTATCGGACGTGCAATTAACCATTTCGATAAAGGTCTCGAAGAGCTACTCGCGTCCGAGACGATAAGGCAAGCATGCTCTCATTGGTGCGGGATGTGGTCAACGATTGTTTAGGACGGAATGTCGTCGGGCCGACAGGATACCATCGTCTGTTTGAGACCGGAGCCGAGTACGGGTCCGGGGATGCTCGATCCGACTATCCAATATTCTATCGTGAAGGCTTAAACCCTCGCTCTGACCACACGAAAGCAAGTGAGGCCATCTTGGCGAGGGTTTTTTGAACGTGTTAGCTCATCCGGCTGGACATGGGCGAGCATGTTGTTATTTTCCGAAGATCCTCGGACAGACAAGTGCTAACTGCCGCGATTGCTTGCAAGAGGGCGGGTTCGGCCAAAAGCATGGCGTCGCCATTGAAGAGCCGTGCGGCATCGACAAGGTCGAACACCTCCCCGAGAGGAATAAGACCTACCCCGATCCGGGAACCCACTTCCATCGCATCCGCGTAAAGGCAGGTTCCCATTGTCCGCCACGCCGGCTCGTCGCATACGATGGTGATCTCCGCGCAAAACCTACCGCCCGCTATGACCTCGCGCACGTAGAAGCCTTCTATTCTGCTTCGCGGCTGCTTCGTGAAGCTAAAAAAGGCCTGCGGTTCAAGTTCGAAATAAGACACGGAGGCCGGTACACTGTCGAGTTCGATGGTAGCTGACGGAGCCATGCCCTCGTTTTCGTCGGTCAGCAATGCAGACATCGTCCCGCCATCCAAATGCCAATCGGCAATGAGCCCTTCGAGATGCCGCAGGCGAAGATTTCGCTCAGCAATGTCCTCGGTGGTCGCGCCAGCATGCTCGATCTCGACAAACTGCGAAGAGGGGGAGGCAAGCGCCTCGTCTGTGGTGACGCCGGGCGAGAGCCGCTCTAGCCTGGCGAGTTGAGCAAGAAACGCTGCAGGGTAACGATAAGGGTGAGGTACTTGCAATCTGTGGCTCCTGTCTGGTTCCAGGAAGGTTGACCGACAAGCATGCAAGAAAGAAATTTCCCGATCCGAGCGCTAAGCAAATTCGGGCGATCGCCTATCTGCGATGATTAGACTATCCAACAGACCTCCGGCCGCCTCACTGGGAGGCTCGGGGTGCATTAAGCTGTTGCACATATTGGACCACCCGAACTGGCGGGAATTGTTGCGTTTCCGACATTTGGGAATTTAGTACGTTCCGTTCTGCGGAAGTTTTGATTGCTCTGGGAAATTCCGGAATGCTTTTCACAGTCGTCGGCACACGGCATAGTATTTAGTTCCATAAGACAGATTATGCGATCTTTGTATGTAGCGGCTATTTAGT
>UCIV01000016.1 GCA_900472575.1 Hyphomicrobiales bacterium
CAATGGCAAAGAGCAAGTTTGAGCGCAATAAGCCTCACGTCAACATCGGCACGATCGGTCACGTTGACCACGGCAAGACGTCTTTGACGGCTGCGATCACGAAGTTTTTCGGTGAATTCAAGGCGTATGACCAGATCGACGCAGCACCGGAAGAGAAGGCCCGTGGTATCACCATTTCGACGGCACACGTTGAGTATGAGACCCCGAACCGTCACTACGCTCACGTTGACTGCCCCGGCCACGCCGACTACGTCAAGAACATGATCACCGGTGCCGCACAGATGGACGGCGCGATCCTGGTTTGCTCGGCAGCCGACGGCCCGATGCCGCAGACCCGCGAGCACATCCTGCTTGCTCGTCAGGTTGGCGTTCCGGCCCTGGTCGTGTTCCTCAACAAGGTCGACCAGGTTGACGACGAAGAACTGCTCGAGCTCGTCGAGCTCGAAGTTCGTGAACTGCTGTCGTCCTACGACTTCCCGGGTGACGACGTTCCGGTCATCAAGGGTTCTGCTCTTGCTGCTCTTGAAGATTCGAACAAGAAGATCGGCGAAGACGCCGTTCGCGAACTGATGGCAGCGGTTGACGCCTACATCCCGACGCCTGAGCGTCCGATCGACCAGCCGTTCCTGATGCCGATCGAAGACGTGTTCTCGATCTCGGGTCGTGGTACGGTTGTGACCGGTCGCGTTGAGCGCGGCATCGTCAAGGTTGGTGAAGAAGTCGAAATCGTCGGCATCCGCGCCACCTCGAAGACGACGGTTACCGGCGTTGAAATGTTCCGCAAGCTGCTCGATCAGGGCCAGGCTGGCGACAACATCGGTGCTCTCGTTCGCGGCGTTGACCGTAACGGCGTTGAGCGTGGCCAGATTCTGTGCAAGCCGGGCTCTGTCAAGCCGCACAAGAAGTTCATGGCTGAAGCCTACATCCTGACGAAGGAAGAAGGCGGCCGTCATACGCCGTTCTTCACCAACTACCGTCCGCAGTTCTACTTCCGCACGACGGACGTGACGGGTATCGTTTCTCTGCCGGAAGGCACGGAAATGGTTATGCCTGGCGACAACGTCACGGTTGCTGTTGAACTGATCGTTCCGATCGCGATGGAAGAAAAGCTGCGCTTCGCTATCCGCGAAGGCGGCCGTACCGTCGGCGCCGGCATCGTCGCTTCGATCATCGAGTAATCGATAA
>UCIV01000033.1 GCA_900472575.1 Hyphomicrobiales bacterium
TTCTCCCGCTGGCGCAAGGCGGGCGTCTGGGATCGTCTTCTGGACGCCGTTTCAAAGCGTTACGATGGAGACATCGTGATGATCGATAGTTCCTGTGTTCGCGTTCACCAGCATGGTGCCAACGCTAAAAAGGGGGATCTGCCGATCCTTGCATGGGACGTTCGCGCGGCGGCCTGACAACCAAAATCCATGCCCTGGTCGATGCAGATGGCAGACCGGTTCGGCTGGAACTCACTGCCGGCCAAGCCGCCGATGCACCGATGGCTGAAAAGCTGTTGAGCGATCTGCAGCCCGGCGCGACGATCCTCGCCGACAAGGCATACGATACCGACGCAATTCGTAACTTTGCCAAGCAACGCAAATGCTGGGCAAATATCCCTGCAAAGGCCAATCGAAAGCAGACATTCAGCTTCAGCCGCTGGGTCTACCGTCAACGCAATCTCGTGGAACGGTTCTTCAACCGTATCAAGCAGATGCGCGGCCTCGCCACGCGATACGACCGACGCGCTGATAATTACATGGCAGCCCTCAAGCTTGCCGCGACGAGGATATGGATCGCTTCAGCTAATGAGTCCGTGGCCTAAGTTTCGCCTGACAAAATATGAACAAACGGCGGCTTCGGCCGCCGTTTGCGTGTCCGGCTCCCGGATATCCTTGCCGAAATGTAATCTCGGTGCCCTTTGCCGCATTGCGGAACCGGCATATATCCGTTGCCATGGCCATTACCCAATTCTTCCGTTTTTTTGAGACACGTATTCGCCCCTTTGCCGAAAAGGGAGACCTGCGGCCGCCGGAAGGAACGATTGCCTTCATCTGGTTCTATGTACGGCAGGCCAAGACGCCATTTCTCGCCATGCTGGTTCTCGGTGGGCTGACGGCTGCTATCGAGGCGGCGCTGTTCTGGTTTGTCGGCCGTCTCGTCGATATTCTGGCCAGCATCGATCGCGCGCAGGGATGGGACGGTCTTCTGGCCGCGCATGGCTGGGAACTTGGCGGGATGCTGGTGCTGATTGGCGTCATACGCTTCCTGGTGACGTTGGCGACCGCGCTTGTCGATCAGCAGATCATCACGCCGGGGTTCTATAATCTGGTTCGCTGGCAGTCCTATCAGCACGTGGCGCGGCAATCCCTGTCCTTCTTCCAGAACGATTTTGCCGGACGGATCGTGACAAAGGTCTGGTCCGGCGGGCAGGCGGCGGGTGACCTTGTGACCTCGCTGATGGAAAGTGTCTGGTTCGTCTGCATCTATTCGGCGTCGATGCTGATGCTGGTCGGCGGACTCGATTGGCGGCTGGCGGTGCTGCTGCTGGCCTGGGTGGCGATCTTTGCCGCGCTCGCACGTTATTTCGTGCCGCGTATCCGCTACCATTCGAAGGAGACGGCGGAGGCTGCCTCGATGCTATCGGGCCGGATGGTCGACGCCTATAGCAATATCCAGACGCTGCGCCTGTTCGGTCGCGACGAGGCGAATGACCGCTACATGCGAGAGGGCTTCAACACGTTTCAGTCGACGACGCTGATGTTTACCCGGTTCATCACCGGCGTTCGGGCATCTATGGCGCTGCTATCGGGTGTGATGATCACGTCGATGGCGGCGCTTTGCATCCATCTCTGGCTGCAGGGCAATATCAGCGCTGGTGCGGTCGCCTTCACGCTGGCACTGGTGCTGCGGCTGAATTTCCTGCTTGGTCGCCTGATGACGCAGTTCAACGGGATCATGCGCAATTTCGGCACGGTACAGAACGCGGCCGAGCTGATTTCTCAGCCAATCGGGTTGACCGATGCGCCCAGCGCGCAGGCGCTCAAGGTCGAGCGGCCGCAGATCCGGTTCAATGACGTCAGTTTCCACTATGGAAAAGACAAGGGCATCATCGATCATCTGAACCTGACCGTTCGTGCCGGTGAAAAGGTCGGCATTATCGGCCGGTCGGGAGCGGGCAAGTCGACGCTCGTCAATCTGCTCTTGCGGTTCTACGACCTGGAAGGCGGCCGGATCGAGATCGATGGCCAGGATATTTCCAAGGTCAGCCAGGAAACGCTGAGAGCGCAGATAGGCATGGTCACTCAGGACACGTCGCTGCTGCATCGCTCTATCCGCGACAACATTCTTTTCGGCCGCCCGGATGCATCCGATGCGCAACTGCTTGCCGCGTCCGAAAAGGCGCAGGCGGACGAGTTCATCGCCAATCTGGTGGACCAGCGCGGGCGCAGAGGTTTCGATGCGCATGTGGGCGAACGTGGCGTGAAGCTTTCGGGCGGGCAGAGGCAAAGGATCGCGATTGCCCGCGTCATGCTCAAGGATGCGCCGATCCTCATTCTCGACGAGGCGACCTCGGCGCTCGATTCAGAGGTGGAGGCCGCAATCCAAGCGAGCCTCGACGGTCTCATGCAAGGCAAGACAGTGCTTGCCATTGCCCATCGTCTATCAACAATTGCCATGCTCGACCGCTTGATCGTGATGGACAAGGGGCGGATCGTGGAAGAGGGGACGCATAGCGAACTGGTTTCCGCAGGCGGCCTTTATGCCGAACTCTGGTCACGCCAGACAGGCGGCTTTCTTGCCGCCGATGCCGCACAATAGGTCTTCACTGGTTGCTGATGACGAGATCTGCCATCAGTCCTGCATGATTTGACCCATAAGCGCTTGGCAGAGTGGAGATCGATCTGATCTTCAACGGCGCCCGGACATAGACATGGTCGATCGGCAGTCCGAACTTGCCGAGGCTGACAGGCCATGTCGGTGGTTCATATGATGCAGTTCTAAGCCCCGTCCAAGTAAAGAAGCTGCGGATATTGGGAGCCAGTGAAGAGGCGTTGAAATCACCCGAAAGGACAAGCGGGCCTTGCATCTTTTCCATGGCGAGGGTGGCTTGCACCAGCTCTACGGTCTGGAATTCATCGAAATAGGGTTTGGTCGTGTGGATCCCGGCAATATTGACCTTGTGTCCTCTGATTTCCGTTTCGGCCAGAATGAAGCGGTCGCTGAAGAGTGTGCTCAGGCTTCGGATCGTTCCTCGCTCGAGCGGTGTTTTCGACAACATCAGCTGATCGCATCCGGCGGTCAGAACACCGCAGCCAATATGGTAGGGATAGCTTGAGCCAAGCAAGAAGAGGTGCGCCTCAAGTGGTTCGGCTTCCATGATGTTGACGACATCGGCGCCCGAATTGGCGATCATCCTCGCAATCGCTTCCCCGTTTTCCTCATTTTCCTTGAGGATGTTGAAGGAGAGCAGTCTGAAGCTCGGGGCATTGGCGTCGTTTTCCATCGCCATTCCTGTGTATTCCCGCCCCATGATTACGGCATGGCCGGCAAGGGCCAGCGATCCGGCGAGCAGAAGCAGGGAGACGATGTTGCGGTGGAGAGCTAGCGCAAAAAGCATGCTCAGGCTGCATGCCACGGCCGCGTGTAATTGGAGGCTGTGAAGCGTGGCGAACATCCAGTGTGGATGCAGGTATCGCGTGCCGATTGCCAGCATTACGAGCGACACGATGACGCAGATTGCAACGGAAAGGATCTTTCTTGAGGTCATGATCGGGTCCGAAGCTTCACTTGATTGATGAATTAGCACGCGCAAATGTCTCTTGCAACGCAACATGTTTGCTTCTCATGGCTGCGAAATGCGCTTGATCCAAATCAAGTTCCTCATTGATATCGCAGGTTAAATCATGGCCGCTGCATAGTGTCGCAAGACAATGTTGCAGTGCCCTGTCGATTACATGCCAAAATAGAAATCGTGTTCCTTCATCCGGTCGTAGGCCTTGCCAAGCGGCAAGTTTATCTGCGATCAAATCAAAGATCGCACTAGCTTGCTGGGGAATCGGTGTTCGATCTATGGTGACGGAGGTTGACCACAGCCAGGAGGAGGCATGCGGATGACAGGGACATTGCATGAGAGGATGGTTGAACCGTGAGTGAGCATAATCCAAGTGAAGGAACGGTGAGCGAACCCACGCGCCGCGATTTCCTCTATCTGACGACCGGCATGGCCGGCGCTGTGGGTGCTGCGGCCGTTGCATGGCCATTTATCGACCAGATGCGCCCGGATGCGTCGACACTGGCGCTCGCCTCGATCGAGGTGAATGTCGCAGCGTTGCAGCCGGGCATGTCCTTGACCGTCAAATGGCGCGGTAAGCCTGTTTTCATCCGCAACCGCACGCCCAAGGAACTGGAAGAAGCCAATGCCGTTCAATTGTCCGATCTGAAGGATCCCGTCGCCCGCAACGCCAATATCGCGGCAGATGCGGAAGCGACCGGCCTCGACCGGTCTGCCGGCGAAGGCAAGGAAAACTGGATCGTGATGATCGGCTCCTGCACCCATCTCGGTTGTGTTCCGCTCGGCCAGTCCGGCGATTTCAACGGATGGTTCTGTCCTTGCCATGGCTCGCATTACGATACTGCGGGCCGCATCCGAAAAGGTCCTGCACCGCAGAACCTTGCAATTCCGACATTCGCATTCGCAAGCGATACCGTGATCAGGATCGGGTGAGGGGCTGACATATGAGTGGACATTCGTCTTATCAACCGTCGACGGGGATCGAACGGTGGATCGACCAGCGGCTGCCTTTGCCGCGCATGGTGTATGACAGCTTTGTCGCCTATCCGGTGCCGCGAAACCTGAATTACGCCTATACATTCGGTGCGATGCTCTCGGTGATGCTGATCGTGCAGATCCTGAGTGGCGTCGTGCTGGCAATGCATTACACAGCCTCGACGGCCGAAGCTTTCGTCTCGGTCGAAAAGATCATGCGCGACGTCAATCATGGCTGGCTGCTGCGCTACATGCACTCCAACGGTGCATCCTTCTTCTTCATTGCGGTTTATCTGCATATCGCCCGCGGTCTTTATTACGGTTCATACAAGGCGCCGCGCGAAATCCTTTGGATTCTTGGTGTCGTCATCTACCTGCTGATGATGGCGACCGGCTTCATGGGCTACGTGCTTCCCTGGGGACAGATGTCTTTCTGGGGCGCAACCGTCATCACCGGTTTCTTCACTGCCTTCCCGTTGGTCGGCGAATGGATCCAGCAGTTCCTGCTCGGCGGCTTTGCCGTCGACCAGCCGACTCTGAACAGGTTCTTCTCGCTTCACTACCTCTTGCCGTTCATGATCGCCGGCGTCGTCGTCCTGCACGTCTGGGCGCTGCATGTCACCGGCCAGACCAACCCGACCGGTGTCGAGGTGAAATCGAAGACCGATACGGTGCCTTTCACGCCCTATGCGACGCTGAAGGACGCGTTCGGCGTGTCGGTCTTCCTGATCGTCTATGCCTGGTTCATCTTCTATATGCCGAACTATCTCGGCCATCCGGACAACTACATCCCGGCCGATGCCCTGAAGACACCGGCGCATATCGTGCCTGAATGGTATTACCTGCCGTTCTACGCGATGCTGCGTGCGATCACCTTCAATGTCGGTCCGATCGACTCGAAGCTCGGCGGCGTGCTTGTGATGTTCGGCTCGATCATCATCCTGTTCTTCCTGCCCTGGCTCGATACATCCAAGGTCAGGTCGGCCGTCTATCGCCCCTGGTACAAGCTGTTCTTCTGGATCTTCGTTGCCAATTCGATCTTCCTCGGCTGGCTCGGCGCCATGCCCGCAGAGGGTGGCGGGTTGATCTCGCTGCTGTTTGGCGGCGATCTGAAGGGCAATTATGTCGGCTACTCGCAGCTCGGCACGCTCTATTACTTCGGCTTCTTCCTGGTGATCATGCCGCTTCTCGGCCTGTTCGAAACGCCACGGCGAATTCCGAACTCGATCACCGAAGCGGTGCTGGAGCAGAAGAGCAAGAAGGCAGGCTCGGATACGACCGAACCGGCCAAGGCCACGGCGTGAGCGCGGAGAGGGATCGACACATGAAAAAGCTTGCTACAAGCCTTCTCTCCCTGGCGCTTCTGGCCGGATTGGGCATCGCCCAAGCCAATGCGCAGGAAAACCACGAGGCCGCCGGGGCCGAAGCCCATGCGGAGGGTGCTACACCGCATTATCCGATCCACCATCCTAAGAATGTAAAATGGAGCTTTGCCGGACCTTTCGGCCATTACGACAAGCAGCAGCTTCAGCGTGGTTTGAAGGTCTATACGGAAGTCTGTTCCGCCTGCCATTCTATGGAGCTGGTGCCTTTCCGGACGCTGGGCGATCTCGGATATTCGGAAGCACAGGTGAAAGCCTTTGCCGCAAACTATCAGATCCAGGACGGACCCAATGACGATGGCGAAATGTTCGAACGTGCCGGTGTGCCGTCCGACCATTTTCCGTCTCCGTTCCCCAACCACCAGGCCGCCGCTGCGGCCAATAACGGGGCTGCACCGCCGGACTTCTCGCTGCTCGGCAAGGCACGTGGTATCACGCGCGGCTTCCCGCAATTCGTCGTCGATATCTTCACTCAGTATCAGGAAGGCGGCCCCGACTATATCTACTCGCTGATCACCGGCTATCAGGAGCCGCCAGCGGGTGTGGAAGTGCCGGAAGGTGGGCATTACAATCCCTATTTCGCCAATGCCGCCTCGCTTGCCATGGCCCCGCCGATCGCAGACGATCAGGTGACCTATGACGACGGCTCGCCGCAGACGGTGGACCAGTATGCCAAGGACATTGCTGCCTTCCTGATGTGGGCTGCGGAGCCGCATCTGGAAGAACGCAAGCGGACAGGCTTCATGGTCATGGTATTTCTGGTGATCTTCAGCGGGCTCATTTACCTGACGAAGAAGTCGGTCTATGCCAATAAGGAACATTGATCCGAAGCCGGGTCAAAGATAGAGAAGGCGGCTTCGGCCGCCTTTTTCATGTGCGCATCTTCAACAGGCCACTCGTTCGACTGGTACGGAAAGATCCTGCCGCAAGACGACGGAGCTTTTTTACGCAATTCCGGACGCAAAACCGGTTCCCACTTTTGCTGGAATTGCTTTAGCAGGGTTATCATGACTGCCTCGACCAAAGACATTCTCGCCGCTGCGATCCGTTCCATTCCAGATTATCCCAAGCCCGGCATCATCTTTCGCGATATCACCACGTTGCTCGGTGATGCGGCGGCCTTCCGTCTGGCGGTGGATGAACTGGTCAAACCCTACGAAGGAATGGGCGTCGACAAGATCGCCGGCATGGAAGCGCGCGGCTTCATTTTGGGCGGCGCGATGGCACATCAGCTTTCGGCTGGTTTCGTGCCGATCCGCAAGAAGGGCAAGCTGCCCTATCGCACGGTCAGCATGGCCTATGCGCTGGAATACGGTACCGACGAGATGGAAATCCATGTCGATGCGGTAAAGCCGGGCGAAAAAGTGATCCTCTGCGACGACCTGATCGCGACCGGCGGTACTGCCGTCGGCGCCGTCAAGCTGCTGCGCCAGATCGGTGCGGAAGTCGTCTCCGCCTGCTTCGTCATCGACCTGCCGGATCTCGGTGGTCGCAAGAACCTCGAAGCGCTTGGCGTCGAGGTTCGCACATTGGCCGAGTTTTCCGGCCACTGACCTTTTGCAGGCCATGGCATGGTTCAAGCGCGTCGGGCTAACCCCCGGCGCGTTTTTGCAGATAAGCGGGCAGGATGTGGTGCTCGGTAAGCTCTGCCATGACGACGTCGCCCGGCTTCTCCGGATCTATCCAGCGCAGTTCCTCGATCTCGGCGGAACTGGCGATATGGGCATCTCCGCTCTCGATCAGAAAGACATCGGCGGACACGGTAAAACCCGCTTCATTGGCTGCGGGTGCCTCGAAATGGCCAAGCGGGTGCAGGTCGTCGAGGGATGCGTGCAGACCTATTTCCTCCACGAGTTCGCGCAGAAGAGCGGATGCCGGGGGTTCCTTCGGCTCGATCTTGCCTCCGGGCTGCATGAAGGCCGTGGTTCCCCGTTTGCGAACGAGAAGCGCTAAACCATCGGTGCGGATGATAACGGCGGCTGCGATGCGGATTGTCTGCGTCATGTGGTCGAGCTTTCGAACAATAACGGTGAAACGATATTCGCGATGAAATCCAGGACTTTCTCATCTTTCGACCATTCGCCAGATGCTTCGAATTCCGCGAGTTCGATGCCTAGGATCCGGTGTGTTGGAAGAGCGGAGAAAATTTCCCGGAGCGTATCGGGCAAGAGACCATCGGCAATCGCGTAGGCGGCCGGAATATGTCCGGGTTCAAGTACGTCCCAGTCGACATGGATCCATATCTCCCGATCGCCGATTTCGGAAAGTATCGCCTGCGGCGTCGTGGTTGATGGGGGAATAATGCGCAGCCCGGCCTGTTTCATCAGGTCGGATTCGGTGGGATCGATATCTCTTCCGCCGACAACGATGACATTTTTCGGATCGATACCGCTGCCGTGGCCGCTCTCCCACATGCCGCATGCTGCTGCCAGAACCATGCCGCCGAGATAACCGCTTTCCGTCGTGAAAGGCGTGTTGAAGTCTCCATGCGCATCGATCCAGAGGAAGACTGCTTCCGGATGCGCCCGTGCTGCGACCGGCAGAGAGGCAAGGCTCGCGGCGCAGGTGTTGGCGACCATGAGTGGGCGATTGCCGCGATCGATCGTTTGCGAGATCGCCTGCCGTAACTCCGCCAGCGTGACGTTGGCCTCGGCAAGTGCCAAAGACCAATGGTCATCGCGTGCCGGTGAAATCTGGCCGATCTCGAGTGGTGCAAGTCCGGTGAGGCTGGAAACCAGCTTTGCCGTCAATGCTGCTCCGGGAATGGCACCCGATGTCCGGTCGGCGATGCGTCCCTGCGAGACGATAAGTTCAAATGTCATGACAACCCAGGATGATGATGCGGGAAGGAGGTTTTGCGCGGCCTCTGCGGAGAAGAATAGTCCGTGATATTCTGTTGGATATAGCGATAGCCGTGCTTATGGCAAATTCAATTTTGACGCTGTTCCGGTTCTTCTGTTCCCCCAAATCCTTGGGGTTGTGAGAGAAGGCGGCGTTGATAGTCTTTCATTTTCCGAGGGAGAATCAGATGGACGTCACTGCGCTT
This sequence comes from Hyphomicrobiales bacterium, assembly GCA_900472575.1. GTDB lineage: Bacteria > Pseudomonadota > Alphaproteobacteria > Rhizobiales > Rhizobiaceae > Neorhizobium > Neorhizobium cellulosilyticum. Next base: position 8,958 of record UCIV01000033.1, read on the forward strand.
GCCGGCTTTGCTGCCGCATTTCTCTTCTTCGCGGCCAGTCCCGGTCCGGATAACGTGACGATCGTTGCCCGTACCGTCGCACAGGGCGCCTTGTCGGGGATAGCCTATGGGGCAGGGACGTGCACCGGCATTCTCATGTTTCTGGCGCTGGCGGTTTTCGGCCTGTCGGTCGTCGCCAGCGAGATGGGTGTCGTTATGACTGTCCTGCGCTATGGCGGCGCGATCTATCTCGTGTGGACGGGGATCAGGCTCTGGATGGCTGAACCGGTGGTGCCGGCGCTTACGCCACAGGCGAATGGAAGCCTGTTCGGTGCCTATCTGACCGGCGTGGTTCTCAATCTTGGCAATCCCAAGATGCCGCTGTTCTATATCGCGCTGTTGCCGAATGTTGTCGGTACCGGGTTAGCCGTTGCTGATGGCGTGATGCTGGCCATGATCATTCTCGCCGTGGAAGTCGTCGTCGTGGGCGGGCATGTGGCGCTTGCCAGCCGCGCACGGCATGCGCTTCGCAATCCCCTTATCGTGCGGCGGGCCAATCGCGCTGCGGGGGCAGTGATGATCGGCGCAGGCGCTGCCGTGGTCGTTGCACGTTAATCGAATTCCAGAACGGTGCTCTCGAAGCGCAGAACGGTTTCGCCCTTCTGGTTGACGCCCTGATTGGCCGTCAGGTTGATCGACGTTCCTGGCCGCGACATCAGTGGGCGGCTTTCGATGAGCGTGACTGAATAGGTGATCGTATCGCCGGCATAAACGGGCTTCAGCCATTGCAGTTTCTTGAAACCGGGCGAGGGGCCGAGTTTTGGAGGTTCGATGCCTTCGGCTAGAAGCCGGGCATGTTCCTTGGCCCAGTAGGCGATAAACATCTTCATCCAGCCTGCGCAGGTATGCCATCCGGATGCGCACAGGCCGCCAAAGACAAAGTTCTTTGCTGCTTCCGGATCGGTATGAAAGGGCTGGGGATCGTATTTCTTTGCGAAGGCTATGATGTCTTCTGCGGTGAAGAGAAGCGAGCCGGTGACGACCGTCTGGCCGGGTAGGGAGACGTCGGCGAGTTTCATGCCCTGTCTCCGGCGGTTACTGTTTCGTCGGCAGGGCGGGCGCGGAACATGATCGGGTTTTCGCCGCGCATGACGATTTCGTCGTTCTGGTTGATGACCTCGTGGAGAAATTTGACGAGGCCGAGACCGGGGCGCGAGCGAAGCGGACGTGCCTCGATCACCGTCGAGCGGCCGGAGAGCGTATCTCCCGCAAGAACGGGCTTTTTCCATTCCATGAATTCGATGCCGGGAGAGCCTTCCGACGAAGACTTCGCCAGCCAGCCGTCATACATCATGCGCATGAAGAGGCTTGCCGTGTGCCAGCCCGATGCCGCCAGTCCGCCGAGAATGCTGGCCTTGCCGGCCTCTTCGTCAAGATGCATCGGCTGCGGATCGAATTCGCTGGCGAATTCGATGATTGCCGCCGCATCGAGCGTGCATGACGCAAGCGGCAGAACGCGGCCGGGGGTGAAATCCTCGAGGTAAAGCATGGTGCGCCTCGGCAATGGAGAATGAGGCTACGGTCGGGAAACTCCCGGCCGTAGCGCATGGTTTTCGATCTTAGGTGTTGAAGCGGAAGTGGATGACGTCGCCATCGTTGACGACATATTCCTTGCCTTCGTCGCGGCCCTTGCCTGCTTCCTTGGCGCCGACTTCGCCCTTATAGGCGATGTAATCGTCGTAGGAGATGGTGAAGGCGCGGATGAAGCCGCGTTCGAAATCGGTATGGATGACGCCAGCGGCCTGCGGTGCCTTGGTGCCGCGACGGATCGTCCAGGCACGGCATTCCTTCGGGCCGACGGTGAAATAGGTGATCAGGTCGAGCAGGTGGTAACCTGCGCGGATCAGGCGGTCGAGGCCGGCTTCTTCAAGGCCAAGTGCGCCGAGGAACTCCTTGGCTTCCTCATCTGGAAGCTGGGCGACTTCGGATTCGATCGCGGCCGAGATGATGACGCATTCGGCGCCCTGAGCCTTTGCCATTTCGGCGACGGCCTTGGTGTGCTCGTTGCCATCGACAGCATCGCCTTCGGCGACGTTGCAGACATAAAGGACCGGATGCGAGGTCAGGAGGTTGAGGCTCTTGAGGATCTCGATCTCTTCCGGTGCCAGCGTCTTCAGGAGAATACGGGCCGGCTTGCCTTCGTTCAGAAGCTTGATGACTTCTTCCATCACCGGCAACTGGGCGATCGATTCCTTGTCCTTGCCGGTGGCTCGCTTGCGGGTCTGTTCGACGCGGCGCTCCAGGCTTTCGAGGTCGGCGAGCATCAGCTCGGTCTCGATCGTGTCGGCGTCGCCAACCGGGTTGATCTTGCCCTCGACATGGGTGATGTCGTCATCTTCGAAGCAGCGCAGCACGTGGACGACGGCGTCGACTTCGCGGATATTGGCAAGGAACTTATTGCCCAGGCCTTCGCCCTTCGATGCACCGCGCACGAGGCCGGCGATGTCGACGAAGGAGATGCGGGTCGGGATGATTTCCTTCGAACCGGCGATCGTCGCAAGCTTCTGCATGCGCGCATCCGGAACAGCAACTTCACCGGTGTTCGGCTCGATCGTGCAGAACGGATAGTTCGCAGCCTGCGCGGCAGCCGTCTTTGTCAGTGCGTTGAAAAGGGTGGACTTGCCGACATTGGGCAGTCCGACGATACCGCATTTAAAGCCCATCGGGGATGAAACCTATCGTTTAACTGAGTTTGCAGTGGCTATGGGGGAAAGTGCCCTGCGGGTCAAGGCTTGCGATATTCTGCATCCGTCTCAGGAGACGCTATGGCTTGAAATCTTCCTGCTGCGGCGCAAGATAACTCATATGCCCGATTGAGGCTTTCCTCACATGGAGGTCAAGCTGATGGCCGAAGATACGGTTCTCGCCCCGAAAACGAAATCGAAACCAAAGCTGGAGCGGCCCAAGCTCTACAAAGTCATATTGCTGAACGACGACTACACGCCGCGTGGGTTTGTTACGATGGTACTTAAGGCCGTTTTCCGCATGAGCGAGGAGACGGGCTTGCGGGTGATGATGACCGCTCACCGGCTTGGTTCCTGTGTGGTCGTCGTCTGCGCAAAGGATATTGCCGAAACGAAGGCCAAGGAGGCGGTGGATCTCGCGAAGGAAGCGGGCTATCCGCTGATGTTCACCACCGAGCCGGAGGAGTAACTTCTCCCGGCTATTGTGTAATCGGCCGATAGAGGAAATCATCGGGCAGACCCAGCCTTCGGCAAGCCTGGATCGGTGGAGAGAATTTGAGCACCAGTCTATCGGCCGTGCGGGCGGCAATTTTCACGGTGGCGCGTTCGAGATGCGTCAATAACCATTTGCGGCCAAGCTCCAGCCGCTGCCTGATCCACTCCGGCAGGATTTCGATAGCCGCCTTGAGCAGGAGCAATTGTAGCGGGCGTGCCGGCCCTGGAAGGGCTGAGACCGTGCGCATGATGTAGAGAAATTCGCCGATGATGGGTGATGGTTCAAGCCGCGAGCCCTTGGAAGCGAAGAGCAGGTCGAGTTCCATCTGGGATGCAGGCGCGCCACGTGCGCCGTAAAGCTCTGCGGCTGGTCGTGCCTCGCGGAACAGGGAATCGCGTTCATCTGCGGACAATGGCCGCACAAATCGGTGATATGCCTGCATGAAGCCGAAGCCGGCGGTCGCCTGCACCCAATCCAGCAGCTCGCGATCGTTGGCGTTGTAAGCCTCACCATTGCTGGTGCGCCCATCCACCCTGCTGTGGCGCCGTACGACGCCGGCAATCATCGCTTCAGCCTGGCTGCGGGCGCCATAGACTGTGACCATGGCCGCCAGACCTGTTCGCTGGAGGCGTGTCAGTGCATCGTGTCGGAAAGTGCTGTGCTGCCAGACGCCGTCACGAACCTTGGGTTCTGCAAATTCCAGCAGGACGGCGGCAATTCCGCCGATGAACAAGGAGATCTGATTCTTGAAGATACGCCAGGAGACCGAGTCCGCAGCCGTCAGTGCCGCTTCCCCTTTCGGGTTAGAGAAGTCGATGGTCGGACCTGCACTGTTGATAAGCCGTGCGGTCGTGCGATCTATCCGGTCATGCAGCAGGCCGGGAAGAGGCAGGGGGCAGTGTGATGAAACATCGAGAACTCCTTTTCGCGGGAAAGCGGAAAAGGGACATTTGTTCCAGTTTATATGATTTATTGTCGTATTTTAGGGCCGTTTCAAGTGCGCGCGCTTCAACTCAATTTTCCTTGCCTCCGAACATCTTCTTCAGCATTTCGGCCATCGGGCCAGATGTCGGCAGGTTCGGCTTTCCGCCATTGCGAGCCTGACGGATGTGGGATTGGCCCGCAGATTTTGGGGGCTGCGGCTGTTTTGCCGCCGGTTTTTCCGGCTCCGGCTTGCCGCCTACGGCAAGCGTCAGCTTGTTCATCAACTGCGAGTCCTCGCCCTTGACCAGCATCCCGGCATTGTCGGCGATCGCGTCCATCAGCGGTTCCAGCCAGACCTTGTCGGACTTGGCGAAATCTCCCAGGACATGTCCGTGCACCAGTTCCTTGTTTCCGGGGTGATCGATGCCTATGCGCAGCCGGCGATAATCCTTGCCGCAATGGGCGTCGAGCGATTTGATGCCGTTGTGCCCGCCGTGGCCTCCGGCTGTCTTGAGCCGCGTTCTTCCCGGTGGCAGATCGAGTTCATCGTAGATCGCGACGATATTTGCCGGCGTCAGCTTGTAGAAGCGCATGGCCTCGCCAACGGCCTCGCCCGAGAGGTTCATGAAGGTCTGCGGCTTCATCAACAGAACCTTCTCGCCATCGATCTCGCCTTCCGAGATCACTGCCTTGAACTTCTTCGACCAAGGCGAAAAGCCCGCACGTCGCTGAATGGCGTCGACAGCCATGAAACCGACATTGTGGCGGTTGCCTGCGTATTGCGCTCCGGGATTGCCAAGGCCAGCAATGATCAACATTGAAACTCTCCGTCTTTCTGCGCTCTGTCACCACCGCGAAATGACGGCACTGTCAATGTCTATGTGTCTATTTTTCCCACAAGCGGAGGGGCTTCAGTCCGTAGCGCCGGAGAATTTCATCCTGGCCTTTTTCGCGGATGAGTGCATCCAGCCCATCCTGCATGCGGGTGATCATGTCATCGGGCATCTGCTTGTTGCAGGCCATGCCAAAGTGACTTTCCGAAAAGGGCAGAGCGATTTCCACCGGCTTTCCCTCGAGTTTTAGCCTTTCAAAGATGTTGTCCGACATCGGCATCATGTCAACGCGTCGCTCCAGGAGCTTGTTGAGCGTGATTTCGAAATCCGAGCTCAGATCGATCGAGGGAAAACCTCGTTCGCGCAACAGGGTCTCCGTGAAGTCCGCCCGGTGCGTGCCTATTGTGTAGCGCTTGGCTTCGTCGAGTGTGCTTGCCGTAACACTCGACCCCTTAAGGCGTACCAGTACATGCCGGCTGATGCTTAAGGGGGTTACCCATTTGAACCGGTCTTCCCGTTCTGGAATACGCGCGGCGGAAAAGGCGCAGTGCATGGGCAAGGTCTCGGCCAGGGTGATTGCTCTTGCCCAAGGCATTATCTCCATCGTGAACGGAATACCTGCCTTCCCCATCAGAGCGGCGACCTGTTCTACACTGGACCCGCTATATGTTCCGTCTGCGTTACGATAGATGAACGGAGGATATGATTCAGTCGTGAGCGTCACCGCAGTCTGGGCAAGGGCGGGTGCTGTCGCTCCGAGCATGCCGATCAGTGCAATCATCATCTTCATCGCGGGCCTCCGAAATGTTACTGGAAGCGTCGTGCCTCGAAGCTTGAGGCGCTCTGTCATATGCGCTCTGTACGCTTCATGTCTCAATATCACCGCTTGTTCCTACACATGCACAACTGCGCAGTTGGCATGCATATCTAATTGTGACATTTCCCCGTTCAGCTGGCGAGCGATGCCTTGCTGGGATGTCCAGAAAAATCTGCCAGCAAGTCATTGATTTCGCGAGGCCTAGAGAAGTGGTAGCCCTGTGCGTAGTCGACGCCGATCTGCATCAGCTGTTGCCGCTGCTGCGCAGTTTCGACGCCTTCCGCCACGACCTTACACTGCATCTGATGCGAAATGGTCGTAATACCTTCGATCAGCATCCTGCTTTTTCGCTCCAAATCGCTGTCACCACCAAGGAGCGACTGAACGAAGGATTGATCAATTTTGACGATATCGACAGGGAACCGGTTCAGATAGCTAAGAGATGAATAGCCGGTGCCGAAATCGTCCAAGGCGATGCGGCAACCGAGATCGTGCAGCTCGGAAAGAGTTCTGCGAATCTCCGGGTCGTCATGCATCAATACAGCCTCGGTGATTTCGATCACAAGGCGGGCCGGCAGGATGCCCCCTTCACCCAGCATTCTGGTCAGGCGCGCGGGAAGGCAGCGTTCGAATTGCAAGGGCGAAAAGTTCACGGCGACATATGTGTCGCCAAGGCCAGGAAGGCGAGAAACGCGATTGAGATTGGCGATTGCATCTTCAAGAATAAGATTGCCGATCGCGGCAATCGATCCGTTTTCTTCCGCAACGCTGACTAGCGGACCCGGGGGAAGCAAGCCCTTGCGAGGGTGGCGAAGACGCATGAGTGCTTCGAACCCGACCGGTATGCCAGTTGCCATGCCTACGATCGGCTGAAAATGCGCTTCGAACCAGTTGGCTGCAATTCCTACTTCGATGTCGCTTTCAATTTCGGCTTTTTCCCTGGTTCTTGTCAGGATAGCGGGATCGTAGACTCTGGCGCCGTTCTTGCCGTCACGTTTGCGGGCATACATGGCCAGATCGGATTTCTGCAGCAGTTCGGCGGCAGTCGCTGCGTGTTGCGGATAAAAGGCGACACCCACGCTGGCGCTCAGCCTTATGCCGGTTCCTTCGATACGAAACGGCGATTCGAACATGTCGATAATCTGCTGGCACAGATCAGCACTGCGGCTTTCGGCGTCCGGGCCGGCGATTACGATGGCGAATTCGTCGCCGCCAAGTCTGGAGACTGTATCCGTGTCGTGCAGCATGGGTTGCAACCTTACAACGAACTCCTGCAGAACGAGGTCGCCCGCAGCGTGCCCATGATTGTCGTTGATCGCCTTGAAGCGATCGAGGTCGACAAAGAGGCAGGCGAGCTGGGTCGCCATCCGGTCGGCTTCGACGATATGACGGTCCAGAGCGGCTTCGAAACCCTGCCTGTTCAGCAGTCCCGTCAAATGGTCGGTTATCGCCTGCTGATGGTTGCGGAATTCGGATTGCTTTAGTTCGGTGACGTCGGTCATGACACTCAACGAGCCGGCAAGATGGGTGGTGGTTGCGCCAAGATCAGCTTCGGCGATCAGGACATCAAGGATGCGGCCGTTCTTGCACAGGAAGCGTACGGTAATTTCTATCGTAACGCATTGGGCCGCTGTGTGCCTTCTGCGATTTTCAAAAGAAGCCCGGTCTGGGGCGAAAAGGAAATCCGAAAAATGCTGTCCGATAACTTCTTCTCGCTGGTAGCCTGTGGCCAATAGCCAGTAGTCGCTCACGGCAGCCACTGTGTCGCCCGCGGTCAATGAGAACAGCATTGCCGGCGTGAGGTTGTAAATTTCGATCGTCTGCTGATGGGCTCGTTTCAGTTCCTTTTCCTCGCGCTCCAGAAGGAACTGCATCTCGTTGAAACTCTTTGCCAATCTCCCCATCTCATCGGCGGAGCGCCAGTCTACGTGGTGTCGCGATCCAAGTCTGCGAGTGGCTTCGATTGCGGCTGTCAGACGTGTCAAAGGGCGAACGACCATGATCCTGTTGCCGAAAACGGCAGCGCCGAACACAGTCAGGATAGCGATGATGAAAATGGATATGAACGCAAACTCGATCTGATGCAGGCCCGAGAACCAATTGGCAACCGGGACGTAGATCGTCAAAGTGCCGACTTCACGAGGTCCCTGCAGGGATCGATAGATCACCGTCTGGCTGCGCGCTTCGAGAGTATTGAGTTCTGGCGCTCCGGCAACGGCTTCGAAGACGTTGAGCTTGCCCGTGGTGTCATTGATCTGAACGGCGTGGACCATCTGATCAAGCAGCATCATTTGCGCGACCTGGCTGATGCTGTCCAGATCCAGGTCCCATAGCGGTTTTCCGAGTGCCTGGGTGTTGCTGTTCATCACGACATCAACATGCTCACCGATGCTCTGGGAAGCCTGTTGGGACGAAAGGGCGAGGAAAAGCGTAAAAAGCGGAGCCACGACGACGAGAAGCGCGCCAGATATTATGGCAATGAAACGACTCTCAACAGAATGAGTCATTTGTTTTCCCCGGCCCAATATTGCTCTTTTTAAAATACCACCCCGTATTTCCCCACTATCCTTCCACCCAAATGTTTAAACTTCCCTGACACGTTCTCCCAAATATTTGCCGAAATGCATGAGTTGCGTGCCGTGACGAAAACAAAAAAGCCCGCCGAAGGGCGGGCTTTCTGTCTCAATCGAAGAATATCTATTATTCTTCGGAAGGAGCAGCAACTTCTTCTTCAGCAACACCAGCAGCCGGAGCTACGAGCGTGGCGATGGTGAAGTCGCGGTCGGTGATGACCGGGCGCACGCCCTTCGGCAGCTTGACGGCCGAGATGTGCATGCTGTCGCCGATCTTGGCACCGTCGAGGTCGACGGTGATGAATTCCGGGATGGCGTTGGCCGGGCAGTGGAACTCAACCGTGTGACGGACGATGTTCAGGACGCCGCCCTGCTTGATCGCGGACTTGTCTTCGTTGACGAAGTGAACCGGAACGTCGACGGTAACTTCGGTGTTGCCGGAGACGCGCAGGAAGTCGACGTGCATGGTGAAGTCACGCACCGGATCCAGCTGGTAGTCCTTCGGCAGGACGGTGTACTTCTTGCCATCGAGATCGATGGTTGCAATCGTCGTCATGAAGCCGCCGGCGTGAATACGCTTGGTGACCTCATTGGTGTTGAGGGCGATTGAAATCGGGGCCTGCTTGTCACCGTAGATGACAGCGGGAATAAAACCGTTGCGGCGAAGTTCGCGGGAGGACCCCTTACCTACCCGTTCGCGCGCCTCGGCCTTGAGCTCGTAAGATTCCTGGCTCATGGCATTTCCTTTCGAGGTTATTTGGAGAGTTCAGTCGATCAAAAATGGTCATTCTGAACCGGAAGGCGTAAAACGCACTTCATCCGCATTGCCTCCAAGGGTGTCTACGCGGACGCGCCCCTATAGTACAATGCCCCCTGTGACGCAAGGGTTTCGTGAATATGACAACGTGCTGTATTCCTGCGGTCGCACAGCTACCTGTTGCGGGATATTTGCTCGCTGCTCATCCTAGGTAGGCACCTCTTGCAAGATTGTTAAGTAAATTTCTTCTGGTTCAGCCGAAAACTGCAAATTGAGCCAGTAAGTATCGCATTTGTTAAATATGCGACGTCGAAAAGCATCATCGATCTCAAGGAATGAAATTGATGTATGGCGTCGTCACTTGCCTGGTGCAGGAACACAATCTGAAGCTCGTGCTTGTGGCCGGCATGCTTTGCTTTCTGGCAAACCTTGCAACGGTGTCATTCATCGGTCGGGCACGGGAAACAAATCGTGCTGCGCGTATAACCTGGGCCGCGGTTGCTGCAGGAGCCGGAGGATTCGGCATATGGGCAACGCACTTTGTCGCAATGCTCGCGTATGATCCGGGGCATACTTTCCGCTTCGACTTTGCGCTGACGCTGGTTTCACTGGGGCTGGCTTTCATGGCCACCTTTGCCGCGGCCGCCATCATTCTCATCATTCCGACGCGTTCCGCGGCTGCAGGGGCGGGTGTTGTGTTCGGTGCGGGAATTTCCTGCATGCACTTCACCGGTATGTCTGCCATCGAGTTTGCCGGCGCGATTGTCTGGGATCGTTCACTGGTGGTTGCCGCGATTGCTGTGGCCATACTTATGGCGCCGATAGGCTTTGTCATTGCGCTATCGAGAGGCGCAAAGGTCGTCGTCCTGGCTGCGGGCATTTTGTCGCTGGCGATTGTATGCATGCACTTTATCGCCATGGGAGCGGCAACTTTCGTTCCTGATCTGTCCATGGCAATCGAAGTTGGCTCGATGTCAAAGCCGCTGATGTTATCGACGATCGTCGTCGTGTCCTTGTCGCTCATCGGGTCGGGGGCGACAGCCGCGATCGTTTCGAGCCGCGCCGCGCGATCGTCCAAGGCCAGCGAGAGGAACTTCCAGCTGCTCGTTCGTGGCGTGACCGATTATGCGATTTACATGCTGGATCCGGCAGGCATCGTGACGAACTGGAATGCCGGTGCCGAGCGTGCAAAGGGATACGCCGCAAAGGAAATTATTGGCCAGAGTTTCGCGCGTTTCTATTCGCGTGATGATCAGGCTGCGGGGATGCCCCAACTGGCCTTGTCAACGGCGCGCGAGAGCGGTCGTTTCGAAGCAGAAGGAAAGCGATACAGAAAAGACGGTACGTGGTTCTGGGCGCATATCGTAATCCAGCCGGTCCGTGATGAGGACGGCGTGCTGATCGGTTACGCCAAGATTACGCGCGATATAACCCGACAGAAGCAAGACAGTGACCGCATCGCTCAGGTCACACAAAATCTGGATCTTGCGCTGGAAAACATGAGCCAGGGCATCTGCCTTTTCGACCGACACGAAAGGCTGATACTTTGCAATGGACGTTATCGCGAGATGTTCAAGTTTCCGAAAGGCTTCGTTACGCCTGGGATCAGTTACTGGGACATCGTGCGCAAGGGTTATGAGATGTCCTACTTCGACCCGCAAGATGCTCTGACGCGTGCGCAAAAACACTACAATCGCTATATGTCTGCAGTGAGATCAGGGCAGCGTGGCATCGTGCACCGCACGGCCGGTGGACAGACATTTCGCATTGGACTGAACGTGCTCACCGACGGGGGCTGGGTTTCGACCTTCGAGGATATCAGTGAACAGGTTCGCTCCGAGGAGCAGATCGCCTTCATGGCTCGTCACGACAGCCTGACGCAACTTCCCAACAGAGCCGCTTTCATGAGCCATCTGGAAAGCGAGGTTCTGCATGCGGAGAGTTCCGGCCATCGGCTGGCGGTGATCGGTATCGATCTGAACAGGTTCAAGCAGATCAACGACCAGTTGGGACATGGCGTTGGCGATGCCGTGCTTAAGGAAATTTCCCGCCGCATGCTCAGGGTCATCGGGGCCAATCAGATCTTTGCTCGTTTCGGCGGCGACGAATTCGTGGCGGCCATGCGATATGACGAGATCGGCGAAGTCAGTGTGTTGCTGGATCGCATGATGAGCGAATTCAACCGCCCCATGGATGTCGAGGGACATCGCCTGAGCACCGGTGCGAGCATGGGCGTTGCACTCTATCCGAATGACGGACAGTTGCCGGAGGCGCTCATTGCCAACGCCGATCTTGCGATGTATCGCGCCAAAGGATCGCTATCCGGCCAAGTCTGCTTCTACGACGTGGAAATGGATGAGGCCGCCCGTGACCGCACCAAGATGGCGAAGGAGCTTTGGGTCGCCATCGAGGAGAAGCAGCTTTACCTGAATTATCAGGTCCAGAAGTCTGTTTCCACGGGAGAGATCACCGGTTACGAGGTGCTGCTGCGCTGGCGTCATCCGGAGCGAGGCCTCGTTTCTCCTGCAGATTTCATACCTGTTGCGGAGGAATGCGGCGCCATCCTGCCCATCGGTGAATGGGTGCTTCGCGAGGCTTGCCGTGAGGCGGCCGGCTGGCCCGTCGCACACAAGATTGCAGTCAATCTTTCGCCTGTGCAGATCGCACACACGGACATGCCGGCGCTCGTCCATCGGGTTCTGATCGAGACGGGATTGAAACCGGGCCGCCTGGAACTGGAGATTACCGAAAGTTCGATTTTCAGCGACAAGCAGCGGGCGCTGCATGCGCTGCGGGCAATCAAGGCGCTCGGTGTCTCCATCGCCATCGATGATTTCGGCACCGGCTATTCGTCATTGGAGACGCTTCAGTCCTTCCCGTTCGACAAGATCAAGCTCGACCGCAGCTTTCTGGCCGATGTCGAGAGGAGCGAGGAAGCGAAAGCAATGGTCAGGGCCATTCTGGCTCTGGGACAGGGATTGCGCATTCCGGTTCTTGCCGAAGGCGTTGAGACGTCGGTCCAGCTGGATATCCTCAGGCAGGAAGGTTGCCATGAGGCGCAGGGCTATCTTCTTGGGCGACCCATGCCGATCGACAAGCAAAACCTCACCGAGGCGGCCTGACCGTCTCGGGTGACGGACTGAGGCTGCAGCATCAGCGGCGCGCTTCGCCGCCCGGTGCGTAGACCGACTTCTGCTCGAAGCGGAACTTGAAGCCGCAATCGCTGCAGCGGATCATGTGCTTGCGCGGGTCGGTGGAGGCAAATTCGGTGCGAAAACCCTTAGGGAGTTCATCGATACGGAAATCCCGGTTGGCGGCGCGCTTGTCATCGATTTCGGAAACTTCGGCAAAACCGGTATTGCCGCACTGGGAACATTCGAGCTTTCGGGAATAGCGGTCGCGGGCGGCCATGCAGGACTCCTTGGATATACCGGACCTACATAGTCAACGTGTTTGCCGAATGCAAAACGCCGGGACGATTGCCCCGGCGTTTTGCTGTTGTCTTCCAGCGATTTTTATCAGCGGCGGCATTCGCCGGATGAAATGATCCCGAAGCCGGCGTTGTTTGCCTCGCAGGCATTGGGGAAAGTCTGGGTGCGGCCGCCGCGCTGGCCGCAGACGGGTCGGTATTCGCGGGTGCAGATGCCGCCGGGCTGAGGGCGGCCTGGATTGCCCGGCCTGTCCCAATCGGGACGGTCGGGTCTGCCGGGGCGATCCCAATCAGGCCTGTCAGGCCGGCCGGGGCGATCCCAGTCCGGACGATCCGGTCTGCCGGGGGCTCTGCATTCGCCGGAACCGACGACACGGAAGCCGCGCGCATTTGCCTGGCAGGAATTGCCGAAGGTTTCCAGTCGTCCGCCTCTTTCGCCGCAAACCGGGCGATAGTCCATGGTGCACATCTGCGGGCCGCGGTCGGGGCGGGGAGGTGGGTAATATCCTCCCGGGCCGGAGGGCGGGCCACCTTCGACGCAGGCCGAAAGAAGCGGTAGCAGTATAAGAAGCGGCAGCTTTGCCATATGGGTCGATATGAATGACATTCATGATTCCTCCCCGTTGAATTGAAATCAATCTAAAACATCGGGCCGAAAATCGATATCGACTTTCGGCCCGAGTGAAATATTCGGATATTTACGTGTGACTGCTGGAAGCAATCAATCGAACAGGCTGGAAACGGAGGATTCCATTGCCGTGCGGTTAATCGCTTCGCCGAGAAGCTGCGCCGTCGAGATGACGCGGATGTTCGGGGCGGATTGAACTGCCGTCGTCGGCTGAATCGAGTCGGTGATGACCAATTCCTTCAGCTTCGACGAGGAAATACGGGTGACTGCGCCGCCGGACAGAACGCCATGGGTGATATAGGCGGTGACGCTGGTGGCGCCGTTCTTCAGCAGGGCTTCAGCCGCATTGCAAAGCGTACCGCCGGAATCGACGATATCGTCGATCAGCAGACAGTCCTTGCCGGTCACGTCACCGATGACGTTCATGACTTCCGATTCACCGGCACGTTCACGACGCTTGTCGACGATTGCGAGCTGGCAATCGAGACGCTTGGCGAGCGAACGGGCACGCACCACGCCGCCGACATCGGGCGATACGACCATGACGTTGTTCAGGTCGTAATTTTCCTTCACGTCGCGCGCCAGGATCGGCACGGCGTAGAGGTTGTCCGTCGGAATATCAAAGAAACCTTGGATCTGGCCTGCATGCAGGTCGAGGGTCAGAACGCGGTCGGCGCCTGCCTCGGTGATCAGGTTGGCGACGAGCTTGGCCGAGATCGGTGTGCGCGGACCTGCCTTGCGATCCTGTCTTGCATAACCGAAATAGGGAAGCACCGCCGTGATGCGCCGTGCGGACGCTCGCCGGAACGCATCGATCATGATGAGCAATTCCATCAGGTGATCGTTGGTCGGGAACGACGTGGACTGGATGACGAAGACATCCTCGCCGCGCACGTTTTCCTGAATTTCTACGAAGATTTCCTGGTCTGCAAAACGCCTTACACTGGCTTTTCCGACTGGGACATTGAGATAGCTGCAGATCGCGTCGGCCAGATGCCGGTTCGAATTGCCTGCGAAAACCTTCATTTCGGTCCGCCTGTATTGAAGCTGGATGGGGGCCTTTTACCGCCGCTGCCCTTGAATGCAAGAGCGTTTTCCAAATGCGCACGCAATTTTATGAATGAACTGTGACTTGAGGCCCTAAAAAGCCCTTTTCACAGCCGTGATGCCGTTTGCCGCCAGTCGAGATAACCCGATATGGTCTTGTCCGCAATCGACTGCATGACGGATGCCGGTATTGCCGCCCAGGGATCCGGTCCTCGTGCGGAAAGTGTTTCCTGCCCCTGCATCCGGTGTAGCCGCGCGCCGCCATTGTCGAGAACGTCCCAGACATAGACGACCGTCACCTTGCCATCATCGGAGAGGGCGGAGAAATAGCCCTTCAGGATGTGTTCGGTGTTGGTATCTGAAGAAGATCTAATGCGTACACCGCTTGTGCGAGCGGCGACTGCAAGCTGGCGCGAGAGAGGTGTGACGGCTTCGACCGGAGCGCCGATGATTGGAAGGAAACGGATCGTTCCAGCGCTTTCAGCCGATGTCGATGGCAATTCCGCCTGATGTGCCGGGGAGGCGATCGGTGGGCTGCCGGAGGAAGGCGTCTCTATCTGGCCGTTGGCGACTTGGCCTTGCCATTCCGGCGGTGGGCCTGATGAGGAAGGCGAAATGGCCTCGCCGTCGTCCAGAGCTCGGGCCTGGCTATCCAAGGTATTGCCCTGTCTATGGGCATAGATATTCGAGGCAGGTGGAGCGGATTGAATCGGCGAGGCGTTATAGGTTCCGACCATTCGATCGGTATCGGCCTGGGTGACCGGGCTGGAGGTTCTCTCCGTTCCGCCACCGATATCGACCTGCGGCGTCAGGGCATCGGTCGTATTGCAGGCTGAAAGCGCGAGCGAGAAGGCAAGAGTTGCAGCGATATGCCATGATCCCGATCGCTGCACCCATTTACCTCTCTAATCCCCGCCTGCTTACGAGCTTAGAGGTGGGGTTTCGGATGTGTCAATTGCGGGAAATGGTGCAGTCAGCAGACGATCAGGTCGAGGCCTCTTCGTGATAGCGGTTCCGGCGCACCTTCGGTCGTCAGATAGGTGTGACCGAGCGTCATTGCCGTGCCGCTGTCGGAATCCATGATGATCATGTGGACAAAGAGTGTCATGTCGGGAAGTATTTCCTGCTGGTTGCCGACATGGAACATCTGCTGCTCCATCCAAGACGGCGAGAAGCGGGCACCGAGCGAGTAACCGCAGGCGTTCAGCCGGTGGCGGGAAAGGCCGCGTTCATCAAGGATGCGGGCATGGGTGTCGAAGACATCGCCGAAGGTGTGGCCGGGGCGAAGCACTTCCTCGATCGCCTGGATGGTTTCCAGGCAGGCCTTGTAGAGCTCGCGGTGGCGGAGCGACGGCTCGCCGATCACGACCGTACGCATCATGGCTGCATGATAATGCGCGGAGGCACCGGCCCATTCGAGCGTCAGCTGGTCATTGGCTTCGAGCTTGCGCCGGCCGGCCTTGTACCTGCACAGAAGCGCATCCTCGCCGGAGCCGATGATGAATTCGTTGGCCGGATAATCGCCGCCACCGGAAAATACCGCGCCCTGCATTGCGGCCAGAATGTCTGCCTCATCTCCGCCGGCCTTGATCAAGGGAAGGGCCGCATCCAACGCATCGTCTGCCAGTTCGGCTGCATGCCTTGCATAGGCGATTTCGGCCGGGCTTTTGATCAGGCGCAGGCCGCCGACGAGATAGGAGGCGTCGATCAATTGACCGAACGTGGAAAGCTGGTTGTCTATGAGGCGGGCGACGCGGCCGGTCATGCCATGCGTATCGTATTCAATGCCGATTTTTGCTCCGAGCAGATCCATGTCGCTCAGGAGGTTCTTTAGGTCGAGCGTAGGGTCGGCATTCACCCGATCGACCCAGATGGAAATATTCTCGATGATCGAAGTCTGGCGTGCCTGACGCAGATCTGCCGACCGTGTCAGCAGCGTCATGGACCCGTCCGCCTTGACGATCAGCGTTTGGAAAAAGCAATAGCCGAACGTGTCATAGCCGGTGAGCCAGTACATGCTTTCCTGAGCGAAGAGCAGCACTGCATCGAGCTTCTGCTCCTGCATCTCGGCGAGAAGCCGGTTCAGGCGGGCGGAATATTCGTCGCGTTCGAAGTGCAAGGCCATATCAATCCTCCCGGATCGTGATCGCTGAAATCTGGCGGCCGTAGTCCGGCTCTTTTGCGTGAGTAGTGCGTCGATAGGAAAAGAAACGCTCGGCGTCCGGATAGGTGTCCAGGTTCAGGTTTTCTGCCTTTACGCCGGCATCGGTGAGACGCTTGATGGTCATTGACGGAAGGTCGAACATCGCATGGTGCTGCTTCACCGAGGGGGAAAAGAAGATTTCGTAGGAAGGGTTGGCAGATTTGAAATTGGAAACGAACTCTGGTCCCACCTCGTAGCTCTTTGGTCCGATCGATGGGCCGAGAACAGCGGTAATGCGGCCGCGATCCGCGCCGAGCGAGACCATGGCTTCGATGGTGTTTTCGAGCACGCCGTGGAGCGCACCTTTCCATCCCGCATGGGCGGCACCGATCACGCCGGCTTCAGCATCTGCAAACAGGATCGGGCCGCAGTCGGCCGACAATACGCCAAGCACGATGCCCGGAAGATTGGTCACCATCGCATCGGCCTTGGGCCTTTCGCTCGCTGCCGATTGCTCGTCGACGATCACGACATCGGGAGAGTGGACCTGATGAACAGTCGCCAGCCGCTCCAGCGGCAGGTCGAACCATGCTGCAACACGGGCACGATTCTCAATGACCCTGTCGCGGTCGTCATCGGAGCCTATCCCGACATTCAGGCCTGCATAGATGCCTTCGGAAACGCCGCCCTTGCGGGTGAAAAAGCCGTGCCGGATGCGTGAGCCTGCCCGTTCGCGTAGCAATTCGCTTTCGATCGGCAGCGGCAGGTCGTTATTCGGCATAAGCGTCCATCCTGTTGATTTTACGAGATAATGCACGCGAATGCGGCTGTTTGCGCCGGCGAGAGTGGCGCAGAAGACGCCAATCTGTCAATGCGGTTCGGCTAAAGCGCGTTTGCGCGACAGGCCTTGATGATCAGTCAACCGGGCGGAACGGCATGAGTTTCAGGGCCGGGCTCGAAACGGCGATGACCTTGAAGAGTTCGCCCATCTTTCCCGCACCTTCTCCCGCCAGGCGATCGACCGCGGCGCCGATGAGGCGTTGCTCGGGGGGATCCTTATCTCGGGCAAGAGCCGTTGCGCGTTCGGCAAGGCCGAGGCCGTAGAGAAATTCGCCCTGACGCAGACCCCCATTAAGATGAACGCCGCTTGCGAGAGCCACCTTGGCAAGGTCTTCGAAATCAACATGGCTGGTGAGATCCGCTTCGCCGGGATGGGCGAATGGCGGGTCGAACTCGTGGTTCATCACGGCCTGCAGTGTATCGCCGAAGCCGGTGACCATGTGGCCGTAATCGATAATCAAGGCGGTGCCGCCGTGTTGCCCAAGGCGCTCGCAGAGGGTCTGCATGACTGCCTGGCGGGCAGGGGCGACTTCAAAGATCGTTCCGTCCGGAACCGCGCCGGTATGAGACGGAAGGAGTACCGGATCGACAGTCGCGACACCGGCGGCGAATGCGAGCTCATCATTGATATCCAGGCCGATCAGCCGCTCGCGGAAACCGGTCGGCGTCTTGATGAACTGGCGGATCGGGATAGCGTCGAACAGCTCGTTTGCGGCGATCAGGCAAAAACCTTCCGGGACATCCTCGAAACTGTCGTGCCAGTTGATCATCGTTGAATAGGCTTCGAGCGTCACTCGCTGGACGCCACGTAGGCGCTCGCTGGTTTCCACCAGATGTACAGTCATCCGCTCGAACAGGGCGGGCGAGATCCGTTTGATGACGCGCAGCATGTCGGCCATCATCGTGCCGCGGCCGGGGCCGATCTCGACGAGGTGGACATTTTCAGGCGTGCCGTGCTGCTGCCAGGCATGGACCATGAAGATGCCGACCATCTCGCCGAACAGTTGGCTGATTTCCGGCGCGGTGATGAAATCGCCGTGACGGCCGAAGGGTTCGCGCGTGCGGTAATAACCGTATTCAGGATCGGCGAGGCAAAGCGCGAAATAATCCGTAACGGTGATGGGACCGTTTGTCCGGATCAGATTCTTGATCTTTTCGGCCAGGGGAGTGGTGTTGGGAGTGCTCATGGCAGACTCGATCCCTCATGACTTGGCGGTACGGGCCGCAACCAGCGCCCGAAGAGCAGCCCAAAGACCAATCAGCACCATCGGGGATGAGAGAACCATGCCCATGGTCAGCCAGTTCGTGCCAAGAAGATAACCCAGCTGCGCGTCCGGTTCGCGGAAAAACTCGACGAAAATGCGCGACAAACCGTAACCCATGACAAAGATGCCTGCGATAAGGCCCGGCTTCTTGAAAGCCTTGATGCCGAAGATCAGAGATGCAAGCAGGAGGAGAAGGACAATTCCTTCCAGTGCGGCTTCATAAAGCTGGCTCGGATGCCGGGCAAACGGGCCGCCGGTGGGAAAAACAATCGCCCAAGGGGCCGAGCTCAGCCGTCCCCAGAGTTCGCCATTGATGAAATTAGCGATGCGACCGAAAAGCAGACCAATCGGTACGACGGCAGCGATGATGTCGAACATGCTCCAGACGGGGATCACGTTCTTACGAGCAAACAGGATCATCGCAACGATCGCGCCCATCAGGCCGCCATGGAAGGACATGCCGCCATTCCAGATCTGGATGATGCGGATCGGGTTTTCCAGCATGACAGGCAGGTCGTAGAACAGGACATAACCGGTGCGGCCACCGACCACGATACCTACGGCAATCCAGACGAGGAAGTCGTCCAGATGCGTCTTTGTCATTGGTGCGGCATCGCCTTTCCACAGCGTCGGCCGGTCGATCAGCTTGCGGGCATACAGCCAGCCGATCATGATGCCGGCGACATAGGCAAGGCCATACCAGTGAACGGCAAGAGGCCCGATGGCAAATGCTACCGGATCGATATCTGGAAACGGCAGAATGGCGAGAAAATTCAAGGCTTCGTACAATGTTTGTTCCCGGTTTGACCGACCTTGGCGGACCATGGCCTTACCAAAAGTGGCGGTCAAGCCGGAATCGTGCAACCGGTTACCACAGTAGTGGATGGAGCTTGCAAGAGACCGCCGCTGGCCCTACTTCCTTGTCATGGACTTAATGATATGCCGGGGCATTTCCGCCGGCTTCAAGGAGATGACGACATGTCGACCGGGACCAATCGTATTTTCGACGACTTCGCAAAGATCATGACCGACGCAGCGGGCGCTGCCCAGGGTGTTCGCAAGGAGATGGAAACTGCCTTTCATGCGCAGGCCGATCGTTTCCTCAACAGCATGGACGTGGTCAAGCGCGAGGAATTCGAGGCAGTGCGCGAGATGGCTGCTCGCGCTCGCGACGAGAATGACGCGCTGAAGGCCCGTATCGAAGTGCTCGAGGCTAAGCTGGCTTCCCAGCAAGGCTGATTGCAGAGCTGCCTGTCTTCCAGAATCGTTTCGGCCTCTCATGTCCGCATGGGAGGCCGATTCGTATCTGTCATTAACTTTTCCGTGCCGAGTCGGGACGATGTCCCCTCGTGGTGAGATGTGAATGTCCTCAAAAAACTCCCCCCTGTGGACACTTCCGAAAAAGCTAAGCGAGAGAGTCAGTTACCCATCTCCGCTGATCTCCAATACGAACCAACCGAGTGCGTAACCCACCGAAATAATGGGGGGAGGGGGTAGAAGCTAGAAGTGGTCTAGCTACACTGATTTTAAATGATGATTCGAAACGGACTGGTAAGCTCCAGGCAGGGTTAGAGCGTTAATCTGGCGGCGCCGTAAGATCATCGGGAGTGTTGTTTCCGGTTAATTGTTTCGCGTGTTGGCGTATCTCGCAACGTCGCATTCATTCCGGTCGAAAAGGTGCCGCATGAGCCTGATGGAATTGGAAATTGAACGTCAATCGAATCCGGTCGACATGATCGAATTCGTCGCTGCGTCCAACGACTGGACGTTTGAACGCTCCGGCGAAGACGAAATCGCCATGACCGTGGAAGGTCGCTGGACCGACTACCACGTGTCATTTTCCTGGATGGAGGATTTCGAGGCGCTGCATCTGGCCTGTGCCTTCGATCTCAAGATCCCCGATACGCGCATGAACGAGATCCTCCGCCTGCTGTCGCATGTGAACGGCCAGACGCTGATGGGCCATTTCGATCTGTGGCGTCAGGAGGATGTGATCATTTTCCGTCAGTCGCTGCTTCTGGCCGGCGGTGCTGAACCAACCAATCAGCAGGTGGAAGTGTTGCTTTCCAGCGCGCTGGATGCCTGTGAGAGCTATTATCAGGCATTCCAGTTCGTCGTCTGGTCGGGCATGGAAGCCAAGGCTGCCATGGATGCGGTTCTTTTCGAAACCGTCGGCGAGTGCTGAAAATGGTAGCTGGCAGCGGATCGATCGTGCTCGTCGGCGCCGGCAATATGGGCGGCGCCATGCTGTCCGGCTGGCTGGACAAGGGCGTTGCAGGCAACCGGATCACAGTCGTCGATCCGTCTCCTTCGGAGAAAATGCAGGCAAAAATTTCGGCAGCAGGCGCAAAACATGCGACATCGCTGCCCGAAGGCATGATCGCCGACATCCTTTTCCTGGCAGTCAAGCCACAGATGATGGATACGGTTCTGCCGCCCTTTAAAACAACCGTCGGCGGCAAGACGGTTGTCGTTTCCGTCGCGGCAGGCAAGACACTCAACTATCTTCAAAGCCATCTCGGTGATGCGGCCATGGTCCGTGCAATGCCGAATACCCCGGCGATGATCGGCCGCGGCGTGACTGGCGCTTTCGCCAATCAGCGTGTCAGTGATCAGCAGCGTCAGGCTGTCGATGAATTGCTCAGGGTCAGCGGACCCGTTGAATGGGTCGCAACCGAAGCCGACATCGACGCCGTGACGGCGGTGTCGGGCAGCGGGCCTGCATATGTATTCTATCTCGTCGAGTGCATGGCAGAGGCGGGTCGCAAGTTGGGCCTGCCGGCGGACCTCGCCATGCGGCTCGCGCGGGAGACCGTCTCGGGGGCTGGTGAGTTGTTGAACCAGTCCCCGGAGGACGCGTCTCAGCTTCGCAAGAACGTTACGTCGCCGGGTGGCACGACGGCTGCAGCGCTTTCCGTGCTGATGGCGGATGACGGTATACAGCCGATCTTCGACAAGGCGATTGCCGCCGCACGCACACGGGCCGAAGAACTGGGCAGCTGAGCAGATAAGGTAGCAGGCATGGCAGACGAGATTACATACGGGGATTTCGAAAAGGTCGATATCCGGGTTGGAACCATCGTCGAGGCCGAACCCTTTCCGGAAGCTCGCAAGCCTGCCTACAAGCTGAAGATCGATTTCGGTCCCGAGATTGGTGTGAAGAAATCATCTGCGCAGATCACCGTGCACTACACGCTGGATCAGCTAATCGGTCGTCAGGTTCTCGGTGTCGTGAATTTTCCGCCGCGCCAGATTGGTCCGGTTCGTTCCGAAGTGCTCACCCTGGGCTTCGAAGACGATAATGGGGCGATCGTGCTTGCCTCGGTTACGCAGGGTGTTCCGAACGGGCGCAAGATGATGTGAGCTGGCGACGGAAGCTCCGCTAATTCACATTTCGTTTTCATGTAAATTACGGCGCCTGATCATGTTTCCGTGCGTGCTGCGAGACGCCGCATCTGAAAACCTGTCTTAGATTGCTCAAATCCAGCAGCGAGATAGAAGTCCAAAATCTCGCGCCGTTTCGAGCCAGTCATCAGCATCACCTTATAACAATCGGCCTTCCATGCTGCGTTCGCGGCATGTTGGAGGATCCGTTTGCCAAAACCCCGATTTCGAAAACCGCGGTGTGTGACGACATTCTCGATCAGGCCATATGATCGACCGCCTCGCGTGAGGTTGGGGATCACGACAAGCGTGCATGATGTCGCCAATACGCCGTCTGCCAAACCGATGACAATCATGCTGCCCGCATAGGCTTGAAACCGTTCAAATACGTCATGCGCCAATTCGAGGTGGGGCTTATCATCCCCTTCGGCCAGATGTTGATACAGTTCGATCAGGGCAGGTAGATCGCTCTGATCTGCTTGCCTGATGTCCAGGACCGTCTCATCCAAATCGTTCACGCCGGTATCCGCACGATCGCCCGCAAGCCGCCGCTCGGGCTTTCTCCCAGTGTGACGTTGCCGCCGTGCGCGCGGGCGATGTCGCGGGCGATGGCAAGGCCGAGGCCGGTGCCGGAACTGTCCAGATTCCGAGCCTCATCTAGCCGGTAGAAAGGTTTGAAAACCTCCTCGCGTGATTCCGCCGGTATGCCTGGGCCGTCATCGTCCAAAGTCAGGGTGAGCCATTTGGCGCTATGTTTTGCGTGAATGTGCAGTGTCTTGGCATAACGCTCGGCGTTGGATACCAGGTTGCCGGTAAGTCGGGTAAAGGCATTCGGCCTAACCGCGATTTCATCCTCGCCGTCGATTTCGTACGTCAGCTTGCGGCCGCGCAACTCAAAGTCATTTCGGAAACGCTCCAGCAATTCGCTGAGATTTAGCGTACCAAAGTCTTCCTCTGCCTCGCCCTTGGCGAAGGCCAGGTAGCCTTCCAGCATGGACTGCATGTCGTTGACGTCTTCGGTCATGCCGGAGAGTTCCGGTTTGTCGCCGGCAAGCGCCAGTTGCAGCTTGAAGCGGGTGAGGATGGTGCGCAGGTCGTGGCTGATGCCGGCGAGCATGGCGGTGCGCTGTTCCATCTGCCGTTCGATGCGCTCGCGCATCTGGATGAAGGCGAGGCCGGCGCGGCGAACCTCGTCTGCGCCACGGGGTGAAAAGCCTTCCGTCTTCTGGCCCTTGCCGAAGCTTTCGGCTGCATTGGCGAGTGAAAGAATGGGGCGGATCTGGCCGCGCAGAAACAGAATGGAGATCAGGACAAGGACTAGCGCAATGCTGACCATCCAGACCAGGAAGATGTGGGTGTTGGAGGCGTAGGTAGACCCACGGCGAACAAAAACCCTGAGTACGCGCTGATCAAGTTTGATGCGGATCTCGACGAGTTTGCTGTCGCCGACTGTATCTAGCCAGAACGGCATCTTGATCTGTTGGGTGATCTGGTCGGTCAATATGCCGTCCAGTATCGAAAAGAAGGGCCGTGGCCGGGGCGGAGGCAATTGCCCGTTCTCCTCCACAGCAATCGTCAGGTCCAGTGTCTGGTCTGCTATCCGCGTGATTTCATTGTAGTTGCTGTCTTGCGGATAGCTGCGAATGACCTCGATAATGGCCGCAATGTCACGGACGGTGCCATCCGAAAGACGCTCGGTGACCATGCGCCAGTGCCGTTCCATGAAAACGGCTGCGACCGCGGTCTGCAGTAACAACATGGGCAGGATAACGATCAGCAGCGAGCGAGTATAAAGCCCCGTCGGCAGCCAACGTCGCAGCCAGCGCGTTAGTGGACGCCAGCCCGGAATGCTGAGCGCTGCCGCGTTCTGTCTCAGCGTGTCGAAAAACGCCATTGCTTCTCCATTGCCGACCGTTCCAGGTCGACTAGTCGATGCTCAGCCTGTAGCCGATGCCTCTAACCGTCTGAAGATAGACCGGATTGGCCGGATCGTCTTCTATCTTCCGCCTGAGGCGATTTATCTGCACGTCGATCGTTCGCTCCCCGACATCGGAATCATCACCGATCAGTTCATGGCGCGGGATGGTATCTCCAGCGCGCATGGCAAACATGAGCATGATTTCCTGTTCCCGGTCCGTCAGTCGAATGGTTTCAGCCGCTCGACGCAGTTCCTTGCGGGATATGGAGAAAGTGAACGGTCCGAAGATCACCTGCTCGATCTTGGGTGTCTCGGACGCGCTGCGGCGCAGAATATTGTTGATGCGCAGAACCAGTTCGCGCGGGTCGAAAGGTTTTGCCAGATAGTCATCGGCACCGGCTTCCAGCCCTTCGATGCGGGCATCCGCCTCGACGCGCGCCGTCAGCAGGATAACCGGGATCGTCTTCTTTTCGTAAAGTGACTTCGTCAGAGACAAACCGGATTCACCCGGCATCATGACATCCAGAATGATCAGGTCGAAATGCAGGCCTTCCAGCTTGCGCCGCGCTTCCGCAGCATCGCCTGCGATGGTAACGCGAAAGCCCTGTTCCGCAAGATAACGATTTAGCAGGTCGCGGATGCGCTTGTCGTCATCGACGATCAGCAGGTGAGGTGCATCATCTGTGGGCGGTGTTCTCGTCATAAGGGCATCCTACACATCATCGGCGGGCGGCAGGCTTTCGTCGCGGCCTCGCATTTTCTTCAGGAATTCCTTCACTGCCTCGCGATTGCCCGGCGTCAGGTCTTCCATGGCATGGGCGATGCGCAATGATTGCGGCTCCGATAGGGCAAGCGACAATTCCCGGCCGGCTAAGGTGGGGTAGAGCCGCCGCTCGCGCCTGTCCTTCGCTCCCGCCATCTGGCGAATGTAACCGGAATCGATGAGGTGCTTCAGGACGCGCGAGAGACTTTGCTTGGTAATCTGTAGCGTTTCCAGAAGGTCGCTTACCATCAAGCCGGGATGGCGGCTGACGAAATATACGACGCGGTGATGCGCCCGACCCATGCCGATCCTTGCCAGAATGGCATCCGGATCGGAAATGAAATCGCGATAGGCAAAAAAGAACAATTCGATGGTCTCGAAGTCGATCCGGCTTTCATCGACTGCCGGCATTGGCAGCTGGTCTTTCCTGACGGGTTTGGCCGCCATTGATCGAGACACGTTCAGTTCCTTTCTACGGTGCGGCGTGGAATGCCGCGCCACATACCCCTGCGATTGTAATGCGTCGTGCTCGATAAAGCGCGATCGGCTTGAACAATCAACAGAATTTGTGTGATTTCGACCGAGATACTCTGCGAACGGCGTCGATCCTATCAGCTTCGGTTTACACGGAGCGATGGAACCTTATGGCGTGCCCCTCATTAAATCAGCCAGAGACCTTGGAGAGTTTTAATGCAGACATATTCAGCCTTGCCGCCGATCACGATCGACAGACCCCAGCCGCATCCGCTGCGGGCTGTGTTCGTAACGGTGATTGCCCTAAAGCTCGTGGTATGCGCTTTTCTTCTGGCCAACGCATCGCTCGCTCCTCCGGTAGCGGCTGACACACGCTACATGGTTGCTGCCGACGAGTGAATTTCTGGCTGCTTTCTGTTGCTGCAGGCGATATATCCGGCAAGGCGTAATCAAGCCAAGGTCGGAGATCATGGGAAAACTTCAAGCCGGGATCATTCCCGTCACTCCGTTTCAGCAGAACTGTACAGTCTTCTTCGACGAGGAGACCCGCGAAGGCGTGGTGGTGGATCCCGGCGGCGACGTATCGCTGATAGAGCAGACGGTGCGTGAGAATGGGTTGTCGATCAAAGAGATATGGATCACCCACGGACATATCGATCACGCTGGCGGAGCAGACGAACTTCGCGAAATCCTGAATGTGGAGGTCATCGGACCACACGTGGACGATCTGCCTTTACTCGAAAGGCTGGAGACGCAGGCTCAGTCTTTTGGTGTCAGGATGGAGGCGCGTAATCTTGTTCCGGACCGCTGGCTGTCCGAGGGAGATATTGTGTCTTTTGGCGAGCATGTTTTCGAAATCTATCATTGCCCTGGACATGCGCCCGGGCACGTCATCTTCTTCAACCGCGCACAGCGCTTCGCGCATCTGGGGGACGTGCTTTTCAATGGCTCGGTAGGACGGACGGATCTGCCGGGGGGCGATCATCAGACCCTTCTCAATTCGATCAGGGAAAAAGTCCTGCCGCTTGGCGACGATGTCGGTTTCCTGTGTGGTCACGGTCCAGGGGGACGTATTGGCGAAGAGCGCAGAAACAATCCCTATCTGCAGGATATGTATTCGATCTAGGAATAGGGGCCGCGCGCCACATTCTACGATCTTCGAATGTGCGAGATCACGTCGAGATTACTGCGTTTTACAAGGAGTGTGAGGCGCAGGACCTTAATCTATGGCATAAAAAAACCCGGCAAGACTGCCGGGCTCCAACTTGGGTCAAAGCCTCACAGGCTTAGCCGTCGATCTGCAGGTTAACGGCCTTAGGGCCTTTCCCGCGGCGATCCGGCTCCGTGTCGAAGCTTACTTTCTGATTTTCGGAAAGACCGGACAGGCCAGACGCCTGGACGGCAGAAATGTGGACGAAGATATCGGCGCCGCCATTATCTGGCTTGATGAAGCCGAAGCCCTTGTCGGTATTGAAGAATTTTACAGTGCCAGTTTCGGCCATGCAGCAGGTCCTTTTCTTTCTGTCCGTGTTCAGCGGCGGACAGCACAACACTATTGCCCCCAAAGGGGGCGGCGGCAGGCAGTTTTAAGAAAGGGTCCCTGTGTTACCGCGGAGAATGGCAGGAATAGATTTTTTCAAATTGCCCCCAAGTTCCCCGCCCGAAGTTTTGGCGACTTCGGATCGCATTATTATAGGTCTTCCCATGCTCGTAAATTGCCCGAACGGGGGCAGATTGCTGTGTTTATAGGGAATTGGCAAGAAAAAGTTTTGCGAAACTGCGCCGTGAAGTTGAAAAGGCATTGCCTCGGAAGCCGTTGGAACGTAGGCGTTTTTGACTGGTGGACAGCTTTGGCGCTATGAAATCCATCCAACCATCATTGATTGTATTCAACAATGTGCGGATTTGGCACAGTGAGTGGATTGCGACTGGTGGATCCATCTTGCCCGATGGAAGCGTCTCCACACCGTTTGCTGATCGGTTCCCTGCTCATAAATTGGCCGCATTTTGGGATGTGCAATTCCTTTTCTTCCAGTTTCGCACGGGCAACAATAGGTTGCGTCTGTGGGTCACCCGGCATTAACCACCACGATGGTGGCCTGATTGAGTGTTCACGGAGTTTGATAGGTCGTATTCAAGCTTTCCGCTTGAAAGAGCGGGCCTCATTCGACATACAACTTCGGGCGATTTTTTTGACCTTCGCCGCGTTGCAACAGCTCTCAGGACCTCGATTATGGCCTTTCTTGCCGATGCCCTCTCCCGTGTAAAGCCGTCCGCCACCATCGCCGTTTCTCAGAAAGCGCGCGAGCTGAAAGCGAAAGGCCGGGACGTAATCGGTCTTGGAGCCGGCGAGCCGGATTTTGACACGCCTGACAACGTCAAGCAGGCGGCGATCGACGCGATCAACCGCGGCGAGACGAAGTACACGCCGGTTTCTGGTATTCCGGAACTGCGCAAGGCGATTGCCGCAAAGTTCAAGCGCGAGAACGGTCTCGACTACGATTGGCAGCAGACGATCGTCGGTACCGGCGGCAAGCAGATTCTTTTCAATGCCTTCATGGCGACACTTAACCCGGGTGATGAAGTCGTCATTCCGGCTCCCTATTGGGTTTCCTATCCTGAAATGGTGGCGCTGTGCGGCGGTACGCCTGTTGCCATTTCGACAAGCCAAGAAAACGATTTCAAGCTCACGGCTGAAGAGCTGGAAAGCGCCATTACCCCGAAGACGAAGTGGTTCATCTTCAATTCGCCGTCCAACCCGACGGGCGCTGCCTATAGCGCGGCCGAACTGAAGGCTTTGACCGACGTGCTGCTCAAGCATCCGCATGTCTGGATCCTGACCGACGACATGTACGAGCACCTCACCTTCGGTGACTTCAAATTTGCAACGCCGGTGGAAGTCGAGCCGAAGCTCTATGATCGCACGCTGACGATGAATGGTGTGTCGAAGGCTTATGCAATGACGGGTTGGCGTATCGGTTATGCAGCCGGCCCGCTGCCGTTGATCAAGGCCATGGACATGATCCAGGGCCAGCAGACCTCGGGTGCATCGTCGATTGCCCAGTGGGCGGCCGTCGAGGCGCTGAATGGCCCGCAGGACTTCGTCGCCAAGAACAAGGCGATCTTTGAAGGCCGCCGCGATCTCGTCGTGTCGATGCTGAACCAAGCCACCGGTATTGTTTGCCCGAAGCCGGAAGGTGCCTTCTACGTTTATCCGTCCTGCGCCGGCCTGATCGGCAAGACGGCTCCGTCGGGCAAGGTTATCGAGACGGACGAGGATTTCGTTTCCGAACTTCTGGAATCGGAAGGCGTTGCCGTCGTTCACGGTTCGGCCTTCGGCCTTGGTCCGAACTTCCGCATTTCCTATGCGACTTCGGAAGAGCTTCTCGAAGAAGCCTGCAAGCGTATCCAGCGCTTCTGCGCTGCCTGCCGGTAATCGCTGACTACCTTTTACGAAAAAGCCCGCCGGAAACGGCGGGCTTTTTTGCGTTTGCGATCTGCGGCGGCTTCAGAAGCGACGGCTGAGCGAAATCTTAAAGTTACGGCCAGGCATGGCGGTAATGCCATCGTTTAGATAAGGCTCGTATTTCTTGTCAAAGATATTCTCGATCGCCGCGTGCAGCTCGGTATCTTTCATGAAACCTTGCTTCGGCGTCCAGTCAAGGAAGATGCCATGCACCGCATAGCCGGGGCTTTCGGGCCGGGCGTAGGTGGAACCCATGAATTGCCGGATAGGTGTCTTGTCCTGCGCCTTCACAAAGGTGCCGGTCCAGCCAAAGGACAGGTCGTGATCGGGCATTTTAATGCCGAATGTAAGGTCGGCCGTAGTCGGGGCCAGATCGTTTACATAGGTCCTTGGTCCGCGAATGTCGTTGACGGCGCCATGCCGAGTACCTGTCATCATCGAGAAGCCGAGATCCGCGAACATCCAGTCGGTGTCATAGTGTGCCTGGATCTCAAGGCCGGTCGTGTAATAGGCGGGCACGTTCCAGTACCAGTCCACCCCATCGGCACCCATGCCTGACAGATTTCGGCTGCCGAAACGCCGCGCTACCGGATTGGTCACGTGGTTGTTGAAGACGGCGACCCGCGTGGAGAGCGTATCTCCGGATGTGATCACGTCATCAAAGTTGAAATCGACGCCAAGATTGATTGTGTTGTTTCGTTCAGCCTGCAGTTCCCGGCTGGTTGCCGGTGCTGAGCTGAGTGCGCTCTGGTTGGAATATAGTTCGTCGATGTTGGGCGCGCGCATGGCATAAGCCCAATCGGCGAACAAGCGTATATTCGGCGTCGCAGTCCAAGCCAGGCTTACAGCCGGAGTGAATCCATGATGATCGACTGCCGAAAAATCGTGACCGGCTGCCGGATTGTTGTAACGCGGAGCAGCGTTGGGAACGCCTTCCGAGCGCACCCAGTCGAAGCGCAATCCCGATGTCAGGGTCAGGCTATCGGTCAGGTTGATCGTATCGCGGATAAAAGCGGAAGCGGTGTCCTGCGTGCCTTCTGGCATGAAATAGGGGGCGTAATGCCCGTAATTATAGTCTGGTTTTGTGCTGTTGGCGATGTCGAACATGGAGATATCACGCTTGTGAGCGTTGTATTGCAGGCCATAGTTGATGCTGTGCTGCATTCCGCCCAGAGTGAGATCCGAGGTGTTTTCCAGTTCCAGATGAATGTCGGAGTAAGCTGCGTCGTTTTCCAGTCCGCCAACGGAAGCAGATGGACTTTGATCGCCCGGGCGGGTCGCGTGCTGGCGCGTTGAGGAATAGCTCGCCATGAAATGAGGATTCCAGAGTGCGCTGTCACCGGTATACTTATAGTCGAAAGTTGTGGTCAGATCCTTGAGTTCACGCCAGGCCAACCGGCGCCTAACCGCTTCCTGATAACCGTATTTTTTGATGTCGCTTGCATTGACTTCGAGTTGTCCGCGGATTGCAGCGACCGGTCCCCAGTTGTTGCTCTCACCATAGAGCAGCGATGTCTTGATCTCGTGGCCGTCGAACTCCGCGCCGAATTTGCCCATGCCTGAGGCGAGCTTCTCATCGGAGAACAGATAACGCTCGCCCCCGCCGATCCGCATGTCATCGCCCTTGCGCCACGTCAGAGAGAGGATGCCGTCATAGGTAACCGGGGTTCCGAAATCCGAGCGACCGTAGAGTGCGCCGGTTTCCAGGAACTGCCTGTTGGCCGTCTGGTGGGCGGTCTTGCCGAAGAAACCCCAGGTCTGGCCGGGCTTCAGCATATCGGCCGCATCCTTGCTTTCCATTCGAATGGTGCCGCCGAAGCCGCCATTGCCGTAACGCACGGATGTGGCGCCCTTGTCTATCTCGACGCGTTTCAGCAATTCAGGTTCAACGAAGATCGTGCCCTGATCGTATTTTTCGAAATTTTTCGGAGCACCGTCGAGCAGGACGCGTGTATCGGTCTGGCGGGAGAAGCCACGGATGGAGATGGTCTGCCCCTGAAGCCGCACACCGCCGCCCATGGAGACGCCTGGCGTGTGTTTTATGAGTTCGGGAATGCTGGCAGCCTGTATTCTCGCCATCGATGCCTGGTCGATCACTGATTTGCTCGGGTCCCCGTCGCCATAATAGCGGCTGCCGGTGAGAATGATCGGCTCCAGAGCCGTCTGTTCGCCAGATGTTGCATCCGCTCCGCCTGCCTTACTCAAAGTCACCATTGACGTGCCAGAGTAGCGATATGAGATGCCGGTGCCGACCAGGAGGCGAGATAGCGCCGCCTCCACGGTCAAGTTTCCAGAAATGCTCGCTGTCGAGACGCCCTGTGTTACCGAAGCGTCGAAAGCGATCTGTAGCCCCGCCTGTGCCGCGAGAGCATTGAGTGCTCTGGTCAATGTACCGGCAGGAATATCAATTGAAACGGTGGCGACTTGCTGGGCGCGTGTCGCCTCGACCGTCGAAAATAGTGCGGCACCGCTCAAAAGTACGGCAAGTAGCCGGCGCTGTCTGTGCATGCTGCTGTGTGTCGTCGAATGTGTCATAGGCCCCCGGACCTGTCCGTTGAAATGTACTTCTGCGCGGTTGACGGGCGGGGACGCGCTTTTGGGACAGGGCCAAGAAAAAAATTACCGTCGCAGGACCGCGAGGTAGGGACCGAGCCGGGTAATCCGGATGCCGATCGCGTTTGCAAAGGCGTCAAGGGCCGCATCGGGATGCGCCAGATCAAGGCTTCCCGAAATCCTTCTGTCGGCGAGATCGGACTGCGCGATCACTATCCTGCCTGGAATGTAGCGATCGATCTGCTCCACCACCAAAGACAGCGGGGTGTTGTCAAAAACGATCCTACCCTGCCTCCAGGCGGTCGCGGTGTCCATATCTGCCGCCTCTGCGACTTGAAGACGGCCATCGGGATCGTAGGAAATCTGCTCACCTTCGTGGAGCCGATGCGCCCGATCGCCGTTTTCGGAGGCGACCATGACGGCGTGCTCGGTGACGACCACCATTGTTTCCCGCTTCGTGAGGTTGATATCGAAGGCAGTGCCGAGTGCGGTTGTCGTGCCTCTGCCCGCCTCCACTATGAAAGGACGCGTCTGATCTGCTGCGACCTCGAAAAAGGCTTCGCCGCGCAAGAGGGTTATCCTGCGCTCGTTTGGCAGGATATGGATGGCTATTGCGGATTCGGCATTCATCTCGACCTTGGAGCCGTCCGCCAGCGTTACGATTTGTTTCTGGCCCGTGCCTGTCATGACATCTGCGCGCAAGCGCATTGGCCCATCAGCCAAGGTGAAAGCTATAGACCCACCTATAACCAAAAGCAGACCCGCTACGACATTGCGTGGGCGCAACAGCGGCTTGTGTGCCGCATTTCGGGCAAAATCCAGATCGTTGCTCAGAAGATGGCTGGCATCGCCCATGGCGCGGCGCGCGCGGTCAAAAATCTGGCCTCTGGCTGGATCCTCATTCAGCCAATGTTGAAATCGCTCCTGCAGCGCTGCATCATCCGGATCCTCCTGAAGCCGCAACATCCAGTCGACCGCCTGCGCGCGAAGTTTCTTTTCGTTTGCCTTTGTGTCCGTCATGCCTAGAGCGCATCTTCCAATCGATCCAGGCAATGGAGATAGGCTTTTCGCAGGTGGCGGTCGACCATGTTACGGCTGATTTTCATGCGCTCGGCAATCTCGTCGGCCGAGAGCTTGCCGACACGGCTTGCGATGAAGACGCGTCGCCGCTGCAACGACATTTCCATGATCGCCGCTTTCAATATGCCCAGCCGATGTTCAAGATCCATTGCATGGTCTGGCGAGGCGATTGGTGCGCTGACGGCCAGAGCCTCCTGCTCGGTTCCCGAGAACAGGCAGGCTTCGAAGCGTTCCCGCCGAAATCGGTCGATGCCGAGATTGATGCAGGCGCGTATCAGGAAGGCTTTCAGCGACGCCTTGTTCTTGAGAGCGGCGTCCTTCTGGCGCAGACGAATGTAAAGGTCGTGGACGATCTCCTGTATGTTTGCAGGATTGTGGCTTCGCCGTCGCACGCTTCCGCAAAGCTCGTCGTAATAAGCAAGAATAGCCCGATCCAGCAGCGGGTTTTCACCGGCCGAAGAGGCATGTTCGCTAGCAGAGGAGGCGCGAAAATGCGCTGTCATGAGAAACTCGGATACGAAAGCCGAAGGGTGAGCACCGTCTCTTAGATGACGGGAAAACCTATTGCAATAAATATGATGATTTTAATCATGTTTATCGTCGACCGACGTATGATGACGATCATGTCGACATCGGGCGGCCTGATCCCGCCCGATGTCGAGGCAATGCCTAAGCCTTTGTAAGCTTGATGATCGTGGATTTTCCACCGCCCCGTTGTTCGGTAACGGCATAAACTGCCCCGTCCGGCCCAACCTTCACGTCGCGGATGCGGGCGTTGAGCGGTACGCGTTCTTCATAAGCGACCTTGTCACCATTCATGTGCAAAACGACGACGCCCTGGCTGACCAGCCCTCCAACCAGGAAGGCATTCTTCCATTCGGGAATGGCGTCGCCGTCATAAAAGGCCATGCCCGAGGGGCCGATTACCGGGTCCCAGTAGTAAACCGGTTGCTCGGTTTCTGCTTTTTCCGTAATGCCGCTGCCAACCGCGTTTCCGTTATATTCAACGCCGTAGGTGACTTCCGGCCAGCCATAGTTCTTGCCGGCCTCCGGCCTGTTCAGTTCGTCGCCGCCGCGTGGGCCGTGTTCGACGGTCCAGAGGCGTCCCTGAGCGTCCAGAGTGGCGGACTGCATGTTGCGGTGGCCGAGGCTCCAGATTTCCGGCTGGGCGCCATCCGTATTGATGAAGGGGTTGTCTGGAAGGGCCTTGCCGCTCGTGTCAATCCGGAAGACCTTTCCAAGCCCGCTGCCGAGCTCCTGGGCTTGCACGCGTGGCTGGCGGTCTGAGCGTTCCCCAACCGTTACGTAAAGCTCGTTGTTCGGGCCGAAAGTGAGGCGCGAACCGAAATGCGAGCGTCCGTCGTAACTCGGTGTCTGACGGAAGATGACACTCACGTCTTCAAGCTTGCCGCCGCCATTATCGTCGGCCACCAGTTTCGCCGAGGCGACAGATGTGCCGTTTCCGTCCTCGCGTGGTTCCGAGAAGGAAAAGAAGATCATGCCTGATGTTGCATAATCCGGTGCGAGTGCGACATCGAGCAATCCGCCCTGACCTCCAAACGCCACTTCGGGGACACCCGCGATTGCCGGACCGGCGTCGCCTTCCTGAGAGATGATATGCATGGCACCCTGTTTGGAGGTGACCAGCATGCGCCCATCGGGCAGGAACTCCATCGCCCACAGATGCGGCAGATCATCCGCAAAAACTTCGGTGCTGATCTTCGGCATTGTTGCCGGTTGCGGTGCGCGCGTCTGATTTTCGAAGGATGGCTTTTGGTCCGGGGCGTTGGCGCGGCCCGTTTCTGCGGGCTGGCCAGTGGTCTGGGCGAGAGTTGGAGTGGAGATGAGTGCAGATGTTATAGCCGTGCAGGCCAGCATGAGGGTGAGGCGTTTCATTCTATCTCCCTTTGAAATGAACTCCTGGATGGAGATAGGCGTTTGCGCCGAAAGGGCCGAACACATGTCGATCAAGTTTAGTTTATGACGCCGGCGGCAAGGGTGAGGAATTGATGGATTGAATCCGGAAACCTTTTCAGGTGTTTGATACTGCTGTTGTTTTCGTCATAAGCCTAGGAAAGTCAGCATGACGAACGTGGCGAAGAGCACGAAATGCGTCATGCCTTCGATCGCGTTCGTCTGCCCGTCATTGAGGTTGATCGCCGCAACAATGAGAGTGATTGCGACCATGACCGTCTGGACCGGTGTCATCGCCATCAGGAAAGGCTGACCGGTGTAAAGCGCAATGGCCTCCATGACCGGTACGGTCAGGATGACGGTGGAGAGAGATGCGCCCATGGCGATGTTGACGACTGATTGCATGCGGTTCTTGAGCGCCGCGCGCAGTGCAGTCAGAATTTCGGGTGCCGCCGAAATCGAGGCGACGACAACAGCCATCAGGGCAGGTGGGGCGCCTGTTCCTTCCAACCCTTCATTCATGAAGGCTGACATGAATTCGGCGAGAACGCCGATAATCAGGACGCCGACCAGGATGATGGCGATGGAGAGGGTGGCAGATTCCTGTTCTTCTTCGGTCTCCGCAGCCGGCTTGGGCTGGGCATGCGTGGATGCGGCAGTAGAGCCGACACTGGAAGCGGCTGCAGCCGTGGCCTGGCCGCGATAGCTGTAGCTGAAGAAATAGCTATGGGTGCCGACCTGCATCTTGAGGAAAAGCGCATAAAGGGCCACCATCGCAAAGATGGTGAAGGCGGAATAATAGTGCCATTTGGCTTCCGGAATGAATTCCGGGACGATCATCGATATGCCCATGGCCGTCAGGATCATGGCACTGTAGGTACGGCTCGAATCGTCGTTATAGGGCTGCTCCCCGTGCCTCAAGCCGCCGAGCAGAGCCGCGAGCCCGAGGATGCCGTTGATATCGAGCATGACTGCCGAATAGATCGTATCACGCACCAAGGTCGGCGAGCTGCTGCTTCCCATCATGATTGCAAGGATCAACACCTCCACGGCAACTGCGGAAAGGGTGAGGATCATTGTGCCGTAAGGATCTCCGACCTTATGTGCCAGGACCTCCGCATGGTGGGCCACACGGGTGGAGGCCATGACAATCACGACGATAAGCGTGCAGGCCGCGATCATCGACACGAATTGTCCTTGCTCCAGCAGTGTGTGTTCGAACAGGTAGGAGAGGATCGCAAATCCGAATGCGATAAGAAGAAAGCTCTCCTGTTTCAAAATTGCCGTCATCTTGAATGCGCTCCTGTTCGTGCTGATGATCTAACGCTGCAGTGCACCGCATCAAGAACCCTTTGATAAGAGGGTGAGCATTTGCGCTATTTGGACGATAATGCCATTATTTCTTTTGTGGCCTGGAACTCTGTTGCGGTCTTTTGCATCTTCACCACGGTGCCGCAGGCGGACAGATGTCCGATGTGTCGTGATGCGGCCACGCGTTAGGGAGGATTTATGACCAAGGTCGTTTACAAGATCGTGCCGCATGACGGCGGTTGGGCCTATCGTCTCGGCGATGTTTTCTCCGAGACTTTTCCAAGCCGCTCAGATGCTATGCAGGCTGCGCGCATCGTGGCGGCGGAACAGCAGGTCGGCGGCGAACCGGAAGAGATCAGCTGGCAGGACGACAAGGGTGTCTGGCACAGTGAACACAGCGACGGAGGCGATCGCCCGGAGGCTGAGGTTCAGGATGGTGATGGCGAGCAGGCAGGTGCGCGCTAGCTCGCGTGTGATCGTCGTGAATTCGGGTTCGCCCATGACAGAAAAAGGGCCGCGTTAAGCGGCCCCCGGTTTCGTTGATTAGTTTCAGGCAGCCGTATCGAGGTTGGGATAATCGGTATAGCCTTTGGCGCCACCGCCGTAGAGGGTGGCCTTGTCCAGCTCGTTGAGCTCAGCGTTCGTTTGGAAGCGCTCTACGAGATCCGGGTTGGCGATGAACAGCTTGCCGAAAGCCACTGCATCGGCATATCCGCTTTCCACGGCCTGCTCGGCTGCGGCCTTGTCGTAGCCATTATTGACCAGCCATGCTCCTGACCCACCGGCTTTGCGATAGATATCCTTCAATTCCTGATAATTGAACGGCTTGCCGCCCTGGGTGAAATCGCGATCTCCGCCCGTTGCGCCTTCTATGACGTGAATGAAGGAAAGGCCGCGCGAGCCGAGTTCCTTGATCAGGTGGTTGAATACGGCCTGTGGCTGGCTCTCTGTGATACCGTTTGCAGGCGTGACCGGGGAGAGGCGGATGCCGACCCGGCCGGCGCCGATTTCCTTGGCCACGGCGTCGACAACTTCCAGCGCGAAGCGAACGCGATTCTCGATCGAGCCGCCGTATTCGTCCGTACGCTGGTTGGCGCCGTCCTTGAGGAACTGGTCGATAAGGTAGCCGTTTGCTCCATGGATTTCCACGCCGTCAAAGCCGGCATCGATTGCAGCGCGTGCGCCCTTTGCATAATCGGCGACAATTCCGGAAATTTCGGCGATCTCCAACGCACGCGGAGCCGAAGTCTCGGCGAAGGCGCCATTTCCATTTTCATCGATGATGTACGTCTTGCCGCCAGCCGGGATTGCCGAAGGGGCGACGGGTGCTGCGCCATTCGGCTGCAGCGAAACGTGCGATACGCGGCCGACATGCCAGATCTGCGTGACGATCTTTCCGCCCTTCTTGTGAACGGCGTCGGTTACTTTTTTCCAACCGGCGACGGCTTCCGGGAGATAAAGGCCCGGCACGTCAGCGTAACCCTGGCCCTGTTGTGTGACCGGCGTGCCTTCGGTGATCAGAAGGCCGGCAGAGGCGCGCTGTTCGTAATAGGCTGCGTTGAGATCGTTCGGGATTGCCTTGGGCGAGCGGTTGCGCGTGAGCGGCGCCATGACGATCCTGTTGGCCAGCTGGATGTCACCAAACTTCACCGGGTCGAAGAGTGTGGTCATTGTGAAAGTCCTTTTACGTTTGGCATAGGGGAGGAGGGAAGCTGGATCAGAGTGTCGATTTCAGCTCATTCAGGAAGGAAGCGATATTTTCTTCGTCGCGGCTGTAGAATGCCCACTGGCCGATGCGGTTCGTCTTCAGCAGTCCTGCCTTTTCGAGCGTGGCGAGGTGGGCAGAAACCGTCGATTGCGACAGGCCGCATTTCTTTTCGAACTGGTTGGCGCAGATGCCCATTTCCAGCGGGTGAGCCTGGTCGCAGAAATGCTGTTCAGGTTCTCGCATCCATTCCAGAAACGACACCCGTACCGGGTGAGCCAATGCCTTCAGAATCTCTGTCTTGTCTATCATCATCGTGTATCGCCTCCAGTCGATATATAGATCGTATTTTTCCGATTTAAAGAGGCAAAAAAATCGGGCCAACGGATTTCTCCGCGGCCCGTCAAGTGTGAAGGTCAAAAAACCTCCAGAGGGGAACAGTCGACGCGGATGGCGGGAAACCATCGTGCCATCGACTGATATCAATATGGGGTTGCACACTGCTCCACACAAGGGGCTTGGTGAAGATATTAAACGCAGAGAGATGATTATTGCTGCAGCAGATTGGCGCAGCTTTGTGCGATTAGCTACAAAAGGGCAAAAAAAGAGGGCCACCGGATCGCTCCAGGGCCCTTTGAAGTGTGAAGGTCAAAAATGAACCTCCAGAGGGGAACAGCTGCTGCGGTGGAACTGGGAGGAAAGCCACCATGTGCATCAGCTGAGTGCGATATGATGGTTTTTTGTGCATTGCGCAATCATATTTTGTGCAAGACTGCCATGCTTTGGGCGCATGGCTTTGTCTTAAAACTTGCATAAATGCAAGAGTCGGGCAGCAACGCGTTGGATTTACTTTGCATGCCGGGATTTAGAAATTCCAGTTTCTGGCTTTCGTGACGATAAAGTCGCGGAAGGCCTTAAGCTTCGCCGCGTTCTTCATTTCATCCGGATAGCAGAAATATGTGTCGAAGGTCGGAATGTCGGCATTGATGGCCAGCTGAATCAGTCCCGGATCCCGTCCAACGATATAATCCGGCAAAACGGCGATGCCGATGCCGAGCAGGCAGGCTCGCTTGATTGAGGTCTGGCTGTTGATCTGCAGATGCGGGGCGCGCGTGTTATCAGAGTTGCGGCCAGCATATTCGAGCCAGTTTACATCGAGCAGATAGTTCGGCGCGGGTTCGCCGAAGGTAATGATCCGATGGTTGTCGAGATCTTCGACGGTTTGTGGCTCACCGAAGCGGTTGATGTAGGACGGTGCCGCATAGACATGCATATGCACAGTGAAGAGCTTGCGCTGGATCAGATCGGATTGCTGCGGCTGGCGAAGCCGGATGGCGCAATCGGCATGGCGCATGTTGACGTCGACTTCCTCGTTGTCGAGAATCAGCTGCACAGACATTTCCGGGTAAAGCTGCAGGAATTCCTGCACCTTGTCAGTGAGCCAGCCCTGGCCGAGACCGACCGTGGTGGTGACGCGCAGTTTGCCGGAAGGCTTGTCCGTCGTTTCTGTCAACTGAACCTTGACGGTTTCGAGCTTGAGCAGGACATCGTGGGCGGTGCGATAGAGCAGTTCGCCCTGTTCGGTCAGGATCAGGCCGCGGGCATGGCGGTGAAACAGCTTTACGCCCACGTCCTGTTCAAGGGCGCTGACCTGGCGGCTGATCGCCGACTGGGACAAATGCAGCTTGTCGGCGGCATGCGTGAATGAACCGGCTTCGGCTGCCGCATGAAAAATGCGCAATTTATCCCAGTCTAAAGGAACGCCCATGCTTACTCCGCAGCTATGGAGACCGGCTGGATGCCGGCCAGGTAACGCTCGGCCTCAAGAGCGGCCATGCAGCCCATTCCGGCCGCGGTGATCGCCTGCCGGAATGTGTCGTCGGTCACGTCGCCTGCGGCAAAGATGCCAGGCACGTCTGTTGCGGTCGAATCGGGCGCGGTCCAGAGATAGCCGCCTGCCTTCATCTTGAGCTTGTCCTTGAACAGTTCCGTTGCCGGCGCATGGCCGATGGCGACGAAGACGCCGTCGATCGGCTGTTCGGTGATTGCGCCGGTCAGCGTGTTGCGCAGCTTGACGCCTTCCACGGAAGGCGGAAGCGGCGGCTTGGCCGGCTTGCCGGTAATCTCGTGGATCTCGGTGTTCCACAGGACCTTGACATTGGGGCGCTGGAAGAGGCGCTCGCGCAGGATTTTTTCCGAGCGGAATTCGTCACGGCGATGCACGACGGTGACCGACTTGGCGATGTTCGATAGATAAAGCGCTTCCTCGACGGCCGAGTTTCCGCCGCCGACCACGATCACATCCTTGTTGCGATAGAAGAAGCCGTCGCAGGTAGCGCAGGCCGATACGCCAAAGCCCTGGAAATGCTGTTCGCTTTCAATGCCCAGCCATTTTGCCTTTGCGCCGGTCGCAATGATGATCGTGTCCGCAGTCCAGACCGTTCCGGAATCGGTTTTGACGGTGAAGGGGCGGGTGGTCGTTTCGACTTCCGTCACAAGATCATTGACGATCTCGGCGCCCATATAGGTTGCCTGCTTGAGCATCTGCTCCATCAGCCAGGGGCCTTGGATGGGATCGCCGAATCCCGGATAGTTCTCTACATCCGTGGTGATCATCAACTGGCCGCCCTGTTCCATGCCGGCGATCAAGACCGGCTTCAGCATGGCACGTGCTGCATAGATGGCTGCGGTGTATCCGGCGGGGCCTGAACCGATGATCAGCACTTCCGTGTGACGAGCGGACATGAATATTTCCTTTCAAGCGCGGATATGAACTACGCCCCATATAGGAAGGGCGTTTTTGTTCTGCCGCTTTTTGACTGTCATCTAATGTCGATCCATGCGTCAGTGCAAGGGCAGGCTTGCATTAACAACAGGACAGTTGGTCGCGAGCGTATGGCGTCGAGAACCGGATTTGGCATGCGGATTGTAACAACTTCTCCAAATATCCCTGCGAACTTTGCCTGCGACATCTGGTGCGCGGTTCCGCGGGGCTGTATTTGCTTACGCCTTGCGTTAAACGCTGTTTCGATTAAAAGCCATCCCATCCAAGGGGGAATACCGTGCTCCGCGCCGATCTCGATGCCATCGATATAAAGATTCTGAAGGAGCTCCAGCAGGACGGG
The DNA here is from genome assembly GCA_900472575.1 of Hyphomicrobiales bacterium. Taxonomy (GTDB): domain Bacteria; phylum Pseudomonadota; class Alphaproteobacteria; order Rhizobiales; family Rhizobiaceae; genus Neorhizobium; species Neorhizobium cellulosilyticum. The sequence continues at coordinate 49,127 of UCIV01000033.1, forward strand.
CGCATCACCAATGTGGAGCTCGCCGAACGTGTCGGCATTTCCGCACCACCCTGTCTTCGGCGTGTGCGCAAGCTGGAAGAGGCCGGTATCATCGAGGGGTATCACGCGCTCCTGAACGGCCAGAAACTCGGCTTCGACCTTACTGCCTTCTGTATGGTCGGATTGAAGCGTCAGTCGGATGCCGACCTCAAGGGATTTGCCTCCACGGTGCAGCAGTGGCCGCTGGTGCGGGAGGCTTGGATGGTGAATGGAGACAGCGATTTTCTGTTGCGCTGTACCGCAGAGAACCTGACGCAATTCCAGGACTTTGTTATCGAGGTGCTGACTGCTGACGAACATGTCGATACGGTGAGGACGATGCTGACCATCCGGCAAGTCAAACAGTTGGGTTTGGTGGAAGTCTGACTGCAATGCGCTACTCCAATCGTCCGCTTTTTCGCTCGGCCTTGAAGTTAGCGCTCAAGTTAATTTGCGGACGAAAGTGGTCGCATGCCCAGGATTGGCTTCCGGGGCTTGAAATCATTGCGGTTTCAAACGCTAGGGAAGGTGCGATCATTTACAGAAAAGAACAGGTGGCACCACTTTATGGTGCCCGAGTTCTAAAGGCCGCTTCAAGTTCGATTATTCATGTTGTCGGGTCCGGACCTTCAGTTGCCGACAACGACATGAGCCGGGTGGAGCCGGGGACCTGCATCCTGCTCAACGGGGCGATCAGCCTGATAGCCAGCCCTGTAGTCGAGCCCTTGGCGGTAGCTATAGAGGACGAACGCTTCGTCTGGCGACATTTCGAGCTCATGCGAGAGAAAATAAGGCCGGGCATGATATGTCTTCTTTCGGTCGGCGTGAGCAGGGCCATTTGCGAGTGCGATCCCGCTTGGCTGCGCGACAAGAAAGTCATTCTCATAGACAATATTCGCAAGCCATACAGGGTCGCCCGTCGCACCATCCAGCAAGTCCGTGCGCTTGGCGTCCCGATTGTGGAAAGCGGGCAGCAGGCAGCCCTCTCCCTGGATCCCGATGCCGGAGTATTCCAGGGCGGTAGCGTGGCTGTCAGCGCTTTGCAGTTTGCGCTTTATTGTGAACCCGCCCAGATAGGACTGTTCGGCATAGATATTTCCAATGCGAACCAGCCGCGATTTTATGAAATAAACAACGATGTCGCCTATTCCGGCATTTCCAGCGCGGAAGCTCGCATTTTATCGTTTTTCACGTTGATTAGGGACGTGGCTGCTGAACGGAATGTACAGTTACTCAACTTTTCTTCCGTTTCGGCCCTTTTGAAATGCGGTCTCGATTACGATGATCGCTTTGCGTTCAGAAGATCCGGACATTGATCATTTTTGCCGGTCGATATAGGGGTCGACATTACTGCGTAGAGATGCTCTGCGCTTCCAATGTATGGAAATTGAAATGCGCTTGTTCGGCAAAAAAACTATATTTACCAGAAATCTCCTGATCTCTCCGCCACAGCCGTCTGATGATCGGCGCGGTGTAGCCATAGCCGCGCGCGCCAAAAACGAGGCTCCTTACATTGGGGACTGGCTTCTGTTTCATCGCGCCGTTGGAGTGCGTCATTTCTATATCTACGACGATGGATCGACAGATAGAACGATCGATGTCATCAAGGAGATATTGTCACCTGACGAGTTCACGATTTTTCCGTGGAGCAGTCGGATGATTGACGAGGGATCGAAGCAATTTCTCGATACTCAAGTCATCGCTTTTGCACACGCTATACTTAATTTTGGAGCCGCCTATAAATGGATGGCCTTTATTGATGTCGACGAATTTTTGCTTCCCAAGATAGGGAGCACAGTCGAGGAGGCGCTTGAAGGCGCTGGCGGTTTTCCGGTGGTTTCGTTGCCTTGGCACATGTTTGGAACAAGCGGGCACAAAACGAAGCCGGCGGGTTCCACTCTTTTCAATTTTACAATGCGCAGCGTTATTCCGAGTAACGATAAAAAAAACGGCATGGCATTCAAATGTATTGTTGACCCGTGTGAAGTCGTTCAGGTTGGTGTGCACCATTTTTGCACGCGGACATTTGGTGAGATAAACTCGAACGATGCCGGTGTACGCGCAACGCGCGAGGGCCGGAAGGAAAGGGCGTTTTATTCTTCAAAATACCTGCAGCTCAATCACTATTATAGCCGATCCGAGCAGGAGCTTATGGAGAAAATCGATCGCGGAAACGGACGATCCAGCGAGAGATACAAACAAAGCGTATTAAGAACCCTGCAGCGCGTCGAAGCGGAAACGGTTCAGGACCTTGGGATGATCGAGTTCCTCAAAAAGCACAATGTCGATCTTTCGCAGGCCTGCGCGGACGCCGAGTAAGTGGTTTGCGCGAGATTGAAACTGGTCTTCCATCATGCGCCTCAATGGCGCATCGGTTGAGACCCGCCTGTGCGCTGGAGGGGGACATGGCCTCCCTCACTTCCTGTTGGCGGCCAGAATCCGGTCCTTCTTGGATTTGCGTTTCAAGGCTTTGAATCCGTCGTAAAGGAGGCGTAACGGTGCTGTAATGGAAATCAGTCTGTCGATATGCCGCTTACTGTTTTCAAGTTGCATGGACAGGGTTTGCACCGAAGCGAACAGCACATCTTCGTTCTTCAGATCCGGAAAGCGCTGGAGAAGCGCCGTATAAGGGTTTTGAACAGTTTTTCCAGAAAACTCGATGCGTCCGTTCATTGCCAGAAGATTGAGCGCGGATTGTTCAAAGACCCAGTCATGGATAAGGAAAAGCTTCCATTTCTTGCCTCGGGTCGCCGAAAAACCAGTGAGCACGACCTTTGAAGCCGGAATATGCTCACACAGCCATAGTGCCATTGCGAAACCTGAACTCGCTGTATGCTCTCGTGGGTAGAAACTGCGGAAATACTCGGCGAGATCCAGTGTTCCGGCCGGGGTTTGCTTGAATTGCGAAGGCTCCATCAGATGCTCGAATTCGACCACCCTCATATTGAGGACCCCCTTGAAGCCCGGCGAGGGGAGAAGCGACACCATTTGTCCGAGAATGTCTCGATAAACGAGTTCTGAGCCTGCCTGATTGCTTCGTGTAACAAGGATGGAATTGCCATCGAATGGCTTGCTCAAAACCTTGTTGACGCGATTGAAGAAAATGAAGAGAGCCGTTTCGGGATACGATGAACGGATCGCCTCAAGCGATTGCTCGTCGCTGTTTGCCACAAGCACAAAATGTGAAAAACCAGAGAAGAAACTCTTCCACTCTTGCGGCGAGCGCAAATTTTCCGTGGTTAAGGCGTTTTTTTTCTCGTTATCAGTCATAGTCATTCTGCATCCCTTTTGAAGGGCTGATTGTTATTTTGCCAGCCGGCCCTGATCCTATAAGCTTCTCATATACATGAATTAGGGATCGAGCTTCATTTTCCAGCGCGAATGTGTTGGTTACATGCCTAAGACCCGCTTCCGCATTATGGGCTGCGCGGGTGGGGTCTGCGAGATAGATCCGGATCGCATCGCGCAGTGCATTATAGTCGCCGGCAGGCACGCAGATGCCCGTTTCACCCGGCACAATCATTTCAGCGTACGCGCCCGCATCGCTTGCCACTACTGCTGTTTGTGACGCCATAGCCTCTAGCGGCGTCAGGCCAAAGCCTTCGTTGCGGGACGGCGCTACGTAAAGCGTCAAACGGCGATACCAAGGCTTGATATCGTCAACCTCCCCAAGAAAGCGAATACGATCCGAAAGCCCTGCAGCGGCAATTTGTGCCTTCAGTCTATCGGCGAAGCCGGCATGCTCCGGGGTAACGCGGCCTGATATCACCGCCGTCCAGTCAGGATAATTTGGCAGAAGCTCAATCATCGCCTGCACGAATAGGTCGGTGCCTTTCTGATGTCGTATGCGACCGAAGCATCCGATCAAATACCGGCCAGGAAGACCGGTTTCCTCAATCGTGTCTTCGCCCTTGGCTGCGGGATGAAATCGCTCAAGATCAACGCCGTGGCGAATTACGCTATGCGACACGTCCAGAAAAGAACCAGAGCGAACCGAGGTGGCGACCACTGCATCCATACGACGTATTAAGCGACGGGTATAGGAACTGTGACGGCGTTGAGCAGCGGAGGTGAACAGAAGCTTTATCGGTACACGTAGAAAATCTCGCAATACCAGACCTGCTAACATCTCTATATTGCGACGCGCGTGCCAGACACGGGTATGCTTCCCCCTAGGTCGCCGCCACAGGCGGAGAGTATCACGAAAGCGGATATGCGGGATGGTATCCGGCAGGCCCGGTCCAAGAGCCGCCACCTTGTAGCCAAGGGCGCGTTGAACAGGAACCAGCTGGATGATCGTACTTGTGACGCCGGACAGCCGCCGTTTGAAGTTAGGTGCTATGACCTCGACTTCACCGATATCGACGACTGCCGGATTGTGATGAATGTTATTCTGGCCCTCGGCCACGGCGATCAGCCCCAAGAAACGGAAAGGATCTCGTAGGCCTTGGAGCCGCCAGGCGCAACGACTTCGATCGATTCGCCTGCTTCCTTGCCGATCATTGCGCGGGCGATCGGGGAGGAGATCGAGATGCGACCGGCCTTCACGTCGGCTTCCTGATCGCCGACGATCTGGTAGGTCTTTTCCTCTTCGGTATCTTCGTCGACCAGTTTTACAGTGGCGCCGAACTTGACCTTGGAGCCGGACATCTTGGAAAGGTCGATGACTTCTGCGCGGGCTGTCAGGTCTTCCAGCTCGGTAATGCGCCCTTCGTTGTGGCTCTGGGCTTCCTTGGCAGCGTGATACTCAGCGTTTTCCGAAAGGTCGCCATGGGCGCGCGCTTCCGCAATCGCTTCGATGATACGGGGACGCTCCTCCTGCTGCCTCCAGCGCAGTTCTTCCTGCAGCTGGACAAAGCCGTTCTGCGTCATCGGTACCTTTTCAACCATTTTCTTGTCCTTCAGGGGCGTGCCCGCGGATGCCGCGAACACAAAAAGAAACAGGTTCCGGAGCGTGAACTTCGGAACCATCGCAACGTCAAAATGTAGGGTCACTATATCAGAATTTCGATGTCCCTTACGAGGAATTTCGAAACCATGCCATATCTCCCGCGTGCCGCATGTGATGTGAACCGCGCCCGTTTGTCAATCTCTTGACAGTGGCGATTGGAACATATAGTGAACATACGCAATGAAGAAATCGCTGAAAGAACGATTGGCGATCCTTTCGGACGCCGCAAAATATGATGCTTCCTGCGCGTCGAGCGGGACCGTGAAGCGTGATTCGTCGGCAAGCGGAGGGCTCGGTTCGACGGAAGGATCAGGTATCTGCCATGCCTATGCGCCTGATGGACGCTGTATCTCGCTTCTGAAGATCCTGCTTACCAATTTCTGCATTTACGACTGTGCCTACTGCATCAATCGTTCTTCCAGCAATGTGGAGCGTGCACGTTTTACGCCGGAAGAAGTGATCTGGCTTACGCTCGAATTTTACCGCCGTAACTATATCGAGGGGCTTTTTCTATCTTCGGGGATCATCCGCTCCTCCGATCACACCATGGAGGAGATGGTGCGGATCGCCAGGGAATTGCGGACGATCCATAACTTCCGCGGCTACATCCATCTGAAGTCTATCCCTGAAGCTTCTGCTCATCTGATCGAGGAGGCGGGGCTTTATGCGGATCGTCTTTCGATCAATATCGAATTGCCGACCGACGCCGGGATCGGGAAATTCGCACCGGAGAAGCAGCCGGCGAACATCCGTCGCTCAATGGGGAATCTGCGACTGAAGATCGAGGAAATGGCTGAGCCGACATTGCAGACCAAGCGGCGGCGCAAATTCGCACCGGCGGGGCAGAGCACGCAGATGATCGTCGGAGCCGATGGTGCCTGTGATGCCACGATCCTTGGCACCAGTGCCAGGCTTTACGGAAGTTATGGATTGAAGCGTGTCTATTATTCGGCCTTCAGTCCCATCCCGGATTCGTCGAAAAAGCTGCCGCTGATCAAACCGCCATTGATGCGTGAACACCGACTCTACCAGGCCGACTGGCTCTATCGTTTCTACGGGTTCGACATTGAGGAAATTACGTCGGGACGTGATGGTGGAATGCTCGATCTCGATCTCGATCCAAAACTTGCCTGGGCATTGTCTCATCGCGATCGGTTCCCAGTCGATGTCAATCGTGCAGATCGCGAGATGTTGCTCAGGGTTCCGGGCTTCGGCACCAAAGCGGTCAACGGCATTCTGTCGTCTCGGCGGTTCCGAAAACTCAGGCTGGATGATCTGAAGCGACTGAACGTGTCGCTCCGGAAGATACAACCCTTTGTCATCTGTGACGGCTGGACGCCACACCGGCTGGTCGACCGGTCTGATCTTCGCGCCATGTTTCAACCCAAGCCGGAGCAACTGTCGCTGTTATGATGTTTCGCTATTCCTTGCGGGGGCGGGGCGATCTTGATGAATGGCGGGATGCGGCCCGGGGTTTCATGATGGCCGGAATTACGCCTGAATTCATCGAATGGCGGACGATGGACGATGCTGACGGCCTGTTCGGCTTCGACGACAACAGACTTCCGCAGCCGGCAAATCCGCCACCGAAAATCAGTGTGCAGCCTTCTTTCATCCGGTTGGCCGAGGCGGTTCTCTGCCATTCCGATCCAACCCGATTTGCACTTCTCTATCGGCTGCTGTTCAGGCTCTTCCATTCGCACGGTCTGCTCAACATGGCGACCGATCGTGATGTGGCCGCGGCGCGTCAGCTCGCGAAGTCGGTGGGGCGTGACTGTCACAAGATGACGGCTTTCGTGCGCTTCAAGGAAATTTCGCTGCCGGAGGGGAAGGTGGGGCGGCGGCGCTTCGTGGCGTGGTTCGAGCCGGATCACTTCATCGTCGCTCGTGTGGCGCCATTCTTTCAAAGGCGATTTACAGACATGGACTGGTTGATTGCCACGCCCAAGGGGTCGGCTTCCTGGGATGGCGAAGAATTGAAGGTGAACGACGATCCTGCACCAAGGCCAGATCTGCGCGATGAGACCGATGATCTCTGGCGCACCTATTATGCTTCCATCTTCAATCCGGCGCGATTGAAGGTGAAGATGATGATGGCCGAGATGCCGAAGAAATACTGGAAGAACCTGCCCGAGGCGGAACTCATTCCCGGCATGATCGCCAAAGCAGAGGCAGATGTGCTTGAAATGGCCGTCAAGCGGGCGAGCGAGCCTTTGCCGTTCCATCATCGCATACAGGAGGCCGCGGCGAGGGTGCCGACACAGCCCCTTCCTGCAGTGGGCACACTCGCTGCGGTCAGCGAAGCTGCACGCTCCTGCACGCGTTGCGACATCCATTGCCTAGCAACCCAGACGGTGTTTGGAGAAGGGCCAGCGGATGCAGATGTGATGGTGGTCGGCGAACAGCCCGGCGACCATGAAGATCTGGCGGGGAGGCCGTTTGTAGGTCCTGCTGGAACGCTATTCGATGAGGCGCTGAAGCTCGCTGGGATTGAGCGCGACAGGCTTTATGTGACCAATGCAGTGAAGCATTTCAAATATCAGCCACGTGGGAAAAGGCGTATCCACCAGAAGCCTAATATGGGGGAGGTTCGGCAATGCCGCTGGTGGCTGCGCCAGGAACTGGAACTGGTAAAACCGAAACTTATCATTGCAATGGGAGCGACGGCGCTCTTCGCTTTGACCGACATGCGGCAGAAGCTGGCAGATGTTCGCAGCGAGCCAATCGCAATGGAAGAAGGCAAGACGCTATTCGTTACCGTTCATCCATCCTACCTACTGCGTATTGTTGATGAGGATTTGAAAGAGAAAGAGATTGCCCGTTTTCGCGAGGATTTCGCGTCGGTGAAACGGCTCATGTGAGCTGCAATCAGGTTATCAACAGGCGCATGCTGCATTGCGGTATCGTTTCGGAGCGTAAATGGTGCAATGCGAGACATGGCGGCGAAAAAATCCAGCCGTTGGTTTTTACCTTTTAACGTTCCCGTCGAGTGCTTCAAGACAGGTGGAAAATTCACCCTTAGCGTTGTTCCCGGACCAACCCCTGGAGGTGCCGCCCGATGACGAGGCGGGTCGCAAGTCTGATCATGTCAGTCTGCGTTGCTTTTGCGATGTGGACGACGCTGGCTGTCGCGTCACTTCTGATGTGGAAATTCCTCCGGGATTATTCCGGATGAATGGGTCCATGATGGGCCAGGCCGCCTTTGCGAAAGTGGAGGCGGCCAATCGCCGGTCAGTCAGCTCGGGAGAGGTGTCCATCAATCCACAAAGAATGGGTCTTTCGGTAGATTGGGCGGATTATAACCGCCGCCCTCCATACGGATGCGTACCGAACTGTGCAGCATGGCTCTCTCTGGAATAAAACGACGATCCCGGAACGGGATATAAATCGAGCGACTATCGCCCCGCTTGCGCCATGAGTTTTCAGGTACGCGACGAGGAAGATACTCCAGCGGTTTCCAGCCGAGGCTCATGGAATCGTGCAGGTCTGCTGTTGCGTTCAGGCTGACATATCTGTTGCTACGTTGTCCTTTGACAATATCTTCAACGGTTTGGGTTCGATAAAGCAAGCCCGTTGGTTCGGTCTCTCTGATCATCCATTCGAGTGGAATCTTGACTTGACCGCTGTCCGGCTCAGGATAGCCGCCGCCGACATCGCCATGCACGCCCGCAAACCAGACTTGTTTGAAATTCTGTTTCCCCTTCACTTTCTTGAATGGGCTGCCTCTGTAGTCCTGATCGGGGATCCATAATTCTGGCTGAAACATCGTGCGACGTTCATCTATGGCCACGGCATGGCGTACCCATTCGACGCTGGGATTCATATTGGAAAAAGGGTGCGTTTTCATCTGCACCCAATGCTTGCCCGGCTCTATGACGGAGGCAACCGTATCGAACAGGCCGAGCAGCTTGATTGGCGGGCGCCCGGTGCGCAGTGTTCGCTCATAGAGACGCATCGAGGCGAAGGCCGAGCGTCCCTCGTCTTCCTGAAGTTTGTCGTGGTCAACCTCTTCCTGGACGGGGATGCCCTTATAGGTGTTGTAGGCATAATCCAGGAGGTTGAGATGCTGACGGCTCATCAGGCCGAGCGCGTGGATGAAGCCAGCTAAAACCCTTGCGGAATACGCTCCGCGGCTAAATCCGAATATGTAAATGCGGTCACGATCCGTGTGACTGCCATTCGTGTCTTTTGTCCCAGGATCGTAATTCTCGATGAGAAAACGGTAAGCTTCCTTGATGTTCTGGTCCATGCCCCAGCCAGTGGCCAGTCCCCAGATCTCGATCGTATTGCGATAAACCTTCGACCAGGCATTGCTGGCGCCGAATGTGCCTACGCCGGGATCGTAATAGACGATCTGCTGTTCCGACCGCTCCAGCGCTCCAAAGAGGCGCAGAATATTGGTGCGATCCGCTGAAATCTCGTTCGATGTGCCATCGAACAGAATGACGATGTTCTTCGACATGAAATCCCCTCAACTTAGTTAAATCAAGTTAGGGTGCATTTTCTTTATTTGCAACTGAAGGTTTTGTTTTGGTCGCTACATGCCTTGCATGTATCGCCGTATAGCTTTGGTATCAGCGGCGCTTTTTTATGGTCGAGAGCACGGTTTCCAGCCGGTCTAAATTCTGCTCATTGGCGGCAGAGAGAAATTTCTCGATATCGCGATTGTCCTGGGTGTCTTCGAAGGACATGCGCCAGGTAAGGCGTGTTCCGTTTTCATCGTCGTGGTAGCCGATCTCAAGGCCGAATGCGTGCATCGGTCCGTGATGAAACGCAGCAATACGCTCATCCTGCAGGATCTCGTCGAACGTCCAATGATTCTCGAAGTCGGTGTCGCTGGAGGATGTCATGACGATCACCCATGTGCCGCCATCGACGAAGTCGAATTTCTCGATGCGGTTGGTGAAGCCGTGTGGTCCCCACCACTTTTCCAAGAGTGTCTTAGCTGAAAAAGCTCTGAACAGCGTGGCGCGGTCCGTGGCGAAGACACGTTCGTTTTCGATGACAAGCGAGCGGTTCACATCATCGACCATGGTCTTCCTCCGTACCTACATCGGTTAGTCAAGTCATCGACCAGGTAGATAGCGGAGCGAAAAAGAGCCGGTCAACAGGAATGCTGGCCGGCTCGTATATTACTTAGAAGTAGGCCTGCAGCGGGCGAACTTCGAGATTTCCGGCTTTCAGCGCCTTGATTGCCATGGCTGCGGCTTCGGCACCTGCCATGGTCGTGTAATAAGGCACCTTTTGCATCAGGGTGGCGCGGCGCAGCGATTTCGAGTCCGAGATCGCCTTGTTTCCGTCGGTCGTGTTGATGACCAACTGGACCTGACGGTTGCGAATGGCGTCCTCGATATGCGGACGGCCTTCCAGTACCTTGTTGATCTTGGTGGCCTCGATACCGTTTTCGGCCAGGAAGCGCTGGGTGCCACCGGTTGCGAGAACCTTGAAGCCTATTTCGGTAAGGATCTTGATTGCCGGCAGAACGCGATCCTTGTCAGAGTCGCGGACGGAAACGAACACCGTTCCTTCGCGCGGAAGTTCCACGCCGGCGCCGAGCTGCGATTTGGCGAATGCCAGCGCGAAGTCGGTATCGAGACCGATGACTTCACCGGTCGAGCGCATTTCCGGACCGAGCAGCGTGTCGACGCCGGGGAAACGCGCGAACGGGAAGACAGCTTCCTTGACGGCGATATGCTTGAGGTTGCGCGGATCCGGCTTGGTGCCGTAGGCGCTGAACAACGGATCGAGCTTTTCGCCTGCCATGGCGCGGGCTGCGATCTTGGCAATCGGTGCACCGATCGTCTTTGCCACGAAGGGGACCGTACGCGAGGCGCGCGGGTTGACTTCGAGAACGTAGACCGTGCCATCCTTGATGGCGAACTGGACGTTCATCAGGCCGACGACATTGAGCGCTTTCGCCATGGCCTTGGCCTGGCGTTCCAGCTCGTCGATCATTGCTCCGGAAAGCGTGCGCGGGGGCAGCGAGCAGGCGCTATCACCCGAATGGATGCCGGCTTCCTCGATATGCTCCATGATGCCGGCGATGAAGACGTCCGTGCCGTCGCAGAGGCAGTCGACGTCGACTTCGATCGCGTTCGACAGATAGCTGTCGAAGAGGAGCGGGTTCTTGCCCAGAAGCGTGTTGATCTGGCCGGTCTTGTCGTTGGGGTAACGCTGCTTGATGTCTTCCGGAACAAGTTCGGGAACCGTGTCGAGCAGGTAGGTCTGCAGCTGGCTTTCCTGATGGATGATCTGCATGGCGCGGCCGCCGAGAACGTAGGACGGGCGCACGACCAGCGGGAAGCCGATTTCGGAGGCGACGGTACGGGCCTGTTCGACCGAGTAGGCGATGCCGTTGTTCGGCTGCGTCAGGTCAAGCTTCATCAGCAGCTTCTGGAAGCGGTCGCGGTCTTCGGCAAGGTCGATCATGTCGGGCGCGGTGCCGAGGATCGGGATACCGTTCTTTTCCAGCGCTTCGGCGAGCTTCAGCGGGGTCTGGCCGCCGAACTGGACGATGACGCCGACGACTTCGCCCTTTTCCTGTTCTGCGCGCAGGATCTCGATCACGTCTTCGGCCGTCAGCGGTTCGAAGTAGAGGCGGTCGGACGTGTCGTAGTCGGTCGACACGGTTTCCGGGTTGCAGTTGATCATGATCGCTTCATAGCCTGCATCCTTCAGCGCGAAGGCGGCATGGCAGCAGCAATAGTCGAACTCGATGCCCTGGCCGATACGGTTCGGGCCACCGCCGAGGATGACGACCTTCTTGGCGGTGGAGACTTCGGCTTCCGAGCGCAGTTCACCGACGAAAGGCGTCTCGTAGGTCGAGTACATGTAGGCGGTCGGCGAAGCAAATTCGGCGGCGCAGGTGTCAATACGCTTGAAGACCGGGCGCACGTTGAGTGCGTTACGATGTTCGGCGACTTCCTTCGGGCGCTTGTGGGTGAGCGAGGCGAGGCGGGCGTCGGAGAAGCCCATCGCCTTCAGCATGCGCAGGTTTTCGGCATCCGCCGGCAGGCCATGCTCGCGAATGCGGGCTTCCATGTCGACGATCGCCTTCAACTGGGCGATGAACCACGGGTCGATCTTGCAGGCTTCGTGGACCTCGTTTTCGGTCATGCCGAGGCGCAGCGCCTGGGCGACCTGGCGCAGACGGTCCGGGGTCGGGGTGCCAATCACAGCGCGGATGGCATTGTGGTCGTCACCTTCACCAAGGCCGGGGATCTCGATTTCGTCGAGGCCGGTCAGGCCGGTTTCCATACCGCGCAGGGCCTTCTGCAGCGATTCAGCAAAAGTACGGCCGATCGCCATGACTTCACCGACCGACTTCATCGCGGTGGTCAGGACCGGCGAGGCGCCCGGGAACTTTTCGAAGGCGAAACGCGGGATCTTGGTGACGACATAGTCGATCGACGGTTCGAACGAAGCAGGCGTCGCGCCGCCGGTGATGTCGTTGTCCAGTTCGTCGAGCGTGTAGCCGATGGCGAGCTTGGCCGCGACCTTGGCGATCGGGAAGCCGGTGGCCTTCGAAGCCAGCGCCGACGAGCGCGAGACGCGCGGGTTCATTTCGATGACGACGAGGCGGCCGTCAGCCGGGTTGACGGCGAACTGTACGTTCGAACCGCCGGTTTCAACGCCGATCTCGCGCAGGACCGCGATCGAGGCGTTACGCATGATCTGGTATTCCTTGTCGGTCAGCGTCAGGGCCGGCGCGACGGTGATCGAGTCGCCCGTGTGGACGCCCATCGGGTCGATGTTTTCGATCGAGCAGATGATGATGCAGTTATCCGCCTTGTCGCGGATGACTTCCATTTCATACTCTTTCCAGCCGAGGACCGATTCTTCAATCAGCACTTCGGTGGTCGGCGAGGCGTCGAGGCCGGAGCCGACGATCTCGAAGAATTCCGAGCGGTTGTAGGCAATGCCGCCGCCGGTGCCGCCGAGGGTGAAGGACGGGCGGATGATGGCGGGCAGGCCGACGACGTCGAGCGCCTGGGCGCCGATCGCCATGGCATGTGCCATGTAGCGCTGCTTGCGGTCGCTCTCACCGAGATTCCACTGGTTTTCAAGCGCATCAAGCGCCTTATCCAGTTCGGCGCCGGAAAGCTTGCCCTTCAGTTCCGCGCGGGCAGCCTCGTGCTTCTTGCGGTCGGCATCCTTGATTTCTGTGGCGTTGGCGAGCATCGATTTCGGCGTCTCGAGACCGATCTTTGCCATCGCCTCGCGGAAGAGGGCGCGGTCTTCGGCCTTGTCGATGGCTTCCGGCTTGGCGCCGATCATTTCGACATTGTAGCGATCAAGGACGCCCATCCGCTTCAGGGACAGCGCGGTGTTGAGCGCGGTCTGGCCACCCATGGTCGGCAGCAGTGCGTCCGGGCGCTCCTTGGCGATGATCTTGGCAACAACTTCCGGCGTGATCGGCTCGACGTAAGTCGCGTCGGCGAGGCCCGGATCGGTCATGATGGTTGCCGGGTTGGAATTGACCAGGATGACCCGGTACCCTTCTTCCCTCAGCGCCTTGCAGGCCTGGGTGCCGGAATAGTCGAACTCACATGCCTGGCCGATGACGATCGGACCCGCGCCGATGATGAGGATCGATTTGATATCTTGGCGCTTTGGCATGGTCTCTATCCGCTCTTTGTCTGCGCGAAAAACCGGCACGGGGCGTGGGTAGCTCCGGTCGGGTCACGTGCGCATCATTTTTCTGGCTAGACGCGGCTTATAGGCAAATGTGCGGCCTATGAGAACCCCATAAATCGGCAAATCGACAGGAATCGTGGTGGATTGACGCCGCGGGCATAATCGAAAGTTAATTACTCGGGAATACTTGAGTCTCCGGGGTATTTTCAGAATTCTGGATTGTTTTTTGACTGGGGGCCAAGTCATGTCTGCAGGATATCTGCGATCAATTCCGATTTTGACTGCTGTTGATGTGCTCAAGCGCCTGCGTTCCGATGCTTATTTCTATATTATAACGTTATTATACACTTTATTCGCCATCTATTTGGCGTGGTTTGGTGGCTTTTTTCCTATGTTGTCTCACGATCTCTACTTTGGTCAGTGGACAAAGGTGTTTCTGATCGTCATGCCGGTGATCGCGATCTCGTTCGACCTGTTTTGGCTGGTGCATCGCTTCGATCGCCGGCGTAGACTGGCTTTCCGTCGGATTTTTTCGGCGAAGAGAATGGCCGGGCTGATTTCCGGCGTCTTGCTGCTGGGAGGACTGATGTTCTTTCAAGGCAGCTTCACGTCAATCAAGAACATGTTGCCTGCCTTGCGCGGCGGGTTCATCGATGACCGTGCTCAGGCGGATATAGATGCGTGGCTGCATTTCGGCGTCGATCCCTGGATCTTGCTCCATTCAGTGCTTGGGCAGGACTGGGTCAGGAGCGTCATCGAATTCAACTACAACGTTCTCTGGTTCATTCTGTGCTTCGGCGCCCTGTTCTTCGTTGCCACGTCGCCATCGGCCGACGGGATCAGAAAACGTTATCTGCTGCTTTTCGCTTTCGTCTGGATCGGCTGCGGCAATATTCTCGCGGGGCTGTTTCTTTCGGCGGGGCCGGCCTTCTATGGTGCGGTCGTCGGCGACCAGGCACGGTTCGCCGGCCTCATCGCTTTCTTGAGCCGAGGCGACGGAGGGAGTTCTGCTGCCGAATACCAGACCTATCTTTGGGCACTGCATGAGAGCGGCAGCGCCGGTTTGGGCAGCGGTATTTCCGCCTTTCCGAGCATTCATGTCGGCCTGATCACGCTGAATGCGCTTTTCCTCAACGGCTACTCCCGCCGTTTCGGTGTGGTCGCCTTCGCCTATGTCGCATTCATCCAGATCAGTTCAGTTTATCTCGGCTGGCATTACGCGATTGATGGTTATGTCTCGATGACTTTGGTTGTCGCAGCCTATTACGCTTTGACGGCGGTCCTGAAGCGTCGGTGGGAGCGGACGCATCCCACTGTGACCGTTCCTTCATTGCCGGTTGCGTCATAGCGGCTTTCTTGCCGGAAGACGTATTACGTAACCGTACCGCTCGTGGCATGGCTGGCATGGACAGCCGAACTCACCGGTACTATTCCTGCCGTTCATCAAGAACACATGCGGCAGGAACTTCGGACGGCAGCGTCCGCTGGCCGGGAGAGAATTTCATGGCTGATGCAACATCAAAGCCGACAGCAAGCGCTGCGGCAGAAAAGACAGTGCTGCCGATCATTCTGGCGGCGAGTTTCTGCCATATGCTCAACGACATCATGCAGTCGATGATCTCGGCTATCTATCCGATGCTGAAGGCGGACTTCCATCTGGACTTCTGGCAGATCGGCATCCTGACACTTGCATTCCAGTGCACCGCTTCGCTGCTTCAGCCGGTCATCGGGATTGTCACGGACAAGAAGCCCTATCCCTATTCGTTGCCGGTCGGCATGGCATCGACCTTCTTCGGCTTGCTCCTGCTTGCATGGGCGCCGACCTACGGAATTCTGGTGGCTGCTGCCGGTCTTGTGGGCATCGGTTCGGCCGTCTTCCACCCGGAGGCCTCGCGTGTCGCGCGGCTAGCCGCGGGCGGGCGTTACGGTTTTGCGCAGGCAACCTTCCAGGTCGGCGGCAATTTCGGCCAGTCGATCGGGCCGCTGCTTGCCGCCTTCATCATCGTGCCGATGGGGCAGGGCAGTGTCGGATGGTTCTCCGCCATGGCGCTTCTCGGCATCATCGTCCTGACCTGGATCGCCCGCTGGTACAAGGCGCATATGGCCGCCAACAAAGGAAAGAAGAAGGCTCTCGGCGCCCATAACCTGTCGAAGAACACGGTCGTCATCGCGCTTGTCGTGCTGACCATCCTGACCTTCTCGAAGAACGCCTATATGGCGTCGATCAGCAGCTATTACACCTTCTTTGCGATCGAGCGGTTCGGGGTTTCGGTGCAGATGTCGCAGATCATGCTGTTCGTATTCCTCGGTGCGGTGGCGCTCGGCACCGTTGTCGGCGGTCCGATCGGCGACCGGTTCGGCTCGAAAGTGGTGATCTGGGTCTCGATCCTTGGCGTGCTGCCGTTCACGCTCGCCATGCCTTACGCAAACCTGCCGCTGACGATCATCCTCTCGGCGATCATCGGCTTCATCATGGCCTCGTCATTCCCGGCGATCATCGTCATGGCGCAGGAACTGGTGCCGGGGCGGGTGGGCATGATTGCCGGCATTTTCTTCGGCATCGCCTTCGGTGTCGGCGGTATCGCAGCCGCAGTGCTCGGCGTTTTGGCGGATAGCCACGGGATCATCTTCGTCTACGGCGTCTGCTCCTTCCTGCCGGCGATCGGCCTGCTGACCGTGTTTCTTCCAAGCAAAAAGCAGCTGCAGGTGGCGTGAGGGCATTTCGCCATTCCCTCATCGCCTTTCCTTGCCGTTGCGCTATATTGTTCTTCGTTAATACATAGAGCCGTCGAGGAGTGGGCACGATGGAATGGAAGGGTCGCCGGCAGTCGGACAATGTCGAAGATCAGCGCGGGGCTTCCATGGGAGGAAGCCCTTTCGGCCGCGGGGGCATGCGTATTCCGATCGGCGGCGGGCGCCGGGGAGGCGGCGGTCTCAGCATCGGCGGCATCGTTGTCGTTCTGATCATCTGCTGGATAACCGGCATTAATCCGTTGACGCTGCTTTCGGGTGGCGATGTCAGCTTCGATGGCGGCGGCGGCTCTCAGCAGACACAGCAGGGCACGCCTGCGAATGACGAGATGACGGCCTTCGTGCGCACGGTTCTCGCCGATACCGAGGATACGTGGTCGGAAATCTTCAAGGCTGCCGGCCAGACCTATCAGGATCCGACGCTGGTGCTCTTTTCGGGGCAGGTCCGCTCGGCCTGCGGCTTTGCCTCATCGGCTTCCGGACCGTTCTATTGCCCGGGTGACCGCAAGCTCTACCTCGACACGACATTCTTCAACGAGCTGTCGCAGCGCTTCGGTGCGTCGGGCGACTTTGCCGAGGCTTATGTGATCGCGCATGAAGTCGGTCATCACGTTCAGAACCTGATCGGCGTGCTGCCGAAGTTCAACCAGATGCGCCAGCGGATGAGCGAGACCGAGGCAAACCAGATGTCTGTACGCGTCGAGCTGCAGGCGGATTGCTTTGCCGGCGTGTGGGGCAAGCGCACTGATCAGAAGGGCTTTCTCAGCCAGGGCGACCTCGAGGAGGCGCTCAATGCCGCGCAGCAGATCGGTGACGATACGCTGCAGAAGCGGACGCAAGGGTATGTCGTGCCGGAAAGCTTCAACCACGGTACCTCCGCCCAGCGAATGCGCTGGTTCAAGCGCGGTTTCGACAGCGGCAACATGAATTCCTGCGATACCTTCTCGGGTGATGTCTGAGGGGCTGCAGACACGTATTTTCACGCAGCAGATGCGGCCCTGCCGGGTGGCCGGCGGGGTGATTTCTATGCGGGAGTGGGGCAGGCGTCGTCTGTAATGGTTTGGTGGTAGGCATTTGCCTGCCCCGACCGTTTGCTGCTTTCCGTACGAGACTTGTCAATTCCCGTCTTTCCGGCATTCGCGGCCATCATCGAAAACCGGGTTCAGACCCGTTTTAGGACTTCCGGTTCGCGAACCCGGTTTCCCGCCCGATGACGTGATGATTGTCGCGGAAGCTTGCGGGGCGAGGATGAAAAACGCGCTGCATTTTCGCAAAACACTGAAATTGCCGGCATGTTTTTTCGCCGAAACCGAAATCATCCCCGATCAGGTCAGGTGGGGTTATGTTTTTCGGTTCGATTGCCGGATGGGGCGTCAGACATCATTGCTGATCAAGAGCGCCGTCCTGGATCCATCGGTTGCGACCATTCCTCTTGGCTGAAAGCAAGGCGCGGTCTGCCCGTTCCAATACGGTCGATACGGTGCCGGCTTGCGGGGATGTCGAAATGCCAAGGGAAATGGTGACGGGATCGAGCAGGCGTCCACGATATGACACGGGAGAGCTTTCGACGGATTGCCTCAACTGCTCGGCGATCTTCTCGGCATCTTCCGCGGCCATTCCCGGCAAAAGGACGGTGAATTCCTCGCCGCCAAACCGAAACACGTCGCCTTTGCCGGTCACGACTTCCGACAGGATACGCGCGACATATTGCATGACAGCATCCCCGGCATCATGACCGAACTGATCGTTGAAGCGCTTGAAGTGGTCTATATCGATCATCAGGCATGCAAGCGAGGCGCCGGGCTCTTCGACAAGCCGATTGAGTGCCTCATCGAGAGAGCGGCGGTTCATCAGTCCCGTCAGCGCATCGCGTTTCGCCATGCCAACAAGGCGTTGCCGAAGCTGCAGGTTGGCAACCGCAAGGCCGACGTTTTCCGCTAGCAGCTCGAAATAGAGGCGATCGGCAGGTGAGGCGTGATTGTGGACAGACGTTTCGAGATAGAGGAGCCCCACGATCTCTCCCAGCGCAGTGAGCGGGATGCACAGATTGCTGTTTTCGGCCATGTGGATGTGGTGGCAGATGACGTCGTCACCATCAGGCTCGCTGAAATGCGGACGGCCACGCCGCAGCGCCCAGCAATCGTCGATCGAAAAATGCAGTTCGGATGCGGCGGGTTCAGACCACTGTCCCAAGGAGTGAAGGGTCGATCCCTGTTCCTTCAGGATGAACAGGTGGCCGGCGGCATCCGGAAAAATCTGCGGCATGAAGCGCGAGACGACATCCGAAAGTTCCTCCTGGTTCTGGCAGGCCTGCACCCGATGCATCATCTGCAACATCAGGTCCTTCATGCGCTGATCCTTGCGGCGTTCGGCGTCGAGGCGCTCCCTTTCCAGACCATTGTTGCGGAAAATCTGGATGGCGTGGTTCATTTCGCCGATCTCATCCCGCCTTCCGTCGTCCAGAACCTCGACATCGTAATCCTGGCGTGCCAGCCGGGTGACGACGTTGCTCATCCTGATCAGCGGCAGCGCCACGCGCCGGCTCAGGACAAAATAAAGCACCGCCAGAAACATCAGGGCCGTCAGAACCAGCATGGATTTCGCGATGTTGCCGAAGAAGTCGCTTCTGGCCTTGGCCGCATCGACCGCGACCTGCGAACGTGCCGTAACGCTGGCTCTCACCGCTTCGACTTGCTTCAAAAGCTCGGTGTGCAGGCGATAATGCTCGTCACCAAATAGAGTCTGCTGAGCGTCATTCTGCCGGCCAGCACGATAGGCGCTGATGGCTTCCTTTTCGATCACGTCGATAGCATCTGCCGCATTTCGGATGCGGTCGAACATCGTCCTTTCTTCCGGCGAGAGGCCGAGGTTGGACAGCTTTGCGATACTGCCTTCAAGATGTCCTTCCTGATCGTCATCCACGTAGAACCGTGCCAGATGCTGTTCATCGCCGCGCATGACATAAAGACGGGCCTCGTCTGTGCGGCTCTCGGCGATGACCGCCAGTTCTTCCGCCAGATCATCCAGCTCAAGATGTTGCTGGATCGCCGTGCGCTCCTGCGACGCGCTTCTCGCAGACAATATGAAGGTGGAGGCCGATATGGCCGTGAGAACGAGGGTTACCGCATAGGCAAGATGTGTGATCGTACTCAGTCGCATCCTGAACCGCCATCTGTTCGCCGACGCAGAATGTTTCACAACGTCGGGCAAGGGTATTGCGCGCCCATTTTAATTCGTCGTGATAAACGGGAAGTCAACGATTGCAGATCTACCTGAGATGGTGCGGCGGATCAGCACCTCGTTGCCGTCATCTCATGCGGTTCAAACGACGGCGTTCAGTCGGATATCAGCGGATCAGCAGCGCCGTTGCGTATAGTCCTAGTGCGAAAACCGTGTGGGCGACGAAGTTCAGCAGCCTTACCTTCTTCGGGTTAGGCGTTTTCGATGCCGCCCAGCCGAGGCCCATGCCGGGCTGCATCAGGAACCAGCCAGCGCCGATCGTCACGATGCCGAGAACCCAGGCGGGCAGGAACGTTGGGGAGCGCATCCAGTCCGGTCCCATGATCAGGACAAGAATGACACCGTAAAGGATGCCGACGGCATAGTGGCCGATCCAGCCAAGTGCCAGTTCATGACGATAAGGTTCTGCGGTTGCAATGCTGTCGTGGAAGACCTTGCCCTTTGCCAGATGCCGGAACCAGCGGCCTGCGGGCGCCCAGTTCGGCTTGGGCTGCTGGTAGACGAAATGCAGGACAAGCGCCCAGATATCCATAAGCACCGTTGCCCCGATGCCGATCAATATGCCCTGCCAGATCAACTCAATCATTACGCTCGCCCCCTGATTGCCGAAGGATATAGGCGCGATTCCGTCATCGCCCGCATCAGAAATTTTGAGATGTTCCTGTATTGTTCCGATTTTCTTTTTCCGTTATGTAGTCGTCCCGGCGATCCGATCGTCTTTTCCAGGTGAGATGTTGAGAGAGGCATTCGATGCTCGAACCTAAATCCGTCCGCCGTGGCCTGTTTCTCGTCTTCGTCATTCTGTTTCTGGATGTCATCGGTATCGCGATTATCATGCCGGTCCTGCCGGCGTTCCTGCAGGAACTGACAGGGGATGATGTCAGCGCTGCTGCGATCGACGGTGGTTGGCTTCTGCTGATATATTCGGCGATGCAGTTCCTCTTTGCGCCGCTTATCGGCAATTTGTCCGATCGCTTCGGGCGTCGGCCGATCCTGCTCATCTCGGTGCTGACCTTTGCCATCGACAATCTTATCTGCGCCGCCGCGACCAGTTTCTGGATGCTTTTCATCGGCCGTGCGCTGGCCGGATTTTCAGGCGGCAGTTTTGCCACCTGTTCCGCCTATATCGCCGATATCAGTAACGACCGCACGCGGGCACGCAATTTTGGCCTGATCGGCATCGCCTTCGGGGTTGGCTTCACGATCGGGCCTGTGATCGGCGGGCTGCTCGGAGAATTCGGACCGCGTGTACCGTTTCTGGGGGCGGGTCTGCTGTCTCTCGCCAACTTTATCGCGGCATGGTTCCTGCTGCCGGAAACACTAGAGCGGCACAATCGGCGGGCTTTCGACTGGCGACGTGCCAATCCGCTTGGGGCGCTGCGCCAGATGCGCCACTATTCCGGTGTCGGCTGGATATTGCTGGTGATGTTTCTCTACTGGCTTTCTCACGCCGTTTATCCGTCCGTCTGGTCCTTCGTCTCGACCTATCGCTACGGCTGGAGCGAGGCGCAGATCGGATTGTCGCTCGGCCTGTTCGGCATTTGCGCGGCGCTGGTCATGGTGTTTGTCCTGCCTCGCCTCATTCCGGTTCTCGGCGAGTGGCGAACGAGCGTGCTCGGGATCTGTTTTTCCTGTCTCGGTCTCGCCGGCTATGCCTTCTCCTGGGAGGGCTGGATGGTCTATGCCGTCATCCTGTTGACGACGATCGAGAATGTTGCCGATCCCGCACTGCGCAGCATCGCTTCGGCCAAGGTGCCGCCGTCGGCGCAAGGGGAATTGCAGGGTGCGATGACGAGCATGACCAGTCTCACCACAATCATCGGGCCGGCCATGTTCACCCAGCTTTTCAGCAGGTTCACCGGGGAGGGCGCGATCGTCGAATTTGCCGGTGCGCCCTACCTGATGGCGGCCATCTTCATGGCGTGCGCAGCGATCGTGTTCGTTGCGCGCATATCGCGAGATACCTCCGCCGCTCGCGCGATCCATCAGGTTTCGTGAAGTAAGTCGCACAAAAACTGCTGGATGGACCGCCAGCCTTGCCCGGAAAACCTGCCGCCTTTATAGGCAAAGTGCTGCGCCGCTGACCATTTTCTGGAAGCGGCCTTTTCTTTTATCGAGGTTTGAAATGTCGAGTTCGCTCAACACGGTCGCAATCGAAAGCCGGGAAAGCTCGTGGGCGGGACATCTGCGCGCCACGTTTGCTCTTGGGATCCCGCTTGTCGGCGCGCAGTTGGCGCAGATGGCGATCCATACGACCGACGTCATCCTCGTTGGCTGGCTCGGTACCACGGAGCTTGCGTCCGTCGTTATCGCGACACAGGCGTTTTTCATTGTCTTCATCTTCGGCACGGGCTTTACCAGCGCCGTCATTCCGCTCGTTGCGCAGGCCCTCGGCCATAATGACAAGGTAGGTGTCAGGCGTGCGGTTCGCATGGGGCTTTGGGTCGTCATCGCCTATTGCGCCCTGATGGCGCCGATCCTCTGGTTTTCCGAGCCGATCCTGCTTGCGCTCGGCCAGGCGCCGGATGTGGCGGCGAATGCCCAGGGTTATCTGCGCATCGCGCAATGGGGCATGTTCCCGGCGCTCGGCCTGTTCGCGATCCGCAGCTTCGTGACCGGGCTCGAGAAGGGCAGCATCGTTCTCTATGTCACGCTCGGAATGTTCGCGATGAACTTCGTGGTGGCCTATCTGACGATCTTCGGCCATTTCGGCGCACCTCGGCTTGGTATCTACGGTGCAGCCCTTGCGGCCGTCTGCGCCAATCTTACCGGCTTCATCATCATCATCGCCTATGTGCAGATGCATGAAGCGACACGAGCCTACGAGATATTCGTGCGTTTCTGGCGCCCTGACTGGCCGATCATTCGCGAGGTACTTGTCCTCGGTCTTCCGATCAGCTTCACCATTCTCGCCGAAACCAGCCTGTTTGCGGCCGCATCGCTGCTGATGGGAATGATCGGCAAGCTGGAGCTTGCGGCCCATGGTATCGCGCTTCAACTGGCGTCGATCGCCTTCATGATCCCGCTGGGGCTGGCGCAGGTGGCGACCGTTCGTGTCGGACTTGCAAACGGTCGCGGTGATGATCTCGGGGTGAAACGGGCAGGGATCGCGGTTCTTGTCGTCAGCGTCGTTTTCGCGATCGTTGGCAGCATTCTTTATGCGGCGTTCCCGTTCTTCTGGGGGGGGCTGTTTCTGGATACGACTCAACACGATGCCGCTGCCGTGCTGGCGCTTGCCGCGCCGCTGATCGTGATTGCCGGGGCATTTCAGTTGGTCGATGGTCTGCAGGCAGTCGGCGCCGGGCTGCTGCGCGGTCTCAAGGATACGAAAATCCCGATGATCCTTGCGCTGATCGCCTATTGGCCGATCGGTTTCGTCTGCGCCTATGTCTTTGCCTTCCCGCTCGGTCTCGGCGGCAAGGGTGTCTGGTTCGGCTTCGTGCTGGGACTTGCCGCTGCCGCTATCTTCCTATGCGTTCGTTTCTGGATGCTGGTGAAGCGCCAAAAAGAAATGGCCCGCTGAAAGCGGGCCATTTGAAAGTCTCAGGAAAACTGACGATCAGCGTTCGGCGAGAGCCGGTTCGCCCTTCTTTTCGCGCACCAGATTGATGAAGCGGCGGAAGAGATAGTGGCTGTCCTGCGGGCCCGGCGAAGCTTCCGGGTGGTGCTGGACGGAGAAGACCGGCTTGCCGGAGAGGCGCAGGCCGCAATTGGTGCCGTCGAACAGCGAGATGTGAGTCTCTTCAACGCCTTGCGGCAGTGACTTCGAGTCGACTGCGAAGCCGTGGTTCATCGAAACGATTTCGACCTTGCCCGTCGTGTGGTCTTTGACCGGGTGGTTGGCGCCGTGATGGCCCTGATGCATCTTTTCGGTCTTGGCGCCGAGTGCGAGGCCGAGCATCTGGTGACCGAGGCAGATGCCGAAGGTCGGGATGTCGGTCTTGATGATCTCCTGGATCACCGGCACGGCGTATTCGCCGGTTGCAGCCGGATCGCCCGGGCCGTTCGACAGGAAGATGCCGTCCGGCTTCAGCGCCAGAATGTCTTCGGCGGAAGTCTGGGCCGGGACGATCGTGACCTTGCAATCAAGGCCGGTGAACAGGCGCAGGATGTTGCGCTTGACGCCGTAGTCGATGCAGACGACGTGGTACTTCGCGTCTTCGGCCTTCAGTTCGCTATAGCCTTCGTTCCAGACCCAGGGCTTTTCAGTCCACTGCGAGGACTGGCCGGATGTGGCTTCCTTGGCGAGGTCAAGGCCTTCCAGGCCGCTCCATGCCTTGGCTTCGGCTTTGAGCGCCTCGATGTCGAAGACGCCATTCGGGTCGTGGGCGATAACGGCATTCGGTGCGCCGTGTTCGCGGATCCAGGCGGTCAGCGCGCGGGTGTCGATGCCGGACAGGCCGATGACGCCGCGGCTCTTCAGCCAGCCATCGAGGTCCTTGGCTGCACGGTAGTTGGACGGGTCGGTGATGTCGGCCTTGAAGATCGTGCCGACGGCGCCGCGGCGTGCAGCCGGCGTCAGGTCTTCGATATCTTGGTCATTGGTGCCGATATTGCCGATATGCGGGAAGGTAAAGGTGACGATCTGGCCGAGATAGGATGGGTCCGTGAGGATTTCTTCGTAGCCGGTGAGCGCCGTGTTGAACACGACTTCCGCCGGAACCTTGCCGGTCGCGCCGATGCCGGTGCCTTCGATGACAGTGCCATCCGCAAGAACGAGGAGGGCGGTGGGCTTCTTAGGTGTCCAGGGAGCGGAGCCGGTCATGTCTATCCTTCTGACCCATCGTTCCCGTCTCGGCGAAGACAGGCTGCAGGGGTTCATGTTGTCGCAGAAAAGTGCGCAAGCGTCATCGCCGGCGGCTCTTCAATCCAAATGTCGTGCAGGTGCGGGAAAATAAACAAAGGCTAAGGCGCGGTCAATGTCATCCGTTAAAGAATCACCCTCAATCGCCGCGGTTCGGTGGGAAAAGATTGATCGGCCCCGTCGCCTGATCTATCACCGCCTTCAACGGCCCTCATTTGGGCGCTGCGGGACGTGTCGGCCCGCCATGACGGAGAATACTTCAGATGATGCGCGAAAAGCTCACCGAATCCATGAAGGAAGCCATGAAGGCGAAGGACAGCCGCCGGCTTTCCACCGTTCGCCTGATCCAGAGCGCGGTCAAGGATCGCGACATCGCCAATCGCGGCGTCGGCAAGGATGCTGCTACCGACGATGAAATCCTGCAGATCCTGCAAAAGATGGTGAAGCAGCGCGAAGAGTCGGCCAAGATCTATGAGGATGCGGGCCGCGCCGAGCTTGCCAGCCAGGAGCGCGAAGAAATCGATGTGCTCAAGACGTTCATGCCGGAGCAGCTTTCCGACGAGAAGGTCGGCGAGATCGTTGCGGCCGTCGTCGCCGAAATCGGCGCTGCCGGGATGAAGGACATGGGCAAGGTCATGGCCATTCTGCGCGAGCGTTATGCCGGTCAGATGGATTTCGCCAAGGCTTCCGGCGTCATCAAGGCGAAGCTGAGCTAAGGGCGGCGCTGCCGTATCGAGGTATCGCGGCGCCTGTGGGCGCCGCAATCGTTTTTACAAAGGGCTGTGAATACCGGGCAAGAAACATCTTGGCCGTGGTGCAGCCCGTGACTTCCGCCTATATGAGTAGACATGCGCTTTTCAAATACGTTCCTAGACGAGATACGCGACCGCGTGCTGATCTCCACCGTGATCGGCAGACGTGTGACGTGGGATCGGCGCAAGACGAATGTGTCACGCGGGGATTATTGGGCCTGCTGCCCGTTCCATGGCGAGAAAAGCCCGAGCTTTCATTGCGAGGACCGCAAGGGTCGGTATCACTGCTTCGGTTGCGGTGTATCGGGTGATCATTTCCGTTTCCTGACAGATCTCGAAGGGCTGAATTTCCCGGAAGCCGTGCAGCAGATCGCCGATCTTGCCGGCGTTGCCATGCCGCAGCCTGATCCGCAGATGGAGAAGCGCGAGAAGGAGCGGACCTCGCTGCAGGACGTCATGGAAATGGCGACGCTCTATTTTCAGGATCAGTTGCAGAGCGCCAATGGCGCTAAGGCGAGAGCCTATCTTCGTGATCGCGGATTGACCGGTCGGACGATCGAGACGTTCCGTCTTGGCTATGCGCCCGAAAGCCGCAATGCCCTTAAAGAATATCTTGCGGGCAAGGGCGTGCCGAAGGAGCAGATCGAGGCTTGCGGCCTCGTGCGCCACGGGTCGGATATTCCTGTCTCCTACGACTATTTCCGTGATCGCATCATGTTCCCGATCCTGTCGTCGCGCGAGAAGGTTATTGCCTTCGGCGGCCGTGCCATGGCTGCGGATGCGATGGCGAAATACATGAACTCGCCGGATACCGAACTCTTTCACAAGGGACAGGTGCTCTACAATTTTGCGCGTGCAAGACGGGCAGCGCAGGCGGCAGGTGACCGGAAGCAGAGCGGCGCGCTGATTGCCGTCGAAGGCTATATGGACGTGATCGCGCTTTATCAGGCGGGCGTCGAAAATGCTGTCGCGCCGCTCGGCACGGCGCTGACGGAAAACCAGCTCGATCTTCTCTGGAAGGTAAGTCCGCAGCCGGTACTCTGCTTCGATGGCGATGGCGCCGGTATCCGCGCGGCCAATCGTGCGGCTGATCTTGCCTTGCCGGCGATCAAGCCCGGAAAATCGGTCAGTTTCGCGCTTCTTCCCGATGGCAAGGATCCGGACGATCTGGTGAAAAACGAGGGCAGGGAGCCATTCGACAGGGTTCTGTCGGAGGCGCGACCGCTTGTCGACATGATCTGGCAGCGGGAGACCGCGGGCTCCGTATTCGATACGCCTGAGCGGCGGGCGGAGCTTGATGCCCGGTTGAAGCAGATCATCTCGGTGATCGGCGATGAGAGTGTGCGCTATCACTACCAGCAGGATATTCGCGGCAGGCTCGGTTCCTTTTTCAGCCAGTCGGGCGGGGCAGGTGGTGAGCGTCGCCAGAATTTTCAGCGCAACAATAATGCCGGACCGGGGCGCAAGGGTGGGCGCGGCGGAGCGCCGCAGGGCGGATCGGTGGTGGCCGGCGCGATGATCGAAAGCGGCACGGCCGGAAGCGCCCGGCTGAACCAGATGCTGAAGCTTTCGTCCCAGGCGCGCCCTGCGTTGCGCGAAACCGTGCTGGCGCTGACGATCGCAAACCATCCGCAATTGCTGCTCGACGAATATGACGAGATTTCGTCTGTCGATTTCGAAAACAAGGATCTGCAGCGGTTTTGGTCATCGCTGCTCTCGATTGTCGGTCAACTCGGGACAAAGCTCTCTGTTGAGGCGGTTCGTGAAGGGCTTGTCGCTGAAGGATTTTCCGATCTGCTTTCGGCCATGACCCAGCAGGTGCGCAACGCCCGGCTCTGGACGGCGACGGAGGAGGCCGACCCGCAGGATGCCTTGCACGCTTATCGGCAGACACGGGCGCTGCATTCGCGCAACAAGGAACTCCGATTGCAGAAAATGGAACTGCGGCGCGAAATCGAGGAATTGACCGCTGACGAGGAGGAGCGCGGCGAAATTCTCTTGAGGGCGCTTTTGGAGATCCAGAACGAAATCACCCGGCTTGAGGCGCAGGAGGCAATCATTGACGGTTTCGGCGTTCTTTCCGGGCGGGTCAAAGGCGCTGCGGTCAGCCATTGATTGTCAGGAAGACTGTGGAGGCGGTAATAGCTGATGCAAAATTGCCGAGGTTTGCTGATTTATCCAGTTTTTTCCTCTGACGCGGTTTCGCACGCTTGCGTTTTGATCAACCCTTGTCTTATGGGAAAACCTGCCTACATACTCGACGAAACTGGTGAACATGCCTGGCACGGGCAGGTGTAACGCGTCTTTTTCCAATTTTCCGGTGTAAATGTCGGGGAAAAGCTTGACGGATCGTTAATTTGTGGGAATCACCATTTCAAGGCAAGTTAGGCGGATTAGGGCAGTTGTGTCGGTGCTACCGGCAATCCGAGACATATGGTCTTTGCAAGGCCGTCGTCTGTGGTAATTCGGAATTAAAGGTCATTCCGTTACGAGTGGGCAAGTGATTCGCGGTTAGGGTATGAAGCCTTCAACCGCCAGCCATCAACGTGGCCCATCTGGTGCGGCGCAGTGGCGTTCAGGGAAAGTGACGAAATACATGGCAACAAAAGTCAAAGAAAACGAAGAAGCCGAGAACGAACGCGAAGCCTCGCATGACGGTCCGCTTCTCGATCTTTCTGATGACGCGGTCAAGAAGATGATCAAGGCCGCGAAAAAACGCGGCTATGTGACCATGGACGAGCTGAATTCGGTTCTGCCTTCGGAGGAAGTAACCTCCGAGCAGATCGAAGACACGATGGCGATGCTGTCCGACATGGGCATCAACGTGGTCGAGGACGAGGAGGCCGAGGACGGCGCCAGTCGCGACGACGATGACAGCTCCGATGGCGACGACAACGAAAGCGAAAGTGGCGAACTGACAACGTCCGGTGGCACCGCCGTCGCGACTGTCAAGAAGAAAGAGCCGACCGACCGAACCGACGATCCGGTGCGCATGTATCTGCGCGAGATGGGATCGGTCGAGCTTCTGTCGCGCGAAGGCGAAATCGCGATTGCGAAGCGCATCGAGGCCGGCCGCGAAACCATGATCGGTGGCCTCTGCGAAAGCCCGCTGACCTTCCAGGCATTGATCATCTGGCGCGACGAACTCAACGAGGGCACGACGCTGCTGCGCGAGATCATCGATCTCGAAACGACCTATTCCGGTCCGGAAGCCAAGGCGGCGCCGCAGTTCCAGAGCCCGGAAAAGATCGAGGCCGACCGCAAGGCTGCCGAAGAGAAGGAAAAGAGCCGCAAGGCCCGCATGTCTGCTGCCAATGACGACGATATCACGTCGGTCGGCGGCGATATGCCGATGGAGGAAGAGGAAGAGGACGACGATGAGTCGAGCCTGTCCCTTGCTGCCATGGAAGCGGAACTGCGTCCGCAGGTCATGGAAACGCTCGACCTGATCGCCGACACCTACAAGAAGCTGCGCAAGCTTCAGGACCAGCAGGTTGAGGCGCATCTCTCCTGTTCGGGCACGCTGTCCTCTGGCCAGGAGAAGCGCTACAAGGAGCTGAAGGACGAGCTGATCACGGCAGTTAAGTCACTGTCGCTCAACCAGAACCGCGTCGATTCTTTGGTTGAGCAGCTCTACGACATTTCCAAGCGCCTGATGCAGAATGAAGGTCGTCTGCTGCGTCTTGCCGAATCCTATGGCGTCAAGCGCGACAGCTTCCTTGAGCAGTATCAGGGTGCCGAGCTCGATCCGAACTGGATGGAATCGATCGGCAATCTTGCAGCCAAGGGCTGGAAGGAATTCGCCAAAGCCGAGACCCGCACGATTTCGGATATCCGTTCGGAGATCCAGAACCTTGCGACTGAAACCGGCATTTCCGTTGCCGAATTCCGTCGCATCGTGTCGATGGTGCAGAAGGGCGAGCGTGAAGCGCGTATCGCCAAGAAGGAAATGGTCGAAGCCAACCTTCGCCTCGTCATCTCGATCGCGAAAAAGTACACGAACCGTGGCCTGCAGTTCCTCGACCTCATTCAGGAAGGCAATATCGGCCTGATGAAGGCGGTCGACAAGTTCGAGTATCGCCGCGGTTACAAGTTCTCGACCTATGCGACCTGGTGGATCCGTCAGGCGATCACCCGTTCTATCGCGGACCAGGCCCGCACGATCCGTATTCCGGTGCATATGATCGAAACGATCAACAAGATCGTTCGTACCTCGCGCCAGATGCTGCACGAGATCGGCCGCGAGCCGACGCCGGAAGAGCTGGCCGAGAAGCTGGCCATGCCGCTCGAGAAGGTCCGCAAGGTGCTGAAAATCGCCAAGGAGCCGATCTCGCTCGAAACCCCGGTGGGTGACGAAGAAGATTCGCATCTCGGTGACTTCATCGAGGACAAGAATGCGCTTCTGCCGATCGACGCCGCCATCCAGGCGAACCTGCGCGAGACGACGACCCGCGTTCTGGCCTCGCTCACCCCGCGTGAAGAACGCGTGCTGCGTATGCGTTTCGGCATTGGCATGAACACGGACCATACCCTGGAAGAAGTCGGCCAGCAGTTCTCGGTTACCCGTGAACGTATCCGTCAGATCGAAGCCAAGGCGCTCCGGAAACTCAAGCATCCGAGCCGCTCCAGGAAGCTCAGGAGCTTCCTGGACAGCTAGCCCTGGGGCAAGCTGCGGTCGTTCCTCGACAGCTAAGGCTTTCGGAACGGTCTTCAACTTATCGGCATATTGCCCGGCAGATGAAAGTCTGCCGGGCTTTTTGTTGTTCGCGATGTGCCGCAGGGACTTCATACCGCCGTTCTTTCATCCTACATCGGTGGCATGCAGGAAGGATCGCAGAAGCCACGTCACAAGCTTTATGGAGGCATTGCCGCCTCTGTCGCCCTGCATGTCATCATTGCGGTGGCTCTCTTCGTGCGCCTACCTGCCGCCGAGATGCAGCCACCTCAGGAGGAAAGCGTTTCGGTCGAGATCGTACCGCCACCGGAAGAGCAGCCGGACGAGGAAAAGCCCGCGGAGCAGGAGCAGGCGTTGAACCTGACCATGCCGGAGCAGAAGCCGGAAGAGCAGCAGGCGCCGCCGCCAGAGCCAGAAAACAAGCCCACCGAGGAGGCCAAGGCCGAGCCGCCTCCACCTCCGCCAGCACCGGAAGAAAAGGTGGAAGCCGAACAGCCGCCACCTGCAGAGCCGCCGCCCCCAATTGAAGAGCAGGCGAACGAGAAGCCGCCACAGGCGCCGCCATCCGAGCCCGCCCCCGCGGACCAGCCGCAGAACAACGAGCCTCAGGAGGCGAATGGGCGCCCGCTACCGGTTCTTCGCCCCGTGTTCGAGTTCGGAGAAAACAGCAAGGGATCGGGCGTTTCTACCGACGGCAATGCAGCCGAGGAGGGGGAGGTTGCGAAAGCCGAGGATCGGGATCCCGAAATCCCGCCAGAGGCAGCCGAAGAGACGAGCGAGGCAGCGGCAAGCGAAGCCGAACCTGAGGCCAAGGCCGAAACCGGGGTAGCTGCGCCGGCGCTGCCGCAGGATGTTGCGCCGCCTTCTCTTGAAACGGCCCATGCAGATCCGCTCGCAACCAGCGATGACGGCACGATCGAAGGCATCCTTGCCGATATTGCGGCAGAGCCGGTGGAGAAGCCGCCAGAAAAGGAAAAGCCTGTCGAGGATGAAGCTTCGAAGGCCAAGCCGATGAAGGAGGCCAAGCGCCTGTTCTCGCAGACGGATACGTCAGATGCCTCGGCGACGACGGCGATGGCCAATATTCCGCGCGGTGTGCGGGCGAGCCAGCTCTGCACCACGGAATTAAGGGAACAGTTGCGGCATGGTTCTCCTGCCTATCAACCGGAAATTCTGCCGTCCTATTCGCTGCCGCAGGGAAACGTTCTCGATATCCGCAGCGCGGCCTTCCGGGCAGGTGCGCAATGGTATGACGTGCGTTTTCGCTGCGAGATTGACGACGGCGCGACGAAGGTGGTGTCCTTCGGCCTCGAAGTCGGCGGCGCGGTGCCACATAACCAGTGGAAGGCTAGGCGGTTTCCCGAGTTCTGATCTACCGCTTATCGGGTCTCTGCCTTGTCGAGCATCTGGACCAGTTCGCGGATGACATCCAACGCTTCGTTCAGCACAACCAGTATTTCATCCGAGGGGGTTGAATCGAGATTTTCAATTGCATCGGTAAGCTTTGCCACGATGTCCGTGCTGAGTGTTGTTGCGTCTGCTGCCATGCCGAACCCTCTGCCTGCTGATTGCAACCGAAGGAAAGTGCCATGCATGGTGCTCAAGTCAATGGTTCCGGCGTCTCATATCGCTTGAAAGCCGTCAGAAGCATGACGACGAGACAGCAAGGGGTATGGATGGCGTTGATCAGGGCCGCCAGACGTCACAGATGTTGATCGTCGCATAAGCAGAGCGCCGACCGCGTCGATGACTTCGTTGACGTTTCGGTGGAAGGCGGCTTCGTCGATGACGACCGTACCCTGTAGACCGCGAATATTTTCAGGCCCGGACGAGAGAGCTTCGATGCGGAAGCCCGATGCAAACCGCATGATGTAGCTCGAAATCGCTTTGGTGGTTCCGTCCTCGCGCATGTCGAAGTAGATGCCGTCCTCTATCGTCAGCATTTCCGAGACGTTTCTTGCGAAATGGGCACAATGCCTGATGAACTCGCGGCCCTTCGGCTTACTGTCCGGAATGTAGAAGATATTTTGCCCGCCAGCAGAGCGCTTGGCGGCGGCAATCAGGGTGCAGTCGAGCGCCTCGGCAAAGGTGATGCCGGTGCGTCTGCCTTTTTCGCAAACCTTCAGGGTGCTGTCATCGGCGATCCAGTCGATCTGATGCTGCATGAGCGCGCCAGCCGCCAGTGGGTCGAGATTGTCCGGGATCTCGGAACCACGTGGAAGGGCATCCGGCAAGCTGTCGGGGTCAACCTCGCGCCTCAGCTCGAAGACATTCACGAACGCATGTCCGGCGTTGTGATCGAGAACCTGCCTTGGCGGAAGTTCATCGAACGCTACGATCGGCCGAGTATGCTGTTTTATCTCGATCCGCCGTATTGGGGTAACGAAGACGACTATGGAAAGGAAGTTTTCGGCCGCGAGGATTCTGCCGAGTTGGCTTACGTCCTTAGCCGAGTTAAAGGCCACTTCATCCTGTCTTTAAATGCGGTTCAAGGGGTCTTCGAAACGTTCTCAAAGTTTAACTTCGAGGAGGTTGTTTGCACCTATTCCGTTTGTGGTAATGGGTCTAGCAAGCGGGTCAAAGAGGTGATTATATCGAGTTAAATCCAGCAATTCGGTGAAGCATGGGGGAGTTGATTGTTCGAAAAAATACTGCTCCGAAAAGGCGCATCTGCGCCAGAGATCGACCTTGGCCTCCTCGCGGAGGCCCTGTTATTTTACCAGGACGTTCATATCATAATGGATCCTGGGACCGCTTTGCATCTCGAGTTTGCGATAGGCTATGCAAACCTCAAGCGATTGGCCGATGATGGACACGCGAGTTTCAGCTTCTTCCGAAGCTTTTTTGGTGCGTCATCC
This sequence comes from Hyphomicrobiales bacterium, assembly GCA_900472575.1. Classification (GTDB taxonomy): domain Bacteria; phylum Pseudomonadota; class Alphaproteobacteria; order Rhizobiales; family Rhizobiaceae; genus Neorhizobium; species Neorhizobium cellulosilyticum. Next base: position 81,813 of record UCIV01000033.1, read on the forward strand.
AGCAAACAAAATGGAATAGCTATAAACACGCTGGTGCAATTTCAGAGTGCCGGCAAGACCCCAAATACAAAGTGGAGCTCAGAAGACGATCTTGCATCTGTACTGGCCCGCAAGGGATACGAAACGAAAAAAGCCAATTCTGCTGCAAGGTCAATAATCAAGCTCGCACCTCCAGAGCTTATGAAACTCTCGGGGAAATCGATCGACGTCATCCAGATGGCAAACGAAGATCTAAGAGATCCGCAGTACATGAACGCTGCTGCCAGGGTCTTTCTGCAGGATAAGACGGGGCAACAGATACCTCCGAATTGGAACTTCAAGGCTCATGAGATTGGCAAGGGCGAGTTCATTGTAGTGACCAACTACGATTTTCCGCTGCTCTCCGCCCAATACCAAAAATTGAATCAGCTTCCGGCGAATGAACTGCTAACGCCTTCCTCGGTCCTAGCCGAAGTTCTTGAAGCCCGCGCGGACGTCGTCTTCGCCTCAAAATACATGGCGGAGAGCGTTACTACCCCGACACGCTCAGCGATCATACAGAACAAATTCGAGCTGATCGGAAATCTCAGGCGTCAACACAGCCAGGCAGATATAGAGCTTTTCCAAGAGATACATCTGAATGGGAATTCACTTCGCACCGCTATCAACAGTGGTCAACGGACGTTTGAGGAGTTCCTAGACCTCCTCGATAAAACCCGGAAGTTCAAGAGCTGGCTTAAGGGTGTGAAGCCTGAGGCCGGGCTTTTGAAAGAATACCACGACGCCGTCATTCGAGAGACTTGGCTTGAGCGCCTTCCCAACAAAAGTAGCCGGTTTACGGTGATGACAGGCGCTGGTGCGATCATTGACTACTTTGTTACCGGCGGTGCTGCGACGGTGGGCGCGCTTGCTCTAGGTGCGGCGGACACGTTCCTAGTAGATCGAATGCTTAAAGGATGGCGCCCTAACCAATTTGTTGAAAAAAATCTAACGCCATTCCTTCAAAGCGAAAACGGCCATTAGAGCTAGTCTTGCCGGTTCTCGGCCGAATCAAAAAAGCAAATATCGGCTCTTTGGCACCTAAATTGGAAAACAGAAAATTCCGAAACCTCGTGTCAAAAATCCGAAAAGGCGCGTCCGGATACATCCGGCTACAAGCAACGCCGGAAAAAAGGGTGGCTAACCTTGCCAGTTAATTGGAGCGCAAGTCATTGAAATGATATGAGAATTGGTGGGCCCGGAGGAACCGGGAAATTACCGTTAAGTATCTGTAATTATTGTTATTTTCTCGGTCTGGTTGGGCGTGATGCCAACACTGATGCCAACACTTTTTTGGGATTTTCTGGGATTTCTGTGGACGATCAGCTCAAAATGAACGCCCGCCACGTATTCCAGTCTGCGTCATCCTCATAGTTGTCGTTCGCTGCTATCGGACAAGATTCCGAATGCTGCTTGTACCACTCTTGGAACCTGTCCATTGCCAAGGGCTCTAAGTCTGTCCACCCTTGCGGCCACCCCATCAACCACTCTACCCACACCGGGTTCAATGGGCCAGCCGCCAACTCCGGCATCTCTCGACGGACCCAGTTTTTGGACCCTCCCCATTCTCGCATGGTGCCGCCCCAATTGGGGCTGCCTGCGTTCGGTGTCGGCCACATTCGCGCAGCCACGGCTAGTCCCCAACCGGCTTTCTTGCTCGCTCCTGGTCGGTTGTTGTTCCCAAACACTGTTGGCGTTGGCCACAACCCAGACCCGGTCGCGTTTATGGGGCGCGCCAGTGTCTGCTGCGCCCACAACGCACCATTTCGCGTCATACCCCATTTCGGCAAGGTCACCGAGGACCACGGCAAGTCCTCGCTTGATGAGCAGCGGGCTGTTTTCCACGAAGACGTATCGGGGTCGTACCTCACCGACAATTCGCGCCATGTGCTTCCACAGGCCGGATCGCTCGCCGTCGATTCCGGCTCCCTTGCCTGCTGCACTGATGTCCTGGCAGGGAAACCCTCCAGAAACCACGTCAACACGTCCGCGCCATGGCGTTCCGTCAAAGGTGCAAACGTCATCCCAAATCGGGAAAGGCGGGAGAAGTCCGTCATTTTGTCGGGCGGCAAGAACAGCGGCGGCGTAGGGTTCTCGTTCGACGGCACAGATGGTGCGCCAACCAAGCAGGTGTCCTCCGAGAATGCCTCCACCAGCGCCCGCGAAAAGAGCCAGCTCATTCATGGCACCTCCAGGCAGAGGTGCAGTGTTCATTTCCAATGGAATTGTATGTCCGGCGCATGACCTTTCCTGTCGATGGATGTTGCGCCGATTCTACTACACCGGAAGTAGCTTGTTCTACTAATCGTTGAATATAGATTGCGTCACTTACAGTTGAATCGACAGTATGGGTCCGGTCGTGGGACTCGAACCCGCAACGGGTGGGACTCGAACGAAGTGAGAAAAAGCGAATCAGTTCAAGCACTTGATTCAATGGTGGGAATCGCCAGTTTGTTGGCATCGGCACACGAGTGATATTTTGGTGCCAACAACGGTGCCAACAAATTGCAGCGCTGGGCCGTCCAGACGTGTCCCATGTAGTCCAAAGAACCCTGGAAACGCTAGGGTGTCAGGGACGGCTATGGACGGTATGGGACGTCTATGGACGGATTGGTGGGCCCGGAGGGACTCGAACCCCCAACCAAGCGGTTATGAGCCGCCGGCTCTAACCATTGAGCTACAGGCCCTGCCGGTGAGGGCAGTGGTTCGACGCAATGGTTCGTCTCACCTTGGTGCCCGCTCTAACGCAATTCTTCACCGGTCACAAGCGGTTGCCGCAATAGCTTCACAATGAACCTGCAGGTATGGTTCTGTAATGTCAACGAATTGCCTCGTTCCCATCACTTTCAGCCTGCTGCAGGCTGGGTGGGTCGAAATCTAGAGAAGAACACAAGGAAGAACCGATGAAGCCTTTCACCCGTTTTGCTTATGCCGCACTCCTCGTGCCCATGGTGCTTTCCGGTCCCTTGTCCAGTAGCGTTTTGGCTCAGGAAAGCAAACCGCGCGAAGCTCAGATCAACGTATCAGGCGAGGGGGAGACCGCCGTCGCTCCCGATATGGCCATCCTTTCCCTGACCGTGCTGCAGCAGGCTGAGACCGCCGAAGCGGCCCTCACTGCCAACAATGCCGCCATGCGCAATGTAGTCGGTGCACTGCGTGAACGCGGGGTCGAGGAAAAAGATATCCAGACAAGCCAGTTCCAGATTTTTCCACGCCACGAGCAGACGGATGCAAAAGATGGAAACTCGGATCCCGGCAAGATCGTCGGGTATCAGGTCAGCAACGCCCTGACCGTTCGGGTGCGTGATCTCTCAAAACTCGGGGCGCTCCTTGATCAGTCGGTCAAGCTGGGCGTCAATGAAGGAGGGCAGATCAGCTTCACCAATGATAATCCCGAAGCTGCTTTGACCGAGGCTCGCAAGAAAGCCGTCGCTCAGGCACTTGCCAAGGCAAAGACTTTGACGGAGGCCGCAGGTGTCAAGCGTGGCCGTATCATCGAGATGAGCGAAAATTCGGTGCGTCCTATGGCGCAGCCTATGATGCGGATGGCGATGGCAAAGGAAATGGCCGGGGATTCCGTTCCTGTAGCAGCCGGAGAAAGCACCTATACGGTAACTGTCAATGTGACCTTCGCCTTGCAGCAGTAAGCTGACTGAAGGTCGCATGTCCCCCCCCAAAAAGAAAAAGCCCGGTCGCACATGCGGCCGGGCTTTTTGGTTTTGCAGATCACGGTTCGGGCTGATGCCCTAGCGGCGAATTACAGGGCATCCGCGTTCGTTGGCGAAGACCACGCGGTCACGGCCATGCCGGTCGCGACCCACGACGACGATGGCGCGGCGGGAGGCATCGACAATCCGGGCGCGCCGCAGCCCCATGCGCTCGGCCTTATCGAGCGCACGCCCTGGGGAGCAGCCGGGGCGGTCATGATGGCGGCGCCAATCGCGGCCCCGATCGTCATGTCTTTCGTAATATTGCACGTATATGCCGTTTCCGTTGGGGCCGAAGCCTCGTTCGGAGGCGGCCGCTGTGGACGCGGTGGCGGAAATACCGCTCAGGGCGACGATTGCGGCAAGTCCGATCCTGGTGAGCAAACTGGTCATGGGAGATCCTCCGGTTGCAGCCTTTTTTCTTTTCGCCATGTCAGGCGATGACCGGATATTATGTCTCAAAGCCTGAACGCATCCCCAAGGGTACGTTCAGGCTGGGTTCAGCGCGGCAACGGGTGATCCGGGTGTCAGGCTGAAAGATGGAGAACAATTTCGCGGCGATGTGGCTGGTCGCGATGTTCAAAAAGATAGATGCCTTGCCATGTGCCGAGCATCAGGCGTCCTCCATTCACCGGGATGCCTATCGATACTGCTGTCAGTGCAGCCTTGATATGGGCCGGCATGTCATCCGGCCCCTCGGTCGTGTGAACGACCCAGCTCATGTCCGGATGGATGGAGGGTGGCACCAGTCGGCCGAAAAAGGTTTTCAGATCCCTCTGGACGTCGGGATCGGCGTTTTCCTGTATGAGCAAGGAACATGAAGTATGCCTGACAAACACTGTCAGTAGCCCTTGGCCGACATGATGGTTGCGAACGAAGGCGTCAGCCTGGTCCGTGAATTCGTACAGGCCCTGGCCGTGGGTGGATACGGAAAGCATGGTTTGCGGCATCAAATCCTCCGTTTTTCCGCCCGATCATCTTTTAGCTGATCTCGTGTTCCCGATGTAGAGGAAAGGCATGCATCCGGTTTCAGGTCGAGGGTTACCAGAATCAGCGCAAGCGGGTTAGCGTAGGCCAGATGATCGTCAGGACCTACCAAACATCAATATGGGCGGAATGGCCTGTCAAATTCTTGCGTGATAGCGCTTATCCCCTATCTAGACTGGAGGTTCAACAAGCCTGCGAGAGAGCATGCCACTGCATCAGCAATTCAGTCGTCGTTTCATCGATCGTTTCATGACTTTCGAGCCAATAAGCCTTATCATCTTCGCCTTGATGGCAGGCGGGATTTTTGCCTTCCTGACGCTGACGGGAGAGGTGCTTGAGGGAGATACACATGCGTTCGACGAGGAAATTCTGCTTGCACTGAGGCAGGCAACCGATCTTGCAGTGCCGATCGCTCCTTCCTGGGTGACGCATGCCGTGGGTGATATTACCGCGCTTGGCGGGGTTACGGTGCTTTCGCTGATGACCGTTCTCGCTGTCGTCTACCTTCTACTCGCGCGGCAAACGGCAATTGCGATATTCATGTTTCTTTCGATCGCCGGCGGGTGGGTTGTGAGCAGTGCTCTCAAGCTCGGTGTTGCGCGGCCCCGCCCGGATATCGTTCCGCATCTGGTCGAGGTTCATGACATGAGCTTTCCGAGCGGCCATGCCATGCTTTCGGCTGTCACCTATCTGACCCTCGCAGCACTTCTTTCCCGTGCGCAACAATATCGCTCCACGCGGATATTCCTTCTGGCTACGGGGATCCTGCTGACGTTCATGATCGGTTTGTCGCGCCTTTATCTTGGCGTTCATTACCCAACCGATGTGCTTGGTGGTTGGTGTGCCGGTGCCGCCTGGGCTGCCGGTTGTTGGCTGCTGGCACGCCGCTTCATTGAACGAGAGCCGAAAAACTCCATCTCCATCCGCTGAAATTTCTCGTCATGCAAATCCACATTGTTGGGATCCAATAGTCGCAGCCATGCGTATCAAGCATGAGCTCGATAGAGGATGCCATGGCTGAAACGATAACAGGAAGACGCCTTGCCTGGATTACCGGTGCGAGTTCGGGCATAGGGCGCGCGGTCGCGCTGAAGCTGGCGGACCGAGGCTGGCAGGTTGCGGTCAGTGCGCGTTCCGGCGCCAAGCTCGAGGCGCTTGCGGCGGAGCGGCCGGGGCTTATCCATGCCTATGTTCTCGATATCACCGAAGGGGAATCGGTGAGGGATGCGGCGCTGAATATCGAGCAGTCACACGGGCCTATCGATCTCGCGCTATTTTCCGCCGGCGGATATGTGCGTGAAAGCGCGCGCCGGTTCGATGCCGAAAAGCTGGCTGAACTGTTCAATCTGAATGTCGTCGGCACCGGGCATGCGCTTCAAGCGGTGATGGCGCCGATGATTGCTCGGCGTCGCGGACATATTGCGGTGGTTGCCTCGGTGGCCGGTTATATTGGCCTGCCGGGTGGTGGAGTTTATGGCGCAACGAAATCGGCGCTGATTACCCTTTGCGAAGCGTTGCGGCCGCAGCTTGAACGGGAAGGGGTGGTACTACAGGTTATCAATCCCGGCTTTGTCGATACGCCGATGACGAAGACGAACGATTTTCCGATGCCCTTCCTAATCAAAGAAGACGAGGCGGCAGATGCCATCATCAAGGGGCTTGAGAGCCGGCGATTCGAGATCGTCTTCCCGTGGAAGATGAAGGTGGCGATGAAGCTGCTTGCCGCTTTGCCCTATCCGATCAGCCTCGCGATTACACGTAGGATGCTTCGCAAGGAGGCCTAGCGAGCAAGCCTGAACTGCACGACATCGAGGCGGCCGGTGCGAAATCCGGCGGCGCAATATTGCAGGTAATAGTGCCACATGCGGAAGAAGCGTTCGTCGAAGCCGTGGGACATTATGCGCTGCCAGTTCTCTCTGAACGCCTTGTCCCACAAAAGCAGGGTGCGCTCGTAATCGCGGCCGAAGCAGAAGCGATCCTCGACCGAAAATTCTGAGGCTCGTGCGGTGGCTTCGAACGCCGTGATGCTGGGCAGCATGCCGCCTGGGAAAATGTAGGCCTGAATGAAGTCCGCATGGCTTCGGTAATGGGCGAACCGTTCTTCGGCGATCGTGATAACCTGAACAAGCGCCTGTCCCTTCGGAGAAAGCAGGGATCTGATCCGGTCAAAATAGATTTGCCAATTCTCTTCGCCGACCGCCTCGAACATCTCGATCGAGACGATCTTGGTGAATGTGCCTTCGCAGTCGCGATAATCTTCCAGACGGATATCGGCGCGGTCTTCGAAGCCTGCCTGCCTCAGCCGCGTTTCGGTAAAGGCGGCCTGTTCCTTGGAAAGCGTCAGCCCGGTGACGCGGCACCCGGTTGCGCGAATCGCCTCTTCGGCAAAGCCGCCCCAGCCGCAACCGATCTCAAGCACATGATCATCCTTGCCGATCTTCAGTTCCTCGATGATGCGGCGGTATTTGGTTTTCTGCGCATCGGCCAGGTTTTCGCGCGGGTTGGAGAAAATGGCGGAAGAATAGGTCATGGTTTCATCGAGCCACTGCCCGTAGAATGCATTGCCGAGGTCGTAGTGGTAGGCAATGTTGCGGCGACTGCCGGCCTTCGAATTGCGGTTCAGCCGATGGCGGATGCGCGCGACGAAGGCGGCAAGTGGGCTCGCCTTCATTATGCCCTGCCAGCGAGCCTCGTTGGCGATTGCCAGATCCATCACTGCGCCGAGATCCGGAGTTTCCCATTCGCCTTCGAGATAGGACGTGGCAAAGCCGAGACTGCCGCCTGTCGCCAGCCGGCGAAGCGGGCGCATCGTCTTGAATTCGATCGTGGCAGTCGGACCGCTTGCCTCTCCAACGAAACGCGCTTCACGGCCGCTCGGAAACCGCAGCGCCAGTTGCCCTACTACCAGGCGATTGGCCCATCGGCAGAGAATTCTTTCAAGAAACGAAAAGGACGGCAACGGCAGTTCAAGCTTGTGGTCGACATCCGACATCAGCGGGTCTCCGTCCGTGGGCTATGGGTTACGATGGTCGAGGCTCTGGGTAAGGCTGCGCGCGCATGACGATAAACGGGCACCCGCTTCAGCCACAGGCGCAGCGCCTCCCAGTGGATGGCCGCCGTTACCTTGAGCGTCATCAGCGGATATCTGAGAAAGGCCTTCGCCAGACCGCGGTCGGTGAGGGGTGACTGCCTGCCCTGGAACATCGCATAGAGAAACATGCCGTCAGCGTCGGATTCCTTGATGGCGATCCGCACCTGCTCTGCAGGTATCCTTACCGAGAAATCGTAGCGGCAATCCATCGGCACGAAGGGCGAGACGTATAAATCCTTCGTACAGGAATGGCTTATCTGGCCGCCGTCCTCGCCAGCGGCTGGAATGATATAGGCGTGGCGTTCGTGGAAGGTGTTGCAGACTTCGTAGATGACTGCGCGCAATTCGCTCTGACGATCGTAGCAGAAATAGACGGTGAGGGGATTGAAGACGTAACCGAAAATGCGGGGGTAGCAGAGAACCCTTATGCTCAGGTGATCCGTATTTATTCCGGCATCCAAGAGTTGGCTCGCAACCCATGTCTTGAGGCCGCCCGATACGCCGTCGCCATGGTCCTTTTCCCAGAAGCTGAACAGGCCCCGCCGGTTGACGCCGAAAAGGCGCAGCGACCTGTCCAGCGTGGGAAGTTCGTCGAGATCGAGCAACAGCGAAAAGACGCTGTAGCGCAGGTTATGCTTTTTCGGCCTCAGCCTCGTGTGGACGACAGCGCCGGCATAGATGCTGGAGGTCTGGCTCATTCGGCAGCCTCGCGGAATTCCTCGATCCTGATGCGGCCGGATTCGTTTTCGACGCTCCATGGGCGGCGGTTGCCTGCGAGCGCTTCGGCGACGGCGAGCCCCGATTGCAGGCCATCCTCGTGGAAGCCGCTGCCGAAATATGCGCCGCAGAACCATGTGCGGTTGCGGCCCTGAAGCTGCCAAAGATCGTGCTGGGCTTTCAGGGCGCGGGTGTCGAAGCGTGGGTGGGTATAATCATATGTGCCGTGGATCAGTCTAGGCTGCAGTTCCCGGTTGGGATTGAGCGTGAGGAAGAGAGGCCGGTCTGTGGGAAGCTTCTGGAGCCTGTTCATCCAATAGGTGACGCAGAGCTGCTGATCTCCGTTGCCTTCCGTGCCGCTCAGATAGTTCCAGCTCGACCAGACGTTGCGGTGTTTCGGCATCAAGGCCGGATCGCTGTGCAGGACTGCCTTGTTGCGGGTGTAACCGAACGCGCCAAGCAGATCCCATTCGTGTTCGTCGGCATCTGTCAGCATGTTGAGGGCTTCATCCGCATGGGCTGCGATCACCACATCATCGAATTCGTCCGAATGGCCGTGCGTGTCGGTCACCGTCACGCCGTTTGCGGCGCGGCGGATCGAGGCGACCGGAGTGGAAAGCCTGATCGTTCCATTAAAGTCTGCGGCCAGGCGCGTGACATATTCCCGGCTGCCGCCTTCGACGGTGCGCCATTGCGGCCTGCCGGAGAGAAGCAGCAGACCGTGGTTGACGAAGAAGCGCAGGAAGGCGTGCAGGGGGTAATCATGCATTTCGCTGGCCGTCGTCGACCAGATGGCGGCTCCCATCGGCATCAGGTGATCGTTGATGAAGGTCGCGGAGTAGCCTGCCTGACGGAGATAGTCACCGAGCGTGATCTCCTGCATATCCGGCTGATCCAGAAGGGCGGGGGACTGCTTGTAGAATTTGAGAACGTCGCGCAACATGGACCAGAAGCGGGGCCGGACGATGTTTCTTTTCTGCCCGAGAAGTCCTTTCAGGCCGGTGCCGCTATATTCGAACCCGCCATTACCCATGGATGCTGCAAACGACATGTCCGAAGCGATCGTCGGCACGTTCAGATGTTCGAACAAGGCCACCAGGTTTGGATAATTGGTTTCATTATAGACGATGAAGCCGGTATCGACTGCGACGCTGCGGCCCTCTATTTCGACATTCACGGTATTGGCATGACCACCCAGCCGGTCAGAGGCTTCGTAAAGAGTGACATTATTGCTTTTCGACAATAGCCATGCGCAGGACAGGCCGCTGATGCCTGAGCCGATGACTGCGATCCTTTTCGCTTCCCGTCCGAAATTCCCAGTCAAAGGCGTCATCCCAGCATCCTCGCTCTAGTCTGCAATCCAATACGAACTAGGGCGGCAATCGGATCTCTGCAAAAACTCACAAAGGGTGTGATCCACATCTGGAAGTCTTTCGTAAAGCTTGCCATGAACTTGAGCTCACCTATCTCGCTTGATAAATGGCAAATATACCGACCGTCGCCTATACGGCTGGCGGGACTAGCAGCGCGTGGGCTCGGGATGAACAATAAAAACTCCGGTGGCTCGGAAGCCGAGGATCTCGCGAAGGCCGAGATGGTGCGGCTCCTTTCCATCGTCGGACGGGACCGCAGCGCAGATGCGTTCGAAGCTATATTCCGGTTTTATGCACCACGCATCCGCAGCTTCATGGCAGCTAAAACCAAAGACAGGCAAGCTGCCGAAGAGTTGATGCAGGAAACCATGACTGCGGTGTGGAACAAGGCCGGCCAATTCGATCCTGCTCGCGGCAACGTGTCTGCATGGATCTATACAATCGCGCGCAATGTGCGCATCGATGCCTACAGGCGCAAACGCCCGGAATTCGACATGAATGATCCGGCGTTCGTTGCTGACGACGTCGCCCCAGCCGATCAGGAGTTCCAGCAGATTCAGGAAGCGCAGTTGTTGCGCGGTGCGATGGCGACCTTGCCGGAGGAGCAACTGGACGTGCTGCGACGGGCCTTCTTCGATGAGGCTTCGCATTCGACGATCGCGCGCGATCTCGGTGTTCCGCTCGGAACCGTGAAATCACGCATCAGGCTGGCGTTCGAGAAACTACGTTCCTCGCTGGAGGGACGGCTATGAACGTGAAGCATCATTTGAGCGACGAGTTTCTGATCGAGTATGCCGCGGGAAGCCTTTCTGAAGGCTGGAGCCTTGCGGTGGCGAGCCATCTGGCGCTTTGCCCCGAATGTCGCCAGCGCCTTCATGCAATGGAAGGGGCTGCGGGAGCGCTTTTGGATAAGGCAGACGAAAGCGCCAACGAAGACGAGGCCTGGGCCCGCTTCAAGGCACGGGCGGCTGATATCAAGGTCGAGGAAGTCAAGCTCGAGGCTCCAAAGGCTACTAAACAGACAGTCGTGCTTCCGGAGCCACTTCGATCCTATGTCGGTGGCGACCTTGCAGATCTCAAATGGCGAGCGCTCGGGCGTGGTGCCTATCAGATCCTGATCGAGACGAAGGATAAGAACACGCAGGTGAGGCTGCTGCGCATTCCGGCCGGAAAGCCGGTGCCGGAGCACACCCATGAGGGGCGCGAGCTGACTCTGGTGCTGGCGGGAAGTTTTCACGATGGCGAAGAGCTGTTCGCCCGCGGGGATATAGAGGAAGCCGACGGCGATCTGCTGCATACACCCAAGGCGACAGAGGGAGAGGATTGCATCTGCCTCGCCGTGACCGAAGCGCCGCTCAAATTCTCGAGCTGGATTGTGCGGCTGGTGCAGCCGATCCTGAAAATCTGAGAGGACGAGATGACCTATCTGCTTGCCTATGTGGGAACTGTGGTCGCCTTCCTCGGTCTCGATTTCATCTGGCTCGGCACGGTCGCCACGGTTTTTTACCGCAGCCGGATCGGCAGCCTTCTGCTTGACCAACCTAACTTCGTAGTCGCCGGTATTTTCTATCTCTTCTATGTTGCCGGTATCGTCTACTTCGCAGTTCAGCCGGCGCTGGTGTCCGGAAACTGGACCACAGCAGCCATTGCAGGTGCCATTCTCGGCCTGATTGCCTACGGCACTTACGACATGACGAACCTTGCTACTCTGAAGAACTGGTCACCGATGGTCAGTGCCGTCGACATGGCCTGGGGGACGGTTCTTACCTCGTTTTCGGCGGTCATCGGCTATTGGGTGGCGCAGAAGTTTTCCAGCGGCATCTGAATGTCGCCGAGCGGCGACATGGGTGCATGCTCAACGGCGAAGCATATTGCTGGGCCATTTTTGAGCGAGATATCCGTGATGCTGTGATCAAGCAGTGCTGCTTGCGCCAAACGTCTCTGCGACCAACCGGTTGAGCTTTTGGGGATGCCAAGGTTTGGGAAGCATGGGCAGGCCTTTGAGCCTGCTCTTGAGTTCCGGCAGTTCGGCATGGCTGCTGCAGATGATAACCGGAACGTCCCGTTCCCGAAGCATCTCGATGACCGGAACTGACAGTTCACCATGGAGATTGAGATCGACGATGGCGCCGGCCAAATCATTGCGCGGGATTGCATCCATCGCGTCGGCGATCCTGCCGAAAGGGCCTATGATGTTGTGGCCGGTTTGGAGCAGATGGTCTTCCATGTCCATCGCCAGAAGAAGATCGTCCTCCAGTAGGAGGATGTTCGGATAGTCGTTCAGATCATCGGCTTCCGTCATTTTACCTTTACAGTGTGATATGAGGACCAGGGCAAGATGACACCTGGTCCAAATATTTCAAGCGTGGCTTTCGTCTTACACGACGTTTGACAGACTTATAAAGTTCCACCTTACTTAAAGGTTAAGATGTTTGCGCAGATCTTCGTTGGGCTTTTCCGGCAAGTTCTCCATCAATGCTGCAAGATCAGGATCCGGTTTTTCCGACAGGACGATCTTCACCGTCGCCAGCAGATCACCATATCCGCCACCGGTCTTCGGGGCGCCCTTACCCTTAAGACGCAGCGTCGTGCCGGTATTGGTGTTGGGCTTTAGCGTTACATTCAGGTAACCTCCGGGCGTCGGTACCTTGATCTTGCCGCCGAGCACCGCCTCGCGAATGGTGATCGGGATTTCCACGCGGATATCATCGCCGTCGCGCTTAAAGAACGGGTGCGGTTTGATCTTGATCTCGATGAGGGCGTCGCCATCCTGACCTTTTGGCGCGCCTTTGCCTCCCTTGCCGCGCAGGCGCAAGACCTGGCCGTCGCGCGTGCCTGCGGGGATCTTTACATCAAGCGATGAACCGGTGCCGAAGGAGACCGGTGCGGTCGTGCCGTTGATGGCGTCGAGGAAGGGGACTTCCATCGTGTAGTGGACGTCTGCCCCCTTCGAGCGAAACTGCCCGCCGCCGAATTGCGAGCCTGTCTGACCTCCGCGGCGGGACATGAAGCTTTCGAAAATATCCTCGAAACCGCCGAATTGCGAAAAGCCGCCTTCGTCGAAAAAGGCTTCTCCGCCATTGGCGCCGGCATATTCGCGATGCTGCTGGAATGGAGCGCGTTCGACGCCATTGATGTCGATCTCGCCACGGTCGAAGCGGGCGCGCTTTTCCTCATCGCCGAGGATTTCGTTGGCGGCGGATATCTCCTTGAAGATGTCCTCGGCCTTCTGATCTCCGGGGTTCAGATCGGGGTGATATTTCTTGGCGAGCTTTCGAAAGGCGCTCTGGATGTCCTTCTGCGACGCATCGTGCTTCACGCCCAAAATTTCATATGGATTCTGTCTCATCACTACCTCCAGACGCAAAACATGAGTTGAAACCAAAGCCGTTTCGGGGAGCCGAGGGCACGGTTTCAGGCGGCTTTGCAGCGGTCCGATCCGTCATCGGACAAGGGTAATGGACGGCGCTCCGCTTTATCCGGCAGGCACTAAAGGGGATCATGCCTTCGTCGCACCATATCCTCATCAAGCAACATGGTCGGTAGAAGCTGCGGAATTCATCGTGCCGGTCCCAATCAGGCAACCGGCAATCATGAGGTGGTGTTTCCAAATGGGAACTTCAAGGGAGGGTTACCGTTACCAATGCGCCCGCCGGGGTGGGGAATACGCAGCGATGACCAGTTCTGAAGGTTCAGACTGAGGACGCGCGAACCGCCCGAAACGGTGGTGAACTGGACGCAACAAAGAGGACAAGGAAAAGATGGACATGAAAAACCAGAACAAGCTCCTGGCGCTTCTCTCTCACGATGATTATGCCGCCCTCGAACCTGTCTTGGAACGAATTGATCTTCCGCAAGGCTTTGTGCTGTCGGCGCCGGGCGAACCGCTCGAATACTGCTATTTCCCGTTTTCCGGCGTGATCTCCACTGTCGTGACATCACCGTCTGGCAAGCGCACGGAGATCGGGCTTCTGGGCCGCGAGGGCGTGTCACCGTCTTCCGTTGCGCTGGGCGCGGCGGATGCACCCTATCTCGTCGTCATGCAGGTGCCGGGACATGGCGTGCGCGTGCCGATTGCCGTGATGCGCAGGATGATGGAAGTCTCGCCTGGCTTGAAGCGGCTTTTGACGCGCTGGGCGCATGTGGCGATGAGCCAAGCCGCTTTCACGGCGCTGTCGAATGCCATCCATCCTGTCGATGAGCGGCTGGCGCGCTGGATCCTGATGTGCCACGACCGTGTGGATGGCGATGCGATCGACCTGACGCACGAATTCCTGGCGATCATGCTGTCGGTACGCCGACCGAGCGTGACGGTGGCGCTACATGTGCTGGAAGGCAAGCAACTGATCTATTCGCATCGCGGCACGATCATTGTTCGTGACCGCAAGGCGCTGGAGCAGTTTGCTGCGGATTCCTATGGCGGTGCCGAGCGGGAATATGAACGCATGTTCGGCGATATCGAGGATATCACCCGCAAATCGGCTTAAGTGATTGCAAGCCGGGTTCTGATCCGGTCGGCCAGGGCGTCCGGATCGCTCGGCTTGCTCATCCATTCGCTGCCTTCGAAAAGCTCCGCATTCCATTCCGGCGGCTTTTCGCTGCCGGTGTAGATCATGAAGGGGATACTTTCTTGCTGCAGGCGGGCAAGCACCGGCTGGCTGTCGCCATCATTGAGGTAGAGATCGAGCAGCACGAAGTCGGGTGACGATGCGTCAAGCCATTCCAGCGCCTCTCTCTGGGAGCGGAGTGTGACAAAATTGCTCAAGCCCTTGTCTACAAGCGCTTCCTCCACGTCGAGGGAGATCAGCGGCTGGTCTTCCAGCAACAATATGAGCTTGTCTGCCAATTCGAATCTCTTCCCCTGCAAGATACTGATTAGTTAAACGGTTTTTGCGCGCGTGTACCCCTTTGTCTGATACCGTACCGAGTGGGGCCGGCGGGTTGTGTCGCGAATTTTATGGCCATAGATGGAAATCGTTCAAATCAAGCGGAGACTTCTCGTTCAGAGGAAGCCGAACAGGCCATGTTCTCCTATCAAGGATGAGCGATGGCTGACATTCGGCAAACGGCGGTCCGTAACAATTTGCTTCGGCTGACGAGCCCTACGAGCTTCTCCGCAATTGCCGCCCATCTGAAGCCGGTGGACCTGCCGCGCGGTTTTGAGCTCTCGGAACCGCATGAGGCTGCGGAATATGCCTATTTCCCGGAAACGGGCATTGCCTCGATCGTCGCCCGCTCACCGCAAGGGCAGCATGCCGAGATCGGTATTTTTGGCCGAGACGGGATGACGCCGGCGGCAGTCGTGCTCGATGCGGGGTCCGATCCGTTTTCGATCTTCATGCAGGTTCAGGGTGACGGTTTCCGCATCTCTACCGAGCTTTTGAAGTCGTTGCTCGATCGGGACGCTGATCTCAAGAACCTGCTTGGACGGTATGTTCAGGCACTATCGGTGCAGGGGGCCTTTACCTCGCTCTCCAATGCCGTCCACCATATCGACGAGCGGTTGGCGCGGTGGATATTGATGTGCCACGACCGCACCGATGGCGACGAGATCAGCCTGACGCATGAGTTCCTGTCGATCATGCTGGCGGTTCGGCGTCCGAGCGTGACGACGGCGCTGCATGTGCTTGAGGGCCGCAAGCTGATCTATTCCGAACGTGGCATGATCATCGTGCGCGACAGGCCGGCACTCGAACAGTTCGCCGCCGATGCTTATGGCGAAAGCGAGCGGGAATATTTCCGGCTGCTTGGGCCTTACAACTGATCGCAAGAGCTCCGGCACTCAGCAATAGGGCGCCAATCCGTTTCCGAATTGACGCCCAGAAAGCAATCCAGAAAGCCTGCCGGCTTATCAGGCGCGCTCTTCCCAGAGCTTTGCCAGTTCGACGATCGTCTTCACGGCCTTTTCCATGTCCTGGCTGCTGACCCATTCGATCGGCGAGTGGAAGGCGTGGCCGCCGGCGAAGATGTTGGGGCAGGGAAGGCCCATGAAGGAGAGGCGCGCTCCATCCGTGCCGCCGCGAATGCTGCCGCGCACCGGCGACATGCCGGCCCGGCGGATCGCCTCGATGGCGTTTTCGACGATCTCGGGGTGATGGTCGAGCACTTCCTTCATGTTGCGATACTGCTCGGTGATCTTCAGCGTATGAGACGAACCGGGATAGTCGGCCATAACTTCTGCGATGATGGTTTCGAGCAGCTTTGCCTTTTCCTTCAACCCTTCTGTCCTGAAATCGCGCAGAATGAGGCTGATCTTGGCGCCTTCCATCGTACCGGAGACGGAGGTCGGATGGATGAAACCGTCGCGGCCCTTTGTCGTTTCAGGCGTCATGTCCTTCGGCAGTTTGGCGATGATGTTTCCGGCGATGCGGATGGCGTTTTCCATTTTGCCATAGGCAAAGCCGGGATGGATCGCGACGCCCTTGATCAGGATGTCGGCGCTATCGGCCGAGAAGGTCTCGTCCTCGATCGTGCCCGCCGTCTCGCCGTCCAGCGTGTAGCCGAAATCGGCGCCGAGCTTCTGCAGGTCTACCTTGGCGACGCCGCGGGCGATTTCCTCGTCGGGCGTGAAGAGGATGCGGATCGTGCCGTGCTTGATATCGGGATTGGCGAGCAGATATTCGGCGGCGGTCATGATCTCGGCAAGGCCGGCCTTGTCGTCGGCACCCAGCAGCGTCGTGCCGTCGGAGGTGATGACGTCGTTGCCGATCTGGTTCTTCAGTTCCGGATGTTCGGACGTCTTGATGGTGCGGCTCTTGTCGCCCGGCAGCGTGATGTCGCCGCCCTG
This sequence comes from Hyphomicrobiales bacterium, assembly GCA_900472575.1. Classification (GTDB taxonomy): domain Bacteria; phylum Pseudomonadota; class Alphaproteobacteria; order Rhizobiales; family Rhizobiaceae; genus Neorhizobium; species Neorhizobium cellulosilyticum. The sequence goes on from UCIV01000033.1 coordinate 98,493, forward strand.
GTAATTGCGGATCACCTGCGGCTTGACGTCGGTGCCGGAAAAATCCGGTGCGGTGTCCATGTGGGCGCAGAAGCAGATGACCGGGACGTTGTTCTTGCCGGTGTTCGAGGGGATCGTCGCGTAGACGTAACCGTGTTCATCAAGTTCGGCATCCTTCACACCGATCGTCTGCAACTCACCGACCAGAAGCCGGCCGAGATCGAGCTGCTTGGCTGTCGATGGCTGGGTGAGTGAAGAGGCGTCGGACTGGGTGTCGAGCACGACGTAACGGAGGAAACGGCTGGTAACGGTATCGGTCATGATGAAATCCGGATGGGACAAATGAGTATAATGCGGCTGACCATAGACCTCGGCGCGCGTGTCGTGAACCGCAATTTCTTGCATAAGAATGACGCCCGAAATGAAAGATCCCGCCGAAGCGGGATCTGGGTCTCGGATGGTGTCGCATCCTATCGGAACAGGCTCGGTAGCCAGAGCGACAAAGCGGGGATGTATGTCACCGCAAGGAGAACTGCGAGGCTGGCGCCGAAGAAGGGCCAGATCGTGCGCATCGCCTCGCGGATGGATATGCCGCCGACGGCACAACTGACGAAGAGCACGGTTCCGACAGGTGGCGTGTTCAACCCGATGCCGGCATTGAGGATCATCACGACGCCGAAATGGACCGGATCGATGCCGAAGGCCTTGACCACCGGAAGCAGGATCGGGGTAGCGATGATGACCATCGGCGCCATGTCCATGAAGGTGCCGAGGATCAGAAGGATGACGTTGATCATCAGGAGCACGATGATCGGATTATCCGAGATGGCGCTGATCGCGGCGATGATCAGTGTCTGCACCTGCAGGAAGGCCATCAGCCAGCCGAAGGAGGCAGCGGTGCCGATGACCAGCAGGACCATGGCCGTGGTGCGGACAGCGCCCATGACGGCCTCGACGAAGCCTGCCCAATCCAGCTCCCGGTAGACGAGCATGGCAACCAGGAAGGCGTAGAGGACAGCGATGCAGGAGCTTTCCGTTGCGGTGAAGACGCCGGAGCGCACGCCGCCGAAGATGATGGCGATCAGCAGGATGCCGGGGAGGGAGGCTGCCAGATAATAACCGAGGCGGCGGAAGCCGGGGAAGGCGTCGGCCGGATAACCCCGTCTGACGGCGACCCACCATGCGGTGAACATCAGTGCTGCGGCGAGAAGCAGGCCGGGGATGATACCGGCGGTGAAGAGATCGGCGACCGAGACATTGCCGCCGGCGGCGATCGAATAGAGGATCATGTTGTGCGACGGCGGGATCATCAGGGCGATGATGGCCGCATTGGCGGTGACGTTGACCGCATAATCCCGATCATAGCCGCGCTTGGCCATTTGCGGGATCATCAGGCCGCCGACGGCCGAGGCATCGGCGACGGCCGAACCGGAAATGCCACCGAACAGGGTCGAGGCGACGACATTGACCTGACCGAGGCCGCCACGCATGTGCCCGACCAGACCGGCCGCAAAGCGGATCAGTCTTGCAGCGATGCCGCCGCGCACCATCAGGTCGCCGGCGAAAATGAAGAACGGGATCGCCATCATGGCAAAGACGTTCATGCCGGAATTCATCTGCTGAAAGACGACGATCGGCGGCAGGCCCAGATAGAGCACCGTCGCGAAAGACGCGATGCCGAGGCAGAACGCAATCGGCATGCCGATGATCATCAGGAAGGTGAAGGAAGCGAAAAGGATCGTATAGGCCATTACGCAGCCTCCTGGACAAGCACGTCGGCCGCGATTTCCTCGCCGATTGCGACATCGATGAAACGTTCAAGCGCAAAGATCGCGATCATCGCGCCGCCGGCGATCATCGGGAAGAAATCTGTGCCGCCCGGCCAGCCAAGCACGGGGATTCGGGCAGTCCATGTGCCGGCTGCCAGAAGGGTCGAGTAATAGGCCATGCCGATACCGAAAAGCACGATAAGGCCCAGGCTCAGAAGGTCCATGGCCTTCTGGATGTTGGGCGGCATCATGTAACGGACGATGTCCAATCCCAGATGGACGCTTTCGCGCACACCGACGGCGGCGCCAAGCATGATGAACCAGGACATCAGGTAGAGCGATAATGGCTCCGACCATGCCGGGGAGTCATTGAGTACGTAGCGGCCGAAGATCTGCCAGCCGACGATCAGCGTCATGGCGATCATGCCTATGCCGGCGATCCAGAGTGATAAGCGGCTGACAACACCCAGCGCGGGTCTTATCGCCTGCATGAATTTTCGCATTGTTCCGTTCCTCCTCCTTCCGGACTTTGCGCCGGATATGCAAAAGCCGGCCTCGAAGGAGGCCGGCTTTCATTTTTGCGATTATTGAACTGCCTGGATTTCTTCCAGCAGAGACTTCATCGAAGCGTCGGTGACGAACTTGTCGTAGACCGGCTTCATCGCGGCGGAGAACTCTTCCTTGTTGACGTTGATGACGTTGACGCCACCGGCGCGGACCTTTTCTTCCGAGGTCTTTTCGCGGGCGGTCCAGAGTTCGCGCATCTTCACGACCGAGTCCTTGGCTGCCTGACGGACGATCTTCTGGTCTTCCGGGGTCAGCTTGTCCCAGGAGACCTTGGACATGACCAGGATTTCCGGGTTCATCGAGTGCTGGGTCAGCGTGTAGTTCTTCGCCACTTCGTAATGACGGGCAGACTCGTAGGACGGCCAGTTGTTTTCCGCGCCGTCGACCACACCGGTTTCGAGCGAGGAATAGACTTCGCCCATCGGCATCGGCGTCGGGTTGGCGCCAAAAGCCTGCATCATGGCGATCCAGAGGTCGGACTGCTGGACACGGATCTTCAGGCCCTTGAGGTCGGCCAGTTTTTCGACGGGCTTCTTGGTGGTGTAGAATGAGCGGGCGCCACTGTCATAGTAGGCCAAGCCGATCAGGCCGTGGGGTTCGAAGGCAGCCAGGATCTTGTCGCCGATCGGACCGTCGACGACCTTGTGCATATGGTCGGTCGAGCGGAACAGGAAGGGCAGGCCGAGGACGACCGTTTCCGGGATCAGGTTGTTGAACGGTGCCGCATTGACGCGGTTCATGTCGATGACACCGAAACGGGTCTGCTCGATCGTGTCCTTTTCGCCGCCGAGCATCGAGTTGTTCATCACCTGGATGGCGATACGGCCGCCGGTGCGTTCCTTGACGAGATCACCCATATATTTGACCGCATCGACGGTCGGATAACCGTCCGGATGGATGTCGGCCGAGCGCAACGTGACCTGCTGCGCGTAAGCGAGCGGTGCGGCAGTCGTCGCAGCAAGTGCGAGCGTCAGCGCCAGCCCGAGAGCTTTCGTGATTTTCATGTTTTCCTCCTCCAAAGAAACCGGTGCCTCCACGCACCGGTTGTTCAAAATATCAACTCGTTGATGCACTCCATTCCTGCAGACCGAAAAGGGTCTGCGGGTTCTCTATCAGGGCTAGATGCCGAGCGTTTTCGTTCGGCAGCCAGCCAAGTACGGTATCGGTCAAGGCCGCGTCATCCGGGTAATCCGCCTGTTCGCGGGCCAGATTGTGCGGCCAGTTCGTGCCCCAGACAATCCGTTCCGGGGCGTAGTTTGCTATCTCGCGCGCAACGGCTGCGATATCGGCGTAATCGGGGCCGCCTGTTTTCGATGATTCATAGACGCCGGCGAACTTGAACCAGCAGTTTCCTGCGTCGATCAGGCGTTTGACGGCTGAGATCTCTTCACTGTCGGGCGTGACGCCGGAAAAGAATTTACCGTGGTGGTCGAAAACCCAGCGGGATTTCAGGTTTGCCAGGCGTGCTTCGTGGTGAAGTATATTGCTGCCGTCGAACTGGACGGCCAGCATCCAGCCGTGGGCGGCTGCTTTCGCATCGACCGTTTCGAGTTCCTTGAGATCAACGGCACCGCCCGGCAGATCCATGATGCGGGCACCGACAATGCCGGCCTCTGAAAGGCGGACCATCTCGGCATCATTGGTATTGCCATCGATGATGCCGACACCGCGGGCGACATCGCCCATGATGTCGAGGCAGGCAACCAGGTTGGAGTTATCCCGCTGATGCGCATTGCCTTGCGTGATGATGACCCGATCGATGCCGAGCCATTGCATGAGCTGGCGATATTGATCGGGATCGGGCAGGGCGCCGGCCGGAAGGCCCGGTCCGCCGGGGAGGGACGGATACCCCGGCAGATACATATGCATCTGTGTGTCGACCGCACCCTGCGGCAGCTTGATCTTCGGAACCTTGCCGGCGAGGGTGCGAACGAGCATCAGGCCGCTCCCTTGTCGTCGGGCATACGGAACTCCTTCAGTGCATCGCGGTCGATCTCGATGCCCAGGCCGGGGCCGTTCGGGATCTGCACCACGCCGCCCTTGTGTTCGATCGGCGTCTTGACGATTGCCTGACGGAAGGGATTGTGAGTGCGATCGAATTCGAGGATCGGGTCGATCGGATTGACGCGGACAGGGCTTGGCACCATCGCGGCCATGAATTGCAGGGCCGCTGCGATATGGATGGCGGTACCCCAGACGTGGGGAACGACGCGGATGCCGTGAAGCGCCGCAAGATCCGCAACGCGCTTGGCTTCGGTAAAGCCGCCAACGCCTGCCAGATCCGGCTGGACGATATCGATGGCGCGAGTTTCGATTGGCTCGCGCATGCCCCAGCGAGTATGCCATGTCTCGCCGCCGGCAACCGGGATCGGCTGTTTGGCGCGGACCTCGCGATAGGCCGCAAGCTGTTCGGGCACAACGGGTTCCTCGAACCAGTCTATGCCGTATTGCGCAGCGGCATTGCCGAGGCGGATCGCCTCGACGGCGTCGTAACCGTGGTTGGCGTCGATCATGAGCCGCATGTCTGGGCCGGCGGCTTCACGGACGGCGCGGATGACGCGCAGGTCTTCCTCAACGCCGAAACCGATCTTGATCTTGGTCGCGTGAAAGCCTTCTGCCCTATAGCGGGCAACGTCGGTCGCATTGTCCTCGACGCGGTCGACGCCGTCACGCTTGAAGCTGCCTGTTGCGTAAGCCTTGATGCTCTCGCGGAAACGCCCGCCGAGAAGGATGGAAATGGGGGCGTTGAAATGCTTGCCCTTGATATCCCAGAGCGCCATGTCGATGCCGGAAAGGGCGGTGACGGTCAGGCCGCGCTGACCCTGATCCCGAAGCGCATTGTAGAGCTTGGCCCAGATCTTCTCGGTCTCGAGCGGATTTTCACCGATCAGCCAGTTGGCATAGGCCTGGACGACTGCGGCATTGGGACGGGCAGGGCCGAGGCATTCGCCCCAGCCCACCGTGCCGTCGTCGCACTCGATCTCTACCAATATGTGAGCCCGGCGATCGAAGCGCATGGACGCGCTTTCGAAAGCCACATCGAGCCGGTGTTCAAGAAGGTGAGTGCGAACCGACGCTATTTTCATCCGGCTTACCTCTTGTGGCTGCCGATGAGCTTCAGGAGCATCTGCTCCTCTTCCGCCGTCAGGTCGTCGAGCGGCGGGCGGACCTTGCCGGCATCGAAGCCCTGCAGGCGCACACCGGCCTTGATGGCAGCGACGGCATAACCCTTGCGGCGGGCACGAAGAGCCATGAAGGGGTAGAAGAAGTCCCTCAGGATTTCTTCGCAACGGGCGCGGTTGCCTGCGCGAAGCTCCTTGTAGAATTCGACAGCAAGACCGGGAACGAAGTTGAAGACGGCCGACGAATAGGTGGTGAAACCGGCGCCGAGATAGGCTTCGGCAAACAGCTCCGCAGTCGGCATGCCGCCGAGATACATCAGGCGGTCGCCCATCGTGGCGGTAACCTGACGGACGAGACCGATATCGCCGGTGCCGTCCTTGAAGCCGATCAGGTTCGGGCACTCGTCGCAAAGGCGCTTCAGCGTATCGACCTGCAGGACGGAGTTGTCGCGGTTATAGACCATGACGCCGATGCCGACCGACTGGCAGATTTTCTTGACGTGCTGGTAGAGGCCTTCCTGAGGCGCATCGATCAGGTAATGCGGCAGAAGAAGAATACCATCGGCACCGGCCTTTTCGACGGCCTTTGCCATTTCGACGCCGACACGGGTGCCGAAACCGCAACCGGAAACGATCGCAGTATTGCTGTTGCCGGCCGCTTCCTTGGCGGATTTTACGATGGTCGGAACTTCATCGGGAGAGAGCGAAAAGAACTCGCCCGTGCCGCCGGCGGCGAAAAGAACAGGCGCGTCGAAACCGGACAACCATTCGATATGGCTCTGGTAGCTATCCTGTTTAAATTCACCCTCGTCATCGAAATGGGTAACAGGAAAGGACAATAGGCCGGCGCCGAGCGCCGCCTTGATTTCTTCAGGCGTCATAATGGAATTTCCTCTTGAATGTCTCCTCCAGACAGAAATTGTCGTACAGGTTGGCGGAATTTATGTCAACAAGTTATCTGACATCTTCTCGCTGCGCGCGAAGAAGGTTCCTGTAGCGCAACTGGCTTCCGCGCAGATGCCGGCGCATCGCTTCACGGGCCTTTTCCTCATCTCCTTCGGAAATGGCGGTGACGATCGCATGGTGTTCGTCGACAAGCAGGTTGATATAATCCATCTGCTCTTCCGCCGTTTCGTCGCCGCGCAGGGCGGCGCGAGGGATGACGTTCTTGCCGATCATCGTCAGAAATTCGCGGAAGCGCGGATTGTTTGTCGCGTCGGCGATGGAGAGGTGAAGAGCGAAGTCGGCCTCGCTTGTCGGCTGATGCGCCTCCAGACAGGAGCGCACGGCATAATGACGCTCGAATATCACCTCTTCCTGCGCAGGCGAGCGCCGCAGAGCCGCCATTCCAGCTGATTCGACCTCAACGGCGGTCCTCAATTCAAGCAGCTCGATCATCGAGGAAACGCGCGCGAGATCGATATGGCCGAGGGACAGGTTGAATGGCGGCGGTGTCGGGGTCGCCTGGAGAACGAAGACGCCGGCACCCTGGCGAGCCTCCACAAGGCGATCGGACCGCAAGGCGGCAAGGGCTTCACGCACCACTGTCCGGCTGACCCCATGCGCCAGTGTCAGTTGCGCCTCGCTTGGAAGTTTGGAGCCTGGCGGGAATTGTCCCTCGGCGATCGCCTGGCGCAGCGTGTCGCTCAATTGCGTTGCGCGCGTCTTCGGGGAGGCGATCAGATCCGTGTTGAGTTCTTCGCTCATGGATGCGTTTCCTTCCTGGGAGATTATAGTTCCCGGAGTTTTCCGGGTTCGATCGCTTATTAGCTTCTTACTTTAACATGTATGACAAGTTTGTCTGTTTGTCACCCATTCGACGGGGCGCGGTTCAGGGCTGATTTATCGCATAGGCCGCAACGGGGCGACATAAGCCGGAATGACGCGGTTCGCGGACATGGCTTCCAATGACGTGTGGTGTGTTGAAAACGGTGGCGCGTCGCTCTACCACGGCAGGGAACAGATGCTGGAGTTTGCCGTGAGAAGAATGCTCGTAAGTTTTTGGGCCGGGAGTTTCCTGTTCGTTGCGCCGTCTTTGGCTGCTGCTCAATGGGCACCGGTCGAGCAGGTGAAGACGTATACGGTCAGCGGCTCCACCGGTATCGAGCTTTATTCCCAGATCGGCGAGAAGGGGCCGCTTGTCGGCGGCCAGATGCGGACGATTGCGCATACGGATTTCAAGCTGCTCTGGTCCCGCAATTACCAGCCCCAGCCGGATGGTTCATGCAAGCTGGTTTCGGCACGGCCAAGCTTGACGCTGATCTACACCCTGCCGAAGGCCGGCAAGATGCCGGGCGCCCTGAAGACGAAATGGGATACATTTGCCGAAGGCGTGCGCCGCCATGAGCGGGTGCATGGCGACATGATCGTGGAGATGGTCAGGGAGATCGAGGTGGTGAGCGTCGGGCTTACTGCTGCGGATGATCCGAAATGCCAGAAGATAAGGCAGGACCTTACCGCAAGGCTCGGCGAGATTTCGAAACGCAATCGCGAGCGGCACCGGGACTATGACAAACTGGAGATGAACAATGGCGGCAACGTCCATCAACTCATTCTTAAACTGGTGAACGAATAGAATTCATTGTTACCTAAATGGTGAACAGTCCGATCGTCATCATGGGGCGTTGCCCGTGACGGGATCGTGGTTATAGTCCCCACGCTCGCAGAACATAGCAGGGGATTTCAATGACCAATTCCGTTTCAGCCGCCGATATTGACGACAAGGCTCTATTGCAGGAACTCGTGGCATGGGTGGAGATCGAAACACCATCTCATGATGCGAATGCCGTAAACCGGCTGGTCGATCGGGTGGAAGAATTGGCGAAATCCGCTTTGCTGGATGTGGAGCGCTTGCCTGGAACGCTGGGACTTGGCGATATTCTGACGGTGCGCTCGCTGCGGGCTGAAGGCAGCAATGAAAAGAGTGTGCTGGTACTAGCACATTTCGACACCGTGCATGCGCATGGGGTGATCGCCAAACAATTGCCTTTGAAGCGGGACGGCGACAAGCTTTATGGTCCCGGCATCTATGATATGAAATCCGGGGCTCTGATGGCGCTGGAGGCGTTGAAGATTGCGGTTGCCAGGGGCAGCCGCATGCCGGTCGATCTGGTTTTCGTGCCGGACGAGGAGATCGGCAGCCTGTCGTCGCGCGCCTATATGGAAAGGCTGGCAGCAAGCGCCGGTTATACGCTGGTTGTCGAGCCGGCGCGTGATGGCGGCAAGATCGTCATCGCCCGCAAGGGTGTCGCGATGTACGATATCACCATCCGGGGACGGGCTTCGCATGCCGGTACGCGGCCGCAGGACGGGCGTAGCGCGATCCGTGCGGCGGCGCGGCTTGTCCTTGAGCTCGAGGCACTGAATGATGCCCAGCGCGGTATTACCGTGTCGGTAGGGACGATCCAGGGCGGCACGGGCCGCAATACCATTCCGGCGGAATGCCGGATGCAGGTCGATGTGCGCGTGCCGGACGACAAGGCCGCTGCCGAGATCACTGCCAGAATTGAGGCCATGAAGCCGGTCGATCCGGATATCACATTCGAGATCACCGGCCAGATGAACCGGCCGCCCTTTGCGCAATCCGCAGACGGCGTGAAGCTGTTTGATACCGCGGCCGAGATTGCCGCAAAGCTCGGGATTACGCTGGAAGGCGTGGTGACGGGCGGCGGCTCGGACGGCAATTTTACCGCTGCGCTCGGCGTGCCGACACTGGACGGTCTCGGTGCGGACGGGGCGGGGGCGCATACATTCGACGAGCATATTTTCGTTAGCAGCCTTGCGCCGCGCACCGCGCTGCTTGCCAACCTGATGATGTCGCTCGAACCCAAGTGAGCTGCTTAGGTGCAATCGCGCCGGAGGCCACAATCGAAACACGATCGGGCAAAAGCCCGGACACCCAAGGCTAAAAGATCATGACCAGCGGTATTCATCACCTGACGGCCATTACCCGGAAAATCCAGGACAATGTGGATTTCTACGTCGGTTTCCTCGGCCTGCGCCTCGTCAAGCGTACGGCCGGTTTCGAGGATGCGCAGCAGCTTCACCTTTTTTATGGAGACGGTGCTGCAACGCCAGGTTCGCTGGTCACATTTCTGGCCTGGGAAGACGGTTCGCTCGGGCGCGTGGGGCATGGCGCGCCGAGCGAGATCAGCTTCGCCATCGATCGCGAGGCGATCGGCTTCTGGCTGACACGGGCGCTGCAATGCAATGTCAAGATGACCGGGCCGACACAGGAGTTCGGCGAACCGGTTCTAAGGCTGACCGATCCGGACGGGATTATCGTCAAGCTTGTCGGTGTCGATGACTATGGCGACTGGGTCTGGTGGAAGGACGGCGGCATTGCGAGAGCGGATGCCATCCGTGGCATTCGCGGGGCGACCATCCTGTCTGAAAAGGCGGATGAAACCGCTGCGTTTCTCGAGCGACATACGGGCTTTGTGTCCGGAGCGGTGGAGAGCGCGATCCAGCGGCTGGTGTCCGAAAGCGGGCAGATCATCGATGTGCGCAATGCCGGCGGGTTCTGGACGGCAGCACCTGGAACCGGGACGATCGATCATGTGGCGGTGAGGGCGAAAAGCCAGCAGGCCGTCGACGATCTGCACGAGGCGCTGCAAGCCGAGAATGCAGGTGATATAAATGTGCATGACCGGCATTATTTCTACTCCCTCTATGTGCGCGAGCCGGGCGGCACGCTGATCGAGGTTGCGACAGACGATCCGGGCTTTACGGCGGATGAGACGGTCGAGGCGCTCGGGACGGGATTTTTCATCCCCAAACATTACAAGGCGGATCACGAGGCGTTGAAGGTGATGCTGCCGCAATTCGGCCTGCCGGGCGAGGAGCGGGTGATCTATCGCGACCTGCCTTTCGTGCATCGCATCCATATGCCGGAAGATTGGGATGGCTCGACACTGGTTCTGCTTCACGGCAGTGGGGCGAACGAGGCGGCGATGCTGCCGCTCGGCCGCAAGGTCGCGCCGAATGCCATGCTGATCGGCCTGCGCGGTCGTTCGACGGATGAAGGGTCTCCGCGTTTCTTCCGCCGTTTCAGCCAGACGACATTCGACCAGAAGGAGATCGCATCCGAGGTCGAGGCTTTTGTCGCCTTCATCGAGGATATCGGGCCTGCCTATGGCGTCGATCCGGAGCGGCTGGCTTTCCTCGGTTACTCCAATGGCGGCAATATGCTGGGGGCGACGATGCAGCTTCGGCCGGACGCGATCCGCAAGGCGGTGTTGTTGCGCTCGATGAATGTGCTGGAAGAGCGGCCGGTGGTCGATCTGTCCGCGACACAGGTTCTCTCGCTCAGCGCCATTGATGATTTTTACGGTCCGCTTGCGGGTGAACTGGAGGACAGGCTGAAGGTTGCGGGTGCGCAGCTGACGGCGAAGGTGCTGGATGCCAACCATGGGCTTGGGGCGGAAGACGAGGTGATTGTTCGCGACTGGCTGCAGGAACGGACTGCGTGATGCAGGGTGCAGCGGTGCTCTGTGCCGATATCGGCGGATCGTTCATCAAGTTCGGCCTCTCCCGCAAATCGGGAGAGGTGGAGGAGCTTGCGCGCGTGCCTGTGCCGAAATCCGATTGGCGCGAGCTTGCCGAGGCCCTGCGAAGTCTGGCGAATGATGCGGATGCAAGCGGCGTCCTGCCTATCGGTTTGTCAACTGCAGGGCTTGTCGATCCGGTGAGCGGCAAGGGGCTTTCCGCCAATATCCCGTGCCTGACGGGCCTGCCGATTGCTGAGGCGATTTCTCAAGCGACGGGGCGTTCGGTCTTTGCTGCAAACGATGCGGATTGCCTGACGCTGGCTGAGGCGAATGACGGTGTCGGGAGCGGTCATTCGATCGTTTTCTGCATCATCATCGGCACGGGGATCGGCGGCGGGATTGCCGTCGATGGCCGCATGTTGCGCGGCGCCGGCGGCGTGACCGGCGAATGGGGGCACGGCCCGGCACTGAATACGAGCGTCGAGATCGGCGCTCGGCTGGTTCACGTTCCGCGGTTTTCCTGCGGCTGCGGACAATCCGGTTGCGTCGATACGATCGGCGGGGCGCGCGGGATCGAGAAATTACACACGCTGTTTCATGCAGAAGAGCGTAGCAGCCATCGGATCATCGAGGACTGGCAGTCAGGAGAAGAAAAGGCCGGCGAAACGATCGAGGCCTATCTGCAGCTTGTCGCCGATCCGCTGGCGGTCGCAATCAATACGGTCGGGCCGTCGATCGTGCCGGTTGGCGGCGGGCTTGCCTCGGCCGGGGCATTGATTGCGGCGCTGGACGAGGCTGTTCGGGCCCGCATCCTGAACCGGTTGGATCGGCCACTGCTGGTGCCGGCGATCCGCCGCGAGGATGGCGGGCTTATCGGTGCAGCCGTGCTGGCACGCCAGGGAGTGGCCGATGCCCGTGCTGCTTGAAGTCTGTGTCGACAGTGCTGAAGGGCTGGAAGCCGCCGTTGCCGGCGGCGCGCAGCGGATCGAACTCTGCTCGGCACTAGATGTCGGCGGACTTACGCCGTCGAGAGGATTGATGGCGCTTGCTGCGAAAATGCCGGTGCCGGTCTATGCGATGATCCGGCCGAGGGCGGGGGATTTCATCTTCGATGCCGCCTCGCGGGATGTGATGCTGGCGGATATCGATACTGCGCGGAATAGCGAGCTCACGGGCGTCGTGCTTGGAGCAAGCCTTTCCGATGGTCGGCTGGATGTGGATCTGCTGACTTTGCTTTCGGAGCGGTCGCGCGGCATGGGCCGGACGCTGCATCGTGCCTTCGATCTGGTGCCGGATGCGGATGAGGCGCTGGAGCAGGTAATCGGCCTCGGCTTCGAGCGCATTCTAACTTCAGGGTTAGCGGTCAAGGCGGCGGATGGGATGGGTGTGCTTCGCCAGCTTGCCGATCAGTCGGCCGGGCGAATTGCGATCATGGCCGGGAGCGGGATTACGCCTGCCAATGTGGCGCATATCGTTGCTGGAACCGGTGTTGCTGAGGTTCACGCTTCGTGTCGCCTGCCGGTGACTTTTGTCGATGAGGCGCTTGTCGGCTTCGGTTTTGTGGCCCGGCAGCAATACCGGACCAGCTCGGTGGTGGTGAGAGAGATGCGCGAGACGCTGGCGGCGCTTTGAGCGCGCGCCGCCAGAAACTGTTTAAACAGAAATACCGCCGCTCGTTTTGCCGATCATCTTCGTCAGGCTGCCGTCTGCCGGATAGAGCGGGATGAGGCAGGCCTGGAAGGCGTGGTAGATATCGCCCTTGCCGGGGAAGAGTGTATGAGCCGGGATGAGATCTTCCGTCAGTTCCTCGTGCCAGCCGCCGTTTTTGTGGTCGATGAAGCGGTTTGCAATGGTGCTCCAGATCAGGCGATAGCTGTCCTCGAAGAAGGGATCGTGCGGCAGGTGCTGGTTGATGAAGTGAGCGGCAGCTGCAGCCTCGCACATCGGCCACCAAAGCTTGTTCGTCTTGGCTGGCTTGTTATCCCAGTCGAGTGTGTAGAAGAAGCCGCCCTTCTGCTTGTCCCATCCCAGCGACATTGCCTGAATGAAGAGGTTCTTGGCTGCATCAGGCATCCATGCGTGTTTTTTATCTCCGAGGGCCCAGAGCTGCAGCGTAAGGCGTGCCCATTCCAGCGCGTGGCCGGGCGTGGTGCCGGCGGGGCGGAACATTTCGTCCGGGTGATAATAATCCTTGTTGAGTGTCCAGTTCGTGTCGAAATGTTCACCGACGCGGAAGCCGGTCGCACCGGCAAGGCGGCGGATGATGAGGTCGGCGATACTCTCCGCCTTGTCGAGATAATGCTGTTCGCCGGTTGCCTCATAGGCTGCCATCAGCGCTTCGGTGAGGTGCATGTTGGAATTCTGGCCGCGATAGGTGCCGCCGTCGATCGGTCCCCAGTCTGCAGTAAATTCCTCGGCGATCGCGCCGTGCTGCTTCTCCCAGAACCGGGTTTCGAGCACTTCGGTGATATCGGCCAGCATCTTGTCGGCAAGAGGATGTCCGACGACCTTGGCGGAAGAGGCGGCGAGCAAAACGAAAGCGTGGCCGTAGCCTTGCTTGTTGGTGTCGGCGGGGCCGTCATCGTTCATGGACCAGACGTAACCACCGTTTTTCTGATCCCGGTGGCCGTTCCAGAGAAAATTCATGCCGTGGTCGATCAGGTCGCCGGCACCCGGGCGCCCGAGCATGTAGGCGATCGAATAGCAGTGGACCATGCGCGCCGAAGCGTGGATGCCGCGGATTGCATTGGCGTTTGGAAGCGGGCGGCCTTCGTCGTCCAGATCGTAGAAGCCGCCCTTGGGGTTGATGGCACGATACTGGAAGAAGTCCATCAGGCCCTCTGCCTGATCGAGCAGCCAGCGGCGATGATAGGTTAGATCGCTCCAGAATTTCGACGTCTGACCTGTATCGCTCATGCTTCTTCTCCCTTGTGCCTCAACACTTTACTTAAAGGCTATAGTCATTGCGGCCATAGCTGTCATCGGCGAATCTGGCATAAATCGGACCGTTGGCCGTTGCGACAAATCCGACAGCGATTGCGACGTATGTGCTGGACTTCACATAAAGGTATCTTTATATGATTATGGATATTGCCTTGATCTCTATCAGGAGTGTCTGCCTTGTTCGATGAACTGTTCGGTCCCGAAGGTGCTCGCCGTAATGGCGCAGAAATTCTGGAAGCTCTCAAAAAAGCCGCCAGTGAGCGCATTCTCGTGATCGACGGTGCCATGGGTACGCAGATCCAGGGGCTGGGTTACAACGAGGATCATTTTCGTGGTGAGCGCTTTATCGGCTGCGCCTGCCATCAGCAGGGCAATAACGACCTTCTGATCCTGACGCAGCCGCAGGCGATTGAGGACATCCATTATCGTTATGCTATGGCTGGTGCCGATATTCTCGAAACCAACACGTTTTCGTCTACACGTATTGCGCAGGCGGATTACGAGATGGAAGGCGCGGTTTATGACATGAACCGCGACGGTGCTCGACTCGCCCGCCGTGCTGCAATCCGCGCCGAAAAAGAAGACGGCCGTCGCCGTTTCGTCGCAGGCGCTATAGGCCCGACCAACCGCACCGCTTCTATTTCGCCCGACGTCAACAATCCCGGTTATCGCGCCGTGTCCTTCGATGATTTGCGTATCGCTTATGGCGAGCAGATCGACGGACTGATCGATGGTGGTGCCGACATCATCCTGATCGAGACGATCTTCGATACGCTGAACGCCAAGGCTGCGATCTTTGCCTGCGAAGAGCGTTTCGAGGCGAAGGGCGTGCATCTGCCGGTGATGATCTCCGGCACGATCACCGACCTTTCCGGCCGCACGCTGTCGGGGCAGACGCCTTCCGCCTTCTGGAACTCGGTCAACCATGCCAATCCATTCACCATCGGTCTGAACTGCGCGCTCGGCGCCGACGCGATGCGGCCGCATCTGCAGGAACTATCTGCCGTTTCCGACACGTTCATCTGCGCCTACCCGAATGCCGGCCTTCCGAACGAATTCGGACAATATGACGAAACGCCGGAGATGATGGCGCGCCAGGTGGAGGGTTTTGCCCGCGAAGGTCTCGTCAATGTGGTCGGCGGCTGCTGCGGCTCGACGCCGGACCATATTCGCGCAATTGCGGAAGCCGTGGCCAAATATCCGCCGCGGGCGCTTCCCGAACATGTGCCGTTCATGTCGCTGTCGGGGCTCGAGCCTTTCGTGCTGACCAAGGACATTCCCTTCGTCAACGTGGGCGAGCGCACCAACGTCACCGGCTCGGCGAAATTCCGCAAGTTGATCACCAATGCCGATTATACGGCGGCATTGGCTGTCGCGCGCGACCAGGTGGAAAACGGTGCGCAGGTCATCGACATCAATATGGATGAAGGCCTGATCGACTCGGAAAAGGCGATGGTCGAATTCATCAACCTGATCGCCGCAGAGCCGGATATCGCCCGTGTGCCGGTGATGATCGACTCGTCTAAATTCGAGATCATCGAGGCTGGCCTTAAATGCGTGCAGGGCAAGGCGATCGTCAACTCGATCTCGCTGAAGGAAGGCGAGGAGAAGTTTCTGGCGCATGCCAAAATCGTGCGCAACTACGGTGCCGCCGTCGTCGTCATGGCGTTCGACGAGACGGGGCAGGCCGACAGCTATGAGCGCAAGGTCGAGATCTGCACTCGCGCCTACAAGATCCTGACCGAACAGGCGGGTTTCCCGCCGGAAGACATCATTTTCGACCCGAACGTGTTTGCCGTCGCGACCGGTATCGAGGAGCACAACAATTACGGCGTCGACTTTATCGAGGCGACGCGGACTATCCGCGAAAGAATGCCGCTCGTGCATATTTCGGGCGGTGTCTCCAACCTGTCCTTCTCCTTCCGCGGCAACGAGCCGGTACGTGAGGCGATGCATGCCGTGTTCCTCTACCATGCCATTCAGGCAGGGATGGACATGGGCATCGTCAATGCCGGCCAGTTGGCGATTTACGAGAATATCGATCCGGAACTGCGCGAGGCCTGCGAGGACGTCGTACTGAACCGCCGTGCCGACGGCACCGAGCGGCTGCTTGAGGTCGCAGAGCGGTTCCGTGGCGGACCGGGCAAGGAAGCCAAGGTTCAGGACCTGGCATGGCGCGAAAAGCCGGTCGAAGAGCGTCTGTCGCATGCTCTGGTGAACGGCATCACCGACTATATCGAGGCAGATACGGAAGAGGCTCGGCAAAAGGCAGAGCGTCCGCTGCATGTTATCGAAGGCCCATTGATGGCCGGTATGAACGTGGTCGGCGACCTGTTCGGTTCGGGCAAAATGTTCCTGCCGCAGGTGGTGAAATCAGCCCGCGTCATGAAGCAGGCGGTGGCCGTGCTGCTCCCGTACATGGAAGAAGAGAAACGGCTTAATGGCGGCGACGAGCGCAAGTCGGCCGGCAAGGTGCTGATGGCGACCGTCAAGGGTGACGTACATGACATCGGCAAGAACATCGTCGGCGTCGTGCTTGCCTGCAATAATTACGAGATCATCGATCTCGGGGTGATGGTGCCGGCGACGAAAATCCTCGAAACGGCCGTGGCCGAGAAGGTCGATATCATCGGGCTTTCCGGTCTGATCACGCCGTCGCTCGACGAGATGGTGCATGTGGCGGCCGAAATGGAACGCCAGGGTTTTGACGTTCCGCTCTTGATCGGCGGGGCTACGACCAGCCGTGTGCATACGGCGGTAAAGATCCATCCGCGTTACGAAAAGGGGCAGGCGATCTATGTGACCGATGCCAGCCGTGCGGTGGGTGTTGTATCGGCATTGCTGTCGGAAGAGCAGAAGCCGGCCTATGTCGAGGGCATCCGTGGCGAATATGCGAAAGTTGCCGAGGCGCATGCCCGCAATGAACGCGAGAAATTGCGCCTGCCGATTGCCCGTGCCCGTGCCAATGCGGAGAAGGTGGATTGGGCCGCCTATGAGCCTGTTAAGCCGCAGTTCACCGGCAAGAAAGTGTTCGAGACCTATGATCTTGAGGAACTGGCCCAATATATCGATTGGACGCCATTCTTCCAGACATGGGAGCTGAAGGGTCGTTATCCGGCGATCCTCGAGGACGAGAAGCAGGGCGAGGCAGCGCGTCAGCTGTGGAGCGATGCCCAAGCGATGCTGAAGAAGATCATCGCGGAAAAGTGGTTCCGTCCGCGGGCGGTTATCGGCTTCTGGCCGGCAAATTCGATCGGCGACGATATTCGCCTGTTTACCGACGAAAAACGCTCCGAGGACCTTGGTACTTTCTTTACCCTGCGCCAGCAGCTTTCGAAACGCGACGGGCGGCCGAATGTGGCGCTGTCGGATTTCGTGGCGCCGGTCGATAGCGGAAAGGCAGATTATGTCGGCGGGTTCGTCGTCACGGCGGGTATAGAGGAAGTGGCGATCGCCGAGCGGTTCGAGCGGGCAAATGACGATTATTCCTCGATCCTGGTCAAGGCGCTGGCAGACCGTTTCGCGGAGGCGTTCGCCGAACGCATGCACCAACGCGTCCGCAAGGAATTCTGGGGTTATGCCTCAGACGAGGCATTCAGTAACGACGAGCTGATTCACGAGGAATATGCGGGCATTCGTCCCGCACCCGGTTATCCGGCCCAGCCGGATCACACTGAAAAGGCTACCTTGTTCTCGTTGCTCGATGCGACGAATGCGACTGGTGTTGAGCTCACTGAAAGCTATGCCATGTGGCCGGGTTCGTCGGTCTCGGGTATCTATATCGGCCATCCTGCCAGCTACTATTTTGGTGTCGCAAAGGTCGAGCGCGATCAGGTGGAAGATTATGCGTCGCGCAAGGGGATGGCGATTGAAGAGGTCGAGCGCTGGCTGGGGCCGGTCTTGAACTATGTACCCGGCGGTGCGGCTGCGGAAGCTGTTGAGGACGCCGCTTAACGGTTGAACAAAAAAGCGATTTGTCGGAGGGCTCGATGAGCCTTCCGACATCTCATGTTGATTTATCGGCCAAATATGTTCCGTCAGCCATAGCTGGCATGGTTGGTGCTGGTGTGGGATATCGTGGGCACGTCTGCCGTTGTGGCTTTCTGCGCGCGGCTCATAAGCTTTCAGGCAGGGCTTTTTACTATTGGCGCGTTTGCGCGCTTGAGCGCGGCCATGACGGGCAATTCGATCCTGATTGTGACCAGATAGCAGATCGCTATTATGATGGGGGCCAGGATGGCCGCTTCCAACAGGCCTCCCTGCGATTTTGTTATCATGACGAAAATACCGTTCAACCAGCAGAAGAGTGGGTAGTGCAGAGTGTAGATCGGATACGAAAGTGTTCCGCTGAACGTGGCGGCTGCTTTCAGTCTTGACGGCAGCTGCTGTTTGGCGCCGAGGACGACAAGTATCGGTGATACGATAATCGTCCAGATCGTCGCGTACCGACCCATTGGTATCGGCAGGATGACTAAAAGTGCAGTCATCAAAAGAAGCGCGACGAATAGTCTGCGACCCAAAACGCCAGGGTCCCAATCTTTGATCAACAGATTGGCGGCCAGAATGCCGACGAAGAACGAGCATATTACCCGCGGGAAACCCAACCAGAAATTCGCAGTCGTATCACCACCAAAGCCATAATAAAGGCAGGCGCCAGAAAGAGGAATTAGGATGGCGCAGGTGATCAGATAGAACCTTCGAGGGAGGGTGATCAGGAGTGCCGCCCAGACTATATTCACGAAAATCTCGAAAAACAGCGAGAATTGTGGTCCATTCAAAGGGAATACCTGAGGGCCGCCGATAGAGACGGGCGCATCCATATAGGGCACGGAAATCAACGACAAACTGGCTGCTTCCAGGACCATGGGGATGGTTGGGGCGTCAGATGACAAAAATCCCTTTGCGACGAGATAGCTGGCACTCATGAATGTCGCGAGCATGATCATTGGCCAAAGTCGCAGCACCCTCACTCGCAGAAATGGCAACAAGTCGGAGGAGGAACCTATTTTGTGCTGATATGCCACGACCATCACAAAGCCGCTGAGGCAGAAGAAGAAATCGACGGCTATACCGGCATTGGGAAGTAGCCAGGGTATGTTCAGCCAATGTGCTAAATGAAATAAAAGAACGCCAGTGGCGGCAATGAAACGCAATGCATCCAAGACTTCATAATGATTTCTCATGGAATTCTCGCGTCTTGCGGTGGTGCTTTTGTATTTTTATTTTATATTTCTATATTATTTTCGCGGTCAATTTAGATGAATTATATTTTGAATTTTTTCTGTTGATAATACTCACTGCAGGATGAGCGATCAGAACTTCGTATCTTCCAATGAAGCTGGACGTTATCTGAGCCAGTCATAGTCCAGCCGCGGCCTCTCTTGAGGATGGCGGTGCAGCGGTCTTTTCTGCCAGGCTTGGTTTCCGATGATCACATAGAAAAGCCGGAAAGTTTTATTTTCCGGCTTTTCCTTTTCATATCGCATTCAGTTTTGCGGTCAGGCTTTAGCCAACCGCGCTGTCAGTTCCTCGATGCCGGCTTCGGACTCGACCTTGTCGCCGTGCAGCATCAGGTAGATGCCGATGCCGACCGTCAATGCCGCGATGAACAGCAGATACCAGGCATGCGCCATAGGGTTGATGGCAAGCGCGGTGGTAACGCCAATCGGGGTGAGACCGCCGAATATGGCGTAGGAGACGTTGTAGGAGAAGGACAGGCCTGTGAAACGGACGCGGGCCGGGAAAGCACGAACCATAACATAGGGCACTGCGCCAACCAGGCCTACCGCCAGACCCATGACCGCATAAAGCGCGAACATGAGGGTGATCGACGTTGCAGCGAAGCTGTAGAAGGCCCACGTGGCTGCTCCAAAGACGACACCGGCGATCGTGAAGAAACGCCCCGAACCAACGCGATCGACAATGCTGCCGGCCGCTGATGTGGCGAAGATCAAGAAGAGGGTGCCGAAGCTTGTGGCAGCAAGCGATTGCTGGGCGGTGTAGCCGTAGATTTTCTGCAGCAAGGTTGCTGTCATCAGGGTCGTGACGACGATTGCTGCCGACAGGATCCAGGTGAGCAGCATGGAGATGACGACGCCGCGCAGATGGTCGCGCAGGACCGTCTTCAGCGGCAGTTCCGGAGCAAGCGCACGGCTGGCCTTCATCTCGACGAAGATCGGCGTTTCCTGCAGCCAGCGACGCATCCAGACAGAGAGGAGGCCGAAAATGCCGCCGATGAAAAACGGAATGCGCCATGCGCCATCGGCGATCGCTTCCGGCGTGAAGACCGTGTTGATTACGGTTGCAATGGACGAGCCAAGCAGAATGCCGAATGAGAGACCTGATGTCAGAAAGCCGCAGGCAAAGCCGACACGGCGTAAAGGGACGTGTTCGGCCACGAAGGTCCATGCACCTGGAACCTCGCCGCTGATGGCTGCCCCCTGCAGGATGCGCATCAATACGAGAAGGATGGGGGCGAGGACGCCGATCGTCGCATAGGTCGGCATGACAGCCATGCCGAGCGTCGACAGCGCCATCAAGAGGATCGAAAAGGCAAAGACCTTTTTGCGGCCGAACATGTCGCCGAAATGGGCAAGCACGATGCCGCCGAGCGGGCGAACGAGATAACCGGCTGCGAAAATACCGAAGGTCTGGATCAGCACCAGCCATTCCGGCATGTCCGGCGGAAAGAACAGTTTGCCGATCACCGTCGCGAAAAAGACGAAGATGATGAAATCATAGAATTCCAGGGCGCCGCCGAGCGCCGCGAGGCCGAGGGTTCTGAAATCCTGAGAGGTAAGACGGCGCGGTGCGGCTCTCGAAGGAGCCGATGAGGTAATCGAAGACATTGTATTCAACTGAAGGTACGGGGTGGGCTCCCGCTCAGGGAGATAGCGCCAACCGGAATGCGGCATGGGAGGCCGCATATCAAGGTTCAAAGGCCGTTTTTCCGGTCATTCCACTGGTATGGCGATGCAGTTTGGCAACAGGACTGATGCTGCCAACGAGCGCCGTTGATCAATCCTTGATCAATAACAGGTCGCTTGCCGCAAAGCGCAGGGTGACGGTTTCGCCCGGCTGCGGAAGGACCTTGTCCGGGGCGTTGAACATGTCGAAGGAAATCTTGTTGCCGCCGACGCCGAATTTCGTGCGAACGACCGAACCGAGGAAGTGAGACGAGACGACTGTTCCTGTGAGGGCGGTATCGCCTTTGGCGCTTTCTGCCAACGAACCCGCTTCCGGCCGCAGGGCGACGGAGACTTTTTCTCCAGATTTCAGAGCGCCGATAGGCTCGCGTAGAGTGATGACGTTTTCGCCGATACGGATCGTATTGGCGGCCGGGTCGGCTACTGCCGCGTCGATGATATTGAGCGTGCCGACGAATGAGGCGACGAAACGTGTTGAGGGGCGATTGTAGATATCCGATGGCGTACCGATCTGATCGGCACGG
The DNA here is from genome assembly GCA_900472575.1 of Hyphomicrobiales bacterium. Classification (GTDB taxonomy): domain Bacteria; phylum Pseudomonadota; class Alphaproteobacteria; order Rhizobiales; family Rhizobiaceae; genus Neorhizobium; species Neorhizobium cellulosilyticum. The sequence continues at coordinate 119,812 of UCIV01000033.1, forward strand.
CCGGCATTCATGACGACGATACGATCGGATATGGACAATGCCTCTTCCTGATCGTGCGTGACGAAAACGGTGGTGATGCCAAGCTGGCGCTGAATCTGGCGGATTTCTTCGCGCAGCGATACGCGGATTTTTGCGTCAAGCGCAGAAAGCGGTTCGTCGAGCAGCAAAACCTGGGGTTTGGGAGCCAGCGCCCGCGCAAGGGCCACGCGTTGCTGCTGGCCTCCAGACATCTGATAGGGGTAGCGGTCGGCAAGGTGCTCAAGATGGATGAGCTTCAACATCTCCTTCACCCGCGCCTCTATCTCAGCCTTCGGCTGGCCTGCGACCTTGAGGCCGAAGGCGACGTTGTCGAAAACATTCATGTTGGGGAAGAGCGCGTAGGCCTGGAAAACCATGCCGATATTGCGCTGGCTGGTTTTCAGGCCCGACTGGTTCTTGCCGTTGATGGTTATCGTGCCGTCGCTCGGGGTTTCGAAACCGGCGATCATTCTGAGGATCGTCGTTTTGCCGCAGCCGGACGGGCCGAGAAAGGAGATGAATTCTCCCTTGTCGATCGACATGTTGAAATCCTTGACGACCTGGGTCTGGCCGAAACTCTTCTTGAGACTGTCGAGGACGAGGAAGGACATGGGCGGAATTCCTTAGGCGCGGCGGGTCGGCGCCATCTTGCTGAGACGAGAGACGAGCTGAATGAGGCCCATGGAAAGCCAGGTCATGGCGAAGGCGATGACAGCGAGAGCGGACGGCTCATAGGCCTTGTTGGCGCCGACAAGCTGCAGATACGGACCAAAGGCCGGGCGATTGAGGAGAGCTGCCATTGTGAACTCGCCCATGACGATCGCAAACGTGATGAACGCGCCCGACAGGACACCCGACATGACATTCGGGAAAATGCAGCGAAACAATATGGTTGGCCACTTTGCGCCGAGGATTTCGGCGGCCTCGGTCAGGGTGCGAACGTCGATCGTGCGCATCGCGGTGTCGACCGAACGATACATGTAGGGCAGCGACAGGGTGATGTAGGACATTACAAGAAGCACGTTGGTGCCGAATGTCGACCCGGTGAACGGGATGTAGGACGAGGAATTGTAGAGGCGCAAGTAACCGAAGACGATGACGATCGCCGGAATGACGAGAGGCATAAGGGTGACAAACTCGACCACCGGGCGCATCTGCGGCAAGCGAAGACGGACCCAGTAGGCCGTCGGTACAACAAGCAGCATACCGAAGGCGATGGTGAACAGCGCCATCAGAATGGAAAAGCCGAAGGTCTGCTGAAACTGGACATCGGAAAAGACCGATCCATAGGCGTCGAAGGAATATTCACCGCGACGCATGCGCAACGAGAATTCAAATGTACCGAGCAGCGGAACGAAAAAGTAGATCAGCCCGATAGCGATAGCGAGCCAGGCGAAGAATTTCGTCATCTTCATCTCTGTCGCCCTCACTTCTGCCAGCGTTCGGCGCGCATGCGCAGCCAGATATAGAGAATGTTCGACAGGCCGGTGATGACGATCATGCCAAGCGCCAGCGCATAACCCAGGTTCGGGTTATGCAACACGTCGCCGCGGATCTGCGCATAAAGAAGGATCGGCACGATATTGAGAGAGGAGCCGGTCAATGCATAGGCGGTGGCAATGGCACCGAAAGCATTGGCGAAGAGAAGCAGGCTGGTGCCGAGCAGGCTTGGCCAGAGGATCGGGAAGGCGACCATCCGCCAATATTGCCAAGTCGAGGCGCCGAGGATTTCCGAGGCCTCGCGCCACTCCTTCTTCAGGCCGTCGAGAGCCGGGGTCAGGATCAGAACCATCAGCGGGATCTGGAAGAACATGTAGGTGACGGTCAAACCGACGAAGGACAGGAGATTGAAACCGGTCGAATATAGATTGAAGCCGAACCAGTCGCGCAGGAATACCGTGACGAGGCCGGTGCGGCCGAGCGTGGCAATGAAGGCAAAAGCAAGCGGCACGCCGGCAAAATTCGAGGCGACGCCGGAAAATGTCAAAAGGCCGGAGCGAATCCAGGAGGGCAGGCCGCCGAGCACGATTGCCCAGGCGAGGAAAAAGCCGATCAGCGCGCCGCCGAGCGAAGAGGCAAACGAGACCTTGATCGAAATCCAGTAGGCCGAGAGGATTGTCGGTGTGAAAAGGTCAGCGATATTCTTGAAGGTGAACTGACCGTCCGGCGTGAAAAAAGCTCCCATCACGAGATAAAGCGTCGGAACGATCAGAAACATCAGCGCGAAAATCATGAACGGCGCGATGCCGAGCCAATCGATGACGGTGCGTCTGTCGATGAAGGACGATGATGCCGTTGTCATGAAATAGCGCTTCTGTGGGAGACGAAAGAAAGCCTCCCCGCCGACAGACGGGGAGGCGAGATGCATTACTGAACGTTGGCGCCGACGACCGAATCCCACTTGGTGGTGATGGCGGTCTTGCCTGCGGCCTGTTCGTCGAGAGTCGGGAACTTGGCCTTCTCGTAAGCTGCTGCCGGCGGCAGTGCGTCGAGCATTTCCTTCGGGATCTTGTTGTTCTTCGCAAGATCGTTGAAGCGGATCGGGTGGCAATATCCCTTCAGATAACCGAGCTGGCCTTCGTCGGAATAGATATATTCCATCCACAGCTTGGCTGCGTTCGGGTGCGGTGCGAAGGCCGAGATTGCCTGGACATATACGCCGGCGACAACACCGGTCTCCGGAACGACGACTTCGAGCGGCGGGTTGCCCTTCAGCGTGTCGCGCCAGGAGAGGCCGTTATAGTCCCAGGCGATGACGATCGGGGTGGAGCCCTGAGCGAGCGAGGCGGACTTGCCGATGACAGGCACGAAATTGCCAGCCTTGTTGATCTCCGAGAACAGCTTCAGGCCGGCTTCGCCAGCCTTGGTGGCATCGGTTTCGCCGCCGGCAAGACCGGCTGCGTAGACGGCCTGTACGGCCTGGTTGGAGCCGCGCGGGTCACCTGCGAGCGCAACCGAATTGGCATAGTCGGACTTGGTGAGGTCCTTCCAGTCCTTCGGGACTTCCTTGACGATGTCGGTGTTCACGACGAAGGAGAGAACGCCGTAATAGTCGCCATACCAGTGGCCGTCGGCATCCTTTGCGTCAGCCGGGATCGAATCCCAGGTGGAGACCTTGTAGGGCTGGATCAGGCCTTCGGCCTTGGAAGAGGGGCCGAAGGAGAGGCCGACGTCGATGACGTCAGGCGCCTGCGGACCGGTATTGCCCTTGTTGGCCTTGATCGCTTCGATTTCGTCACCAGAGCTTGCGTCCGGGTTCAGTTCGTTGACTTCAATGCCGTACTTCTTCTTGAAGCCGGCAATGATGTCACCGTAACCGCACCAGCTGTGGGGTAGCGCAATGGTCGTCAGCGAACCTTCCTTCTTGGCGGCTGCGATCAGTTCGGCGCTCGGCTCGGCAAAAGCGAAGCTTGTGGATGCGACGACTGCGGCGGTCGTCAGCGAAAGCAGGCGATGAGCGTTCTTGAGCACGGATGTCCTCCTGAGGTTTGATCGTGTCGGCGGCAACTCGTAGTGCGGTATCGTGAACTGTATGTGACAGTCGATTGCCGGATCATCAGGCCATAAGCTCCAGCTTTCAAAGCATTTTTTTCGCGATCGTCAAAAACGGCGGGGCTGCGGCTGTGGATAACCGGGTCGGGACGTCGTGGATGGAACACGTAAGGCGCAATTTGGCCAGATGCAGGATGAAGTTCCATTTGACGACAACTTGAAAGTGAAGAATGCTTGCATCAATCTTTCGTTTACGGTGTCCGGTCGTCTTCTGAATGGCCGCGTCTGCCTCGTGATTTCGGAGGATGATGCATTTCAACAGATCGGTCGAGGGATCGCGACTGGTCTGAAACACGGTAGGGCCATCTGGCAACAACCGAACAAGATCCTCCTGGGAGTCGTCAAAGCTGTGCGGTCCGGACACCGAAATATCGGGTCTTGACGGTCTATGGGCATATCCGGCCGCTGGGGCAGGAGCCCTTTGCTTTGAGCAGGAGAAGGGGAATGGAAAGTTCATCTGCTGGCGTCAGCTACAAGAAGGCTGATGCATCCTATTTCGATAAGCGCGGTCTGTCGCGTTATGCCGGTGTCTGGTCGCTTTGGGCGCTCGGGGTCGGTGCCGTTATTTCCGGGCATTTCTCGGGCTGGAACTTCGGTTTTGCGACCGGCGGCTGGGGTGGCATGCTGGTGGCAGGCATGATCATCGCGGTCATGTATCTCGGCCTGACATTTTCGATCGCGGAAATGAGCCCGGCGCTGCCGCATACCGGGGCGGCCTACTCCTTTGCCCGCACTGCGATGGGGCCGTGGGGCGGATTTCTCACCGGTCTTTGTGAAAACGTTGAATATGTGCTGACGCCGGCGGTCATTGTCACCTTCATCACGGCTTATGTGAACTCGATCCTTGGTCTCGATCCAGCCTATTCGCCGCTTCTGTGGATATTGTTCTATGGCGTATTCCTGGCGCTGAATGTTTTCGGCCTGGAACTTTCGTTCAAGGTAACATTGGTTATCACGCTGATTTCTCTGGCGGTGCTGGTGTTCTTCTGGATTAGCGCCATCCCGAACATGGATTTCTCCCGTTGGGCGCTGAATATCGGTGTTGGACCGGATGGCTCGGCGATCGAATTGCCCGAAGGTAACGGCGACTGGTTCCCATTCGGTTTTTCGGGTGTTCTTGCGACGCTGCCCTTTGCCGTGTGGCTGTTTCTTGCCATCGAGCAACTGCCGCTGGCGGCGGAAGAGTCCGTCGATCCGAAGCGTGACATGCCCAAGGGGATCATTCTCGGCATTATTACCCTGATGGTCTCGGCCTTCATGATCGTGCTTCTCAATCCGTCATTGCCGGGTGTCGGGGCCTTCCATTTGGGTTCGGCGCTCGAGCCGCTGCTTGATGGCTTCAAGGCCGTTTATGGTGACAGCGGTGTCGTCATCCTCGGGCTCGTGGCGCTGACCGGACTGATCGCCAGCTTCCACACGATCCTCTACGCGCAAGGCCGGCAAATCTATTCGCTTTCGCGTGCCGGTTATTTCCCGACTGCGCTCTCAGTTACTCATCCAGTCTACAAAACGCCTTATGTTGCGATGATGGCCGGTGCTGCCGTTGGTCATGCAGTCATGTTGGTCATCTGGTTCGCGCTCGGCGCGGAGCAGGGCGGGACGGTGATCGGCGCAGTGCTCCTGAACATGGCCGTTTTCGGAGCGATGTTCTCCTATATCATGCAGGCGATCTCCTTCATCATCCTGCGCAAGAAGCTGCCAAATATCGAGCGGCCGTTCCGCTCGCCGCTTGGCATCCCCGGTGCTGCTCTGACAATCGGGATTGCCGTCGTCACGCTGATCTATCAGGTCCAGGATCCGAATTTCTTCAAGGGTGTGGTCTGGGTCGTCATGTGGTTCGCCGTGGCGATCGCCTATTTCGCCATCGTCGGTCGCCATCGGCTGATTCTCTCCCCGGAGGAAGAGTTTGCCATGGGGCACAAGGAGGCGGCGTCGCTCGCCTGATCAGGAAGGGCAAGAAAACGGGGCGATCGCTGTTTGGTGTCGCCCCGTTGATACCCGAATGCATCAGTTTACGGTGATGCAGCCGCGCCAGGCTGCGAATTAACCGCTGATTAACCATCTTTGGAAAAGATGTAGCTGAGAAGGCCCCATGCTTCGGGGATGCCAGCAGAGCGATGCGGCTCGTCACCTCCAAGGAATGGAAAATGCCAGTCATATCTTTCGCCAATGCCAAGGGCGGAGCCGGGAAAACGACCGCAGCGCTGCTGCTGGCGACCGAGCTTGCCCATCAGGGATTTCGTATCACGATCATAGATGCCGATCCGCAGCGCTGGATCAGCCAGTGGCAGGAGACCTCCGGTGAGGTCCGCAATATCGAGGTGATCTCGGAGGTTACCGTTGCGTCACTTCACTGCCACTTGCGGGAAATGGCCTCCGCTACCGACTATTTCATCATCGACCTTGCAGGCGCGCGCGATGCGTTGGTGACAACGGCGCTCGGGCTTTCTGACCATGTGTTTATCCCGGTGCAGGGTTCGGCGATGGATGCCAAGGGGGCTGCGCAAATCCTCGACCTTCTGGCGATGATGAAGGAGAAGGGCAGGCTGGATATTGCGCATTCGGTCGTATTGACGCGAGTAACGTCGATGGTCACGACCAAGGCGCTGCTTGCCATCAAAGGCTTGCTGGCGGCCAAGGGTGTGAATGTGCTTACAACGCCGATCGGCGAGCGGACCGCTTTCAAGGAGTTGTTTGAGAGCGGCGGTACGCTTTACAGCATGGATCCGTCGAAGGTCAGCAATGTCGAAAAGGCGAAGGATAACGTTCGCGCCTATGCATCTGAAGTTCTGCGGCTGATGCCGACCAGAATGACCCGCACTGCAGTCGCTCGGCTGATCGGGCTCGGCCGGGGCGTCGCCTGATACATCTCCATACACTCTCTGATATGAATATGGCCGGCGAAAGCCGGCCATTGCCGTTTGTGACGTTTGTATGCCTTGTTCTGTTTATTCGACGAATTGCACTGTCGTTCCCGGCTTGACCATCTTTGCGAGCTCGGTCGCATCCCAATTGGTGAGGCGCACGCAGCCGTGGCTGTTGGTCTTGCCGATCTTCGACGGTTCCGGCGTGCCGTGAATGCCGTAAGTGGGCTTGGAAAGTGCAATCCAGACCGTACCGACCGGACCATTCGGACCCGGCGGGATCTGCAGGATCTGAGTGTTGTTGCCCTGGGTGAAGTTGATCTTCGGATTGTAGGTATATCCCGGATCAAGCGCGATACGCTGCACCGTATGGTCGCCTGATGGCGACGGCGTGTCCGAAGATCCGATAGTTGCCGGATAGGCGGCGATCAGATTGCCGTCGGCACCATAAGCGAAGACCTGCTTGCGCCCCTTGTCGGCGATGATGCGCGTCACCTGACCTGTCTTCGGCTGGCCAGGATTGATGACCTTGACGATCGTGCCCGGGATGGTGAAGTCGGCGTTCGGGTTGAGGGCCTTCAGATACCCTTCGTCCATATGAAACTGTTCAGCCAGCTTTTCCGTAACCGAGGTAAATGACATGGCTGGCAGCGCGGCCTTATGGGCGTAGTCTTCCGGAATGGCGGCAACGTATGGACCTGCAGCGTCCGATGCGGTGATCGTATAGTCGACGATCGGCAGTCCACCCGAATAGGTGAGGCGCTGCATGATATCCTCGGAATTGTTCGGATCGAGCGTTTCGCCCGTCATTTCCTGCCAGGCTGCAATCGCCTTGTTGACGTTATCGCCAAGGTGGCCGTCGATAACGCCCGGCGAAATGCCTTCGCGGTCGAGAAATACCTGCAGCGCCGCGATCTCGGCCTGCGGTTTTTTCGTGACCGTGATGACCGGCTTGTTCGGGTGCAGATTATCTGCCGGTGGCATGCTCTGGTTCGGCTCAAGCGATGCTTCTTCCGAATAGCCCTGATCGACGCCCGGTAGTTCCTGCTGCTCGAGCGGCATGCGGGTGACGGAGCCGCCGATGGAGCCGGTTACCGATCCCGGCTCTTCCGGGCGATATTGACGATAATCCTGGTATCCGCCCTGATTGTCGTAACGCGAGGTATTGGCTCCTGCCTGACGGCGGTTGTCATAGCCTCGCGGTGCAGGCGGATACTCCTCATAACGCTGCCGATTGCCACCCTGACGCATTTCCGTGGCGATGATATTGCCGTATCGGTCGAGATAGACCCGCCGGCCTGCGCCGTCGCGACTGAGATACATGTCCCGCTGGTTGGGCATGTAGTCGAGGATCGCGCCGTCTGGTGCGACCAGAACGGGTCGGTCGGAATATTGCGCGTAACGCGACTGCGCTGCTGCAGGAACGACCGAGATCGCCAGAGCCGCAAGGCTGATGCTGAAAAGGACGGAGCGCTTCACGTTCTCACCGATTATACTGTTGCACATTTATGTAATCGGGAATGTGGGTGCTTGGTTCCCGTTTGCTATGTGCATTGACTGACAAGCTAATTTTGACGCTTGTATGGAAAAATCCCAGTTTGCAATGAATGAATCATTAAATTCCGCTCACCTTGGGTAAACGCGTTGTGAGCATCAGGAGGAAATGTGGATGAAAACCTTTACGGCGGCCCTCGGACCGAAGCTTGAGCTCGACGAGAGCTCTGTTCTGGATATCGGAAAATGCTTTGTTCACGACACTGATATCGCTCCCGGCCGTGCGATTCCCGACGATGGTGATTCGCGTATCGACCATTCGCTGGAAGGATTTCTGTTTACGTGCGGGCCGGACCATATCCGCCATCCGGAAGCGATTGCCGGCGACGCGGATGGCCGGAAATATCCGCTGCATGGCTCTTATTCTTCCCACCCGGCCGAGATTTTGTTCTGGGATATGCAGGGGGAGGAGGCCGAATGTCGTGCCCGTGTGGCCGTTAAAACGGCGGATGGCGGCGAGGCGCTGCTCGAACGTCATTGGAGGATCGATGGCGCAACCGGCGAGGTCTGCCTGCAGGACAAGGTGACCAATACCGGAACCAGGCCGATGGCGCGAGTGCATATGTACCACATGAATATCGGCGCATGGTTGTTCGACGATGGCGTGCATCTGACGGGGGCCATGCTGGACGGTGGCCAGATGCGCTGGGATTTCGGGCCGGAGCCGGGCAGCGTGTTCTGTGTTCCGGCAAGCCGTACGGGTGAGGAATGGGCGGAAATCGCACTCGGCCCGATCGCGTCGCTCGGCGGCTCGACATTGAAGGTGCGCTTCAAGACCGATGGCCTGCCTTTTCTGCAGGTGTGGAGAAACCAGAAGTCTCCGGCGCATGTGCTTGGAATTGAACCGGTATCGCATCGAATGGCGGGCCGCGAGGAACTGGCCAAGACAGGCGAGTTGCAATGGCTTCAGCCAGGCGAGAGCGCAGACTATGCGCTGCGCTTCGCCTTCGTCTGAGATGCGACTATGTGCCGTTGACGCTCGTCAAGCCACCGCGTAATGCTGGCGCCACAAAAATGGAGGTTGCCCATGGATATCCGCCAGATCAACGACGAGTATTCCGTCTCCGGTCAGATCACCGTTGAGGAACTGGACGAGGTAAAGGCGCTCGGCTTCAAGTCTCTCGTCTGCAATCGGCCTGACGAGGAAGAGCCCGGTCAGCCGCATTATGCGGAAATCGAAGCTCGCGCGAAGGAACTCGGCCTCGAAATCCGTCACATTCCGGTTGGCCGCATGGGCCTGACGCCGGAGGGCGTGACCGAGATGGCCGATGCGCTGGAAGATTTTCAAAAGCCGATGCTCGGCTTTTGCCGGTCCGGCGCGCGCTCGACCGCCATCTACGAACAGGCCCAGCGTTTCAAGGGCTGACCCGTTTTTCGCGCGCGGTGTGACCTTCACTCCGCGCTTTTTCCAAGCTCAGCATTCAGGAGCATTCCCATGAGCATCAAGCGCATCGAGCCCGGCGCCCGCATGAGCGGCGCGGTCGTACACGGCAACACCGTTTATCTCGCCGGCCAGGTTGGCGAAGGCGAAACCGTTACCGACCAGTGCAAGGACGCGCTGGCTGAAGTCGATCGTCTGCTGGCCGCGAGCGGCTCCGACAAGTCGAAGATCCTGCAGACGATCATCTATCTCTCCGACATGTCGACCTTCGGCGAAATGAATGCCGTCTGGGAAGCCTGGATTGATCCGGCCAACCCGCCGGCCCGCGCCACGAGCGAAGCTGCTCTGGCCGCTCCGAAGTACAAGGTCGAGTTCATCGTAACCGCCGCAATCTGATAAAGAGCGCCACGGATGCTGAAAGTACCTCTGCTTACGATTTGCATCGCCAGTAGCCTGCTGGCATCCGTGGCGCACTCTCAAACTCTGCCTTCCGTGCCCCAGGGTTCGGAACTGGATGTTGCCGCTCAAGCCATGATTTATGCGCGGGCTTGCGATATTCGCTACAAGCGTCCGTCGATGGTGTGGGATTCGAAGTCGCTGTTTCTGAAATATGCTCGCGGGACATCATCTAATCCGCAGGCGGAAACGGAGAAAGCCTTCAAGGCTGCCCAGCGAACGGCAACGCGGGCCTATGCATTGTCCGACAAGCAGATCACTGTCGATTTTTGTGCGCGGTTGTCCGCCGTCTTCAAGCGCGAACTCGGCCTGTGATTGCCGACCGCTCGGTAATCAAGCAAGCTCTCTTTATCCCAGAAAATGTAAAAAGGGGCCGGAAGATCCAGCCCCTTTTTGTGTATCTGTTGATCACGCTTCGCCCGGCGTCATGCCGAAAAGATAAAAGGCTGCAAGAGCGATTGCGATGAGGAAGATGACGGCCACGAAGGTCGACATGCCTCCCAGTGCTTTTCGTTTTGTTTCATTTGCCATGCCGCATCAACGACATGAACAGACTTTGGTTCCTGACTTTTTGAGCAAATGCTCAAATCTGGGCCTTAGGCTTTGTTGCGGATCTGAGTCAGTGTTTTCGCTGGCGTAATTGCTTCCGGATCGAGCCGGACCTCGATGATTGCCGCTTTGCCGCTTTCACGGGCGCGCAGATAGGCCGGTCCGAAATCCTCGGTTTTTTCCACCATTTCACCATGGCCGCCGAAGGCTTTGGCGTAGGCGACGAAATCCGGATTGACGAGGTCGGTGCCGCTGACGCGACCCGGATATTCCCGCTCCTGATGCATGCGGATGGTGCCGTATATGCCGTTGTTGACCAGTACGGTGATGATCGGCAGTCCATAGCGGACGGCGGTGATGAACTCCTGCCCATGCATCATGAAGCAGCCATCACCGGCAAAGCAGACGACTTCGCGCTCGGGAAACAGCTGTTTGGCGGCGACCGCTGCCGGTAGGCCATAGCCCATGGAGCCGGAGGTCGGAGCGGACTGGGTGTTGTATTTCTGGAAGCGATGGAAGCGGTGCAGCCAGGTGGCATAGTTTCCTGCGCCATTTGTGAAGATCGCATCGTCGGGGACGTTATCTTCAATCCAGGACATGATCGGCCCCATATGGACCTCGCCGGGACCGGTCTCCGGCGGCGTCGACCATTTGAGATAGGCGTCGTGCATGGTCGACTTTCGCTCGGCCCAAAGCGGCAGGGCCGGAGGTTCGAGGTCCTTGATCGCCGAGACAAATTCTGCCGGGCCGGCGCAGATCGCAAGGTCCGGGCGATACATGCGGCCAATCTCTTCCGGATCAGGGAAGACATGGACGAGTTTTTGGCTCGGGTAGGGGATGTCGATCAGCGTGTAGCTGGATGACGGCATTTCCGACATGCGGCTGCCGATCAGGATCAGAAGGTCGCTGTCCTTGACCTCCTTGGCCAGGGACGGATTGATGCCGATGCCGACGTCGCCCGCATAGGAGGGATGAAGGTGGTCGAACAGCATCTGGCGGCGGAAGGAGCAGCCGACCGGCAGTTTGAAGCGGCTGGCGAATTCCTGGAAATCCGCCACTGCCTGCTCATTCCAGCGTGTACCGCCGAGGATGACCATCGGGCGCTGGGATGCTTTCAACAGTTTCTCGAACTCGTCGATCTGCTGTTTTCCGGGATGGCTTTCGACACGCGTATAGGAGCGAGCCTGCGGTGCCTCGACCTCTTCGACCAGCATGTCTTCCGGCAGCGTCAGCACCACCGGGCCGGGGCGGCCGGACGTCGCGACGGAAAAAGCGCGGGTGACGAATTCCGGAATGCGGCGGGCATCATCGATCTCGCCGACCCATTTGGCGAATTCGGTGAAGGCACGTCGATATTCAACTTCCTGGAAGGCTTCGCGCTCCTTCATGTCGCGGCCGATCTGGCCGACGAAGAGGATCACGGGGATCGAATCTTGCTTGGCGACATGCAGGCCAGCGGAGGCGTTGGTGGCGCCGGGGCCTCTCGTCACCATGCAGATGCCCGGTTCGCCCGAAAGCCTGCCCCAAGTGTCGGCCATCATCGCTGCGCCACCTTCCTGACGGCAGACGAGGACGTCGATGCCGCTTTCATAAAGCGCATCAAGCACGGCGAGGTAGCTTTCACCCGGTACACAGGAAACCCGTTTGACGCCGTTCGCCTTCAGCGCCTCGACGATCAGCTGGCCGCCGGTCCTTTTTGTGGTTTCCCCGGTTCTTTCCATCGATTGCTCTCCTCCTCGATTGCATTCAGTTCTGCCAGAATTTCATCCGTATGCTCGCCAACCTTGGGGCTCGGACGGTGATAGGCAAGCGGTGTCTCGGACAGCACGATCGGGCTCCTAACGCCCGGAATGATCGTGCCATCGGCCGCTTCAAGATCGATGCGCAGACCGCGTGCCTTGACCTGCGGGTCCTCGAACATTTCTCCGATCGAATTGATCGGACCGACCGGCACGGCATTTTCACCGCAGGCGGCCAGAAGATCGGCCTTGGGCCATTTCGTCGTTTCGGCGGTAAGCAGGCTGCGAACCTCGATACGGTGGGCGACACGAGCCTTGTTGGTTGCGTAGCGCTCGTCATCGGCCACATGCTCGATGCCGAGAATACGGCAGAAGCGGCGGAACTGGCCGTCATTGCCGACAGCTAGGATGATATGGCCGTCGTGGACCGGGATTACCTCGTAGGGCGATATGTTCGGGTGGGCATTGCCGAGTTTCACGGGCGAGATGCCGGAAATCAGGTAGTTCATGTTCTGGTTGGCGAGAACCGAGGACATGACGTCGAGCAAGGCCATGTCGACCTGCTGGCCTTCGCCTGTTTTCATCGCATGGATCAGCGCGCCCTGAATGGCGGTGACGGCATAGATGCCCGTAAAAATGTCGGCGATTGCGACGCCAGCCTTCATTGGCTGACCATCCGGTTCACCGGTAATCGACATGAAACCGGACATGCCCTGAACGATGTAATCGTAGCCGGCGAGGCTGGCATAGGGGCCGTCCTGACCGAAGCCGGTAATCGAGCAGTAGACGAGTTTCGGATTGACCTTCTTCAGGCTCTCGTAATCAAGGCCGTATTTCTTCAATCCGCCGAGCTTGAAGTTTTCGATCAGGACATCGGACTGCGCGGCGAGGCGGCGGACGATCGCCTGTCCTTCCTCGGTCTTCAGGTCGACGGCGATCGAGCGCTTGCCGCGATTGGTGGAATGGTAATAGGCGGCTGACAGGTTTTCGCCATCGGCGCTTTCGACGAATGGAGGCCCCCAGGCGCGGGTATCGTCGCCGCCTTCCGGGTTTTCGACCTTGATGATGTCCGCCCCCATATCCGCGAGCATCTGGCCTGCCCAGGGGCCGGCAAGGACGCGGGCGAGTTCGAGGACGCGGATGCCGGCAAGCGGCGGCTTTTTGGAGGCGATGTCCATGGTCAGGGGGCTACCGATGTCGTTTCGCTTGTGGTGACGGGTTTGATCGAGGCGACGCGGCGTTCGCGCCAGATGATGTAGAGGCCGGAGCCGATGATGATCGAGATACCGAGCCATTTGATCGGATCCGGAAAATCACCGAAGACCAGCCAGCCGAAAAGTGTGGCAGAGACAATCTCGAAATACTGGATCGGGGCGAGCACGGAGGCGGGGGCGGCCCGATAGGCGTAAACGCTCAGCAGACCCGAAAGGGCGGCGAAAACGCCAACGCCAGCCATCCACATGAAGGTGGTGATGCCGGGCAGCGAGGGTGCAAGGAAGCCGATATCGCCAGCGTCTCCGACGAAAAGCAGGACGGCGCAGATCGGGATACCCCAGAGCGCCATCTGGAACTGCATCGCGAAGGGTTCCTCCCGATGCGCCAATGCACGTGTCATCATGGCAAAGATGGCGACGCAGAAGGCGGTGACGACCGGCAGGAGTGCGACATAACCAATCTCCTGAAAGCTCGGGCGAATGACGATCATTGCGCCTATGAACCCGACGCCACAGGCAGTGTAACGGCGCCAACCCACGGTTTCTTTCAGGAAGATGCTCGACAGGATGGTGAGAATGATCGGCTCGACAAAGAAGATCGCGATCGCGTCTGCGACCGGCATGACTGCCAGCGTGGCGACGAAGCAGACCATGGATATGGTGATCACTCCGGCCCGGATCGCGTGATAAAAACTCATGCGCCAGGAAAAGGAGCGCCACGACCCTGCCCAGAGCACGAATGGCAGCATGCACAGGCCCTGAAAGACGAAGCGGGCCGCGGTGATCATGGTCGGGGAGGCGGTGGTGGTCGCAAGCTTGGAAAACACGTCGATCAACGGTGCGACCAGCATGGCCAGGATCATCAGGCCGAGGCCGGTGGTGATGCTGGCAGTGTGCGCTATTGGGCGTGACATGGCAGGTGATGCACTCATGATTTCGATATAATGGACTGCGACATTCTGCGCACATGAAGAAAAGTCATGAACTCATTCCGCAGCTATTCTGATTGGCTGGATTATACGTGTAGCCCAATCGGCAAATTCGGCCGTGGCTTCGATGCGCATCGTGTCGTTGAGAGTTTCGTGGCGGGCATTGGGCCAGAAGCGCGTCATGATATTGTTGAAGCCATGTTTGCGCAGATGGCCTGAAAGCCAAAGGATGGCCCGGCCTTTATCTGTTGCGGGATCTTCTCCGCCGCCGAGCAGATGAATGGGCAGGTCTTTTGGCAGCCGATCGACGAGTTTTGGAGCCCGGAAGGTCATCTCGAAAAGATCGAGCCAGAGCGAGACGCTGGCGTCGAAACCGCAGAGCGGATCGGCGACATAGGCGTCGACTTCCGCCGGATCGTGGCTCAGCCAGTCGAAGGCGGTGCGGTGGCCGGGGATACTTTCACCCCATGCGCCGAAGGTGAGGCGAGGGAGCATGCCGCTCGGCGTGTCCGACCCTTTCAGCGCACGTTCTGCAAGGAGCAGCCCTTGAGCAGCGCGGCCGGCCATGCCCGGATTGAAGTTGGAATTCCAGATGGCGATACCGGCGAAATCGCGAGGGTGATCGACTGCGGCGTTGAGCGCGATCAGGCCACCCATGGAGTGGCCGAACAGGATGACGGGCAGGTCGGGGTGATCGGCGAGGGCTCGGGTGCGCACGGCCATCAGGTCGTCAATGACGAGGTGTATGCCATCCTTCGATGCGAAACGACCGATCGGTGCGTCAGGCGCAACCGTCCTGCCATGACCGCGATGGTCCCAAGCGTAAACGTGAAAACCGTTACGTGCCATCGCCTCGGCAAAGGGATGATAGCGTGTCGAATGCTCCGCCAAACCATGGGAGATCAGCAGTATCGCCTTTGCGTCGCCTTGGGCGGTGGCATGGCGATAGGCGATCTCAGCACCTGTCGGGCTGGGGAAAGTTCGCGTTTCCCACCCAAAATCCAAGCTCATTTCAAAACCTCTCCCGCTCTTCGCATTGCCCCGAGGCGCGTCTTCGCCTACATAGCGGCAAAACCTCTTTCCCCCGGAGCTTAATTATCGATGGCACGTCAGTTCATCTATCACATGTCGGGACTGAACAAGTCCTATGGCGCCAAGAAGATCCTTGAGAACGTCAACCTGTCCTTCTATCCCGACGCCAAGATCGGTATTCTCGGCCCGAACGGTGCCGGTAAGTCGACGGTTCTGCGCATCATTGCCGGTCAGGACAAGGAATATACTGGTGAAGCCTGGCTCGCCGAAGGTGCGACCGTCGGTTACCTGGAGCAGGAGCCGAAGCTCGATCCCAACAAGACCGCGTTCGAAAACGTCATGGAAGGCGTGGCCGACAAGCAGGCCGTGCTGGACCGCTACAACGAACTGATGATGAACTATTCCGACGAGACGGCGGACGAGGGTGCCAAGCTCCAGGACATCATCGACAGCCAGAATCTCTGGGACCTCGAACAGCAGGTCGAGATGGCGATGGAAGCGCTTCGCTGCCCGCCGAAGGACGCTGCCGTCGACAACCTGTCGGGTGGTGAACGCCGCCGTATCGCGCTCTGCCGCCTGCTGTTGTCGCAGCCGGACCTGCTGCTGCTCGACGAACCGACCAACCATCTCGACGCCGAAACGATCGCATGGCTTGAAAAGCACCTCCGCGATTATCCGGGCGCCGTGATGATGATTACCCACGACCGCTACTTCCTCGACAATGTCACCGGCTGGATCCTTGAGCTCGACCGCGGCCGTGGCATTCCGTACGAAGGCAACTATTCCGCCTACCTGACCGCCAAGGCCAAGCGCATGCAGCAGGAAGCTCGCGAAGAGGCTGGTCGCCAGAAGGCGTTGTCGCGCGAACAGGAATGGATCGCATCCAGCCCGAAGGCTCGTCAGGCCAAGTCGAAGGCTCGTATCAAGTCTTACGAACAGCTGGTCGATGCGGCTGAAAACATTCGGCCGACCGATGCGCAGATCATCATCCCGGTCTCCGAGCGTCTCGGCAACGTGGTCATTGAACTGGAAGGCATCAAAAAGGGCTTTGACGGCCGCACTCTGATCAACGATCTGTCGCTGAAGCTGCCGCCGGGCGGTATCGTCGGCATTATCGGCCCGAACGGCGCCGGCAAGTCGACGCTGTTCAAGATGATCACAGGCCAGGAAACGCCGGACGAGGGCTCGATTCGCATCGGTGAGACCGTGCATCTCGGTTATGTCGACCAGAGCCGCGATGCTCTCGACGGCAACAAGACCGTGTGGGAAGAAATTTCCGGTGGTGCGGAAGTCATCAAGCTCGGCAAGTTCGACATGAACTCCCGCGCCTATTGCGGCGCGTTCAACTTCAAGGGTGGCGACCAGCAGCAGAAGGTCGGCAATCTTTCGGGTGGTCAGCGCAACCGCGTTCACCTTGCCAAGATGCTGAAGGCCGGCGGTAACGTTCTCCTCCTCGACGAACCGACCAACGACCTCGATACGGAAACGCTCGGCGCTCTCGAAAGTGCGCTGGAAGCCTTTGCCGGCTGCGCTATCATCATCAGCCACGATCGCATGTTCCTCGACCGTCTGGCCACGCATATCCTTGCCTTCGAAGGTGACGGTCATGTCGAGTGGTTCGAAGGCAATTTCGAAGACTACGAACAGGACAAGGTTCGTCGACTTGGTCCGGATGCGCTGAACCCGGGCAGCCAGGCCTACAAGCGCCTGACGCGCTAAGGCGCTTCAGTCACTCCCGTGAATTCAAAGGGCGGCTTTGCCGCCCTTTTTGCAAACGCCAGACGGCAGCTTGCATCCTCTCTGCATTCGATATAAAGATATCTTTATATCTTGATTGCCGGGAAGCCCGTATGTCGCTAGCACTCGATACTTTGGTTGACGTTTTGAAGACGGTCGGGGAGCCGACACGCTTCCGGCTGCTCGCCCTGTTGGCAAAGGGCGACCTGACGGTAACCGACCTGACCGAAATTCTCGGGCAGTCGCAACCGCGTATCTCCCGCCACTTGAAGCTTCTCAACGAAGACGCGTTGATCGACCGCTATCAGGAAGGAGCCTGGGCTTACTTCCGCTTGACGCAGGACGGTCCGGCTGCTGCGCTGGTCAAGACGTTGCTTGCTGCTTCGGCCAATGATGACCCTGTTCTGGTTCGCGATGGCGAACGGCTTTCTGCCGTCAAGCATCAACGGGCTGAACGTGCCCAGGCCTATTTCAGCCGCAACGCTTCTGAATGGGATGAACTTCGCCGTCTCCATGCAAGCGATTCGGCTGTAGAGCAGGCGCTTTTACGGCTGGTCGGTCCTTCCCCTATCGATTCCCTGCTCGATCTTGGAACGGGCACGGGGTGGATACTGAAACTGCTTGCTCCGCATTACCGCCGTGCGATTGGCGTCGATGCAAGCCGCGATATGTTGGCGGTCGCGCGCGCCAATCTGGACAAGGCCGGCATCCTGAAAGCGTCCGTGCGTCATGCGGATATTCTCAACCTATCGCTTGATGGACAGGATTTCGACCTCGTCACGATTCACCAGGTACTGCATTTCCTCGACCAGCCTGAACTTGCGATCGCAGAGGCAGCCCGTATCCTGCGGCCAGGCGGCAGGTTGCTGATCGTTGACCTTGCACCACACAAGCTTGAACATTTGCGCGAAGAGCATGCCCATGTACGCCTTGGCTTCTCACATGAGGCTATTGGCGACTGGTTGGAAAAGACCGGGCTCGATATCGAAAAAGCCATCGATATTGCGCCCGAACAAGATGACGGTCTCACTGTCACGATATGGCTGGCAAAGGATCGCCGTCTCCTGATGGCCGATGCTGAGCCAGCGGAAGCAATTTCGGTATTTTAGGAAGAATATGATGAACGAGACCACGACACGCCCGCGATTCGATATTTCTTTCGAATTCTTCCCGCCGAAATCCGAGGAGATGGAGGCGCAGTTGTTCGAGACAGTCGATCGTCTGGCGCTCTTTCAGCCGGAATTCGTCACCGTGACCTATGGGGCAGGTGGATCCACAAAAGAGCCGACGCTCTCGGCTGTCACCGGGATCATCGACAAGACCAACCTAGCGACTGCCGCACACCTGACCTGCGTTGATGCTTCCAAGGATGAAGTACGCTCGGTCGTCGAGGAGTATCGCGCTGCAGGAGTGCGCAGGATCGTTGCGCTCAGAGGTGATCCGACCGCTGGCATCGGTACGACCTATCTGCCGCATGCAGACGGTTTTCAGCGGACGGCGGATCTGGTGCAGGCGTTGGCGGAATACGGCGATTTCGACATTTCCGTTTCAGCCTATCCGGAAAAGCATCCCGAAAGCCGCAATATGGCTGCGGATATCTCGGTCTTGAAGCAGAAGGCCGATGCCGGCGCTCACCGTGCGCTAACCCAATTCTTCTTCGATAATGAGGTCTTCTTCCGCTACATGGATGAGGTTGCTGCAGCCGGTGTTACCATTCCGGTCATTCCCGGCATCATGCCCATCCAGAACCTGACGCAGCTCAAGCGCTTTTCGAAACGCTGCGGCGCGACCATTCCCGGGTTTCTCGATGAGCGGTTCGAGGGGCTGGACGACAACCCGGATGATCGGGCCAAGGTCGCCGCCGAAGTCGCTGCGGAGCAGATCGAAGAACTCGGTCGCAACGGTTTCAACCATATTCATCTCTACACGATGAACCGTTCGCCGCTCGTTTCCGCCGTGCTGGACAATATCGGCTACAAGCCGGGAATGCGTAAGGCTGCGGCTTGACCGAAGGCTGTCTTAAATGAAAGGCGCATGTTCCGGGGAACATGCGCCTTTCGAAATTCAGGTCCATATCAAACGTTCATGGATGCAAGATACGACCGGTAGTCTTTTGGCCTAGATGAAGAGCATCGAGGCTATGAATGCGAATGCAGCACCGACTACCAGGAGATTGAGGGGGTATGTACGTCCCATGTCTGCCTCCTTGCGTTGACGGTCCGATTTTATGTCGGTTCCGTGTCAAATGGAAAGCGGAATTTTGTGCTGCAACGCAGTGACCAAGCCGCGTTAGGATTTTGTTGTCAATCTATCTTTTTGATAATAAATGAAATAATGTAAATTAACGAAGCTTTCGTATGCGTTAAATTCATCTATTTGTCTGTTAATGAGCGTTATTTTCCGTGAGTGGAAAGGCTCTTTTGCACTGCTTCAAACAGTCTTTTTGCGCATGCGAAGGATTCGTCCGTCGAGCAGAACCAGGCCGAAACCGATGACGGCCATTCCAGCCAAGTCAGTCATCGCGAGGCGTTCTCCGAGGAATATGGCTCCCAGCAGAATAGCGCTCGGCGGCACCAGCAGAGTGACAAGCGAGGTATTGGTTGCCCCCGCGATCGAGAGGATCCTGAAGAAGATCAGGTAGCCGAGCGCCGTCGATAGAAGAGCCAAGGCGATGATTGCCGCGATCGCGTGCGTCGAAGGTGTTGTCAGCGTCCAGGGCTGGTCGGCAATCAGCGAGATCGGCAGCATGATGAAGCTGGAGGCGGTCAGCTGGCCTGCTGCCGTCACCGGGGCTGGAATGCCGCGAAAACGCTTGCCGTAGGTCCCGGCTAGGCCATAGGAGATCGCCGCCATGACTGGAAGGATGAGTGCCCAGAGCGGGGCGGCGCTGGCTGTCATCGCACTCGGGCCGATCAGGATGCAGGTGCCGGCAAGGCCTGCGGCGCAGCCGGCAAGCTTGGCGCCGGTCAGCTTTTCGTCCGAGGTCCACTGATTGGCAATGATCACCGTCCAGATCGGCGTGGTGGCGTTGAGGATGGAGGCGAGTCCCGCGCCGATCTCGGTCTGGCCGAAGAAGATCAGCGTATGGGGCAGGGCGTTGTTGATCAAGCCGAGGATAAGGAACGAGCGCCAGTGCTGTTTCAGGATCGAATAAGTGCCGAAGCGTCCATGTAAATAGATATGCAGCGCGAGAGCAGCGATGCCGAGGCGCAGCAGAACCAGCGTGAAGGGCGGCACTTCATGGACCGCGATGCGGGCAAAGAAGAAGGAACCACCCCAGAGAAGACCGAGAAGGAAGAGCAGGGCCCAGGCGAGTGGGGTCAATCGAGGTGTCGCTGATGTCATCCGGATGCTCTTCTCGCGCTGATTGAGATGCAGAAGATAAAACGGGCGGCGATCAGATCGCCACCCGTTTCGTGTCATGGGGTCAATTTCCTACCTTAAAGCGCCTGAAGCAGCGCCTCCGTCGGCCAGCCATCGGCAGGCATGCCGAGGCGCGCCTGTTCCTTCTGGACAGCCTGGCGCGTGCCGGAGCCGAGAATGCCATCGATCTTGCCGACATCGTGGCCGTGAGCATCAAGCTTGGTCTGCAGCTGCTTCATGGCCTCTACATCGAGGCCCTGTTCCGGAGTTGTCTTCTGGTAGGGCGGTGCGCCGGTCAGACGAGTGGCGAAATAGGCGGCGGAGGTCGTGTAGATGAACGACTGGTTCCACTGCAGGTAGATGCCGAAATTCGGGTAAGTAAGGAAGGCCGGTCCCTTGCGGCCCTGGGGCAGTATGAGAGCTGCCGGCAGGTTGCCGAATTTCGTGTCGCCATCACGCGGGGTGACACCGTAGGAGAACCACTCGCTGGCCGGGATTTCGTTGCCGAGGCCGGATTTCTCGAAGGGCAGATTCTCCGGCAACGTTACTTCCTGGATCCAGGGCTCGCCCTTCTTCCATCCCATACTCTGGATGAATTTCGCGGCCGTCAGAACCGCATCCGGTGCGCTGCCCTTAACGTCGATATGGCCGCTGTTGTCGCCATCGACGCCTTGAGCGATGATGTCTTCCGGCAGCATCTGGACCTGGCCGATTTCGCCGGCCCATGCACCGGTATTGGTCGACGGGTTGAGGTCGCCGTGCTGCACCATCTCGATCAGGGCGATCAGCTGCGGGCGGAAGAGTTCCGGGCGGCGGCAGTCATGGGAGAGCGTGACGAGCGCGTTGCGGGTGTTGAAATCGCCCTGGACGGCGCCGAAGTCGGTTTCCATCGCCCAGAAGGCGGTGATCACGCCTGCGGGCACGCCGAACTCGTTTTCCGCACGAGAGAAAACATCGGCGAGCTGCTTGAGTTTCTGGCGGCCGATATCGAGGCGAGCCTGGCTGACCGTGCGCTGAGAAAACTCAAGAAAAGTCTGACGGAAAACGCCCTGAGCGCGGTCACGGCTCAGAACCTTCTGGTCGATCTGCGCGCCAGCGAGGGCTTCGTCCACCGCCGAGGCCGGAATGCCCTTGGAGATTGCTTCCTGCTTCACGCCCGCGAGAAACGCGGTCAGGTCGCCACCGCAGGCAGGGGCGGGTGACGTGGAAGACGTCTGGGCGAATGCGGGGACGGTCAGCCCTCCGGCAATAAGGGCTGCAAGAACAAAGCTACGGCTGTCGAGAAATGACATAGGGCGATCCTGGCGATCTGTGGCGTGTACGGGGATGATCAATGTAGAAATATGTGCCGCACGTACCCGTGAGCGCGGCGGCAGCCGGCTATTTAGCGCAGTCGCATTCACATTGCCAGTGATAGGTATGGAGACAGCGCTACGATCTCACCGGGACTGACAGTCAGTCGTTTGCAGCGGCGACCCAGGTGTTCCAGTTTCTTGCGCTGCCGGAAAAGACGTTGATGTCCGTTTCACCCCTTATGCCCGGTACGACGCCGGTAGCGGTATATTGCCAGAAGGCCCATTTGCGACCGGTATAGATTTCGCCTGGATGCGCTGCCACCGAGCGGACCCAGAAGTGATAGTCGTTGAATGCGCCGACGAGGTTGTCGCGGTGGAAATCGACCGATGTGTAGATGATCGGCTTGCGGCCATAATGGGCTTCGATACGGGCCATGAAGCGCCGCATCACGTCACGCACCGTTGCTGCATCCGGCCTCAGCTTGCAGGTCGGTGAGGCGGGGTTCCATTCCATGTCCAGAACCGGCGGAAGCATGTTGGCTTCCTTTGGTACATTGGCAATGAACCAGTCGGCCTGATCTTCCGGTGTCGAACAGAAATAGTAGAAATGATAGGCGGAATGCGGGATGCCGGCGCGTGCAGCACCTTGCCAATGGGTTCTGAACGCCGGATCGATGCGGTCCTTGCCTTCGGTTCCCTTGATGAAGACGAAGGCGACGTCGGATTTCCTGACTGTCTGCCAGTCGATGTCCGTGCCGTTCCATTTCGACAGGTCGATGCCGTGGACTTCGTGCCGACCGGGGTGATCGCGGCCGAAATTCTGCGGGTCATTGTCCTTGAACTTCGTGCCGCTGATCGAGGCCGTGTCCATGAGGTCGCTGGTGGACGTGCAGGAACTGGCCAGCACGGCGGTCAGAAGAAGGGCGAGAAGCGTGCGCGGCATAAGGAATCCGGTCTGTGCTGCAGCTAAGCCGCTATCGGCCGGAATCAGGCCGCGCGGCATTCGAGCGTTCCGTTTACCATAGTGCCGCCGGGATTGCGTAAGGCGAAATGATCGGCCGGATAACGAGTGCGTCAGCCTCGCTTGCGGATCACTGCGTGCCAGGCGTAACCGCGCCCGATATCCTCGAAAGTCATGGCGGCATTGGCTGCGTCGAGCCTGGCCTGAAGGACTTCGTGAAGATTGGCCCGCGGGGTGACGTGAAAGCGGCGCAGCCAGGTTTGAAGCATGCCGCGGAACCAGCCGGGCAGGCGCTCCTGCTGGCCGAAATCGACGATGTGCAGCGAGCCTTTCGGATTGAGGGCAGCCAGTGCCGTGGTGATTGCCTCCTCCCAGGCCGGGATCATCGAGACGGCGTAGGAAATCATGATGCGGTCGAAGCCGCTGACACCGAAGTCCTGCGGGCGGAAGGTCGTGGCGTCGGCGACGATCAGGGTAGGTTGCTGTGCGTCGCCGGCCAGATTGGCGCGTGCGGTTTGCAGCATCTCGGCGGATATGTCGAGGCCATAGAGCTTCGCCGTCGGGTAATGGCGGCGGGTCAGGACCAGATTGCGGCCGGTGCCGCAGCCGACTTCCAGAATGCTTGTCCCGTCGGTCGCGTTCAGGCCTGCAATCGTTCTGTCCCGGCCGAAAAGGTAATATTTCCGCGTGAGGTCGTAGATGTGCCGCTGGTAGCGGTACATGCGGTCCATGTGGGCGGCGTGAGCTTCCGTCGTTGCGCCGGCGCTCACTGGCCGGCCTTCACGTAAATGTGGAAGCCGCCATAGATGGCGGAGCGGTCCTGCAGGTTCAGTTCGGCGGAGCGTTCGCCAAGATAGGTCCATTCCTGCCTAAGCGTATCGGAGATGCGGCCTTCGATGACGCTCTTTTCGGCGGCAGTGCGGAAGATGACCCGGGCGCCAGGAGCTGCGGTGCGGTTGATTTCGCTCCAGAGCGCATTCAGCTGATCGTCGGTCATCCAGTCCTGGGCGTCGAGCAGCACGAAGCGATCGACCGAGCCGGCCGGCTTGCGCGCCAGAAGGACGGTGACGCTCTCATGGTGGACCGTGACGCGATCGGTATTCTGCCGGATCGCCTTGTAATTTTCCGCACGCAGATAATCGGGCAGGCTGCCTTCTTCCGGGCGCGGATAACGGCGTGCGAAGGCCTGCCAGGCGAAATAATTGTCATTCATCGGGAAGTGGCAGGCGAGCTTTTCAAGCCGCTCGCGCAAGACCGGTGCAATCGAGCCATTCGGTGCGAGGCTCGCGAGCTCGTCATATTGCTGGGGCGGGATGCCGAGGCCGAAGAGCGAGCTTTTGCGGCTGGTAATGAAGCGGATCAGCGGGCGGTCGAAGAGCGGAGCAATGTTGGCGTCGAAGAACTGGCGCTGTTCGCGCAGCGAGCGTGCCTCGGCAAATTCCTTCAGATCGACGCCATGGAGACGGGCGATTACGTGGCCAATGGCGATGAAGCGGCCAAGCAGGCCAGTGCGATAGATGTTTCTGTTGAACACCTCGACGCGCCGACGACCGGTCAGTGAGCGCTTCTGCCAGTAGGCTCGCGTCTGTTCGTCCAGGTTGCGGCCGATATGGGCATCAAACGCCGAACTGTTGGACTTCAGGCCGTCCATTCCGAGGTAACGAACAACGTCGGCATGCGCCGGCAGATGTTTGAAGGCTGCAAGCTTCAGTCGGTTGAGAGCGATGTGGTGACGATTGAGATCGACAACGTCGATGCTCTTCGGCGAGCGGGACAGATAAGCCAGCATGTTGCAGCCGCCAGAGCCGATGGTGACGATCGAATGCCCTTCCGACAGTTCCATCGCGTCCATGTCGACCGCCGGGTCCTCCCAGATCTGGGGATATACGAGGCCGGAGAAGAGCAGGCCGAACAGGCGCTCGGAAAGGCCGTGCGGCGACAGGGCCTTGTGCTGGAGGAGGGCGTCCTTGAGCTTGCGGTTGCGCTGCAAGCCACGTTCTTCGACGATATCTGCCATGACCAAATCCTGCCTCATCATGAGTTTCGAGGCGTTTAGCCGCTTCGTGCAACAGCTTCGTGACGCGCATTGTGACTTGCTTCATCGTGAACGCGTTCCGCAACAATGAGCCTTCCCCTCGGTCACGGATTTTGCTTGCATGCCGCAGACAGAATGGAGGCGCTGGTGCTGAAGGTAATTTTTCGTCGTCTTGCGGTGTTCCTGCTCATCGTGGCGATCGGCATCGGTCTGTGGATCTATTTCATTCCGCCCAATCTGCTGCGCGTGGGCAGCGGCTATGCGGCGAAGATCGTATGCTCCAACGTCTTCATTGCGGGGCGTGATCCCGATGTGATTCTGGAGCAGGATGTTCAAGCGCCGGGCCATCCGCTCTTGCGGTTGATGGGCATTGCAGTCGACCGTGACGGTAAACGCGTCAATGCTGCCCTGCTGGGATCGATTGCGCCGAGCGAGGCAGTTTACCGCGAGGGAACGGGATGCACCGTCGGGCCGGTTGGAAGTGTTCAGTCGGCGGCCAATGCCACTAGGCCAGTTCCAGAGAGTGATCCCGAGGCGCTGTGGCCTGAAGGGGATAAAGCCGATTCGGAAGAAACGCTTGTCTCAATATTTTCAGACGCTGCTTTAACCGGACCAGGCATGCGGGCGGTGGTGATCGTCAGTCATGGCAAAATCGTTGCCGAAGCCTATGGTGAAGGTTTTTCGAAAGATATGCCGCTTCTCGGTTGGTCGATGACTAAGACCGTAAATGCCGCGATCATCGGGCGACTGATGAAGGAAGGGCGCTTGTCGCTCGACGAGAAGAACCTGTTTACGGAGTGGAGGGATGATCGGCGCGCATTGATCCGTATTTCCGATCTCATGGGCATGGAGAGCGGACTGGCTTTCAACGAGAATTACGGGACGGTGGCCGATGTAACGCGCATGCTGTTTCTTGAGCCGGATATGGCGCGTTTCGTCGAAAGTATAACGCTCGAGGACGAGATCGGCTCGCGCTTCACCTATTCGTCCGGGACGTCCGTGCTGCTTTCCAGGATCTGGATGAATCGCATCGGTAATCGTGATGAGGCGCTCGCCTATCCCTCGCGGGCGATCTTCGAGCCGTTGGGCATGACGTCGGCAATCATGGAAACCGATGCGGCGGGCACGTTTGTCGGCAGTTCGTACATGTATGCGACTGCCCGCGATTGGGCACGGTTCGGGCTGTTTCTGGCGCGCGACGGTGTGTGGGAGGGGGCGCGCCTGTTGCCGGAAGGCTTCGTGGCGCAGATGCATGAGGCCAATAGAAGTTCGGGCGGCCGCTATTCGAAAATGCAAACGTGGCTGCCGAAGCCCGGGGCCGGTCTGCCATCGGATGCATTCGTCATCAGCGGGCATGACGGGCAAAATGTCTTTGTCATTCCGTCACTGGATCTGGTGATCGTGAAGTTGGGCCTGACGCCGAGATCGCAGGGCTACGATGCGAGTGTGCTGGCATCGGAAGTGGTGAAACGGATAAACGCCGATTAGCCGTTATTTCTGCAGGACGTGGAGCATGTCCTTGCGCTTGGCATCGTAATAATAGCCGCGCGCATAAAGCCGGATTGCGTTGTCGTTCTGGTTATCGGCGACAAGCCAAGCGCCGCGGAGATATTTGATCGCGTATTTCAAGTTGGTTTCGGCGTCGAGAAGGCCTTCTGGTGGTCCCTCGTAACCCATCGATTTGGCCGTCGAATACTTGATCTGCATGAGGCCCCAATAACCGTTCTTGTGATAAGCCTTGGGGTCATATTTGCTTTCGCGGTGCACGACGCGGTGCACCAGCGATTCCGGCACACCATACAGGCCGGCATAACGGTGGATAAGCTTTTTCAAGTTCGAAGGGGCGTCCGTCGCGGTTTCCGGCATCGGCTCGCCGGGAGCCGGGGGGAACTCCATCCGGTTGTCGATCGCCGAAACTGCGGCGACTGCTTTCGGCTGCGATGCGTAAGCAAGCGTAGTCGTCGGCACCTGCGGGCGCGGGATCGGAATGACCGATTGCAGCGCGACCATGTCCGGCGTCAGTTCTGGTTCGTCAAGCGCGATGGCCTGAGCTGCTGCCGGTTGGATCTGTCCCGACTGGACTGCCGGAGCGAGCGGAGGGGAAACAAGGCGGGCACCCTTGGCGGTGCTGTGCGCTACTGGCTGAGCAGAGGCGACGACGACAGGCATCGATGCGGCAGTCGAGCTCGTTTGCATGGCAACGAACGGCGCCATGGTCGGAGATGACATGGCTGCGGTCTGAACGTTGGCTGCGTCCGACACAGTCGGTACGGGAACCGGGAGGCGGCTTGTCTTGACGAGCGTAACTGTGCTGTCAGGACCTCCTTCTGCGATCGCCGAAGATGCATCGGCAGTCTGCTGAACGGATTGGTCCTGCGTCTCGTTCGACGCCACGTTGTTGCTGTGGTCAACGCTGGAACATGCAGCCAATGCGGAAGACATGGCAATAACCACGGCTGCCTTACGGCCCACAAATCGCATCATTGCCATCGGGTCGCTTTCATTAAAAATCGTTGCCCAGAACGTTAACAAGACCAGTGAAACTCGACCTCAATTAACTCATTCGAAAGAGATCGACAAGCCACCAGCCGGTCGCAGATGATCATGCGGCGATGCGCCGATATCCGGCAGTGACCGCACGACGGGCTATGAAACGTGTTCCGGGCTTGTAGGGAACCTTGCTGCGGGCCTTGGAAACGCGGCGTTTCCGAGTGAAACTGGCGGGAAGTGTGGCATGGGCAAGCGCCCCTATCATCGCCGAAACAGCCAGTGCAGAAATCATGTTTATACACTGTTCCTGTGGCGCGCGCGCGGGATCAAAAAACTGGACGGCAATTGCTGCCGTGAGCGCAAAGTAACGCGTGCTCCTGAACGTTGTCAGAACGAAATAACCGAATATGCGCATGGGACGCGTTTCGGGAAGGTTGTCGTTGTCGGCGGTCCCATAGCGGA
Source organism: Hyphomicrobiales bacterium (assembly GCA_900472575.1). GTDB lineage: Bacteria > Pseudomonadota > Alphaproteobacteria > Rhizobiales > Rhizobiaceae > Neorhizobium > Neorhizobium cellulosilyticum. The sequence continues at coordinate 147,443 of UCIV01000033.1, forward strand.
GCCGAGGATCCTGGTAGGCGTAGAGGACATGCAGCATCAGGTAGGACAGCCCTATCCATGAAAGAGCGCCGATTGCTGCTGGCCAAAGGAAAGTGATCAGAAAAACGCCGGCGACGACCAGAACGCCTCCAAGAACAAAGGATAGAACGAAGGCCGGGATCGTCACGAATGCGCTTGTTCTTCCCCATGAAGCGGAGAACGCTGCAGTGAGCGATGCAATGGGATGCGGCATAAGAAGGATAGCAACCGTCGTTGCCGCAAAAGCGAGCCATGTTTCTATGGTCATCATCACCCTCCCGGATGCCACAGCATCCGTCATTTTTCCATCAGGCGGGCTCGAAAGACTGCCCAATGGACTCCATTACATCGCCGAACCATCTTGCCGTCATATCAAAAGGTTTACCACCCTTGATGCGCGGAAATTCGATCGTTCTAAGCTTCCCATTCTGGTCTTCGTCATGTCCGGTCACGCCGGAGACCCGGTTTAATGCACTTTCAACAGCGAGATCGACCATTCCCTGGATCAGTCGAAGATCATCGCCGTTTGCAGCTGCAGACCTGGCGAAATAGCCGGACTTCTGCACCAATGATCGTTCCGCATCGATCCGGGCCGCAAACTGCTTCTGGAACCAGCCTCCGACATTGATCGTATCCAGTTTGACGTGACCGAACGCATCACGGGCAACATTTTCGCCGGCAGCCTCGCGTTCGGCAACGATTGCGTCCAAACAGGCGCCCTCGGAAACAAAGACCGTCGCAAAGCCGCGCTTGTCCATGACTTCCCTCAAACGAGCCGCTTCCTTTTGCGCATCAAAGGCCATTTCGGGAAGATATACGCCGTCGATGCCCTTCATTTCCTCATTCATGAGGAAGCCTTCGACATAGTTGTTGGAACTGCTTTTCTGGATATAGGCGCGTGCCGTTGCCGCGGTAAGCCAACCGCAATGGCGACCCATGACCTCATGGATGATGAGGGTACGCGGCGCCGCCGTCTGTTCATTCGAAACATTGTCGAAAAATGCTGCGCCAACTTCCGCTGCTGTCCAGGCGCCCAGCGACTGGCGAATGGGAACGATATCATTGTCGACCGTCTTCGGCAGGCCAACTACGGTGAGGTCGTAACCGTTTGCGGCTAGATATGCTGCGAGATCGGCAGCTACGGTGTTGGTATCATCGCCGCCAATAGTGTGAAGCACGGTGATGCCATCTTCGGCAAGCTGCTCTGCTGCAACTGCCAGAGGGTTCTGGCCTTCTTTGATCAGGCCCCGCTTCACGCAGTCTGCGGCATTTGTCAGTTTGACGCGGCTGTTGCCGATCGGCGAGCCGCCATAACGGTGGAGCAGATGCGCATTCTCTCGCATCTCCGCTGTGATTTCGATTCGGTCCGAGAGAAGAACCCCTTGGTATCCGGAGCGATAGGCGATCAGTTCAGCATCCGGAGCGACATCGGTGTAACGTTGAATGAGGCCTCCCACAGCCGATGATAGGCAGGGAGCAAGACCGCCTGCCGTCAACATTGCTACTTTCTCTCTGGCCATGGTTCCTCCGTCGCGTGTAAACGCTTCCCCTGCATTTCTCCGGCGGTATGGATGCGATAGAGGGCAGACGGTGTAAAGTGCATTTCTTCGCCTATTCCGTCGCGCGCCTTGTTTTTCGGTGGGTAATAATTCCGTGTTTTCAAACGGATGCGTCGATAAAGCTGCGCTGCATCACATATGGCGGAGGTTGGTGCGCAGCGGATGGCTTTGAAGGGGGGGCTGATTTCAGATGCCATGAAAGCAGTCGGCCTGACCTCCGAGCCAGCTCATTGTTCGAATAACATGAACATAGTTTAATCTGGTGGTGAACGCCCGATCCGTTGCATTTTTTGGTGTTATCTGGTCATTTAGGCGGATGATATTCGATTTTTCCTGTCTGCAGATTTCCTCCTTGTGGGAGCGGCTTATCGGTGCGATCGGCGATGCCGCCGGTAGCGCGCTGGGGCGCGTGGTGGAGGCTATCCGCACGCTTTTCGAGGGGGATCCCGAGACCCGCCGGCAGGTTTCCTTCTCCGTTGCCATCATCGCGCTGTCCGCGAAGATGGCCAAAGCGGATGGAATCGTCACCGAAGCGGAAGTGAAGGCGTTCCAGCAAATCTTCGATTTTCCGGATGAAGAAGCCCGCAACGTCGCGCGTTTATACAATCTCGCGCGTCAGGACGTGGCCGGTTATGAGGCCTATGCGTCCAAGCTCTCAAACCTTTGCAGTTCGGGAGCTGCCGAGAACTGCCCGATGCTCGAGAGTGTCGTGGATGGGCTTTTCCATATCGCCAAGGCGGATGGCCTGGTGCATGAGAAGGAGCTTCTGTTCCTCGGCCGTATTGCGGAAATCTTCCGGATAGATGACGAACATTTCCGCCGAATCATGGCGCGGCACGTGCATCTCGATGGTCGGGATCCGTATCTGGTGCTCGGCGTTTCCCCCGAGGATGATTTCGCTGCGATCCGCAAGCAATACCGCCTTCTTGTCTCCGAACATCATCCGGACCGTTTGATTGCGCGGGGCGTGCCTGCCACGCTTCACGCTGCCGCAAACGAGCGGATGGCTGCGCTGAACGCGGCTTATAAGGCGATCGAGAAAGAGCGTCGCGCAGCATGAGTGATTTCGTTGCGGACTATGCGGCAGCATCTGTCCGGCCGTCTCCCAATCACGGGGAGCGAGTTTCCGGCCGTCAACCTGATGCAATCATCCTTCACTATACCGGCATGCCGGACGCCGATCAGGCGCTGAACTGGCTCTGTAAAGAGGAGAGCCAAGTTTCCAGCCATTACTTCGTTCATGAGGACGGGCGTGTGATCCAGCTCGTGCCGGAGACGCGGCGTGCATGGCATGCAGGAAAAAGTGCTTGGGCGGGAGAGGTCGATATCAATTCCTGTTCGATCGGTATCGAGATCGCCAATCCCGGGCATCCGGGCGGGCTTCCGATGTTTCCTGCCGACCAGATCGAAGCGGTGGTTCAATTGTGTCTGGATTGCGGCGAGCGGTGGTCCATAAGGCCGGAACGGGTGCTCGGTCACTCCGATGTCGCGCCAATCCGCAAGGTTGATCCGGGCGAGAATTTTCCGTGGAAGCGGCTGTATGATGCGGGTGTTGGTCATTGGGTCGACGCAAGTCCGATTGCCGGCGGGCGGTTCTTCCAGTTGGGCGAGGCGGGGCAGCCCATCGAGGCGCTGCAATCGATGCTATCCTTCTACGGCTACGATCTTGAGATAACAGGCAATTTCTGCGACCGCACCAAGGGTGTGCTGGAAGCGTTTCAGCGGCATTTTCGTCCGGCGCTGGTCGATGGAATAGCCGATTTCTCCACGATCGATACCTTGCACCGATTGCTGACCTCGTTGCCGAAATATAGCCAGGTAGAAATCTGATCTCCTGAGAGTTGTAAGGTAGTAAAAACGTCGTTTTGCTGCGCTGCCACAGACTTTCCTTAATAACCGGGTTTAAGCAGTGGCTCGCGCAATCGCCTTGTAGGCGGGGATTGCAAAGAAAAACGAACGGGTTTCGTCAACGGTTGCATCGTCTTTCCGGCATTGCTTCCGAAGGATCGGCATGTGCCGGCCGCGAGCCTTTCAGGTCCATGAGTTGAAGGACCTTACCCGGAGACTGACTTACTTCATGAGAATGCTGGCTATTGCAGCCGCAGCGGGCGTGATTGCGCTTGCTGCGGGTACGGATTTCGTGCGCGCCGAAGACGGTGGGGAGACGACGAACTCTACAGAAAAACAGGTCATCAAGCCCTGGGAAACGCGCGAAACCACCATGCAGGCCAAGACGCCGGAAGATCAGCCTTCGCTTCGCCAGTCGCGTTACGAGGGTTTGATTCGTCAATATGCCGATCAATACGGCGTTCCGACCGAGCTGGCGATGGCTGTCGTGCGGATCGAAAGCAATTTCCAGCCGATGGCAAAGGGAAGCGCGGGAGAGATCGGCCTGATGCAGATCAAGCCTGCAACGGCCAAGCTGATGGGGTACAGGGGGCGTGCCTCCGGTCTCTATGATCCTGAAACCAACATTCGCTATGGTATGAAATATCTCGCCGGCGCGCATGAACTCGGTGATGGAAAGCTCTGCCGGACCATCCTCAAATACAATGCCGGCCATGGTGCAAAGCGCATGAACCCGGTGTCGCAGCGTTACTGCAACAAGGTTGAGATGGTGATTGCCTCAATGGATCGCGCCAAGCCGGAAGAGGCTGTTTCCTATGCGACGGTGGCGCTGGATTATGGTCGCACCTACCCGTTGATGTTCTGATTCCGGAAAACGCTCGAAGCGCTTTACATCCCACGCATTCTGCGAATTCTTTGCTCTGTGCTGTGGCGTTTGCGGATCAAACCGTTTAAGGAGCCGGTGCCAGTTGGCCGGGCAGCCGCGCTTTACCAATGTCGAAAGACGGTAGGGTGAGGAAAGTCCGGGCTCCACGGAAACACGGTGCCGGATAACGTCCGGCGGGGGCGACCCTAGGGAAAGTGCCACAGAAAGCAAACCGCCTCGCTATATGCGGGGTAAGGGTGAAAGGGTGGGGTAAGAGCCCACCGCGCCTCTGGTGACAGCGGCGGCAAGGTAAACCCCACCGGGAGCAAGACCGAATAGGGATGACGCGGGGCGCCAAAAGCGCCTACAGCCTGTTTCTGGGCCAGTCATCCGGGTGGGTTGCGTGAGGCGATGTGCAAGCATCGTCCCAGATGAATGGCTGCCACGTTCCGGTGCTTGCATCGGAGCCATACAGAACCCGGCTTACAGGCCAACTGGCGAATCTGACCTGATAATGCGGCGGTGATGTAACGTCTTCTTCTCGCTGTCAGCGTCCGGCTGCTCTCCCGTTCTTCGAGAAAGTGGAGAGTTTTCATTATTTCAATAGCTTAATCGATGTTTATCCGACGTTTTCGAGTGCCTCTCTCCGATCGCAAAACCCGCCTTGGTAATGTTTTGTTAAACTTAACGGGTCATAAATAAATGCATGTAGGAAGGGGTTTTCAAGGCTCGTTCCGTGGGTGTCTCTTTAGTCGATCGTTCTTTCATTTTTCTCTGCTGCGAGGGGCGATGTTTGCCTTGGTAATCGGTTGTCTCGGTTCCTTGCGGATGGTCGTGAATTGAAGGTGGGCTTTCCGGCGGAAGGGGCTGTTGTTTTTCTGCTCTAATTGCAGTGAGAGTGCAGTATGGCGAATGGGTCTGATGGTGCTGAGGTCGAGACCGAAACTGGGTCTGCGCGCCATATCCCGGTTATGCTTGGGGAAGTGGTTGCTGCGCTTCAGCCTGAAGCGGGCAAGGTCATTCTCGATGGCACTTTTGGTGCAGGCGGATATACGTCCGCGCTTCTTTCTGCCGGTTCTTCGGTAATTGCTCTCGATCGCGATCCGACTGCGATCTCTGCAGGTCAGGCGCTGGTTCAGAAGAGCGAGGGACGGCTGTCCCTTATCCATTCCGAGTTCTCCCGTCTTGCGGAGTATGTTCCCGATGGCGGTTTGGATGGTGTCGTCTTTGATATCGGCGTGTCGTCGATGCAGATCGATGAGGCTGAACGCGGCTTTTCGTTTCAGCGCAATGGGCCGCTCGATATGCGTATGTCGTCTTCGGGTGTTTCCGCCGCTGATGTCGTCAATCGGGCCAAGGTCGGTGACCTTATTCGGATTTTCGGATTTCTCGGTGAAGAAAAGCATCCTGGGCGTATTGCTCGCGCCATCGAAAAGCGGCGTGCGACACAGTTGTTCGAAACAACACGCGATCTCGCCAATCTGATCGAGAGCGTCAATCCGCGCAAAGCCAAGGATAAGATTCATCCGGCGACTCGTGTCTTTCAGGCGCTTCGGATTTTCGTGAATGACGAGCTTGGGGAACTGGCTCGTGCGCTTTTTGCCGCCGAGCGGTCGCTTAAGCCGGGCGGTCGTCTGGTTGTCGTAACGTTTCATTCTCTCGAAGATCGGATCGTGAAGCAATTTTTCTCCGATCGTTCAGGTAAGGCTTCCGGCTCGCGACATATGCCGGCGGTCGAGGTTCGTTCCGCTGTTTTCGAATTTCCGGGCAAGCAGATGATTGCCGCTGGCGAGGCCGAGGCTGAGGTCAATCCGCGTGCACGGTCCGCCAAGCTGCGTATGGGCGTTCGTACCGAAGCCAAGCCTGGTGCTGACGACTTGTCTATTTTCTCGCTGCCTGAGCTGGCCAGCCTTGCGACCATGGGAGCCTGACGATGCTGAGGAGTTTCGATCTCGTCCTGATCGGCGTGATGACCACGATGGCGGTCGTTACCTACACGATCAAGCATCGAGCGGACGAAAAGCTGAGCGAAGTTCGCCGGCTCGAGGCTGAGATCAGGCTTGAACGCGACACGATCGATCTTCTGAAGGCCGACTGGGCTCTCGTGACGCAGCCGAACCGCCTGCAGCCATTGATTAAGAATTACGATTCGGAGCTTGGTCTTGTTCCCACGCAGCCGACACAGCTCGCAATGCCAAAGGAGCTGCCCATGCACAGATCGCAACTCCCGCAGCCCGATACGACGATTGAGGATATTATCGCCGGCAAGAACGGTGAGGTAGCTGCGGCTCTCAAGGGAGTGGAGCAGGCGAAGGCAACGCCGGCTCCCAAGGTTCCATTGCCGCTGCCTCGAGGATGGGCGCCGGATAATATGTCCACTGGCTCGGTGAGGCGCTGATGTCTTTTCTTTCTAAAGTTATGGTGGTCAAACGCCGGGCGCATTTTTCATCTGACCGCAAGGGCAGGTCTGCCGTTGGCGGCGCTGCGTTTGAAGGAACGCGCAAGAAGAAATCTGCGCAGGCGCGCAATCGCGTGGGTCTGCTGATTGCCGGTTTCGCCGTGGTTTACGTCGTGATCGGCGGCCGTCTTACGCAGTATGGTATGGCCCAGCCGGAGACGACCTCGAGCATCCTGCCTGCGGATCGGCTGATGGCCTCGCGCCCGGATATCGTCGACCGTAACGGCGCGATCCTTGCGACGGACATTCGCACCGTCTCGCTGTTCGCCGAGCCGCACAAGATTGTCGATGCCGACGAGGTGGTCGAGAAGCTTTCGACCGTACTGACTGATCTCGACGTCAAGTCGACCTATTCGAGGCTCAAGTCCAATTCGCGTTTCCAGTGGCTGCGTCGCCAGTTGACGCCGAAGCAGCAAAGCCAGATCCTTGCGCTCGGTATTCCGGGTATCGGTTTCAGGCCCGAGAAGCGCCGCTTCTATCCCGGCGGACGCACGGCCGCTCATATCGTCGGTTACGTGAATATCGACAATCGTGGCGTTGCTGGCATGGAGCGCTATGTCGACAGCCAGGGACTTGCAGACCTTGCCTCTGTCGGCATGACCTCGAACCAGCCGCTGGAGCCGGTCAAGCTTTCCATCGACTTGAGAGTTCAGGCGATCGTGCAGGATGTCGTTTCTTCCTCGATCGGCAAGTACCATTCGATCGGCGCCGGTGCTGTGGTGTTCGATGTCCATACCGGTGAAATCCTCGGCATGGCATCTGCCCCTGACTTCGACCCGAATGATCCCGCTGCCGGCGGAGAAGAGGGCTGGTTCAACCGCATGTCGAACGGCACGTTCGAGATGGGCTCGACATTCAAGTCGTTCACGCTGGCCATGGGCCTCGACGACGGCAAGATGAACATCAACAGTACTTTCGATGCGCGTTTCCCGATCCGTATCGGCGGGTTCACCATCAAGGATTTCCACGGCAAGGGACGCGTGTTGAGCGTGCCTGAGATCTTCCAGTATTCGTCGAACATCGGTACGGCGAAGATTGCCGACGCCGTCGGCATCGATGGCCACAAGGACTTTTTGACGCGTCTCGGCCTTTTGTCGAGAATGAAGACGGAATTGCCCGAGGTGGCTATGCCGAGCCAGCCGCGGCAATGGAAGAAGATCAACTCGATCACCATTTCCTTCGGACACGGCGTATCCACCACCCCGTTGCAGACGGCGGTTGCCGGTGCTGCACTGGTCAACGGCGGCAAGCTGATCTCGCCGACCTTCCTGCCGCGCACGAGGGAAGAGGCAGATCTGGTCGCGACCCAGGTGCTAAAGCCGTCTACAAGCCGCGATATGCGCTATCTGTTCGAATGGAACGGTGCCAACGGTTCGGGCCGAAATGCGCGCGTCGATGGTTTCGATGTCGGCGGCAAGACGGGTACGGCCGACAAGGTCGTCAACGGACGTTATGCGCATGACAAGAACTTCAACGCGTTCCTGTCGGCCTTTCCGATGGACAATCCCAGATATGTGGTCCTGAGCTTCAGCGACGAGCCGAAGACGGACAAGGGCAATGGTGCGGCGCTCGCTGCCACCTCGGCGGCGCCGATGGTCAAGGAGATCATCAGCCGTTCGGCTCCCATTCTCGGTGTAAAGCCGAAATTCGGCAATGACGGTTCTGCCCTGCTTGTGTCTTATTGAGCGACAACAACTCGAGCGGCGATTCGTGAGCGCCGCTCGAAAAATGGAACAGACTGATGAAACTGCGCGATCTTGCCGGTCCGGATTTTCCGGAAGTTAACGACCTTCTCGCTGGCCCCCTTGGAGACCTCGAGATTAGCGGGATTTCCCTGGACAGCCGCAAGATCGAGCCGGGCATGCTGTTTGCTGCTCTGGCTGGCGTCAAGGCCGACGGGCAGGGCTTTATCGGCGATGCTGCGGCGCGTGGCGCCGTAGTCGCGGTGTCGGCGCATCCGGTCGAAGCGAAAATCCCGGTTCTCGTCGTTTCCAATCCACGCCGTTTCGTTGCATTGGCAGCGGCCAGGTTCTTCGGCAAGCAGCCCGAAACGATGGTGGCGGTGACCGGTACGGCGGGCAAGACATCGGTTGCGTCATTCGTCCGGCAGGTCTGGGCGAAGGCCGGGTTGAACGCGGCACAGATCGGCACGACCGGCGTCATTTCTCCGAGCCGCAATGATTATGGATCGCTGACGACGCCCGATCCGGTGGAGCTGCAGAAGCTTCTTGCCGAACTGGCTGATGAAGGCGTGACGCACGCAGCAATGGAGGCATCCAGCCACGGGCTCGACCAGTCGCGTCTCGATGGCGTCAGGCTTTCCGCTGCAGCCTTTACCAATCTCGGTCGCGACCACATGGATTATCATCCGACGGTCGAGGACTATATGGCCGCGAAGATGCGGCTGTTCGATACGCTGATGCCGAAGGGCTCTCCGGCTGTCATTTTTGCTGACGATGCATGGTCCGAGGAAGCTATCCGGGTTGCCAAGGCTTCAGGCCTCGATGTGCGGACGGTTGGGCGCAAGGGCGATTATCTCTGCATCAAACGCGTCGAGCATTTCCGCCACAAGCAAATGGCCGAAGTGCATCACAACGGGCAGATTTTCGAAATCGACATTCCGCTTGCCGGTGATTTCCAGCTTGCCAATGCGCTGGTCGCGGCGGGTCTCGCAATTTCGACGGGTGTCGAGCCTAAGACCGCTTTCAAGGCGCTTGAGACCCTGACCGGCGCTGCCGGACGACTGGAGCTCGTCGGCCATACCAAGGATGGCGCGCTTGCCTATGTCGATTATGCCCACAAGCCGGATGCGCTGGAAAAGGTGCTGACCGCGGTGCGGCCGTTTACCAGCGGCAAGGTGCTTGTCGTGTTCGGCTGCGGCGGCGACCGCGACAAGGGCAAGCGTCCGATCATGGGGGATATTGCCACGCGTCTGGCCGATGTCGTCGTCGTCACCGACGATAACCCCCGTTCCGAGGTTCCGGAAGTCATTCGCTCCGAGATCATGGCGGCTGCACCGGGGGCGATCGAGATCGGCGACCGGGCAAGCGCCATCCGCCACGCCGTGAACCTGCTCAAATCGGGCGATACGTTGATCGTTGCCGGCAAGGGGCACGAGGAAGGGCAGACGATCGGAGCGACGGTATTGCCGTTCTCGGATCATGTCGAAATACGCCGTGCATTGGAGGAGAGGGTATCGTGAGCTTTCTTTGGACATCGCAAGAAATGGCGACCGTCATGGAAGGTCGTCCGATCGGTACGCTTCCGGAAGGCATTACGGGCATTTCGATCGACAGCCGCTCCATCGGCGCGGGTGAAGCCTTTTTCGCGATCAAGGGCGACCGTGTCGATGGTCATGATTATGCGAGCATTGCGGTTGCCAATGGCGCGTCGCTGATCGTCGTCAGTGAAGGCAAGCTTCCCGCACTCGGCCGGCTGACCGTGCCGATGATCGTGGTGGAAGATGTGCTGGTGGCGCTCGGCAAGCTGGCCGTGGCATCCCGCGCCCGCAGCCGCGCGCGTATCATTGCCGTGACCGGATCGGTCGGCAAGACGACAACCAAGGAAATGCTGCGTCAGGTGCTTGCTCCGTCGGGCAAGGTCCATGCAGCCGTTGCATCCTTCAACAATCACTGGGGTGTGCCTTTGACGCTGGCGCGCATGCCGGCAGATACCGATTTCGGTGTTTTCGAGATCGGCATGAACCATGCCGGCGAGATCACGCCGCTGGTGCAGATGGTCAAGCCGCATGTGGCGATCATCACCACGATTGCGGCTGCCCATCTCGGTCATTTCAAGGATCTGGAAGAGATTGCCGCGGCCAAGGCCGAGATCTTCAATGGTGTGGTCGAGGGCGGCGTTGCCGTGCTCAACCGCGATATCAAGCAGTTCGAGTTTCTGGCGGAACGCGCAAAGGAAGCCGGCGTGGCGCGTATCTGCAGCTTCGGCCAGCATGCCAAGGCGGATTTTCGTCTTGCGGATTTCGAAGGCGATGGCGAGGGATCGACGATCTGGGCGGTTCTCGATGGCGAGACGCGCGAAGTCCGGATCGGTGCACCGGGGCGGCATATCGCCGAAAACGCCGTTGCGGCGCTCGGCGCTTGTGATCTCGTCGGCGCTGATCTCGATCAGGCGATCGAAGTGCTTGCGGGCCTCAAGTCCGTCAAGGGCAGGGGGGAACGTCACCGTCTTGCGATCGGCGAGGGCTATCTGACGCTGATCGACGAAAGCTATAATGCAAACCCCGCCTCGATGCGGGCGGCAATCGCTTTGCTTGCCTCGACCATGCCGGACCTTTCCGGCCGGCGGATTGCGGTGCTTGGCGACATGCTGGAGATGGGCGAGTTTTCCGCGCAGTTGCACGAGGAACTGACCGGGCCGCTGCTTGCCGCCGGGATAGAGCATGTCTGGCTTGCCGGCGCGGAGATGTCGGTATTGCGGGACGCGCTTCCGGAAAGCGTTCAGGTGGAATACCGGGAACAGACGTCGGAACTCGTCGACTATGTCGTGCGCTCCGTCAGGTCCGGCGATGTGGTCATGGTTAAGTCGTCGCTCGGCATCGGTTTCGGCAAGATCGTTGCCGGTCTGCTTGACAACTATCCGGCATTCTCCGACACGGACCATCAACTTTGAATTTTAGCGGCTTCGGGAAAGGGCCTTCATGCTGATCTGGCTTGTCGAACTGTCGGACAAACTGCAGTTTTTCAATTTGTTCCGATACATCACCTTCCGGACTGGCGCAGCCCTGTTTACCTCGGCCCTGATCGTCTTCCTGTTCGGCCCGCGGATGATCGCGTCATTGCGTGTGCGCCAGGGCAAGGGCCAGCCTATCCGTGCTGACGGTCCGCAGACACACTTCAAGAAGGCCGGCACGCCGACCATGGGTGGTCTGATGATTCTCGCCGGCATCGTCGGCGGCTCGCTTTTATGGGCCGACCTTTCCAACGTCTATGTCGTGGCGACGCTGCTGGTAACACTCGGTTTCGGCGCCATCGGCTTTTATGACGATTACCTGAAGGTCACCAAGCAGTCGGACAAGGGCTTTTCCGGCAAGGCACGTCTCGGCATCGAGTTCCTGATCGCAGGCATCGCCGTCTTCTTTATGATGCGCATGGCAATGCACGCCCAGACATCCAATCCGGGCCTCGCGACATCTGTCGCTTTCCCCTTCGTCAAGGAATATGTCCTCAATATCGGCTTCTTCTTCATTCTGTTCGGCGGCTTCGTCATCGTCGCGGCCGGCAATGCGGTGAACCTGACCGATGGTCTCGATGGTCTGGCAATCGTGCCGGTGATGATTGCGGCTGCATCCTTCGGCGTTATCGCCTATCTCGCCGGCAATGCGGTTTTCGCCAATTATCTGCAGATCAATTTCGTGCCCGGCACCGGGGAACTTGCGGTCATTCTCGGCGCAGTCATTGGCGCGGGGTTGGGCTTCTTGTGGTTCAACGCACCGCCCGCCGCCATCTTCATGGGCGACACCGGGTCGCTGGCGCTCGGCGGCCTGATCGGCTCGGTTGCCGTCGCCACCAAGCATGAGATCGTCATGGCGATCATCGGTGGTCTGTTCGTTATGGAGACACTTTCGGTCATCATCCAGGTCGGTTTCTTCAAGTTGACCGGCAAGCGGGTGTTCCTCATGGCGCCCATTCACCACCACTTCGAAAAGCTCGGCTGGACGGAAAGTCAGGTCGTGATCCGCTTCTGGATCATCGCCGTCGGCCTTGCGATGCTCGGACTTTCGACACTCAAGCTTCGGTAATTTCGGTTATAATGCGATGATCCCGGTTACGACTTTCAAGGGTAGAAATGTAGCACTGTTCGGGCTCGGCGGATCGGGTCTCGCGACAGCGCAGGCGCTTGTCGCTGGCGGTGCGAATGTTACCGCCTGGGACGACAACCCTGAAAGCGTAACAAGGGCGTCGCAGGCCGGCATCAATGTTGCCGATCTGAGGGGGATAGATTGGACGAAGCAGGATGCTTTCGTGCTTTCACCGGGCGTGCCGCTGACCCATCCTAAGCCGCATTGGACTGTCGATCTTGCAAAGGCTGCCGGTGTCGAGATCATCGGAGACGTGGAGCTTTTCGTGCGCGAGCGCCGCGCCCATGCGCCGGATAGTCCGTTCATCGCGATTACCGGCACCAACGGCAAATCGACAACTACGGCTCTTATCGCGCATATCCTGAAGGAGAGCGGTCGCGATACCCAACTTGGCGGCAATATCGGCACCGCGGTCCTGACGCTGGACGAGCCGAAGGCGGGGCGATTTTATGTCGTGGAGTGCTCTTCCTACCAGATCGATCTTGCGCCGACCCTCAACCCGACCTCAGGCATCCTGCTCAACCTGACGCCCGATCATCTCGATCGGCACGGCACGATGCAGCATTATGCCGACGTGAAGGAACGCCTCGTTGCCGGCAGCGAAACGGCGATCATCGGCGTCGACGACAGCTTCTGCACGCTGATCGCCGACCGTGTCGAGCGGGCAGGCGTAGCTGTGAAGCGGATTTCGAAGCGTAGCCCTGTCGCTGACGGGATCTACGCGGAGGGCACAAAGCTCGTGCTTGCGTATGGTGGTGCGAGCGAATTGTTCGTCGATCTCGATGGCATTCCGACACTGAAAGGCGCGCATAACGCCCAGAATGCGGCTGCTGCAGTGGCAGCCTGCCTGGCTGTGGGTCTTACGCCGACCGAGATTGTTCAGGGGCTGAAGTCCTTTCCCGGCCTCAAGCACCGGATGCAGCCGGTTGGACGCCGCGGTCACGTGGTGTTCGTCAACGATTCCAAGGCAACCAATGCGGAGGCTGCTGCACCTGCGCTGTCGAGCTATGACCGCATCTACTGGATCGCCGGTGGATTGCCGAAAGAAGGGGGCATCACAAGCCTCGCACCACTTTTCTCTCATATAGTAAAAGCTTATTTGATCGGAGAGGCTGCGCCGGCATTTGCGGCCACATTGGGCGAAAGCGTGCGCTACGAAATCTCCGGCACGCTGGATCAGGCCGTCGCCCATGCATCCGCTGATGCCGATGGCGATGCAATCGCTTCGGCGGTGATGCTGTCGCCCGCATGCGCAAGCTTCGATCAATTCAAGAATTTCGAGGTCCGCGGAGATGCCTTCGTGCAACTCGTGGGCGACCTGCAGGACGTGACAATGCTGGTCGATACCGGAAACAGGAGCTGAGACTATGGTAAGCCGCGCAGACCGAGGGCCGCTCGCAGACTGGTTCTGGACGATCGACCGCTATTTTCTTGCTGCCTTCATCCTGTTGATGGGACTGGGCTTCATGCTGTCCTTCGCCGCTTCGCCCGCCGTTGCAGAGCGTATCGGCCTCGACAGTTTCCATTTCGTCGAGCGGCACGCGATGTTCATCATCCCGTCCTTGATCGTGATGTTCGGCCTGTCCTTTCTCAGCCCGCGGCAGGTGCGACGAACGGCCATCATTCTTCTGGCCGTCTCGCTGGTGCTAATGGTTCTGGCGCTGTTTTTCGGCGTCGAGGTCAAGGGGGCGCGTCGCTGGATCGGCGTCGGTATCTTCTCGATCCAGCCTTCCGAATTCATGAAGCCAGCCTTCGTGATCGTTTGCGCCTGGTTGTTTTCCGAACATGCGCGGCAGCCGGAAATACCCGGCAATCTCTTCGCGATCATCCTGTTCGGCATCGTGGCAGCACTTCTGGTCGCCCAGCCCGACCTTGGCCAGACGATCCTCACCAGCGTCGTCTGGGGCGGCATGTTCTTCATGGCAGGCATGCCGTGGATCTGGATTTTCCTGCTTGGCGGCGTTGGCGCAGGTGGTCTCGTGGCGGCCTATTACATGCTGCCGCACGTGACGGCGCGTTTCGACAAGTTCTTGACCGGCGAAGGCGACCGCTTTCAGATCGAGACGGCGCATGAGGCGATCGTGCGTGGCGGCTGGTTCGGCCAGGGGCCGGGCGAGGGGATCGTAAAGCGTATCCTGCCGGACAGCCATACCGACTTCGTCTTCTCAGTCGCCGCGGAAGAATTCGGCATCGTGTTCTGCATGGCGCTGGTGCTGATCTTCGGCTTCATCGTGCTGCGCGGACTTAACCATGCCTTCAAGGAACGCAACGACTTCAACCGTTTTGCCGTTGCAGGTCTCGTTCTTTTGATCGGTATCCAGTCGATGATCAATATCGGTGTGAACCTCGAACTGATGCCGGCAAAGGGGATGACGCTCCCGCTGATTTCCTATGGCGGTTCGTCGCAGGTCGCGATCTGCATCACTGCCGGTTTCATCCTGGCGTTGACTCGTCACCGGCCCGAAAAGCGGGCACAGGAGCGGAGCCTGTTTCGGGCTGCGCATGGCGTTCCCGCGGAGTGAGTAAATGACTAAGGGCACGATCGTTCTTGCCGCCGGGGGAACCGGCGGTCATCTGTTTCCTGCAGAAGCTCTCGGACATGAGCTTCGCAATCGTGGTTATGCGGTTCATCTCGTGACGGACAGCCGCGCCGAACGCTTTGCGGGAAAATTCCCCGCCGACGAAATCCATATCGTGCCTTCCGCCACCTTCGCGTCCAAGAACCCGGTTGCCATGGCCAGGACCGCGTGGACGCTCTGGAGGGGACTTCGTACGGCGCGAAAGCTGATGTCGCGTCTTCGTCCGCTGGCTGTCGTCGGTTTCGGTGGCTATCCGACCGTGCCGCCTCTTCTGGCATCCACGGGCCTTGGAATTCCGACGTTGATCCATGAGCAGAACGCAGTCATGGGGCGCGCCAACAAGGCGCTGGCAAAGCGCGTTCAGGCAATCGCAGGTGGGTTTCTTCCGGAAGGCAGAGGCGAGCATGCGGCCAAGATCGTCGTAACGGGCAATCCCGTGCGCCCGCCGGTTCTGGATGCCGCCAAGATCCCCTATCTCGCATCGCGCGGCGAGGCATCGTTCCGTCTTGTCGTTTTCGGCGGCAGCCAAGGTGCTCAGTTCTTCTCCTCGGCCGTGCCGACGGCGATCAGTCTTCTGGAGCCAGCGCTGAGGGAGCGTCTCGTCGTGACCCAGCAGGCGCGCAAGGAGGACAAGGATCGCGTTACTTCCTGCTTTGCCAAGCTCAATGCCCCGGCAGATATTGCCCCGTTCTTTACCGATATGGCGGATCGGCTGGCCGAGGCGCATCTGGTCATCTGCCGATCCGGTGCATCTACCGTCAGTGAGCTTTCGGTTATCGGTCGCCCGTCGATCCTCGTGCCGTATCCTTACGCGCTCGATCACGATCAGGCCGCGAACGCCGCGGCTCTAGTTGCCGAGGGCGGTGCGCAGGTCGTGGCGCAGTTTGATCTTTCGCCGGAAAAGCTGTCGGCACTGTTGGCTTCCGCAATGAACGAGCCTGATCGTCTTGAGACGATGGCGGCGGATGCGAAGAGGGCGGGTAAGCCAAACGCGACCGAAGATCTGGCTGATCTCGTCATTGCTATTGCAGAAAAGTGCCCGATCGCCGAATACAAGAATAAGAAAAAGAGTGGAGTTCAGGCATGAAGATGCCCAAGGCCATCGGCCTCGTACATTTCATCGGCATCGGCGGCATCGGCATGAGCGGTATCGCCGAAGTGCTGCACAATCTCGGACACAAGGTGCAAGGTTCCGACCAGTCGGACAGTGCCAACGTCCAGCGCCTTCGCGACAAGGGGATCGAGGTTTTCGTCGGCCACGAAGCCAATAATCTCGGTGATGCCGAAGTCGTGGTCGTTTCGACTGCGATCAAGAAGACCAATCCGGAGCTGATCGCTGCGCGTGAAAAATCGCTGCCGATCGTGCGTCGTGCCGAGATGCTGGCGGAACTGATGCGTTTCCGTAACGCGATCGCCATCGGCGGCACGCATGGCAAGACCACGACCACGTCGATGGTCGCCACGCTGCTTGAAGCCGGAGGGCTCGATCCGACTGTCATCAATGGCGGGATCATCAACGCCTACGGCACCAATGCCCGCATGGGCGAGGGCGAGTGGATGGTGGTCGAGGCCGACGAATCGGACGGCACCTTCCTGAAGCTGCCGGCGGAAGTCGCGGTGGTCACCAATATCGACCCGGAACACCTGGACCATTACGGCAATTTCGATGCCGTTCGTGCAGCTTTCCGTCAGTTCGTCGAGAACGTGCCGTTCTACGGTTTCGGCGTTCTTTGCATCGATCATCCCGAGGTTCAGGCGCTGGTCAGCAAGATCGAGGACCGCAAGGTCGTCACCTATGGCGAAAACCCGCAGGCCGATGCACGCTTTTCTAATATCCGCATGGATGGGACAAAGGCGACTTTCGATGTCGAAATACGCCGTCGCCGTACCGGCCGGGTATTCAATTTCAAGGACCTGACCCTGCCTATGCCGGGTCGGCACAATATTTCCAATGCCACGGCGGCGATTGCAGTCGCCAACCGGCTGGGTATTTCGGAAGAGGATATCCGCAAGGGGCTTGCTGCGTTCGGTGGCGTGAAACGCCGCTTCACGCTTACGGGAACCTGGAATGATGTGCAGGTATTCGACGACTACGGGCACCATCCGGTCGAGATCAAGGCGGTGCTGAGAGCTGCGCGCGAGGCCTGCAAGGGGCGGATCATCGCGGTACACCAGCCGCATCGCTATTCACGCCTTTCGAGCCTTTTCGAGGATTTCGCGACCTGCTTCAACGACGCGGACAGCATTATCCTTGCACCGGTCTATGCTGCGGGCGAAGATCCGATTGAAGGTGTCAATTCGGAGACGCTGGTCTCGCACATCCGTGCGGGCGGCCACCGCGACGCGCGCTATATGGCGTCGCCGGCTGAACTGGCACATATTGTTTCAGGCATTGCGAAACCAGGTGATTTCGTGGTTCTTCTGGGAGCGGGTAATATTACACAGTGGGCGGCGTCATTGCCGAGGGAACTGGAAAGCATATCAGGACAGTAAGTATGAAGCAGGTAGATGGGGAAAAGCTGCTGGCCTCGCTCGGGGAGGGCGTGAACCAGTTGCGCGGGCGTCTTACACCGGACGCATCGATGGAAAGGGTAACCTGGTTCCAGGCGGGCGGTCTGGCGGAACTGATGTTCCAGCCGCATGACGTGGACGATCTGATAACCTTCCTGAAACTGTTGCCGGCCGAAGTGCCGCTGACGGTTGTCGGCGTTGGGTCCAATCTGCTTGTTCGCGATGGGGGCATCCCGGGCGTTGTCATCCGCCTCTCCGCCAAGGGATTTGGCCAGGTCGAACTTGTCGGCGAAAACCGCATTCGCGCCGGTGCGATCTGCCCGGACAAGCATATTGCCGCGATGGCCATGGATAACGGTATCGGCGGCTTTGCCTTTTATTACGGTATTCCTGGCTCGATCGGCGGCGCCTTGCGGATGAATGCCGGCGCTAACGGGGGGGAGACTTCCCAGCGCGTGATCGAGGTCCATGCTGTTGATCGGCAGGGCAACAAGCACGTGCTCTCCAAGGAAGACATGGGCTATACCTATCGACATACGGCAGCCTCCAAGGATCTGATCTTCACGCATGCCGTATTCGAAGGGTATCCGGAAGATCGGGCCAAGATCCGAGCCGAGATGGATGCCGTCCGCCAGCATCGCGAAACAGTGCAGCCGATCAAGGAAAAGACCGGCGGTTCCACGTTCAAGAACCCGCCAGATCACTCCGCATGGAAGCTGATCGATGATGCCGGCTGCCGTGGCCTGATGAACGGCGGCGCGCAGATGTCGTCGCTTCATTGCAACTTCATGATCAATATCGGCCATGCGACCGGTTACGATCTCGAATATCTCGGGGAGATGGTGCGTCAGCGCGTGTTCGAACATGCCGGCATCAAGTTGGAATGGGAAATCAAGCGGCTGGGCATTTTCATGCCCGGGCGTGAGGTCAAGCCTTTCCAGGGCGCGACCACGGAGTAACCGGCCGCTCGGTCCGTTCAGGAGGCGTAAACAATGCCTTTCCACCTGAACGGACCAAGCCTCTGGCTAATTCTCCGGATTGGCCTTCGATGGCTTGGCGACTTCTGGTTGCTGACCTCGGCGCCTCGCTGTTTTGGAGCGTTGATCAGATAAGCGCCCCCTTATTTTTCTCTCTATTTTGCCGTTCCTGATTGCTGATGCAGATTGGATTACCGTTATTCTGAACGCACGGGGTAATCGCATCCAAGATGTGCATCCATTCCGGAAACAATCTAATATCAGGCAATATCCAGACAAGAAAAAGCCCGCGAGGCCAATGGCTTCGCGGGCTTTTCTTATGATCTGATTCCGATCCGGTTAAGGATCAGACTTCTTCCTTGCCTGACAGGAAGATGCAGGCAAGCGTGATTAGAGCGGCAACAAGCAGGTAGTAGCCGACATAGGCCATGCCGTAGTTAGCCTGCAGGTAGGTGGCGATATAGGGGGCCAGGGAGGCGCCAAATATGCCAGCCATGTTGAAGGTGATCGACGAGCCGGTATAGCGCACCGTGGTCGGAAATGGTGCGGCCAGCGCCGTACCGATCAGGCCGTAAGT
Source organism: Hyphomicrobiales bacterium (assembly GCA_900472575.1). Lineage (GTDB taxonomy): Bacteria > Pseudomonadota > Alphaproteobacteria > Rhizobiales > Rhizobiaceae > Neorhizobium > Neorhizobium cellulosilyticum. The sequence continues at coordinate 166,656 of UCIV01000033.1, forward strand.
CATGCCCATGAGGACCATGGCCAGAATCACGAACAGGAAGATCATGCCTTCGCCGTTGGTCATCAAGGCCGGCAGGAGGAACGAGAAGGCTGCAATCAGCGCGCTGGTGAGGATCAGCATTTCGCGTCGGCCGTAACGCTCTGCGAGCTTGCCGATTACGACGATGAAGATACCGAAGACAACAGATCCGAGAAGCTGGACTTCCAGCGCATCCAGGAACGGCATCTTCAGAACCTTGACGTTGTAGGACAGAAGATAGGCCGTGCCGATGTAGAACAGCACGAAAGTGGCAAGTGCTACGAATGTGCCGAGTACGAGGCTACGCTTATGCTTGCGGAAGAGTTCCGCGACGGGCACTTCGACGCGTTCATGGCTGTCTATTGCCTTCTGGAATGCCGGGGTCTCGGTAATCGTAAGGCGAACCCAAAGGCCGACAGCGACCAGTATTATCGATGCGATGAAGGGAACGCGCCAGCCCCAGCTGAGCAGCGCTTCCTGCGACATGAAATGCAGGAGGATCCAGAATACGCCGGAGGACAGGAACAGGCCTAGCGGGGCGCCGAGCTGCGGGAACATGCCGTACCAGCTGCGCTTGCCCGGAGGAGCGTTTTCGGTGGCCAGTAGAACCGCGCCACCCCATTCGCCGCCGAGACCGAAGCCCTGGCCGAAACGGCAAAGCGCCAGAAGCAGCGGTGCGACGACGCCAATCTGTTCATAGGTCGGCAGAAGGCCGATCACGACCGTGGAAACACCCATGGTCAGCAATGCGGCTACCAGCGTCGTCTTGCGGCCGATACGATCACCGTAATGGCCGAACACGATCGCGCCGAGCGGGCGTGCAAAGAATGCGATGGAGAAGGTTGCGAAAGATGCGAGAAGCGCGCTCGTGGGGTCGCTGCCGGGGAAGAACAGCGTCGGGAACACCAGGACGGCGGCGGTCGCATAAACATAAAAATCGAAAAACTCGATCGTCGTGCCGACCACGCTGGCCGTCAGGACTTGTGCAGGAGAGTTCGTTGCAACAGGCGCTAACGGCTCAGCAGACGGCGAAGCGGAGGGCGTCGCGTTAGTCATACTGATTCCAGTTCAGAAAAGGTTTTTATATGGCTCTTGGGAGGGCCGCATGCGCAGTATCGTAATTTTATGGCGACCGAAACCCTTTCTGTCGCAATAAATGCAAAAAAAACAGGTCTTGCGAAGAATCATGCGACGAGCTGAGACGTCCCGCAGGAAAGGGAGTGCGCCATGATCTGTGATTTCCTCAAGTGTCGCGTTAACTATTTCCTTCGTAATTTTATCCTTTGTTTTCAGTGTATTGGGCTGTCTCGTTAAGCAAAGTAAACGATTTGTTAACCATTTTGCTGCACCAATGAGGGACGAGTTCGGTGAGAGTCGCTGGCCGCAAGAGGCGGGAGAGGTTCGAAATCCGGGAGTTGTTCTTTTTCAAGAGGTGATGGATGAGTGGCAAGCACGTGGCTGTTCTGATGGGAGGGTTTTCCTCCGAGCGGCCTGTCAGCCTGTCGTCCGGCAAGGCTTGTGCGGATGCGCTTGAGGGCGAAGGTTATCGGGTGACGCGTGTCGACGTCGGGCGTGACGTCGGTTCGGTGCTGGCTGGTCTTCGGCCCGATGTTGCATTTAACGCTCTTCATGGTCCCTTCGGCGAAGACGGGACTATCCAGGGTGTGCTCGAATACCTGGAAATTCCTTACACGCATTCGGGTGTGCTGGCCTCTGCGTTGGCCATGGATAAGGCTCAGGCAAAGCATGTTGCCAAGGCTGCAGGCGTGCCTGTTGCCGATGCGCTTGTCATGGATCGCAAGGATTTCACCAATGTTCATCCCATGCGTGCGCCCTATGTGGTCAAGCCGGTTCGTGAGGGGTCTTCTTTCGGTGTTGTGATCGTTCGTGAGGATCAGTCCCATCCGCCGCAGATCGTGACGTCGCCTGAATGGCGCTACGGCGACGAGGTGATGGTCGAGCGTTATGTCTATGGTCGTGAGCTGACCTGTGGGGTCATGAATGGTCAGGCTCTCGGTGTCACGGAAGTCGTCCCGACTGGTCCGGGATTCTACGATTACGACGCCAAGTATGTTGCTGGTGGTTCAAAACACGTCATTCCGGCGCAGATTTCACCGAATATTTACCAAAAAATACAAGCATGGGCGGTCAAGGCGCACGAGGCTATCGGTTGCCGTGGCGTGAGTCGCTCCGACTTTCGCTTCGATGATCGGTTCTCCGGTGAAGGTGAAGTCATCTGGCTTGAGGTCAATACCCAGCCTGGAATGACCCCGACATCTCTCGTGCCTGAAATGGCTGCTCATGCGGGTTATTCCTTCGGTGAGCTTGTTCGCTGGATGGTGGAGGACGCTTCTTGTCTACGGTGATCGGCAAAATGGCTGGTGGATCGCATCGTCGCGCTGCTTCCGGCGTGGTGGGCGCTGACGATCGTCGCGTTCTGCCGCGGCCGCTGCGTCGCGTCGTGCGCTTTGCGGTCAGTCTTGCCACCGGCAGGATCGATATTCCGGCGCATGCCGGCACGCTGTCCACCTTCGCGTTTTTCGCTGCCGTAGGTCTCTATGGCATGTCTCTCGGTGGTCACGGTCATGTTGTGGCCCAGTCCACAACTGCCGCGGTCGGATTCGCGATCGAAGACGTTCGGGTCTCGGGTAACGATCAGACTTCGGAAATCGACATTCTTCAGCTTCTCGGTCTCGATGGCACGACGTCACTGGTTGCTCTGGATATCGATGCCGCAAGGCGCAAGCTGTCCGAGCTGCCTTGGGTCGAATATGCGGAAGTGCGCAAGGTTTATCCGCGCACGATCGAGGTCATGCTCAAGGAGCGCAAGGCTTTCGCCATCTGGCAGCACGGATCTGAACTTTCGCTGATCGAAAAGAACGGATCGGTTATCGCGCCACTCAAGGACAACAAGTTTGCCTCCTTGCCCCTGTTCGTCGGTCGTGATGCAGAGATTGCTGCCGCATCCTTCGCGCAGGAAATGGACAAGTGGCCTGAGATTGCAAGCCGCGTGCGGGCCTATGTCCGGGTTTCCAGCCGCCGTTGGGATCTGCATCTCGATAACGGCATCGTTCTCAAACTTCCGGAAGAGCGTATCCCGTCTGCTCTGGCTCTCTTGTCCAAACTGGAAAAAGAGCAGGGTGTGCTGGAGCGCGATGTCGCTGCGGTAGACCTTCGTCTTGAAGATCGCACAACCATTCAATTGACTTCCGCTGCGGTGGAGCGTCGTGAGCAAGCGCTCGACGCTCGCACCAAGGCCCTGAAAAAAGCTGGAGCGAAATCGTGAATATGTTCGGTTCCTCCCAATTCGGTATGCCGCGTATGAAGCCCCTGTCATCGAAGCGCAGCCACGTCGTGTCGGTTCTGGATATCGGATCGACCAAGGTCGTGTGCATGATTGCCCGCCTCACTCCGCGCCAGGAAAGCCAAATCCTTCCGGGCCGCACGCATCACATCGAGATCATCGGCATCGGCCATCAGCGTTCACGTGGCGTGAAGTCAGGTGTGATCGCCGACCTCGATGCAGCCGAAAGCGTTATCCGGCTTGCCGTCGACGCTGCCGAGCGCATGGCTGGCCTCACCGTCGACAGCCTGATCGTCAACGTTTCCGCCGGCCGTCTGGCAAGCGATGTCTATACTGCGACCATCGATCTTGGTGGCCAGGAAGTCGAGAATTCCGATCTTCGCAAGGTTCTGGTGGCGGCAAGCAACCAGTCGCAGCGGCATGATCGCGCCATCCTTCACTCGCTGCCCACCGGCTTCTCGCTGGATGGCGAGCGCGGCATCCGTGATCCGCTGTCGATGTATGGCGATGAACTGGGTGTCGACATGCATTTCGTCACCGCTGAACGCATCACGCTGAAAAACCTCGAGCTTTGCGTCAATCGTGCGCATCTATCGGTCGAGGGCATGGTGGCTACACCTTATGCCAGCGGTCTTGCTGCCCTGGTCGACGACGAAGTAGAACTCGGCTGCGCAGCCATCGACATGGGCGGCGGCACGACGACGATCTCCGTTTTCTGCGAAGGCAAGCTCGTTCATACGGATGCAATCGGTCTTGGTGGCCATCATGTCACAACTGATCTGGCGCGAGGCCTATCGACTCGGATAGAAGATGCCGAGCGCATGAAAGTCGTACATGGTTCGGCACTCGCCAATGGTGGCGATGAACGTGACGTGATCTCCGTACCGCCGATCGGCGAGGATGATCGCGATCAGCCGACCCAGGTGCCGCGCTCGCTGGTTACCCGTATCGTTGGCGCCCGCATCGAAGAGACGCTGGAGCTTATTCGTGACCGCATCCAGAAGTCGGGTTTCAGCCCGATTGTCGGAAAGCGGGTCGTATTGACGGGTGGCGCCAGCCAGCTGACCGGCCTGCCGGAAACGGCACGGCGGATTCTCGCCCGCAATGTTCGCATCGGTCGTCCGATGGGTGTCTCCGGTCTTCCGGCGGCAGCCAAGGGCCCGGCGTTCTCCACCGCAGTGGGACTGATCATCTATCCGCAGGTGGCGGATATGGAAACGCATGCATCGCAGGGCGGCCTCATCGGTTCGTTCGGCAACGGAACCGGTCGTTTGGCCCGCATGGGACAGTGGCTGAAAGAGAGTTTTTGACCAGGGGGACAGCCCCTCCCTTGTCAAAGTGAATTGGAAAAGAATTGGTCAGCTCGGCGACGCGACCAAAAGCAGAAGGAAAAGGTACAATGACGATCAAGCTGAACAAGCCTGACATCACCGAGCTGAAGCCTCGGATCACTGTTTTCGGCGTGGGTGGCGGCGGCGGTAACGCCGTCAACAACATGATCACTGCCGGGCTCGAAGGCGTCGATTTCGTCGTTGCCAATACCGATGCCCAGGCACTGACCATGACCAAGGCCGAGCGCATCATCCAGATGGGTGTGCAGGTCACCGAAGGTCTCGGTGCCGGCTCGCAGCCGGAAGTCGGCCGCGCTGCCGCTGAAGAATGCCTCGATGAGATCATCGATCATCTCAACGGCACCCACATGTGCTTCGTGACCGCAGGCATGGGTGGTGGTACCGGTACCGGTGCTGCTCCGGTCGTTGCGCAGGCTGCCCGCAACAAGGGCATCCTGACAGTCGGCGTCGTCACCAAGCCGTTCCACTTCGAAGGCGGTCGCCGCATGCGTCTGGCCGAGCAGGGTATTCAGGAACTGCAGAAGTCGGTCGACACGCTGATCGTCATTCCGAATCAGAACCTGTTCCGTATCGCCAATGACAAGACGACCTTTGCCGACGCATTCGCGATGGCCGACCAGGTTCTCTATTCGGGCGTTGCCTGCATCACCGACCTGATGGTCAAGGAAGGCCTGATCAACCTCGACTTCGCTGACGTTCGCTCTGTCATGCGCGAGATGGGCCGTGCAATGATGGGTACGGGCGAAGCTTCCGGTTCGGGCCGCGCTCTGCAGGCTGCCGAAGCCGCGATCGCCAACCCGCTGCTCGACGAGACCTCGATGAAGGGCGCTCAGGGCCTGCTGATCTCGATCACCGGTGGTCGCGACCTTACTCTCTTCGAAGTCGACGAAGCGGCTACCCGTATTCGCGAAGAAGTCGATCCGGATGCCAACATCATCCTCGGTGCGACCTTCGATGAAGCACTTGAAGGCCTCATCCGCGTCTCCGTCGTTGCAACCGGTATCGATCGCGCTCATGGCGAAGTCGACCTGCGTGCCGCTGAAATGCGCGCCGCTCAGAAGCCGATTATCCGTCCTTCCGCGGCCGTTGCTCCGGCTCCGGCCGCAGCTCAGCCTGTCATGATGCAGGCCCCCCAGGCACCGAAGGCTGCCGACCCGATCGCAGAGACTATCCGCCAGGCGGAAGCTGAAATGGAACAGGTTCTTGCAATCCCGACGCCCGTTGCTCCGGCACCGCAGCCGCAGCAGGACGAGTTCCGTCCGCAGAGCCGTCTCTTCGCAGCTCCGGTTGCAGAAGCTCCGGCTCCCGCACCGGTCATGACCCGTCCGGTTCAGCCGGCACCTCAGCCGGCTCCGGCTTACCATCAGCCGGCGCCCGCCGCTGCACCGGTTATGAGCCAGCCGGCTCCTCGCATGGCACAGCCGGTTCAGCATGAGCCTGTTTATCGCGAACCTGTCATGGAGCCGGTTCGCATGCCGAAGGTGGAAGATTTTCCGCCGGTCGTGAAGGCTGAGATGGAACATCGCGCCCAGGCGACGGCCCATGTTCAGGAAGAGCGTGGACCGATGGGCCTCCTGAAGCGGATTACCAATTCGCTCGGTCGCCGGGAAGAGGAAGAGCAGGTCCAGTCGGACATGACGGCTTCGGCTCCTGTTCCCCAGCGTCGTCCGCTTTCGGCAGAAGCCAGCCTCTATGCCCCGCGTCGCGGGAATCTCGATGACCGTGGGCGTGTTGCTCCGCAGGCGAGCCACGAGGACGATCAGCTCGAAATTCCGGCCTTCCTGCGCCGCCAGTCGAACTGAGTTAACGGCGTATAACAAAGTTGAAGAGGCCCGGGTGATCAGCATCCGGGCCTTTTTAAGTTGAGCATATTAACTGTGGAAAAATAACCTTTCCAATCAGATGTTTACGCGATGAAAAGTATGTCGCGGCCAAGGATGGTGACGTTGTTAGAAAACCGTAACAATCCGAAACGAACAGTGATTTGGAAACAGCGTAGAGCATGCGTATTTAGACGCTGACAGAGTTGGAACAATTCGTTCGTTTCAACGGAATGCGAATACGGACCTGCTGATCACGGGTGCGACGGAATCAAGAAGGCTTACGTTAATGACAATTGGATTGCTCGGATTTCAGGCAACGATTGCTGCTCCGGTTACGTTGAGCGGCATCGGTGTGCATTCCGGAGCGCCGGTGATGATTACGTTCCAGCCTGCGGAAGCCGGAACCGGTATTGTGTTCAGCCGTAATCTCGAAGACGGCACTTCGGTCGAATATCGTGCCGTGTCGTCGCAGGTCGGCCCGACGGATCTCTGCACCGTGCTCGGCGTGTCGCCAGTCAAGTGGGTTGCGACCATCGAGCATGTCATGGCTGCGCTCTATGCGATGGGCATCGACAACATCATCGTCGAAGTCGATGGTGCCGAAATGCCGATCATGGACGGCAGCTCCTATCCCTTCATCGAGGCGATCGAACAGGTCGGCACGGTCAATCTCGGGATCAAGCGTCGTTACATTCGCGTCATCAAGCCGGTGCGAATCGAATCAGGCGCATCCTGGTCCGAGTTCCGCCCCTATGACGGCACCCGATTCGAAGTGGAAATCGATTTCCCGTCTTCGTTGATTGGTCGTCAGAGCTGGAAGGGTGACCTGACTGCTGCAACTTTCAAGTCCGAGCTTTCGCGCGCTCGCACCTTCGGCTTCATGCGTGACGTCGAGCGTCTGTGGGCTGCAGGTTATGCACTTGGGTCTTCGCTGGAAAACTCGGTCGTGATTTCCGACGATGAAACTGTCGTGAACGTCGAAGGCCTGCGTTACGCCAAGGATGAGTTCGTTCGTCACAAGACGCTGGATGCCGTTGGCGATCTGGCTCTTGCAGGAGCGCAGTTCATTGGTTGCTACCGCTCCTATCGCGGCGGACACAAGATGAATGCAAATGCGCTGAAGGCTCTTCTGAGCGACTCGACCGCCTATGAAGTGGTCGAGGCCCCGTCTTCTGTTGCCACACGTGTTCGTGCTGGTGAGTTCGTTCCCGTCAGCATGACGGAATGTGCTCCCTGGTTTGCCTGAATTTTATAATCTCCGTCAGACTGGCCGTTCCGCAAGGAGCGGCCTTTTTCTTTTCATAAAAGGCACTTGCTGGCAGTGATCGCCACAAAAATGCATTAATGCCGACCCATTGCGTTGCCCTGACCATGCTTTTATGGCTAGTACGCCGCTGGGCACGAGTAGTTTCACGCGGGGACGATCAGGGACTGTCGGATGGCTGATGGAAAGTCTGTAGAAATGCGTAGCTTTACGAGGATCGGCCTCCTGGCGATTGCACTCATCGGGACCGGGGTTGGCTTGGCTTCATGCCAATCCGACAAGGACATCGATATAACGAAGCTTGGCTTCGAAGCCGAGTCCCCGGAGATATTGTATAATCAGGGCCTTGCGAACATGAAGGCCGGCAACATGGCCGAAGCTGGGCGCAAGTTCGATGCTATCGACAAGCAGAACCCGTTTACCGAATGGGGCCGCAAGGCGCTTGTGATGAGCACTTTCGTCAAGCAGCGCATGGGCCGTAACGACGATGCGATCTCGGTCGGTAACCGTTATCTCAGCCAGTATCCGAAGTCGCAGGACTCGGCCTATGTCCAGTATCTGGTTGGCCTTTCGTATTCCAAGCAGATTTCCGACGTGACGCAGGACCAGAAGGCCGCGGCAAATACGATCGCTGCGATGAGCAAGGTCGTAAACGATTATCCGAACTCGGAATATGTCGAGGATGCGCAGGCGAAGATTCGATTCGCACGCGACCAGATGGCCGGCAAGGAAATGCAGATCGGCCGTTATTATCTCGAGCGTAAAGAATACCTTGCCGCCATCCAGCGTTTTCGCAATGTTGTCGAAACCTATCCCAACACCAATCAGGTGGAAGAGGCTTTGGCGCGTCTGACCGAGACCTATTATCGTATGGGCATCGTAGAAGAGGCGCAGACGGCTGCAGCGGTGCTTGGACGGAACTATCCGGACAGTCAGTGGTATGCCGATAGCTACAAGCTGCTGCATTCAGGTGGTGTCGAGCCGCGCGAAAACAGGGGGTCCTGGATCTCGCGCGCCGGTGCCAAGCTCATCGGCGCCTGAGAGACCAGAGGTCAATAACGAGGCCACATGCTGATCCAGTTGTCGATCCGCGATATCGTTCTGATCGAGCGGCTCGATCTCGGTTTCGAGGCCGGGCTCTCGGTGCTTACGGGTGAAACCGGCGCCGGCAAGTCCATCCTGCTCGATAGTCTTTCGCTGGCGCTTGGCGGTCGTGGTGACGGTGGTCTCGTGCGCCATGGCGAAGACAAAGGGCAGGTGACGGCCGTCTTCGATGTGCCGGGCCAGCACGCTGCACGAAAACTCCTCAAGGAAAACGGCATCGATGACGATGGCGATCTGATCTTCCGCAGGATCCAGTCGGCGGACGGGCGCACGCGCGCGTCGATCAACGACCAGCCGGTCAGCGTGCAGTTGATGCGGCAGGTCGGCCAGGTGCTCGTGGAAATCCACGGCCAGCATGACGACCGTGCCCTGATCGACACCAATGCACACCGCATGCTGCTCGATGCGTTTGCGGGCTTGTCCGACGAGGTGCAGCAAGTCAGCGGTCTCTATCGCACATGGCGTGATGCCGAGCGTGCTTTCAAGGCGCACCGCGCCAAGGTGGAAGCTGCGGCCCGCGAGGCCGATTATATCCGTGCCTCGGTCGAAGAGCTGGAAGCGCTTTCGCCGCGCGACGGCGAAGAGGAAGAGCTCGCCGAACAGCGCTCGAAGATGCAGAAGTCCGAGCGAATTGCCGGTGACATTTCCGAGGCTTCAGAATTCCTCAATGGCAATGCCTCACCAGTCCCGATGATTGCGTCCATGGTGCGCCGTCTGGAACGCAAGAGCCATGAGGCGCCAGGTCTTCTGGAAGAGACTGTGGAGCTTCTGGATCAGGCGCTCAATCATCTCTCGAATGCGCAGATGGAGGTCGAGGCGGCGCTTCGGCGCACTGAGTTCGATCCGCGTGAACTGGAGCGCGTCGAGGAGCGGCTTTTCGCTCTGCGCGCCGCTGGCCGCAAATATTCTGTCGCCGTGGTCGATCTGCCGGCGCTGGCCGAAAAGATGGTGGCTGATCTCGCCGATCTCGATGCCGGTGAAGAGAAGCTCGGGCAGTTGGAGAAGATCGCTGCCGCTGCCAAGGAAGAGTTCGATCGCGCAGCCGCTGTGCTTTCAGATAAGCGCAAGGCTGGTGCCGAATCGCTTGCTGCCGCCGTCATGGCCGAACTGCCGGCATTGAAGCTTGAGCGTGCACGCTTCATGGTCGAGGTTACCGCCGATCCCGAGACGGCTGCTGCCGAGGGGATTGATACGGTCGAATTCCACGTGCAGACCAACCCGGGCACGCGCCCCGGCCCGATCATGAAGGTGGCTTCGGGTGGCGAGCTTTCCCGTTTCCTGCTGGCGCTGAAGGTGGCTCTTGCCGACCGCGGTTCGGCACCGACTTTGGTATTTGACGAGATCGATACGGGTGTCGGCGGCGCGGTGGCCGACGCCATCGGTCAGCGTCTGAAACGGTTGTCATCGACGGTCCAGGTTCTTTCCGTTACGCATGCGCCGCAGGTGGCGGCACGCGCCGCGACGCATCTCCTGATCTCGAAGGGACCGGCGGCCGACGGTTCCGAAAAGATCGCTACGCGCGTTGCGACCATGGCTCCTGAACATCGCGCCGAGGAGATTGCCAGGATGCTCTCCGGTGCTTCTGTGACTGACGAGGCTAGGGCTGCTGCCGCGGCGCTTTTATCCGGCAGCGGCTAACACCGGCTTTCGATATTTGACGGCCTCAATATCGTGGCGTGTTTTCCACTCTCCGAGATGACGTGGTTCTTCCAATCCATGGTGATTGCACTAGAAAAACGGTGAAGATGGAGATTCCCGCATGGCCGCCGATCAGACCCCAATCGAAACGCTGACCGAACAGACGGCTGCTGCCGAACTGGAGCGGCTGGCGAAAGAGCTGGCCCATCACGACGAACTGTACCACGCCAAGGATGCGCCGGAGATCTCCGACGCCGAGTACGATGCACTGAAGCGTCGAAACCTTGCCATCGAAGAACGCTTTCCGCAGCTTATCCGCTCGGATAGTCCTTCGATCACTGTCGGTGCCGCACCGCTCGCCACCTTTGCTCCGATCACCCATGCCCGGCCGATGCTGTCGCTCGACAACACGTTTTCCGATGAGGACGTGCGTGACTTCGTCAATTCGGTCTACCGTTTCCTCGGGCAGTTGCCGGACAACTCGATCGCCTTTACCGCCGAGCCGAAAATCGATGGCCTCTCCATGTCGATCCGCTACGAGGACGGTGTTCTCGTCAATGCCGCCACGCGCGGCGACGGGACGACCGGTGAAAATGTCACCGCCAATGTGAAGACGATTAAGGAAATCCCTCAGCGCCTGCCCAAGGGCGTACCAGCGGTCGTCGAGGTGCGCGGTGAGGTCTATATGGCCAAGAGCGACTTTCTGGCGCTCAACGCAGAGATGGAGGCGCAGGGCAAGCAGCTTTACGTCAATCCGCGCAACACCGCGGCAGGCTCCTTGCGACAACTAGATGCCAAGGTGACCGAAAGTCGTAAACTGAAATTCTTCGCCTATGCCTGGGGTGAGATTTCCGAGCCGAACGACTTGCCGAAGAGCCAGTACGAGATGGTGCAGACCTTCAAGGACTGGGGCTTTCCGGTGAACCCGCTGATGAAGCGGCTGAATTCGGTCGATGACGTTCTGGCGCATTATCACGAGATCGGCCTTGCGCGCCCGGAACTCGATTACGATATCGACGGCGTCGTCTACAAGGTCGATCGGCTGGATCTGCAGGCCCGCCTCGGTTTTCGCTCGCGTTCGCCGCGCTGGGCGACGGCGCACAAGTTTCCGGCCGAGCAGGCGTTCACTACCGTCGAGAATATCGATATCCAGGTTGGCCGAACGGGTGCACTGACGCCGGTTGCGCGGCTGACGCCGATCACTGTCGGCGGTGTGGTTGTCACCAATGCGACGCTGCACAATGCTGATTACATCGAAGGTATCGGCAATTCCGGCGAGCGGATCCGGGAAGAGGAGCATGATATCCGCATCGGCGATACCGTCATCGTTCAGCGGGCAGGGGATGTCATCCCGCAGGTGCTTGACGTGGTGATGGAGAAGCGCCCGGCTGATGCGAAGAAATACGAGTTTCCTACCAAATGCCCGGTCTGCGGCAGTCATGCGGTACGCGAGAAAAATGAAAAGACCGGCAAGCTCGATTCGGTCACACGCTGCACCGGCGGTTTCGTCTGCCGTGCGCAGGCAACCGAACACCTGAAACATTTCGTCTCGCGCAATGCTTTCGATATCGAGGGGCTGGGCACGAAGCAGGTGGACTTCTTCTTTGAGAGCGAAGATCCTGCGTTGCAGGTTCGCACTGCGCCCGACATATTCACGCTGAAGAAGCGGCAGGAAGCTTCGCCGTTGATAAAGCTCGAAAACATCGAGGGTTTTGGCAGGGTCAGCGTCAGAAAACTGTTCGATGCGATCGATGAACGTCGTTCGATAGCGCTCAATCGCTTCATCTATGCACTCGGTATCCGCCATGTCGGCGAGACGACTGCAAAACTGCTTGCCCGCCATTACGGCACTTATGAAGCATTCGATCGGGCGATGAAGGATGCGTCATCACTGACCGGTGACGCATGGCAGGACCTGAACAATATCGAGGGCATTGGTGAGATCGTCGCCCGCGCCATCGTCGAATTCTTCAAGGAGCCTCGCAATCTCGATGTCATCAATCGATTGCTAGAAGAGGTGACGCCGCAGGCTGCGGAGCAGGTTGCAGCGTCCGACAGCCCGGTGGCGGGCAAGACGGTCGTATTCACCGGTTCGCTAGAGCGGTTTACACGCGACGAAGCCAAGGCTCGTGCTGAAGGCCTTGGGGCGAAGGTGGCCGGTTCCGTATCGAAAAAGACCGACTATGTCGTCGCTGGCCCCGGCGCCGGTTCCAAGCTCGACAAGGCTCGGGAACTCGGTGTCGAAGTGATGACGGAGGATGAGTGGCTCACCTTTATCGGTGGCTGATCGTCAGGTTCTGATCCGTGCCATGCAATAGGCATCGACATAGCTGCCGTCTCGAAAAGCGAATTCCTTCATGAGGCCTTCGGTGACGAACCCGTTCTTTTCATAGAGACGGATGGCTGGTTCGTTGTCCGTATAGACCGTCAGTTCGACGCGACGCAGGTTGAACCAGTTGTCGGCAAGGGCGAGGACTTCTCCTATTAGCGCTCGGCCGATCCCCTTGCCGACATAGGCATCGTGAACACCCATGCCGATACTTCCGACGTGGACACGACGATTGGAGAGCCGCGTCAATCCGGCATCGCCGACAATCCTGCCGTCGAGGAGAGCGATCAGGCTCGTGGCGTTTGCCGGCTGACTTTCAATACCCTTGCGGATTTCATCGGGCGTGTGGTGCGGGGTGCGCAGCGTGCCGTACCGATAGCCCGGGAGATTATGCAGCGTCACTATTCCTTCGGCATCTGACGGCCGTCTTGCCCGTATGACGAGGTTTTGGGGCCAGGCTGCATCTTTCGCCAATGGTGGAGGATTTTCAAGTTCGCGCATGTCGCTCTCTTTGGTTTTGCCCAAGCAGAGCGGAACGATGTCGACCCTGCCATCATGAGGCAGGGTGGTGGACGGATGCCGGCTAAAGCGCCAAACCCGCCACGCGCCCTGCAGGGCGAATGGTCACGGTCATATGGGTAAGGGCGATAAAGCTGATCATGATCCGGATTTGGCCATGAATGTGGAAACAGGTCAAGCTGCCGCATATGCGGCTCTTTGCCGAATCGCGTTGCCCGGCCTAAAAGCGACGCAGTCGTCCAACCGGAATTTCAGCTTGAAGACCATCGCGATCGATTTCGAAACCGCCAACGAGCAGCGTGGAAGCGCCTGTTCGGTAGGGCTTGCGTGGATCGAAAATGGCAGGGTGGTTCGCGTCGAAGAACGTTTGATCCGGCCGAAGGACATGCGGTTTTCTTCTTTCAACATCGGCATCCACGGAATTCGCCCCGAGCAGGTCGAGGATGCCGGTGAATTTCCGGAAGTGATGGACGAATTTGCAGACGATTTTGCCGGTGCGACGATGATCGCTCATAATGCGGCATTCGACTTCAGCGTCTGGCGCGCCTGTCTCGACCAATACCGCCAGTCCTATCCCGAGCTTTCCTATCTTTGCAGCGTCAAGATGGCTCAGAAGGTGTGGCCTCATCTGATCTCGCATAAGCTGAATATCCTGGCGCAGCATCTCGGGCTGAATTTCCTTCACCATAACGCGGCAGAGGATGCCGCCATCTGTGCCGAGGCCGCGATCGCGATTGCATCGACGTTGAACCTGTCCGAAATCTGCGATGTTCCTGCTGCCATCGGGATGAAAGCCGGCCGGCTGTTCTCCAGCGGTTACGAAGCGTGTACTCTGGCCAAACGGTCTGCTGTTTTGATCGGCAGGTGAATAATCCGCAGCCGTCTTGCAAGCTGTCTGCAGCACCTTATCTCTGATCGCGGATCGTTGACCGGAGATTAGCCTCATGCCCCGCCTGAACCGCCGCATTGTCTCATTCGTTTCTGCCGCTGCCATTCTAACCGGGCTTGCGGCTGCGCCGGCTGTCGCGGAAGTGGTCGGCAAGGTCGGCGTCGATTGGATCGGCAATGATATTATCGTCGAAGCTGTGCCTGATCCGCAGGTGAAGGGTGTCACTTGCCACGTCACCTATTTCGATCGCAGTGTGATCGACCGGTTGAAGAACGGGAACTGGTTCGAAGATCCGTCCAACAATTCCATCGCTTGCCGTCAGACCGGGCCGATCGAGATCGGCGACATCGAGCTCGATAAGGGTGGCGAGGAAGTGTTTCGTCAGGGACGGTCGCTGATCTGGAAGGACCTGCTGGTCAAGCGCATTTATGACAAGACCAATGACACGCTGATCTATCTGGCGCATTCGCGTCAGGTGGTGGAAGGTTCTGCCAAGATGGCGATTTCCACGGTGCCGCTTTACGGCCAGCAGGTAAACTGGACGAAGGGCAAACCAGCTCCTTGAAACCGTGCCCCAAATCACATGAGAAAAGCCGGGCGTGACATGCACGTCCAGCTTTTTGTTTGACCGAATTTTCGTTAGCGGATGTACACGACCTTGCCGCCATCTGCGGCTGTCTGGATCGCGATGACGTTGGCCAGTTCGACATTCTGCATTGTCAGCGCATCAGCCAGACCCGGGTCGGATTGCAACTCCGCCTGAGCATTCTGGATCACATCCGGGCTGGGATTGCTTACGGACTGAGGCAGGCGGCTGCCATTGCCGGAGCTCGGATCATTGGTCACATTCACCACTGTGACGCCGGCGGTCGATGCGGTCGGAACCTGCATATCCATTGTCTGGGCGGACGCGCCGGCTGCGAAGGCGGATGCGGAAATAAGTGCTGCAAGTGCAATAGCCTTTTTCATGGCAATTCTCCTTGTTGTCGTTTTCTTTCACGCGACGAAAAGCATTTCTTCGTTGCATCGTGTCTGAGTTGACAAGCACTAAACCGTCCATGATCCCGAAAGGTTTCATGAAAAATCTTTATTTTGCAATGGCTTGCCGTTCCATCACATATGCGTGCAACACGAACTGGTGAGGCTTTTCCAAGGCAAACAAAAACGCCCGGCGAGATGTCTCGCCGGGCGTTTCAAGAACTGGACGAATATCAGGCGGCTTCGCGAGACAGTTCGTCGGCGATGACGGTGTCGAGGTTGAGGAAGCAAACCATGGTCTTTTCCAGGGCAACGATGCCGCGGCAGAAGTCGCGCTGGGCTTCGGGAATGATTTCCGGCGCCGGCTGCAGGTCTTCGCTCTTGATCGTCATCATGTCGGAAACCTGCTCGACCAGCAGGCCGACAAGCTTGCCACCGATGTCGGTGACGATGATTGCGGAACGCTCGGATGGTTCCGTCATCTTCATGCCGAGGCGGCAGGCCATGTCGATAACCGGTATAACCGCGCCGCGCAGGTTGATGAGGCCGAGGACATAAGGCGGGGTATGCGGCATCGGGGTCACCGGCGCCCAGCCGCGAATTTCGCGGATCGCCATGATGTCGATGCAGAATTCCTGGTCTCCGAGATGAAACGAGACGATCTCGAGATAGGCGCCGGACTGCTTTATCGCATTGCTCATATCAGAACTCTTCCGTTTGGCTGAAAAGCCCGGACATGCGGGGCTTCTGGAATCATGTTGAAATGATCATTGCCGCCCAGAAGTGAAAAACCGGTGAATCTTCTGGTGTAACCGGGTTAATTTCGATCTGCGACATAGGGCAGCAGGCTATCTGTTCAGTCCGTTCCCGTTCGTATAAAACGGCAGCATGCAAACAAGCGCCAGCCATCACTTTGCTCTGCCCGCGACGCTCCTTATCGGGATTGCCGTGCTTGGACTGTCGCTTGCCGGCTTTTGGGGCTGGATCAACTACGGTTCTTCCATCCTCCTTGCGGCGGGGGAGACAGCCCTTTCCTGGTGCCTTTGATCTTGTGGCTCCCTTGCTGGACTACGGGATGTTGAATTGCGCCGGTGAGCGGTTGTGTCTATGCCTGAGGCATTCTTCCTTTGAATTAAGAGACTAACCCATGAAAAGCCTTCGGATTGCCCTCTGGATTGCGGTCTTTGCTCTTGCGGGCGTTCTGGTGTGGTTGACGCTGGAGGTAACACGGCAAAAGCAGGATCTCGCCGAAGGGCCGTTTGGTGTCCCGTTCCGTCTGGTTGCGCAGAATGGCCAGCCGATTACCGAGCAGGCTTTTCGTGAAAAGCCCACCGCTTTGTTTTTCGGCTTTACACATTGCCCGGAAGTCTGCCCCACAACCTTGTTCGAGCTGAACGGCTGGATGCACAAGGTCGATCCCGACGGAACCAAGCTGAACGGCTATTTCGTCAGCGTCGACCCCGAGCGCGATACGCCGGAGGTGCTCGGCCTCTATGTCTCCAATGTTACCGATCGCATCAAGGGTATTTCAGGACCGCCCGCCGACGTTCTTGCTATGATCAAGGGCTACAAGGTCTATGCCAAGAAAGTGCCGGTCGACGCAGCCGATCCCAACGGTGACTACACGATGGATCACACGGCGTCGGTTTTCCTGCTGGATCAGGGGGGCCGGTTTGCGGGCACGATCGCCTATGGTGAAAATGCCGAAACGGCAGAAAAGAAGCTGGCAAATCTGATCAAGGGTTGATTGGCGGCGTTTGGGTGCGTTGCCGGTTGAATGGCGCAGGGCTTCTGTGGCAATGGTCTGCGCAACAATCAGCTGAGAGAGAAGACCGTGAGCGAGATCCGCCTCTACGTGACAGTCAATGAAGTAACGGCAGGCGAAGTTCTCGACCTCCTTTCGGATGTCTTCGGTGAAGAAGACTTCGCGATCGCCACCACGGAGGTGGATGAGAAGCGCGATATCTGGGAAGCCTCGGTCTATATGATGGCCGACGAGGAAGACGCAGTTCGCGCACGGATTGCGGATGCGCTTGCCGAGCCATTTCCCGATTTGTCCATTGCCCGTGAAATTATTCCCGATGTCGACTGGATCGCCAAATCGCTCGAGGGGCTGAAGCCGGTTCGTGCCGGCCGTTTCATCGTGCATGGCTCGCATGATCGCGACAAGGTTCGCGAAAACGATGTGGCGATCGAGATCGATGCGGGGCAGGCTTTCGGCACAGGTCATCACGGCACGACCGCTGGCTGCCTGGAAGTGATCGACAAGGTTCTGCGCGCAAGGCAGGTCAGGAATGCGCTCGATCTGGGAACCGGCAGCGGTGTGCTGGCGATCGCTGTGCGCAAGGTCAGGAAGATCCCGGTTCTTGCAACCGATATCGATCCGGTCGCGGTTCGCGTGGCGCGGGAAAACGTGAAGCGCAACGGTATTGCGTCGGGTATTCGGGTCGAGACTGCACCGGGCTTCCACTCTCCGGCTTTTCGTGAGGATGGGCCGTTCGATCTGATCATTGCCAATATTCTTGCTCGTCCGCTGATGAAAATGGCGCCGGAGCTTGGCCATCATCTGGCGCCGGGCGGATCGGTAATCCTTTCGGGAATTCTGGCCGCACAGCGCTGGAAGGTGATCGCCGCCTATAATGGTGCAGGCATGCGCCATCTCTCCACGATCTGGAAAAACGGCTGGGTGACGATGCATTTCACCAATCGGTGATATTGCGTCTCTGCATTGCGCTGAGCGCATGGCGTCAATCCGATATGCTGCAAAACAAAAGGCGACGCTTGCGCGCCGCCTTTTCAGGCTTTTCGGCCTGGATGCCCACGAGCGCAAGGGAGGAATTGCTGCTCAAGCGGGCTTTATTCTCGTCGGAGCCGTTTAGCTCCTCGCGATACTCAGATCAGAAGAAGCACGGGGTTGCGCCCTTGCGGCGAAGCTCTTCGCGGCTCGTGCCGAGGTTCTTCAAGGTTTCGTCATCAAGGCTCATGAGGGCGCCGTTAACGTAGCGGGAAACCTGCTTTTCACGGGCCTGGGCCATACGGTTCATAGCATTACGGAACACGGAGTTTGCCATTGATTTCGTCCTTCGCTGTGTTGTCTCACTTGGTATGGCTTGAATATATGCCTCATCGAGTTGCACAGTGAGTAGGCTTCGATCATTGGTGATATGCGTTCAATGCATGGTTGCGCGGTTTGGTGCTTCAATATTTGGCATTTCGTTTAAGGCGATCCGCGTGCCGCCAGGAGGTTTCAATCTTCGACCTCTTGTTTTGCCGCATGTGTCTCGCGCAAAACCGCTGCACACTTTCGTTCGACATGCTTTAACGTGGATGTTCAACGGAATCGCAGCATTGGAATGGCAGCCATGTTTCAGTCTTTCGACAATAAATCCTCTCCCCAATATGGTCGCGAGCGTGTCGCGGCGCTTCGCGCTCGCTTCGCGGATCTCGGTATTGATGGTTTTCTCGTGCCGCGCGCTGACGAATACCAGAGCGAGTATGTTCCGGAATCGGCCGAGCGGCTGTCCTGGCTTACCGGATTTACCGGTTCGGCGGGCATGGCGCTTGTCACGCAGAAAGAAGCAGTTGTTTTTGTCGACGGCCGTTATGTGACGCAGGTTGCCGAACAGGTCGATGGCAGCGTGTTCACCCCCGGTGATCTCGTCAATGAGCCGCCGCATCTCTGGCTCCGCTCGCATGCTCAGCAAGGTTTTCGTCTCGGTATCGATCCCTGGTTGCATGGCGGCCAGGAGGTAAAGAGGCTTGAGAAAGCGCTGGAGGAGATTGGCGGATTGCTGGTGCTTCTTCCCGAAAACCCACTGGATACCGCCTGGGTCGATCGTCCGGCCGAGCCGCTTGGCGCAGTTGCCGTTCAGCAGGAGGCTCATGCTGGAAAATCGGCGGCGGAGAAGATCGCGGAGATTGCAGCCGGTCTGAAGGCGAAGAATATCGCTGCCGCCCTGGTCGCCGATCCGTCTTCGGTTGCCTGGATCTTCAATATTCGCGGTGGCGATGTTGCGCATACGCCGCATCCGCTGTCGCGCGCGCTGGTTGCCGCGGATGGCAAGGCGGAACTCTTCATCGATGAACGCAAGCTTGGCGATGAGGCCCGCACCCACCTGCAGCAGCTCACAAGCATCAAGCAGCCTGCCGCGCTGATCGAACGGATTGGCGCTTACGCCGCCGATGGCGGTCGTATCCTTGTCGACCCCGAGCTGACGGCACTCGCTTTGATCACCGCCATAGAGAGCGCGGGTGGCGTCGTGGTCGAGGGGACTGACCCCGCACGCCTGCCGCGCGCCATCAAAAATGCGGTGGAGCTGAAAGGCTCGGCCGACGCGCATGTGCAGGATGGCGTTGCCATGGTGGAGTTTCTCTATTGGCTGGATCAGGCCAAACCCGGATCACTCACCGAAATCCAGGCGGTCGAGGCTCTTGAAGCGGCCCGTGCGCGCGTTGGCCAGAACCTGCAGAACCCTCTGCGTGACGTCTCTTTCGACAGCATTGCAGGAGCCGGTGAACATGCGGCGATCATGCACTATCGCGTCACCCGCCAGAGCGACCGCAAGATTGAAGAAGGCGAACTTTTCCTGATCGATTCAGGTGCGCAGTATATCAACGGCACCACCGATATCACGCGCACGGTGGCGATCGGCGATGTGCCCGAGGACCGCAAGCGTTTCTTCACGCTCGTGCTGAAAGGCATGATCGGTATCAGCACGGCACGTTTTCCCAAGGGCACGCGTGGCTGTGACCTTGATCCTTTGGCGCGCATCGCGTTGTGGAAGGCGGGTGGCGATTTCGCCCATGGCACGGGCCACGGAGTTGGATCCTATCTCTCCGTGCATGAAGGTCCACAGCGTATTTCGCGGCTTGCCACGCAGGAGCTGCTGCCCGGTATGATCCTATCGAACGAGCCGGGTTATTACCGTCCCGGTCATTACGGCATTCGTATCGAGAACCTGATCTTCGTTCGTGAAGCAGAGGAGATCGTTGGCGGCGACATGCCGATGCGCTCTTTCGAGACGCTGACCTGGTGCCCGATCGATCGTCGCCTGGTTGTCGCTTCGTTGCTGACGGAGGAGGAGCTGGAATGGCTGAACGCGTATCACGTCACTGTGCGTGAAAAGCTGCTGCCGCTGATCACCGATGCGGCGGTGCGGGCATGGCTTGAAGCCGCTACCGCACCGGTCGGTGCCTGATCAGACACCGAGATCGAACCCGTAACGGGCGGCCATCACGGCCGCCCAGCCAATGACCAGAATTGTGAGGCCGGGGAAACGCAGCCCTACGACCAGGGCAACAGCCATGGCAATCTTGATGTCCCAGCCGCCATAAACGAATGGCGGCGCTACCAGCGTCGTCAATACCGCGGCCGGCACGGCGTTGAGTGCCGATTCCACCCGTGGCGGGATGCGCTTCATGCTACTCATCAGCACATAACCGCCGACACGCGTTAAATAGGTGGCGATTGCCGCGACCACGATCAGCATGGCCGTGCCCGAATTTATGGAAAAGGCGTTCATTTCGCTTTCCATGTCACATCGCCTCCCTTTCTATTTCCGATACGTCCGGCTCCTCGTGCACTTTTGGTGGTGGCAGGATGGCGGCAATCAGGATGCCGAGTGCTGCGCCGACGCTGATATGCCAGGGCGAACCGACGACGTGGAAGGCGACGACCGAACCGAGAGCGCCGGCCAACATGACGGGAAAGAAGTTGTGACGGCCGCGGAACCCCATGGTCAGTCCGAGGAAATAGATCGGCAGGAGAACATCGATGCCAAGTGCTTTCGGATCACCGATCATGCGGCCGAAAAATGCGCCGATTATCGTTGTCAGTATCCAGGACACCCATACGACTGCGCCCATTGCGAAATACCAGCGAAACGTCGCCGGTTTTCCAGCATCTTCGCGTTTTACCGTCTCTGCGAATTGCGGATCGACGAGCAGGAAAAAAGCAAGCCAGCGCTGGATGTGCGGATAACGGCCGATGACAGAAGCGAGTGCCGCGGAATAGAGGATATGGCGAAAGTTTACTGCCAGAATGGACAATACGATGACCCATGCGGCGACGTGATGGCCAAACAACTCGATGCCGACCAACTGGCTGGCACCACCATAGACAAGACCGCTCATAAGGGCCGCTTCTGCAATGCTAAAACCGTTGTCGACCGCAATGGCGCCAAAAAGGATGCCGAAAGGGGCCGATGAAATCGCCACGACAGCGCCTTTCTTCAGCCCGTTTGTCAGTTGCTCTCGTTTATCCATACTCTGTTCCGGCTGCATGACGGCTCCCGCATAGCTGACCGAGCAGAATGCGCATTCTCCAGTCTACTCAATAGATCATGTGCGTGTAGAAGCAGCCGCAGTTACACGCAATTGAATTGCGTTTATTCAATTCATCGATTTTGTTGATAATGGCAGGGCGAGGCAATTCGCCTTTGCTTCGGAGGCGAAAAAGTTACGCCTTAGTCGGCGAGGATAACTTTACTGGTGACGATATCGACGCCGCGCTCGCGCATTTCGGAGATTGCGTCTTTTATCCCCTGCGGATCGATACCGCGACTTGCGTCAGATATGAGCCGGACGTTGACGTTCGGCAGCATGTCACGGGCGTCGAGAGCCGAGAACTTGACGCAGTAGTCGGTAGCAAGGCCGCAGATGTCTAATTCGGTTATCTGCTGGGCTTTGAGATAACCGGCGAGCCCGGTCAAGGCGGCATGGTCATTGTCACGAAAGGCAGAATAGCTATCAACGGCTGGGTTTTCACCCTTCTGCTGTATGTAGTCGATCTCGCTTACTTCAAGATCAGGATGGAACTCCGCATCTGGGGTGCCCTGCACGCAATGATCCGGCCACATCACTTGAGGCTGGCCGGAGAGTTCACCCATCTCGAAAGGTTTTTTACCGAGGTGCTGTGAGGCAAAGCTGCCATGATTGGCGGGATGCCAATCCTGGGAGGCCACGACTACGTCATATCCGCCATCGCGAATCAGGCGATTGGCAATGGGGATCACCGAATCGCCGTCTGGTACGGCCAGGTTTCCGCCCGGGCAAAACCCGTTCTGCATGTCTATCAACAGCAGTGCTTTCATGACGCTCTCCCGCGTTTTCCGATAGCAGAATGCCAAGCCACAATTCCATGATCAAGAAAATTGTTCAAGAAATTCATGGTGATCGAATAGGTGTCTATAAGGAAACTAAATTAGAAATAGCTTATTAAGCATGTTGCGAAATGATTGGTTATCCGAACTGGAGGGGTCGCCATGAAACGCCTTGTCTTTCCCGCAATTGCCTTGCCTATAACGCTTGTCTCAAGCCTCTACAGTACTGCGGCGCATTCCCAGTCGGCACCCCTCGTCAATGTGTGCTCGGGCCTCAGCGTCGATCTTCCGGTGCTTCAGCCAGTGACCACGGGCATACTGGACCCGTTGCTCAATCCGTTGGCATCTCTGATCGATCTCAATATTGCCGGGGCACTGAGTGGCCAGAATATCGGTCTCAGTGTTCTGGATACCAACGGCCAAGCTGTCAGCAGCGCGGACTGCGGTCTGGCTGCCGACTCGATCGATATCGATGACGCGCGGGGCATCTCGATGGGCGGCGGCAGCCTCAGTGGGCTTGGTGGAGCTGGAAATGCGGCATCTGTTGCGGGAGAGGTGAATTCGGTCGCCATCGGTAACGGTGCAACAACTAGTGCGGCTGCGGCGAATGCTATCGCACTCGGCCTGCGGGGCACGGTGACTGCCGCAAACGGCGTGGCACTTGGTGCGGATGCGAATGTAAGCGCCGCCGGTGGTGTCGCACTTGGTTCCGGTTCGGTGGCATCACGTGCAGGCATGGGAGGCGCCACCGAACTCTTCTCGGGGACCGCAGTCTCGTCCACCGCCGGTGCCGTTTCTGT
The DNA here is from genome assembly GCA_900472575.1 of Hyphomicrobiales bacterium. Taxonomy (GTDB): domain Bacteria; phylum Pseudomonadota; class Alphaproteobacteria; order Rhizobiales; family Rhizobiaceae; genus Neorhizobium; species Neorhizobium cellulosilyticum. The sequence continues at coordinate 189,774 of UCIV01000033.1, forward strand.
CGGTACAGCGGGTGGAGAGCGTCAGATCACCAATCTCGCGGGTGGTACGGCCGACACCGATGCTGTCAACGTTCGGCAGTTGCGCGCCGTGAGCGATACCGTCACCACCGGCCTTGGGGATGTTGCCATCGCTCTTGGTGGCGGATCTACTTACAACAGCAGCACCAATGTCTTTACCGGGCCGAGCTATACGTTGCGCGGCAACACCTATACCGATGTCAATTCGGCGCTCCAGGCGATCAACTCCTTTATCGGCGGCGCGGGCACCAACGGGGCTCTGGCTGCCAACAACACGAGTGGTCTGCCGAATGCAGTTGCAACCGGTGCCGACGCAACGGCCGTAGGCTACGGATCCAGCGCAGCTCATGCCAACAGCACTGCGATCGGACGTGGGGCGACCACCACCCGCGCAGGTCAGGTTATGATCGGAACCTCGACAAATACCTATACGATGCCGGGCGTGACCTCGGTCGCGAGCCGGGCGGCACAAAGTGGGCCGACGCAGGTTCTGACGACCGATGCAGCGGGCAATATCGCGTCGGCCAATATCGACGTTAACCGGATCAGTTCTGACATTTCCAATCTGCGCGGCGATGTGTCCAGCTTACGCCGGGAAACCCGCAAGGGCATCGCGGCTGCGATGTCGATGACGGCTGCACCGAAGCCCTCTGCGCCGGGTAAGACATCCTGGTCGACGAATATTGCCGGATATCACGGCGAGATGGCCACCAGCTTTGCTGTAGCCCATATGTTCGACAGCAACTATCCGGTCATCTTTGATGCCTCGGTTGGTTATTCGCCCGGCGGCGGAACACCCGGCGTCCGCGTCGGTCTTTCCGGCGAGTTTTGACAGCAGTTCTCAGAACCCCTGCCGAACTGGTATTCCCCCCGCCATTCGGCTCGTTCCACCCCGCGATCCCCCTCGCGGGGTGGAATGCTTGGTAGTCTGATTTCGACTGCACACTTCGTCTGGTGTGGAAATATATTCTTCAGCGCGGAGCTGCGGTAAAAATGTCTACCTCGTAACATCCTGGCGATGCCGCTACCTACAGCGCAAAATCAGGAGCTTAATTTTATGACGATTTCCTCTTCGATGGGCTCGGGAGCGCCGACGGCGTCGCCTCTTGGAGCGCCAGGTCTCATTTCCCTTGTCGTGCTCGTTGCGGGTACGCTGGCGCTCGGCGCAGTTTATGGGCCGGCTCAGGGCGCGCTGTTTCTCGTCGGTGGCGCGCTGGGAATTTCTCTTTACCATGCCGCTTTCGGTTTTACCTCTGCCTGGCGGGTCTTCATCGCCGAGGGCAGGGGGCGCGGCCTGCGCGTCCAGATGATCCTGCTTGCGCTTGCCGTCATTCTGTTCTTTCCGTTTCTGGCGAGCGGAACACTGTTCGGCAATGAAGTGCGGGGCAATATTTCTCCGGCCGGCATCGGTGTTATTGTCGGCGCCTTTATGTTCGGCGTGGGTATGCAGCTTGGCGGCGGTTGCGCTTCCGGCACTTTGTTCACCGCCGGTGGCGGCAATGCGCGCATGCTGGTCACATTGTTTTTCTTTATCGTCGGTTCGCTGATTGCGACCCTGCATACCGCCTGGTGGGCGGCGCTGCCTTCATTGCCGCCGACAGCGTTATTTCAGACATTCGGTGCCGCCGGCGGTATCGCCGTGTCTCTCATCATTTTCGGCGCAATCGCCGCGATTACCGTGGTGGTGGAGAAGAAGCGGAACGGCGCGCTGGAACAGGCGCCGCCATCACCGCGGCAGGGCTTTGCACGATATCTGCGCGGACCCTGGCCGCTTGTGTTTGGTGCGGTCGCGCTGGTAATCCTCAATTTCGCGACGCTTGCGATCGCAGGGCGGCCCTGGGGGGTTACCTCGGCCTTCGCTCTGTGGGGTGCCAAGGGAGCGCAGTTGATCGGGATCGATCCGGCTTCCTGGCCCTATTGGCAGCAGCCGGGTAATGCCAAGGCCCTGGCATCGAGTGTTTTTGCTGATGTCACCTCGGTCATGGATTTCGGCATCATTGCAGGTGCGATGCTCGCTGCAGCTCTTGCGGGCAAGTTTGCGCCCAATCTCGATATTCCGTTGCGCTCGGTGCTGGCGGCGGTCATCGGTGGTCTGCTGCTGGGCTACGGTGCCCGGATTGCCTATGGCTGCAATATCGGTGCCTATTTTTCCGGGATCGCCTCCGGGAGTCTGCATGGCTACCTTTGGGCTGTCGCTGCGTTTGCAGGTAATGTTGCCGGCGTAAAGCTCAGGCCCTGGTTCTTTAACGAAGGTCGAGCGATCCGCCGTATCGACGGCTGATAAAATATCGCTGTTTCTGACAAGTGACGGCCGCGTATATCGTGGCCGTTTTTCATCACGGGTCTTTTTTATTGTGCCGCTGCACAGCGTCGCATCCCCAGCGATTTATTCCCGTTGCCTTGTATAACCGGGTTTTTGTCGCTAAACAGCAACAGTCGTCAGCTTGACCCGCCTTAATCGACGAGGCCAGAAACACAGCCTTGCCGCATTTTGGCTAAACTTCCGACGGCATGCGCTTTTATGAGCGCCATCGAAACTGATCGGGGCGGCGTAAAGACATTGGTTACCATAATCGTTCATTCTCTCACCCATTCGCAGAGTGGCTTTGCGCGGAATCATTCCTTTTCGGAAGACCACTCCAGTCTGGCAGGCGAGGCGCTTTTTGCGGCCTTTGCAGTGATGAGTAACGGTTCGGGTAACGAGTGATGGTGCGTAGGGTCGAAGCCTCCACGAAGCGGAACAAGGTCTCGAAGCGTCCGGCGAAGCGCAAGCATGGCCGTTCGATCTTTATGAATATGGCGATTGGCATCGGGCTCACCGCTTCGGCGTTGATCGGTGCTTCGGCGATTACCGTGGCAACTGCGGTAAAGCCTGCCCGGGATATGCATTTTCAAACCGCTCTTCTTTCGCCTGCTGTCGAGGGTGAGCATTTGACGCGTGATCGTGCCGACAGAACGCTTGACGTTGCGAAATTCTCCAGACTGCCCGGCCAGTCACTGGCTGAAGCCAAGGGGAGCCGTCTGGCCGGGGCAGAGGCTGCTGCCTTGGAAGCACTGCGTCCTGAAGGCTCTACAGTCAGCCAGGCGCTCCATCATGCCATGGCGAAAGCGGCCCGCAAGGTTGAGAACGAGCAGCAATTTGCGGCTCTGACGACCAGGCGTCCGGCTGCCACCGCGATCAGGTCCGCGCTCGCCCAGGCAATGGAAGATACTGTACTGGTCGCACCGCGCGGCGATAGCGCGATGCCCGACATGATTCAGGATGCGGAAAACGTTACCAATGTTGCCGCGCTGAAGGACATGAAGCCCGTCGAAATGGCTTCGCTCGATACTTCGGACAGCGATGACGCGACCGTCAGTTCGCCATCGGTCGAAATCACACAGGACGTCGTGGCGCTTGCTGTTCCACCTGCAGCCGACACTTACGCACTTCCCAAGGCAGGTCCGCTGCCGGTAATCCGGCCTGCGGCTGGCATGCGCGGCGATGACGCCAAGCCTGCCGTTCGGGCTAATGCTCTGGCTGCCATCGCATCGGTTGCACCTCAAAAAACCGGCAAGCCTGCGGGGGATGACAAGCCGACGGTGCTTGCATTCGCCAAGCCCGACAACCCGATGCGCGAGGAGCCGGAAAGCCCAGCCGCGCCTTCGCCCAAATGGCCCGGTCTCGGCACCAAGGTTGCGATCTACGACATCACCAATGGTGTCGTGCACATGCCGAACGGAACCAAGCTTGAGGCGCATTCCGGCATCGGCAGCATGCGCGACAACCCGAAATTCACCCATGTGAAGATGCGCGGCCCGACCCCTCCGGGTACCTATAAGCTTTCGATGCGCGAATCTCTGTTCCATGGCGTTGCCGCAATTCGCCTTACGCCGACGGACGGAAAGCCGCCACAGGGCCGCACCGGGCTTCTGGCACATAGCTTCCTGCTTCGCGTTCGTGGCGATTCGCACGGCTGCGTCGCATTTGCCGACTACGATCGTTTCCTAAAGGCATTCCAACGCGGTGAGATCACTCACATGATCATCGTGCCCAAATGGGATGGCAAGCGCCCCGGCTCGGGTTCTGGCGGCGGCTTCATGGCCAAGCTGTTCGGCAACAACGACGCATAAAAAACGGAGCCTTCTGGCTCCGGTTTCGCATTTAGCCAAGTGTATCGCGCACGGCACGGAGGAAGATTTTCGCGCCGATCGGGATAAGGTCATCCGGAAAATCATAGTTCGGATTATGCGGCGCGGGGTGATCTTCACCAGCGCCGAGAAACAGCATAGCCGACTTGGATACGCCGCCGAAACGGCCAAAATCTTCCGAAGCACGAAAACCTTCGCCGGGCTCATGGGTGACGCCTTCGGCATCCATTGCCGCACGCAGTATATCGGCAGCATCGGCATCGTTGACACAATGGCCGAACACTTCCTGGTATTCGATTTCAAGCTTCAGTCCTGCCGTCTCGGAAGCCTCACGCGCCATGGTTTCAGCTTTTCCGACAAGCGCCGCCATCTGGTCGTCCGTCGATGTGCGCAACGTTACCCAGATCTCGCCATAGCCCGGAGCGACGCCGACTGTCGGCTCTCCGATCGCCGCATGGGTGACGGTGGCGCGGACGAGATTGCCTTCCGATACCGTGCCCGTCGATAGGGCATTGAGTGCCGGCATCAGGGTTGCAACGGCAGTGACAGGCGAAGTGCCTGTTTCGGGATAGGCGGCATGGGCGGTCTTGCCAGACAGAATGATTTTCATGCCGCGCGAAGCGCAATTGGCCGGGCCGTCCTTCAGCCAGACATGGCCGAAAGGAACACCAGGCATATTATGCTGGGAGAGGCTGAAATCAGGCGTCAATGCGGCGAATTTCTCGTCGGCGATGACGGCTGCAGCACCGGCGCCGTTTTCTTCTGCCGGCTGAAACAGCAGGATGGCGCGGCCGCTTTTGGGGCGTTCACGGCCGAGCACGCGGCCAATGGCGGCAAGCGTCGCCATATGGCCGTCATGGCCGCACATGTGGCTCTTGCCGGGAATTCTCGATCTGTAATCCGGATCGCCGAGTTCCTCGATCGGCAGGGCGTCGAGTTCGGCGCGGATCATCATGGTCTTTCCAGGTTTGCCGCTGTCATAGATTACCGCCACGCCGGTTCCGCCAAGTCCTTCCACAATCGCGTCTGGCTCGGTCTGGCGCATGAAGCGGACGACTTCTCTCGCAGTCTCCACCTCTTCTCCGGAGACTTCCGGCATGGTGTGAAGATGGCGGCGCCAGGCCGTGGTTTCGATTATGTCGTGATTGGTGAGAGACATGAACGTGCTCCGTATTCTCGGCTGGGAAAGAGACCTAGCGAACAGTTTTGAAAGGAGCAATGCGGCGAGAAAACTTCGCGCCTGAAATCTTACAGCAATGATTGGAGCCTCAACTCGTATCTGCTCTATCTGTTTCTGAAGGAATGACATGTGACTGGCTTCGGTTTTTCAAGGTATCTGTCCACCGCCCGTGTGCTGTCGGGGGTGGCCTTGTTTACGGCTGCAATGGCGGCTTCCGCTCACGCACAGCAATTTGGGCGGCAGGTCGGGATGCTAGCGAACGGAGGAGGTGTGGAGCGCGATGTTGCCTATGGCTCCATGGCCGAGCAACGCATGGATGTCTATTTGCCACAGAACGCGCAGAGATCACCGATCATAGTGATGGTGCATGGCGGTGCCTGGGCGTTCGGCTCGAAATCCGCTCCGGGCGTAGTCGACAATAAAGTCGCACACTGGTTGCCGAAGGGATTTATCTTCGTTTCTGTGGAGACAAGGTTGGCCCCTGCCGCTGATCCGGTTGAGCAGGCGACTGACGTCGCGGCTGCAATGGCGATGGTCCAGCGCCGCGCTGCGTCATGGGGTGGCGATCCTTCGAAGATGGTTCTGATGGGACATTCGGCCGGTGCTCATCTTGTCGCACTCGTCTCTGTCGATCGTTCTATCGCCCAGAAGGCGAGCGTGAAGCCATGGGCAGGAACCATAGCGATCGATAGTGCAGCCTACGACGTTTCGTCCATCATGGAGCGGCCGAACCATCCCCGATTTTATGATCAGGCATTCGGAAGCGATCCCCGTTTCTGGAAAATAGCTTCTCCGACGTTTTATGCTGGCTCAAACATGCCGCGCATGTTGCTGGTATGCTCCAGTCTTCGGAGCGATTCCTGTCCTCAGGCAAATGCTTTTGCCAGAAAATCCGGCGGACAGGCGAGGGTTCTTCCGGTTTCCCTGCGCCACATGGCGATCAACCGTACGCTCGGGCTTGAAAGTGATTACACGCGCCAAGTCGATGCGTTCATAAATTCAATCGTCGCGAGATAAGCCTCGCCACTGCTTCACGCTGGCAGCAAGAGTACAAGCGGTAAGAGGCGTGGCGACTGCCGTCACGCTTTTTCCACAAAACCATCCAGAACGCGCTTTTGACCAGCTCGGTCAAATTCGATCGTCAGCTTGTTGCCTTCGATCGCCATGACATTGCCATTGCCGAACTTGATGTGGAAAACCCGATCGCCGATAGTGAATTTCGATGGCGTGTCGGCCACCGACTTGGCCACAAGCTCGCCGTCGATCGTGCGGCCGCGCGGGCCGCTTTCTCCGTAACCGATGCGTTCCACCGCATGGCCGGAGCGGTTGCCCCAATTGTCGCGAGTGGCGTCCGTCTTGTTGGCCTGGGCGCGTTTCCAGCCTGGCGTCGAGTAGTTGTTGGCGAACGGATCGGCCTTGTCGAAACGCGACTGGCCGTAACCGCCACGCCCGCCATACCCGCCGTAATTCGATGAATCGGAAGCTGCCACATCGACGTGGTTCTGCGGCAGTTCTTCCAGGAAGCGGGACGGCATGGTCGATTGCCATAGGCCGTGGATACGCCGGTTGGAGACGAACCAGATATGGCAGCGGTGCTTTGCGCGCGTGATCCCGACATAGGCGAGGCGGCGTTCTTCCTCGAGACCGGATCGACCGCCTTCATCAAGCGCCCGCTGATGCGGAAAGAGGCCTTCCTCCCAACCAGGCAGAAAGACCGTGTCGAATTCCAGCCCCTTGGCCGAATGGAGCGTCATGATCGAGACCGCGTCGAGGTTCTCGTTCTGCTCGGCATCCATGACGAGAGAGACGTGCTCAAGGAAGCCGCGCATGCTGTCGAACTGCTCCATCGAGCGGATCAGTTCCTTCAGGTTGTCGAGACGACCCGGTGCTTCCGCTGACTTGTCGTTCTTCCACATGTCGGTATAGCCCGACTCTTCGAGGATCTGCTCGGCAAGTTCGGTATGTTCCGTTCTTTCAAGCCGTTCCTGCCAGTTCCTGAAGTTCTGCACGACATCGAAAAGCGCCTTGCGCGCCTTCGGCTTCAGCTCATCCGTTTCGACCATCTCGGCCGCGGCCTGCAGCATCGGAATGTCGCGGGCGCGGGCGGAATCGTGCAGATAACGCACGGTCGTATCGCCAAGCCCACGCTTCGGCGTATTGATGATACGCTCGAAGGCCAGATCATCCGCCGACTGGCAGACGAGGCGGAAATAGGCCATGGCATCGCGGATTTCGAGCCGTTCGTAGAAACGTGGACCGCCGACGACGCGATAGTTCAGGCCGAGTGTGACAAAGCGATCTTCGAACTCGCGCATCTGGAAGGAGGCGCGCACGAGGATCGCCATATCGTTGAGTGCATGCTTCTTGCCGTCGCCGTCACCCCGCTGCAGCCGCTCGATCTCCTCGCCGACGGCACGGGCTTCTTCTTCCGAATCCCAGGCTGCATGAACGATGACTTTCTCATCGTCCGGATCGACGCGATCGGTGAACAGCGTCTTGCCGAGCCTGCCTTCATTATGGGCGATCAGGTGGCCGGCAGCGCCGAGAATGTGCTCGGTGGAACGATAATTGCGCTCCAGCTTGATGACCTTGGCGCCCGGAAAATCCTTTTCGAAGCGCAGGATGTTGTCGACTTCCGCACCTCGCCATCCATAGATCGACTGGTCGTCGTCGCCAACGCAGCAGACGTTCTGAGGCACGTTCTTAGGTCGCTGTGCCAGCAGGCGCAGCCACATATATTGTGCGGTATTGGTGTCCTGATACTCGTCGACCAGAATATAGCGGAATTTCTCGTGATATTCCTTCAGCAGGTCCGGCGTCTTGCGAAAGATCGCGATCGGATGCAGCAGAAGGTCGCCAAAGTCGCAGGCGTTGAGCGTTCTCAAGCGCGCCTGATAGGCAGCGTAAAGTTCGCGGCCCTTGCCATTGGCGAAGGCGCGCGCGTCTCCTTCGGGGATATCGTGTGGAAGCAGCCCCTTGTTCTTCCAGCCGTCGATCATGCCGGCGAATTGTTTTGCCGGCCAGCGCTTGTCGTCCAGGCCCTCGGCCTGGATCAGCTGCTTGATCAGTCGAACCACGTCATCGGTATCGAGAATGGTGAAGTCCGAACGAAGTCCGACGAGTTCGGCATGGCGACGCAGGATCTTCACCCCGATCGAGTGGAATGTACCAAGCCACGGCATGCCTTCGACTGCACCGCCGACGAGGACGCCGATACGCTCCTTCATCTCGCGCGCCGCCTTATTGGTAAAGGTGACGGCGAGAATCTGGCTTGGCCAGGCTTTACCGGTCGCCAGAATATGAGCGATACGAGTGGTCAGGACACGCGTCTTTCCGGTACCGGCTCCTGCAAGAACAAGAACCGGGCCGTCCACGGTTTCCACGGCCTCGCGCTGTTCAGGGTTCAGGCCGGATAGATAATCCGCGGCAGGGCGTGCGCCATCGCGCGCTGCCATGGCGCGAGCCGCTATGCCCAATCCACCTGATGCCCCGCTCTGGAGTTGCTGGCGATCAGATGGGGCTTGCTGCCTGCGCGGCGCGGGTTCCGGCTCTTCATCGAAGAACGGAATATCGTCGAAACTGTTACTCATGCGGCCAATGTAGTGATTCGAGCCGGAAAGGCCAGTCGATGTTCTCTTTTCATTCCCGTTTTGGTGGATGAAATAGTCCATCACGGTGCGAATTGAACTACGACACGCGAAAATCGTTCAAGCTGACAAAGCTGTCGATAACGACGTTTTTTGCAACCAAAGGGATGATCTCATTCTGACATAAGCGTGAAATCCCGTGATGTTACAAATCGGTAAGGCAGTGGTGCAGCCATTGCTTGTTAATAGGGAAACGAGGATACTCCTCATACCCATAAGATACTTCACGAGGACATGAATGCGGATCTGGAACCAGCTTCTTCTGTCGGCTGCGGTTTTACTCGGAGGCCTCTGTTTCTGGGTTTATCTGTCGGCGGATGCTGGCCGCACGTTGGTCTCGATGGGAGCGCCTGAGGCAATCGTCTCGACGATCAATCCTAAAGCGAGGGAACCGGCTTCGGCGACCGTGGCCGGAAGCGGCCAACGCTCGACAGGCGCGGGCGGCAACCGGCAGAATTCGTCGGGCGGGCAGGCTGTGCTGGTTGCAACGCGTCCGGTCGGAGCTGGCATCGTCAACGACAGCCTTTCCGCAATCGGTGACGGCGAGGCGATCCAGTCGGTTATCGTGATGCCGCAAGCCGCAGGCACGATCAACGAGATCCTGGTGAAGTCTGGTGATCAGGTAAAGAAGGGGCAGGTTCTTGCCCAGCTCGACGATGACGAACAGATCATCCTGCGCGATCAGGCGCAGGTGCTTCTGCGCAGCGCAAAGGAAAAGTCGGAGAGCTACCAGAACCTGAAAAGCTTTTCGCGGCTCGAAGTCCTTGATGCGCAGATTGCCGAAGAGACGGCGCAGCTTGCTCTGACCAATGCGCAGCTCTCACTGAAGCGCCGGTCCGTTGTGGCGCCGATCGATGGCATTGTCGGCATCGTCGCCATCAATATCGGCGATAACGTCACAACGACCAGCAATGTCGTGACAATAGATAATCGATCCGAACTGCTTGTGGACTTCTGGGCGCCGGAGCGGTTTGCCGTGCAGGTGAAGACCGGCATGCCGGTGGAGGCCGCGTCGATCTCCCGTCCCGGACAGACATTCAAGGGGTCTGTCGAGGCGGTGGATAACCGCGTCGATCCCGCCAGCCGCACGATCCGCATCCGCGCAAAAATTCCGAATGGCGAAGATGAATTGAGGGCTGGGATGTCCTTCGGCGTTACCATGCGTTTCCCCGGCGAAACCTATCCCGCTGTCGATCCACTTGCGATCCAATGGGATACGCAGGGCTCCTTCGTCTGGCGGATCGAAGACCACAAGTCGGTAAAGGCGAGGGTCAGGATCATCCAGCGCAATCCGGACGCCATTCTTGTTGCGGCAGACCTGAACGAAGGCGATGCGATTGCAACGGAAGGCCTGCAGCGGGTTCGCGAAGGTGGTGCAGTGCGCATTGCCGGTGAAAAGCCGCCGGAGGTTGCCAGCCGATGAGCGAGGATAAAGGCGGACAATCGCACGAGGTCGCGCAGGGCGGATCAAACGGCCAATCCGGCAAGCAGGGTTTCACCGCGCTTTTCGTACGGCGTCCTATCCTCGCCGCGGTCATCAACACGTTGCTGGTGGTCGCCGGTCTTGCCGCGCTTGTCGGTGTCGAAGTCCGCGAGCTGCCGGATGTCGATCAGCCGGTGATCAGCGTTCGCACAACCTATGACGGTGCGTCGGCGCAAACGATGGACCAGGAGGTGACCGATGTCATCGAGGGTGCCGTTGCGCGAGTCAGCGGCCTGAAAACGATCTCATCGATTTCCGACTTCGGCCAGAGCCGGGTCACACTCGAATTCAGCGATACTGCGGATCTGGCTGTGGCGGCGAACGACGTGCGCGATGCGCTCGGCCGCGTGACCGGGCAATTGCCGGAGGATGCCGACGAGCCACGCATCATCAAGGCGGATAGCGACAGCCAGCCGATCATGCGTCTTGCCGTGACCTCGTCCACCATGTCGATGGAAGAGCTGACGCTTCTCGTTGATAACGAGGTTTCCGACCGGCTGGCCGCCGTCGATGGTGTTGCCGATGTGGAACTTTACGGTGACCAGGAGAAAATCTTTCGCGTCGATGTGAACCAGACGGCGCTGGCGAGCCGCGGTCTGACGATTGCGGACCTTTCGAATGCCTTGTCCACGGCTGCCATGGACGTGCCTGCAGGGTCGCTCGAATCCTCCACGCAGGACATTGTCGTTCGCGCCACCGCGAACCTCACCAAGCCGGAGGATTTCGAAAACATTCTGATCAACGACAATGTCCGGCTTCGTGATGTCGCGACCGTAATGCTCGGGCCGGATGACGGGACGACAGCACTTCGCTCGAACGGAATCCAGGGTGTCGGCCTCGGCGTGCTTCGCCAGGCGCAGTCGAACACGCTCAGTATTTCCGAAGGTGTTCGCGCCGCCGTTGCGGAATTGTCGAAGAGCCTGCCGGAAGGCACGCGGATCGCGATCACCAGCGATGACGCCGTATTCATTCAGGGCGCACTGCACGAGGTGGAGATCGCGCTGGCTCTGTCCGGCACGATCGTGGTGCTTGTTATCTTCCTTTTCCTGCGCGACTGGAAGGCGACGCTCATTCCTGCGCTGACCATGCCGGTTGCGCTGATCGGCACGCTGGTCGCGATCTATATGGTCGGGTTCTCCATCAATATTCTCACCCTTCTGGCCATCGTTCTGGCGACCGGCCTCGTGGTCGATGACGCGATCGTCGTTCTGGAAAATATCGTGAGGCGAAGAGCCGAAGGCATGGGGCCGCGTGCTGCGGCCGTGATCGGGACCCAGGAAGTGTTCTTCGCGGTTCTTGCGACGACGGCCACGCTCGCCGCAGTGTTCATCCCGCTTTCCTTCCTGCCCGGCCAGATGGGCGGTCTGTTCCGCGAATTTGGTTTCGTTCTCGCTTTCGCTGTGGCGCTTTCATCGATCACGGCGTTGACGCTCTGCCCGATGCTTGCCTCGCGGATGCTGACCAAGCCGATCAAGGAGAAGCATGACGGGCTGCTCGGTAGATTCGGCACGTTGTTTGCCGATGTCTATCGAACGACGCTCCATGCCTGCCTCAACGTGCCGGCTGCAGTCGTTGTGGTCGCGCTACTGTTTGGTGGTGCTGGCTACATGGCCTTCAAGACGGTCAAGAGCGAACTGACACCGCCGGAAGACCGGGCGATGGTGTTCCTGCGTGCCACCGCGCCGGAGGGCGTCAGCCTGAAATATATGCGGGACAAGCTGCAGCAAGTTGAAGAAAAACTTCAGCCGCTCGTCGACGCGGGAGAGATCCAGAACATCTATTCGATCTCGGGGCAGGGCGGAGCGAAGAACAACGGCTTCATGGTGCTGACGCTCGCTCCCTGGTCGGAGCGCGAGCGCAGCCAGGCGGACATCGTCAAGGATATCAACGCGGCGACGGCGACTGTGCCGGCACTCAGAGCCTTCGCCCAGCAGCAAAATAGCCTGCGTATCCGCGGCGCCGGCAACGGGTTGCAGATGGCGCTGGTCGGTACCAGCCACGAACAGTTGACAGCGGCTGCGGCAAAGCTGGTGGATTCGCTGCGTGAGACCAATCTGTTCGATACGCCACGCCTGAACGATGAGCCTAATCAGGCGCAAATTTTCATAACGGTCAATCGCGAACGTGCGTCTGACCTCGGTATCGACATCAAGGCTCTCGGCACGGCGGTGCAATCGCTTCTCGAAGGGCGTTCTGTCGTCGATGTGTTCGTCGATGGCGAGGCGATCCCGGTCAAGCTCAAGTCAACCACGAGGCCGATCGACGATCCAACCGATCTCGAAAGCATCTTCCTGAAGACCAAGGACGGACGAATGGTGCCGATGTCGACCGTCGCGACATTGGAGGAACGCGCGGTGTCTCCGACGTTGCGGCGTGAGCAGCAGCTTGCTTCGGTTTCCTTCTCCGCGGGTCTCAAGGATGGGGTATCGCTCGGCCAGGCGGTTCAGGTGGCGACCGAACTGGCTCAGCCGCTGTTGCCGCAGGGATCGCGCCTGATCCCGCTTGCGGAAGCGGCGACGCTCAAGGAAAATTCCAGCGGCATGGCGCTGACCTTCGGTTTTGCCATCGCCATCATCTTCCTGGTGCTGGCGGCTCAGTTCGAAAGCGTGCTGTCGTCGATCATCATCATGTCGACTGTGCCGCTGGGGCTTGCCTGCGCCGCGTTTGCACTGGTGCTGACGGGGTCCAGCCTGAATGTCTATTCGCAGATCGGTCTTGTCCTGCTTGTCGGGGTAATGGCCAAGAACGGCATTCTGATCGTCGAGTTTGCTAATCACCTGCGAAACGAGGGCGCCAATTGCCGGGAGGCGATCGAACGGGCCTGTAGCCTGCGTCTGCGCCCGGTAATGATGACGATGATCGCGACCGTGATCGGCGGTCTGCCGCTGGTTCTGGCTCAAGGTGCCGGTGCCGAGGCTCGTATCGCGCTCGGCTGGGTGATCGTCGGCGGCCTTGGCTTTGCCACGCTGGTGACCCTCTACATCACGCCGGTTGCCTATCTCCTGCTTGCCCGCTTCGCCAAGCCGCACGCGCATGAGGAAGCCCGTTTCCATGACGAGCTGGAGAATGCGAAAAAGAGCCGAGCGAACGACAGCAAGCAGCCGCCTTTGATGGCTGCCGAATAGGATCGGTCATCACGTACCGCGTCGACCGCCTTTCGGCTGGACAAACAAGGTCCTGTCTCCTAACCAATCTCCTGCTCAGCATGCAGGAGAGTTCGACATGGCAATTCGGGACGTTCAGTCTGGCGCTCGCAATGAGGACGGTATCAGCACGGTCCTTGGGATTTTGAAGCAGGCGTTCGGTGATCGTTTCCAGACCGGCCAGTCGTTTCGCGAGCAGCATGCCCATACCACCACCTATCTGCCAGCGCAGCTGCCGGATGGGGTCGTCTTCGTCGAGACGAGCGAAGACGTTAAATCGGTTGTCAGGATCTGTGCGGAACATCGCGTTCCCGTCATCCCGTTCGGTGTCGGCTCCTCGCTCGAAGGTCAGGTGAATGCGCCGTCCGGCGGTATTTCGGTTGATTTTTCGCGGATGAACAAGGTGCTGCGCATCAGTCCGGAAGACCTCGATGTCACGGTTGAGCCCGGCATTACCCGTGAAGAGCTTAATCGTGAACTGCGCGATACGGGGCTTTTCTTCCCGATCGATCCCGGCGCCAATGCCACCATCGGTGGTATGGCTTCGACCCGCGCTTCGGGCACGAACGCAGTGCGTTACGGCACGATGAAGGACAATATTCTTGCGCTCACCGTGGTGACTGCCAACGGTGAGGAAATCCGCACCGCGCGCCGGGCCAAGAAGTCTTCGGCAGGCTATGACCTGACCCGACTTTTCGTCGGCGCAGAAGGCACGCTCGGCGTCATCACTTCGGTGACGCTGAAGCTGCAGGGTATCCCTGAAAAGATCGGTGGCGGCGTCTGCGCGTTTCCGACGATCGAAGATGCCTGCAATGCAGTCATCATGACGATCCAGATGGGCATACCCGTTGCACGTATCGAGCTTCTGGATGACGTGCAGATCAAGGCCTGCAACGCCTATTCCAATCTCTCCTATCCCGAGAAGCCGACGCTTTTTCTGGAATTTCATGGCACCGAGGATACGGTCCGTATCCAGTCGGAGCAGTTTGCCGAGATCGCTGCCGAATGCGGGGGCGACGAATTCCACTGGACTGCCAATGCCGAGGAGCGAACCAAGCTCTGGAATGCGCGGCACAATGCCTATTGGGCGGGTCGCGCGCTCGACCCGTCGCTAAACGGTCTTTCTACGGATGTCTGCGTGCCAATTTCGCGGCTCGCCGAATGCGTTGCCGAAACTCAGGCAGATATCCAGAATTCCGGTCTTCTTGCGCCCATCGTCGGCCATGCAGGAGATGGGAATTTCCATGTTCTGGTGCTCTTCGACGACAAGGACCCAGCATCGGTTGCTAATGTCGAGGCATTCACAGAACGGCTCAGCCGCCGCGCGCTTGCCATGGATGGCACCTGCACTGGCGAGCACGGCGTGGGGCAGGGCAAGATGTCCTATCTCGACGAAGAGTTGGGTGGCGCGCTCGATGTGATGCGGTCGGTCAAGAAGGGGCTCGATCCCGAAAACATCTTCAATCCCGGCAAGATCTTCCGTATGGCGCAGGCGTGACTTGAACGCGACTGCCGATCCGGTAGTGTGAGTGAAACAGGAGAATTGGGACGGTGTTTGGACGCGTGATGATGGCAATCGGCGGCTCGATCGTCGTGGTTCTTTTTGCCGCGCTGCTTGCGCCGTTCTTTCTCGACTGGTCCAGTTTCCGGGTGGAGTTCGAGCAGCAGGCAAGCCGCATGCTCGGCAAGAAAGTGTCGGTGCATGGCGAGGTCGATGCCCGTATCCTGCCGTTTCCGTCGATCACGCTGCATGACGTTCGTGTAGGGCAGGATTTCGACGGCCAGCCTCTGGCGCAGATCGCCCGTTTTTCCATGGACATGGAACTTGCGCCGTTTCTTTCCGGCGAGGCGCGGATTTTCGATATGCGGATCGAGGATCCGACCGTGCGCGTCCGTGTGCTGAAAGACGGAACGCTCGACTGGATGCGTGGCAGCCATCCGGCCATTCCGACCCGCGTCGTGGTGATCGAGGATGTTCACATCAGCAATGCGGCGATTGCCGTTATCGATGAGCAATCCGGACGATCCCGAAACATCACCGGGCTGACGGCCGAAATGTCTGCAGCATCGCTTGCCGGTCCATGGCGCGGCGAGGGGAATGCCATTCTGGACGGTGAAAAGGCGCGCTTCAGTCTCGTAACCGGTGCCGCGAACGCCGAGACGAAACGCCTGCCGCTCAGGCTGCGGCTCTGGCCGGAGGACGAGCCTCTCGAAGTCAATCTCGACGGCGAGCTGACCCTGGCCGAAAATGTGCCGACCTATAGCGGCAGTTTTACTGCAAATGTGCTGCAGGAAGAGGACGAGACGGAGCCGGTTACCGCTCCGCCGCCCGGGCCTCGGGTGAAGGGCGGTTTCGAAATAACCAATGACCGGATTCGCGTTGCCGATTATCGGCTCGAGGTTGGTGCGCTCAACGAACCTTATGTGGTGACCGGAGAAGCCACGCTCGATACCGGCAGCCGGCCCGAATTTCTACTGACTGCCGAAGGCCAGCAGATCGACGTCAACAAGCTCGGCCAGCAGGGAATGCGCGGAAAGACGGGCCGCGATGCCGCCGCGTCCGCGCAGCGCCGGCTGCAGGCTTTCGTCGAGATGGCCGCATCCATTCCCATTCCGCAGGTTCCCGGCCGAGCTAGCCTCAAGCTGCCGGCCGTCATTTTGAACGATACGACGATCCGCGATATTCAGCTCGACGTGCGCCCGGCGGATGGCGGCTGGACGGTCGACAAGGCGATTGCGACCTTGCCGGGACGCACCCGGATGGAAGCGACCGGTGCACTCGTTCTGGAGGGCAGTCCATCCTTCAAGGGTGACATGCTTTTTGCCTCCACCCAGCCGTCCGGCCTGGCGGACTGGCTTTCGGGCCGGGTCGATCCGGCAATCCGCCAGCTCCGCACCGCCGGCTTTTCGGCCAAGGTTGATCTGGCGACCGATGTTCAGCGTTTCGAAGGACTGGAACTCGCGATCGGGCCGGCGACGCTCAAGGGAAGCATGGAACGGCAATCCCAGGGCACGCAATCACCCGGATTGTCTGTGAACCTTGCAGGCGATGAAATCGATCTCGATGCAATGCGGGCGCTTGCCTCGCTGGTCACTGGCGAGGATGCGGGCCGCAGCGTGCTGGACCACCGGCTGGAGGCCAAGCTCAAGGCCGAGAAACTCACCGTGTCCGGAGTCGTCGCGAAGAATGTCGATACCGCTTTCACCATGGCGGGTGGCGTCCTGTCGCTTGGGCATCTGTCCGCAGGCGATATTGCAGGTGCCCGCGTCTCTGCCGAGGGCGAAGTGCAGGGCTCGCTGCTCGATTATCGCGGGACCGCGAAGGTGCATTTCCAGTCGGCAGACCCGACGGCATTCATGGCAATGCTCAAGCAGCAATTGCCGGCGCATCCGGTTCTTGATCGTCTGAGTGCCAATGCTTCCTTCTATTCAGACGCTGACCTGACCGCGGAGCTCAGCATCGGAGAGCAGTCGGATGGCGCGTCGGTGAAGGTTGCCGGCTCCATCAACGGCAGTGCGGTCAAGGCGGACATAGAGCTGCCGACGCTGTTCAATCTGACAGGCGGCGACGCGATGACGATTGCGGCGTCGCTGGATAATCCCAAGTCGGAAATCCTGCTCGGCCAGGCCGGCCTCAATATTCTGCCCTTTGGCGGTGATGGTCCGGGCAGGCTGGCGCTGAATGTTGAGAAGTCCTCTGATGTCGCCGCCCGCACGACGCTTGCCTTCAATACGGATCGGACATCGCTTGCCGCCAGTGGTGACATATCGCTGATGGCGGATGATTTTGCGCAAGGGCGCGGCCATGTCGAGCTGAAGAGCCGGAATATCGAACCCTATCTGCTTTTGACCGGTATCGGAATTCCGCAGTTCGGCGGTGGGCTGCCAGTCGATATGCAGGCCGATATCGCTCTCACTGACAAGTCGATCGTTATCAAGTCGCTGCGTGGGAACGCAGATGGCAACGCTTTTGATGGAAAGCTGTCGATCGATCGTGCTTCAGCCAGCTTGAAAGCCGATGGTGCGCTTGCCGTCAATACGCTGGATCTCGCCTGGCTTGGCGATGCTGTCTTCGGTCCGATTACAAACCCCGAGAATGGAGAGCCGCTGGCAGAACCATTCTCGCTGCCCGTCTTCGGCGACAGTGAAGTTTCGCTGGATGTGAAGGCCAAGGTTTTCCATGCGGACGAAATTGGGGGCATAGCGAATTTCTCGACAAAGCTTCTGCATCGGGGAGGCGGGATTTCTCTCGATGACGCTTCCGGCGAATGGCAGGGCGGAAAAATTGCAGGCAAGCTTCTGATCTCCAATGGAAACGGTACCGGCATCATGCAGACGAAACTGCATGTGGAAAATGCCGATCTGTCATCCATCGTCTGGCGCAATGGAGATCGCACTGTTGCGGATGGCAGGGTCAGTTTCGATGCCTCGGCCGAGGCAAGCGGCGGCAATATGCGCGATCTTGCTGCTGCTCTGAGCGGATCAGGCGAGGTTCAGCTTTCTGATGTGACTGTTCACGGCATCAATCCGGACCTGCTCAAGACCGTGATGGCGTCGACCGATGCCGCGAAGGGCGAGGTGAAGGAAGCGAGTGTCGGTGGCAAAGTGGCGGCCCTCGTCCATCAGGGCGAAGTGGCTTTTGGGCAGGTGCATATCCCGTTTTCGATCAGTGGCGGTGAATTGCGCGTCCAGGAAATCAGGTTGCCATCGAGAAGTCTCAACCTTGCGGCGGAAGGAACTGCTGGCATTTTCGAGCGCGGCATGAATGCCTCTGTCGCTATCTCCTACAATGCCGGTGACGATGCGGTTGCCGGTGGAGACCCGACTGTGCGCCTGCTTTATTCGGGCGATCGGACGAAGCCCAAGGAACGCATAGATATTGCTGCCCTGACGAACTTCCTGTCGATGCGCGCCTATGAGCAGGAGCGTCGACGGGTGGAAATGCTTCAGTCAAGCGTACTGGAAAAGCAGCGTCTTCGCCGCGAGGTCTCGCTTTACAACTTCAATGCGACGGAGCGTGCGGCAGAAAAAGCCCGTGTTGAGGCCGAGCAGCGGCAGCGTCAAGCGATGGTCGAGGCGTCGAAAGCTGCGGAAGAGGAGCGGCAACGCAAGGCGAACGAACTTCAGCTTACAGTGCCGCCGACCAATGAGAACCTGCAACCCGGCAATCAGGTTGGCAGGCCTTTCGGCGAAGGAAATTTGCCGGGTCTCGGCCAGTAGCGATTCAGGCGCGCGCTTTTGCCGAAGGCAGCGGTTCATTCGCCATGTCGTTACCTATAACCGGGTCAGTTCCCTTCAGATAGCGGAGAACGTAGAGGCGCAAAGAGGATGAGAGGTTGCCTAGGCCACCGCGTTCGTCATCGACTTCGGTGATGAGGCTGGCGAGGCTCATGCCTCTTTCCTTGGCGATCGCCTTCAATTCGCACCAGAATTCGTCCTCCAGGGAAAAGCTCGTTCGGTGACCGTGAAGGGTGGCGGAATGCTTGTGAATCAAGAGTGGCTCCGTGATCGTCATGACCAGAGGCCCCTATAAATTTGGCGGAACGGTGTGGGTCAAGCGACCCAAATGGGCACAGCTAACAGGCCGTTAATGTCCACTTATTCTGGATTTTTTTGAGACTTTTCCAGCTTTCCCTGATTTAGGGATTTCTCAGCCTTGTCGTTTAGCGCTGTCGTCAGCGATTTCTCAGCCTTGGTGCGGCCATGGCTGATACGGCTTTGCTCGGCGTGCTTCTCTTTCTCGGAGCGCGCCTTGGTCTTCTTGAATTGCCGGAGATTGACGACGTCACCCATGGAACGATCTCCCGTCGATCTGGCCTACTGCTTCTTCCGGAAGGAATCGAGGGACACGACCGAGCCTTCCTTCTTCTCTTCGCCGTCTTCTTTTGCAGGTTCTGAAGTCTTGGCGATTGCCTCCACCGGAATGGCGGTGATTTCCGCGGAAGTTTCATCTTCCTCGGTCAACGGCACCTCGAATTCCAGTTCGAAATTCACCGAGGGATCGTAGAAGCCGCGAATGGCATTGAACGGGATGACCAGGCGTTCAGGAGTATCGGAGAAAGAAAGACCGATTTCGAACTGCGTATCGGTTACCTTCAGATCCCAGAACTGGTGCTGTACGACAATCGTCATCTGTTCGTTGTACTTCGCCTTCAGGTGCTGCGAGATGCGCACACCGGGCGCGCCTGTAAGGAAGGTAATGAAGAAATGGTGGTCGCCGGGCAGGCGGCCTGTAGCCGCGACCTCTGTCAGAACCTTGCGAATAACGCCACGCAGCGCATCCTGTGCCAGAATATCGTAACGGATATGATCCTGAGCCATGCGGTCCTGTCTTTCCCTGTTAACGTCTTTTAGTAAGACGCGTTATGCCATGCCATTTCAACGGACGGAAGTCCCGAGCCGCCGAGTCAGTTTACGATTGTATTCCAGTGTTAGGGGAAGGTGAAGGCTTCTGTTGCCAGGTGCCTTCGGACCCCGCCTTACGGGGCTAACCGTAAGGACTTAGTTCGGATTTCCCGCACCGCCATTAGGCAGCGAGAGCATAACCCTTAGCGTTGTTGTCATTTGCAACTACACTTGTGACCCGATAACGGCGGTATCATGCCGAGCAAAAGTTCGATCTTTACACCCTTGTCGATCCTATTTCGCCCCCATCATAAAGTGGCCATCGGAGGCCACCTTGTGGTGGAGGCGCCGGGTACCGCCCCCGGGTCCAATAGGTTTATTACACCGACCGTTTATCGCCATATCCGAACCGAAGTCCGGCACGGCTGATATAGGTGTTTGCGTGACCGTTGAAAAGAGGTCTTGTCATATTGGTGTGACGATAGTGAAAAGCCGGGGAAAGCGGATTTGCGTCACCGGCACGTGATTGGTGTGCGGCCGGCATGCTATTATGTAAGTCCTGAAACTCAGGAATCGGCTAGACACCCATGAAACAGTATCTCGACTTTCTCCGGCATGTGATGGAAACCGGAAGCGATCGTGGTGACCGCACCGGCACCGGCACGCGCTCCGTCTTCGGATACCAGATGCGTTTTGATCTGTCGGACGGCTTTCCGGTTCTGACGACGAAGAAACTGCATCTGAAGTCGATCATCCATGAACTTCTGTGGTTCCTGCAGGGTGACACGAATATTGCCTACCTGAAGGAAAACGGCGTTCGAATCTGGGACGAATGGGCTGATGAGAACGGCGATCTCGGCCCGGTCTATGGATACCAATGGCGTTCCTGGCCCAAGCCTGATGGCGGGCATTTGGATCAGATCGCTCAATTGATCGAGGGGTTGAAGACTAATCCCAATTCCCGCCGCCATATCGTCTCAGCATGGAACCCGGCTCAGGTGGACGACATGGCGCTGCCGCCGTGCCACTGCCTGTTCCAGTTCTATGTCGCCGACGGCAGGCTCTCCTGCCAGCTCTACCAGCGATCTGCCGATATTTTTCTGGGCGTACCCTTCAATATTGCTTCCTACGCACTGCTGACGATGATGGTGGCACAGGTCGTGGGGCTGAAGCCTGGCGAATTCATCCATACGTTCGGTGATGCGCATATCTATGCCAATCATATGGAACAGGCGCGGCTGCAGATGACGCGTGATCCCAAGCCGCTGCCGACAATGAAGATCAATCCTGAGGTCAAGGATATCTTCGGGTTCAGGTTCGAGGATTTCGAACTCGAGAATTATGTCGCCGACGCGCATATCAAGGCCGTGGTAGCAGTGTAATGGCGAAAGCTCCGCTTTCCATAGTCGTTGCCGTTTCCCGCAACGGCGTGATCGGTCGCGATGGCGATATGCCATGGAAGCTTTCGACCGACCTCAAACGTTTCAAGGCTATGACGCTTGGAAAGCCGATCATCGTCGGGCGCAAGACGCTCGATTCGTTCGGCGGCAAGCCTTTGCCCGGCCGCCCACATATCGTGGTAACGCGTGACGTGTCGCGTATCATCGAAGGCGTGCAGTTGGCCGGCTCCGTAGAAGAGGCGGTAAATACCGCGCAGGCGATCGCCGCTGCGACCGGTGCCGACGAAATCGGCATTATCGGGGGAGGCGAGATATACCGGCAGTCTATGAATTTCGTTGATCGGCTTTATGTGACGCATGTCGAAGCAGATATTCTGGATGGCGACACGTTCTTCCCGGACATCGATCCCGATATCTTCGAGAAAGTGTCCGAAGAGGCAATTCCTGCCGGAGACAAGGACAATTATCCCACGCGTTTTTCCGTCTACCGGCGGAAAAACGCGGCAAACTGAAACATTTCGTTACCGTTGACTTGGAAGTTATTGAAGTCGCGTTGAAAGCTGAGCTTCTGATACCTATAACGGGCAGGAACCCTTGCTGCTCTTCGATCAGTTGCGGCGCGAGGGAAGGGAGACACTTACAAAGAGGTTTTGATGCCCTGGAGCAATCAGAATGGCGGCGGCGGCCCATGGGGCGGCGGCGGCGGTGGCGGTAATAATCAAGGTCCATGGGGACAGGGACCAAACCGTCCGCGCGGTAACGGCGGCGGTGGCAATGGCGGTCCGCCCGATATCGAGGACATCATACGCCGCAGTCAGGATCGGCTGAAGGGGATCGTACCCGGCGGCTTCAACGGCGGTGCGGTGGTTATCGTGCTGCTCGTGGTTGCAGCATTCCTGGTTTTCCAGTCGATCTACACGGTGCAGCCGGACGAGCGCGGCGTCGAATTGCGGTTCGGAAAGCCCAAGGAAGAAGTTTCCATGCCGGGCCTGCATTTCCACATGTGGCCGTTTGAAACTGTCGAAATCGTCAAGGTTACCGAGCAGCAGCAGAATATCGGTGCAGCCAGGGGATCGAGCTCGAATGCCGGCTGGATGCTGACGGGCGATCAGAACATCGTCAACGTTCAATTCTCAGTTCTGTTCACGGTCACTGACCCCAAGTCCTATCTTTTCAACCTTGAGACGCCGGCTGCGACGCTTCAGCAGGTTGCCGATAGCGCGATGCGCGAAGTGGTTGGACGCCGCCCGGCGCAGGATATCTTCCGCGGCGGTCGTGAATCCATGTCGACCCAGGTGCGCGACATCATTCAAGGGACCATGGACCGCTACGGTTCGGGTATTGCGATCAATGCCGTGTCCATCGAGGATGCTTCGCCGCCACGTGAAGTTGCTGATGCTTTCGAGGAAGTTCAGCGCGCAACGCAGGATGAGGACCGAGCGAAGGAGGAAGCGAACCGATACGCCAACCAGAAGCTTGGTGGAGCACGCGGTCAAGCGGCCCAGGTACGCGAAGAGGCTTCCGCTTATCGCGACCGTGTCGTGAACGAAGCACAGGGTGAGGCTCAGCGTTTCATTTCCATCTACGACCAGTATGCCAATGCACCGGAAGTGACGCGTCGCCGTATTTTCATCGAAACGATGGAAGCGGTGCTGAAATCCTCGAACAAGATCATCATGGATGGTCAGCAGCAGGGAGCAGTTCCTTATCTTCCGCTCAACGAGATGATGCGTAATCCGGCCGCACAGCCGCAGGGAGGAAGCCGATGAATTCCAACCGTCTTCCAGCCTTCCTCGTTGGATTGGCCGTTATTCTGTTTCTCGCTTATTCGTCGCTTTTTGTCGTCAACGAGCGCGAGCAGGCACTTGTCATCCGGTTCGGTGAAATCCAGTCGGTCAAGAGCGAACCCGGCCTCTATTTCAAGCTGCCCTTTGCTTTCATGGATGCGGATCGTGTTCAGTATGTCGAGAAGCGCGCGTTGCGACTTGATCTGGACAATATTCGTGTTCAGGTGAATGACGGCAAATTCTACGACGTGGATGCATTCGTCGTATACCGCATCGCTGATCCGAGACTTTTTCGTGAGACCGTCTCGGGCGATAGGGAATCCGCTGAATCGCGTCTCAGGACGCGTCTCGATTCCGGTCTTCGCCGTGTCTATGGTCTTCGAGGTTTTGAAGCAGCGTTGTCGGAAGAACGGGCATCGATGATGACCGAGGTCCATCGCGATCTTAATACCGCGGCTGAAACGCTGGGCGTCAGGATCGAGGATGTTCGCATCCGCCGTACCGATCTTACGCCGGACGTTTCCGAACAGACTTTCAAGCTCATGGAGTCCGAGCGTCTGGCCGAGGCCGAACTGATCCGTGCTCGCGGTAACGAAGAAGGTCAGCGACGCCGAGCGATAGCTGATCGTCAGGTCGTCGAGCTGGTTTCCGAGGCGCAGAGGGATTCTGAAATCCTACGCGGTCAGGGCGATGCAGAGCGTAACCGGATCTTTGCCGAAGCGTTTCAGCGTGATCCGAGCTTCTTCGAGTTCTATCGCTCGATGCGGGCTTATGTTTCGGCCCTCGGTGACAATAACACGACGATGGTTCTTTCGCCGGATTCGGATTTCTTCAAATACTTCGAGACGCCGGATGGAAACCGCACTCCGCGGGCGGGAACTACGGCTCCTGCTCCGGCAAATTGAACTGGTAGAGAAGGGCGGCTTTGGCCGCCCTTTTCACGTTTTATGTGCAGAGTGGCCGCTTCCTCACGAAAAGGTAATTTCCTGCCGGGCCATTCCACCCTATTCTTTGCCGAAACTCTGCCCGATTCAGTCGTTCCTATAAGGGGATCGATAAAGCCCACATTCCTGTGGGCAATGCAGACAGTCCACAATGTGAGGAGGCCAGATGGCTCAGCAGGTTCGATCGTCCTGGAAGCGCTTTGCCGCGGGAGGTATTGCTCTGGCCGTCGCCGTCGCGCCCATGCCCGGCTGGGCACAGACGCAGCCCGATGCTCCGGCTCCAGCCCAGGCACCTTCGACGCCTTCGCAGTCGCGGCCGAGCGCGCCTGGCGCGATG
The DNA here is from genome assembly GCA_900472575.1 of Hyphomicrobiales bacterium. Classification (GTDB taxonomy): domain Bacteria; phylum Pseudomonadota; class Alphaproteobacteria; order Rhizobiales; family Rhizobiaceae; genus Neorhizobium; species Neorhizobium cellulosilyticum. The sequence goes on from UCIV01000033.1 coordinate 214,189, forward strand.
CTGCCCGCGCCTGCGCCGCCGTCGACATCTTTCAATCCGCCACCTTCGCCGCCGGCCAACATGACCCCGGGGGGACCTGCATCGATCGCGGATCTTTCCGAAGGCTTGCTTGATGCTGTGGTCAATATTTCGACCTCGCAGAGTGTAAAGAGCTCCGGTAACGGCCCTCAGCCGCCGCAAATCCAGGAGGGGTCACCGTTTCAGGAGTTCTTCGACGATTTTTTTGATGGTGAGGGCGGACAGCGCGGCAACAGGAAAGTCTCTTCGCTTGGTTCCGGCTTCGTCATCGATCCCGCTGGATATGTGGTGACGAACAATCACGTCATCGAAGGCGCCGACGATATCGAGGTTGTCTTTGCCAACGGCTCCAAGCTCAAGGCGACCCTGATCGGAACCGACACCAAGACAGACCTATCCGTATTGAAGGTCGAACCCAAAGCGCCTCTGAAGGCGGTTCCCTTTGGAAACTCGCACCGTATGCGTATTGGCGATTGGGTCATGGCGATCGGCAACCCGTTCGGGCTTGGCGGATCCGTGACGCTGGGGATCATTTCGGCGCGTGGCCGCAATATCAATGCAGGCCCTTATGACAACTTCATTCAGACGGATGCGGCAATCAACAAGGGTAATTCCGGTGGTCCGCTGTTCAACATGCGTGGCGAGGTCATAGGGATCAACACGGCTATCATTTCGCCTTCGGGCGGTTCGATCGGCATCGGTTTCGCCGTGCCGACGGAGATTGCCGAGAATGTCGTGCGTCAGCTTATCGAATTCGGCGAGACAAGACGCGGATGGCTCGGTGTGCGTATTCAGCCGGTGACAGATGAAGTCTCCGAGAGTCTCGGTCTCGACCGGGCGAGAGGTGCGCTGGTTTCCGGCATCATCAATGATGGACCGATCAAGAACGGCGAGATCAAGGCCGGCGACGTGATCGTCAGCTTTGATGGCGAGCCGATCAACGAGATGCGGGATCTGCCCCGTATTGTTGCTGAAAGCCCTGTCGGCAAGGAGGTTGATGTCGTCATCCTTCGCGATGGCAAGCAGCAGACCGTCAAGGTAACACCGGGTCGGCTGGAAGACAGCGTTCAATCTGCAGATGCCGACGGCGAGGATCCCCAGGCCGACGATGCGCCGGAAACGAATGACGGCAGCGATCAGGGCGCCGAGCAGAGCAAGGAGCCGGTAAAAGCTTATGGCATGACGATTGCCGTGCTCGATGAAGAGCGCCGCAAGAGCTTCGATATCGCTGAAAGCGTTGAGGGCGTGGTGGTGACTGAAGTTGCCGCCGGCTCGCTTGCAGCCGACAAAGGCGTGAAGCCGGGTGAGGTCATTGTCGAGGTGGCGCAGGATTTCGTCGAGCAGCCAAGTGATGTCACCAGCCGGATGGATGCGCTGAAGGCGGAGGGACGCAGAAACGCTCACATCATGATCGCGGACAAGGCGGGTAATCTGCGTTTCGTCGCGATCCCTCTCGATTGAGATCGAAATCAGGCAGGCCTTCGGGCCTGCCATTCGTCTTTTGAAATGGTGTAAACGACATGCCGTTTCAGGTGGGGATATGTATCGGGAATACGCGGATGGCTGAAGCCCATCTCTTGGCGTCTGCGCATTCCAAGGCGTTTCATAACGTTGGTCGAGCGATGGTTCTTCTCAACCGCGAAGGAGACGACGCAATCTACATTTCGGCGAGCGAAGGTTTGATCCAAAAGCGCGCTTGCCGCTTCGGTGACGTAACCGTTTCCCCAAAACCGTGTCGCGAGACGCCAACCGATCTCGATTGTATCATCTGAGAATATCCCTGGAAGATTGGGATGAGACAGGCCACAGAAACCAACCGGTTCCTGTGTCTCCTTCAGTACGACGGCAAAGAACCCCCGTCCATCTTCAGTTATCATCCCGTTGAGCTTGTCCAGGAACGCGTCGGCTTCCTCGTAGCTTCGCCGGAACGGAAAAAACTCCATGACCTTAGGATCGGCGTTGATTTCACGGAAAAGGTCGCGATCGGCTTTGATCCAGGTGCCCAGGATCAGACGGGGCGTCTCGATGATGGCGACCCGCCGGCTCATTCGGTGACGAAGTCGCTTTTCCGATAACCCTGGATGTAGAGCAGGGCCGTCAGGTCGCCGTGGTGGATGCGCATCTTTGCCTGTGCGGCGACGGTGGGCTTGGCGTGGAGTGCGACGCCGGAACCGGCAATGCTCAGCATGCCGAGGTCGTTAGCGCCATCGCCAACCGCGATTACGTCATCGGGCGAGATGCCAAGTCTGGCTGAAATCTCCTCCAGTGCATCGACCTTGGCCTGCTTGCCGAGGATGGGTTCGGCAACCTCGCCGGTAAGAATGCCGTCCTTTTCGATCAGGACGTTGGCGCGGTTCTCGTCGAAGCCGAGCGTGGCCGCGATCCGGCTGGTAAATACCGTGAAGCCGCCAGACACAAGGGCAGCGTAATATCCCTTCGATTTCATCGTCGCAATCAGCTCGCGGCCACCGGATGTCAGTGTGATGCGTTTGGCAATTACGTCATCGACCACCGTGATCGGAAGGCCCTTGAGCAGGGCGACACGCTCGCGTAGGGCAGGTTCGAAGGCGATTTCGCCGTTCATGGCACGGGCGGTAATCGTTGCTACCTTGTCTTTCAGGCCGACGACGTCGGCGAGTTCGTCGATACATTCCTGGCCGATCATGGTGGAATCCATGTCGGCGATCAGAAACTGCTTGCGTCGTGTTTCCGCTTGCTGGACGACGACATCAACCGGTGCATCTGCTATCAGCTTGCGCAACCTGGATTCCGCGGTCTTTACGTCTTCGTCGTCATGCAGGGCAATGTCGCAGGCTATGCCGTCCGCAAGCCAGTATAGACCCGAAGTCCTGACGGCTCCGGCTGCCTGCTCTGCAAGAGCCGAGTTGAGAACCGGATTTGACGGATGGGCAATGAGCGTGGCAACGAAAGCCATATGGAAAACCTTGTGCAAGACATCGACGCGATCCTGATAACCGGGCCGACGGCCAGCGGCAAGTCGGCACTGGCCGTCCGGCTGGCCGAGAAGCGAAATGGTGTTGTCATCAACACCGACAGCATGCAGGTCTATGATACGCTACGGATGCTGACCGCACGGCCATTGGACGATGAGATGGAGGGAATAACTCATCATCTCTATGGTCATGTCGCTGCGACAAAGGCTTATTCGACAGGAGAATGGCTGCGTGACGTGGCCTCTCTTCTGCCAGACATTCGCGCTCGCGGTCAGCTGCCTATCTTCGTCGGTGGCACTGGTCTCTACTTCAAGGCGCTGACCGGTGGTCTTTCGGACATGCCGGAAATTCCCCAGGAGATACGTTGCGAGGTTCGGCTGAGGCTGAAGCATGAAGGGCCGGAGGCGCTTCACTCGGAGCTGGCGCAGAAAGATGCAGCGGTGGCCGATGCTCTGGAAGTTCGGGATGGACAGAGGATTGTCAGAGCGCTTGAGGTCCTGCAGGCCACAGGGCGGTCGATCGTCGAGTTTCAGGGCAAGCAAGGGCCGGTGATTATTGATCCTGCCCGCGCACAGAAATTTGTCGTACTGCCGGATCGCGCTGTTCTTCACGATCGCATCAATCGCCGTTTTGAGAAGATGCTTGACCAAGGAGCGATCGATGAAGTTAAGGCGCTTCTTGCGCAAAATCCTTCTGATGATCTGCCTGCAATGAAAGCAATCGGAGTGCGCGAGATCGCCGGAATGCTCAATGGCGAGATGTCGAGAGCAGGCGTGATCGAACGCAGTTCGGCCCTGACACGGCAATATGCAAAACGGCAGATGACCTGGTTCCGCAATCAGATGGATGAAGACTGGCGCCGTATTGACGGTTTGCCTGCGTTGGTTCAGTCCTTGTCGTAAAGACTGCTCAAAGGCTTCTTCAGCAAGCTATCCCGGAAGGAACCTTCCCGTTTCAGGAACGGATTGGGTCGTGCAACCGGATCGGGCGAGGGTGCCAGCGTGCGGTCACGCCCGCCGCTCCGGTTATCCAGTGGCGTTGCTTGCTCGACCCTTGCCGGCCTCGGTAACATGTCCGGGCGATAGGGTTCTGTAGACTGGCTGGATCTGGTTTCTGCAGCGCTGTGAGACCCGATCTCCCGCTTCCAGCGATCAAGTTCGGCATCACTTGCCGGGGGGAAGTCGACGTTGGTTTCGGGGATGAAGGGAGCAGCAGGCATTGTGCCAGCCGCTTCGGCGGCGAGATAACTTTGCTGGAAAGTGCTGATATCGGGGCCGCTGACTGAGCGCATACGCGAGACAATGGTACGCAAGTCGACGGTGTCGGGTGTCTCCTCGTGATTCTTGTCAACGATTCCGTGGGCCTTGGGCAGGTGCTGAGAATCGACGTGGGTGAACTTCATTCTCATCGGGACGGCAATTGCTTCGCCAAATGCGATCGCCTCGCCATTGCCGATCGAGGAGAGAAAGCTCGTGGTAGAGACCGATGAATTCGGAATGGCCGACTTGATGATCTCCTGATCCCGGTCGTTGGAGAGCCGCATGGCAAACAGCGTCGAACACTGTGAGAGAATGGTCTGATCGAGTTCGCCCGGACGCTGGGTGATCACGCCGAGGGAGACGCCGTATTTGCGGCCTTCCTTGGCAATTCGCGCAATTGCCTGGCGGGTCGGAATGAAACCGAGAGTGGGATCGGCCGGCACGTAGCGATGTGCTTCTTCGCAGACCACCAGCATGTGGATGGCGCCATTGCTCCACAGGGCAAGCTCGAAGGCCATACGGCAGAGGATCGACGCGACGGAATTGACCACTTCCGACGGTATGCCGGCGAGCTGGAAGGTCGAGATCGGACGGTCGTTGCCGGGAATGCGGAATATGTGCGCGATCGTCTCCATGATCGTGTCGTGGATCGTGTTGTTGGAGAACATGAAATGATAGCGCGGATCGTTGATGGCGGAAACGATGCGCATTTTCAGCGACCGGAGGAATGGTTTTTCAGCGCGGCCTTCGAGGCGGCCGATGCGGTCATCGATCAGTGCGAGAAGATCGGCCATGCGGTAGGGAACCGGCGTGTCCGCCGTAACGGAGCTTTTCTCTGCGGATCTTTTGGTCAGGCTGGATTCGCTGCCGCGGAAAGCTCGCTTGGCTTCCGGGATGAGGTCGCGAAGCATATCCAGTTCTTCGGGAACCCCCGGGCGTCCGCGAAACACCACTTCGGCAAATTCTTCAAGCCGCATGAGCCAAAAAGGCAGATCCAGCGTGTCGGTGTCGATTGTTACCGCGTGTTCGGGAAAGGCTGCCGCGAACTCGTTGTGCGGATCGAGGATAAGAACCCTGAGTTTCGGGTCTGACTCGATAGCCTTGTGTAACAGCAGAGAAACCGCAGTCGACTTGCCGACGCCGGTTGAGCCGACGATAGCGAAATGTTTCGACAACATCGTCGGCACATGGATCGCAGCATCGATGCTTTCGTCCTGGGTCAATTTGCCGACGACACATGTTTCGCTCTTGCCGGGGTCGTAGATCTTTACGAGATCCGACGAGCGTATCCGGTGGGCAATCGCTCCAAGATAGGGGTATCGCGATATGCCTCTGGAAAACTGCTCTCGCCCATCCGGCCCAACACGAACCTCGCCGAGAAGCTCGACTTCGATCTGAAATTTGGTGTCATCGGTTTCCGACCACTCGCGTATGCCGGTCTGCATCGAATAGGCCAATGCCACGACGCGGTTCTTGCCAACGGTAATCGAGATGAGGCGCCCTACAGACCAGAGCTCGGTGAGCTCGGTTTCGCCAGCCTCTGCTACGGCTGCGATGGTTGCGTGCGCTCCATTGCAAGAAACAACCCTTCCCAGGAAGCGGTTTCCCGGCTTCATAGGATCCCGGCGATCTTGCTCTCCTGATGTGGGAGAGCGATGGGATTCGTCATTCAGCAAAAGGCGCCCCTGTCATTGGGGTGGAAACTCAAGCAGTGTCCGGGCGGCGTACTGGAAATGCAAATTATGGCGTGCCGCTTAACAACTGGTGTAGGTTCTGCCAACGAAATGATCAGGTTGATTGAAAACAGGGCCTCCGAGAGGCTTTTTGATTAATCGCCGCGTTGACGAATGTGTATTATGCGGCTAACACTCCCGGCCATGAAGATTTCGAAGGCACTTATTGTGGTGGGAACGCGCATGGGCAGGACGGTGTAACCGTCCGGCGTTAGCCACCCATGCGCGGAAAGACAGGCTCCTAAGGGGCCTTTTTTTATGCCTTGTTTCCGGTCGATCATCTCAATCCAAAGGACCAGAAGCAAATCTCCAGCAGCAATCCAGGCCATTGCAGATAAAAGGCCAGACATCAGGAGGACAGGACATGACGGACACGGCGGATAACGGCAACCGGATGACAGGCGCCGAAATCGTGCTTCGCGCTTTGAAGGACAATGGCGTCGAACATCTCTTCGGTTACCCAGGCGGCGCCGTTCTTCCGATCTATGACGAGATTTTCCAGCAGGATGACATCCAGCATATTCTCGTCCGTCATGAACAGGGCGCCGGCCATGCGGCCGAAGGTTACGCTCGCTCCACCGGCAAGGTTGGCGTCATGCTGGTGACCTCCGGTCCGGGTGCAACAAATGCGGTCACGCCGCTGCAGGACGCGCTGATGGATTCGATCCCGCTGGTCTGCCTGACCGGCCAGGTTCCGACCACGCTGATCGGTTCGGATGCGTTTCAGGAAGCCGATACCGTGGGCATCACGCGCCCCTGCACCAAGCACAACTGGCTGGTGAAGGATGTCAACGAACTGGCAGGCATCATCCATGAGGCGTTCCGTATCGCACAGACTGGTCGCCCCGGCCCGGTCGTTGTCGATATCCCAAAGGACGTACAGTTCGCCACCGGCACCTATGTTCCGCCTTCGGAAGCGTCGGCAAGCAAGAGCTACAAGCCGAAGGTCAATGGTGATCTGAAGGCGATCCAGGCTGCAGTCGAACTGATGGCAACAGCTCGTCGTCCGATCCTCTATACCGGCGGCGGCGTCATCAATGCCGGCCCGGAAGCCTCCAAGCTGCTGCGCGAACTGGTCGAATTGACCGATTTCCCGATCACCTCGACGCTGATGGGTCTGGGCGCCTATCCGGCTTCGGGCAAGAACTGGCTCGGCATGCTCGGCATGCACGGTTCCTACGAAGCCAACATGGCGATGCATGACTGTGACGTCATGGTCTGTATCGGCGCCCGTTTCGACGACCGTATCACCGGCCGCCTGAACGCGTTTTCGCCGAATTCGCGCAAGGTCCATGTCGATATCGATCCGTCGTCGATCAACAAGAACGTTCGGGTCGATATTCCGATCATCGGCGATGTCGGTCATGTTCTGGAAGACATGGTCCGCCTATGGCGGGCGCTGCCGAAGAAGCCGGAAAAGGCCCAGGCCGCCGAATGGCGCTCTTCAATCGAGACCTGGCGCGCACGCAAGTCGTTCTCCTACAAGAACTCCAACGACGTCATCATGCCGCAATATGCGCTGGAGCGTCTTGCTGAAGCGACAAAGGGCCGGGAGACCTTCATCACCACCGAAGTCGGCCAGCACCAGATGTGGGCAGCCCAGTTCTTCGGCTTCGAGGAGCCAAATCACTGGATGACATCAGGCGGTCTCGGCACGATGGGATACGGCCTGCCGGCAGCGCTCGGCGTTCAGGTTGCACATCCGGATGCGCTTGTTATCGATATTGCCGGTGACGCGTCTATCCAGATGTGCATCCAGGAAATGTCCTGCGCCATCCAGCATAACCTGCCGGTGAAGATCTTCATTCTGAACAACCAGTATATGGGCATGGTGCGCCAGTGGCAGCAGCTGCTGCACGGCAACCGCCTGTCGAATTCCTACACCGAAGCCATGCCCGATTTCGTCAAGCTGGCGGAAGCCTATGGCGCTGTCGGCATGTATTGCGACGATCCCAAGGAACTGGATGGCAAGATTGCCGAGATGATCGCGGTAAAGGCGCCGGTTATCTTTGATTGCCGGGTTGCCAATCTCGCCAACTGCTTCCCGATGATCCCATCTGGCAAGGCACATAACGAGATGCTGTTGCCGGATGAGGCTTCGGACGAAGCTGTTGCGACGGCCATCGATGCAAAGGGCCGCCAGCTCGTTTGATACGAGTTGGCATTCCTGACAAGATTTTAAGGAACGGACCCAGATCATGAACGCACATCAGCAGCCGACCGGTTCTGCCTATTTCATCAGCCCGGAAACCGCCAAGGTCGAGAGCCATACGCTATCGGTTCTTGTCACCAACGAACCGGGCGTGCTTGCCCGCGTCATCGGCCTTTTCTCCGGCCGTGGCTACAATATCGAAAGTCTCACCGTATCGGAGACTGAACACGAATCCCACCTATCGCGAATTACGATCGTGACCAACGGTACGCCGACCGTTCTTGAGCAGATCAAGGCGCAGCTTGAGCGGATCGTTCCGGTGCATCGGGTCGTCGACCTGACGGTGCGTGCGGGCCAGCTTGGTCAGGAACGCCCGATCGAGCGCGAAGTGGCGCTGATCAAGGTGGCCGGAACCGGTGAAAGCCGGGCCGAAGTTTTGCGCCTTGCCGATGCCTTCCAGGCGAAGGTTGTGGATGCGACGGTCGGTCACTTCATTTTCGAGATCACCGGAAAATCCTCGAAAATCGACCAGTTCGTGGCGGTGGTGAAGCCGCTCGGACTGATTGAAGTCTGCCGCACGGGCATCGCGGCGATGAATCGCGGCCCACAGGGCATGTAACGCGATTGGACAAAGCTGACCGTCCGGAGTAGGCGATAACAATTCGCCTCAAACGTGGACGGTCGTTGCCTTGAAATATGATGATCCCGGCAGGATCGGGGGAAAGCCCTGGCTCCCCCCGGTCGGAACGTCGCTCGGAGCCATGCGGTGGCTTCGCAAAGACATGCCGTGGGTGAAGGATTATCTCGGATTGCCTGAGGTCCGGACCTGCCTTGCTCCTGGCATTGGCGGAACCATCGCCTGGGGTGGCCGCATCGTCGCGAAGATGACGGAGACGATAGCAGCGGCGCGCAATCTGCCGCATTGGCGGCTTGAGGATGGATTTCTCCGTTCCGTTCAACTCGGAAAATCCGGCGTTTTGCCATTTTCTATCGTCGCGGACGATCTGGCCTTGTCAACGGATGCGTCGAAGGCGTCGCGCCTGGAGCGAATTATCGCTGAAATGTCAGACGATGGCGGGCAGGAGGCGAGGGACGTGCGCGACGCGATCGTTCGGCATGGCCTTTCCAAATACAACCATCTTCCGCATCAGGAACCGAAGTTCGAGCCAAGCGGCAAACGCAGAATTCTTCTGATCGACCAGGTGAAGGGAGACGTCTCCGTTCCGCTTTCGCTCGGCTCATCGGCATCCTTCGTCGCCATGCTCGACGATGCGCTGGCGAGTGGTGCCCAGTGTATCGTTCGTACTCATCCGGACGTTATTGCCGGCTACAGGAAGGGCTATCTTACCGAGATGGCGGCAGGCAGGGCGGGGGTCACGCTGTCGGCCGAACCTGTCTCAGCTGCGTCGATCCTGAAGGTGGTCGACGAGGTCTGGACGGTTGCCAGCCAGTTCGGTTTCGACGCGCTTTTGCGCGGTGTGCCGGTACGCTGTTACGCCGCGCCCTTCTATAGCAGTTGGGGCCTGACCGAGGACCACATGAACGAGCTTGCCCGAGCAACCGTCTCTAAGCGCCGAGGGATAACGCGCAGTATCGACCAGCTTACCGCTGCTGCCTTCATCGATTATCCGATCTATCGCGATCCGGAGACCCGGCAGGCGTCGAATGTGTTTAAGGCGATCGATGCGATCGTCGCCGGGCGGGCACATCTTTAGCTCACAGCATTTCCAGCGGCTGTTTCCTGAACGGCGGCGGGAAGACTGTGTCGAGTGCCGCCCAATCCTCCCTGCTGATCTCCAGCCCTGCGGCGCCAGCATTTTCCTCAACGCGGTGAGGATCGCTGGATTTCGGGATGGCGATCGTGTTTCGCGCTCGCATGACAAAGGCCAGCGCCAGTTGGGCTGGTGTTGCCTGATAGGCCTTGGCGATGCGGATCAATTCAGTGTTGCGCAATATCCGGCCCTGTTCGATGGGCGAATAGGCCATGATCGGAATGCCGCGTTCCTGACACCAGGGCAGGAGGTCGTGTTCGATACCCCGGCGGGAGAGATTGTAGAGGACCTGATTGGCGGCGCAGTTTTCTCCGTCTTCCACCTCCATCAGGTCTTCCATGTCCTCGACATCGAAATTCGAGACGCCCCATTCGCGAATCTTGCCCGCTCTGCGCAGCTCCTCAAAACCGGCCACGGTTTCCTCAAGATCATGCTCGCCACGCCAATGAAGAAGATAGAGGTCCAGCAGATCGGTTTTCAACCTTTGAAGGCTTCTCTCACAGGCGTCTATGACGCCCTGGCGGCTGGCATTGAAGGGATAGACCTTGCTGACGAGGAAGACGTCGTCACGCCGCCCCTCGATTGCCTTTCCGGTAATGAGTTCGGCTCCGCCTTCGCCGTACATTTCGGCCGTATCGATCAGCGTCATGCCGAGATCGAGGCCGCGTTTCAGGCTCTCGACCTCCTGGCTGGAGGTCAGGGCATTCTCGCCCATCTTCCATGTCCCGAGTCCCAGCGAGGGCAAAAGTGTTCCGGACGGGAGAGTTGCGGCGGCAATATCGTGCATGTGAAAACCCCGGTTCGGCCTTTAAAAGGCTAACCTAAGACTTTCTTTGCGGATGCCAAGCATCGCTCAGGACGGAAACTGGCGATAACATTCCTCCGCGACTTTCTGCAGCGTGGTTCGCGAGATTTCACCGGTGACCGCATAACCTAGATCGCCGTCGATCCAGTAGAACGTCTCGATATCGCCGGCAGAGGCAAAGCGGAAGCTTGTGGACTGGTTTTGCGGATTTCGCCCGACGATCACGGTCAGCCGTTGACCGCCTGCATCCTCATACATGAACATGGCGCCGGCAGTGCCGACGACCGGCAACAATCGTCCTCCGACAAGGCGAAAGCCAAGCGATTGCAGGTTGGGCACCTTGAGGTCGGGGATCGACAGCCGTTTGCCGAGCCAAGTGGCGAGATGTGCCTCCTGATCGGCAAAAACCTCGACCGGGTGGCGGACTTCGCTTGCATAGACGAGGAAGGCGTTGTGGGCCTCCTGCGGAAGGGCATCGGCATAGGCCTGCGCGAGTTCGGATTTCTCAAACAGGGCAGGGGTGTAATGCCCGCCCAGCGCGCCAAGCGCGAAGATCGCAATCGACGCTGCGACGAGCGACAGGCGGCTTGCACGCAGGCTCCTCGTCCGGTTGCCGCTCATGGTAACCAGTTGAAGGTCTGCGGCTGACGATTTCCGGTAACCGGCAAAGGCTGAGCGGAGGCCGTCGTTTTGCGACTGCCAGTCGGCGATCATTTCTGCCGCCTCGGGATTTTCACCGAGAAATTCTTCCACGCGCCGGCGATCTGCTTCGTCGAGGAGATCATCGACATAGGCGTGCAGCTGTTCCTCGGAGATGGAGCGGCGCTCTGTCATAGGGGTCTCCGCAGTGGAATGATGTTGGCTTCGCGCATCTTTTCCCGCAGTGCGTGACGTGCGCGCGATAGCCGCGACATGACCGTCCCTATGGGGATGTCCAGCATCTCGGCCACCTCCTGATAGGCATATCCCTCGACGACGACCAATGTTAGGACGACGCGAAATTCTGCCGGAAGGTTTGCCAGAGACTGCATCAGCCGCCGGCTTTCGAGCGGATCTGCGGACGTCATGGCGAGATCGTCGATCTCGCTGCCATCGATTGTCGCCGATGGGTGACGTATGCGAAATCGGTGCGCGTTGAGATGAAGATTAGTCATGATCCGGTAGGCCCATGCCTTGAAATTTGTGCCGCGCCACTGGCTGCGGCTGACGAGGGCCTTTTCGACACAGTCCTGCAGCAAATCCTCACTCTCCGTGTCCGATCGCGTCAGGCTGCGTGAATAGCGCCTGAGCTGCGGCAGGAGAGCGAGGATTCTTGCTTCAAAGGCAACCGGTGCGAGGTCTTCGGTCTCGCCTCCGGTCGCCCTTTCAGAGTTGGGAAGATCAGGGCTTGGCGACATCCCAGACACCGTTCACGCCATCACCGGTCGTGTCGCCCTGCTTGGTGTCCTTCACCCAGTAATAGAGCGGCATGCCGTCCTTGGCCCATTGTTTTGCCCCGTCCTTGCGGGTGACGAGCGAGTATGCACCATCAGGCTTGGCATCGGAAGCGGCCATGACCGGCGGCCAGTTCTGGGCGCATTTGTCGTAGCAGTTCGACGTGCCGGCCTTGTCGTTCTTGAAAGTGTAGACCGTCATGCCTTTTTCGCCGGCAAGCACGTTTCCCTTGGCGGTCTTGACCGTCGTGAACGGGCTTGCGGCGAGGGCTGCGGTGGCGAGCGCGGCGAATGCGGTAGTAGCGAGGATGAGCTTTTTCATCGGGCGTCTCCTGATTTGAGGTGGCTCTCTCCCGGCCACCGATGTCATGACACCGGCATGCCCGAATTTATTCCCCACGAGCCGAAGATTTTTTTCATTTTCGACAGACAGGCGGCCGATAAGCGCAGCAGGCGCCGTTATCCTCGGCTTTGATTCATCTTTCGTTCTTTTCTGTTGCGCTTTCTCCGAGAATCCTGCCAAGTCCCGGCATGCAATTTGCACCGCAACAGGATGAGGCCCTCAAGGCCGTTTCGCGCTGGCTGAAGGATGGGCGCAGCCAGGTTTTCCGGCTGTTCGGTTATGCCGGCACCGGCAAGACGACGCTTGCCAAACATTTCGCCGAACATGTGGACGGAGAGGTTCTGTTTGCAGCCTTTACCGGCAAGGCGGCGCAGGTGTTGCGCTCCAGAGGCGCCCGCAACGCCAAGACTATCCACTCGCTGATCTACCGCCCACGCGGCGAGGAGGCGGTCGAAGACGAAGAGACAGGCAAGACCTCGATCGCGCCGATGTTCGCCATCAATCGCCAGAGCCCCGTCGCCAAGGCAGCCCTCATAGTCATCGACGAATGCTCGATGGTCGACGAGGCGCTTGGCAAAGATTTGATGAGCTTTGGTACGCCAATCCTGGTCCTCGGCGATCCCGGTCAGCTGCCGCCCGTTTCAGGCGGCGGTTTCTTCACCGAGCAGGAACCGGACTATCTCCTGACCGAAATCCATCGCCAGGCGCAGGACAACCCTATCATCCAGCTCGCCATGCAGGTGCGCGAGGGCAAGGAGATCATGTATGGGGATTACGGAAAGGCGCAGGTCATTTCACGCGACGAGGTGACTCAGGATCTTGTGCTCGGTGCCGACCAGGTTCTTGTCGGCACCAACCGCACCCGCAAGCGCTATAACCAGCGCCTGCGCGAGCTGAAGGGCTTTACGGCCGATTATCCGCAATCCGGCGACAAGCTGGTATGCCTGAGGAACGACCAGGTCAAGGGCCTGCTCAACGGTTCGCTCTGGCAGGTGATGAGCGCCTCACGAGAAACGGTGAAGCCGGGCATCAACCTGATGATCCGCCCGGAAGACGACGACATGGATCGCGGTGCCGCGAAGATCAAGCTTCTCAAGGCTGCCTTCGAGAGCGAGGAAGAAATTCCGTGGTCGATGCGCAAGCGTTACGACGAGTTCGATTACGGTTATGCGCTGACGTGCCACAAGGCGCAGGGTTCGCAATGGAACAATGTCGTGTTGTTCGACGAGAGCTTTGCGTTTCGCGATACGCGCGAGCGCTGGCTTTATACGGCGATCACCCGGGCCGCCGAGACGCTGACGATTGTAAGATAGAAGTCGGGGCTTGGCCCTAGCCTCCGCTGTTTCAATGGCCATGGAGGTCGTTGACAATGAACCGGGGACACGGCAAAAGCGTTGGTACCGCAATGCCGCGATATCGTTGAATCGGTTGACGGCATTCTCAGGCAGATAGGATGCCTGGATCGCGGACGAATTTATGGGGTTGGTGAACTCATGGCTGCGAAGATCTATCGTCCTGCAAAAACTGCAATGCAGTCGGGCAAGGCCAAGACCCGTCTGTGGGTTCTGGAGTTCGATCCTGAAACGCCGCGCAGCATCGATCCGATCCTGGGTTATACGTCATCCGGCGACATGAAGCAGCAGCTCCGTCTGACTTTCGAGACGCAGGAACTGGCTGAAGCCTATGCGCAGCGCGAGGGCATAGAATACCGGGTCATTCACCCGAAAGACGCAAACCGGCAGGCAGTGTCCTACACGGACAATTTCCGGTTCAATCGCCTGCAGCCCTGGACACACTGATTATTGCGGCACAAAGCTGCCGCCTATAAGGCCCCTTAGCTCAACTGGATAGAGCAGCTGCCTTCTAAGCAGCAGGTCGCAGGTTCGAGTCCTGCAGGGGTCGCCACTCTCTTATTTGTCTATATCTCACATGCAGGCAGCTTGTTGTACCAGAACACGGGTACAGAACTCGTGCCCAGCCCAGCCCAGTCTGTCGCGCTTGCTGCCAGCCACCACCCTGCTTATCGGCTACGCACGGGATTGCCGTAGAGTGGGACCGGATAGACATAATCCCCTCTGCTCGAAAAACCTTTGCGGTAGAGGCAGGCTCTCAGCGCAGCCTGATTGAGGAAGTTGTCGAAAAAGGGGTGTACGCGCGGCGGCGTTGAAGCTTCAAGCGTGCATTCGTCGCGTGCGCTCAAGAAGCGATTTTCGACGTCCGATCCTTTGACAATTTCCAGGCTTCCATAGGTTATCGACGCAGCGGAGGCGCTATTGCTCAGCGCTGGAGCCAATGCAACCAGTAGCGTTGACACAAATGTCAGCTTCATAGGTGTCTCCCTCAAATCGGCAGATGGCAACGGTCCAAATCCGATCTTGTTCCCGTTAGGGTGAAATTTTACCCGCGCTTGTTCGCATATGCGAAAGGACTTTTGGAATTTCGCTGCGGTGCATTCTAAGCTATTATCCAGTTCATCGGTTCCGTTGCGTCACGCAGGGGAAGGTAATTTTGGTGCCGGGAGCAGGAGCTTCGTGTTTGGCGCCTTCAATACACTGAAATGGTTTTTCGCGGGCCGCGCGGGGTGGCCCGGACCTTTGCATTGTCTTTGAGCCTTCGAGTGGGGATACATATGAACAGAAATATTCTCGCCCTGGCGGGTGCGGTTTTGCTTGCCGCCTCCATCTCTAGTTCAAGTTGGGCGGATGAACGTCCATTGATATGGCAGCCGATCAAGAACTCGGACACAAGTTACGCCGTGAAGCTGGGACTCCGGCTGCCCGTGCGGCTCGAAACAGAGGCCGGATTCAATGTCGGTGTGGATTCGTCGAAGACTGGTGAGGTGGTGAATACACCTCTCAAGTTCTGGAGCAGGATAAAAACCGAGGATAGGAAGCGCCCCGCTTACCAGATGAGCCGTGATATCGGGATCAATATGGATGGCAATGCAGGCAGCGCTGCGATCAGCATGAACTATTATGAAAAGCAGATTGCTACGCCAACCTTCAATCTTGAGCGTCAATCCAGCTATGTGGTTCGCTATGACGGTGTGCAAAAAGACTGGGCAGGACTGGACGCGAGCCAATCGATCAAGTTGAGGCAGCGTGAGAGCGGAACCGCCTTCGTAGCCGTTGCCAATGGTTCGGCGAATTTTTCGGCAGTTGCTGCCAGTTTCGGGATCGAGCAACCTCTCGGCGAGAACATAACGCTGAGCGGCAGCGTGAACCGAAACTTCACCGATGCAACGACGGTATCGAGCGTTAACGCGAGTTATTCCTACAAATGGTGAGATGAAAAAGGGCGCTTCAGGCGCCCTTTTTCATCTCGATATTTAGCTGTCCTCAGTGCAGGATCTGGCTGAGGAAGAGTTTTGTGCGCTCGTGCTGCGGATTATCGAAGAACTCGGCCGGCGAGTTCTGCTCGACGATCTGGCCCTGGGCCA
>UCIV01000050.1 GCA_900472575.1 Hyphomicrobiales bacterium
GGAGGCGGGGGAGGCCTTTTCGGCGGCCTTCTGAAAATCTTCGGGTTTTCCGATGGTGGCTGGACGGGGCCAGGCGCCAAGCGTCAAGTCGCTGGCGTCGTTCACGGTGATGAATACGTCTTCTCTAAGGAAGCCGTGGGACGGGCAGGCGTGGGCCAGCTCGACGCTCTGCACGAATACCTGAAAACTGGTCGAATGCCAGAAATGGGCATGCCTGGTTACATGGACGGCGGGTACGTCGGTCGGATGCCTTCGTTCGACACCGGCGGATATGTGCCGGACCGTCAGGCTACGACAGGGCTTGCGAACAGCATCCGCGAAAGCCAGCCCGGAATGAACGTGACGTCCGAAGTCGTCGTTCGCTTCGAAGAAGACGAGAAGTTCCATGCGTATGTGAAGAAGAGTTCCGCCGAAGCGGCCGACCATCGTGTTCGCCGCTACGACGCCAATCTTCCTAACCGCGTGGACTCTATCAATAAGGCCCCGCGGAAGAGGACGACACCAGTAAGATGACGTTCAATCTTCCGTATCCTCTCGCGCAGTTCGCCAACCTGCTGCGGATCGAATCCATCGTGTTCGATCTGCAGCGGAACGACGAGATCTCAGGCTCCGGTGACGGACGCATCTGGCAGGCAGAGCTTGCTCCTCCTCTTTGGACAGCGGAGGTCACCTTCGCTCACATGTCCAATGATAAGGCCAAACAGATCGCGGCGCTTGTCCGAAAACTCAATGGGTCGCAGGAGTCGTTCTTTCTCTGCGACCCGATTTCGCGGTTTCCGCAGTACGATTCTGACGGGTCAAAGCTCGGATCGGCAGTTGTACGGATCAACTCGATCATCACAGCTAGGAACGCGTTTAGCCTCGGCGGCTTGCCCGCAGGCTATCGTATGACCCTAGGCGACAAGATGGCCATCACGTTCGGATCAAATCCGACGCGATACGCCTTCCTCGAGGTCTCAGAGACAGTAGTCGCCAACGCTCAGGGGGTGACACCATCTTTCCAGATCTACCCGCATTTGCCTACCGGCATCGCGGTCAACGCTGTGGTGGATCTGACCAATCCGTCCCTGAAATGCATCATGATGCCTGGCTCCTTCAAGCCCGGCGCGGCGACTGTCGACGGAACCTCCGGCGGCGGCTTCAAGGCGATCCAGAAGAAGTAACGTCATGCGCAACATTGACGCCGCCTTTCACGACGCGCTGGTCAGCGGTCGGGACAAGGGCATTATTCCACGTCGCTTTGTCTACATCACAGCAAAAGACCGATCGACAGGCGCGCCGGCGTCGATCGGCATCTGGAATGGGGATGAGGATATCACGATCACCGTCACCTCAGCGGTGACGGGGTTACCCTCATCCCGTTCCTACTACGGAGCAATGAACATCGAGATGGGTGGCATCACCCGGACTGCAAATCTGACAGTTCAAAATGTCGAGCTCCAGATGAGCCAGATCGCGGACATCGCGCAGGAAATCGTCCGCGGCTACGACGTCCGATTGGCCAAGGTCGAGATCCACGAGATCCTCTTCAGCACCGAAACGCGCCAGCCAGTCTCTACGCCTTTCCCGGTGTTCCTTGGCGAGGTTGACACGGCGCCAATCGAGACTCCGGCGATCGGCCAGGACGGCAACATCACCCTCAATATCGTCTCAGATGCCATTTCGATGCTGACGAGATCGAACCCGAAGAAGTCTTCCTACGAGGCTCAGCTCCGGCGGGGCGGGGATGAGTGGGGAAAGTACGCCAGCACAGTTGGCACATGGAAAGTCCCGTGGGGGTCTAAGTGATGATTAGTGCAGACGACTTGAGCCGAGTTAAGGGCTGGCGGGCGCGCTTCGAAGCAGCGATCGATGAGATCAAAAGCAAGCCTTTCGACTGGAAAGATAACGAATGCGTCGTTGGCCTTTGCGCCAAGGTCACGCTTGCAATCACTGGCGTCGACCTGGCGGCTCAGTATCGCGGAACGTTCGACAGTGCCGAGACGGCTTACAAGGTGATGCGGAGGGCGGGGTTCGACAATCTCGCGGACCTCGTGGCGTCTTTTCTACCTGAATACGCTGAAGGGCCATGCCGAGCGAAAATCGGCGACATCGTGGCCATCCCCATGGATTCGAAATTCAAGTTTGCGCTGGGCGTCGTCAACGGCGAGCGCGTCTTCGTCCTGATGCCCGACGGCATCGGCACGGTTGACCTCTTGGATGCGAAACGAGCATTTATGGTCGGGTAATCAATGAAGCTTTTTCTTCTTGTCGTTAACGCGATCATCTTCATGTTCGCGACGACGACGGCTGCCCACTCGGAGCCGATTACAGTCGCCCTTTTCGGTGCTGCATTCGCAGCGACCACCGCCGGCGCCGTTGTTTCGTTCGGTATTGGCATGGCCGTCAGTTACGGCGTGTCTCTGCTCACTGCTGCGATGAACAAGCCAGACACCCCAGCGCCGCAGGGGGTAACGATCGAAGTTAAGACGGGCGATGACCAGCCGGCCCGCCTATGCATTGGGACATACGCCACCGCAGGTATCCGTAAATACATGGGTTCCTATGGTGACTCGAAGAAGACGCCGAATGCCTTCCTCGTAGACGTTATCGAGATCAGTAATATCCCGATTACTGGCATCAAAGCCATGTGGGTCAACGACGAAAAGGTCACCATCAATTGGGATAACCCGAATGACGATGGCTTTTTCCCCATCAAAGAATACAGGGATGATGGCAAGGATTTCATGCTGGTCAAGTTCCACTATGGGAACCAGACCGCTGTCGATCCTTTCCTTTTGGCCACCTTCTCTGATGATGACGATCGGCCCTTCAACGGGGACATGATCGGGCGGGGATGCGCCTACGCCATCATCATTTCGCGGGTCAATCAGGATCTCCACAAGGGGCAACCCGAATGTCTTTTCGAGCCTGAACCCCTCCCACTCTACGACATCCGTAAGGATTCGACCAATGGCGGCTCCGGTACTCACCGTTGGGGAGTGACCTCCACATACGAGCCATCCGACAATCCGGCGGTGATGATCTACAATATCGCTCGCGGGATCTACTACGGCGATGAATGGCTCTTTGGCGGCCAGAATATCTCAGCCTTTCGTCTGCCCTCTTCGAGCTGGATCGCAGCAGCGAATGAGTGCGACGTCCAGATCAATCTCAAAGACGGGAAGAAGGAGAAGCAGTTTCGGGCGGGCGTCGAGATCACCGTCGACATGGAGCCACTGCAGGTCATCGACGACATCCGTCAGGCGTGTAACGGCCGGATGGCCGAAGTTGGTGGCATCATCAAACTGCTGGTCGGCGCTCCTGGAGCCGCAGTCTATAGTTTCACCGATGATGACATCATAGTCACCGAAGGTCAGACTTTCGATCCATTCCCCGGTCTCGACAATACTTTCAACGCTATTGAGGCGACCTATCCTGAACCCGAAGAGAAGTGGGCATCCAAGAACGCGCCTGGCCTCTACAATGCTACGCTTGAGCTCGCCGACGGTCAGCGCCGGCTGGCAAGTGATCTGAAATTCGTCGCGGCACCGTTCCCTCTTCAGGTTCAGCGCTTGATGCGGACGATGCTGAACGACTACCGGCGGTTTCGGGTTCATCAGTTCTATCTTCCGCCGGATGCTTATCAGCTCGAACCCAATGATGTCGTCTCTTGGACCTCAAGCCGAAATGGCTATGAGAACAAGAAGTTTATCGTTATCGAGATCACGGGCGAGGCGACCTTCCTCCAGGGGGTGACGCTCCGAGAGCTTGACCCAGCGGATTACGATTGGGATTCTGATTTCGAGTTGCCGCGGCCGGTGGGTTGGCTCGGACCGATCAAGCAGACTGAACAGCCTCTAAACGGCTGGCAGGTTTTTGCTGACGTCATCCGCGACGCGGACGGGGTCGCGCGGCGCCCGACGATTCGTGTGACGTGTGATCCTGATCAGGATGACGTCCGAGGTATCTGGATCCAGGTCCGCCTCAAGGGGACAGCGGCCCTCGTCTTTGATAGTGACAGTCATCCCTACGGCGAGCCGTATCAATGGGTCTTGAACGGCAATTTTCTGCCAGCCACAGAGTATGAAGTCAGAGGAAAGTTCGTTCCTTTCGGCTCGCGCCCCACCGCTTGGTCGGGTTGGCTTGCCGTCAAGACGGAAAACATTCTCCTCGACAGGGCGGATATCAATTATCAGAAGGTCTCTCAGCAAGTCCGTGAGGATCTGGCTGAATTCAACGAGTGGATCACTGATAACCTTCGCGACACCATAGATCGGCAGAAATCGATCGCCCGAGCGGCTATTGAGCAAGACTTCGCCAACTATGCTGACAAGCTGCAACTCCGCCGAGAACTAAAGCTCGGCGATGAAAACGTCACCGCCCATTTCCTCGAAGAGATTTCTGTCGCGACAGGCCCAAACTCTTCACTCGCGCAATCTATTACCCAGCTGAATACGAGGTTCAACGAGTCATACGCCGAATTCCAGGAAGCATTGATCACGGCGACAGGGCCGGATTCCGCGCTCGCCGTGGCGATAAGGCAAATCAATGCTGTGCTAGGAGACGCGAGCGCAGGAGCTTTCACCTCCCTTGAGAGCCAGGTTGATAGCCTTGGTAACGCCACCTCTAGCCTGATCGCCTCGCTCATGGCGACTGGAGGCAGCGGCGATATGGGGAAGGCAAACTTCAGTATCGGCGTCGGAGCCGGACCGGGCGGTGCGAATTCACGTATCGGTTTCTACGTCAGATCCGGAAGCGCAGGCAACTGGCACGACGCTGGGCTGTATCTTGACGCGACTCCGACAGGCGCGCAGGTGGCGATAAGCGCAGAACGCTTCTCAGTCTTGGCTGGGTGGGGCGACTACCGCAAGGTGTTCGTTGTCGATCAAAATGGACTATCGATCGACACTGCCTACATCCGAAACATCACTACTGCCAAGATCACCTTCCTTGACGGCTCTGTTTCGACCTCTGCCATTGTTCGTCAGGCTGTAACCGACGTGGACAGCTTTTACTCCTCGGCTGAAGCCGACCTGACGCAGGGCTCCACGGTCACAGTAGCTGACGTTACTGTCACGGTGGGAGTCGGTGAAAGAGTGATCCTATGGGGCGAAGTAAACGTCATCACCCGAAGCGAAATGGGTAATGTCGACTTCTTCGCGCGCATTCATCGGAACGGGACCGCCTTCGGGATGACCCAGAGGGCTCGCGCCACCGGTATCATCGAGAGTCAGAACATCGGGTCAGTCCAAGATCCGGAGTGGAAATATTACTACGGCTGGGTCAGCACGAACCCGCAGGTCTTCACCGTCATGACGCAGGACACGCCTGGCGTCGGTACCTTCACCTACACATTGCGCGTCCAGCGTGACACCCAGGGTATTGAGCAGACCGCATCTACCAACATGCGGTTTCTTTGCGCGCTTGTTTGCAAGAGGTGACGATGAGCAGGTTTGCTGCATACCGCGTCGAAACTGGACGCATCGACCATGTGCGGGAGAGTGACGTCTCCCGCATGCGGTTCCACCACCTTCCAGATGGGCACCTCTTTGTAGAATTTGAAGACGTCGACGTCTCGCCGGAAACTCACTACGTCGAGGACGCGGAAGTTGTGCCTCGCACTGCAATCGTCGGTGTCTCGAAGGAGTACACAATCGCGGCCGACGGCGTCGACGAGGTTAGCTTCACTCTTCCCGAAGGAACGATCGTGGGGTTTGAGGACGTCGAACATGCCGGCGAAGAGGCATTTCGATTTACATCCGACATCGCAGGTGTCTACCGTTTCTCGATTATTCCGCCCGCGAGGTTCCTAGACATGGAGATCCTGATCCATGCCGTTTGATATTCGCGCTGATCTACCGGCTTTGAAAACGGAACTCCAAACCAAAATTGATGCCGAAGCTGGCCGGGTCCGCGCGCTCTTCATCACCGTCACTGCCGGCCAGGAGATGGTGTACATGGCAAAGCAGAGCGAAGCGCGCCTTATAGCTACCGACCCGGAGCAAGGAGCAAACGTCCCTGACTCTGATACCCCGCACGTTTCTGCTGAAGCGGCTGCCGATCAGGTGAGCCGGTACGACAAAGCAATGCAGATCCTCGGAGTAGCTCAGCTTTGGGCCGACATTTCACCGATCATCGAAACGAAACGTCTCACCGCGAAGTCAGAAGTTGCTGCAGCCACTTCAGTGCATCTTGCCCGCGCTGCGGCCAACGTTGATTGGTCAGACATAACGGATATTGCAAATGGCTAATGAAGATCTGATCAAAATCGGTACGGCTACCGTGAAGAGCGGTAGCCGTACGGTTACTGGCCAAAACGTCGAATGGAACCAAGTTCTTCCGGGGGATTTTTTCGGTGCTCATGTCGGCCTCATGTGCCCGATCGAAGCTGTGAATGGGAATATCATCACACTCAAATATGGATGGCCTGGTGTAAGCGCGAGCGCATCTCCGTATGCTATTCAGCCGCAGGGGGACGTTCAGCGTTTCCAGGGGCGGGTGCGCCAGCTGCTGGAGGCACTCAGTGTCGGCGATCTTACGACCGAGATGGAAGAGCTGCGCGGTGTCCTTGAGACTGTCCGTTCGCAGGGAGTTACCGGCCTTCAGGTCTGTTCAACTTGGGCAGAGTTGGCAACCGTCGCTAGCACCACCAACAAACAGGGCGCGGAAGTTCTTTCGTCAGACACCGGCACCCATATCGACCCAATCACAGGTGGGACAGTCCCGAACGCCGGTACCTATCAGCGCTCTCTCTCCCCGGCTGGCTGGAGACGGATTGGTGGCAACGGGATTGCCGGAGCCATGGCTGAACTCGATCAGCTTAAGGCCTCTGCCCCAGCTATTATCGGACGCCCGGTTGATCCCATTGCTGCGAGTGGTGTGAGCCAATCGGTTTTCATTTGGGCAGATCCCGCTGCTCATAATGGGGTCATCAAATCTATCCGGATTTACGCGCTGGGCACCGGGGAGCTCAAGCTAAGTCGTTGGACAAAAGCCGGTACTACCGTCAATCGCCAGCAGGAGGTGGCAATCAATGTCGCCTCAACTGGCCTTCAAACGATTACCGCTGCTCAGTTCGGTTATTTCCCCATCAATGCCGGTGAGTTTGTCGGTCTGCGCGGACCGGACATCATAGGCGCATCGAACGCTATCGCCGATGGTTCAGGCTGGTGGCAGGTCACCGACGGCTTGCCAATAACAAACGTCTCCGAACTCTTCACGAATTTCCTTCTTCAAGTCCAGTTTGGCCTTGAGGAACGGGTTCTTGCTGTTACGGCTGAAAGATTTTTGTCGGTTGAGGGCAAAGCGAACGGTATCGACGCCCTTGCGGGAAAAGTCGCCGCTCTTGACGGTGTCATTCAGCAGGTGATCGGACGAAATGCAAACCCATCGGCCGGCGGACCTGTCAGTGACCAGCATTACATCTGGGCCACCCCTTCACAGGGAGGAAAGCTAACTTCTCTGAGCATCTATGCCTTGAACGCAGGCGCGATCCAGTTGTCGACTTGGTCCATCTTTGGATCTACCGGGACACGCCAGTCCTTTCTTGACCTCACCGTTCCTGCAAGTGGTCTCTATACATTTGGTGAGGATGATCTGGCTGGCTTCGAGGTTCCGGCAGGGCTTCTCATAGGACTTCGTGGAGCAGGCATTCTCGGCGCCAACTCTTCTCCCGCCGATGGTGGTGGCTGGTACCAGGCAAGCCCCTGGGTAAATCCCGTGCCGATCGATGGTCCCCTCGCTACGCATAGGTTGGAAGCCAGCTTCGTCGTAGAGCAGGCTACCCAGGTAGTCACCGCTGAGACGTTCAAAGAACTCTCCGATCGAGTTGAGGCGGAGCTGAACTCACCGGCTGAGGTCAGCGACGGCTCGCTAATGGCGATTTCTGATTGGGCTGCACCAGGTGCTGGCAACCATAAAGGCCCCGTCGTCGGTGGTCGTTATAGCCAACGGATCAAGCCTCTGCGCGAACGTCGGCTTGCTCACTTCGGCGCGACTGAGGACATCTTCAACGCGCCGGAGACGATCAGCGATGTGAACGATACCGCCAACTCCCTGTTTGGCGGTGCAACACCGGTGCTCGTCACGGCTCCACAAGTTGAAGTCATCTTGGCGCCCGCCACTGTCAACTCTGTGGCATGTGATGTCCGTGACGGATCGATTCGTTGGAACTTCCGTCCTATCGCGGGGATGGCCACCAATCTCGAGCTATTCGGATTCGAATTACACTCGCACGGCACTCCGGCGGCTCCGACAGAGAACTATCACGCGACGGATTTCGGCATAGGTCCATCGCAGCTCACCGGAAACCTGACGGGTAAAACCGCGTCGGGACGCTGGCAGTCATACAGCATAGCCACTGCTCAGTTTAACGCGGTCGGTGACGGCGCTGACTTAAGTGCAGTGAAATTCTCCCGTATCCGGTTGCGGTCGTCGGCTGGTAATTCGATCTCGGTCGCTATCGGAGACATTACGTTCGCACCAAATTGGTTCGAGAAGGCCAAAGCTGTCCTCTATTTCGACGATGGAACGGTGGAGCAGCTTTATGCGGCGCGCGTGATGGCTCGCTATGGGTTTCGAGGCGTGCTTTTCCCATCTCCCGCACGAAACATTGGGGTCATGCCGAATTTGATGACGCCGGCCAACATAATCGCTCTTCATGACCAGCTTGGTTGGCAGATCGGATCTCAGGCCTGGACCACAGAAGAAAGGGAGTATGTAGACAGCCTCGACGAAGACGGGATCACCGCGGAACTCGCGAGGCTTCGAAACTGGCAAAACGCGCTCGGTCTCACCGGTGGCGATCATGGCTCTTACTTCTCGGGAGTGGACAAAGACGACATGATCGCTTGGAAGGGGTTCCGCAAACACTTCCGTACGATGCGGGCATTTGGCGGCGGCTGGGAGGCGAATCCACCGATGGTGTATGGCGAGACGCTTCCCTACGGCGATCCAATGGCTATCCGCGCCCTTGACGCGGAGACGCCAGGTTGGGGAGCAACAACCGGTGAACGGTTGTGTGATCATGTCGATCAAGCGATCAGGAATAAAGGCTTGGCCGCTATGGTCTGGCATGGGGGGATGGGTGTCGCAGGCAACGTTCGAACCGGGCTTGAAACGCTCCTCAGCTACCTCGACGCGAAGCGTGACGAAATCGACGTCGTTACGGAAGAAGATATCCACCACTGGCCGATCGATGTTGCAACCAACCAAGGCGGCCCGCTGCCAAGCAACGTCGTGACAGAAGAAGCCTAACCTACAGGGGGCGCGCCTAGCGCTCCCTTCCAAATCCATCGGAGATAGAAATGAATCTCGCCACATGGTGTGGGGAGTTGATGACGCGCGTCCGCTCGAAACTTCTTCCCGACGCGCTGACTGTGGTCAAGCGAGCATGGTCGCTCCGTCTTATCGAGTTGACCTTCCTCCTAGACCTCATCTTGAACGTCGTCCCCTACGTTTCCGACTTTCTGCCGTGGTGGCTCACCATCGCGCTTTTAGCCGGAGCGTGGGTCGCGCGTCTCATCACTCAACCTAGCAAGGAGAAGGACAGTGCGTAAGCTCTTCGCCACGAAGCGTGGCAAGGCGATGATAATCGCTGGTATTATTTCTGCCGCAGCGTCCGGCTGGGGTAGCTGGAAGGCCGACAACAACATAACGCCGGAGACGATCACCCCGGCGGCAATCCATCAGGCTTTAGACGAGGGAGTGACGCCTCCATCTGTCGAAGTTGCAATTGCGTTGATAGCACCGTGGGAAGGCATGCGCACGGAAGCGTATGTGGACCCCGTAGGCGTGGTCACCATCTGTCTCGGCGAGACTGTCATCAACGGAAAGCCAGTCAAGCTCGGCATGCGAATGACAGAAAAGGAGTGCCGTCAGCGCTTCGTAACCCGTGTGACCCGCGATTATTACCTGCCTCTCGTCGACAACGTGAAAGACTTCGTCAGGGCTCCAATTGGAGTTCAGTCCGCCGCCATCTCAGTTGCCTATAACGCTGGCACTGGAGCTATCACTCGGAAGACGTCGACGTCGGGCAATGCGATCCGCGCTCGTGACTACCCTGGCGCCTGCATCGCGCTGACCGCTTTCAATAAAGGCCGTGTCAAAGGCAAACTTGTCGTCCTACCGGGCCTCGATAACCGACGGACAATGGGTGACGATTATCGTGTTGGTGAAGCGGAAGTCTGCCTGAATACGGAGGTGAAGGGTTGATGGACAAGATCCTTGTCATCGTTCTCGTCGTCGGCGGGCTCTTGGTGGCCGGTCTAAGCGGAACCGCCTACATCCTCAAACAGAAGCTCGACACTGCGCATTCCGAAAAGGTCAGGCTAGAGGGCGAGAAGAAGACACTCGAAGATCACCTTGCAGCTGCCCAAGGAGATCTTGAGCGATCGGAGTTCAATCACAACCGGATCGTGGCGGAGAAAGATGTCCTACTCGACGTCTACATGGACCGAGCAATCGATCAGACAGAGCGTGCCAATCAGTTCGCTCGGATCAACAAGGACATAGCAAATGCTCCTCAGTCGTATGCCTGCGCTGACAGCCCTGCTGTTGACGCTGCCCTTGACGGGCTGCGCGCTCTTCGAGAAGCGGCCGGAATACAAGGTCGTTTACCAGCCGACAATCGAATACCAGCCGGTGAAAATCCCGGAGAGATTCCTATCTTGCCGAGACCTGCCGCCAATCCCAGATCTCAAGCTTCTCCCTGAACGCGATAGAGACAAGGCTTTGGCCGAGCTGATCGTAGACCTTTACGGCGTGGCGGTCGACTGCAAAGGCGCCATCGAAGCCGTGAACAAGTTTCAAAGCCGTACAGCCGCGGCTCCACCCAATCGCCTTGATGGCGCATCTACACGGACCAGATCTCCGGCAAGGAAAGAAAAATGACGCAAGGCGATTCCGATGCGGCGGTCCACCGCCAACTCGGCGAACTGAATGCCGTTACCCGGGGGCTCCAGGAGTCGCTCCGCCGTATCGAAGACATGATGCAGCGGTCAGAAGACAAGTCCGATGAAAGCCGCTCGAAGGTCCATAAACGGATGGATGAGCTTGTCGACCGAGTTTCGACTGTCGAGGGGTCTGTCGGGAAGGTCCAGAGCGACATCAAAGAAATGAAGCCAACTGTCGATGAAGTGAAACGTTGGAAACTTATTGGCGTTGGTGCACTTGGTATGATCGGTATCGGTGGGATAGCCTTGGGCGTCTCCTTCGCCGATGCAATCAAGCGTATCGCCGGGGTTTTAATCGGGAGACTCTGAATGATGCGGATGACGGCACTGGTAGTGGTCGCGTTATTCAATATCTCGACAGCGGAAGGAGCCCTAGATCACAGGGCGCCTCGCGCTACCGGAGAACCGGCAGCCCAAGCTAAAGATCGTAAGCCAAAGGGGTGCCGGAATGATGCGGTCACCGTGAAATGGTGGGTCCGAGACCGCAATGGAAACATCAAAATCTCAGGACGCCAGACCCTTAGCCGTTCCTGCAACCACCTTGAGAACTTCTGACATCCGCTTCGGCCGGCGAGGCCAGTTCTCGTATTTGTCGCCGGTCTGCATGATGTGGCTATAGCGTTTCAAGCTCGACCACGATCGATGGCCTGATACGACGGCCACCTGCGGTATCGTCCGTGCCATCTCGAATAGCCGACTTATGCCTTCATGACGCAGGTCGTGGAAGTGTAAGTCGTCTATCCCCAGTAGTGCGCAGCTTCGTGTGAAGTTCGAGCTGATGGTGTTCGAATTAAAGGGGAAGATCTCTTCCTTCTTCTTCGGCATGAGATCGATTACGGCCATGGCTTCAGGCGTCAACTCCACCCAGACGTCATTACCGATCTTCTGGCCTGGATGCTTCATGTCGCGAACAAGTATCCGTTTATGCTCCGGCTGGTAGTCATCCCACCTAAGGCGAGTGATCTCCTCTTGTCGCCGAGTGGAAAACAGCGCGAATAGGGTTACCCTCGACATGGGAATGCACCGCGGGTTCGTCTTGCGCTGCTCGTCGAAGTGATCCAGCACCTTATCCAATTCTTCAAGTGTCGGACGTCTGTCTCTCTCCCGACTCCTTCTGATCTGCCCGGTTCGTTTGAGAACCACCTGAGCGTCTTTGATCGCCTGCGGATCCAGTTTGATCCCCCACATAGGCTTCGCTATCGTAAAGATGGTAGCGAGGTGCGACAGATAGTTCCCCACTGTCTGTGCCTGGCGGGTCCATTTCTCCCCCTTTGGTAATTCACTATCCGGCGGCATCCAGCCGTCATTCAAGTCTTTCGCGAAAGCGACGACATGTGTGCTGTTGATCTCGCCACACTTCATCTCAGCGAGAGGATGCTTCTTCGTCATTGCCAGGCAGTAACCTTTGGTCCTGCCCATGCCTTTGACGTCATCCTCCTCATATTTGATGATAGCCTCGCGAAGCGTCACGTCTCGATCTGCCTCCTTCAGGCGTTCAAGCGCGCCCGGCTCAGCAAGGTCAGCCTCGCGCCGTTTGAGCCACGCAACAGCCGCTGCTCGTCGATCGAAGGTCTGCGCTTCTGTGTGCACCAGCACGCCGTTCCTTTTTAGCCGAATTTGTGCTGTGAAGGATTTTGTGCCATTAGCTCTCTTCCGTTCTGATATTGTACCCATTGAAGTGCTACAGCCTCCTCTCAAGTTGCTACGGGGTAGCATTGCGGTGGTTGGAATAGTACAGAATGATATAATTCCGAACGGCATATGACAAGGTTTGACGGATCAAAATGACCAGCTTTTATGCTAAAGCATTGAATTCCAAACGGCATATTTTTGCGGTCGCCCCCATGATCGACTGGACCGACCGACACTGCCGTTTTCTCCATCGGCAGCTTTCGTCAGATGCTCTGCTTTACACCGAAATGGTCGTGGCTGACGCAATCATTCACGGTCCGCGCGAACGTCTCCTGTCGTTTTCCGCGCAGGAACATCCCGTGGCACTGCAACTCGGCGGTTCGGATGCAGGCAAGCTCTGCGAAGCGATCCGTATAGCCTCCGATTACGGTTATGACGAAATCGGGCTCAATGTCGGCTGTCCGTCCGATCGTGTCCAGTCGGGCACTTTCGGCGCCTGTCTGATGCGCGATCCCGGCCATGTTGCCGATCTGATCGCTGCAATGAAGAAAGTGTCTCCCGTTCCGGTTACGGTGAAATGCCGCATCGGTATCGATGACCAGGAGCCGCGCGATGTCCTGCCTGACTTTCTGGCCCGCATGATCGGGGCAGGGGCGGATGCAATCTGGATCCACGCCCGCAAGGCCTGGCTGCAGGGCCTGTCACCGAAGGAAAACCGCGAGATCCCGCCGCTCGACTACGATCTCGTCCACCGCATGAAGAGCGAGAACCCCAACGTGTTTGTCGGTATCAATGGCGGCATCTCCACTCTTGAGCAGGCTGAAAGCCACCTTTCTGTTATGGATGGCGTCATGCTCGGCCGCGCCGCCTATCAGAACACCGGTTTGCTGGCGGGGGTGGATGCCATGCTGGATGGTTCGGGACCTGCCGGGGCTCGAACCCGTGAGACTGACTGGATGGGCCTGCGCGACACGATGATTGCCTATGCCGATGAGGTCATCGCCTCCGGCGGACGCCTGCATCATGTCACTCGCCACATGGTAGGCCTATTTCAGGGCTATGCCGGTGCCCGGCGTTTCCGCCAGATCCTGTCGTCCGAGGCGACAAAACCCGGTGTGGGTACGGAAATCATCACGGCAGCCTTCGCCGCCGTCGATCTTTCCGGCAACGCTGAGCGTGAGCCGGAACGAATCGCGGGATAGACCCCCAATAATTTATGGGTATTGGTGCATGTGTCAGAATGCAACAGCCCTGCGTTGTTTCGTATTAGACATTTCTTAAATAGCGTACTCGTAATGTTCCAGCCCAGTGACGGTGAAATCAATCACCGCGTGGATCTGGTAGTGTATGATGTTCAAGGTTCTGGAATGCGTCGCGGTCCAGCACGATCACGCGCTGGTGGCTCTGGCAGCCGGCATCTGCGTCGTCGGCATGCTGGCGTTCTTTCTCATCCATCGCCGGGCAGTCGAATGCAGCGAGAAACGCAGAAAAATCTGGCTGCTCGTTGCGGCCGTCACCGGCGGGCTTTCGGTTTGGGCCACCCATTTCGTCGCCATGCTCGCTTATGAGGGCACGGTCGCCATCGAATTCGAACTGTTCCGCACCATCCTTTCCGCCGTCATCGCCGCTGTCGGTTTCTGGGCAAGCCTCAGGATCGCCGAGGGCGGCACGCTGAAGAGCGAGATTGCTGCCGGCATTGCCGCGACGCTGACGGTTGCGGCAATGCATTTCACCGGCACGGCATCGATCCGCGCCGCGGCGACGATCCGTCACGATATCGGCATGATCCCGGTCGCTGCCCTGCTTTCGGTCGGCCTCGTGACCTTCGCCTTCCGAATGTCGATGCGCCGCAAGGGGCGCCGCGGCCTCTGGGCAGCTGTCGGGGCAAGCGTGTTGTCGATCTGCCTCCTGCATTTCTCCGCCATGTCGGCCACCACGTTGGTCCCAGATCCGTCGCTGCAGGAGGTGTCTCTGGATGGTGATGTCGGCCGGATCTGGATGGTCTGGGCGGTCTCCGTCGTCGTCGGCATGATCGTGTTGGCAGGCACGATCGCGAGCTTCCTCGATCGTTATCTCACCGACCTGCGCGGTTTCGCCAATGCGACGCTCGAAGGCCTCGCGGTCGTGCGCGAGGGTGTCATCATCGAGGCCAACGCCCGTTTCTCCGCCATGCTCGGCCTGCGTGATCGCGACGTCATCGGCCGCTCGCCCGATGCGCTGATGGTGGCCGCCGACGGGATTTCGCTGATCGATGTCGAGCGCACCCGCGCGGTCGAGGCAGCCCCCCTGAAGGCGGGACCGTTAAAGCTCGGCAAGGAGGCCTTTCTCGAAGTTGCAGTCCACACGATCGAATATCGCGGCCGCCAGTGCCAGGTGCTTGCGGTCCGCGATCTGACCGAAAAGCGCGTCGCCGAACTCAAGATCGAGCACATGGCCCGCCACGACGCATTGACCGATCTGCCGAACCGTTCGCTGTTCAACGAGAAGCTCGACACCGCGATCGAAGCCGCGGGCGGCACTGGCGAAAGGCTGGCGGTGCTGGCGCTCGATCTCGACCGCTTCAAGGCCGTCAACGACGTGTTCGGCCATGCCGAGGGCGACCGGGTGCTGATCAGGGTCGCCGATATCCTGCGCCGCTGCGTCGGAGTGACCGACACGCCGGCCCGCATCGGCGGCGACGAATTCATCATCCTCCAGCCCGGCCTGGAGCAGCCGACCGCCGCCTATCTCCTGGCCGACCGTATCCTCGACACGTTCCGCCAGGAGATGAACGTCAATTTCGACCCCAAGGCGGTCGGCGTCTCGATCGGCGTTTCGATCTTCCCGGAGGACGGCCGCACCGCCGACGAGCTGCGCAATGCCGCCGACATGGCGCTCTACAACGCCAAGTTCAACGGCCGCGGCACCGCCGCCTTCTATTCCGCCGACATGGATGCCGACCTGCGCCAGCGCCGTCTCGTCGAAAGCGAGCTGCGCCACGCGGCTCTGCGCGACCAGCTGTCGCTCGTCTTCCAGCCGCTGTTCGATGCCTCCAACGGCACCTGCACCGGATATGAGGCGCTAATGCGCTGGCACCACCCGGACCTCGGCCAGGTCTCGCCGGCAACCTTCATCCCGGTCGCCGAAGAAACCGGCATCATCGTCACGCTCGGCGAATGGGCGCTGCGCGAGGCTTGCCGCACCGCTGCCTCCTGGGATGATGGCCTGGCGGTGGCGGTCAATGTTTCGGCCGTACAGTTCCGTTTCCCCGATCTGGTCGATACGGTCGCATCGGCGCTCACCGACAGCGGGCTCGAACCGCACCGGCTGGAGCTGGAAATCACCGAAACCTCGCTGATCGAAAACCGCGAGACGGTGCTTGCCATGCTGCAAAAACTGCGCGCTCTCGGCGTGATGATCGTCATCGACGATTTCGGCACCGGATATTCATCGCTCGGCAACCTGCAGGCCTTTCCCTTCGACAAGATCAAGATCGACCGCAGCTTCATCTGGCAGATGGAGGAGGATGAAAGCGCCCGCGCCATCGTCAAGGCGATCATCGGGCTCGGCAAAAGCCTCGACCTGCCGGTCGTCGCCGAAGGCATCGAGACATTCGGCCAGCACCGCATGGTGATCGAGGAAGGCATCGAGCAGCTGCAGGGTTTTCTGCTCGGCAAGCCGAAAAGTGCGGGCGAAGTAGAGGTCCTGTCCGGCATCCGCCGCGTGCCGACCTTCCGCAAGCGGGGATGAGGCGGGGATGAGGACAGGCGGCGAGGGCAGGGCGCAGGCCGGAAGTCTTGTGGAAACTCCCGTCGCATTGCTTCATTCCTCCGCATCCCTCAGCCGATCGGCGGCCGCTATCCGTTTTTCGCGGGCACGCCTGGCTTTATCCCATCGCTCCACCATCCAGCGATGCGCCACATTGCGGGCGATTGCGATCGACAGATCGTTGGAAAGCCGCTCCGGCCCACTCAGCGCCTCGAAGAACGGACCGTCGCTGCCGAGAAACCCTTTTGCGAAATGCGCCGCCTGATAGATCTGGTCGAAGATCGCCCGCTGACCGGGATCGAGATTGCGCAGGCAGCAGGGTTCGCGGCTTGTCTCGAAATACCAGCGACAACGCTGGCCGCGACGGCAGCTATGGCGGCGGCAGACCATCTGCGGCATGGCCATGACATCGGCGGTGCACATGGCAAGATGGGCATCTAATGGCGGCTTGCTGTCAGACATTTTTCCCCCTTGGCGATCCTTGTTTTCCTCTCGAGGATCAACTCGAAGAGGCTTGAACGGACGGGGCGCTGAAAGCTGCCTCTTGAGTTTAATCTATAGGTGACACCTCTCAGCGCCCCGTTCGGCAGTTTTTATCCGCGACTCCGATCCCTCTGCCGTTGCCTTGCCGGATGGTGTTCGTCTGGCTTGATGGAAAACGGGCGAAACGACTTATCGCCAACCCTCCATGTCGCCGCCGCCGGGTTTCCCGCTTTCACGAGCGGACTTGAATGCCCGGCGAAACCATCCTTTAGGCCACCATGTGTGCCGCACAGGCACGTCCGACGCGCCGTTCGGGTATCAGAAGCGGCAGGCCGGTCCGAAAACCTTGCCGCTTCCCCCGTGTCGCCGGAGGGAGACCATTTTCCGCGGACCCCGGTGGTGGAGATTTACGTCGTCCCTTCACCACCAGCGCCGATCCCGCCTCGCCGGCACGCCTGCCGGTGTATCCGTGACGGAACGGGGAGATTGTAGGCATGGGTGTGGAGGGCGGGGATGAAAGGGGACGGAGTTTCGTGCAAGCCGTTGGATTTACTGAATGAGAGCGCTAGGAACGTCCACAGAAAAGGGGCGTGTGTCCGTTGCGCGTGCGGCATGCTCCCCTCATCCCCGTGCTCATCACAGGGATCCAGCAGCGCCATGTCCATGGCGCGTAAGACTCCTTGAGACGTGATTCATTCACGGCGCGGACGCGCCGTGGCTGGATTCCTGTGACAGGCACAGGAATGAGGGGAAGTTGTTACGCCGCCGGGTTTCACATCTACCGTTGAAGCAGGCCCTATCTCAAGCAAGTAAATCTCGCCGCAATTGACACTCTGTCATGTTCTGTCACTGTGGCCACGGGCAAGCATCATCGTGTCGGGGGACAGGACAGAATGAACCAGGTATTGCAGGCGGCTCAAACCGGGTCGCGGGCGGCGCGTCTGCGCTGCGAATTTTCGATCGGCCAGTCCATCGGCCATGTCGTCGTCTGGGTCATCCTGACGCTCGTCACCTTCGGCCTCGCGCTGCTGGTCTTTCCCTATTACCTCAACCGGGCGGTGCTGAACCGCACCGAAGTGCTCGACCAGCAGGGCCGCCCGATCGGCAAGCTGCGTTGCAATTTCGACCTGATCTCCTCGATCGGCCACGTGATAATCTGGGGCATCCTGATCCTCATCACCTTCGGCATTGCCGGGTTCTTTTATCTCTACCGGGTGGTGCGGGTTGTGCTGAGCGATACGGTGATTGAGTATTATTGATATCGAAGGCGGGGAGAAATATGCACACACCAGAGAGCAACGGATGCGATAGCCGCGACAACATCCTTGATTGCGCTTCCATGTTTTGATGCGATCTTGGCTTGATTTTTGAGCGCCATCACTTCGGTTTCGAGATTCTTATACCACGCGGTCCTCGGAGTCTGTTTTCGAATGACTGTCCATGTTTTTACAACGTGGCCAGATGTCGTTTTTATAGAAGTAAAAAGTGACAGAGTGTCATCTGCAAGGGGTTAATATGATGGCTGAATATATTGAGGCTGAGTGCATCGAGCAGGCAATCCTTCACATTACTCGATACGGTGACACTGATATATTTCCACATTTGATAGAATTGGCGTTTCTTTCCGAAAAAAAGACGGAAGTGGTGGGAACTATTTCCACTTATGATGTAAATAACTTCAAGCCTTCTCACTCTGTAGAAGCGCTTGCGCCCAAGAGCCGATATGGCTTCCGCATCGCCAATCAACTTATGTTTCTTGACTGTCTTATGTTTACTGCGGCGGTGATAGCGATCGCTGAGGATCTGGAAAACATTAAAGGCCCTGTGACATCTCTAGGAGCGTTCGCTTATCGGTATGAGAAAAAAGAGGCAGGCTCGATTTTTCTTGAAGGACGTACCTATCGCGATTGGCTTGGCGCTCAGTCAACATATGCGGAGAGCGAAGAATTCGACGAGGTGATTTTTACTGATATCGCAGATTTTTATCAGCGGATTTATTTCCATCGGATCGAAAACATGTTGCGATCCTCAACTTCCAAGAAGCCGTTGGTGAGACTTATCGAGGGAATAATTAAAAAAATTAGGGCAAAACAGTCATACGGAATTCCTGTTGGTGGCACTGCATCCAGACTTATTGCTGAAGCAATACTTTCTGATTTTGACCATTCCATGGAAGCAGAAGAATACCATTTTTCGCGTTTCGTGGACGATATTCGTATCTACGTCAAGAATGGCGAAAGTCCTTACCGTGCTCTTTCTTTAGTGGCCGAAACCCTTCTGTCAGAAGGGCTAACGCTCAATGCACAAAAGACAAAGGTTCTAAATAAGGAGGCTTACATAAAGCTTCTCGAAGCCGAAGGTGATGACACCTTCGAAAGTTCTGAGAAAGAGGCCTTAGACGCTTTGGCAGATCTTATTTACTTTGAAGAAGAAGATGATGGAGTTGCCCCTTAAAAAC
>UCIV01000034.1 GCA_900472575.1 Hyphomicrobiales bacterium
GCTCGTCAGGCTCATAACCTGAAGGCCGCAGGTTCAAATCCTGCCCCCGCAACCAAAATTATCCAAAAGCCAAGAATAACCGCCATCCTCAGGAAATCGAGGCCCAAAAACTCCGCTCTCCGCGGCTGAACGCGGAACATACATAAAGCAATGCCCCGCAGTCCCGAGCTTGCCGATGGTGGCCTTGCCTGTGGCTTTCGCTGAGCGAAAGCTCGCCGTTGTAACGCAGTCCGTGCCGTAGTACCCAAGCCATGAAAGCGAGGGGAATACGGCTCAATCGAGTTTAGGCAAAACCTGGCCAGAGACCCGCTTCTCCCCCAAATATTGAACAAGCCCCATCTGGGGCTTTTTTGTTTTTGAGGACATTTCCGGCTTGTTTATCGCGGGCAGCGGAACGGCCGTTCCTTGTGGCGCAGTGATCGCAGCTCGCCAAAGTGCCTGAGCGGCACGCCATATTGCGGCGTTTCGTAAACTTGTGTGAATGTCGCTCCATGCAAGACATCGAATATGTCCCGAAAGTTGCGAAATGTGCGGTGACACGTTGCGAGATCAAAGACATCCGCAATCGCGTCATCTTCAAATCGCGGGTCACTCTTTCATCAATGCCTTTGCATCAAGGAAAAAGATATATGAAACGTCTCGATGAGAGCTTTCTGAAGGGCCGCGCCCGCCCGACCCCGCGTGTTTTGCAATGGGGAGAAGGCAATTTCCTGCGCTCTTTCGTCGACTGGAAGATCGACCTTCTGAACGAGAAGGCAGGCTCCGACTGGGGGGTCATCGTTCTTCGCCCGATCGCCGGCGGTTTGCCCTTCACGCTTAACGAACAGAACGGCGTCTACACGGTCCTCTCCCGCGGCATGAACGATGCCGGCGAAAAGGTCTCCGAGCCGCGGCTGGTCGCCTGCGTGCGCCAGGAGATCCCCTCGCATGAGAGCTGGCAGGATGTGCTGGCTCTGGCACATGATCCGAACATCACCGTCGTCGTCTCGAACACGACCGATGCCGGCATTGCCTATGTTCCAACGGTCAAGTTCGAAGATGCGCCGCAGGTTTCCTTCCCCGGCAAGATGACCCGCTTTCTCTTCGAGCGCTGGACGGCATTCAGCGGAAAGCCTGAAGCCGGCCTGCAGATGATCGCCTGCGAACTCATCGACCATAACGGCGACGAGCTGCGGCGCATCGTTCTGCAGCATGCAAACGAATGGAAACTCGATCCTGCCTTCATCACATGGCTGGAGAAGAATAACGCCTTCTACAACACGCTGGTCGACCGGATCGTGCCCGGTTATCCTCGTGCCGAGGCTGATGCTCTGGCAGAAGAACTCGGTTACGAAGACAAGTTCATGTCCGCCGCCGAGCTTTTTCATTTCTTCGTAATCGAAAAGAAGCCGGGCATGCCGGACCTGCGGATCCCGCTTGCCGATCATGATGAGGGTACGCTCGTCGTCGAGGATGCAACGCCCTATAAGGCGCGCAAGGTGGCCATCCTCAACGGCGCGCATACTGGACTTTGCGCACTCTCGCTGCTGGCCGGTGTCGAATCGGTCGGTGAGGCCGTGACGCAGCCTGCAGGTGCAAAATTCCTCGACCGGCTTCTCAACGAGGAGGTCATTCCGTTCCTGACGCTGCCCAAGGCAGAGCTGGAAGAGTTTGCCGCAGCCGTGCTGCGCCGGTTCCAGAACCCCTATATCCGGCACCTCTGGTATGACATCAGCCTCAATGGCATCGTCAAATACCAGACGCGCAATCTGGAGCGGTTGCTTGCCTATCAAGAAAAGTTCGGCAAGCCGGCACCGCTGATGACGCTGTCGCTCGCATCATGGCTGGCCTTCTATCTGGGTCGGTTCAAGGGGGCGGACACGCTTCCGCCGCGCGATGCAGCCGAGGTGGTCGAAAAGATTAAGGCGATCGGTGCGCTCGGTGATGTCGAAGCCGTGGTTGCCGCCTATCTGCAGGAAACGTCCTTCTGGGGCCGCTCTATCGACACAGCTGAGCTGCGTGCCAAGGTTGTCGAGGATTTCCGGTATCTCAATGAAGAAGCCTTCTCCTTCGACCGTCTGCAGGCTTTCCTCGACAAGGCCTGAGACCAACAAAAACGTGCCCCGATTTCTCTCGGGGCACGTTCATCTAAGGCACGGCGCGATCTTTCAGATTCGCTCTCCGTGCCTTAGCTCTTTGTTTTTAATCATGTCTTTATCCAGAAACCGGTAACCCCTTTCGGGAGACATGCTGTCGACTGGCGGTAACTTGGCGGCGGCGCGATCGGGAGGGATTATCGCACCGCCTCGGGGTCGGCTTGAGGCCGGATGCCCCTTTTCAGACCGGCAACGGAATCAGAGTCCAGAAGCCGAGGAAAGTCAGCCCGTTGAAGACCAGCGTCATCAGCGCGATGGTGCAGGCCGGCGGGTCGATATGGGTGTCACCGTGGCAGAGAAACAGCCGGGCGAAAAACTCACCGACGAAGGCACAGACAAGACCGGCGATTGCGGCCCAGATGATGCTGCCGGAGGATGCGCCGACGATGGCAGCCGGCAGCATGATATGGTGGGTCACCGGCGTCAGCACCCCGACAGTCAGAAACAGCAGGCTGGATGCGGCGATGCCGAAGGCCAAAAGTGCGCCCGGCGTGCCATAGGTTAGCCCAAGCCATCCGCCGAGCAGACCGCCTCCGATACCGATCATCACCAGCTGGCCGACGCCGCTCTGGAAGACCAGCCACTTGGTGGCGTCGGTCGGCTCGAAGAACTTGCGGCCGGGTTCGGCCTTGCCGCACAGGCCGCAGGTGCCCCAGATGAAGCGGGCAATGAAGGCCGAGATGACGACGGTTATGCCGGGAAGGTCAGTCCAGGCGAGCGTCGGCGAAAAATTCGGCACCATGGTGAGCAGCCAGAAAATTACATAACCGACAATGCCGAAGGCGCCGCCGACAAGAAGTACATCCGGGCTGTTGAGGCCCATGCCGGCAGTCACGATATTGCGGCCGGTATCAAGCTTACCCTTGCTGGCGGCATAGGCTGCTGCGGCAACACCCGAGGCGAAGCCACCGACATGGGGGCCGAACACACCGAAAGGGATGCCGAAGAAATCCGTCGCCGCGGGGGCAACCGCAAGCTGGATGCCGACGCCAAGCATCGTCAGGATGCCGACGAAGGCGAAAGCAGGCAAGGCGCCGATTGCGGCGCCGAAAATCCCGCCGCCAAAGGCGACGAGCAGACCGAGCATTGTCATTCCATTTCCTCCTTGGGATGCCGGTGGCACGATACGTGCCGCCCCGGCCGTCACCTGTCCAAATCTCGTGGACACCTCTCTCTTCTGTCCCGATCGGACATCCCAGCCTCTCCGCGCGCATGTTCCCACCGGCTGAGCGCAACTGCCCAGCCGCCGCAATCGCTAACGCGTCTTGCGAGTCCCATGTTTTTAAGGAATGTCGATCAAGGCGAAGATTATCGAGACGCGCTCGAACGGGTCAACGCAACAGGTTTGGCCTCGAAGGGTAGTTTCTTGACAGCCGACACTCCGATGTCAGTAGTTCGGAAAAATTTTTATCAAAATCAGTGACTTGCGCTTTTGGTCGCAGGCTTTTGAGCGGTGCAGGACGGCCTCGGAAGCGTCCCCAGTGCTTGCTGCGATGACAAGAAAACACCGCATGTGGTGATCCCTTGTCATGCGCTTTTCGCCGAATTGCGCCGATGATGGTCCGAACCACCTCATTTCTAAGGTGTTTTCCGATTTTCCCTGTCAGGTCAATTATTTACCCGCGCTGGTCAAGACGGTCTCGTTGACCCTTGAGGTGCGGCGGGCCTACCTTTTTCGACAGGAGGTGCCGGACCAAACGACCAGTGAATGGCCATTGGGCGATCCCGGCAGATAGTGAAATTCATGGCAAAGCCCAGCGACAACAAGATCCTGATGATCGTCGGTGACTATACCGAGGATTATGAAGCGATGGTGCCGTTTCAGGCCTTGCAGATGCTCGGCCTTCAGGTTGACGCAGTCTGTCCCGGCAAGCGTCGGGGCGAGATGGTCAAGACCGCGATCCACGATTTCGAGGGCGACCAGACCTATTCGGAAAAGCCCGGACACCTGTTCCGGATCAATGCCGATTTCGCTCTGGTCGAGCCGGAGAATTACTCCGGTCTTTATCTCGCCGGTGGCCGGGCCTGCGAATATCTGCGCCTCGATAAACAGGTGCTGAACATCATAAGGGCTTTCATGGAAGGGAGTAGGCCGGTGGCCGCTATCTGTCATGGCCCGCAATTGCTGACCGCCGCCGATGTGGTGCGCGGGCGCAAGCTGACAGCCTATCCCGCGGTCGAACCGGAGGTTCGGTTGGCTGGCGGTAATTTCGTTTCGATCGCGGCCGATGATGCCGTGACCGATGGAAACCTCGTAACCGCGCCGGCCTGGCTGGCACATCCGAAACTGATGCGCGGCTTCGTGCAGCTGGTTTCTCCCACCATTCTGAACTGCCCAATACCCTGAACTGCAAGACGCGCTCCCGCTGGCTTGAGGCCGTGGGAACGACATTCACTCCTGGAGGACGTAATGATTGAGAAGGGCTTTTCCAAACCGACCGACCGCATATTGCGGTTGAAGAAACAGATCATCGACGCGCGGCCGCATGTCGAGTCCGAGCGCGCCGTGCTTGCGACCCAGGCCTACAAGGAAACAGAGGGCCTGCCGCCGATCCTTCGTCGCGCCAAGGTGGTCGAGAAGATTTTCAACGAGCTGCCGGTGACGATCCGCGACGACGAACTGGTCGTCGGCGCCATTACCAAGAATCCGCGCTCGACCGAAATCTGCCCGGAATTCTCGTTTGACTGGGTGGAGAAGGAATTCGAGACCATGGCAACGCGTGTTGCCGATCCTTTCGAGATCCCGAAGCAGACGGCAGACGAGCTGCGTGAGGCCTTCAAATACTGGCCGGGCCGCACCACGAGCGACCTCGCTTCATCCTACATGTCGCAGAAGGCCAAGGATTGCATCGCCAATGGTGTGTTCACGGTCGGCAACTATTTCTATGGCGGTGTCGGCCATGTCTGCGTCGATTACGGCAAGATCCTCAACATCGGCTTCAGCGGCGTGATTGCGGAAGCGGTCCGGCACCTCGAAGCGCTCGACCAGATGGATCCGTCCTATATCAAGAAGCAGCAATTCTATAACGCCGTTATCATCTCCTATAAGGCTGCAATAGACTTTGCGCATCGCTACGCTGCAAAGGCCCAGGAACTGGCCGGTCGCGAAAGCAACCCGACACGTCGGGCCGAACTGGAACAGATCGCCAAGAACTGCCGCCTTGTGCCCGAATATCCGGCTTCCAACTTCTGGGAAGCCTGCCAGACGATGTGGTTCATCCAGTGCATGCTGCAGATCGAATCCTCCGGTCACTCGATTTCGCCCGGCCGCTTCGACCAGTACATGTATCCCTTCCTGAAGGCCGACACGTCGATCAGCCGTGAATTCGCCCAGGAAATGATCGACTGCATCTGGATCAAGCTCAACGACGTCAACAAGACCCGCGACGAAGTCTCGGCCCAGGCCTTTGCCGGTTATGCCGTGTTCCAGAACCTCTGCGTCGGTGGCCAGACGCCGGAGGGTCGCGATGCGACCAACGACGTTTCCTACATGTGCATGGAAGCAACGGTTCATTGCCGCCTGCCGGCACCGTCCTTCTCCATCCGTGTCTGGCAGGGCACGCCGGACGAATTCCTCTATCGGGCTGCTGAAGTCATCCGCCTCGGTCTCGGTGTTCCGGCTGTCTATAACGACGAAGTCATCATTCCGGCGCTGCAGAACCGCGGTGTCTCGCTGGCCGATGCCCGCGACTACGGCATTGTCGGCTGCGTCGAGCCGCAGGCAATCCACAAGACCGAAGGCTGGCACGATGCTGCCTTCTTCAACGTCGCCAAGGTTCTCGAAATCACGCTGAACGACGGCAAGGTGGGCTCGACCCAACTCGGCCCGGTCACCGGCGATCCGAAGCGCTGGACCTCGATCGAAGATTTCTATGACGCCTTCAACAAGCAGATGGCCTTCTTCGTCAAATATCTGGCCGAAGCCGACAACTGCGTCGACATCGCCCATGGCGAACGTGCGCCGCTGCCGTTCCTGTCTCCGATGGTCGAAGACTGCATGGGACGGGGCAAGTCGCTGCAGGAAGGTGGAGCGCTCTACAACTTCACCGGTCCGCAGGCCTTCGGTGTCGCCGATACGGGTGACTCCGTCTACGCCATGAAGAAGTTCGTCTTCGACGAAAAGAAGATCTCCATGGCCGAACTGAAGGAAGCGCTCGACGCCAATTTCGGGCTTGCCATCGGCCAGAAGGCCAATACGGCCGGCGGTGGCGAACTGACGGAAGGCCAGATCTACGAGGCCGTCCGCAAGGTGTTGTCGTCCAACAAATCGATGGATGTGACGGCGCTGAAGGAAGAGGTCTATCGCACGCTATCGACCGATACGATCACGGCGCCTGCCGGTTCGTCGAAATATGAAGGCATCCGCCGCCTGCTCGACTCGGCCGAAAGTTTTGGCAACGACATCGACGATGTCGATCTGATCGCCCGCAAATGCGCCCAGATCTATTGCCTCGAAGTCGAAAAGTACAAGAACCCGCGCGGTGGCCAGTTCCAGGCCGGTATCTATCCGGTCTCGGCCAACGTGTTGTTCGGCAAGGATGTCGGTGCATTGCCTGACGGCCGTCCGGCCAAGGCCCCGCTTGCAGACGGTGTCTCGCCCCGCCAGGGTAAGGACCATCTGGGACCGACGGCTGCGGCAAACTCCGTTGCCAAGCTCGACCACTTCATCGCCTCGAACGGCACGCTGTATAACCAGAAGTTCCTGCCCTCGGCTCTCGCCGGCGACAACGGGTTGCGCAACTTCGCCTCGCTGGTCCGCTCCTACTTCGACCAGAAGGGCATGCACGTACAGTTCAACGTCGTCGACCGCGATACGCTACTCGCAGCCCAGAAGGACCCGGAAGCCTATCGCGATCTCGTGGTTCGCGTGGCCGGTTACTCCGCCCAGTTCGTCGTGCTCGCCAAGGAAGTGCAGGACGACATCATCAGCCGTACGGAACAGCATTTCTGAGACGGTAATCCGGACCCTGCCTGAAACGGGGTCGGGATCAGGAAACAGCCCGGGCGGGTCCCAGCCCGCCCAGGTCACACAAAACCGAACGATACCGCTAATCCCGAACTGCAACAGGTGACATATGCCTTCCTACAAAAGCTTCTCCCCCCGGACCGAGATCGTGTTCGGCGAAGGGTTGCTTGACCGGCTGCATGCCTATCGCGGGCAGCGGGTCGGGATCGTCACCGATGCCTTCATGGCGAAGTCCGGTCCGCTTGACCGGGTGCTGCGCCATCTCGATGGCTGCGAGATCAAGGTTTTCGATGAAGCCATTCCCGAGCCGCCGATTGCGACCGTGACCAAGGGTGCCGGTGTCTTTGCCGAATTCCGTCCGCAGGTGCTTCTGGCGCTCGGGGGCGGTTCGCCGATCGATGCCGCCAAGGCCATCCTGTCAGTCGTTCGCGCTACCGATACGGCGCAAAAAATTGAATTCGTCGCCATTCCGACGACCAGCGGCACGGGGTCGGAAGTGACCTCATTCGCCATCATCTCCGATCCGGCAAACGGCAAGAAGTTCCCGCTGATCGCGAAAGAAATGGTGCCGGATGTGGCGATCCTCGATCCCGAATTCGTCCGCACGGCGCCGCCGAAAGTGACGGCGGATACTGGGATGGATGTCATCACCCATGCGCTTGAGGCCGTGGTTGCCAATGGCGCATCGCATTTTACCGACGCCTTTGCCGAAAAGTCGCTGGAACTCGCCTTTGCCCACCTGCCGCGCGCCTATGACGACGGCAATGACATGGAGGCACGCGATGCGATGCATCAGTCCTCCTGCCTTGCCGGCCTTGCCTTCAGCGAGGCCGGGCTCGGGGTCAGCCATGGTCTTGCGCATGCGATCGGCGGGCGGATGCACCTCGTTCATGGGCGCATCAATGCAGTGCTTCTGCCGCATGTGATCGCCTGGAATGCGGGGCTTGAGGACGATGCACCGGGTTGCCGCGAAACCGCCGCCCGTTATGCACGCATCGCCTCCCGCATAGGGCTGGACGTGCCGAGTGTCAGGGCAGGCGTCATCGCGCTGATCCGTGCGATCCAGGCACTCAATCAACGGTTCTCCATCCCGTCCACGCTTCGTGGCTTCGGCATGGATGCCGAGGAATATCGTCGGGCAATGCCCGATATGGCAGCGGCCGCCATGGCGGACGCCTGCACCGCAGGAAACCCACGCAGGCCCACGCTCGAGGAGCTTTCCATGCTTCTCGGCCGGGCCGGGGGCTAGGCCGGGAGGGAGGGGGCCGACGATTAAGTCCAACCCGCGAGAAACGGTCATCACATCAACGTCTGAACACCGAAACGCTAAGGAGTTAAGTCATGCAACAGGAAGCTCTCGGAATGGTCGAAACCAAAGGTCTGGTTGCTGCCATCGAAGCCGCCGATGCCATGGTCAAGTCGGCTAACGTCGCCATGGTCGGTTATGAAAAGATCGGTTCCGGCCTCGTCACGGTTATGGTCCGCGGCGATGTCGGCGCAGTCAAGGCCGCAACCGATGCCGGTGCCGTCGCCGCCGAAAAGGTCGGCACGGTCGTTTCCGTCCACGTGATCCCGCGTCCTCACATGGAGGTCGAGAAGATCCTGCCGGAAAGCAAGGTCGCCTGAACCCCTGAACACACAAAGGAGGATCGACAATGCAGGATGCTCTTGTCGAAAAACTCATGGACGAGGTAATCCGGAAGATGGGTGGGAGCGAAAGCTCCCCGGCCCCGGCCGCCTCTCCCGCTGAGAAGCCGGCTGCCCAGAAGACGGCGCCGAAGGCCTGTAATCTTACCGAATTCGTCGGCACGGCAATCGGGCATACGGTCGGTCTGGTGATTGCCAATGTAGACCCGCTACTGCACGAGCAGATGAAGATCGACAAGAAATACCGGTCGATCGGCATTGTCGGCGCACGTACCGGCGCAGGTCCGCATATCTTTGCTGCAGACGAAGCGGTGAAGGCCACCAACAGTGAAGTGCTGCTGATCGAACTGCCGCGCGACACGGAAGGCGGCGGCGGCCATGGCAGCTTGATCATCTTCGGCGCCGAGGACGTTTCCGACGCCCGCCGTGCCGTCGAAGTGACGCTGTCTGAACTCGATCGTACCTTCGGCGACGTCTACGGAACGCCGGCCGGCCACCTGGAATTCCAGTATACCGCCCGCGCCAGCTATGCGCTGAACAAGGCCTTCGGGGCACCACTCGGACAGGCATTCGGCATCACGGTCGGCTCTCCTGCCGCAATAGGCGTGCTTCTGGCCGATACCGCCGCAAAGGCCGCAACCGTGGTACCGACCGGTTTTGCTTCCCCAGGCAATGGCGGAACGAGCTACTCGAACGAAGCGATCTTCCTGTT
Organism: Hyphomicrobiales bacterium; assembly: GCA_900472575.1. Classification (GTDB taxonomy): domain Bacteria; phylum Pseudomonadota; class Alphaproteobacteria; order Rhizobiales; family Rhizobiaceae; genus Neorhizobium; species Neorhizobium cellulosilyticum. Next base: position 9,461 of record UCIV01000034.1, read on the forward strand.
CAGTGGCGATTCCGGTGCTGTCCGTCAGGCCATCCGCGCCGCACGCGATGTCGGCAAGCAGGTGCTCGGGACGCTTGATCCGGCGGCGGTGGTCTCCTCGACCAAGCCTTACATCTGACCCTGAAAGGAGACTGTCATGTTGCAGGAAAGCCTTGGATTGATCGAGACCATCGGATTGACGGCTGCAGTGGCTGCCGCCGATGCGGCGGTGAAATCCGCCAATGTCACGCTGGTGGGCTACGAGCTTGCCAATGGCGACGGCATGACAGTCGTCAAGGTTCGGGGGGATGTCGGGGCCGTCAAGGCTGCGGTTTCCGCAGCCGCTGCAGAAGCTTCACGTGTGGGAACGGTTGTCTCCACCAGCGTGATTGCCCGTCCCGCAAACGGACTGGGCAAGATCGTGGAAAGCGGGTCCACTGTCGGTCTGAAACCACCTGCCGCAGCGGTTGCTGCGGCGGAGGTTTCCCCGGAGGTTTCTCTGGCGGTAGAGGATGTTGTTGCAGACGATCCGTCACTTGGGCCGGAAGCTCCGGTGACGGAAGCTGCTGAAGCTCCGGTGGAGGAAGTCGCATCGGCAGAGCCGGAAACCCCGGCCGTTGCCGAGGCTTCTGAAAAGCCTGAGATCGAGGTGGCGGCCGAGCCGGCACCCCAGGCTGCAAGCCATGCGCAATCCCGCGCCGATCGTCGCCATCGCAGGCGATAGCCGGCACCAGAAAGACGAGAACTTCAGGTGACAGCGAACACCGGCGGCAACACCGCCGGGTGGATTGCTGCGCCCATGAAAGGCCCGGTCGTCATGTCGGGCCAGGACGAACAGGACACCATAATGCAAATCAACAGCCCCATGATCGACCGCGTGATCGCCGAGCTTCTGGCACAGAGCCTCACCGTCTCGGCGGAGCAGGCGAAACCTGCCGCAAAAGACTCGGAGGACCGCGATCCGTGGCTCGTGCCGATTGGCGTGTCGAACCGCCACATCCATCTTTCGCGACCGGACATGGACGCGCTTTTCGGTCCCGGTTCGGAACTGACGCGCATGAAAGCGATGAAACAGCCCGGCCAATATGCGGCGGAAGAAACGGTGACGATCCGTGGACCCAAGGGCCAGATCGGCAAGGTGCGGGTGCTCGGGCCGCTGCGCAAGGAAACGCAGATCGAGGTTTCGGTCGCCGATGGTTTCACCCTCGGTATCAAGCCGCCGCTGCGCATGTCGGGAAAACTGGAACAGTCGCCAGGCATCGAAGTGATCGGCCCCTATGGAGCGATCAAGAAGGAGAGCGGCGTGATCGTGGCGCTCCGCCATATCCACATGCTGCCGGCTGAAGCCGCAAAACTTGGCCTGAAGAACGGCGAAGAGGTCGATGTCGAGGTTGGCGGCGTGCGCGGCGGCATCATGCACAGTGTGACGATCCGTGCTGCCGAAGCTTCATTCATGGAAATGCATATCGACGTCGAGGAGGCCAATGCATTCGGCCTGAAGAACGACGCGATGGTGTGGATCCGCAAGGTCTGATCGGAGAGAAGTCATGTCGAGCATCGACAGCAAACTCAAGGCTTTCGGGGAACTCGTCCGGCAGGGCACGATCGTGCCGCAGCCGGAATGGGCGCCCGGCCGGCTGAAGGTTGGCGTCGATCTCGGCACGGCAAACCTCGTGCTTTCGGTGGTCGATGCGGAGAATAATCCGGTGGCGGGTACGTCCTGGCGCTCGACCGTCGTGCGTGACGGCATCGTCGTCGATTATATCGGCGCGGTTCACGCTGTTCGCCGCATGAAAGAGGAGCTTGAGGAGCGGCTCGGTCAGCCGCTCTCGCGCGCTGCAACCGCCATTCCGCCCGGCGTTCATCCGTCCAATGCGAAGGCGATCGGCCATGTGGTCGAATCGGCCGATTTCGAACTGGCGGAGATTGTCGATGAACCGACCGCCGCGGCGCCTGCTTGGCGTTGAGAACGGTGCGGTGGTCGATGTCGGCGGCGGCACGACGGGCATTTCCGTTCTCAAGGACGGCGAGGTGGTTGCCACATTCGACGAGCCGACCGGCGGCACGCATATGACGCTGGTTCTGGCCGGTGCCAGAAAGATCTCCTTCGAGGATGCCGAGGCTGAAAAGCTCAATCACGCATTGGAGCGGGATGTATTTTCGATCATCCGGCCGGTGGCCGACAAGATGGGGCGTATCGTCGCCGAGTTTCTTGCCGACTACCCTTATGTTGACACGATCCATGTCGTCGGCGGCGCCTGCTCGTTCAAGGATTTTGCGGCGGTTCTCGTCAGTCATACCGGACGCCGGGTCATCAAGCCCGTCGAACCACTGCTGGTTACGCCGCTCGGGATCGCGATGTATCACGATGGAGGCCAGGCATGAGCATCGATGCCGTTCTCGATCATATCCTTCTCGATCTTCTGTCCGACCGTATCATCGAGCGGATGAGGGGCGGAGTGCCAGCCAAGCCGCGCTCGGCGCTGGTGCTGTTTGCGGAAACGGATTTCGGGCTTGAGGCTGCGCTCGAACAATTGCAGCAGCTTCGCGATGCGGGATGGGCATTTGAGACGGTCATTGCGCCGGAGGCACGGCAATCGCTGAAGGATCGGCTTGCTGGCTTCGGAGCAGCGGAAGTCGAAGGCAAGGCCGATTATCTTCTGGATCGGCACATGACCATACTGGTTCCAGCGCTCAGCGTTTCGCTCGCCGCCAAGGTGGCGCTCGGCATTGCCGACGATCCGCTGTCGAAGATTCTGCAGGGTGGGCTTGAGAGAGGTGTCCGCATCATCGCCGCCCGAGATGGCGTCTGCCCCAACGGACGGGATCGGCGCGCGCGTGGATTGCTGCCGAATGTGGCCTATCAGGCGACGATGAGCGGCCATCTGCAGACACTGATGAGTTACGGCATCGAGCTGAGCTGGGCTGCACGGCTTGCCGTCACCGTCGAGGGCGACACGCCTGCGTCTGCAACGCCTATAGCTGCACCGAAGCTTATTGCTGCACGAACCGAGGGCGTGTTCGGCCTGCGCGAGGCTCGCAGCCTCAACGCCACGGAACTGCGTCTGGGTCATGCCGTGATCGTCACGCCGGCCGCCGCGGAAGAACTGCGCGCGCGCGACATCGCGCTTGTGAGGGAGTGAGGATCAAGCCATGTATCTCGCCAAAGTTATCGGACGGGTGGTCGCCACGACCAAGGATGCGAGCCTCTCGGGTTCGAAACTTCTGATCATTACCCGGCTCAATGAAATGTTGGAGCCGCAGGGCCAGACGCTGATTGCCGTCGATACGGTCGGGGCCGGCAAGGGCGAAACGGTCATCGTCACATCCGGCAGCGCCAGCCGCTTTGCCGGCACGCTGCAGAGTTCAGTCGTTGATGCCACGATTGTCGGCATTGTCGATACGGTCGAAACAGACGGGGGAGTGAGCGATGTTCGCCACCCGTAATTTCGCCCCCCGCGACCTGCAATTGATCGAAGTGGCACTCGCCGCCGAGCTTGCCGGGCACATTGCCGGTAGAGGGTTTGCAGCCGGCATTTCGCTTGCCGATGCCTGCGCCATTGCCGAGCGTGCGGAGAACCGTGCGCGGCAGATGTCGGTGCCGGTCTGCATCGCAATCGCCGATGCCGAGGGACGCTCGATCCTGTTTCACCGCATGGAAGGCAGTCTGCCGGCAAGCACCAAGCTCGCTGCCGCCAAGGCCTGGACTTCTGCTGCCTATCGCATGGGAACCGATGAACTCGGGTGCCTCGCCCAGCCGGGCGGCATGCTTTTCGGTGTCGGCCATTCGGGAAGCGGCGCCGGCAACGGCTCGGGCGAAGGCCAGGTTGTGCTTTTCGGCGGGGGCATTCCCTGCCGCGCTCATGGTGCCGTGATCGGTGCCATCGGCATCAGTGGCGGAACGGTCGCTGAAGACATGGAGATCGCCCGCTACGCGATCGATGGATTTCCCGAAAGAAGGGGAACGGTCCCCGAGGAAGGAAGAGGATTATGAACGACCAAGACATCAATGCCGCCGTCAATCGCGTGCTTGCCGGGTTCAACGGCGCAATCGCTCCGGCTCCGACCCCTGTTCCTGCCCCTCCTCCGGTAAAGAGTGCAGCATCCTCGGTCGAAGATACGGTGGCCCGCATCATCGCGGAAATGGGCGGTTCCAGGCCTGCACCGGCTGCCGACCCCACAGCGCCATTCAGCCAGGGCTGCATCGTTGCCGATGGTATGGTGACGAAGTCCGCCGGCGAAGTGAACTGCTCCTGCTGCGAACGCAGCGACTGCGCGCTCTCTTCCGCACCGGCTTCCCTGAATATCTCCGATGAAGAAGCCGTTATTCTGGGCGACGGCGTGTTTGCCAGCATGGACGAGGCGGTGGAAGCCGCAGCCGAAGCGCAGAGGCAATATCTGTTCTGCTCCATGGCTGCACGAAAGAGCTTTGTCGACGGTATCCGCGATATTTTCCTCGATCCGGCCATGCTGGAACGGATTTCCAGGATGACCGTCGAACAGACCGGCATGGGCAATGCCAGCGACAAGGTGATCAAGAACCGGCTCGCCGCTTCCAAGACCCCCGGCATCGAAGATCTGAAGACCGAAGCCGAAAGCGGTGATGGCGGCCTGACGCTGGTTGAATATTCCGCCTATGGTGTCATCGGTTCGATCACGCCGACCACCAATCCTACGGAAACGATCATCTGCAATACGATCGGCATGCTGGCAGCTGGCAATGCCGTCGTGTTCAGCCCCCATCCGCGCGCCAAGATCGTATCGCTCCTTGCAATCAAGCTTATCAATCGGAAGCTCGCTTCGCTGGGTGCGCCGGCAAACCTGGTTGTTACCGTTCAGGCACCGTCGATCGACAATACCAATGCGATGATGGCGCATCCCAAGGTGCGCATGCTGGTGGCAACCGGCGGCCCGGCCATCGTCAAGACGGTGATGTCGACCGGCAAGAAGGCGATCGGCGCCGGTGCCGGCAACCCGCCGGTCGTCGTCGATGAAACGGCAGATATCGAAAAGGCTGCCAAGGACATCGTCAGCGGCTGCAGCTTCGACAACAACCTGCCCTGCATTGCGGAAAAAGAAGTGATCGCGGTCAGCCAGATCGCCGATTTCCTGATCTCGCAGATGCAGAAGAACGGCGCCTATCTGGTCAAGGATATGGCTGTTGTGAAGAAGCTCGAGGAACTGGTGCTGACCGCGAAGGGCGGGCCGCAGACCAATTGCGTCGGCAAGAGCGCTGTCTACCTGCTCGACAAGGTCGGGATTTCGGTTGGTCCGGAGATCCGCGTCATCCTGATCGAACTGCCGAAGGAACATCCGTTCGTGCAGGAAGAGTTGATGATGCCGATCCTGCCGCTGGTGCGGGCAGGAGACGTGGATGAAGCGATCGATCTTGCCGTCGAACTGGAGAATGGCAACCGCCATACGGCGATGATCCATTCCACCGATGTGCGCAAGATCACCAAGATGGCGAAGCTGATCCAGACGACGATCTTCGTGAAAAACGGCCCGTCCTATGCGGGTATCGGCGTCGGCGGCGAGGGTTACACGACCTTCACCATAGCAGGTCCGACCGGCGAGGGGCTGACGTCGCCGAAATCCTTCGCCCGTCGTCGCAAGTGCGTGATGGTGGAGGCGCTGAACGTCCGCTGAGGTAGGGACGTCTGTCGTTCGAAGAAGACTGGAAGAGAGGAGATCCGCCATGGCAACCCGCATCATCAACGCTCCGCATCCTGACGTGTTGCAGATGCTGCAGCGACGGATGCCACCGCATGGCCGGGCCTGGGTGCAGGCCAACCGGGTGGATTCCGTCGGGCTGATGCAGATCCCGGTGGCGGACCTTTTCTACTTCTCCGATCTCGCATTGAAGGCTGCAGGCGTTTTCACCGTCGAACTCTACGGCACCTGCCCGCAGCACGTCACTTCGCTTGCCATCATGGGAGAGACCTCGTCCGTCCGCATGGCGATGGATGCCATCGCAGCAGCACAACAGTCCGAGTTCTGAACGGCGCCGGAGGAGGCGCCGGAACGCGGCATAAAAAGACAGGATATTGAAATGAATACGATCGACTACGACAGGCAAGGCATCGTCTTCGACATCCAGCGCTATTCCATCCATGACGGGCCGGGTGTGCGCACGATCGTGTTTCTCAAAGGCTGCCCGCTGCGCTGCCGCTGGTGCTCCAACCCGGAATCGCAGAACCCCGAGCCGGAACTGTTCTATCGCCGTTCAGCCTGTATCAAATGCGGCCAGTGCATGGCGGTCTGTCCGACCAAGGCGATTGCCTATGAGAATCCCGATTTCGTCGATCGAAATAAATGCATCAAGTGCGGAGCCTGCACCAAGGTCTGTCCGACGCAGGCGCTGAAGCGTGCCGGCAAGACGATGAGCATTGCCGAGGTGATGCAGGAATTGCGCAAGGATGCGCATCATTATCGCCGGTCCGGTGGCGGGATCACGCTTTCGGGTGGTGAGCCGCTGTTCCAGCACGAGTTTGCCAAGCAGCTCCTGATGGCCTGCCATGAGCAGGGCTGGAACACGGCGATGGAGACGACGGGTTGCACGACCCGCGAGATCGTTCGCGACGTCATTCCGTTTGTCGATCATGTGCTGATGGACCTGAAGGCCATCGATCCGGCGGTGCATCGGGCCAATACCGGTATCGACAACCGCATCATTCTCGAAAACGCGCTCTGCATCGCATCGCTCACCCACACGGTGGTGCGCATTCCTGTCGTGCCGGGGGTGAACGACAATGTCGAGGCGATCACTGCAATCGGCAATTTCGCCAAGCTGATGCCGGGCGTCGATACCGTGCATCTCTTGCCCTACCACACCTATGGCGAAAACAAATACGAGCTGCTCGGCCGGCCATACCCGATGGCGGATGCCCCCAATCTCAAGCCCGAAGACATGACGCCGTTCAAGGCGGCAGTTGAAGGGCTTGGCTTCAATTGCGTCATCGGCGGCTGAACCCAAAAGACGATGACCCGGGACGCGCATCCCGGGCCTGGATAAAGGAGGCGATCATGGTCGCGCGCTACACGACGGCAGAATCGGTGACGGAAGGTCATCCCGACAAGGTTTGCGACCAGATTTCGGACGCCATTCTCGACGCCCATCTTGCGCAGGATCCGATGGCGCGCGTGGCGGCCGAAGTTTTGGTTTCGGGCAACACCGTTCATATCGCAGGCGAGGTGACGTCGCGGGCTTCGGTTGATGTGACCCGCGTTGCGCGCGATGTGATCCGGCGTATCGGCTATATCGATCCCAAGCTGGGCTTCGATGCGGATGGGTGTTTCGTCCTCGTGGATCTGCATGAGCAGTCGCCCGATATCGCACAGGGTGTGGTCCGCGAGACGGATTTCGGCGCCGGAGACCAGGGGATTTTCTACGGTTACGCCAGCAATGAAACCGAAAGCCTGATGCCTGCCTCGATCGATTTTGCCCACAAGCTGACCCGCAGGTTGGCAGAGGTGCGCAAGAGTGGCCGTCTCGCCTGGCTGCGGCCGGATGGCAAGGCACAGGTGACATTCGCCCATGATAAGGAGGGCCGGCCGGAAAGGCTGATCAGCATCGTGGTCTCGACCCAGCATTCGGGCGAGATCGAACGCGAGGAGTTGCTGCGCGGCGTGCTGGAAGAGGTTATCGCGCCGGTGATGGGGCCATGGCTGAAGCGCGATACGCGGGTTCTCATCAATCCGACAGGGCGTTTCGTCAAAGGCGGCCCCGCGGCCGATACGGGGCTTACCGGGCGCAAGATCATCGTCGACACCTATGGCGGCATCGGTCGTCACGGGGGAGGCGCCTTTTCCGGTAAGGACGCAACCAAGGTCGACCGAACCGGGGCCTATATGGCGCGCTATATCGCCAAAAACATCGTTTCCGCCGGACTTGCGACAAATTGCGAAATTTCGCTGGCTTTTGCGATAGGTCAGAAAGAACCGGAAATGGTGGCGGTATCATCCGCGGAGAAATTGTCGGTCGATTCCGCTTTGCTTGAGGAGGCGATACGCGAGCTTTTCCCGCTCAGCGTATCCGGAATGATCGATGTGCTTGGACTGAGACGTCCGATATTCGAGAAAACCGCTTCTTACGGCCATTTCGGCCGTGACGCGGAGGGGTGGTCATGGGAGCAGACCGACCGAGCGGGCAGCCTGAGGAGGTGGTGCCGCAGATAAATCCGGAGATCACGATCTTTCCGGCCGCGATAGATCGGCCAGCTGAAAATTCGCTGGCGACCAAGGCCGCGCGACGCAAGAGATTGCTGGAGCTGATGAGCACCGAAATGCTCCAGAAGGTCCAGGACAATTTCAGCGCTGCGGTCGGGGTGGCGATGGTAATCGTTGATCCGGAAGGCGTACCGGTCACCAAGCCGTCCGGGTTTTCGGCATTCTGCCAAGCGGTTCGAGCTCGGGCCGAGTGGCGGGAACGGTGTTTTCACTGCGATGCCGTGGGTGGTCGCACCGCGCTCTCCACCGGGGAGCCATCTATCTATCGATGCCACTGCAGTCTGGTCGATTTTGCGGCTCCCATCATCGTGCGCGGTGAATATCTCGGGGCGGTCATTTGCGGCCAGGTCAAGCTTACCTCGGATGAAGGTGCGACCGGTCTCGTCGATCTTTCGAATATCTTTCCCTTCGAAGGGTCGTGGCGAGAGCATCAGCCGCTGCTGGACGAGCACCACCGGATCAACGAGGTAACCTACGAGAAGCTCCGGTCGGCTGCCTATTCGTTGTTTTATATCGCATCGCATATCGTCGAGGAGAGTTATTCCCGCGGTGTGGCACAGGAGCTTTATGCAAAGAACCTGAGGCTTGCGGAGGAATCGAAACGGCGGGCAGAGCTTGAAAGGCTTCTGCGAGAGGCTGAACTGCAGGCTCTTTCCTACCAGGTTAACCCGCATTTCCTGTTCAACGTCCTGAACACAATCGGCCGTCTGGCGTTGGTCGAAAACGCACCTGAAACCGAAAACACGGTGCATTCCTTTGCAGAGATGATGCGTTACGTGCTGAAAAAGAGCGGGTCGCAATTCGTGCCATTGCAAATGGAAGTGGAGCACGTTCGCAATTACCTTCATCTCCTGAAGCTTCGAGTCGGTGATCGTTTCGAGTTCTCGCTCGATGTGCCGGAGGAGTTTCTCGACGTGCTCTGTCCGGTCATGGTGCTCCAGCCGATCGTCGAGAACTGCATCAGTTATGCGATAGAGCCGCGCGAGAGCGGCGGCGTGATCGAGATCTCCGCCTACCGCGACGGGGTCGAGCTGATCATCGACATCGTCGACAACGGTGACGGCATCTCGTCGGAGCGCAAGCAGGCGGTTCTGCGCGGCGAGGCGGATCGCGGCGGACGCAAGAGTATTGGGATCTACAATATCGATAGCCGGCTTCGTTATTACTTCGGCACGGATCATGGACTGGAGATTCTCAGTCCTTTTCGCCAGGGGCGCGGGACGCTGGTGCGCATGCGTTTCCCTCTGGAATTCGAGCCGTTCGACTTCTGAAGGGCGGGCGGCTGACGCTTGAGAGGAGATTTGCATGTTCAACATGGCAATCGTCGAAGACGAGGAACTGGAGCGGCGCGCCCTGCGCTCGATCATCGAGCGCAATACGGATGACATCAGGATCGTCGGCGAAGCGAAGAACGGTTCTGAAGCGGTCAAGCTGCTTGAAAGCGAACGCATCGACGTGATGCTGCTCGACATCAAGATCCCGCGTCCCAACGGGCTGGAACTGCTGCAGATGGTGCGTGAGCGGCATCTGGCGACGAAAGTGCTGATCGTTACGGCTTATGACTATTTCGACATCATGCAGGCCGCGATCCAGTACAAGGCGGACGGCTTTCTGTTGAAGCCGGTGCGGACCGAGGCATTGCTCGATGGCGTACGTGATTGCCTGGCCCTGCCGATACCTGAAAAGACGGTGCCGAACCTGCATCTGGTCCCGACCATGGATGCCGACGAGGAGGAGACAGAGGACGAAATCGACATCGCCGACCGTATTCGGTCTTTGGTCGAAAGGCGCGCCTATCGCGACTGCCTTCGTCTGGTGCGGACGCGGCTGGAAGGCATCTATGCTCACAAGGACGTGGCGCCGCGCCATGAAGTGCTCGATCTTGCCGAAATCCTGACGGATCTTCTGGAGGAGATGGACCGCAAATTACCGTTGCCGATGGCGCGGCAGGTCGCAGAGCTGGAAAACCAGCGCCTCGATGCCCGCAGCCAGTACAAGGTCCAGGAATTGCTATGTCAGATCACCGACATTCTTTTCGACCCCGGACAGGAGCATGGCGGGGCAGCCGGGGAGCGGATCGAAACAGTTCTGCATTTCATCGAGCGCAATCTCTCCAAGGGGGTAACGCTTGAGGACGCGGCGGAATTTGCGCATGTCAGCCCCTGTTATCTCAGCCGGCTGTTTCGCAAGAAAATGAATACGACCTTCATTTCCTATCTGAAGGGGCAGCGGATCGAGCGCGCCAAGGTTTTGCTGCAAAACAGCGACCTGCCGATCAGCAATGTTTCGCTGGACCTTTCCTATGCGGATGCGAACTATTTCTGCAAGGCGTTCAAGAAGGAGGTCGGCATCTCGCCTTCGGAATACCGGCAGCAGTTCCAGAAAGCGCGCGTCGGGTGAACTAACGTCAGTCGGAAGCCGTTTTCCTGTCCTTGGGGCAGATGGCGACACAGCCGTCTTCCACCGTCACGAAAGCCAGCCCGCCCTCTTCGAAGGCGCGCCTGAGCTGGGCTTCGGTCGAGCGATGGACCTCGTGGCGATCACCTTCATAGTCCCTGATCGTGCTACGGGACACGCCTGAGCGATCCGCCAGATCGCCTTGCGTCCAGTCGAGGAAGCCACGGCCTGCCCGACAGAGCGCCGGCGACAAAATCTTTCCCTGATCCGGTTGACCCATTGTTCCAAATTGCCCATATTGGTCAGAATAAATCATATATGGCAGTTTGATCCGGTTGGCTAGTGGGGCACCCCATTACATGATAAAGGACTGAAATGCCTCGAGAATGAAGGGATGGGACATTGGGATAACGCTTGCGCCGCACTTTCTTGTCTTGCTGCTGGCCCTGCCGTTTATCGGAAGTCTCCTTTCCGTACTGCTCCTGAACACGGCATCGACGGCTTTGCCGTCGCGACTGGCCTCGCTGGTGGCGTTCGGCTGCCTCGCCATTACCGTGTTTGCCTATCCGCAGGTGACCGACGGCAATGTCCTTCGTTACACCATAGAATGGATCCCTCAGCTCGGGCTGAATTTTTCGCTGCGTCTGGACGGTTTCGCCTGGATGTTCTGCGTGCTGATCAACGGCATCGGCTTCCTGGTTACGGTTTACGCCCGCTACTACATGTCCGAGGAAGATCCGGTTCCGCGGTTCTTTTCCTTCTTTCTCGCATTCATGGGGGCGATGCTCGGCATCGTGCTTTCCGGCAATGTGATCCTGCTTTCAATCTTCTGGGAACTGACGAGCATCTCGTCCTTCCTTCTGATCAGCTACTGGAACAACTCGGCTGCGGCGCGCGATGGCGCCCGTATGGCCCTGACGATTACGGGTATCGGCGGTTTCTGCCTGCTGATCGGCCTTCTTCTGCTTGGCAATATTGTCGGCAGCTACGATCTCGACAAGATCCTCGCCTCAGGTGATCTGATCCGCAGTCACTCGCTCTATGTTCCGGCGCTGGTCTTCATCCTGCTCGGTGCGCTGACGAAAAGTGCGCAGTTTCCGTTTCATTTCTGGCTGCCGAATGCCATGGCGGCGCCCACGCCAGTGTCCGCCTTCCTTCATTCGGCAACCATGGTGAAGGCCGGGGTCTTCCTGCTGGCACGTTTTTCGCCCGCCCTTTCCGGTACCTACGAATGGTTCTTCATTCTGGGAGCCGCCGGCATTGTTACGCTTCTGCTCGGCGCATTTTTCGCGATCTTCCAGCAGGATCTGAAAGGGCTTCTCGCCTATTCGACCATCAGCCATCTCGGGCTGATCACTACGCTGCTCAGTCTCGGAAGTCCGCTGGCCACGGTGGCCGCGATCTTCCACATGCTCAACCACGCGACCTTCAAGGCATCGCTGTTCATGGCGGCTGGTATCATCGATCATGAGACCGGAACGCGCGACATGCGGCGATTAAGCGGGCTATTCCGCTATCTGCCCTATACAGCGACGCTTGCCATGGTGGCGAGCGCGGCTATGGCGGGCGTGCCGCTGCTCAACGGCTTCCTGTCAAAGGAAATGTTCTTCGCCGAGGCAATCGAGACGCATGCGGATTCGGTTCTCGACATCATCCTCCCCTATGTCGCAACGCTTGCCGGCGCGTTCAGCGTCGCCTATTCGCTGCGCTTCATCCATACGGTCTTCTTCGGTCCGTCGCCAACCAATCTGCCGAAGGATACGCCGCACGAACCGCCGCGCTGGATGCGTTTTCCGATCGAGCTGCTGGTCGTCATCTGCCTGATCGTCGGGATCGTGCCGGCATTTTCGGTCGGGCCGTTCCTGCATACAGCTGTGGTCAGCGTGCTCGGTACGCAGACGCCGGAATACAGCCTTTCCATGTGGCACGGCTTCAACCTGCCGCTGATCATGAGCCTTATCGCGCTTGTCGGTGGCGCGGCGCTCTATTTCGTCCTGAGCCATTATCTTGCGACCTGCGAGGACGGTCCTCCGCTGATCAGGCGGCTCAAGGGGCAGCGCATCTTCGAGCGCATTCTGGTCGAGGTTTCCTGGCGCTGGGCGCGCATGGCCGAGCAGCGGATCGGCACGCGCAATCTGCAGCCGCAATTGCGCTGGGTTGTCGTGACCGGTTTCCTGGCGGGACTGCTGCCGCTCTGGCATTCCGGTTTCGAGCCACGGACCTTCGTCTTTTCGGGCGTCGACAAGGTGTTTGCCGGCATCTGGCTGGTCGGTATCTGCCTTGCGCTCGGCACGGCCTATCTCGCCAAATACCACCGGCTTGCCGCACTGGTCATGTTGGGCGGCATCGGGCTTATCGTCTGCATCACGTTTGTCTGGCTTTCAGCTCCGGATCTCGCGATCACCCAGCTGCTGGTCGAGATCGTTACCACCGTTCTCATTCTTCTCGGCCTGCGCTGGCTGCCCAAGCGGACGGAGAAGATGGATGAATCAGTGACCTTCCGCGCCCGTTTCCGGCGTTTCCGCGACCTACTGATTGCGATCATCTGCGGTATCGGCATGACCTTCATTGCCTATGCCGTCATGACAATGCCGGTGCCGGATGCGATCGCGACCTACTTCCTGGAGAACGCCTATTCCGAAGGTGGTGGTCGCAATGTCGTCAACGTTATTCTCGTCGATTTCCGCGGGTTCGATACGCTCGGCGAAATCGTTGTTCTCGGCATCGTTGCACTCACCGTCTTCGCGCTTCTCCGCCGTTTCCGTCCGGCGCCTGACACGATGGTCATGCCTGAACAGCAGCGGATCCAGAACCGTTTTGATGAGGAGCGGCCGGAGCGGAACGCAGGCGATACGGTGCGCGAATACCTGCTCGTGCCATCGGTGATCATGCAGTGGATGTTCCCGGTCATCATCACCTTTGCCGTCTATCTCTTCATACGCGGGCATGATTTGCCGGGCGGCGGCTTCTCGGCCGGGTTGACGCTGTCGATCGCCTTCCTGCTGCAATATCTGGCGGGCGGTACGCGCTGGGCGGAAGACCGCATCCGCATCCTGCCACTCTGGTGGATGGGGCTCGGGCTGATCATCGCCACGCTCACGGGCATAGGCGCATGGTTCCTCGGCTATCCGTTCCTGACGTCCCATTCGCAGTATCTGACGCTGCCGCTCATCGGCAAGGTGCCGGCTGCAACGGCGTTGCTCTTCGATCTCGGGGTGTTCCTTCTGGTGGTAGGGTCGACGGTGCTTATTCTCGTCGCGCTTGCGCACCAGTCCATCCGCATAACCCGCCTTCGCACGATCGAGGCCGAAAAGGCGAAGGAGAGCTAATGGAGATCATCCTTTCCATCGCCATCGGCGTCATGACCAGTTGCGGCGTGTGGCTCATCCTGCGTCCGCGCACCTATCAAGTCATCATCGGGCTCTCGCTCCTGTCTTATGCAGTGAACCTGTTCATCTTCAGCGTCGGTGGCGTGAAGACGAATGTTCCGCCAATTCTGAGTGAAGGGGGCGGGCATGACCTTCTGGCCGATCCGGTGCCGCAGGCGCTGGTGCTGACCGCCATCGTCATCGGATTTGCAACGACGGCACTCTTCCTCGTTGTCCTGCTCGCTTCACGCGGCATGACCGGCACCGACCATGTGGACGGCAGAGGGGAGAAGCGATGAACGGCTGGTCGCATCACCTCATCATCGCACCGATCCTGATCCCGCTTGTGGCAGCGGCCATCCTGGTTGTCATCGATGAACGACAGCGCGTGACCAAGGCGATGGTAAGCCTCGTCTCGATGCTTCTGCTTCTGACGGTCGCCTTCATTCTTTTCCGCATCGAAAGCGGCCCGAACGGCTACGAAGGTGTCTATCTGCTCGGCAACTGGTCGGCGCCGTTCGGTATCGTTCTCGTGCTGGACGGCCTGTCTGCCCTGATGCTGCTTCTGACAGCGTCGGTCGCTGTCGCCGCACTCGTCTATTCGCTGGCGCGCTGGCATGCGATGGGCTCGCATTTTCATTCGATGTTCCAGTTGCTGCTGATGGGCGTGAACGGCGCTTTCCTGACCGGCGACCTGTTCAATCTCTTCGTTTTCTTCGAGGTGATGCTCGCGGCATCCTATGGTCTGTTGTTGCACGGTTCGGGTCAGCTGCGCGTCAAGGCCGGGATGCACTATATCGCGGTCAACCTTGCGGCAGCGCTGCTCTTCCTGATCGGCGTCAGCCTGATCTACGGCACGGCCGGCACGCTCAATATGGCGGATCTCGCGGCCCGTATTCCGGACATGGAAGCGGATCGCAGAATGCTGATGGAGGCGGGCGCCGGGGTGCTCGGCATTGCCTTCCTGATCAAGGCCGGCATGTGGCCGCTCTGCTTCTGGCTGCCCACGGCCTATAGCGCAGCTTCGGCCCCGGTTGCCGGCGTTTTTGCCATCCTCAGCAAGCTCGGCATCTATGTCATCCTGCGGCTGACCATGCTCCTCTTCGATAACGGGCCGTCGGCCGGCTTCGGTTCCACGGTGCTGCTCTATGGCGGCATGGCGACGCTGATCTTCGGTACGATCGGTATCCTGGCATCGCAAGCACTCGGCAGGTTGGCCGGCTTTTCGGTGCTTGTGTCTTCAGGCACGCTGCTGATGGTTCTCGGCATCAATGATGGTGCGGTGTCCTCGGGTGCGCTGCTTTATCTGGTCAGTTCGACGCTGACGATCAGCGCCTTCTTCATGCTGATCGAGCTTGTCGAACGAAGCCAGGATGCAGGCGCCAACGTTCTTGCCGTGACGATGGAAGCCTATGGCGATGCCGACGAGGACGAGCCGGAAGAGGGCGATGGTGTTACCATGCCCGGCACGATGGCGATCCTCGGTACCTGCTTTGCCATGTGCGGCATTCTTCTCTCCGGCCTGCCGCCGCTCTCGGGTTTCATCGCCAAGTTCGCCATGCTGTCGGCAATGATGGGCACCGGTGCGATCGGTGTTCCGCCAACTGCCCCCGTCTGGACGCTGATCATCCTCGTCATCCTGTCCGGTGTCGCAGCGCTGATTTCGATGACGCGCGTGGGTATCCGTACCTTCTGGACCTCGCTGGAAGGCGTAGTGCCAAGGGTTCTGGTGATCGAGATCGTGCCGGTGATGTTCCTTCTGGCGCTGACTCTGTTTCTGACGGTGCAGGCAAACTCGGCGATGCAGTATATGGATACGACCATCCGTACGCTCAGCAATCCGAGCCTCTATATCGACGCGGTGCGCAATGCGACGGTCGTGCCGGGTGTCGATGACGGCACAGGGGGGGGGCACTGATGCTTCCCTATCCGATCCTGACGATCTCGCTGACGCTGATGTGGATGCTGCTCAACAGCTTCACGCTCGGACATCTGATCCTCGGCGCGCTGGTTGCGGTATTTGCCTCCTGGGCGATGGCGTCGCTTAGGCCGGACAAACCGAAGCTGAACAAGTGGTACCTTCTGCCCAAGCTGTTCTTCATCGTGCTTTACGATATCGCGCTTTCCAACATCGCGGTGGCGTGGCTGATCATCCGGGGCCGAACGAAGGGTGGGAAGGCCGGTTTCCTGACGATCCCACTGGAGATCAAGGACCGCACCGCGCTGGCGCTTTTGGCGATCATCCTGACGAGCACGCCCGGATCAGTCTGGCTGGAATATGATTCCTATGACGGTTCGATCCTTATGCATGTGCTCAATCTCGATGAGGAAGAGCAGTGGATCGCAACGATCAAGAACCGCTATGAAAAGTTGCTGATGGAGATATTCGCATGAGTGCCGTCATCATCTATACCGCAGTCGCGATTGCGCAATTCATGCTTGTCGTCGCCATGGCGATCGCCGCAGTCCGGATGTTCCGCGGCCCGCGGGCGCAGGACCGGATCATCGGTCTCGACACGATCTATATCAACGCAATGCTGCTGCTCGTGACATTCGGCATCGGCACGGGTCGGGTTATCTATTTCGAGGCGGCGCTGGTGATCGGCCTGCTCGGGTTCGTTTCCACCGTGGCGCTGGCAAAATTCCTTATGCGCGGGGAGGTGATCGAATGATCTATCCTGCAGTAGACCTTCCCCTACCCGTCGCATTTGCGGTGGCTTTCTTCCTTCTCGTCGGCGCAGCTCTTGCGCTGATCGGTGCGATCGGTTTCCTGCGCCTGCCATCCTTCTACGAACGGCTGCATGCGCCGGCGCTTGGCACCAGCTGGGGTATCGGTGGCATCATGCTTGCATCGATGATCTATTTCACCGCCGCGTCTTCGCGGCTGGTCATCCATGAAATCCTGATCGGCATTTTCGTGACCTTCACAACGCCGATCACCTTCATGCTTCTGGCGCGTGCAGCCCTGCACCGGGATCGCACGGCCCGCAGCCATGGTGTTCCGCGCAAATATCCGATCGGCCCGGAAGAACGGCCCCGCGAGGATGACGAGTCGCAGGCTTCCTGACCTCAGGCGAGTTAGGTCGATCGTGCTTCGGACGCGCTTGGCTCACCGATCGCGAAGTCATGCCTGCCAAGGAATGCAGTTGCCCTAAAAATCACCACCGAGACGATCTGCCGCGTTGAGCGGCAATTCGTAATTGTGTGTATAGGGCATTAGCCTGCGTGAAACGCGCATTGTTTGCGTCGCAGCAGGCGCTTTCGCTCTTCGAATGCTGGACTTTTCCAATGTTATGCTGCAATGCAGCATTTCAGTGTTTGTCCTGCAGGCAGGGCATCGCCGCGTACTGCAGATTGTTGATATCACCGAATTCCTTTTCAAGATTTCTCGTCGTTCCGCACATGCGTGTCGGGTCGGAGCCTGTCCCGGAGTTATCCATCCATGAGCAAGGGTGCCTCAGCCGCAACGCTGCAAAAGCAGCAGGTTATCAGCTGGGCAGATGTACTTACCCTCACAGGTGCGTTTCTCTTCGTTCTTGCAAATGTGACCTCGGGGTCCGTATGGCTGCTCCGGGCTGCCGCTGCTCTGGCCACAGTGGCGGTGCTGTCGGATTGGAAACGGCTTGCGACGATTGCCAAAGTGTTCGTCACCGCCGGCTTCATACTCTGCGCAACGTCGGAATTTCTGCTTCCGGCCGGCAAGGCTGCGATCGTTGAGCGCGCGCTCTACCAAGGCGTCGGCTTCTCCTCGTTCCTGTCCGTGCTCGGCATACTGCGTTATGCGGTCGGACGTTCGGACATCATCAGGAATGCGGCGGAATATCTGATGAGCATGCCCGGCCGCAGACGTTACCAGGTGGTGAAGGTCGGCAGCCATCTGCTCAGCCTGCTCTTCAATATCGGTATCATCTCGCTGCTCGGACAAATGGTGGCGAAGGCGACCGAGGGCCAAGAGCGGCAGGGCGAGCGTCGTTCCATCCTGCTTGCGGCCATGCGCGGAACGGTTCTGATGACGATCTGGTCGCCGCTCGGTGTCGGTTTTGCCATCATCACCCAGTCCATTCCCAATCTCGCGCCGACGGCTTTTATCATTGCAGCCTTCGCGACTGCTGCGGCTTTGATCCTCGTGACGACATTCTTCCACACCGAGGTGACAGGCCAGACAATCAATGCTGTGCTCGACGACGGTGACAGGCCATCGGCCGGGCCGCTTGCGATAACGCTTTGCGCCTGCGTCGGGCTGTTTGGCGGCACGCTGGCGATCCACGCTGCGATCGATGTAAGTCCGCTTGTCGCCTCGCTGATCCTCCTGCCGCTGTTTGCTCTCGGCTGGATCGTTTACGAGCAGCGTGTGCCGATTTCGGGGCTTGGACGCGAGGTCAAAGGCATGGTCGGCAACATGTCGGTGATGCGGACGGAGAGTGCTATCTATCTCTCGGCCAGCGTCATCGGGGCAACGGCTGTCGTCTTCCTCGATGGCAGGGGAGATTTTCTGGCGGAGCTGAACCAGTTACCGCCTTCGGTGCTGGCAGGTCTGTGCATCGTGGCGATCGCGGCGAGCGCGCTTCTCTTCGTGCCGCATTCGATCGTGGTGGTGTTTCTCGCCCAGTTGTTCGGGGCAGCCGCCTTCGGCAATGCTCATCCGATGCTGCTGGCACTGGCGCTTTCGCTCGGCTGGGCGGCGGGGATCGCGCTTTCGCCGATCAGCGCGATGACGATTACCATGGCGCGCCTGACATCCACCTCGGCTACGACGATCGTCCTCAAATGGAACGGTGCATTCGCAGCGACCGTGATGGCCAGCTCGCTTCTGCTTGTGCTGGCCGTTTCATTCTTCTGAGTTCAGAAGAGCTTCCGCGGATGCGGGAACTCGATGATGGAGACGATGTTGCTCGCAGCACGTTGGCCCAGAGTTGGCTCAGAGCTCGCGATCAGCGATCTGCTGTTCGATCAGTTCGCGGGCGAGTTCGTGCGTGCCGTCTTCGTCATCGCCGGCCACCTCACTGATCTTGTCCATGGCAGAGAGGTAGATTTCCTTTTCCTCCTCGCCGGTCAGAATTCCCTTTTCGACCAGGGCGTCGATCAAGGAGTAGAAAACCGCCGCTGAAGAAAGCGTTATAGCCTCAGACATAAGTCTGGCGGATTCGTAAGTCATGCCCGCACCTCAATTATCCGATTCAGAAACACGCACTAAAGGGCGACCGCGACATTGCTGTGACGCCTCCACTTTGCGGCACTATTAGCTCCGCGAGCGCTCTTATTTAATGAAAAGTGCCCATTTTTCAGCTTTGAGCAAGCAAGAATACCAAGCGAGGTTACGGGGTAAGGTTAATTCGAGCAATTCCTGTGCTTGCGGGTATTAGGATACCTTAAAACAGGGACATCAAAAATTCCCGTGCATCCCGGCATGTCCGAGCGTGGCAAATCTCTCTACTGCCTCTGCTTTCAGAGGTTCCGCCCGGCTGCTCAATTCCAGTAGGCGGCGGCCGTGAAATCACGTTTCTGCATGCCGCGAGCGGTCAGGCATGCGCGCGCAACGCGTGCCTGATCTGCATGCCCTGCAAACCACACATAAGCGCCGTCGACCAAGTTGATAGCCTCCAGCGCCGGGATCAGATCGTCGACGGTCGAGACCCTGTGATCGGCGGCGAGTTCGCAGAGATCCTCACGGCTTGCCCTGATAAATGCGCGGACGTCGCCTGGGGCTTCCTGAAGGATCCGGATGATGGCCGGCACGGCGGTTTCATCGCCGAAAAGGAAAAGGTTGCGGCTTTCGGGGCAGCCGCCGCCGCCCGGACCGATGATGCCGATCGTCCGTCCGACCGGATCTTCCGCCAGCCAGGCGGATGTCGGGCTGCCAGCGTGTTCGAAGATGTCGAATTCGAGCCAGTTCTGGCCATAAGCCACGGTGGTGTAGACGGGCCGGTGCAGGGCGTCGTCACCCTCTGGCCATACGGTGCGGCCGGATGCAGCGATGCGCGGCCAGCAGGGTGGGCGGCCCTTGCGGGGGATAAGGAGGCGGAAGTGGTAGCTGCAGCCTTCCCCAAAACGTTCCGTATCGTGCCCTTCGAGGCGCACGCGGGTGAAGCCGGGCGACCGTTTGGTGATGGATGCGACCTGCATCAGCGACATGCCGGGTGCGAGCGCGCCTTCGGCCACTTCATCCCATTTCGGGCAGAGGAGACATTCTTCGAAAAGCTCGGTCAGGCTGCCCTGAAGGGTCTGCAGCAGACGCTGTTCGGGCGACGAGATCTCGATCGTGACGCCGGTTTCGTCCGGATAAAGCGTTGCCTTGGAATTCCAGACATGGAAGCAGAAACCTTTTGCTTCCCGCGTCAGCGGCACTTCCCACTCGGCTGCGCGTTTCTTCAGCGCATCGATTGCGGCACCGTTGTCACGGGTAATGCGGCCTCGGGTCTGGTGAAGCATGGCGGTTGTCCGGAATATCTATCGTCTCCCCGGACTAAGATCATTCATGAGTTATGAAGTCAACTATTGTCGACCGTGACAGGCTTGCGGGTGTCGATCGCGTTCTTATCCGAGCCGCGGAGCGATCCGCGAATACGGCTCTTGCCGACCTCGATCACATGCCGCATTGCCGACATCGCCTTGGCCGGATCACGCGAGGCGATGGCATGGACGATCCGCAAATGGTTGGTCGCCACCTCGTCGATTGTTTCCGGTGAAGCGGCGGGGGACGAGAGTTCGAACGAAATCGCGAGTGCCGCTTCGATCAGTGCGCTCGCCGAACGCATGAACGGGTTACCGGACATGCGGGCGATGGCCAGATGGAATTCGAGATCCACCTTTGCGATCGATTCCGGCGTGTGGTTGAGGTTGTCGAATTTCGCCGCGATCGCATAGAGCGCGACGATGTCGTCGCTTGTGGCACGGGCCGCAGCTGCGGAGGCTGCTGCCGGTTCAAGGGCAAGGCGGATCTCGGCAAGATGTTCGATGAATTCGTAATCCAGCCCGCTCTCGAAACGCCAGCCGAGGACATCCGAATCAAAGAAATTCCAGCTGTCCCGCGGCAGCACGCGCGTGCCGACCTTTGCCTTTGCTTCGATCAACCGTTTGGCGGAAAGCGTCTTCATCGCCTCGCGCAGAACGGTGCGGGAGACGCCGAAACGGCCCGAAAGCTCCGCATCGCCGGGCAGGAGCGAGCCTTCCGGTATCTTGCCGGAGACGATACCGCGCCCGAGCTCGGCGACCACATGGGCGTGGTTGCCGCGCCGCTTCCGGCCGCTGATGGTCGTTTCCAGAAGACCCAAAATCAAACTTCCTTCAATTGTCGTACCGCAAGTCGGCGGTCCGAATACCAGATGATGGTGCGCTGCAACACAATGAATACGAATAACAGTATGCCGATGACGATTTTCGTCCACCAGGAGGACAGCGTTCCGTCGAAGACGATGTAGGTCTGGATCAGCCCCTGCAGCAGGATGCCGATGAAGGTGCCGGCGATCAGACCGACGCCGCCGGTCAGAAGCGTGCCGCCGATGACGACTGCGGCAATCGCATCGAGTTCCACGCCGACCGTCGCCAGCGAATAACCGGACGACGTGTAAAGTGTATAGACGATGCCGGCGAGGCCGGAGAGGAAGCCCGACAGGGCGTATATGCGGATCGTCGTCGCACCCACCGGCACGCCCATCAGTTCCGCCGACTGGATGTTGCCGCCGATTGCGTAGACGTTGGCGCCGAAACGGGTGCGGGAGGCGACGATGATGCCGACGGCAAAGACGATCAGCATGACCATCGCAAGCAGCGTCAGCCGGCCGCCGCCGGGGAAGCGGATGTAGAAGCCGAGCATGGTGTCGATGAATTCGTGGGTAATCGGCACGGATTGGGTGGAGACGAGGTAGGCAGCGCCACGCGCAAGGAACATGCCGGCAAGCGTCACCACGAAAGGCGGGATCATCAGGTAGCGGATCATCGCCCCCATCAGGCAGCCGAACAGGGTCGAGATGACCAGTGCCGCGAGAAAGGCGGTGAGCGGATGCACGCCGAAGGAGCCGACCAAAACGGCGACAAAGACGCTGGTGAAGGCGATGACCGAGCCGACCGAAAGATCGATGCCGCCCGACAGGATGACGAAGGTCATCCCTACTGCTGCGATGCCCAAAAAGGCGTTGTCGGTCAGAAGGTTGCCGATTACCCGCGTCGACAGCATGTTGGGAAACTGCAGGATGCAGAGCCCGTAGGCGATGACGAAGATCGCCAGCGTGGTGACGAAGGGCAGGTTGCGGGCATGGATCATCGTGTCGCCTCCTTCGTGCCGTGGTTGAGCTTGCCACTTCGCCGGGTGGCCTTGATGAAACCGAAGAGGGTCATGATTGCCGGCGATTGCAGTGTCAGCACCACGATGATGATGCCTGCCTTGATGATCAGGTTGAATTCCGGCGGAAAGCCCGAAACGAGAATACCGGTATTGATCGACTGGATGATCAATGCGCCGATCAGCGAGGCGGTGATCGAGAAACGTCCGCCATTGAGCGACGTGCCGCCGACGACGACTGCAAGGATGGCATCGAGTTCCAGCCAAAGACCGGCATTGTTGGCGTCGGCGCCTCGAATGTCGGCGGTGACGATCATGCCGGCAATGGCGGCGCAGAGGCCGGAAATCGCATAGGCCGAGAAGAGCAGGAAGCGGGCGCGCACGCCGGCAAGGCTTGCCGCGCGGCGGTTGATGCCGGTCGCCTCGATCAGGAAGCCGAGGGCGGTGCGCCGCATTAGAAGGCCGATGATAAGTGCGGTTCCGACCCAGAGATAGATCGGGATCGGAATGCCGGCGAGTGAGCCGGAGCCGAGTGCTGCGAACGTGTCGTCGTTAAACGTAAGGATGACGCCCTCGGTGATCAGCTGGGCAATGCCGCGACCGGCGACCATCAGGATCAGCGTGGCGATGATCGGCTGGATGTCGAGGACGGCGACGAGTATGCCGTTCCATAGACCGCAGACAATGCCGACACCGAGAGATACGGCGATGACGACCGGGAGGGAATAACCGTCACTGATCAGCGTTGCGGCGACAGCGCCGCATATGGCGATCACGGCGCCGATCGAAAGGTCGATGCCGCGTGTTGCAATCACCAATGTCATGCCGACCGTGAGGAGCGCGACGGGGGCAGCGCGCACCAGAATGTCGATCAGGCTGCCGTAAAGCCGCCCGTTCTGGACGGAAATCGTCAGGAAGCCGGGTGCGATGAGGCTGATAATGCCGAGAATGATGGCGAGCGCGACAAGCTGTGGTGCCAGGCGACGTAGACGGCGGGTAAACCAGGTCATTATGCGGCCTCCGTTTCGCCGGTGCCGGCAATCGCCCTTATGATGCCGTCGGTGGTCAGTTGGCGGCCCGAAAGCTCAGCCACATGGCGGCGGTCGGACAGCACGATGACGCGGTGCGCCACTGCCGTGAGTTCCTCTAGTTCGGAGGAAATGACAACCAGTGACATGCCTTCTGCACACAGTCTTTCGATCATTTTCAGGATTTCCGCATGGGCGCCGATATCGATGCCGCGGGTCGGCTCGTCGAGGATGAGCAGTCGCGGTTCGGTTACCAGCCAGCGGGCAAGGATCGCCTTCTGCTGGTTGCCGCCGGAGAGAAACTTGATCGGCCGTTCGCGGTCCGCGGGGCGAATGTCGAGAGACTTGATGAAGCTGTCGGCGAGTTCGCGCTTCTGGGCTGACGAGATCGGCCGCATCCAGCCGCGCTGCGCCTGCAGCGCCAGCACGATATTGTCTGCCACCGACAGGTCGCCGACGATGCCATCCGTCTTGCGTTCTTCCGGACAGAAACCGAAGCGGTTGGCGATAGCGGCTTCCGGCGAGGCGATTGAGACCTGTTGGCCATCGATCGTGGCGGTGCCGCTGTCGGCGCGGTCGATGCCGAAAAGCAGAAAAGCGGTCTCGCTGCGGCCGGAACCAAGCAGGCCTGCAATGCCGACGACCTCGCCCGGCCTGATATCGAGATCGAAGGGCGCGACGCTGCCCTTCTTGCCGTAATTCTGGAACTGGATCGATGGCGCGCCGCGATCGTCGATGGTTTCCGGCTCTGCCTGATGATCGCGGGTGATGTGCTGCAGCTCGCGGCCGAGCATCATCGAGATCAGATCGAGGCGCGGCAGTTCCGAGATTGCGCGGCTTCCGACCAGCCGGCCATTGCGCAGCACGGTGACGCGATCGGCGATCTCGTAAACCTGATCGAGGAAATGGGTGATGATGACGATGCCGACGCCGTCTTCGCGCAGCTGGCGCAGAACGGTGAAAAGGCCTTTCACCTCGTTGGCATCAAGGCTTGCCGTCGGTTCGTCGAGAACCAGGACCTTGCCGGAAAGATCGACGGCGCGGGCAATCGCGATGATCTGGCGGAACGCGACGGAATAGGAAGAAAGAAGCGCATCGACGTCGATATTGAGGCCATATCGCTCAAGCAGAGTTCTGGAGCGCTCGCGCATGGTGCGGCGGTCAATCATGCCGAAACGGCGCGGCTGGCGGCCGAGAAACAGGTTTTCCGCTACCGTGAGGTTCTCCAGAAGATTTACCTCCTGGTAGACGGTCCCGATGCCGAGCGCCTGTGCGGCGGCGACATCATCCGGGGAGACCTCGTTGCCTTCAAGATAGATCGTGCCCCGATCGCGGCGATAGACACCGGTCAGGATCTTGATCAGTGTCGATTTGCCCGCGCCGTTTTCGCCAAGAAGCGCATGAATCTCGCCCTGCTGAAGGGTGAAATCGACGTCTTCAAGGGCGGATATGCCGAAAAAGGATTTGCCGATGCCTCGGGCTTCGAGAAGAGCGTGTGGTGCTGACATGTCTTCGTCCCGCATGCTGATGAGAAACCGAAGCGGGAAATCCCGCTCCGGTCATTGATCCTGTCCGGCTTAGAGCGCCGGACAGCGGGAGATCAGTAGCCGAGGCCTTTCTTGGCTTCGTAGACCTTCATCGGATCGTCCTTCTGAGTGTAGAGCTTGGACTCAGTCTGGATCCACTTCTTCGGTTCCTTCTTGTCCTTCAGATAGGCTTCCAAAGCATCGAAGGCGGGGCCGGCCATGTTCGGCGTCAGTTCGACGGTCGCGTTGGCTTCACCCTTGGCCATAGCCTGGAAGATATCCGGCACGGCGTCGATCGAGACGATCTTGATGTCGGTGCCCGGCTTCAGGCCGGCTTCCTTGATCGCCTGGATGGCGCCGACAGCCATGTCGTCATTATGGGCGTAAACGGCACAGATATCCTTGCCGCCGCCTTCCGCCTTGATGAAGCTTTCCATGACTTCCTTGCCCTTGGTGCGGGTGAAGTCGCCGGTCTGCGAGCGCACGATCTTGATGTTGGACGCAGCCTTGATGCCTTCCTCAAAGCCCTTCTTGCGGTTGATTGCCGGTGAAGAGCCGGTCGTGCCCTGAAGCTCGACGACCTTGCAGTCCTTGGAGCCGACGTCCTTGGCAAGCCATTCGCCGGCGACCTTGCCTTCGAAGACCTGGTCGGAGGTTACGGCGGTAAGATAGAGATCCTTGGGGGACTCGATTTCGCGGTCGAGAAGAATGACCGGGATTTTCTCTTCCTTGGCTTCCTTCAGAACCGCATCCCAGCCGGTGGCGACTACCGGAGCGATCAGGATGGCGTCGACGCCCTGGGCAATGAAGCCGCGGATCGCCTTGATCTGGTTTTCCTGCTTTTGCTGGGCGTCAGCAAATTTCAGCGTAACGCCACGCTTTTCGGCTTCCTGCTTGGTCACAGTCGTTTCGGCTGCGCGCCAGCCGGATTCAGATCCGATCTGCGAGAAGCCGACTGTCAGTGATTTTGCGGAAACGCCGGATGCAAGAGTTGCAAAAATAGCGGCAGCAGTTGCCGCGACGAGAGCTTTTTTCATCTTAATCCTCCCAGAGATGATGAAGCAAACTGGCGAGGCAAGGATTGGCATATAATAATACTTTTTCAACCCCCAATTTCACGACTTGCCGAAAATTCGATCAAACTGTCGGAAATGTTGGCGAATTGCGTGTATTGGTTGGGCCTATAGCCTGAAAATTGACCAATGCCGATTTACCTTTACGGAAAAAGACGTTCTTGACATCGGCAACGCAAATCCAATAGTCGTATTTTTGAAAGATGTCAGGTCCGCGACCTGATAGGAGGACTGCATGGCCTGTGGAGGCGCCATGTCAAATCAGACAAAATGGATGACGGGTTTGATGCTGAGAATTCTGCAGATTGCCGATGACGCTGGTGCAACCAAGGTTGTTGCATGGGAGGGGCAGGGCTCCGGCCATGTCGTCAATGGTGTGACTTCGACCTATGATCTGGCGATGCAGGCGATTGCTGCGGGCCGCAGTCTTGCGGCGCAGATCGAAGCGCTCGGCTTTGGTGCAGATATCGATGTCGAGCTTGCCGCACGCGACGGCCGTATCGGTCTGCCGATCTCGCATCCCGATCCCGCTCATTTCATCGTTGCCGGCACAGGTCTGACGCATCTCGGTTCGGCCGATGGTCGCGACAAGATGCACAAGGCCGCTCAGGCTGAAGACAAGCCGACCGATTCCATGCGCATGTTCCTGTCGGGCGTCGAAGGCGGCAAGCCTGCCCCAGGCCAGATTGGTGCGCAGCCGGAATGGTTCTACAAGGGCAATGGCTCGCAACTCAGGTCCACCGGCTCCGATCTCGTCTCGCCTTCCTTCGCGCTCGATGGTGGCGAAGAGCCGGAACTTGCCGGCATCTATCTGATCGGTCCTGATGGCACGCCCTTCCGCGTCGGTTTCTGTCTCGCCAACGAGTTTTCCGATCACGTGACCGAGAAGGGCAACTATCTGTGGCTCGCTCATTCGAAGCTGCGTCAGGCGTCGCTCGGGCCGGAGCTGCTGATCGGCGATCTGCCGGATCACGTCGAGGGCACGTCGCGCATCCGCCGCGGCGATCAGGTCATCTTCGAGAAGCCCTTCCTGTCGGGCGAAGCCAACATGTCGCACTCGATCGCCAATCTCGAATACCATAACTTCAAATACGACATCTTCCGCGCGCCGGGCGACCTGCACGTTCATTTCTTCGGCACGGCTACCTTGTCCGTCTCGCACGGCATCAAGACCGAAGAAGGTGATGTGTTTGAGATCGATGCTGCGCCCTTCAAGCTGCCGCTCGTCAACCGTCTGACCGTCGCCGCGGCGAT
This sequence comes from Hyphomicrobiales bacterium, assembly GCA_900472575.1. Classification (GTDB taxonomy): domain Bacteria; phylum Pseudomonadota; class Alphaproteobacteria; order Rhizobiales; family Rhizobiaceae; genus Neorhizobium; species Neorhizobium cellulosilyticum. The sequence goes on from UCIV01000034.1 coordinate 36,593, forward strand.
GTCGGTTGACGTGCGCAAGCTTTAAGGAAAATTGACATGAGCAAAATTCGTCTCGGCATCGTCGGGCTTGGAAAGATCGCCAGGGATCAGCATCTCGGCGCGATCGAATCGACCGACGGTATCGAACTGACGGCTGTCGCCAGCCGTAACGCCAAGCTGGAAGGCGTTCACTGCTTTCACGACATCGATGCCATGCTGGCATCCGGCGTCGAACTGGATGCTATCTCGCTCTGCACTCCGCCGCAGGGCCGCTTCGCGCAGGCCAAGGCCGCGATCGAGGCTGGCAAGCATGTGATGCTGGAAAAGCCGCCGGGCGCCACATTGTCTGAAGTGTTTGCGCTGGAAAAGCTGGCCAAGTCGAAAGGCCTGAGCCTGTTTGCCACATGGCACTCCCGCGGTGCCGCAGGCGTCGAACCGGCGCGAGCATTGCTTGCCAAGCGCAAGATCAAGAGCGCTTCGGTTGCGTGGAAGGAAGATGTTCGTCACTGGCATCCGGGGCAGGCCTGGATCTGGGAGCCGGGTGGTCTCGGCGTGTTCGATCCGGGCATCAACGCGCTGTCGATCGTCACGCGCATCATGCCGGAGACGTTTCATCTCACCCATTCGGACCTGACCATTCCGTCCAATCGCGCAGCGCCGATTGCCGCTAACCTGACGTTTGAAACCGCGTCCGGCCTGCCGATTACGGCTGAGTTCGACTGGCGCCAGACCGGCCCGCAGACCTGGGACATTCGCGTCGAGACGGAAGAAGGCTCGGTCGTGCTGACCCATGGCGGCAGCCGTCTGATCGTCGATGGCGAGGCGCAGATCGTCGAGGAAGACCGCGAATATCGCAATCTCTACCGGGATTTCGTTGCGCTCGTCTCCAAGGGCGAGAGCGATACCGACTTTTCGCCGCTGGTGCATGTGGCCGATGCCTTCATGCTGGGCCGGCGCATCGAAACTGAAGCATTCGAGGACTGACAATGGCAGATCACGGCAAAACCCCGTCCAACGAGATTGCAACCACGGTTAAGCGTAAACTTCGTTCGCGCGCCTGGTTCGACAATCCCGACAATGTCGACATGACGGCGCTCTATCTGGAGCGATACATGAATTTTGGCCTCAGCCAGGCCGAACTTCAGTCCGATCGCCCGATCATCGGCATTGCGCAGACCGGTTCCGACCTGTCGCCCTGCAACCGTCATCACCTCGAACTGGCCAATCGCCTGCGCGAGGGCATTCGCGAAGCCGGCGGTATCGCGATCGAATTCCCAGTCCACCCGATCCAGGAAACCGGCAAGCGCCCGACTGCGGGCCTCGACCGTAACCTTGCCTATCTCGGCCTCGTCGAGGTTCTCTACGGCTATCCGCTTGATGGCGTCGTGCTGACGATCGGCTGCGACAAGACCACGCCGGCTTGTCTTATGGCGGCGGCCACCGTGAACATTCCCTCGATCGCCCTTTCCGTCGGCCCGATGCTGAACGGCTGGTTCCGTGGCGAGCGTACCGGTTCGGGCACGATCGTCTGGAAGGCACGCGAACTGCTGGCCAAGGGCGAAATCGATTATGCCGGCTTCGTCAAGCTGGTTGCTTCGTCGGCTCCGTCGACCGGCTATTGCAACACGATGGGTACGGCGACCACGATGAACTCGCTTGCCGAAGCGCTCGGCATGCAGCTTCCGGGTTCGGCCGCCATCCCGGCGCCTTACCGCGATCGTCAGGAAGTCTCCTATCTGACCGGCCTGCGTATCGTCGAGATGGTCAAGGAAGACCTGAAGCCGTCCGACATCCTGACCAAGGACGCCTTCGTCAACGCCATCCGTGTCAACTCGGCGATCGGCGGTTCGACCAATGCGCCGATCCACCTCAACGCGCTTGCCCGCCATATCGGCGTGGAACTGACGGTCGACGACTGGCAGACCTATGGCGAAGAGGTTCCGCTTCTCGTCAACCTGCAGCCGGCCGGTGAATATCTCGGTGAAGACTATTATCATGCAGGCGGCGTTCCGGCCGTCGTTAACCAGCTGATGGGCCAGGGCCTGATCAACGAGGACGCGATCACGGTCAACGGCAAGACGATCGGTGAGAACTGTCGCGGGGCGATCATCGAGGATGACAAGGTCATCAAGCGCTATGACGAGCCGCTGAAGGCGCGCGCCGGTTTCCGCGTGCTGCGCGGCAACCTATTCTCGTCGGCGATCATGAAGACCAGCGTCATCTCGCCGGAATTCCGCGAGCGTTACTTGTCGAACCCGAGCGACCCGGAAGCCTTCGAAGGCAAGGCCGTGGTGTTCGACGGTCCGGAGGATTACCACCATCGCATCGACGATCCGTCTCTTGGCATCGACGAACACACGGTTCTGTTCATGCGCGGTGCCGGCCCGATCGGTTATCCGGGTGCTGCGGAAGTGGTCAACATGCGTGCGCCGGATTACCTTCTGAAGCGTGGCATCAGCTCGCTCGCCTGCATCGGTGACGGTCGCCAGTCCGGCACGTCGGGCAGCCCCTCGATCCTCAATGCTTCTCCGGAAGCGGCGGCAGGTGGCGGCCTGGCGCTTCTGAAGACAGGTGACCGGGTACGTATCGACCTTGGCCGCGGCGAAGCGAATATCCTGATTTCCGACGAAGAGCTTTCCGCACGTCGCCGCGAGTTGGAAGCTAATGGCGGTTATCATTATCCCAAGCACCAGACGCCTTGGCAGGAGATCCAGCGCGGCATTGTCGGGCAGATGGAGACCGGTGCGGTTCTTGAGCCGGCTGTCAAATACCAGCGCATTGCGCAGACCGAAGGTCTGCCGCGCGACAATCACTGACCTTTAAAGGCAGGCGCCCTTTCTAAGGTCGTGAGGGCGGCGAGGAGCCGGCCCAAATAAACTCGGTGGCCCGTTGGGGGCCACCGTTACGGAGGAGTGTACAATGAAAATACTTAAATTGCTTGCTTCGGCGGCGATGATGGCTTCGATCGCCTTCGCTGCGCCCGCATTCTCGCAGGACAAAGGCCTCGTCGGCGTTGCCATGCCGACCAAGTCCTCGGCCCGCTGGATCGCGGATGGCGACAACATGATCAAGGTTCTTCAGGAGCGCGGCTACACCACCGATCTCCAGTATGCCGAAGACGACATTCCGAACCAGCTTTCCCAGATCGAAAACATGATCACCAAGGGCGCCAAGGTGCTCGTGGTCGCTTCGATCGACGGCACCACACTGTCTGACGTGCTTGCCCAGGCTCATAATGCCGGCATCAAGGTCATCGCCTATGACCGCCTGATCCGTGACACCCCGAATGTCGACTATTACGCAACCTTCGACAACTTCCAGGTCGGCGTTCTGCAGGCAACGACGTTGGTCAAGGCGCTCAAGGCCGACACCGAAAAGGGTCCGTTCAACATCGAGCTTTTCGGTGGTTCGCCGGACGACAACAACGCTTACTTCTTCTATGACGGCGCCATGAGCGTGCTGCAGCCGCTGATCGACAAGGGCACCCTCGTTGTCGGTTCCGGCCAGACCGGCATGGACAAGGTCGCCACCCTTCGCTGGGATCCGGCTACCGCCCAGGCCCGTATGGACGCCATCCTGTCCTCGACCTATTCCGACAAGAAGCTGAATGCCGTTCTGTCTCCTTATGACGGTCTGTCGATCGGTATCCTGTCGTCGGTCAAGGGCGTTGGATACGGTTCCGGCGATATGCCGATGCCGTTCGTTTCCGGTCAGGACGCCGAAGTTCCTTCGGTCAAGTCGATCATTGCCGGCGAACAGTATTCGACCATCTTCAAGGACACCCGCGATCTCGCCAAGGTCACCGTCGACATGGTCGATGCCGTCATGAGCGGCAAGGAGCCTGAGGTCAACGACACCAAGACCTACAATAACGGTAACAAGGTCGTTCCGTCCTACCTTCTGAAGCCGGTTGCCATCGACAAGACCAATGTCGATGTTCTGGTCAAGAGCGGTTACTACACCGAAGCACAGATCAAGTAATCATCCAGGCCGCGCGGCGACCTGCCGCGCGGCTTTTTCATATTGGGAGTCGTCATGCTTGATCCCGTATTATCCGCGGCGGAAAAGCCGCCTATTCTCGAAATGCGGGGCATTTCGAAGAGTTTTGGCGCCGTGAAGGCGCTTTCCGATGTCAGCTTCACCGTTCGGGAAGGCGAGATTCATGCTCTCGTCGGCGAAAACGGTGCCGGCAAGTCGACGCTGATGAAGGTTCTCTCGGGTGTCTACCCGCATGGGTCCTACGAGGGATCGATCCTCTTTGGCGGCGAAGAACGCCAGTTCCGCGACATCAACGATTCCGAAAAGCTCGGCATCATCATCATTCACCAGGAGCTCGCGCTCATTCCGCTGATGTCGATCGCGGAAAACATCTTTCTGGCCAATGCACCATCCAAGTTCGGCGTGATTGATCGCGATGAGCGTTACATTCGCACAAAGGAACTGCTCGCCAAGGTAGGTCTGACCGAAGCACCGGAAACGCTGATCACCAATCTCGGCGTCGGCAAGCAGCAGCTCGTCGAGATCGCCAAGGCACTGTCGAAGGACGTGCGCCTGCTGATCCTCGATGAGCCGACCGCATCCCTCAACGAAACAGACAGTGCCGCTCTTCTCGAGTTGCTAAAGGAATTCCGCCGGCGCGGCATTACCTCGATCATGATCAGCCACAAGCTGAACGAGATCACCGAAGTCGCCGATCGCGTCACGGTTCTGCGCGACGGCCGTACCGTCGGCACGCTCGATTGTCATGAAGGCGCAGTCGACGAAGACGAGATCGTGCGCCGCATGGTCGATCGCGATCTCGAAAGCCGTTATCCGGCCCGCACACCGAAGATCGGCGATGTGATTTTCGAAGTCGAGAACTGGTCTGTCTACCACCCGCAGCATTCCAGCCGGCAGATGGTCAAGAATGTCTCGATGAAGGTTCGGGCAGGCGAAGTTGTCGGCATATCGGGCCTGATGGGTGCAGGGCGTACCGAGTTCGCGATGAGCGTGTTCGGCCGCGCCTATGGTCGCGACATCACCGGAACCGTGAAGATCCACGGAAAAGAGGCCGATACGTCGAACGTCCACCGGGCTATCAAGGCAGGCCTGGCCTATGTCACCGAGGACCGTAAGCAGCTCGGTCTGATCCTTGCCGAGGACATCCGCAAGAATGTCTCGCTTGCGCATCTCGGCGGCGTGGCGTCCAGCGGTGTCATCGACGACATAAGGGAAATGAAGGTGGCGCAGGAATTCCGTACACGCATGCGGATCCGCAGCCACAACGTCTATCAGGAAACCGGAAAACTTTCGGGCGGCAACCAGCAGAAGGTGGTGCTGTCGAAATGGCTGTTCACCGGCCCCGACATCCTGATCCTCGACGAACCGACGCGCGGCATCGATGTCGGCGCGAAATACGAAATCTATTCGATCATCAACGAACTTGCGGATGCCGGTAAGGCCGTCGTCGTGATCTCGTCGGAAATGCCGGAATTGATCGGCACCTGCGACAGGATCATGGTCATGCATGAGGGCGAATTCGTCGGCGAAGTGGCCGGCGAAGAGGCCACGCAGGAAAATATCATGCGCGCCATCATGCGCCGCAAAGGGAGATAACCCATGAGCACACCACAGGAAGCAGTAGTGGCTCCGAAAGCGGGCACCGGTTTCTGGAAGGACAATCTGCGCGATTACGGCATGCTGATCTCGCTTGTCGTCATCGTCATATTCTTCCAGTTCGCCACCGGCGGCATTCTCCTGAAGCCGCTCAACGTCACCAATATCGTGCTGCAGAACGCCTATATCGTCATCATGGCGCTCGGCATGCTGATGATCATCGTTACCGGCCATATCGACCTTTCGGTCGGTTCGGTTGCCGGCTTCATCGGCGGGTTGGCGGGTTTGTTGATGGTCCGATGGGGCATCAACCTGCCGCTCGCCATCCTCACCTGCCTGGTGGTCGGCGGCATTATCGGCGGTATCCAGGGCTATTTCGTTGCCTATTTCAAGATTCCGTCCTTCATCGTGACGCTTGCCGGCATGCTCGTCTTCCGCGGCTTCATGATTGCCATTCTCGGCAGCCAGGCGATCGGTCCATTCCCGCCGATCTTCCAGAAACTGTCCTCCGGCTATATGGTCGAGCTGATCTCGTCGGATGGCGGCATCTATGTAACCTCCTTCATTATCGGGTTGGCCGTTGCCATCTTGATGATCTGGCAGAATTTCCGTAGCCGCGCGCGCCGCGTCCTGCATGGCGTCGAAAGCGAACCGATGGCTTTCTTCGTCGCCAAGAACGTTCTGGTGTTCGCCGCGATCGCTTTCGTCGCCTATCTGATCTCGTCGCATCGCGGCCTGCCGAATGTGATGATCATCATGGCAGTGCTAATCGTTGCCTATGGCTTCTTCACCAACCGCACGATCCTCGGCCGGCAGATCTATGCCGTCGGCGGTAACGCCCGCGCGGCTGAACTGTCGGGCATCAAGACGACGCGTCTGGTTTTCTGGACCTTCGTCAACATGGGCGTGCTGGCAGCACTTGCCGGTCTCGTCGTTGCAGCACGCCTCAACAGCGCCACACCGAAGGCCGGTACCGGCTTCGAACTCGACGTCATCGCGGCCTGCTTCATCGGCGGCGCATCGGCCTATGGCGGTGTCGGCAAGGTGACGGGTGCCGTGATCGGCGCGTTCCTGATGGGCGTGATGAACAACGGCATGTCCATCCTCGGCATCGGCATCGATTACCAGCAGGTGATCAAGGGCCTGGTCCTGCTCGGCGCGGTCTGCGTCGATGTGTATAACCAGCGGCGATAGGCCGGTTCGCATTTCCGAATTGGAAAAGGGGCTTCTCGGTGCCCCTTTCTGTTTGAAAGGCGACTTACAAAACTCTGTCATCCTCGGGCTTGTCCCGAGGATCTAACCACATTGCACTTTATCGAAGCGTTGCAGATCCTCGGGACAAGCCCGAGGATGACGGCAGAGGGGGCAGGGCTGATCAGCCCTTTTCAAACATCGGTCCACCCTTGTGGGCCGGAAAACCGTAGCCGTTGATCATCACCAGATCGATGTCGCTTGCCCGGGCCGCGATGCCTTCAGCCAGCAGCGCTTCGCCTTCCGCCGCCATGGCATTGAGTAGCCTTTGCTGGATTTCCTCTCGCGAGAAACTGCGGGCCGCAACGCCCTTCTTTGCCCGTTCAGCCTCGATGATTGCCGTGACTTGCGGATCTACTGTTCGCTTACCATCCGGATAAGCATACCAGCCGCGGCCGGATTTCTGGCCTAACCGGCCTGTTTCGCACAGCCTGTCGGCGATTTCGACATAGCGTTCGAAAGGATCGCGCGTTGCCATCTGGCGCTTGCGACGCGCCCAGGCGATTTCCAGCCCTGCCATGTCATTGACGGCAAACAGGCCCATCGGGAAACCGTAGTCCTCCAGCGCCGCATCGATCTCATGCGGCAGCGCGCCGTCCTCCAGCAGGAACTCGGCCTCGCGGCGATAGGCGGAAAAGATGCGGTTGCCGATAAAGCCTTCGGTGACGCCGGTCACGACCGGCAGTTTTCTCAGTCGTTTTGCAACAGCGAGGCCGGTCGCCAGAACATCCGTCGCAGTCTCACTGCAACGCACGACTTCGAGCAGACGCATCACATGGGCGGGCGAGAAGAAATGCAGGCCGAGCACCCGCCCCGGATGCCTGGTCGCTGAGGCGATCTCGTCCGGGTTCAAGTAGCTCGTATTGGTGGCCAGAATGGTATCCGGGCGGATCACTTTGTCGAGGCGGCGGAATAGGTCGATCTTGACGTCGAGATCGTCAAACACGGCTTCGATAACGAGGTCGCAGGCAGCAAGGTCTGCATCCGTGGCAGTGACCGACAGCCGGGCCGTCTGCGCGTCGAAACCGGCCTGATCCTGCCGGCCAGAGGCAAGGTTACGTTCCAGCAGGCCGATGATCCGCTCGCGACCTTTTTCAGCTGCCTCGGGTGTCTGATCGAGGCCGATTACCGTGTAGCCAGCGCCGAGTGCAGAGACCGCGATGCCACTGCCCATCAGTCCCAGCCCGCAGATGCCGATCGTGTTGACCGGACGCGCATCGACGTCCTCAAGCCCGGTGACCTTTGAGGTTTCCCGCTCGGCAAAGAAAACGTGCCGCAGCGCTGCCGCTTCACGGCTGTCCCGGAGCGTGAGGAAGGTGGCGCGTTCATCCGCCAGTCCTTCGCCAAGCGGGCGATGCGAGGATGCGATCAGCCGCACGGCTTCCGCCAGTGCCTTCTGTCCACGTGCCTTTGCAAGGAGCTTGCCCGATACCTTTTCGATCTCGATCGGATCTGCGGGGGCAACGGCCAGTTCACCTGTTCGGCGAAGCGGCGTGCCGGCCAGCTTCTGCAAGGCATTGATGGCCACGTCGATAAGATCGGTCTCGGCCAGTTCATCAAGGATGCCGAGCGACAGGGCCTCATTGATCTTGGCTATCCGTCCCGACGTAATAAGCTCGATCGCTGCCGGAACGCCGATAAGCCGCGGCAGGCGCTGGGTGCCGCCGGCGCCGGGCACGATGCCGAGCTTGACCTCCGGCAGGCCAACCTGCGCCATCGGGGAAGCGATGCGATAATGGCAGGCCAGCGCCAGTTCCAGCCCGCCGCCGAGGGCCGTGCCATTCAGGGCCGCAACGACCGGTTTCGAAAGGGCTTCGATCTTCTCGATCACGTCGGGCAGCGTCGGCTCCACTGGAGGCTTGCCGAATTCCCTTATATCCGCGCCACCGACAAAAGTTTTCCCCGCGCCGGTGATAGCCATGCCGGAAATCGTAGGCTCTGCCTCGGCATGGGCGAGCGCCCGGGACAAGCCCAGACGGACATCGGCGGAGGTGGCGTTGACCGGCGGATTGTCGATGGTGACGAGCAGAATGCCGTTTCGGGTCGTTGCGGAAACCGTGGCCGAGAAGGTCGTCACATCGCTCATGGCCTTACTCCGGAACGACGGCCGTCGCCTGAATCTCGATCTTGGCGCGGTCCTCGACAAGCGCCACGACCTGCATCGCCGCCATTGCCGGGAAATGCTTGCCGATTACCTGGCGATACGCCTGGCCTAGGCCCTTCAGGTTGCCGAGATATTCGGCCTTGTCGGTGAAATACCAGGTCATGGTGGTGATGTGTTCAGGCTTGGCGCCGCCTGCGGCCAGCACCGCGACGATATTTTCGAGCGTCTGTTTCACCTGGCCGACGAAATCGTCGGTTTCGAACTGGCACTGAGCATTCCAGCCGATCTGCCCGCCGACGAAGATCTGGCGGCCGTTGGCGGAGACGCCGTTGGCGTAACCGATCGGTTTGGCCCAGCCTTCAGGCTGCAGAATCGTGTGCATCTTCGTTCTCCAAATGCTGTGTCAGCGCGGCGCGCAGATCGTCCGGCCAGGGGCAGGCCTTGGTTGTTTCGTGAGAGGTTAGGACGAGCCTTTGCCGGGCCGTCCAGAGCAAGCGGTCTCCCGCGCGGACTTCGTGCTCGAGATCAAGCGAGCTGTTGCCGAGCCTTGCGAGTTTGAGGGTAAAATCCATCCGGTCGCCGTGGAAACCGGGATTGGTGAAAGTGAGGTCCAGCGTGACGGTCGGAAAACCGAGCTTTCGCTCGTTGATCATTTCGGGCCACGCGAAGCCGAGGCTTTCGAAGAATTCCTCATAAACCCCGACCATGATGTGCAGATAGGACGGGAAATAGGCGATGCCGGAAGGATCGCAATCTCCGAAATTCAGCCGGCGCGTCGTCATGTACGCCATGGTCAAGCCTTCAGCAATTCGCGGGCGATGATGAGTTTCTGCACCTCGGTTGCGCCTTCATAGATGCGCAGCGCCCGGATTTCCCGGTAGAGACTTTCGGTGATCTCGCCGACGCGAACACCGCGGCCGCCGAACATCTGTACGGCGCGGTCGATCACCTTCTGGGCGTTTTCGGTCGCGACCATCTTTGCCATGGCCGCCTCCTTCGTGGTCGGCAGGCCCTGCACATCACGACGCCAGGCGGCGCGGTAGGCCAGCAGTGCCGCGGCATCGATCTCGGCCGCCATGTCGCCCAAGGCGGCCTGCGTCATTTGCAGGTCGGACAGCGTGTTGCCGAAGATTTTTCGCGATTTCGCATGGGCAAGTGCCTCATCCAGCGCGCGTTTGGCAAAGCCCAAAGCAGCTGCCGCGACGGAAGCGCGAAAAATGTCGAGGGTGCGCATGGCGATCTTGAAACCTTCGCCGGGGGCGCCGAGCAGGTGCGACGCCGGAATGCGGCAATTGTCGAAACGGATCGTTGCCAGCGGATGCGGGGCGATCACGTCTATGCGCTCGGTTATCGAGAAGCCGGGATCATCGGCAAAGATAACGAAAGCGGAAATGCCACGCGTGCCCGGCGCTTCGCCGGTGCGGGCAAAGACCGTGTAGACATCGGCAATGCCGCCGTTTGAGATCCAGGTTTTTTCGCCGTCGAGCACATAATGCTCACTATCTCTGCGGGCGGCGCAGGTCATGGCCGCGACATCCGACCCGGCATCCTTTTCCGAGAGAGCAAAGGCAGCGATCCATTCGCCGGACCGGGCTTTCGGCAGGACTGTCGCGCGGAGGTCTTCCGAACCGGACAGGCCGATCGCGCCGGTGCCTAGGCCCTGCATGGCGAAGGCGAAATCGGCGAGCCCGTCATGCCAGGCCAGCGTTTCGCGGGTCAGGCAGGCGGCGCGGCTGTCGATCGGTGTCGTGCCACCGGCGCCGGTTGCGGCGTCGAGAAGGCCTGCCTCGCCCAGTAATCTGACGAGCGAACGGCAGGCCTTGTCGGTGTCGGCATGGTCTATATTGCCAAGCGCGCCGGAGGCTGCAAAGGCATCGAGTTTTTGCGCCAGCGCCTTGTGATTGTCGTCGAAGAAGGGCCAGTCGAGAAAATCGCGCGCGGGGCCGGGGAGCTTTGAGTGCACTGCCATCAGTTACCCTCGAAAACCGGCTTGCGCTTCTCCGCAAAAGCCTCGAAGGCGCGGCGGAAATCCCTGGTCGCCATGCAGATCGCCTGCGCCTGGGCTTCGCTCTCGATCATTTCGTCGAGGCCCATGGCCCATTCCTGGTTCAGCATGGTTTTCGTCATCGTGTGGGCAAACCACGGGCCATCGGCCAGGGAATGGGCGAGTTTCAGTGCTTCGGCTTCCAGCGCGTCCGATGCGTGAAGGGCGTTGTAGAATCCCCAGGCATGCCCCTCATCGGCTGTCATCGAGCGGCCGGTGAAGAGAAGCTCGGCGGCGCGGCCCTGGCCGATGATGCGCGGCAGGATCCCGCAGGCGCCCATGTCTGCACCGGCCAGACCGACGCGGGTGAAGAGGAAGGCAGTTTTCGCTTCAGGCGTTGCAAGCCGCAGGTCCGATGCCATGGCGAGGATCGCGCCGGCACCGGCACAGATGCCCTCGACTGCGGCGACGATCGGCTGCGGGCATTTCTTCATCGCCTTGACCAGATCGCCGGTCATGCGGGTGAAGGCCAGAAGCTCGGGCATAGGCATTTTCGTCAGCGGCTCGATGATCTCGAAGACATCGCCGCCGGAGGAAAAATTGCCGCCGGCACCGGTCAGCACGATGGCGCGGATATCGGACGCATAGGCCAGATCGCGAAACAGATCGCGCAGTTCGGCGTAGCTTTCAAAAGTCAGCGGGTTCTTGCGCTCCGGCCGGTTCAGCCGGAGCGCGCCGACGCGGCCGTCTTCGCTCACCTCCCAGACGAAGTGTTTTGCCTGATAATCCCGAAAAGGCTTCAGGTGCCCCGCCATCGAAACCGTTGCGTCGCTCATCCCGACAAAACCTCCCCACCGGCAACCGCGATTGCCTGTCCATTGATCGATTGGGCGGCGGGCGAAGCCAGCCACAGAACCGTGTCTGCGACTTCCTCCGGCTTGACCAGCCGCCCCTGCGGATTGTGTCTGGTGAATTCCTTCAATGCGTCTTCCGGCGAGCGGCCGGTCTTTGCCACGATCGTCGCGATCGAACGGGCGATCAGCGGCGTATCGGTAAAGCCCGGGCAGACGGCATTGACCGTCACGCCGGTTTTCGCCAGCTCCAGTGCCAAAGCGCGGGTGAGTCCGACAACGCCGTGCTTGGCAGCCACATAGGCGGAGACATAGGCGTAACCCGTCAGCCCGGCGGTCGAGGCGATGTTGATGATGCGGGCACCCTCGCCATGAGCCTTGAGGTCCGGCAGCACGGCCTGGGTCACCTGGAAGACGCCGGTGAGATCCACGGCCATCACCCGGTTCCACAGGTCGAGCGATGTCTTTTCGAACGGCGCGCTCGGTCCTTCGCCGGCATTGTTGACGAGGATATCGACAGGTCCGAATTCCTTCCGGACCGTTTTCAGGCCGCTATTGATGGCGTCCGCATCCGTGATGTCAAAACCATCCAGAATGAAAGTGTCCGTCTCGCCGATCTCGCCGGCCAGCTTTTCAAGCGGTTCGCGGCGGCGTCCTGCCAACGTTACACGAGCACCTTCATTGACAAGCGCAAGTGCAATCGCTGCTCCTATGCCGGAACCTGCCCCGGTAACGAGCGCATGGCGGCCAGCCAATTTCGGCAATGAAATCATGTCAGCGCCTGCTTTGCCACCACAGAGGGGCGGACTGGCGGCGGGACTGAAGCGGCACGGGCCAAGCCTGTTTCATACTGCAGCTTGCCGGAAAAATATTGTTTCGGCCAAGGGATGCTGGTCAGGCCGATCTTTGCCGCCTCATGCAGAACCCAGGCGGGATCGGCGAGATGCGGGCGGGCGACGGCGCAGAGATCGGCGCGGCCGGCGGCGATGATCGAATTTGCCTGATCGGCTTCGGAAATCGCGCCGACGGCGATGGTCGGAATTCCGATCTCGTTGCGGATCTTGTCAGAGAAAGGCGTCTGGAACAGGCGGCCATAGACCGGCTTTTCTTCTTTCGACACCTGACCGGATGAGCAGTCGATCAGGTCTGCACCGGCGTCCTTGAACATTTTCGCGAAGATCGCCGCATCTTCCGGCGTGTTACCGCCATCGGCCCAGTCGTGACAGGAGAGGCGCACCGAGATCGGCTTATCTTGCGGCCAGACTTCGCGGATCGCGGCAAAAACTTCCAGCGGATAGCGCGCACGGTTCTCGTGGCTGCCGCCATAGTCATCGGTGCGGATGTTGGTCAGGGGCGAAAGGAAACTTGAGAGAAGATAACCGTGGGCGCAGTGCAGCTCCAGCCAGTCGGCTCCGGCCTCGGCGGCATATCTTGCGGCGCACACATGATCGGCCTTCACGCGGTCCATGTCGGCCCGGTCCATTTCTTTCGGTACCTGGCTGTTTTTCAGATAGGGCAGCGCAGAGGCGGAAATTAACGGCCATGCGCCGTCTTCCAGCGGCTGGTCCATGCCATCCCACGCAAGCCTCGTTGCGCCCTTTCGTCCGGCATGGCCGAGCTGGATGCCGACCTTGGCTTCCGAATTGGCGTGGACGAAGTCGACAAAGCGCTTCCAGCCCTTGGCCTGCTCGTCGTTCCAGAGGCCGAGGCAACCGGGGGTGATGCGGGCATCCGGCGAAACACAGGTCATCTCGGCAAAGACGAGGCCGGCGCCGCCAAGCGCACGGGAGCCGAGATGCACGAGGTGGAAATCGTCGAGCAACCCGTCTCTTGCCGAATACATCGCCATCGGCGACATGACGATGCGGTTCGGCAGGTGGGTGCCGCGTAGCGAATAGGGGGTGAACATCGGTGGTAGGGTGCGGCCGTTGCCCTGCACTTCGATGCCATTCCTTTCCGCGAACCAGCGCTCGTAACCTTCGAGCCACACCGGATCGCGCAGGCGCAGGTTTTCGTGGCTGATGCGCTGCGAGCGGGTCAGCATGGAATACATGAATTGCGGCGGCTCCAGTGTCTCGGCATAACGCTCACCCACCACTTCGAACCATTCCATCGCATTGCGCGCGGCGTTCTGGATACGGGCGACATCAACGCGGCGAATATCTTCATAGGTTTTCAGAACCTCAGGAATCACATCCTTCGAATGGCCGAGCCGGTTGAACTGGTTGGTCAGTTCGATCGCATCGTCGATCGCAAGCTTGGTGCCGGAACCTATGGCGAAATGAGCGGTATGGGCAGCGTCTCCCATCAGCACGACATGCGAATTGCCGTTGAAATGGCTCCACTTGCCGCAGATCAGCCGGTTGAAATTCAGCCATGCCGAACCGCGCAGGTGCCGCGCATTGGTCATCAACTCGGCGCCTTCCAGCACTTCGGAAAAGAGCCCTTGGCAGAAGTCTATCGAGCCCTGCTGGTCCATCTGACCGAGGTCGTGCTTTTCGTAGGCCTCTTCGGTCGTTTCGACGATGAAGGTTGAGGTGTTTTCGTCGAACTTGTAGATATGCGCCTGGAACCAGCCGTGATCGGTCTTACGAAAATCGAAGGTGAAAGCGTCGAAGAGCTTGTTGGTGCCGAGCCAGATATAGCGGTTCGGGCGCACGGCGAGATCCGGCTCAAAGACTTCCGGATAACGATTGCGGATCCTCGAGTTGAAGCCATCGGAAGCGATGATCAGATCGGCATCGGGGTAGTCGGTGTCACCATCAGAATCGGTTTCGAATACCAGTTCGACGCCAAGCGCCTCGCAGCGACGTTGCAGGATGTTCAGGAGCTTCTTACGGCCGATGCCGACAAAACCGTGGCCGGATGTGCGCTGGCGGGTGCCCTTGAACAGAAGCTCGATATCGTCCCAGTGGTTGAAGGCATCCTCGATTTCTACAGCACTCTGCGGATCCCAGGCATGCATCGACACCATGGTGGCGTCTGAAAAGACCACGCCCCAACCGAATGTGTCATAGGGCCGATTGCGCTCTACAACCGCAATCGAGTGCTCGGGATGAAACTTCTTCATCAACAGGGCGAAATAGAGCCCAGCCGGGCCGCCACCGATGCAGACGATGCGCATGAATATCTCCCGAAGTTCCCGTATGTAGTTATTTTAAGTTTAAACTATATGGGCCGCGCAGATTCCGTCAAGCGATATTAAGAAGCATATGATAGGAGCGGTTGCGCAAATCAGCGGATGACACACTTAAGCCGTGATCCAGTTGCTTTTCGCACCGCGTTTTCAGATCTTATCGCTTGTCTTCGGGGCAAAGCAGACCATGGCGTCCAACAGTTCTAGCAGTTACGTCCGCGATTTTTTCCAGGCCCATCGCGGCTTGTTCGTTTCCTTCATCGTGCTTCTGGTCTTCGGTTTCACCGCTCTGGCTATTTACGAGCTAACGACAGAAGTCAGTTATGACGAGGTGATCGAGGCGCTGGTCTCGACCTCGTGGTCGTCGATCGCACTTGCCGTGTTCTTCACCGGCCTAAGCTTTGCAGCGCTGGTCGGATATGATCTCAATGCCCTGACCTATATCGGCCGCAAGCTGCCGACGGTGCCAGTGGCGATGACGGCCTTCAGCGCCTATGCTGTCGGCAATACGGCAGGTTTCGGTGCGCTGAGCGGCGGTGCCATCCGGTTTCGCGGTTATTCGCGGCTAGGTCTTTCGCCGGAAGATATCGGCCGTGTCATCGCGTTTGTCACTTTCGCCTTCGGCATTGGCCTTTTGTCGGTCACGGCACTTGCCTGTCTTGTTACTGCCCCGCGGGTCGGCCAGATCATCGGTGTCAGCGATACGGCAATCCGCATCATCGCCCTGGTCATCATCGTCGGCCTGAGCATACTGGTTTTCATCGGTCGTGACGGGCGCACAATCTCAATCGGAAAGGTGCATCTAAGGCTTCCCGACAGCCGCACTTCGTCGCAGCAATTTCTCGTCACTGCACTCGATATCGCTGCATCCGCGTCCGTGCTTTACGTTCTTCTGCCTCAGACCACTATCGGCTGGCCGTCTTTTCTGGCGATTTACGCGACTGCCGTAGGTGCCGGCGTTCTCAGCCACGTTCCTGCGGGGCTGGGCGTTTTCGAGACAATTATCGTTGCCGCTCTCGGCAACACCGTCGATATCGATCAGGTTCTTGGCAGCCTCGTCCTCTACCGCGTCATCTATCACGTCCTGCCCCTGCTGATCGCGACGCTTTTCGTCATCTTTCTCGAAGCGCGGCAGTTGTCGAAACATCCGGTTGCTTCCACATTGCGAAAGCTTGAGTTTCGGCTGGCGCCTCTCCTGCTGTCCGCCTTCGCGCTGATCGCTGGTGCGATGCTGGTTCTTTCGAGCGTCACGCCGACGCCGGATTCCAACCTCAATTTCCTTGGCAGCTACATGCCGCTGCCGTTGGTTGAAAGCGCGCATTTTCTCTCCAGTATTATCGGCATCTTGCTCTTCGTCAGCGCTCGCGGATTGGCGCAGAGGCTGGATGGTGCATGGTGGACAGCAGTCCTCTGCACGGCACTCGGTCTTTTGTTCTCGCTACTCAAGGCGCTAGCACTTTTCGAAGCTGTGTTCCTTACGGTGCTCCTGGCAGGGCTTTTGCTCAGCGCCCGACAATTCAACCGCCCGGCCTCGATGCTGCGCCAGGCGCTGACGCCGCCATGGATAGTGGCTATGTTGATCCTCGTCGCTGCTGCCACCACGATCCTGTTTTTCGTCTATCGTGAGGTCGATTACAGTCGCGATCTCTGGTGGCGGTTCGAATTCTCTGCCGAGGCACCGCGAGGTCTGCGCGCTATGCTCGGCATAGCCATCGTCGCTGCGGTCGTGTCGATCTTCAGCCTGTTACGGCCTGCCGTGAAGCGATCGGACCTGTCGACCGCGGAAGAGCTGACACAGGCGACAAATATCGCTATGGCCCAGGATTTCGCGGACGCCAACCTCGTTCGCATGGGTGACAAGCGGTTGATGTTTTCCGCGAGCGGCAATGCATTCATCATGTATGGCATCCAGGGCCGTTCCTGGATCGCGCTTTTTGATCCGATCGGTCCAAGTGACGAGATCGCCGAATTGGTCTGGCGTTTCGTCGAAGAGGCGAGAACCGGTGGCGGGCGTGCTGTCTTCTATCAGATTTCGCCTGATCTTCTCGCCTATTGCACAGATGCCGGTATGCGCGCCTTCCGGCTGGGCGAACTTGCCGTCGTAGATCTTGCGGGTTTCGAATTGAAGGGCAGCCGGCTATCCGGCCTCCGGCAAGCGATCAACAAGGGTGTGCGCGAAGGGCTCGAATTCGAGATGCTGCAGCCGGATGAGGTTGCCAACCAGCTCGAGGCCCTGCGTGGCGTGTCCGACAGTTGGCTCGACGAACACAATACGCGCGAAAAGACCTTTTCGCTCGGCGCTTTCCGCGATGACTACGTGCTGTCGCAACCGGTTGGCATTCTGCGCAAAGAGGGCCGGATCGTCGCGTTTGCAACGCTTGCCGTCACCGATACCAAACAGGAAGGAACGGTCGACCTGATGCGGTTTGCACCGGATGCGCCGAAAGGATCGATGGATTTTCTGTTCGTTCGGATCATGGAGCATCTGCGCGATGCCGGCTTCAAGGAATTCAATCTCGGCATGGCGCCGCTTTCCGGCATGGCGCAGCGCGAAGCGGCACCCGCCTGGGACCGGATCGGCAGCGTCATTTTCGAACACGGCGAGCGGTTTTATAACTTCAAGGGCCTGAAGGCCTTCAAATCAAAGTTTCACCCTCGCTGGGAACCGCGCTATCTTGCCGTTTCCGGCATCGGTCCGGCTGTCGCCATGATGGATGCGACGCTTTTGATCGGTGGTGGGTTGAGAGGAGTAGTGGGTAAATGAGAATGCGTCTTGCAACACTGTTTACGCTTGGCCTGACAACGGCGCTGAGCATGGCGTTTGCGCCCCTGACGTATGCCCAGACACCAGCTCCCGCCCAATCTCCCACCCTGGCAGCGCCTCAGGCACAGGCCGAAAATCCTGTGGCCGATCAGGACTATCATACCGGGCTCATTCCCTCGCCGCATATCTATCTTCCGCAGGGACAGGATTTGGCCGGCATGGTGTTCCTGATTTCTGATGCGAAAGGCTGGGGTGCTGCCGAGGAAGCGCAGGCGAAGGATCTCGTCGAGAGTGGTGCTGCCGTCGTCGGCATCGATTTCCCCTCCTACATGAAATCGCTGGCGACGGATGACGGTGACTGCATCTACATGGTTTCCGATATCGAGGATCTCTCGCAGCAGGTACAGCGGCGGGTGGCAAACCGCGAATACCGGCATCCTATTCTGGCCGGCGTGAAAGAAGGCGGCACGCTTGCGCTCGCGATGATCGCACAGAGCCCGTTTGCAACGATCGGCGGTGCGATCGCCGTTGATCCGGGCGAAATCGTGCCTTTGAAGAAGCAGCTCTGCACACCTGCCGACAAACGCCCCACCGATACCGGGATCGTCTACGGACTGACTGACGGTCCATTGCCGGCTCCAGTGACGGTTGCTTTCACGCCGGAGGCGGATCCGGCTGGCAAGACGCATGCGCTTACCCTGAAACAGGCCCATAGCGATATCGTAGTAAAGGAAACTTCCGATGACGCAGAGGATTATCTCGGAACGTGGCTGCAGAACCAGCTATCGTCGGGGAAATCCGAAGGCGCTCTCGACCTGCCGCTTTCCGTTCTGGAAACAAAGCCGGCTATGGACACGATGGCGATCGTCTATTCCGGCGATGGGGGCTGGCGCGATCTCGACAGCGAGCTTGGCGAATATCTGCAGAGCCAAGGTGTTCCCGTCATCGGCGTCGACTCGCTGCGGTATTTCTGGGCGAAACGCACGCCACAGGAAACAGCAGACGATCTGAAGCGGATCATCGATACCTATACCGATCAATGGGGTGTCTCGAATGTCGTGTTGATTGGATATTCGTTCGGTGCGGATGTGATTCCCGCGGCCTACAATCTTCTTCCGAAGGCCGAGAAAAAACGGGTGAAGCAGCTTTCGCTGCTGGCGCTTTCGAAGGAAGTGGATTTCGAAATTTCCGTTACCGGCTGGCTCGGCATGGCCGGAGCAGGCGAGGGTGGAACGACGGTCGATGACATCGCCAAGATCAAGAGCGGCCTCGTCCAGTGCGTCTACGGCACCGAAGAAGACGATGACCCGTGCCCTTCGATGAAGGCATCCGGCGTGGAAACAGTGGCGATCGATGGCGGGCATCACTTCGACGAGGATTACCAGGCGCTCGGAAAACGCATCCTGGACAGCCTGCAGAAGCGGCTTCCGAAGTGAAAACGCATCGGAGGCGAGTTGCGGTGCGAGCCGACAATTCGGCCGTTGCGGTAGCGGAGATCACGAGGATCTGACGGTTTCGTGAGTCGGCCACTTGAGTTTCGCTCAAGCCGGCGCTAAATCTTGGTCGACCAGGACCGGGCCCCTCTGGCAGTTCTTCCATGAACTGTGATGTCGGACTGGATTGTCCAATATCGGTGCCCGGTGTCGTGATGGTTTTTGGTCAGATGGAATGTGTGTCCTTGGGTTCATCGCCCGGAACACGCCCCAAAGGTCGTCAGGACATGAGGCACCCCGTCTAAATAGGTTGTCTTATGATGGAATTTTTCACGCCTGAGGCCTTGTCCGCCCTCGCGCAAGTTATCATGATCGATCTGGTTCTGGCTGGCGACAATGCCATCGTCATCGGCCTTGCTGCGGCAGGCTTGCCGAAGGAACAGCGCGCCAAGGCCATTCTGGTGGGCATCATTGCCGCTACGCTGCTGCGTATCGGTTTTGCACTGGCAACCACGCAGTTGCTGCAGATCGTCGGCCTGCTGCTCGCTGGCGGCGTTCTGCTTTTGTGGGTCTGCTGGAAAATGTGGCGCGAACTCAGAACGCCTCATCAGCATGAAGACGAAGCCAATGAGGCTCTTGCCGACAGCGATTTTAATGCCGATGGTACGGTCGCCGGTGGTGCACCCCGCAAGACCTTTGCCCAGGCCGCTTGGCAGATCGTCATTGCCGACGTCTCAATGTCGCTCGACAACGTGCTGGCTGTGGCCGGTGCGGCGCACGAGCACCCGGAAGTACTGATCTTCGGTCTGGTTCTGTCGATCGCATTGATGGGTATTGCCGCAAGCTTCATTGCCCGCCTGCTCAACAGGCATCGCTGGATCGCCTATGTCGGTCTCGCCGTCATTCTCTATGTTGCGCTCGAAATGATCTGGCGCGGTACGAATGAGGTCCTGCCCTATATTTCGGGCTGATCGCAGTCTCTTCCACGATAAAAAATCGGCGCGGTCCTCGGATCGCGCCGTTTTCTTTCTAACGTCCGTTATCGAGCTATTGGCTCGCTACCTTGCCCTTGAGCACGCGCTCGTTCACCCAGTCGGCGCTGGCCCTGATGCCGCCGAGCGGGAAGACATGGATCTCGTCGATCAGGCTTTGCGGATGGGTTGCCTTGTAGTTGGCGATCTCGGTCAGGAACTCGTCAGGCTCGTAAGGAACAAGCAGCTTGCTCAGATCCATCGCGCGTCGCTGCAAGACGCTCAGTGACGGGCCAATGCCACAGGAAATGGCGAACTTGATCAACGTCTGCAGTTTCGTCGGTCCGGCAACGCCGAGATGGATCGGCAGCGTCACGCCCGCATCGGCGATACGCTCCACCCAGCGGGTTATCGATCCGGCATCGAAGGCAAACTGGGTGACTATCGCCATCTCGGCATCGCTGTTTTCCGAATAGGCCTGCTTGAACTTCAAGGCCCGGTCGACAAGTCTTGTCGTGCCATCCTTGTCGATGTCCTTGTTGCCTTCCGGATGGCCGGCGATGTGGAGTCGCTTGAAGCCGTAACGACCAAACAGGCCGGTCTCCAGAAGCTGCAGCGAACTTTCGAGATCACCCCTGGGGACGTTGAGGCCACCGGCCAGCAGCAGCGCCTGAGTGACGCCAGCATCGTTCACATAACGGCTGATCCAGTCTTCCAGCGTTGCCTTGTCGCGGATGAGGCGGGCGGGAACATGCGGCATCACCGCGTAGCCGTCTTCGGTGAGCCGTTTTGCCGTCGCGACCATGTCCTCGATCGGCGTGCCGTCGATATGGGCGATATAGACGCGCATTCCGGCCGGCAGGAATTCGCGGAAATTGTCGATCTTGGCCGCCGTGCGCGGCATGACCTCGATCGAATAGCCGTCGAGAAGAGCGCCGAAACTTGCCCGCTCCGCCTTCTCGTCTGCTCGCCGGTTCTTGAAAAGGTTCAGAATTGCCATATCGACTGCCTTCTACATCACAAGACTGTCTGCCTGCCACTATCAATGACGTGTGCAAGACGGCATTTCTGGCACAGCTTTGTGTAGAGGAGTTTTCTCGCTGCGTCACTTTCGGTTTGATTTCGTCCGTAACGAAGGAGATCAGTTCCGTTGACAAGCGGCTGCTCACATTGGACAACAGCGCATCCGACGGCTGCCACGGGGGGACTTGCAAATGTCTAGGCGCGCGATCTTCGGCTTTTCAGCTCTTGTGCTTTCATCTCTTGTTCTTGGCTCTCCGCTTGCCGCGCAGGAACGGCGGATAGAGACGACGGTGGATGGCGACTATCTCGGCTTCGATCTTCGAACCGTGAAGAATGTCAGCCAGGAACAATGCGAGACCGCCTGCATCGGCGACAACCAGTGCCGTGCCTTCACCTATAATGTCAAAGCCAAGTGGTGCTTTCTGAAATCCGATCACGGCCAGCTCAACACCTTTGCCGGTGCCGTTGCCGGCAAGATCGTCGAGGTGGCTGCCCAGCCAGATATCGGTGCACCGCCGCGGCTGACATTTCTTTCCGACGAATTGCTGCAACAGGCGCGCGAGCAGAAGGATGGGCTGGCGCTCGGCGACAACCAGCAGGGATACGGTATCGAGAACCTGAAAACCGTGGCGCAGGCCGAATTGCTCGGCGGCCGGGTCGATACGGCGATCTACAATTACAAGGGCGCCCTGTCGCTTGCCCCCGATGACGGCGAATTGTGGATCGCACTGGCGCGCGCCGCCGGCATTGCCAAGAACAATGGTTCGGCCGATAGCGAAGGCACGCTTGCGGCGATCAACGGTTACCTGATGTCACGCTCGACGCAGACCCGTGCCGATGCGCTTGCAGTGCTCGGTGCGGCACTCGCCAAACAGCAGAATTATCGTCAGGCGCTCACTGCCTACAAGCAAAGCCTTGCACTCATCAGCGCCCGCACGGTTCAGGCCGCTTATAACGATCTACGCGAACGCCAGGGTTTTCGCGTGAGCGGCAACACTGTGGATGCCGACAGTGCCAATCCGCGCGCCTGTGTGCAGTTTTCCGAGTCTCTGGTGAAGGCCGGGGTCGATTATGCGCCCTTCGTGACGCTTGACGGGCAGGCACCCAAGGCGATGGAGTCCAAGGACAATCAGATCTGCGTCGAGGGCCTGACCCATGGCCAGCGCTACAAGCTGTCACTGCGCCGCGGCCTGCCGTCTTCGGTCGACGAGCCGCTGACGGCGCAGGTGGATATCGACCTCTACGTCAAGGACCGCTCGCCGATGGTGCGGTTTACCGGCGACAGCTTCGTGCTGCCGTCGACCGCGCGTCGCGGCATCCCGATCGTTTCGGTGAATACCGAGCGTGCCAACCTGAAACTCTATCGGATCGGTGATCGCAACATCGCGCCTCTGCTCACCAACTCGCAGTTTCTCACCCAGATGAGCGGCTATAGCGCCGACCGGATCGAGCAGGAAAACGGTGAACTGGTCTGGCAGGGCACGATCGATCTGGGGCAAGACCTCAACAAGGATGTGACGACCAGTTTCCCGGTCGACGAGGCGTTGCCGGAACGCAAGCCCGGCGTCTATGTGTTGACCGCTTCCGTCGCCAATGCCTTCAATCAGGAATGGGACAACAAGGCGACGCAATGGTTCGTCGTTTCCGATATCGGTCTCACCACCTATGCCGGCACGGACGGCCTGCATGTGTTTGCCCGCGCGCTCGGATCCGCCAAGCCGATCGAAGGCGTCGATCTGCAGCTTCTTGCCAAGAACAACGAAATCCTCGGCACGGCGAAGACGGATGCGGATGGCCGCGCCACCTTCACGGCCGGACTGATGCGCGGCACGGCGGCGATGGTGCCGGCGGTGCTGGCGGCGCAGAGTGAGGGCAAGGATTATGTCTTCCTCGACATGACCCGCGCAGGCTTTGATTTGTCCGACCGCGGTGTGACCGGACGTCCGGCTCCCGGCGCGATCGATCTTCTGTCCTGGACCGAACGCGGCATCTATCGCCCCGGCGAAACCGTGCATGCGAGCGCGCTTGCCCGTAATGTCGATGCAACCGCGATCGAGAACCTGCCGCTCACCTTCGTTTTCCTGCGCCCCGATGGCGTGGAAGACCGGCGAGTGGTGAAGAACGGCGATATCGGCGGCTACACGCTCGATCTGCCGCTACAGGACACGTCGATGCGCGGCACCTGGACGATGCAGGTGTTTACCGATCCCAAAGGGTCTGCAATCGGCGAGAAGACGTTTCTCGTCGATGACTTCGTGCCGGATCGCATCGAATTCGACATGACGAGCGAGGCGAAGGAGATCGTTGTCGGTGAGCCGGCTTCGGTCTCGATCGACGGCCGTTATCTTTATGGCGCACCGGCTGCAGGCCTCGGCCTCGAAGGTGAGATCGCGCTCAAGCCGACACGTGAAAACGCAACCTTCCCCGGTTATCAGTTCGGCCTTGCCGACGAGGAGGAGACGGAAACCGTCCGTATTCCGCTCGATGCGCTGGATGATACGGACGAGGACGGCAAAGCGACATTCGATGCGGATGTTGCCGAATTGCCGTCAACGACCAAGCTCATCAATGCCGAGATTGTCGTCAGGATGCAGGAGACGGGTGGAAGGGCGATCGAGCGCAATCTGTCGCTGCCGGTCAAGGCTGACGGTCTGAGGATCGGCATCAAGCCGGAATTTTCCGGAGACCTGCCGGAAGGTGCAGTCGGCAATTTCAACGTCATCCTGGTCAACGAAGCCGGTGCCAAGCAGGCGCTGAAAGGACTGCCGTGGAAGCTCGTCAAGGTCGAGCGGGATTACCAGTGGTATCGCGACGGCAATTCCTGGCGTTATGAACCGATCACCCGCACGCGCCAAGTCTCCAATGGCACGGTCGACGTGACGACCGATGGCGGGCGTGTTTCCGTTCCCGTCGAGTGGGGCCGTTATCGCCTCGAGGTCGAAACCGCCGATATCGGCGGCCCGGCCTCAAGCGTTGAGTTTGATGCCGGCTGGTTCGTTACCGCGACCTCGACCGAAACGCCGGATGCGCTGGAAGTTGCGCTCGATAAGCCGAGCTACAAGGTCGGTGATACGGCTAAGCTGAAAGTTTCGTCGCGTTATGCAGGCGAGCTGATGGTGATGGCTGGTTCCGAGGAGTTGATCTCGGTCGAAACCACCAGCATTGCGGAAAATGGCGGTGAGGTCGAAATTCCGGTGACTGCGGATTGGGGCGCAGGATCCTATGTGACCGCAACAATTTATCGCCCCGGCGAAGCGCGTGAGAGCCGCATGCCGATGCGGGCGATCGGGATTACCTGGCTGAAGGTCGATCCCGAGACCCGTGATCTTTCGATTTCCATAGACGCTCCGGAAAAGACGCTGCCGCGCCAGCCGCTTGAACTCTCGCTGCAGGTAGCGGGAGCGGGTGCCAACGAGGACGCCTATGTCACGGTCGCGGCCGTCGATGTCGGCATCTTGAACCTCACCCGTTACGAGCCGCCGGCGCCCGACGACTGGTATTTTGGCCAGCGTCGCCTTGGCCTGGAAATCCGCGATATCTATGGCCGGCTGATCGATGGTTCGCTGGGTGCGACCGGGCGTCTGCGGACCGGCGGCGATGGCGGCAGCATGGCGCTGCAGGCCAGCCCGCCGAAGGAAAAGCTGGTCGCCTTCTTCTCCGGTCCGGTGAAACTGGATGGTGAAGGCAAGGCGAAAGTCTCCTTCGATATTCCGCAGTTTAACGGCACGGCGCGGGTGATGGCCGTTGCATGGTCGAAATCCGGTGTCGGTCACGGGGTCAAGGATGTCATCATCCGCGATCCGATCGTCATTACGTCCAGCCTGCCGCGTTTCCTCGCACCCGGAGACGACAGCAATCTGAGGCTCGACATCGCCAATACCGATGGTCCCGCCGGAATCTATGATCTGACCGTCGAAACCAGTGATGCGGTGGCCGTCGGCCGGAGCGCGATCAAGCCGGTTGAGATAGCCGCAGGCGGCAAGACCAGCATTACGCTGCCGCTGGTCGGTATCGAGCCGGGTGACGGCACCGTGTCGATCAAGCTTGCCAATGGCGCCGGTCTCTCCGTCGATCAGGTTCTCCACATCCCGGTCCGCCCGGCAGCGATGCCGGTGACGGAACGGCGGCTGGTCGATCTTCGGCCCGGCGCAAGTGTTACCGTCGATGGCAATCTGCTGGCCGACAGCGTGCTGCAGGGGGCTTCGGTCAGCGTCAATGTCAGCCGTTCCAACGCCTTCGATATCCCGGCGCTGCTGATGAGCCTCGACCGCTATCCTTATGGCTGCGCCGAGCAGACGACGAGCCGGGCTTTGCCGCTGCTTTATCTCAGCGAAATGGCGGTCCAGAACGGGCTTGCCGATGATACCGAGGTGAAGAAGCGTGTACAGGATGCGATCTATCGCGTGCTGTCCTTCCAGGCTTCTGCCGGCAGTTTCGGCCTGTGGGGGCCGGATGGCGCGGGTAATGATCTGTGGCTCGATGCCTATGTCAGCGATTTCCTGTCGCGGGCCCGCGAGCAGGGATATGACGCGCCGGAGCAGCCGCTGGTCCAGGCGCTGGAAAACCTGCAGAACACACTTGCCTATACGACAAACGTGCGCGATCAGGGCAACCAGATCGCCTATGCGCTCTATGTTCTTGCCCGTAACCGCAAGGCTGCGATCAGCGATCTCCGCTATTACGCCGATACGATGCTCAATGATTTTCCGACACCGCTTGCCAAGGCGCATATTGCGGCGGCGCTTTCGCTTTACGGCGATGGCCAGCGGTCGCGAAGTATCTTCAACGATGCGCTGCAGATGTCGGAAAATGCGCAGGTCCATAAGGTGAGCCTTGCCCGTTCCGATTACGGTTCGTCGCTGCGTGACGGTGCCGCGGTTCTGGCGCTTGCCGCCGAAAGCAGGCCGGTGCCGCCGATCGTGCCGGCGCTGGCGGATGTCGTTGCCAAGGAATGGGCTATTAAGAAATACACCAGCACTCAGGAACAGACCTGGATGCTGCTTGCCGCCCGTGCGCTGCAGAACGGTGATGACAGCCTTCGTCTCAACGTCAATGGCGCAGCCCATTCCGGCACGCTGATGTCGCAGATGGCGGGCGATGTTCTGCTCGATCATCCGCTGACCATCCGCAACGACAGCGGCGATGCCCTGTCTGCCGCGATCACCACGGTTGCCGCACCGGCCACGCCATTGCCGGCTGGCGGCGACGGGTTCCAGATCTCGCGGACCTATTACACGATGGCGGGTGAAGAGGCGAATGTCAGCGAGGCGAAGCAGAACGAGCGTTATGTCGTTGTCCTGAACGTCACCGAGACCAATGACTGGCCGTCGCGCATCGTCGTCACCGATCTTCTGCCGGCCGGTTTCGAGATCGACAATCCGTCTATTGTCAACAGCGCCAACCTTGCCAATTTCGACTGGATCGAAGAGGTGCAGGCGGCACATACGGAATTCCGCAACGACCGCTTTGTCGCAGCCTTCGATCGTTCGCAGGGCGATAACCGGCAGATCACGCTGGCTTACGTCGTCCGCGCCGTGACACCGGGCGTCTATGATCACCCGGCAGCACAGGTGGACGACATGTACCGCCCGCAGTTTTCGGGCCGGACGGCGATGGGCAAGATGGAGGTTTTGGCGGCTCCGTAAGCGGCGTGAAGGACGATGAAAAAGCGCTGGAAATCCTCGATCGGTGTGGGTGCCTGCCTCTTACTGGCGGGAGTGACGACCCTCGGCCTCGACTGGGCCGATCGCGCCTATCCGCCGCCGCTTGATAATGCCACGACCACTTCGCGCGAAGTGCTGGATGCCGATGGCGAGTTGCTGCGGGCGTTTGCCACGCCGCAAGGGCGCTGGCGGTTGAAGACGGATGTCGAGGATGTCGATCCACGTTTTCTCGCCATGCTGATCGGTTATGAGGACCGGCGGTTTTACGAGCATGGCGGTATCGATCCGCTGGCGATCGGCCGCGCTGCGCTCCAGCTTTTGACCAATGGCCGGATCGTTTCCGGCGCCTCGACGCTTTCCATGCAGGTGGCGCGGTTGATCGAGCCGCGCGAGACACGGTCGTTTTCCGCAAAGCTCCTGCAGCTTGCTCGCGCCATCCAGATCGAGCGCCGCCTCGACAAAAAAGCGATCCTCGAACTCTATCTCACCCATGCGCCCTATGGCGGCAATCTGGAGGGTGTGAGGGCCGCGAGCCTCGCGTATTTCGGTAAGGAGTCGAAGCGGCTGACGGTGGCCGAAGCAGCACTCCTCGTCGCCCTGCCGCAATCTCCGGAGATGCGCCGACCGGATCGCCATCCGCAGGAGGCGCATGCCGCGCGCGAACGGGTGCTGACCCGTCCTGCGGTGGCCGAGGTGACGGGAGAGGGTGAGGCGGAGCGGGCGTTGCTTGATGCGGTGCCGCGGCAAAGGCTGCAATTGCCGGCCTATGCCGCGCATCTTGCCGAAGCCGCTATCCGCAAGCAGCCCAAGGCCGAAGAATATCGCACGACGCTGAAACGTGGCATTCAGAGACAACTTGAGGAGGTGGCGCGAGAGGCTTCCGCAAAGCTCGCCCCAAAGGTTTCGCTTGCCATGGTGATGGCGGATGCAACGACCGGCGAGATCGTCGGGGAAGTGGGGTCTGCGGATTATTTCGATACGGGGCGTTCCGGCTGGATCGACATGACGCGCGTACTCAGGTCGCCGGGCTCGACGCTGAAGCCGTTCATCTACGGCCTTGCCTTCGAGCAGGGGCTAGTTTCCCAGGAAACCATGATCGAGGACCGGCCGGCGGATTTCTTCGGTTACCGGCCGAAGAATTTCGACATGACCTATCAGGGCGACGTGACAGTCAGGCAGGCGTTGCAATTGTCGCTCAACGTGCCTGCGGTCAGGTTGCTCGATGCGGTCGGGCCATCGCGGCTGATGATCCGGTTTCGCCGTGCCGATGTGCGCCCGGTCCTGCCGCCGAGCGAAGCGCCGGGGCTGGCGATCGGGCTTGGCGGGGTCGGTATCACGCTTAAGGATCTGGTGCAGTCCTACGCCGCACTTGCCAATGGCGGGCAGCCGGTGCGGGTCGGCAACGGTATCGACGAGCAACCAGCCGTGCTCGACAGCGAGATGCTCTTGGAGCGGCAGGCGATCTGGAATGTCACGGATATTCTCTCCGACGTTCTGCCGCCGACCGGCAGCCGGAAACTCGGCATCGCTTACAAGACCGGCACCAGTTACGGTTATCGCGACGCATGGTCGGTCGGTTATGACGGGCGTTATGTGCTCGGTGTCTGGGTCGGGCGGCCGGATAATGGCGCGGTGCCGGGCATTGCCGGTTACCAGACGGCGGCGCCGATCCTGTTCGAGGCTTTTTCGCGCTCCGGCGTACCGTTCACGCCGCATCCCGCCGCCCCGCCGGGTGCCGTCCGGCTTTCGCAATCCGATCTGCCGATCGGCCAGCGACGGTTTGCGGTCACCGCAAGCGGGCTTATACGCTCTTCATCCCGCGAGACTGCGCCGCAGATCGTCTATCCGCCGGAAGGGGCGAAGGTCGATCTTGGAGCGTCATCCGGCGATATCTCGCCGCTGGTGCTGAAACTGCAGGGCGGTCGTCCGCCGTTCCGCTGGCTCGCCAACGGCAGGCCGCTGGATGCTCTCTCCCGCCGACGCACCAATGAATGGCAGCCGGAAGGGGCGGGGTTTTCGACGCTGACGGTGATCGATGCAGCGGGAAAGGCTGCGACGGTGAGGGTGTTCGTTGAATAAAAAAGACTGGAGAGATTTCTCTCTCCGGTCCCATATCTGTCGAGAGCAGTGAGGATTAAGCCGCCGAAGCAGCCTTCTTCGCCGCTATACGGGCGCGGATGGATTCCACGTCGGCCTTCGGCGTTGCCTTGAACAGGGTCTGCGTGTATTCGTGCTTCGGATTTGAAAACACCTCGTCGCGCGTGCCGTATTCGACCGCCTCGCCAAA
Organism: Hyphomicrobiales bacterium; assembly: GCA_900472575.1. GTDB lineage: Bacteria > Pseudomonadota > Alphaproteobacteria > Rhizobiales > Rhizobiaceae > Neorhizobium > Neorhizobium cellulosilyticum. The sequence continues at coordinate 65,634 of UCIV01000034.1, forward strand.
ATACATCACCATCACCTCATCTGCGATGTAGCGAACGACCGAGAGATCGTGGCTGATGAAGACGTAGGTGAGGTTGAACTCGTCCTGCAGGTCGGCGAGCAGGTTCAGCACCTGAGCCTGAACCGAAAGGTCGAGTGCGGAAACCGGTTCGTCGAGCACCAGCAGTTTCGGGTTCATCATCAGCGCGCGGGCAATGGCGATACGCTGGCGCTGACCGCCGGAGAACATGTGCGGGTAGCGATTGTAATGTTCCGGGCCGAGGCCGACCTTGATCAGCATTTCGGTGGCGCGGTTGCGGCGCTCGGCAGCAGACAAATCGGTGTTGATCGCCAGCGGCTCACCGAGAACGTCGCCGATCTTCTGGCGCGGATTGAGCGAGCCATAGGGGTTCTGGAAGATGATCTGCACCTTCTGGCGCATTTCGGACGTCAGGTGGCCCGGACGCGTGTCCATCTTCTTGCCGTCGATGATCAGTTCACCGGAGGTCGGTTCGTCGATGAAGGTGATCATGCGCGCCAGCGTGGACTTGCCACAGCCAGATTCGCCGACGATCGCCAGCGTCTTGCCGCGTTCCAGGCTGAAGGAAACGCCCTTCACCGCATGAAGCGTCTTCTTCGGCTTCATGAAGCCGCCCGGCAGTTCGTAATCGCGCTTGATGTCGCGGACTTCGAGCATGGTGTCGGTGGTCTTTATGTCGCTCATGCCGATGCTCCTGCGGAAGGTGCCGGTTCCGGGTTGCCGTCGAAGAAGGCGGAAACCGTGGTCAGGCGGTCACCGGTGGCGTTTTCAGGCAGGGCTGCCAGAAGCGCCTTGGTGTAATTGCTCTTCGGGTTTTCGAACAGCGAAAGCACGTCGGCTTCCTCCATCTTGCGACCCTTGTATTGCACGACGACGCGGTCGGCGGTTTCTGCAACCACGCCCATGTCATGGGTGATCATGATCAGGCCCATGCCGGTGCGGGCCTGCAGATCCATGATCAGATCGAGAATCTGCTTCTGGATCGTCACGTCGAGCGCGGTGGTCGGCTCGTCGGCGATCAGAAGCTTGGGGCTGCAGGCGATTGCGATCGCGATCATCACGCGCTGGCACTGGCCGCCCGACATCTGATGCGGGAAGGCATGCATGCGCTCTTCCGGGTTCGGCAGGCCAACCTGCTTGAACAGTTCGATGGCGCGCGCTTGGCGCTCCTTCTTTCCGAGGCCGAGATGGATGCGCAGGACTTCTTCGATCTGGAAGCCGACCGTGAAACACGGGTTGAGGCTGGCGATCGGCTCCTGGAAGATCATGGCGATATCCTTGCCGATCAACTTGCGCCGCTCGGCGCCGCTGAGTGCCTGGATATCCTTGCCTTCGAAAAGCATGCGGTCGGCGGTGATCTTTGCCGTCCAGGGCAGAAGACCCATGACTGCCAGCATGGAGACCGACTTGCCGGAGCCGGATTCGCCGACGATGGCGAGCACTTCGGCCTTGTCGACCGAGATCGAGACGCCGTCCACGGCGCGGAACCAGCCGCTGGCGGTTTCGAATTCGACGGTGAGATTGTCGATTTGCAGAAGCGACATGATCAGGACCTCTTCAGCTTCGGATCAAGCGCATCGCGCAGGCCGTCGCCCATCAGGTTGATGGCAAGAACGGTGATGAGGATTGCGAGACCCGGGAAGGTGACGACCCACCAGGCGCGCAGAATGAATTCGCGGGCTTCGGCCAGCATCGTGCCCCATTCCGGTGTCGGCGGCTGAGCGCCCATGCCGAGGAAGCCGAGAGCGGCCGCATCGAGAATGGCGTTGGAGAAGGACAGGGTTGCCTGGACGATCAGCGGTGCGGTGCAGTTCGGCAGGATGGTGCGGAACATCAGGCGCAGCGGGCTTGCGCCGGCGATACGGGCGGCGGTGACATAGTCGCGGGTCTTTTCGGCCATCACGGCGGCGCGGGTGAGGCGCACGAAATGCGGCTGCAGCGTCACGGCAATCGCGATCATGGCGCTGTTCAGGCCCGGACCGAGAATGGTGACGAGCACCAGCGCCAGAAGCAGCGAGGGAACGGCGAGGATCATGTCCATCAGGCGCATGATGATCGTGTCCAGCCAGCCGCGGTAATAACCGGCCAGAAGACCGACGACGATGCCGGAAACCAGCGACAGTGTGGTGACGACCAGACCGACGAACAGCGAATACTGCGCGCCGTAGATCAGACGCGAGAGGATATCGCGACCGACCGGATCGGTGCCGAGAATATAGGTGGCGGTGCCACCTTCAGCCCATACCGGCGGCTTCAAGACCGCATCACGATACTGTTCGAACGGCGAATGGGGCGCGATCACCGGTGCGAGGATCGCGACCAGCACCAAAGCCAGGAAAACGAACAGGCCGATCACGGCGCCGCGGTTTTCGGAAAAGTAGAACCAGAACTCCTTGAGCATCTGGCGTCGCATCTGGGCCGAGGATACGGGCTCCGCAGCCTTTGGTGTAAGAGTGGCGTCAGCCATGGGATTTTGCTCCTTCTTAGTGGCGGATACGCGGGTTGACGAGACCATAGAGCAGGTCGACGATCAGGTTGACCGTCATGATGATCGCGGCGATCAGCAGCAGTCCACCCTGGATGACGGCGTAGTCACGGCGGAAGACGCTATCGAGGATCCATTTGCCGATGCCCGGCCAGGAGAAGATCGTCTCGGTCAGGATCGCGCCGGCCAACATGACGCCGACCTGCAGGCCGACCGTCGTGATAACCGGGATCATGGCGTTGCGCAGCGCATGGATGCCGACGACGCGGAATGGCGACAGGCCTTTGGCGCGGGCGGTGCGCACATAGTCTTCGGACAGAACTTCCAGCATGGCCGAACGGGTCTGGCGGGCGATGACGGCGAGCGGAATGGTGGCGAGCACGATCGACGGCAGAACGAGGTGGCTGAGTGCCGAGGCAAACGCCCCCTTCTGGCCGGAAATCAGGCTGTCGATCAGCATGAAGCCGGTGACCTGCGGGAAATAGAACATCAGCGAGATGCGACCCGATACCGGGAACCACTGCAGGGTGCCCGAAAACAGGATGATCAGCAGCAGACCCCACCAGAAGATCGGCATGGAATAACCGACCAGTGCGATGCCCATCAGGCCCTGATCGAAGATCGAGCCTCGCTTGATTGCGGCAATGACACCGGCGGGAATGCCGAGCGCGATCGCTATGATGATGGCACAGAAAGACAGTTCGACCGTTGCCGGGAACAGTGTCAGGAACTGATCAAGAACCGGCTTCTTCGAGACGATCGAGGTGCCGAAGTCGCCGGTGAGTACGCCACCGAGATAATCGAAATACTGCACGATCATCGGCCGGTCCATGCCGAGCTGCGCGCTGATCTGCGCGTGACGCTCCGGAGACATGACGCGCTCACCCGAAAGGAGCGCAACCGGATCACCCGGCAAAAGCCGGATGAAGGAGAAGGCGATGATGGAGACCCCGATGAAAGTCGGGATCAGGACGGCGAGGCGCCGCAGAAGGAAGCCAAACATTTTAAGCCTTTGCGGAAAGGGGCTGGACCGACCTGGGCTTTTGTCAAGCCATGGATCGAACCATATCGGCGTCACCGCCATATTTTTAGGCATCTCATAAGAAAATGCCGCGGGAAACGCAACGCGTCCCGCGGCAAAAAGTTGTGATAGGCCAGTTTTACTCGGCGATATCGACTGCTTCAAAAGTGAAGTCGCCGAGCGGGCTCTGGGTAAAGCCGGTCACACCCTTGCGCATCGGAACGACGGCGAGCGAGTGATCGATGGTTGCCCAGGGAGCGTCCTTTTTGAAGACGGCCTGTGCCTGCTCATAAAGCTTGGTGCGCTCAGCCTGGTCGGAGGTGACCTTGGCCTTCTTCACGAGAGCGTCGAATTCCTGGTTGCACCACTGTGCGCGGTTGTTGCCGCCAACTGCATCGCAGCCGAGCAGGGTGTCGAGGAAGTTGTCCGGGTCGCCGTTGTCGCCGGTCCAGCCGAGGATTGCGGCACCGTCACGGTCTTTTGCCTTCGAACGCGACAGGTATTCAGCCCATTCGTAGGAAACGATCTCGACCTTGACGCCGATCTTGGCGAAGTCGTCCTGCATGATTTCAGCAGCGCGACGTGCGTTGAGCATGTATGGACGCGAAACCGGCATTGCCCAGATCTTCATCGAGAGATCCTTGACGCCAGCGTCTGCCAACATCTTCTTGGCAGCGTCGAGGTCGTAGGTGTCGTCCTTGGTCTCGTTGTTGTAAGACCACATGGTCGGCGGGATCGGGTTGGTTGCAGGCGTTGCCATGCCCTGGAAGACGGCGTCGACGATGGCCTTCTTGTTGATCGCCTTGTTCAGAGCGATACGAACTTCCGGCTTGTCGAACGGAGCCTGGGTCGTGTTGTAGGCGAGGTAGGCGATGTTGAGGCCTTCCTGCTCCAGAACTTCCAGGTTCGGGTCGGACTTCATCGATTCAACGTCGGCGGCATTCGGGAACGGCATCAGGTGGCATTCGCCGGCCTTCAGCTTCTGGTAACGAACGGCAGCGTCGCTGGTGATCGCGAAGACGAGATCGTCGATCTTCGGAGCGGTGCCCCAGTAGTCGGCGTTCTTCTTGTAGCGGATGATGGCGTCCTGCTGGTAGGCGACGAAGGTGAACGGACCGGTACCGACCGGGTTCTGGTTCAACTGCTCCTTCTTGCCGTCCTTCTCGAGGCTGTCGGCATATTCCTTCGACAGGATCGAAGCGAACGGCATGGCAAGGTTGGCCAGGAACGGTGCTTCCGGACGGTTCAGCGTGACCTTGACCGTCAGGTCGTCGACTTTTTCGATCGACTTGATCAGCTTCGGGAAGCCCATGCCGTCGGCATATTCCCAGGTGCCGCCGGAAATGTACTTGTTCCAGGCGTTCTTTTCGTCAATCTGGCGACCGATCGAGAAGATGACGTCGTCTGCGTTCAATTCGCGGGTCGGGGTGAAGAAGTCCGTGGTCTGGAACTTGACGCCCTTGCGCAGCTTGAAGGTGTAGACGGTGCCGTCAGCGGAAATTTCCCAGCTCTCTGCGAGACCGGCTTCCGGCTGCGTCGTGCCCGGCTTGAATTCGAGCAGGCGGTTGAAGATCGGATGAGCCGAGGCGTCGAAGGTCGTGCCGGCGGTATAGAGGCCCGGATCGAAGCCTTCTGGCGAACCTTCGGAGCAATAAACGAAGGTCTTCGCGCTGGCGGCGCCGGCAAAGAATGTTGCGGACAGAAGCGCTGCCGCTGCGAGAGTAAGTACACGTTTCATTGATAGTCTCCCTACCTGTGCCGGCTTTGCCAGCACGGTTGATTTCCCTGATTTACGATGCGTTTTGCCGCATCTTTTGACCAAGTCCTGTGTTGTTCACCTCCTGACCGGCAAGCCCAACTCTATGCCGGTCGAAATATATTTCCCCATCTCGGATGAAACTGCAGGATCATGCGGGTCGTCCTACATATCGGCTGCCTCAAGGAATAGATTTTCAATCGAGGCGACAAATGCAGAACGTCATGCTTGGTCTTTGCTCATTCACTCCATATTTGTTTTGCGGTGAAGCAATGCTCGCTCAGCGTGTCTGCTTCCCGTGGCGCGCGAGAATAGCGATTATCACTCGGTTGTCGAGACGGTAAGATTCGGGATTTGATCACAACTGCGGTGACGCTGCCTAATCGATGCGCATAGCCTTAATTCTTTGCATTATGCGTTGCGCTTGGCCCGGAAAGGGATAGGTATGCGGTTATTGCATTCCATACCCAAAACTCATCTTAGCTAGAAATCAAGGCGGCTGTTTCATGACCGATGGCAACTCGAACCTCCCTCTCGTCTGGGATCTCGTGGATCGTAAAACGGAGGTGTTCGCGGAACTGGCCAACCAAGTCTGGGAGACGCCCGAGACCTGCTACATGGAGACGGAGTCTGCTGCTGCCCATCGCGAGATGCTGGAGGCGCAGGGTTTTCGGATTACCGATGCGGTTGCCAATATCCCGACCGCTGTGATGGGCGAGGCCGGCAGCGGTGGCCCGGTCATTGCATTTCTCGGCGAATATGATGCGCTGGCCGGTCTCAGCCAGAAGGCGGACACCGTAGAGCACGATCCGCTGGTTGCCGGTGCAAACGGTCACGGCTGCGGGCACAACCTGCTCGGTTCCGCTTCCCTCCTGGCTGCGACCGCGCTCAAGGATTGGCTTGAAAAGACGGGCACGCCCGGCCGGGTCCGTTATTACGGCTGCCCGGCGGAAGAGGGTGGTGCCGCCAAGGCCTTCATGGTGCGCGACGGCGCCTTTTCCGATGTCGATATCGCCATCAGTTGGCACCCGAGCAACTTTGCCGGGGTGCAGCGCGAGACTTCGCTTGCCAATTGCCGCATTGATTTCACCTTTACCGGCCGTGCCGCCCATGCCGCCGCCGTGCCGGAACTGGGCCGCAGCGCGCTCGATGCCGTCGAACTGATGAGCGTCGGTGTCAATTATATGCGCGAGCACATGCCGTCCGAATGCCGTATCCATTATGCGGTGCTGGATACTGGCGGCATTTCTCCGAATGTCGTTCAGGCGCATGCGAAGGTTCGTTATGTCGTGCGCGCGCCGGATCTCGCCGGTCTCTTCGCGCTTATCGAGAGGGTAAAGAAGGTGGCCGAGGGTGCGGCGCTGATGACCGAGACCAAAATGGAATCCGTCACGCTTGCCGGCGTCTCCAACCTCGTGGTGAACACGCCGCTGATGGATACGATGCAGGATATCTGGGAGAGCATGGGGCCGCCGGCCTTCGACGCAGAGGATATCGAATTTGCGCAAAAGATCCGCGCGACGCTGACGCCCGAGGATGTTGCGGCCAGCTGGGCGCAGGAGCGCCTCGAACAGCGGGATATCCCGCTTGCCGACTTCGTTCTGCCGGCTCATAACGAGGTTCGCCAGATGGGCGGATCGACTGATGTGGGCGATGTCAGTTGGGTCGTGCCGACTGTTCAGGCCTATGGTGCGACGCTCGCCATAGGCACGCAGCTTCATACCTGGCAGGTGGTTGCGCAGGGCAAGAGCGCGCTCGCCCACAAGGGTATGGCTTCGGTCGCGAAAGTGATGGCGGCCACGGGTCTTGCGGCGATGACCAGCGAACAGCTGCGCGAGGCTGCCTGGGCAGATCTGAAGCGCCGGCACAAGGGGCAGGATTACAAGAGCCCGATCCCTGCTCAAGCAGAGCCGCCGATCGCGGCCATGTCTGTACGCTAGGATGTCGGTTCGCTGATCAGGCCTATGAAAATTGCTCATGAGCCCGTCAATTATTTTAAACGACGGGCTCTGCTAAATCGTGTTTGAGGGCTGGAAATCCGCTGGATTCCTCTTATGAATTTCCTATTCGCGTTCGTGCGAGAGGAGAACAGCCCGTGACGATCCAGCCCAATTCCATCGAGGCCCGCGACAAGGCCTATCATCTGCATTCGTACACGAACGCACGGGCGCTGGAGCGCGATGGCGCGCTGGTGATCGAGCGCGGCGAAGGCATCCATGTCTACGACAATGCCGGCAAGCAGTATATCGAGGGCATGGCTGGGCTTTGGAGCGTCGGCGTCGGTTTCGGCGAAAGCCGTCTGGTCGAGGCCGCGGCCAAGCAGATGGCAAAGCTGCCCTATTACCACACGTTCACGGCGCGCACGCACAGCCCTTCGGTCGAGCTTGCCGAAAAGCTCATCGAGATCGCGCCGGTGCCGATGTCGAAGGCTTATTTCACTAATTCGGGTTCGGAAGCCAATGATACGGCGATGAAGATCGTCTGGTATCGGTCGAACGCGCTCGGCAAGCCGGACAAGAAGAAGATCATTTCCCGCACCAAGGGCTATCACGGCGTCACCATCGCGTCCGCCAGCCTGACCGGCCTGCCCAACAACCATCGTTCCTTCGACCTGCCGATCGCGCGCGTGCTGCACACGAGCTGCCCGCATTACCGTGCCTTCAAGACTGAGGGCGAGACCGAGGCGCAGTTCGTCGAGCGCTGCGCAAAAGATCTGGAAGACCTGATCCTGAAGGAAGGTCCCGATACGGTTGCCGCCTTTATCGGCGAGCCGGTCATGGGTGCGGGCGGCGTCATCGTGCCGCCGGCTGGTTACTGGGAAGCCATCCAGAAGGTTCTGAAAAAATATGATGTGCTTTTCATCGCCGACGAAGTGATCTGCGGTTTCGGTCGCACGGGCGAGATGTTCGGCACGACGACATATGCGTTGCAGCCCGACATGATGACGCTGTCGAAGCAGATCTCGTCTTCCTATCAGCCGATCTCGGCGCTTCTGATCAACGAAAATGTCTACCAGCCACTGGCGGATGAATCGGCGAAGATCGGTACGTTCGGCCATGGCGTCACTGCTGCCGGCCATCCGGTTGCAGCCGCCGTCGCGCTGGAAAATATCAGGATCATCGAGGAGCGTGATCTTGTCGGCAATGTCAGGTCGCTCAGCCCGAAATTCCTGGCGCGGCTGAAGTCGATCGCTGATCATCCGCTGGTCATAGAATACCGCGGCGTGGGCCTGATTGGCGCCTTCGAGCTTGCACCGCGCGAAGGCTTTGCCGCCGGACAGCTCGGGCCTAAGCTGTTCGGATATCTGATGGAGGAGGGCGTCATCAGCCGCGCGATCGGCGATTCGATTGCGTTTTGCCCGCCGATGATCATTACCGACGAGCAGGTCGATGACATGTTCGACAAGGTCGAGCGCGGGCTTGAAAAATTCGCCAGGGAGCTGACGGCGTAAACCGCTGATTTCTCCAATTGTCTAGCCGCATTGCCTAGTATCATGGCGTCCCTATATTGGACGCCATGATCTCGATTATCGACGCCTATTGGCCGCACATCCTGTTCATTGTCTCGGTGGTGGCCGGCGCGTCTGCGGCCGTTCACGCGACAATGACGAAGGAAGAGGTCCGCTCTGCGGTCGGGTGGGTCGGCGTCATTCTGCTGTCGCCCATCGTCGGCGCAGCGTTTTATCTGATCGCCGGCGTCAATCGTATCCGGCGCAATGTCATCGGTGACCGGCGCTCGCTGCTGCAGGGAGCGGAGCGTTTCGATTTCGCCTCCTATGATGCGACCGATGATCAGGTGATCGAGGACTTCGGCCACCGGTTTCGGGGGATGAAGACGCTTGGCGACCGAGTTACCCGGCACCACCTGACGACCGGCAATACGATTTCCGCCTTCGACAATGGCGATGCAGCCTATGGCGCAATGCTCGAAGAGATCGCGCTCGCGAGCCGTTCAATTCTGCTCGAAACCTATATTTTCGACCGTGACCGGATTGGCGCGCGGTTCATCGAGGCGCTGAGTGCGGCGGCGCGGCGTGGTGTCGAGGTCCGGGTGCTGATTGATGCCGTCGGTGCACGTTATTCCGTGCCGAGCGTGCTCGGCATGCTGCGTGAGGGCGGCGTCACCGTCGATGTATTCAACGGCAATGTCATTACCGGCCTACGGCTGCCCTATGCGAACCTGCGGACCCACCGCAAGATCATGGCCATCGACGGCGAAATAGCCTTTACCGGCGGCATGAATATCCGCGAGGGATTTTCCTGCGAATTCAGCGGCGATAAATGTGCCGCTGACACGCATTTCCGCGTGACCGGACCGGTTGTGGCCGATCTTTTGGCGATCTCGGCTGCCGACTGGGAGTTTTCCACCGACGAAAAGCTGGAGGGTGAAGCCTGGAAGGTTCCGACACCTGGCATGCGGCCCGGCTCGCCCACCATAATGCGAGCCGTCTCCTCCGGTCCGGATCGCAGCGTCGAGACGAACCAGAAGATGCTGATGGGCGCTTTTTCCATCGCCCGGTCCTCGATCAAGATCGTCTCACCTTATTTCCTGCCCGACCGGGAGCTGATTACTGCGCTGATCACGGCGGCGCGGCGCGGCGTGGTGGTCGATATCGTCGTACCGAGCGCCAACAACCTGAAACTGGTCGATCTCGCCATGACCGCGCAATTCGACCAGATGCTGAAAAACTATTGCCGCATCTGGCGGGCGGCAGGACCGTTCAACCACTCTAAGCTGATGGCTATCGACGGCTGCTGGGCCTATGTCGGTTCTTCGAATATCGACCCCCGCTCGCTGAGGTTGAATTTCGAGGTCGATCTTGAAGTTTTCGATCGTGGATTTGCGCAAGCGCTGGAACGAAGGGTCGACCTGGCTATTTCCTCTGCGGAAGAGGTGACGCTGCATGGTCTTCGTTCACGACCATTTGCAAAACGCCTGCTTGAACGGGTGCTCTGGTTGGGTTCACCCTATCTGTGATCTGTACCGGTCGGCGCGGCCCGCGTCGGTCATGCTTTGAAGAATGACGGTGATGCACGAGAAACGTACAACCTTGCCTGCCAGCATCATTGCGTCGATCCGCGCCCGAAAGGCGCGCGGGATTGGCATCCATTCACAGCATGATCCTTCAACCGGCCTGCTTGTCGCATCCTACAATGTGCACAAATGCGTCGGGGTCGATGGCAAATTCGATCCTGGCCGGATCGCCCAGGTAATCCGCGAAATCGGTGCCGATATCATCGCGCTGCAGGAGGCGGATACACGCTTCGGTGAGCGCCGTGGGCTTCTCGATCTCGCATGGATGGAGAGGGAAACGGGGCTTTACCCGGTTCCGGTCTCTGGCGTCGCGCGCGCGCATGGTTGGCATGGCAATGTCGTGTTTTTCCGCGAGGGGGTGGTGCGTGACGTGCACCAGGTGAAGCTGCCGGGACTGGAGCCGCGCGGGGCGCTGATGGCGGAACTCGACCTTGCAGGTGGAAATACATTTCGGGTGATTGCCGCGCATCTTGGCCTGCTCAATCGGTCCCGCCAGCAGCAGGCGCGGATGATCCTCGATATCCTGCGCGCCCGCGAAGAATATCCGACCGTTTTAATGGGTGACCTCAACGAATGGCGGCTGGGCGATCGTTCCTCGCTCAACACGCTGGCGACGGTTTTCGGCCTGCCATCGGCGGTGCCAAGTTTCCCGTCACGACTGCCGGTGCTGGCGCTCGACCGCATCATGGCCAACCGCCCCGAGTTGATCGATCGTGTCGAAACGCATGACACGCCGCTTTCTCGGCGGGCATCGGATCATTTGCCGATCAAGGCGGTGGTGAAGATCGGTGCCCGGCTTACTCGTTGAAACTGGCCGGCTGAATTGACTTGGTGACAATCTTCCCGGCTTGCGTCGCTTTACCTCGAGCCGGGGCGATAATAGGCTTTTGTCATTCACGCGCCGCTGCCTTTCCCGAGCAAGGATTTCCATGACCGATATTGCCATGATCGAAGCCGCCCGAGCCCGTCTCGACGGCCATGTCCGTCGCACGCCCCTGCTTTCCTCTCCCTTTCTCGACGAGATCGCCGGCCGGCGGATTTTCGTCAAACCCGAATGCCTGCAGCATACGGGATCGTTCAAGTTCCGCGGGGCATGGTCGGCAATCTCGGGGCTGGCGCCGGAGGTTCGTGCAAAAGGCGTGATCGCGTTTTCTTCCGGCAATCACGCGCAGGGCGTGGCGCTTGCCGCGAAGCTGCACGGCATTCCGGCAGTCATCATCATGCCGGCCGATGCGCCGCGCATCAAGATCGAGAACACCCGTGCCTATGGCGCCGAAGTCGTGCTCTACGATCGCGCGACGGAGGATCGCGATGCGATCGGTGCGCGGCTCTCGGCCGAGCGCAACCTCACGCTGGTCAAACCGTTCGATGAACCGCTGGTGATCGCCGGTCAGGGGACGGCGGGTCTCGAAATCGCCGAACAGGCAGAGGAACTGGGTATCGAAAAGGCCGACGTTCTCGTCCCGACCGGTGGCGGCGGCTTCATTTCCGGCGTTTCGCTGGCGCTCGCCGCCAAGGCGCCGGGCTTCACTGTCCACCCTTGCGAGCCGGAAGGGTTCGATGATGTCACGCGTTCGCTGGCATCCGGCACGATCGAAAAAAACGCGAGGCAATCCGGTTCGCTCTGCGATGCGATCATCACGCCGCAGCCGGGAAACATCACCTTTCCGATCATGTCGAAGCTTTGCGGCGCCGGGCTCGTCGTCACCGAGGACGAGGCTTTGAAAGCCATGGCGCTTGCCTTCAGCTGGTTGAAGATCGTCGTCGAACCGGGCGGCGCTGTGGCGCTTGCGGCAGCGCTTTTCCACGGCGAGACGCTCGGCGACACCGTGATTGCGGTCTGCTCGGGCGGCAATGTCGATAGCGACATTTTCCGCATGGCGCTCGAACGAAATCCGGATTGAGGCGACAAAAAGGCGCTCGTCGGAACCGGAGGCATAATAAACCGTTAACGTCGCATTACAGGCATTAACGGAAAAGGATTTTCCAATCCGCCGCTTTTGCTTGGAACTTTATCTCTACCAAGTTGATAGGGATAAGGTAGCATCAGTCATCACCCGGAGAATGGTGGCTTTAAGAAAAGCTGGAGGAAGATCATGCGACACTCGACTGTTCAGACACGATCGCTTTCCCATCGCCACTCGCTGTTAGGCAGCTGGCAATCTGCCACGCATCTGGCAATCGCCGTTGCGGCTTTTGTTTTCGTCGGTGCCGTGACGCTCGGTATTTTCTGAGCCTTAAATGCGGTAATGCCGCGTTCGTCATGCTCGGGCTTGTCCCGAGCATCTGCTACGTTGAATTGGTGGAAACGTGATTGGATCCTCGCGACAAACCCGAGGATGACGAGCGGGAGAGATCGTCGATAACGTCTCCTCCCGTAAAGAAATCCTATTTCGATGCCAGATAAGTCTCAGCAAGCTCAACCCAGAGATTGACGCCGATCGGTAGTGCATCGTCGTTGAAGTTGAAGCGCGGATGATGCAGCGAAGGGTCGTTGTCGGTCTTCGCGGTGCCGAGGAAAAAGTAGCTGCCGGGACGCTCAGCCAGCATATAGGCAAAGTCCTCGGCGCCCATCATCGGGCGTTCGATCTCGGCGACATTCTCTGCTCCGACGACCTTTTTTGCCAGGTCGCGAACGAAATCGGTTTCCGCTGTGTGATTGATAGTCGCTTCGTACCCCCGCTCGTAATGGACCGTGGCGGTCATGCCATAGCTTGCGGCCTGGCCTTCGGCGATGGCGCGGATGCGCTCTTCCAGCTTGTTGCGCACACCCGGATCGAAGGAGCGGATGGTGATGACCATTTCCGAGCGTTCGGGAATGACATTGCTGGCGATGCCAGCGTTGAATGCGCCGACCGTGACGACAGCCGGATCGAGCGGATGGATGTTGCGCGAGACGATCGTCTGCAGCGCCATGATGATGCTGGCGCCAGCAACGATCGGATCGGATGCCGCCTGCGGTTCGGCGCCGTGACCGCCATGGCCGTTGACGATGATGCGGGCTTCATCGACCGCCGCCATCAGTGGGCCGTCCTTGACGAAGACCTTGCCGAAGGGCATGGCCGGATCATTGTGCATGCCGAAGACGGCGTCGCAGGGGAATTTATCGAACAGGCCTTCGTCAATCATGATCCTGGCGCCACCAAAGTTTTCCTCCGCCGGCTGGAAGATCAGATGGATCGTGCCGTCGAAATTCTTTCGCTCGGCAAGGATTTTTGCCGCTCCCAACAGCATGGCGGTGTGTCCGTCGTGGCCGCAGGCATGCATCACACCCTTGTTCTTGCTGGCATATTCGAGGCCGGTCTCTTCGGTGATCGGCAGGGCGTCGATATCGGCGCGAATGCCGACGGAACGCGAACTGTCGCCGTTTTTAAGCGTTGCGACGATGCCGGTCTTCGCCAGCCCGCGCGTGACCTCGTAGCCGTACTCCTCAAGCTTCCCGGCAATGAAATCCGAGGTCTTGAATTCTGAAAGGCCGATTTCCGGATTTTCATGCAGATGCCGGCGGATGGCGATCACGTCGGTCATGTCGTTTGAAAATCGCAGCGTCATCTGTCAGGCCTTTCTGGCTTTCGCAAAGAGAAGGCGCGGGTATAGACCATTGGCCGCTATGCGCCAATCGAGTGGCTCAAGCTTTAAAGTTTTCTTCCTGAATCAATCGTTTGAATCCGTTCAGCCTTTATTCAGGCTGCCAAGGTTAATTGGATAGATTGTGTCAATCCGAGCTGTGGCTGGCGATAATTGGTGTCTTTGATTTGCAATATTCAAGCCGGCCTCTATCTCCCTTCGCGCGGATTGCACCGGAACTTGGCGCCATTTCCCAGATGGCGACGTGATCTTCCGGCGTAGGCCCAAGAAATTTGGCCGATAAACCCCGATCTTTCATTCAGAAGCGTGTCCATGTCCCTTGATACTCCGAAGCCCGGCTCCTCGCGCGAAACAGACGTCAAGCAGATCGATCACAATGATTCGATCCGTGCGAGCTATCTGACGATAGACGACCTGAGAGACTGCGGCGTAAGGCTCGGCCGCGGCGAGGGGGAAGATCTTCCCGGCCTCATGTCCTTCGAGTTCTTCCAGCAGCATTCCGACAACGAGAAGGAAATCCTTCGCGTCTATCGCGCTGCAGCTCTCGATGTAGATGCGGGCGCCTCGATCACGCCGGCGGCCGAATGGCTGCTCGACAACTATTACATCGTTGAAGAGGCGATCCAGGAAGTCCGCCGCGATTTTCCTAAAAAGTTCTTCAAGCAACTGCCGACCCGCGTCATCCAGGGACAGAAGATGCCGCGCGTTCTGGCGCTCGCATGGCTTTACGTGGCGCATACCCATTCGGGCGTGAACCGCGAGACGCTGGCCGCCATGGTCGAGGGTTTCCAGGAAAACGAACCGCTCGAAATCGGCGAACTCTGGGCGCTGCCGTCCTTCATCCGCTTCGTGCTGATCGAGAACCTGCGCCGTATCGCCACCCGCGTCGACCGTTCGCGCAACATGCGCAAGCGCGCCAATGACGTGGCCGACGAGATCATCCGCCTGAACGACGAGACCGAAAGCGCCAAGGTGCTTGCCGGTGTTGCGGATCTGGTGCGCGACAACACGTTTGCAGCTCAGTTCCTCTATAGAATGCGCAATGCCTCTCAGTCGACGACGTTCGCCACGCAGTGGATTGAACAGCGCCTTGCCGAGGTCGGCACGGATGTCGAGACCGTCACGCAGTCGGAGCAGAGCCGTCTGTCTTCCGGCAATGTGACGATGGGCAATATCATCAAGAGCCTGCGTCTCATCATCGATACGGAATGGAGCGTCTGGTTCGAAGACGTCTCGCAGATCGACAAGCTGTTCCGCGAACATACGGATTACGAAGCGCTCGATTTCGGTTCGCGCAACGCCTATCGCAACCGCATCGAAAAGCTCGCGCGCCTTTCCAAGCGCAGCGAAGCGGAAGTCACCCAAGCCGCCATCAACCTTTCGCAGGAAGCGGCCGAAAAAGACCCCGATGTACGCGAGACCAATGTCGGCGCATTCATCGTAGGCCGTCACCGCAAGGAACTGGAAGCGGCCGTTAATTATCATCCGCCGATCCTGCAGCGGGCGGTGCGCGCCTATCGCAAGCTGAACTGGCTGGCGATTGCCGCTCCGGTGATCCTGCTGACCGTGATTGCCCTGGCGATCACAGGCCATTTCCTGGTTCAGGCCGCGATCCCGCTGATCGTCGTTTTCTTCCTGCTCCTGATGTTCGCGCTTCCGGCTTCGGAAGGTGCGACCGGCCTGTTCAACACGGTCGTAACCTACTTCGTCAAACCGGCGCGGCTTGTCGGTTACGAATTCAAGGAAGGTATTCCGGAAGAGGCAAAGACGCTCGTCGTCGTGCCGTGCCTGATCACCGACCGCGATACGGTCGATGAACTGGTGCGCAATCTCGAGGTTCATTATCTCGCCAACCCGCAGGGCGAGATCTATTTCTCGCTGCTGTCCGACTGGCGCGACAGCAAGGTCGAGCAGACCGAGGCTGATCTCGAAATCCTCGATTATGCCAAGCGCGAAATCGTGGCGCTCAACGCGCGTTACAAGGACGAGGTGGCAAGCGACCGCTTCTTCCTTCTCCACCGTCGTCGCCTGTTCAATCCGAACGAAGGCGTATGGATGGGCTGGGAGCGCAAGCGCGGAAAGCTGCATGAGCTGAACCTGTTGCTGCGCGGCGACCGTGACACGACCTATCTTCAGGGCGCCAACACGGTCCCGGCAAACATCCAGTATGTGATGACGCTCGATGCCGATACCCGCCTCATCCGCGATGCGGCGACCAAGCTCGTCGGCAAGATGCACCACCCCATCAACCGCCCGGTTCTCGATCCTGAAACCAACCAGGTGGTCAAGGGCTACGGCCTGATGCAGCCGCGCGTCACGCCGTCGCTGACGACCGGCACGGAAGCCTCGGTCTTCCAGCGCGTCTTCTCGGTCGGCCGCGGTCTCGACCCTTACGTCTTCGCCGTCTCCGACGTCTATCAGGACCTGACCGCTGAAGGTTCGTTCACCGGCAAGGGCCTCTATCACGTCGATGCCTTCGAGGCATCGCTGAAGGGCCGTATCGAAGAAAACGCGGTTCTCTCCCACGACCTTCTCGAAGGGTCTTTCGCGCGTTGCGCTCTTGTCACCGATGTCGAGCTGGTCGAAGATTTCCCGACCCGTTACGAAGTCGAAGTCTCGCGCCAGCATCGCTGGGCACGCGGCGACTGGCAGCTCATCCCTTACATCATCGACGCCAAGCGTGGTGTGACCGCGCTCGGTCGTTGGAAGATGCTCGATAACCTGCGCCGGTCGCTCACTCCGATCGCATGGTTCTTCGCCTCCGTGCTCGGCTGGTATTGCATGGACCCGCTTGGCGCGCTGATCTGGCAGATTTTGCTTATCTTCTCGCTGTTCGTCGCTCCGACGATCTCGCTTCTGACCAATCTTCTGCCGCGTTCGAGCGACAACGTTGCCAAGGCGCATTTCTATTCCGTCTGGTCCGACGTCCGCTCGACCAATGCTCAGGTGGCGCTCCGGATCGTCTTCATTGCCGATTCTGCCTGCATCATGACGGACGCGATTGGCCGTTCGCTCTATCGCCTGTTCGTTTCCCGCAAGCTGATGCTGGAATGGAAGACGGCTGCGTCTATCCAGTCGAATGCGCAGGGCAGCCCGACCGATTATTACCGGTCGATGTGGCATGCGCCGGCAATCGCCGTGCTCAGCATCATTCTTGCCGCCATCCCGGGCGACAATGCCTTCCTCGTCGGCATTCCGTTTGCAATCCTGTGGATCTTCTCGCCGCTCGTTGCCTGGTATGTCAGCCAGTCGGCCGAGACGGAAGACAAGCTGTTCGTGCCGGAAAACGTGTCGGTCGAGCTGCGCAAGATCGCGCGCCGCACCTGGCGTTATTTCGAAATGTTCGTGACGCCAGAACACAGCTATCTGCCGCCGGACAACTATCAGGAAAAGCCGAATCCGTCGGTCGCCAAGCGCACCTCGCCGACCAATATCGGCGTCTATCTCCTGTCGACCATTTCGGCGCGTCACTTCGGCTGGATCAGCTTTGCCGAGACGATCGAACGGCTTGAGCAGACGCTTGCGACCGTCGAAAAGGCCGACAAGTTCCGCGGCCACATGTATAACTGGTATCATATCGACACGATGAAGCCGCTGATGCCGCGCTACGTGTCGTCGGTCGACAGCGGTAACTTCGCCGGTCACCTGATTGCGATTTCGTCTGCCTGCCGCATCTGGGCAGAAGCGCCGTCGGCGCATCTGCAGGGCAATCTCGATGGTCTGGGTGATGTCGCCGGCATTCTCGGTGAAACGCTGAAGGCGCTTCCCGACGATCGCAAGACCGTGCGTCCGCTGCGTCGCCGTCTCGAAGAGCGGATCAACGGCTTTGCCAATGCGCTTGCCGCCGTCAAGCGCGAGCACGAGTTCGCCTCGATCCGCATCATCAACCTGTCGGTGCTGGCGCGCGAGATCCAGAAGCTTTCGCACAATCTCGACCACGAAGTTCGCTCCAGCCAGAGCGAGGAAGTGACCAAGTGGGCCGCCTCGCTGGTAACCGCCTGCGAAGCGCATATTGCCGACAGTACCTTCGATAACGCCAATGTCGAAGAGCTGCGCGATCGCCTCGCGTCGCTTGGTGTCCGTGCCCGCAAGATCGCCTTTGCGATGGACTTCAAGTTCCTGTTCCGCAAGGATCGTCGTCTTCTGTCGATCGGTTACCGGGTCGAGAGCAACGAAGTCGACGAAGCCTGCTATGACCTGCTCGCGTCCGAGGCTCGCCTCACCAGCCTGTTCGGCATCGCCAAGGGCGACCTGCCGAACGAGCACTGGTACAAGCTCGGCCGCCATGTCGTGCCGATCGGTGCGCGCGGTGCGCTGGTGTCCTGGTCGGGTTCGATGTTCGAATACCTGATGCCGCCGCTCGTCATGCAGGAGCGTCAGGGCGGTATCCTCAACCAGACCAACAACCTGATCGTCAAGGAACAGATGAACCATGGCCGCCGTCTCGGCACGCCGTGGGGCATTTCGGAAGCCGCGTTCAACGCGCTCGACCATCAGATGCACTACCAGTACACCAATTTCGGTGTGCCGACGCTGGGCCTGAAGCGTGGTCTCGGCCAGAACGCCGTTATCGCGCCTTATGCATCGATCCTTGCCAGCCAGTACGACCCGACGGCAGCCGTCGAAAACCTTGCCGAACTGCGCGAACTCGGTGCGCTCGGCATCTACGGTTTCCACGATGCGGTCGACTTCACCCCGACCCGCGTGCCGGAAGGCAAGCGCTGCGCCGTCGTCTATAATTACTATGCCCACCACCATGGCATGTCGATCGCGGCTGTCGCCAACGTCGTCATGAACGGCCTTCTGCGCGAGCTCTTCCACGCCGATCCGGTGATCGAGGCGGCCGAACTGCTGTTGCAGGAAAAGGCGCCGCGCGACATCCCGGTGATGAGCGCCAAGCACGAGGAAAAACCGGGCACCGGCGGCGGCGAGCTGCTGCGTCCGGAAATCCGCACGATCACCAGCCCGGCCACCAAGGATCGCGAACTCGTTCTTCTGTCCAACGGTCATTACTCGCTGATGATGACGGCGACCGGTTCGGGTTATTCCCGCTGGAACGGCCTGTCCGTTTCGCGCTGGAGACCGGATCCGACCGAAGATCGCTGGGGTCAGTTCATCTTCCTACGCGATACGGCGACCAATGACTGGTGGTCGACCACGACCGAACCGCGTCGTGCCGAAGGCGAGCAGTCCAAGGCCGTGTTCGGTGACGAAAAGGCCGAGTTCCACAAGACGGTCGGAGACCTGACCAGCACGGTCGAGGTCATCGTCGGCACCGAGCACGATGCCGAAGGCCGTCGTGTGACGCTGCTCAACATGGGCACCGAGGATCGCTTCATCGAAGTCACCTCCTATATGGAGCCGGTGATTGCCGGTGATGACGGCGATAACGGTCACCCGGTCTTCTCGCGCATGTTCATCAATACCGAGATCGGCAAGCGCGGAGACGTGATCCGCGCATGGCGCAACAAGCGCGATCACAGCGAACCGGACATGCTGGTGGCGCATCTCGCCGCCGACCACGCCGGAACTGACCGCCCGACCGAATACGAAACCGACCGCCGCAAATTCCTCGGCCGCGGCCGCACGCTGTCGGAGGCCGCCGCCTTCGATCCGGGTGCATCGCTGTCGAATACGGACGGCTTTACGCTCGACCCGATCCTGTCGCTGCGCCGCAGTGTGCGGGTTCCGGCCGGCAAGAAGGTCAGCGTCGTCTTCTGGACGATCGCAGCACCGAAACGCGAAGATCTCGACAAGGCGATTGAACATTATCGCCACGCTGAAAGCTTCCAGAGCGAACTGACCCAGGCCTGGACGCGTACGCAGATGCAGATGCGCCATCTCGGCGTCACCTCGCAGGATGCGGCCGTCTTCCAGCATCTGGCCCGTTATCTCGTCTATCCCGACATGCAGCTTCGCGCCGACCAGCAGACGCTGCAGGCAGGCATGCAGAAGCAGTCGGGCCTCTGGCCGTCCTCGGTTTCGGGCGACCTTCCTATCTTCACGCTGCGGATCAATGACGAGGCGGACATGCCGGTCGCCAAGGAAGCCATCCTGGCGCAGCAATATCTGCGTTCGCGCGGCGTAGTCTCCGATCTCGTGATCTTCAACGAGCGCGGGGCCGACGATGCACAGGACATGCAGCAGTCAATCGAACAGATGGCGACCCGCATGGGGCAGGAAGGCGGACGCACGCATGTGTTCACGCTGCGCCGCGATCTTCTGGAAGGCGCGGGCGCTGATGGCCTGATCGCCGCTTCCCGCGTCGTCCTGCATGCCCGCAACGGCCAGTTCGGGGACCAGTTGAACCGTACGAGCACGATCTTCGCGCCGTCGACGGAACAGCAGATCGAAGCCGATCGTCGTCCGCTCCTGAACGGCGAGATCTTTGCCGCGCCGGAAATCCTGCCGAAGGAACCGACCGATCTCGAATTCTGGAACGGCATCGGCGGCTTCTCGGAAGAGGGCAACGAGTATGTGGTTCGTCTCAATGGCGGCCAGTCGACGCCGCATCCGTGGATCAACGTCATCTCCAACGATACGTTCGGCTTCCACGTTTCGGCCGAAGGTGCAGGCTTCTCCTGGGCGGAAAACTCCCGCGACTACCAGCTGACGCCTTGGACCAACGATCTCGTCATCAACCGTCCGGGTGAAGGTTTCTACGTATCCGACACGGAGACGAACAAGGTCTACACGCCGTTCGCCGCACTCTCGCGTCGTCCAGAGGTCCTGTTCGAAGCCCGCCACGGTCTCGGCTACTCGGTCTTCTCGTCCGAAGAGGACGGGCTGAAGCTGGAACTGACGCAGACCGTCGACCGGACGCGCCATGCCAAGTTCTCACATATCAAGCTGAAGAACTCCGGCTCGGAACCGAAGAAGCTGAAGCTCTACGGTTATGTCGAATGGCTGCTTGGTGCGAACACGGCAAAGACTGTTCCCTTCATCCTGCCTTCGCGGGACGAGGCGACGGGCACGTTGTTTGCCAACAACGCGTTCAGCATCAATTTCAGCCGCTTCGCCTTCCTCGGCATGAGCGAGATGCCGACCGGCTTCACGGCAAGCCGCCGCGAATTTGTTGGCCGTTTCGGCTCGGTACAGATGCCGGCTGCGGTAACGGGCGCGTCCTCGCTCAGCGGCTCGCTCGATCTCGACGGCGATCCGTGCGCAGCACTTGCCTATGACGTGGAGCTTGCTCCGGGTCAGGAAACGGAAGTCACCTTCTTCCTCGGCGATGCCGCAACGAAGGAGGAGGCAGTTGCGCTTTCCGCCGAGCTCAAGACCGTCAGGTTCGACGGTGCGCTGGCAGAGAACCGTGGCTTCTGGAACGAGTTTACCGGTCGTCTGAAAATCTCGACGCCGGACAAGTCGCTAGACAACATGGTCAACCACTGGCTGCCCTATCAGGCGCTCGGTTGCCGCATCATGGCCCGTACCGCCTTCTATCAGGCATCGGGTGCATTCGGCTTCCGCGACCAGTTGCAGGACACGCTGGCCTTCCTCGTGCACGAGCCGTCGCTTGCCCGCCGGCAGATCATCAATGCGGCGTCGCGCCAGTTCAAGGAAGGCGACGTGATGCACTGGTGGCTGCCGCATAACGGCTCGGGCGTGCGCACGACGATCTCCGACGACGTGGTGTGGCTCGCCTATGCGATCAACCAGTATGTCTCGGTCACCGGTGACCAGACCATTCTGGACGAGCAACTGCCGTTCCTCTCCGGTCCGATCCTCGAAAAGACGAAGCACGATGCCTTCATCCAGCCCGAGGTGACGAACGAGATCGCCGACCTCTATGAACATGCGGCGCGTGCGCTCGATCTTGCGATCGACCGGACCGGCGACATGGGCCTGCCGCTGATGCTCGGCGGCGACTGGAACGACGGCATGAACCGTGTCGGCGTCAATGGCCGCGGCATGAGCGTCTGGCTCGGTTGGTTCCTGGCGGCTGCCCTGCGTGACTTCATTCCTTACGCCGAAGCACGCAAGGACAAGAAGCGCGCCGATCGCTGGAAGAAGCATATCGACACGCTCAAGGATGCGCTCGAAACCGACGGCTGGGACGGCGACTATTATCGTCGCGGCTATTTCGATGACGGCACTCCGCTCGGTTCTGCCAAGAGCGACGAATGCCGCATCGACAGCCTCGGCCAATCGTGGAGCGTGCTTTCCGGCGAAGGCCGGGTGGACCGCCGTGACCAGGCGATGGATGCGGTGATGAAACAGCTGGTGGACGAAGAGGCGGGCATCATCCGCCTGTTCACCCCGCCGTTCGAAAAGACCCGGCAGGATCCCGGCTATATCAAGGCCTATCCGCCCGGTGTCCGCGAAAACGGCGGTCAGTACACGCATGCAGCCATCTGGGTCGTGCTGGCGCTGGCGCAGATGAAACGTGGTGACGATGCCTGGAAATGCTTCCAGATATTGAACCCGATCAACCATGCGCTGACCCGCGAGGCGGCCGATACCTACCGGGTCGAACCTTACGTCGTTGCCGCCGACGTCTATGGCGCCGGCGACTATCAGAGCCGTGGTGGCTGGACCTGGTATACGGGTTCCGCCGGCTGGCTCTATCGCGCCGCGATCGAGGGCATTCTCGGCATCAAGCGCAACGGCGATCGTCTGACCGTCGATCCGTCGCTGCCGACCGGCTGGGATGGTTTCGAGGCCGAACTGACGATTGAGGGCAAAGCCCACAAGATCAAGGTCGAAGGCGGCAATGTTACCGTCGATGGCAAGTCTGCCGGCAAGGATGGCGGGTTTCTGCTCTCGTCCAAATAGGCCGCAAAGCCAGACAACTGCGTGACGTGACATCGAATGAGATGGCATCGCCCCGGAAACCGGAATGGTTTTCGGGGCGATGCTTTTCTACGTCGGCATAAGGCAGTCTCCATCCAAAAAGCGCAGCACAGGTTACCGCAACGGGAGATCCCGTCACGGTCGGCTCATTGGGGAGGCGGGCAATGCGATAATGGGTGGATATTGGTGTCAGGCATTCTCCCCGCCCGATCGTGAAGCGTTCCGGAAGGTTGACGGGTGAGGAGCATCCCGTTTTTCCGTTCCGCTGAAGGACTTTGCCCTGACGGCATGCCCTTCCGCTTAACGACCATCATCGTGCGCCGGATCTTTCGTCCGTAGGCGTCCGGTTCGCGACCCGGCCCCCTGCTTGATGACGTGATCAGGTTAAGCGGTTGGCCGGGTGTGGGGATGATCGTCGGCGATGATTTTCGCCAGGTGATTGATTGGCAATGATGTTTTTTTGCGGGGAGGGCGGATTTCGTCCCCACCGCGGCAAGCCCGCGTAAGAACCGCGGCCTCTTTCGTCATGCTCAGGCGTGTCCCTAGGATGACGCCACGCAAAAGGCCTATCCCAGAAACATAAAAGCCCGGCGTCTTATGGAGCGCCGGGCCGTATAGTAATCTATCCAAAAAACTGCATCACGCCGGGTTCGGCGTCGCCTCCGGTTTCTTGTCCTTTTTCGACGCGTCTTCATCGTCGCTGTCATCCAGCAAGCCGCTGGTTCGCAGGAGCGAGGCGAAGCGGCCGCCGAGGCGGCTCAGTTCGTCATAGCTTCCCATTTCGGCGACACGGCCGCCATCGAGGAAGATGACCGTATTGGCGTCGCGCACGGTCGACAGGCGGTGGGCGATTATGAAGGTGGTGCGATCCTGCCGGAGCTTGTCGATTGCCACCTTTACCCGGGCTTCGGTCTCGACGTCGAGCGCGCTGGTTGCCTCGTCGAGAACGAGGATCGGAGCGTTTTTCAGGATCGCGCGGGCGATTGCGATACGCTGGCGCTCGCCGCCGGAAAGCTTGTTGCCGCGCTCACCGACCGCGGTCTCATAGCCGTTGAGGCGGTCCTCGATGAACTCGGTCGCGGCAGCGGCTTCCGCCGCCTTGATGATGTCGGCCTCGGTAGCATCCTCGCGGCCGAGGCCGATATTGTCGCTGATCGAGCGGTTCAGAAGGCCGGCGTCCTGAAAGACGGTGGCGATCTGCTGGCGCAGGGATTTGCGGGTGACGGTTGCGATATCGATCCCGTCGATCAGGATCTTGCCCTGCTGCGGATCGTAGACCCGCTGGAGAAGATTGATAAGGGTGGTCTTGCCGGCGCCGGTCGGTCCGACGATCGCGACCGTCTGGCCGGCTCTGGCAGTGAACGAAATGTTGTGGACGCCCTGCTTGGTATTGGCGAAGCCGAAGCTGACATCGCGGAATTCCACCTCGCCGTTGACATCACGCAGCTCACCGGCATTGGCGGGCTCGGTGCGGTCATCGACGGAATCTTCGAGCGCGAAGAAATCTTCGAGCTTGGCGCGGGCCTCGAAAATCTGGGTGGCGAACTGGCGCAGCAGGTCGAGGCGGGCGATCAGCAGGTTGGCGAAACCGATAAATGCGACCACATCGCCGACGCGGATCTCGCCGCGCTGGACGAGCGTGGTGCCGATGACGAGGATAACGCCCATGGAGACGGTCGAGGCCGTGCGGTTGAGGCCGCCTGCCAGCGCCCACCAGTCGAGAACAGGATACTGGGCTTTCAGCAGGTCCTTGGTATAGACCTTGAGGGCCTGGGTTTCAGCCTCGATACGGTTGTAGCTATGCAGGACCGAGACGTTGCTGATCGAATCGCTGACATGCGAGAACACCTGGTGATAGTGGCTTTCCACGGAGGCTTGGCCTTCCTTGGTTCGCTTCATCACCGCAACGCCGATCACCCAGTAGAAGACGGCGAGGCAGAGCAGTACGAGGCTGAGGCGCCAGTCCATGGAGATTGCGGTCGGGATCAGGAAGAAGATCGCCACAGCAGTTGCGAGATGCGTGCGCATGAATTCGAGCCAGAGACCGAAAAGGCTTTCGGCGGCGCGAAGCAGCGTGTGAAGGGCGTTGGAAGTGCCGCGCTGGTGATGCCAGGAGAGCGGCATCGAGATGATCCGCCCGAAGGCCTCCGTCAGCAGCGATGCACGCCGGCCGTGTGCAAGCCGGTCAGCCTCACGGGCCACGAGTACGTATGCTACCGTATTGAAGAAGCCGAAAGCTGCCCATAGGATCAGGACATTGGTCACTGCACCGCCGGAGGATATCGCATCGATGATCCAGCCGAACAGGATCGGCTCTGCGATGGTGATCACGGCCAGCACGATGTTGGCGATGACGATTGCCGTCACGCGCCACTTGTTCTTGCCCAGGTATCCAAGTGCCCGCCCATAAACCTGAAATAGTGTCAACCGTCTAACCTCTTCAGTCACTTTCACCCTAATGTGGGTCACAGAGCTTTATGGACAATACAAGGCGATTCCAAGCCATTATCGTAGGCGAGATTGTGTCGCTATGGTGTGTCGTGTAGAAAAATAGGAATGCACGTATTTGTGGTGTTTATCGATTCAGCGATGCTAGATTTGGCGGCTCGGTTTCAATCAATCCTAACCGTCTGTGTAAACTATCTCGGCAATTGTAGCATATGTAATTCGGCATGCCCGGTTCGGGCTCGGGGGCGGTATTGAATATTACCATGATTGTCCAGTTCCTGGTGTTGCTTGGGGAAGCAAAGACGCCGGAACAGGTTACCGCCGAGCTGGAAAGCCTGGTCGGTAGCTATGGGTTTGATTTTTACAGTCTTCTCATCCAGCCCCTGCCGCAGCTCAATCTGCAGAGATCAGTCCTTGCCGCCGAATGGCCGGCAAACTGGACGGAACTCTATACCCAACGGAAATATTCGCTGATCGATCCGACGCTTCGGTGGCTGCGCCTGGCTCAACGGCCGTTCCGCTGGAAGGATGCGCTTTTGACGTTGAAGGCCGATCCGCATCGTCAACGAATGAAGAGGATGCTTCAGGAGGCTGCGCGGCACGGGCTGCACGACGGATATCTGTTTCCGGTCCATGGCCGCAACGGACTTGTCGGCAGTTTCGCGGTTGGCGGTAATCCGGTCGACCTCTCGCCGGCCGAAATCAGCCTGTTCGATGCGGCTGCCAAAGCGGTTTTCTGGAAGTTGCTTGAGCTTCGCCACAAGGCGGATATCTTCGAGAATGCGCCTTTGAGCGATGTGCAATTGACGCGGCGGGAAATGGAAATCACACTTCTATTGGCCAACGGCCTTACCTCTAACGAGATAGCAAAGGAGCTGGATATTTCCAGCCATACAGTCGATTGGTACATCAACGGGCTGCACGAAAAGCTCGGTGCTAACAACCGGCAGCATTTGATTGCGCTGGCGTTTCGTCTGGCGCTGATCGCCTGAGGCAATCTGTGCAACTTGAGGCGCCATTTTCGGCCAACTTTATACTTGCGTAATTTCAGGGATATTGATCTCTTGCGGTGCAACAAACTCAAATTGCCGTGGGGAGAGCGCTTTGCAGATAAAGAAGATCCTTGTTGCCAACCGATCCGAGATCGCAATCCGCGTTTTCCGCGCTGCCAACGAGCTCGGGATTAAGACGGTCGCGATCTGGGCGGAGGAAGACAAACTTTCGCTGCACCGGTTCAAGGCGGACGAGAGCTATCAGGTCGGCCGCGGCCCGCATCTTGCCAAGGATCTAGGCCCGATCGAGAGCTATCTCTCGATCCCGGAAGTGATCCGGGTCGCTAAACTCTCCGGCGCCGACGCGATCCATCCCGGTTACGGTCTGCTTTCCGAAAGCCCGGAATTCGTCGATGCCTGTGACGAGGCCGGCATCATCTTCATCGGCCCGCGGCCCGATACGATGCGGCAGCTCGGCAACAAGGTGGCTGCCCGCAATCTTGCCATTTCGGTCGGCGTGCCGGTCGTTCCGGCAACCGATCCCTTGCCGGACGACGCCGCAGAAGTGGCGCGGATGGCTGAGGAAATCGGTTATCCCGTAATGCTCAAGGCTTCCTGGGGCGGCGGCGGTCGTGGCATGCGCGCCATCCGCGACCCCAAGGACCTAGCCAAAGAAGTCGTCGAGGCCAAGCGCGAGGCGAAGGCGGCTTTCGGCAAGGACGAGGTCTATCTGGAGAAGCTGGTCGAACGTGCCCGTCACGTCGAAAGCCAGGTGCTGGGTGATACGCATGGCAATGTCGTGCACCTGTTCGAGCGCGATTGTTCCATCCAGCGACGTAACCAGAAGGTGGTGGAGCGCGCACCTGCTCCCTATCTTTCCGAGGCGCAGCGTGCTGAGCTTGCCGGCTATTCGCTGAAGATCGCCAAGGCGACGAATTATGTCGGCGCCGGCACGGTCGAGTATCTGATGGATGCCGAGACCGGCAAATTCTACTTCATCGAGGTGAACCCGCGCATCCAGGTCGAACATACGGTGACGGAAGTCGTGACCGGTATCGATATCGTCAAGGCGCAGATCCACATTCTGGAAGGCTTTGCAATCGGTACGCCGGAATCGGGCGTGCCTGCCCAGGAGAATATCCGGCTCAACGGCCACGCCCTTCAGTGCCGCATCACGACGGAAGATCCGGAACAGAACTTCATCCCGGACTACGGGCGTATCACCGCTTATCGTTCGGCTGCCGGCTTCGGTATCCGGCTGGATGGCGGTACGGCCTATACGGGTGCGATCATCACCCGTTATTACGATCCGCTGCTGGTCAAGGTGACGGCCTCGGGATCGACGCCGCAAGAAGCGATCAGCCGCATGGATCGCGCGTTGCGCGAATTCCGTATTCGTGGCGTGGCTACAAACCTGACCTTCCTCGAAGCGATCATCGGGCACCCGAAATTCCGCGACAACACCTATACGACGCGGTTTATCGATACGACGCCGGAACTGTTCGAACAGGTGAAGCGCGCCGACCGTGCGACGAAGCTTCTGACATATCTCGCCGACGTGACCGTCAACGGCCATCCGGAGACGAAGGGGCGGCCGACGCCATCGGACAAAATCTCGAAGCCCGTCCTGCCGTTCATCGAAGGGGCGATCCCGGCCGGTACCAAGCAGAAACTCGATGAGCTGGGGCCGAAGAAGTTTGCCGAATGGATTCGCGGCGAAGGCAGGGCGCTGATCACCGATACGACGATGCGTGATGGCCACCAGTCGCTGCTCGCGACCCGCATGCGTACCCACGACATTGCCAGCATTGCCGGTGTCTATGCACGGGCGTTGCCGAACCTCTTCTCGCTGGAGTGCTGGGGCGGTGCGACGTTCGACGTTTCGATGCGCTTCCTCACCGAAGATCCGTGGGAGCGGCTGGCGCTGATCCGGGAGGCGGCTCCGAACATCCTTCTGCAGATGCTTCTACGCGGGGCAAACGGCGTCGGCTACAAGAATTATCCCGACAATGTCGTCAAATATTTCGTCCGTCAGGCGGCGAAGGGCAGTTCCGAAAACGGCGGCATCGATCTGTTCCGCGTGTTCGACTGCCTGAACTGGGTCGACAACATGCGAGTGTCGATGGATGCGGTGAACGAGGAAGGCAAGCTGTGCGAGGCGGCCATCTGCTATACCGGCGATCTCGGCAATTCCGCACGGCCCAAATACGACCTCAAATATTATGTCGGCTTGGCGCAGGAGCTGGAAAAGGCCGGCGCGCATATCATAGCCGTCAAGGACATGGCCGGGCTTCTGAAGCCGGCCGCGGCCAAGGTTCTGTTCAAGGCGCTGCGTGACGCGACCTCGCTGCCGATCCATTTCCATACGCATGACACATCGGGCATTTCGGCAGCCACAGTGCTTGCGGCCGTCGATGCCGGCGTCGATGTGGTCGATGCGGCCATGGATGCGTTTTCCGGCAATACATCGCAGCCATGTCTCGGTTCGATCGTCGAGGCTCTTTCGGGCTCCGAGCGCGATCCGGGTCTCGATCCGGAATGGATCAGAAAAATCTCGTTCTACTGGGAAGCGGTGCGCAACCAGTATGCGGCCTTCGAAAGCGATCTGAAGGGGCCGGCTTCGGAAGTCTATCTGCATGAAATGCCGGGTGGCCAGTTCACCAACCTCAAGGAGCAGGCACGCTCGCTGGGTCTCGACACCAAATGGCACAAGGTCGCCCAGACCTATGCGGACGTGAACCAGATGTTCGGCGATATCGTCAAGGTCACGCCGTCCTCCAAGGTGGTCGGCGACATGGCGCTGATGATGGTCTCCCAGGACCTGACGGTTGCCGATGTCGAAAACCCGGACAAGGATATCGCTTTCCCGGAATCGGTCGTTTCGATGCTCAAGGGCGATCTCGGCCAGCCTCCGGGCGGATGGCCGGAAGGCATCCAGAAGAAGGCTCTGAAGGGTGAGAAGCCCTATACGGCGGTTCCCGGTTCGCTGCTCGCGCCGGCCGATCTTGCCAAGGAGCGCAAGGACATCGAGGAGAAGCTTGGCCGTAAGGTCGATGACTTCGAGTTCGCTTCTTATCTGATGTATCCGAAGGTGTTCACCGATTTCGCACTGGCGTCTGAAACCTATGGCCCGGTCTCCGTGCTGCCGACGCCCACCTATTTCTACGGGCTGGCAGACGGCGAGGAAATGTTTGCCGATATCGAGCGGGGCAAGACGCTGGTTATCGTCAATCAGGCAATCAGCGCTGCAGATGCGCAGGGCATGGTGACAGTATTCTTCGAACTCAACGGCCAGCCGCGCCGCATCAAGGTGCCGGATCGCAATCGCGCCGCCTCCAGTGCTGTTCGCCGCAAGGCGGAAGCAGGCAATGCCGCACATCTCGGCGCGCCTATGCCGGGTGTCGTCTCGACGGTATACGTCTCCTCCGGCCAAACGGTGCAGGCGGGCGATGTGTTGCTCTCCATCGAGGCAATGAAGATGGAGACCGCGCTGCATGCCGAGAAAGACGGCGTGATCACCGAGGTGCTCGTCAAAGCTGGCGACCAGATCGACGCCAAGGACCTGCTGGTGGTCTACGCCGCCTGAACAAGGTTTTTGCGTGAATGATATAAGGCGGCCCAATTAACTGGGCCGCCTTTTTTCGTTGTGACATATTTCGTGTTTGTGCACGATATTGCGCACTTGTGCCGACTCATGCATGATTTCGGCATGGATCAATTTGTCAGTGAGAGACAGGCGAGGATACTTTCGGAGCTTCGCGCGAGGGGGCGTGTTGCGGCGCAGGATCTTGCGCAGGCGTTTGAGGTGTCGGAGGACACGGTCCGGCGCGACCTCAGGGAAATGGCGGGACGCGGCGAATGCGAGCGGGTTTATGGCGGAGCGCTGTTGCCGGTGGGCAAGACGGTTCCGCTGAAAACCCGCATCTTCGAGCAGCCGGATCGAAAGGTGATGCTGGGGCAAAAGGTGGTGGACCTGCTTGAAGAAGGCAGTGTCGTCTTATTCGATGCGGGTTCGACCAATCTTGCTGTTGCCCGCAGTCTGCCCGAAAATTTTCGCCTGACCGCCGTTACCAATACGCCGGCAATTGCTGCAGAACTCTCCGGTCGACCCGGCGTCGAACTGATCATGATCGGCGGCAGGGTGGATCCGGCTGTCGGGGCTGCGCTCGATGCGACTGCCATCCGGCAGTTAGAAATGATCCGGCCGGATCTTTGCATTCTCGGCGCCTGCGGCCTGACGCTGGAAGACGGGCTGGCCGCGGATATTTTTGAAGACGCTGCCTTCAAGCGTATGGCCTGTGCTGCCAGCAGACGCAGCCTCGCCGCCATCACCTCGGACAAGCTGGGCTTGAAGGCCGCGTTTCATGTGCATGCGCTTCAGGCCCCCTTGTCGCTGGTGTTCGAGGCCGATGCCGACGAGGCGCTGGTGGAAAAGATAAGTCTTCAGGGTGTCGAGGCACATCGATGCGGTGCCGCCGCCTCAATCAACGAAAAAAATGCATCAAGAGGAAATACCCCATGAGCCAATCCGAGATCGAGAAGGCCGGCCGGCCGCTTGGATCCTATCTGACCAGGGAGCGGGCCGGTGTCGCGCTTCTTTTCCTGATGAACGGTTTCATGATCGGTTCCTGGGCGCCGAAAATTCCGGAATTCGCCTCGCGCCTCGGGCTCAGCGAAAAAGAGCTTGGATTGATGATCCTGGCTTTCGGCCTCGGCTCGATCATCATGATGCCGATTGCCGGTAGCCAGATCGCCCGGTTCGGCTCCAGCACGGTTTCAAAGTTCGCGGCAGTGCTGCTGACGCCCATGCTTCTACTACTTTCCCTCACGGGAGATGTCTGGACCGGCGCGGTCGCCATCTCGCTGTTCGGCGGCCTGATCGGGGCAATGGACGTGGCGATGAATGCCAATGCGGTGGCGACCGAAAAGCATATGCGCCGGGCGATCATGTCGTCCTGCCATGCCTTCTGGAGCCTCGGCGGCCTTTTGGGTGCATCCAGCGGCGGTTTCCTGATCCAGAAGCTTGGCGTGTTCAGCCATTCCGTCATCGTCACGCTGATTGCGGCGCTGATGGTCGCTCTCTGCTGGAAGATCGTGCTGCATGACGCGCCGCATCCGGATGAAGCCAAGGACGAGACACGCAGCCGGTTGCCGCGTTCGCCCTTGCCCTGGCTGATCGGTGTGATCGCGCTTTTCTGCATGATCCCGGAAGGCGCCATTCTCGATTGGGGCGCGCTTTACATGCGCAACGAGCTCGGTGCGTCTGTCGCTCTGTCCGGTTTCGCCTTTGCCGGCTTTTCGCTGACCATGGCGATCATGCGGTTTGCCGGTGATCTCATTCGCGACCGGTTGGGTGCCGTCATGACGCTTCGGATCTGCGGCACGATCGCGATCTGCGGGCTTGCGATCATCGGGCTTGCTCCCAACACCACTGTTGCCATCGCCGGTTTCGCGCTGGCCGGTATCGGCATTTCCAACATGGTGCCGATCGTGTTTTCGGCTGCCGGCAATCTGCCGGGCATGGCTGCCGGTGTCGGATTGTCGGTCGTCACGACGATGGGTTATTCCGGCATTCTGCTTGCACCCTCGGTGATCGGCTTCGTTGCCGAACATACCGGGCTGGCGTCGATCTTCCTTGCGTTGTCGGGTTTCCTCGTTGTCGTGCTGGCGGTCTCGCGGCTCGCGCGTCACGCGGACGGGGCGCATCATTGAGGCCGATGCCGCAAAACTGACACGGCTCGGTGGTTGACAAGCGGCAATGCATACGCCACCTGAATTGCAACTCTGCTTGTAGGCACCGAGACCCGACCATGACATCACCCATAGATTTCGATCCGAAACCGCGCCGTCAAACCGTTGCGGTCGATGTGGGTGGGGTCATCGTGGGTGGTGGTGCGCCGGTCGTCGTACAATCGATGACCAATACGGATACTGCCGATATCGATGCGACGGTGGCGCAGGTCGCGGCACTCTACAAGGCGGGTTCGGAAATCGTGCGCATCACCGTCGATCGCGACGAAAGTGCCGCCGCCGTGCCGAAGGTGCGCGAACGCCTTCTGCGTCTCGGCATGGATGTGCCGCTGGTCGGCGACTTCCATTATATCGGCCACAAGCTGCTTTCCGATCACCCGGCTTGCGCCGAAGCTCTTGCCAAATACCGTATCAATCCGGGCAATGTCGGCTTCAAGGACAAGAAGGACAAGCAGTTCGGCGACATCATCGAGATGGCGATCCGTTACGACAAGCCGGTGCGTATCGGCGTCAACTGGGGTTCGCTCGATCAGGATCTCCTGACCACTCTGATGGACCGCAATGCGGAGGCCGGTTCGCCGCTTTCCGCCCGTCAGGTCATGCATGAGGCGATCGTGCAGTCGGCGCTGATTTCGGCCGAACTTGCCGAATCGATCGGCCTGCCGCGCAACCGCATCATCTTGTCCGCCAAGGTCAGCCAGGTTCAGGACCTGATCGCCTGTTATTCGATGCTGGCCGAGCGCTCCAACCATGCGCTGCATCTGGGTCTTACCGAAGCCGGCATGGGTTCCAAGGGCATCGTCGCCTCGTCGGCCGCCATGGGTTATGTGCTGCAGCACGGGATCGGCGATACGATCCGCGTCTCGCTGACGCCGGAACCGAATGGCGACCGGACTAAGGAAGTGCAGGTGGCTCAGGAAATCCTGCAGGTCATGGGCTTCCGCCAGTTCATTCCGGTCGTTGCCGCGTGTCCGGGCTGCGGCCGCACGACCTCTACCGTGTTCCAGGAACTGGCACAGAACATCCAGGCCGACATCCGCAAGAACATGCCGATCTGGCGCGAGAAATATCCGGGCGTCGAAGCCTTGAACGTCGCCGTCATGGGCTGCATCGTCAATGGTCCGGGCGAGAGCAAGCATGCCGATATCGGCATCTCGCTGCCGGGAACCGGCGAAACGCCGTCCGCGCCCGTCTTTATAGACGGCAAGAAGGCGATGACGCTGAAAGGCCCGAATATCGCCGGCGATTTCGAGAAGCTTGTCGCCGACTATATCGAGAACCGTTTCGGCCAAAACCGCACGGCTGCCGAATAATTATTTTGCCTCGGCCAGCGTTTTTGCGAGCATGGCCTGGGCAGACCAGCGAATGACCTTTTCCCCCCTGTCGATATCCATGGCGCAGACGTCGCGCAGCACGATGATCGCTTCGATGCCTGTCAGCAGAGATAGGCCGGCGAGCAGGGTCTCGTAAGCCGGTTTCGACAGCTTTTCCTTGATCGGCTGTAGCGCTTCCGACAGCCAGGGAAGGCGGCGGCCTGTGCGCGGGATCTGATCATTGGTGGCCGCTGCCGCTAGAAATGCGCGAAAAACGCTTTCGTTTTCGGCGACCATCCGGAAAATCCGGCCGACCATCTCGTCCAGCCGCTGCTCAACCGTGCCGTTGTTCGAAACCTCTTCGGAAAGCTGAACCTGCTCCGCCACCGCATCCAGTGCGGCCTCGCGCAAAATGTCGTCCGGCTTGGAGAAGTATCGATAGGCCGTGGCGCGGGAAATACCGGATGCATCAGCCACATCCGCGACCGAAAACGACACTCCATCCTCGATCATTTTTCGTGCTGTCTTTAGCAGTTCGGCTCGCGTTCTCTTCTTCTGGTTGATCCGTCCGGAGCCTGTTTCGCGCAATACTTGACCTGTCATCATATTTCCTTTATGAGAAAATAGTCTCATTAAGAGGCGATCGTATCATAAATCAAGAAGAGGGCAAGACGACATGACCTCCAAGGTCAATCCCAGCGACACCGCGCCGATGACGGTTCATTTTCTCGGCAATCTGCTGACCTTCCATATCCGCAGCGCCACAACGGGCGACAAGTTCACGTTGATCGAGAACCGCACCGCACCGGGACAAGGTGCGCCCGTGCATCGGCAGGCGGATGACGAGGCCTTCTATGTTCTGGAGGGGGAGTACGAATTCCTGCTCGACGGCACCTGGCATAGTAAGGGAGCCGGCGAGGCGCTTCATATCGCGCCCGGCACCGTGCATGCCTTCCGCAACCCCGGAAAAACCGATGCGCGGATGCTGATCATCAACTCGCCCGGCAGCCTGCATGAGGCTTTCTTCGTCGATGTCGGCGAAAAGGTCGAGTTTGGGCAGACGGCGTTTCCACCGATGACGCCGCCGGATGTTCCGGCCATCGTCGCCAGCGGGTTGCATAATCGGATCGAAATTCTTCCTCCTGCCGCGTGACCGTGTTTGCAGGCGACGTCTTCTCCTCGTCAGTGGCCAATGATGGGGAGAAAACAGTCCTTTCCTCGTTTTGCCGCATTTCGTGGTAAGGAAGTGCGACCACCTAGGACGGGAAACGATTCGAATGCTCAAGAAATTTGCCATCGTCGCGCTGGCCGCGACCTTCCTTTCTGCCTGCACCACGACCGATCCGTATACGGGCGAGCAGAAGGTTTCCAATACTGCGGGCGGCGCCGCAATCGGTGCCGGTATCGGCGCACTCGGCGGTCTCGTCATCGGCGGCGGCAACAAGGGCCGTAACGCCTTGATCGGCGCTGCAATCGGCGGTCTCGCCGGCGGTGCTATCGGCAATTACATGGACCGTCAGGAAGCCGAACTGCGCCAGCAGCTTCAGGGCACCGGCGTCTCGGTGACGCGCCAGGGCGACCGCATCATCCTCAACATGCCGTCCAACATCACGTTCGCGACCGACCAGGACCAGGTCATCCCGCCGTTCTACGATACGCTGAATTCCGTGGCGATCGTGCTCAACAAGTTCGGCAAGACCTATATCGACGTCAACGGCCACACCGACTCGACCGGCAGCCTGCAGCATAACCAGGCGCTTTCCGAGCGTCGTGCTGCCTCCGTCGCCAACTATCTCGGCGGTCGCGGTGTCGACCAGCGCCGTATCTCGACCATGGGCTTCGGCCCGTCGCAGCCGGTCGCGTCCAACGCAACGCCGGACGGTCGGGCGCAGAACCGCCGCGTCGAAGTGGCGATCGCTCCGATCCAGCAGTAAAAACAAACCCACTGCCGGCTGTTCAGGCCGGCGGTGGGTTCATCTCTGTGAAGTCGTTTTTTGACGGCTTAGAGCATTTCCGCCTTTCTTCGAAACGCGAAACCGCTCTATCTGTTTGTTTTTACGCAATTCCGGCCGCAAAACCGGTTTCCACTTTTGCTGGAATTGCTCTAGCTCTGGCGATTGGCGACGAAGCGTGCCGCCTGCTGCAGGATTTCTGCCTTTTCGCCATAGGGCGCGAGCAGATCGACAGCTTCGACCGTCAGCGCATTCAGCGTCTTTTCCGCCCAATCCATCCCGTGCAATCCGACCAGCGTGCCCTTGCCGCGTCCGGCATCCTTGCCGGCTGCCTTGCCGAGCGTTGCCGCATCGGAGGTGACGTCGAGCAGATCGTCGGCAAGCTGGAAGGCAAGGCCGATCTTTTCGCCGAAGAGTTTTAGCCGCTTGCGGTCGTCATCGGATGCGCCGGCAATGACCGGGCCCGCCTCGCAGGCAAACCGCAGCAATGCGCCGGTCTTCATCGCCTGCAGGGTGCGGATGCCGGCTTCGTCGGGGGCCGTCTTTTCCGCCGCCAGATCGAGCGCTTGTCCGCCTGCCATGCCGCCGACACCGGCAGCACGGGCGAGTGCTGAGATCAACTGTATCTTGCTTTCGGCATCAAGCTGCGTTTCCCGCGCCGAGATGATATCGAAGGCGTAGGTCAAAAGGCTGTCGCCGGCTAGGATCGCGACTGCCTCATCGAAGGCCTTGTGGACCGTCGGCTGGCCGCGGCGCAGATCGTCGTCATCCATGGCCGGCAGATCGTCATGGATCAGCGAATAACAGTGCAGGCATTCGAGTGCCGCACCGATGCGCAGTGCCGTCTCGCGTTCTCCGCCGAACAGGGCGGCACTTTCGATGACGAGGAAGGGTCGCAGCCGCTTGCCGCCGTTCAACGTTCCATGGCGCATCGCAGCGGTCAGGTTTTCCGGCCGGGCGATCTCGTCTTCCAGCGCCTGCGATGACAGAAGGCGCATCAGCAGTGTTTCCGTCTCGACGGCGCTCTGCTTCAGTCGGGTCTCGAAAAGGGGCTGATCGGCGGGCTTCGTGTTCATGGCCGCTGTGTTGCATGCCGCCACAGCGCTGGCAACGGGATTTACCACCCCACAGGAAGTTTAACGCGAAAGACTCGTCACATGCCGACATACTGGCTATGAAACATCGGGTTGCTTATCGGGGCTCTTGGGAACTTCGTTTGGATATCACGCCAGATCGACAGACTGAGGAAGAGGAACCCGCCATGCCGCGACGGCAAAAGGCGGGATCGTTTTCGCGTGTTGGCCGAAAGGCCGTTCTCATCATCGCTGCACTTCTCATCCTGCCCTATCTGCTCATTCCCGTTTACGCTGTGCCGTTTACCCGGCCGGTCTCGACGCTGATGCTGTCGGAACTGTTTCTCCTGCGCGGTTACGACCGGCGTTGGGTGGATCTCGACGAGATCTCGCCCAATCTCGTGCGCGCGGTGATGATGTCGGAAGACGGGCAGTTCTGCTTTCATGGCGGCGTCGACTGGAAACAGATGCGAGGTGTCGTCGAGGATACTCTCAGCGGCGAGGCGACCCGCGGCGCCAGCACGATCTCGATGCAGACGGCGAAAAACCTATTTTTGTGGAACGGTCGTTTCTTCGTGCGCAAGGTGCTGGAAATGCCGCTGGCGATTGCTGCCGATACGATCTGGACGAAGCGGCGGATGCTGGAAATCTATCTCAACGTAGCGGAATGGGGGCCGGGCATCTATGGTGCGGAAGCCGCCGCCCAGCATTATTTCAAGACAAGTGCGGCAAAGCTCAGCACCGGCCAGGCAGCACTTCTGGCCGTGGCACTGCCCAATCCGTTTACCCGCGTTGCCAGCAAACCGGGCCGCGGCATGCGCCGTCTAGCTGCCGTCATCGATCGGCGGGCGAGGAATTCCGGTGAATATATCAAATGCATTTATGACTAGGTTCTAGGCTTTTCATTGGAGGCTTTTGGCCTGTGCCTGTAGCGTGAGGCAAAAGCTGGAGACTGTCATGGCTGAAGAACTCACCCTTTATATCGGCAACAAGAATTATTCGTCCTGGTCGTTCCGGCCTTGGATCGCGCTGACGGCGGCAGGCATTCCGTTTCGTGAAGTGCTGATCCCCTTCGATGACAAGGGGGGCAATCCGAAATTCAGGGAAATCTCGCCGACAGGCCGGGTGCCGTGTTTGCATCACGGTGCGTTTCGCGTCTGGGAATCGCTTGCGATCATCGAATATGCTGCCGAGCTTTTTCCGGAGAGAGCCATTTGGCCGAAAGCTGTTGCAGACAGGGCTTTGGCGCGCTCCGTTTCGATGGAGATGCTGTCCGGCTTCAGGGGTATACGCAATGCCTGCCCGATGAACCTGCGGCGGCCAAAACGCCGGCTCGACCTGCCGAAGGATTTGCAAGCCGGTGTCGATGCCGACGTGGCGCGGATTTCCGCGATCTGGACCGAGCTGACGGCGCGCTCGGGCGGGCCTTATCTGTTCGGCGAATTTTCGGCGGCAGATGCTATGTTCGCGCCGGTGGTCAACCGGTTCGAGGCATATGACCTCGTGTCCGACAAGGTTGTGCTTGCCTATATGGCGGCGATGAAGGTGCATCCGGCGTGGAAGGCGTGGGAAACAGCAGCGCTTGCCGAGACCTGGATCGTGCCGGCGGACGAAGCATGAATGGCTGGATTCGACGAATCCGGCGCGGCCGCGAAAAAATGCCTGTGGGGACTGGTCAAAGCCCTGACGTGCATGTATAAGTCAGCCAAATTTCCGAGATCGAGACGTGACGGGTTCGGCCTCACAGGGGCCGAATAAGGCGTTTTGCACGAAGTGGAGTAACACAAATGGCAGTACCAAAGAGAAAAGTTAGCCGATCCAAGCGCGGTATGCGCCGCTCCGCAGACGCGCTGGCTACCCCGACGTTTGTCGAGGACAAGAATTCCGGCGAACTTCGCCGTCCGCACCATATCGACCTGAAGACCGGCATGTACCGCGGTCGCCAGGTTCTGACGCCGAAGGAAAGCGCATAAGCGTTTTTCTCGAGCAGAAACTTTAAAGCCCGGTCTGACCGGGCTTTTTTGTTGCGCGAAATTCTGTTTTCAGGATTGCAGTGTCAGGCGCCGAGGCTGTCCAGCCGACTCTGGAGGCTACGGAGCTGTTCCTTCAACTCGTCGATATCGCGTGCCTCGGCTTTTTTCGGTGCCGGGCTTGCCGGTGGGGCGGAATAGGGTGCGAACATCTGCATAGCCTGACGGAACATTTCCGTGTTGCGACGCACCTGATCTTCCATCATCTGCATCGGAGCGTGAAGGTTCTTGGCCAAAGGCGTCTCGCCGAAGGCGCGTGTCATCTGCTCTCGCATCTGTACTTGCTGTTCGGTGAAAGCGTGCATGGATTGTTCAAGGAATGTCGGCACGACCATCTGCATCTGATCGCCATAGAAAGAAATGAGCTGGCGCAGGAAGGAAACCGGCAGAAGCGTGTTTCCCGTCTTGGATTCCTGCTCGAAGATAATCTGTGTCAGGACCGAATGGGTGATGTCCTCGCCGGTCTTTGCGTCCTGCACCGCAAAAACCTCACCCTTCTTCACCATCTTGGCGAGATCCTCCAGGGTGACATAGGTGCTGGTGCCGGTGTTATACAGCCGCCGGTTGGCATATTTCTTGATAATCGTCTCGCCTTCGGCTTTCGCCATCGTTTTGCCTCCCACAGCACGAATCTTATTATTTCGAGGGCAAGCGCCCTTCTCCCAGCATGAAATGTAAGCTCAACCATGCGCCGAGACAATGTTTTTGTGCGGCGCGACGAAAATCGTGTTGCGCAGCAAATGACTTCAAAGCCGATGTCGCGTGCGTCCATTTGACACCTCGACCGAGCTTTGCCAGTGTCCGGCCAACAATAATGCCGGAGGAAACGCATGCCTCATCCTTCTATTGTCATCGCCGCTGCGGGTCGTACCGCTGTCGGCTCGTTCAACGGTGCCTTCGCAAGCGTGCCGGCGCATGAACTCGGAGCCGTTGCCATCAAGGGGGTATTGGCGCGCGCCGGGGTCGAGGCAGGCGAGGTGGATGAAGTCATCCTCGGCCAGGTCCTGCCGGCAGGCGAGGGGCAGAACCCCGCAAGGCAGGCGGCGATGAAGGCAGGCGTGCCGCAGGAAGCGACCGCCTGGGGCGTCAACCAGCTTTGCGGATCAGGTTTGCGTGCTGTTGCGCTTGGTATGCAGCAGATTGCGCTTGGCGATGCGAAGATCATTGTTGCCGGCGGACAGGAATCGATGTCAATGGCGCCGCATTGCGCCCATCTTCGCGGCGGTGTGAAGATGGGTGACTTCAAGATGGTCGATACGATGCTGAAGGATGGCCTGACCGACGCATTTTACGGTTATCACATGGGAATTACGGCGGAAAATATCGCCCGCCAATGGCAGCTTTCCCGCGATGACCAGGATCAGTATGCGGTTTCCTCGCAAAACAAAGCCGAGACTGCACAGGCGGCAGGGCGGTTCCGGGACGAGATCCTGCCCTTCGTCGTGAAGGGAAGAAAGGGCGATGTCACCGTCGACCAGGACGAATATATCCGTGCCGGGGCGACGCTGGACCTGATGGCCAAGCTTCGTCCTGCCTTCGACAAGGAAGGTACGGTAACAGCCGGAAATGCCTCGGGTCTCAATGATGGTGCTGCCGCCGTCGTACTGATGACGGAAGAAGAAGCCGTTCGCCGCGGTATCGAGCCGCTCGCACGCATCGCGTCCTGGGCAACGGCAGGCGTTGATCCGCAGATCATGGGGACGGGGCCGATCCCGGCGTCGCGCAAAGCCTTGGAAAAGGCGGGCTGGAAAGTTTCCGATCTTGATCTTATCGAGGCGAATGAGGCATTTGCGGCGCAGAGCTGCGCAGTGGTCCGTGATCTCGGTCTCGATCCGTCGATCGTCAACGTCAATGGCGGAGCAATCGCCATCGGTCATCCGATCGGCGCTTCCGGCGCTCGCATTCTCAACACTTTGTTGTTCGAGATGAAGCGGCGCGGATCGTCGAAAGGGCTGGCGACGCTATGCATCGGCGGCGGCATGGGGGTCGCCATGTGTCTGGAACGTCCATGAACGCCCTTGAACCGTGACGCGGTTTTAAAAGAGAAGGAAGAATGATGGGGCGAGTTGCTCTCGTTTCGGGTGGTACGCGCGGCATCGGTGCCGCGGTTTCGGTCGCCCTAAAGGCCGCAGGATACAGGGTTGCTGCGAGTTATCACGGCAATGACGAGCGTGCATCCCAGTTTCACGACGCAACCGGCATTCCAGTTTTCAAGTGGGACGTGTCGAATTACGATGCCTGCGTTGCCGGTGTCGAGGCTGTTGAGAAGCAGATGGGTCCGATTGAGGTTCTCGTCAACAATGCCGGCATTGCGCGGGACAACATGTTCCACCGCATGACGCCGCAGCAGTGGAACGAGGTGATCGGCACCAATCTCAGCGGACTGTTCAACATGACCCATCCTGTGTGGCCGGGGATGCGGGAACGCGGTTTTGGCCGGATCATCAGCATATCGTCGATCAACGGACAAAAAGGCCAGTTGGGTCAGGCGAATTATGCAGCCGCGAAAGCCGGCGATGTCGGTTTCACCAAGGCACTGGCGCTCGAAGGCGCGTCGCGCAACATCACCGTCAATGCGATCTGCCCGGGTTATACCGAGACGGACATGGTGAAAGCCATTCCGCAACATGTGCTGGAGGAAAAAATCCTACCGCATATACCGGTCGGGCGGCTTGGCAGGCCGGAAGAAATTGCCCGCTGCGTGGTGTTTCTGGCTTCCGACGATGCGGGTTTCATTACCGGCTCGACGCTTACCGCCAACGGCGGCCAGTATATGGCCGGCTGAACAGGCCGAGGCCTGTTGCTACTTGCAGGCAATATAGATCATCAAAAATTGAGGCCGGAATCCTCTCCCGATTCCGGCCTTAACATATTCAGCTGAAAACGTGCCGCTTAGCGGCAACGAGCTTCGTAGGTACGGCCATAGCGGTCGCGATAGACGCAGTAGCCGCGGTGCTTCTGGGATTCGCCGATGGCTGCCCCGATCAGACCGCCGCCGACAGCACCGACTGCCGCGCCACCCCAGCTATTGGTCACAGCGCCGCCGATAACCGCGCCGGATGCTGCACCGATGGCCGTTCCCTTTTCGGTCGAGGTGCACGATGCGAGAGTGCCGACAAGTGCGGCGATCAGCATGATCTTCTTCATAACTCGGTTTCCTTCCCTTCCACGTTGATAGTTCAGATCCTGCCCATGAGAAGCAGGATGATGATGATAAGAACGACGAGACCCAAGCCGCCCGAAGGACCATAACCCCAGTTCCGGCTATGTCCCCAATTCGGCAGAGCGCCGATAAGGAGCAGAATGAGTATTACGAGTAGAACCGTTCCGAGCATGGGTTTATCTCCGCTTTCCTGAAGCCAGGATGAATTTGCGGTGAGAACGTGGCGCTGGAACTTTTGTTCCATTGGCGTGGAAGTCCTTGTTCTCACTCCTTGTTACGGGCTGTTAACGGACGTTGAGAGATGTCTCTAACTTCTGATGCGTCAAAAAATGCTGATTGGTCGGGTGATTGACTCTCGAAGCGATACGAGTCCTTGACCTGTTCTCGTCGGGAAAGTCGGCGGAATGTCCGTTGGTACAATATGATGTGTCTGTCTAGTTTCTGTGTCTATATATTGTGAGAACGGAGCGTGAATCCAGTGAGTCTTCGATTCGTCGCCGATTCGTTCACTTTTGTTCCGAAGATGTCGTCAGCCCGGTTTTCAGCCGCCTCAGCGTCTTTCTTCTTGCGTTTGTCGCGTTGCGTCGCCATGTGTTGCGAAACTTCGGGCGACAATGGAGCCCGTGGTTGATTAGACGTGGAACTTCGCTTTGAATTCTCAGCCAATGATTTTTAGCGGGCGTGGCGTAACCGCCGTGCTTGGCCCCACGAATACCGGCAAGACCCATTACGCGATCGAGCGCATGGTGGCGCACGGCTCAGGCGTGATCGGCCTGCCGCTCCGGTTGCTCGCGCGCGAAGTCTATACGAGGCTGGTGGAGAAGGTCGGGCATCACAATGTTGCACTGATCACCGGGGAAGAGAAGATCACGCCGCATATGGCGCGTTATTCGGTCTGCACCGTCGAGGCGATGCCACGCGAGACGAAGGCCTCTTTCGTCGCGATCGATGAAGTCCAGCTTGCCGGCGATCTTGAGCGCGGACATATCTTTACCGACCGCATCCTGCATCTGCGCGGCCGTGACGAGACGCTTCTTCTCGGCGCTGCAACCATGCGGCCGATCCTCGAGAATCTTCTGCCAGGCATTACGATCGTGGAGCGCCCGCGCCTGTCGCAGCTTTTTTATGCGGGCCAGAAGAAGATCACGCGCCTGCCGCAGCGGACCGCGATTGTCGCCTTTTCGGCCGATGAGGTTTATGCGATCGCC
Organism: Hyphomicrobiales bacterium; assembly: GCA_900472575.1. Classification (GTDB taxonomy): domain Bacteria; phylum Pseudomonadota; class Alphaproteobacteria; order Rhizobiales; family Rhizobiaceae; genus Neorhizobium; species Neorhizobium cellulosilyticum. Next base: position 108,259 of record UCIV01000034.1, read on the forward strand.
GAACTGATCCGCCGCCAGCGCGGCGGGGCTGCCGTCGTGCTTGGAGCGCTCAGCCCGCGCACCCGCAATGCGCAGGTCGGCCTTTATCAGGAAGGTGATGTCGAATATCTGGTGGCCACCGATGCGATCGGCATGGGCCTCAACCTCGATGTCGACCATGTCGCCTTCGCGCAGGACCGGAAATTCGACGGATACCAGTTCCGCAATCTCAATCCTGCCGAAATGGCGCAGATTGCCGGTCGTGCGGGGCGGCACCTTCGCGATGGCACGTTCGGGGTGACGGGACAGGTCGCGCCGTTCGACGACGAGCTGGTGGAGCGGATCGAGGGGCATCATTTCGACAGTGTAAAGGTGCTGCAGTGGCGTTCGAAAAACCTCAGCTTTTCGTCGCTCAATGAGCTTCGGCGCAGTCTTGATGCAAATCCGACGATACAGGGGCTGACGCGTGCTTTGCCGGCTACCGACAGCCAGGCGCTTGACTATCTGTCGCGCTATCCGGAAGTGAAGGATATCGTTACCACGCCGGAGCGTGTGGAGAAATTATGGGACGCCTGCGCGCTTCCAGACTATAGAAGAATTGCGCCGGCGCAGCATGCTGACCTTATTTCGACGCTTTTCTTCGATCTTGTGCGTCGCGGCACGGTGAACGAGGACTTCATGGCGGAGCAGGTTCGCCGTGCCGACCGCACCGACGGCGAAATCGATACCCTGTCTGCCCGAATCGCGCAGATTCGAACCTGGACCTATGTGTCAAACCGACCCGGCTGGCTTGCCGATCCGACACACTGGCAAGAAAAGACACGGGAAATCGAGGATAGGTTGTCGGACGCGCTACATGAAAGGTTGACGAAACGCTTTGTTGATCGCAGGACATCTGTGCTCATGAGGCGCCTAAGAGAGAATGCGATGCTGGAAGCAGAAATCAGTGTGAATGGCGATGTGTTTGTCGAGGGACATCACGTCGGACAGTTGGCGGGATTCCGCTTTACTCCGGTCTCGGGGACCGAAGGACCGGATGCCAAGGCTGTTCAGGCCGCCTCACAAAAGGCGCTGGCGCTGGAGTTCGAGGCGCGTGCCGCCCGTCTCTATGCTTCCGGCAATAACGATCTTGCCGTCGGTTCCGATGGTTCTGTGCGTTGGCTCGGCGATCCGGTTGCCCGTCTTGCAGCAAGCGACCATGTCATGCGCCCACGGGTCATCCTGCTGTCGGATGAACAGCTGACCGGCAATGCCCGTGAACACGTGGCCGCCCGCATCGAACGTTTCGTCAATCATCATATCGCAACGGTGCTGAAGCCGCTCGACGACCTGTCTCGTGCGGAAGACCTGCAGGGTCTGGCAAAGGGCCTAGCGTTTCAGATCGTCGAAAATCTCGGTGTCTTGTTCCGTCGGGATGTTGCCGAGGACGTGAAGTCCCTCGATCAGGATGCTCGCGCCTCGATGCGCCGCTATGGCATCCGTTTCGGCGCCTATCACGTCTTCATGCCTGCGCTGTTGAAGCCGGCTCCGGCCGAGCTTATCACGCTGCTGTGGGCGCTGAAGAACGATGGTCTCGACAAGCCGGGTTATGGCGACCTTATTCCGGCTCTTGCCGCTGGCCGCACGTCGGTTGTTGCCGATCCGTCGTTTGAGCGGACCTTCTACAAGCTCGCCGGTTTCCGTTTCCTCGGGAAGCGTGCGGTTCGCGTCGATATTCTCGAACGTCTTGCAGACCTTATCCGTCCGCTCTTGCAGTGGAAGCCGGGTGCGACGCCGCGTCCGGAAGGTGCCTATGACGGTCGCCGGTTCACCACGACGACGGCCATGCTGTCGATCCTCGGTGCAACGCCGGACGATATGGAAGAAATTCTTAAGGGTCTCGGCTATCGGGCCGACAGCGTAACTGCGGAAGAGGCTCAGGCCTATCTCGCCAGCCAGACGCCGGCCGCCGCTGCATCCGCAGCATCGGACGAGATTTCCGCTGTGGAGATTTCGGCTGAAGCATCTGCTGTTGAAGAAACGGCAGACGCAGGCACTGCGGAAGCCCCGTCTGAAACAGTGACCGAAACTGCGGCTGAACCGGTTGTCGAGGCTGCAGCCGTAGAGCTGTCTGCCGAAGTCGAAGGTGCGAAGCCTGCGGAAGCTGAAGAGCCGAAGCCGGTTCTGTTGTGGCGCCCGGGCGGCGGTCGTGAAAACAACCAGCGTGGTGGCCGTCCGCAGGGCGATCGCCGCGGTCATGGCGGTGACCGGGGTGGTGATCGTGGCGGCCAGCGCAATGCCGGCGGCGAAAATGCTCCGCAGGGCCGCCGTGATGGTGATCGTCGTGACAACCGCCGCGGCGGTGAGCAGGACAAGCGCGAAGGCCAGGGTCGCGACCGTAACAACGACCGCAGGGGTGACAAGCGTCCGCAGGGCGATCGTCCCTTCCGTGGCGAACGCAACGAGGGTGGTCCGCGTCCGGAACGCGGCGGGCAGAAGAACAACCAGCCTGCACGTTTCGAGGCAAAGCCGCCGCGCAAGGAAAAGCCGATCGATCCGGATTCTCCTTTCGCAAAACTCGCTGCTCTTAAGGAGCAGATGAAGAAGTAAAGGGTCATGAGCGAAAAGCCATCCGGGGATTTGCGGCAACGCATCGACAAATGGCTTTTCTTCACCCGCATGGTGAAGTCCCGATCACTCGCGCAAAGCCTGCTCAATTCCGGCCATGTGAAGGTGAACGGGGCTTCGATCCGCCAGCCGAGCTTCCAGGTGAAGGTAGGCGATCGGGTGGAAATCGCGCTCGATCGGCGCGATCTCATCCTGGTCGTCAAGTCCGGTGGCAAGCGGCGAGGGCCTTACGAAGAGGCCAAGGAACTCTACGAAGATCTCACCCCACCGCGCGAGAAAACCGAGCGCCTGACGATGCTGGAACAGGCGCAGCGCATCAAGGGATCCGGCCGTCCGACTAAAAAGGAACGCCGCGAGACAGACCGTCTTTTTCCCAATGCTGGTGATGCCGACTTGGGTGCCGGGATCAATTGGGACGATGATTAGAAAATGCGCCCTGTTTCCGCGTTTTTTCGAAATGGTTTATCCTTGCTAAGCTTGGATAAAGGCTTTACGTGACGTTCGAAAATGCCGGATAGCCCGCCTCTGTCGTTCCAGCGGTTGCGTTGCCCCCGTCCGGCCCTCGGGGCCCGACCGTTCCCAATCGTGTCCTGATCAACGCGTTGATGTGGAGTGCTTCATGACTTATGTCGTGACCGATAACTGTGTCCGCTGCAAATATACCGACTGCGTCGAAGTCTGCCCGGTGGATTGCTTCTATGAAGGCGAGAATTTTCTCGTCATCCATCCCGACGAATGCATCGATTGCGGCGTATGCGAACCTGAATGTCCTGCCGAGGCAATCAAGCCCGATACCGAGCCGGGGCTGGACAAATGGCTGAAGATCAATGCGGAGTTCGCCCAGATCTGGCCAAACATCACGATCAAGAAAGATCCGATGGACGGCGCCAAGGAGCTTGACGGCGAGGCGGGCAAGTACGAGAAGTATTTCTCTCCGGAACCGGGCAAGGGCGACTGAGTCTAGGTTGTCCAGCCGGGATGTGCCTGCCTTGCTGTCGCAGGCGCCATTGAAGCGTTGCTGCTTTCATAGGCAGGACGCTATAATGTTGCTTTGCGGACTCTGTGAAGCAAATTATTGATTTCCGCACTTTTTTGTGGTAGACAAGAGATACTGTTCCACAAGGCGGCACTCGCGTGCCCAAAAAACATCACGAAAGCACAGATCAATCACACGCGCTCCCCGAGACATAAACTCGTTTCATGTTGTCGGTCGCAGCTCAGCGATGGGATTTGTTTTTTCGCGCGCGTTTTGTCGGACCAGTATGGAGTGACCCGACGGTTTCCCCCGTCTCATCCGGGCCTGACAGACCCGGCTTTCCCCTGACCCAGATGTGGGTGAGTAGAAGGGAGTTTTTGAAACGAATGACGACTCAGCAGAAGAAGAATTCCCCGGCTCGCCAGGGTTTCAAGACCGGCGAATCGATCGTGTATCCCGCTCATGGCGTTGGTACGATCAGTGCGATTGAAGAGCAAGAAGTTGCTGGCATGAAGCTCGAGCTTTTTGTGATCGACTTCGAAAAGGATAAGATGCGCCTGAAGGTTCCGGTCGCCAAAGCCGTTGCTATCGGCATGCGCAAGCTTTCGGAAACGGATTTCGTCGAACGCGCGCTCAAGGTTGTGCAGGGCAAGGCTCGTGTGAAGCGCACCATGTGGTCGCGCCGTGCCCAGGAATATGATGCAAAGATCAATTCCGGTGACCTGATTTCTATCGCTGAAGTGGTCCGCGATCTCTATCGCGCTGAAAACCAGCCGGAACAGTCTTATTCCGAGCGTCAGCTTTATGAGGCTGCTCTCGACCGAATGGCCCGTGAGATCGCGGCCGTCAACAAGATGTCGGATACCGAAGCTGTTCGTCTTGTAGAGGTCAATCTTGCCAAGGGACCCAAGCGCGGCAAGAGCCTTGATGAGGATGAAGCGCAGGAAGAAGCTGCCTGATTTTTCTGAGATACAGCAATAAAAAAACCCGGCCTTGAGCCGGGTTTTTTTATTGGAACTTTTGCGCTGTCGCCGCGTTAACCCGCCGGAACGGCGAATTGATTGCTGCGTAACGCTGCCCTCGGTTCCCTTCTGAAACTGTTGCGACCAGGATGTTCCGGGTCGCTGATGAGGGGGCGAGATCAGCAGTCCGAACTAACGTTGGCATCCTTCGCGGATGTGCGTTTGCAAGGTTTCCCGCTGTTCATCGTCATATCAGAACCGTTGACGGAGAAGACGATGACAGCCATGTCCGCAGACCGCACAATGATCAAGATAGCGATGTCAGCTCCCTATCTCGCCCGAGAAGAGGAGCGTGATCTTGCCATCCGATGGAAAGACGGCCAGGATCAGAATGCACGAAACCAGATTGCACTCGCGCATATGCGTCTCGTCATAGCCATGGCTTCGAAGTTTCGCGGCTTCGGTCTGCCGATGAGTGATCTCGTTCAAGAAGGTTATGTAGGGCTGCTTGAGGCGGCGGCAAGGTTTGAGCCGGCGCGGGACGTTCGTTTTTCAACCTATGCCAGCTGGTGGATCCGCGCTTCGATGCAGGACTATATCTTGCGCAACTGGTCGATCGTGCGCGGCGGGACCAGCTCTGCGCAGAAGGCGCTTTTCTTCAATCTGCGCCGGTTGCGTGCAAAGCTTGCCCGCGGTGACAGCAATCTTACTGCCCGTGCCATCCATGAAGAGATCGCGGTGGCGCTCGGTGTCAGCGTAAACGACGTGCAGACAATGGATGCACGTCTTTCCGCCAACGATGCCTCGCTGCAGGCGCCGACGATTGCCGGTGACGCCGATAGCGGCGAACGGCTGGACATGCTGGAGAGCAACGAGCCACTTCCCGACGAGCAGGTCTCGGGGATGATCGACGGCGAACGGCGGCTGAAATGGCTGCAGGGCGCGCTCACCAAACTTAACGACCGCGAGAAGAAGATCATTCGTGCCCGCCGGCTCACCGACGACGGTGCGACGCTCGAAGCGCTCGGTACCGAACTTGGAATTTCCAAGGAACGAGTGCGTCAGATCGAAAGCCGCGCCATCGAGAAGCTGAAGTCGGCGCTCGTTTCCGCCAATCCGCAGATGGCTGCCGCTGCCTGCTGAGTGTGAAGGGGTGTTCCTTCACCCCTATTCGGAAATGATCTTCATCTTCTGGCCGGGCGACACCGTCGCGCCGGCCGGCAGGGCGTTGATGAGCTTGAAAAGATCGAGTTTTCGATCCGTTCCCATCATCCGACCCGAGAGCGATGCAAGAGTGTCACTTGGGCCAACCGTGACGATCCGCACGCGAAGCGGCTTCAGGGAGGCTATTTCTTCTGGCGTCATACGACGAAAGCTGTTGCGTAGCGTATCTGCCGTAGATTGTAGGGTCGTGTTACCCTTTGGTACCGCTGTCAAAAAGCGGAAAATTTGCTCATTGAGGCGCACGACGGTCACGTCGAAATCCCAGCGCTCGGCGGAGGCGCGGGCGGTTGCGGCCGGCAGGCCGTTGACGGTGGACTCGCGCACGGTTTCCGGCTGCAATCCTGCAACCCAGCCGCTCGTCAGGTAATTCGTCAGGTTGTTATTGTCGCCGGCGGCAACGCCATCGAAACGGATGGCGCTTTCGCCGGGGCCGGTTGCGAGCACCGCCTCGACCTTGTTGTCGATCCGGAAATCCGGCGGAACATCGAAACGGATGCCGAGGCTGCCGTGTAGGAACGTCTGGCCTCGAACATAACCTTCCTGCGGGCTGTCGCCGTAAAGGAGACCGTCGATGCCGGCGAGATAATAATCGCGGCCACGGTCGCCGACGCCTTCCTGGCCGAAGGCGCGGGCATGGCGGCGCGCGAGATCGACACGCTGGGCCGAATTCGGGTGGCTTGAAAGGAAGTCGAGGCTCTGGTCGTTATCTGGATCGACGGCGGAATAGCGGGCGTAGGCTGCCATGGAATCAAGGAAGCGAGCGGCTGCATAAGGATCATATCCGGCTTCGCCGAGCATGCGCACGCCGATAACATCCGCCTGCAATTCCTGCTGGCGGGAGAAGGCGGCGAGACGCAGCTTGCCACGTGCGAGCGCCTGCTTGCCGGCGAGATCGCTCGACAGGACCTCGGCGACGACTCGGCTGGCAATGACTTCCGCCTCTTCCCGCTTCTGACGCTCGATGCCGTGATTGGCGGTGACGTGGCCCATTTCGTGCGACAGGACGGCCGCCACTTCCGACGCATCGTTGGCGAGCGCCAGCAGACCGCGTGTGACATAGAGATAACCGCCTGGCAGCGCGAAGGCGTTGATTGCCGGCGAATTCAGAATGGTGATGCGGAAGGACTGGGTTGGATTTTCCGAAACGGCCGTCAATGCACCGGTGATACGCGCGACCAGACGCTCGGTCTTCGCATCGCGATATTCGCCGCCGTAACTTGCGACAATGCGCGGATGCTCGCGGGCGCCCATTGCGGCACGCGGGTCATTCTTCTGAACCTGGTCGACAGTCTGCGGGTTTTCCGACGGCGATACATTGGGTGTATAGGCCTGGTCGAAGATCGACTGGCAGCCGTAAAGCATCGAGGTGACGGCAAAGAGTGTGGCTGCGGAACGGAATGCGCGGCTACGCTGCCAAAATCTCGGCCACCTGGCACGATCCGTCTTTACAGTCTTCGCCTGCACTACCATCTCCGGAATTACACTTCGGCATCCTGCCGTCGCGTCTGGCTTCGTCTTCCGCCCGTTGTCGCTTACCGTCTTTCGCGCCAACTGCACAGATATTCCTAAATGAATATGTATTGCCTACTGGGTATGAAAAGAAAATAAACTTGAACGCCGATGCCATTGGGCCACGTCCAAATTGTGGCGGTGCCCATGCACGCTTGATGACTTTCGTTCACACAGTGCCGGATAGGGCCGAAACGGGTGCGGCAAATCGCGAAAGGTAATCCGCCTTTGCTTCGTCGGTAGCGATCTGCCCCTTTTCGACATGCAGGATGCGATCTGCAATGCGGGCAATTTCCTCGCGGTCATGGGTTATCATGACCACGGTATTTGCATTTTCCTTATGCAGGTCAAGAAGAAGGGCGGACATTTGCAGACGCAGATCGGTGTCTAGCGCTGCGAAGGGTTCGTCCAGCAGGAGCACCGGCTTGTTGCGCAGCAAAGCCCGGGCAAATGCTGCCCGCTGTTTTTCTCCTCCCGATAGCGAGCCCGGCATGCGCTTGCCGAATCCGGCAAGACCAACACGCACCAAGGCGTTTTCGGCGCGGTCCCTGTCTTGCGGGGAAAGCCGCAAAGACGGGTTGAGGCCAAGCGCGACGTTGGTGAAGATGTCGAGATGGGCGAAGAGGTTGTGATCCTGGAAGACTACCGAGACCGGTCTTTCCGACGGGTGGCTCAAGGTCTGGTCGATTCCGGCGATAAGGATGTGGCCTGATTGCGGACGTTCGAAACCGGCAATCAGATTGAGCAGCGTCGATTTTCCTGCGCCCGACGGGCCGGCGATCGCGGTGACTGCGCCCGGTTCGATGCGGCAATCGAAAGCGAAACTCGTCTTGCCGAGCGTCAGCGCGACCTTGTCGAGGACGATGCCGTCATGCATTCGCGTTTTCCTTTTTGCCCGCGGTGCCGAGTATGGTCAGGGCAAGGCAGATCACGCCGAGGATCAGCGCCAGCCCATCCGCATCATTTGTTCTGTAACTCGATAGCGTGCTGTAGACCAGCCAGGGCAGGGTGACGAGCTCGCTGGAGCCGAACAGGGCAACCGCACCGAGATCGCCGAGGGAAAGTGCCATAGCGAAGGAGAGGGCGGTGAGTATCGGGCGTGTCAGGACGGGGAGATCGATTAGCCGCCACTTGGCAGGGCCGCTGATGCCGAGTGAGGTGGCCAGCCGGGCGGTCTGATGGTGGTGGTCATCCAGTGCCGGTTCGAGCACCCGCACGGCGAAGGGCAATGCCATCAGAGCATTGATGAAGGCGACGAGAAAGGGGGCGAACGCTGCGACATTGCCGAATTGCCGAAGCACCAAAAACCAGCCGGTGCCGAGAATGATTGGCGGGACGACGAGCACAAGCGAGGATGTGCCGGCGAGCGAGGTCGATAGAAGCCGTGCAGCAATATTGGGATCACGCCGGTCCCTGATCGCCTGCCGCGCCGTGATGATGGCGAGCGATGCGGAGACGGCGATCACTGCGGCGGTTACGGCGATCACAAGGCTTGTCGTGGCTGCCTGAATGAAGCGTGGTCCGTTGACGAGTTTCCAGAGATCCGCACGAAGGCCAGCGACCAAAACCGAGAAGAGCGGCGAGGCGACGAAGATGACGGCGACAGCAATGATGAGGCCATCCCACAGGCGGGATGCGGATGAGCGCCCGTCGAGGCGCAAGACCTTTCGGCCTGCGGTCCAGACCGTATCGGTTGCCGCCGGCAGAAACGCGATGAGGCCGATCACGGCTGCGGTGAGGGCAATCTGCAGAAAGGCGAGTGCGACCGCGCGGGGCGGGTCGAAATCGAAGCGCAGGGCATGGTAGATCGCCACTTCCAGCGTGGTTGCAGCCGGGCCGCCGCCGAGCACGAGGACTAGCGTGAAGCTGGTGGCGCAGAGCATGAAGATCAGCCCCGCGACGCCTGGCACGACACGCGCGAGCGCCGGCCATTCGACAAAGCGGAAGATCGAGAGCGGTTTCATGCCGAGGCTGGCCGACAGAAGCCAGTACTCCGCCGGCAGTCGCTCAAGTACGGCAAGCAGCAGGCGCACGGCAAGCGGGATATTGAAGAAAGTGTGGGCAAGCAGAATGCCGGAAAGGCCGTAGACGCTGACCGGGTGTTCCAGTCCGGCGGCAGTAAGCCAGCCGTTCAAAACTCCTTGCCTGCCCCAGACGCCGAGGAGGCCGAGCGCGCCGACGAGTGCCGGTAGGCCCATGGGCAAGGCCATGAGGCGAAGAATCCAGGCTCTGCCTGCAAAGCGGGGGCGGCGAGCCAGTGCCAGCGCTACCGGAATGGCGAAGGCAACCGACAGCAAGGTCGACAGGGCCGCCTGCCAAAGCGTGAAGCGCAGAATGCTCCAGGTATAGGCGGTGAAAAGCCGGGATGCCGATTGATCGCCATCCCAGGCCAGCAGCGTCGCGATCGCCGTGCCGACAAAGACTATGACGGCGGCAAGCACGACAAGGCCAGCAACGATGCCGCGTCGTCTTTCAGCAGTCGTCAGCAAATGCGATATTCCGCCCGTTTCGACATGTCACTTCTTGCTCATGGCGGTCAGCCATTCGTCGATCCAAGCCTGACGGTTCTTCGCAACCTCGTCGGAGCCGATCAGCAGCGTCTTTTCCGGCTTTACAAGCTTGTCGAAAGCCTCAGGCAGCGGGGCGGCGGCGGCTGGCATCATCCAATTGGTGGTCGGAATGATATCCTGTGCGGCCGGCGATATCAGAAACGTCAGGAAGCTTTTCGCCAGATCCTTATCCCGGGCGTGTTTCAGCATGCCGGCGACTTCGATCTGGATGTAATGGCCGTCCGAAAAACTTGCGGCCTGATAGCGGTCGTTTTTTTCCTCGACCATGTGATAGGCCGGCGAGGTTGTATAGGAGAGCACCATCGGCACTTCGCCCTTGGTGAACAGGCCATAAGCTTCCGACCAGCCGGGAGTGACGGTCAGAACCCGGTCCCTGAGTTTCGCCCAGGCTTCCGGCGCCTTGTCGCCATAGACGGACTTTACCCAGAGCAGAAGGCCGAGACCCGGCGTCGAGGTGCGCGGGTCCTGAATGGCGATCTTCTGCGAAGCGTCCCCCTCGATCAGATCTTTGAGGCTCTTCGGCGGGTTCTTGATCGTTTGCGTATCGTAGATGACGGCGAAGTGGCCGTAGTCATAGGGAATGAACGTGTCGTCTGCATAATTGCCGGGAACCTTGACGGCGCCTGCATCGACGCCGTTCGCCTCGAAAAGGCCGGTGGCTTTGGCTTCGGAGATCAGGCTGGTATCGAGGCCGAGCGCGATATCGGCTTCCGATCCCGTACCTTCCAGCTTTAGACGGGTGAGAAGCGCCACGCCATCGGCAACGCCGACGAAATTGACGGTGCAGGCGCAGGTCTTTTCAAACTCGGCCTTGATCTTCGGGCCGGGACCCCAGTCGGAGGTGAAGCTCTCATAGGTATAGACGGTGAGCGTCTTGTCCTGAGCTTCAGCAGCAAAAGGGGTAAAAAGCATGGCCGTGGCGGCCAGAAGAAAATTCGAAATCCCGCGCATCAGCGCCTCCTCAAAATGTCGATGTGGGGAATAGGCGCTGGTTGCGAGCCGTCTAATCCCTCCGCCGGTGTTAGCCGGATCAGGTTCCGCGGGTTGGCGTTTCGCCTCTCAGCCCAGCAGACGCAGGGCACCCCGTTAGAGCGTGCAAAGATTTACCGGTCTCGCTTCATGCTGGCAAGAGGGGCAACACAATCGTTCTCTCCATGAAAATTCCCCTCTGGCCTGCCGGCCATCTCCGCCAAAAAGGGGGACAAAAAACCGCCGCACCCGCTTGTTTCCAATCGGGCATAAGCGACACGTCGAGGTTAGCCCTCCCCCTTGTGGGGATGGTTGGGAGGGGGCTTTTATCGGTGAGCCGCAATTGCCAGTGGATCACCCACCGGACATGTCCATATACATGACTTCCCAGACATGGCCGTCGAGGTCCTGGAAGCTGCAGCCGTACATAGGGCCCATTTCCATGTTCGGCTTCCATTCGCCACCTCCTGCGGCAAGCGCCTTTGCCTTGAAGCCGTCAACCTCGTCGCGGCTCGATGCGGAAAGGCAGTTCAGCACCTCTTTCGTCTTCCTGGCGTCGGAGATATCGCCATTGATGAACATGCGGAACTTGTCGTGGGTGAGAAGCATCACGTAGATCTGCTCGCTGACGACCATGCAACTTGCGGTGTCATCGGAAAAATCGGGGTTCTTGTTGAAGCCCAGCGCCGTGTAAAACGCCGTTGAAGCCTGAAGATCCGCCACCGGCAGGTTCACGAAAATCATCCGCATGTCGCGATTCCTCCTTGATTATGGACGCCATCAGCTGGCGCCCTTCCTCCAAGGACGAAAGATGCGGCACGGATTCGACAAGTCCATGCCGGAATTTTGACTCAGTTTGCGTTTCCGCGAAAAACCTTGAGTTCGCGGGGAACGATGGCCATGCCGCCGAGGCGGTTGGCGATCGCATAACCGATCGTCTGTTCGACTACTTCAGGCATGACGGGTTTAGTCAGAACGCCGAGTGTTCCTTCTACGCCATCCGCGATATCTTCCGGATTGCCGGTCATGAATACGACCGTGAGGCCATATTGTTCGGCAAGTTCGCGGCCGATTTCCGGTCCCGTCCGGCCATCGGCGAGATTGACATCGACGAGCGCGATATCCGCATGGGCTGCGAGCGAAAGTGCATGCTTGCGGGCATTCGCCAGCCCCACCACCTTCAGGCCCATGTTCTCGATCGTGTCGGCCACGTCGAGCGCAATCAGAAACTCATCCTCGATAATCAATACGCGCTGATTCATCGCCTCATTTGCCAGCCGACGACGCGATACACTTGTCAGCATTGGACATCTCCAGAGTTCATCTCGGTTTTGCCAGTTGCATGTTTTAGCAACCTGACACGCACCAAACGCGATGAATGTCTGGATTGTTCCGGGGCGAGACACTGATTTTCTTGATTAAATATTTGTTAAGGCTAACAAATATTTAATTTTCGGATGCCTGTCGCATCGTGCTCAACCCTCGATTTCCTCGCGCAACATTTCCAGCTCCAGCCATTCCTCCTCCATTTGGGTCAGCTTTTCGCGCAGCTTTTCCATCTCGGCAGCCAACTTGTTGAAGCTTGCCGGGTCCTTGGTGAAGAGGTTGGGATCGGCCATCTTCTTTTCTCGCAGAGCGATCTCGGCTTCGGCCTTTTCCATTTCCTTGGGAATATTCTCCAGCGCGAACTTCTGCTTGTAGGAGAGCTTTCCCTTGGCTCTGGGTGCGTCGGAGGAAGAGGCTGCGTTTTCGGCCTTCGGCTTTTCGGCTGCTTTCTCCGCCTTTTTCCGCTCTTCCTGCGCGCCCTTGCGCTGCGCCAGCATGTCGGTGTAGCCGCCGGCATATTCGATCCAGCGGCCATCGGGCGCATCCGGGGTGGCCGGGGCGATAGTCGAGGTCACGGTCCGGTCGAGGAAGTCACGGTCGTGGCTGACGAGGATGACGGTGCCGTTATAGCCAGCGACGATTTCCTGCAGCAGGTCCAGCGTCTCGATGTCGAGATCATTGGTCGGTTCGTCGAGGATCAAGAGGTTCGAAGGCCTTGCCAGCATGCGGGCCAGCATCAGACGGGCGCGCTCGCCACCCGACAGGTTCTTGATCGGCGTGCGGATCTGTTCAGGCTGGAACAGGAAATCCTTCATGTAACCGGCAACATGGCGCTGTTCGCCGTTGACCAGCAGGGTCTCGCCGCGACCATCGGTCAGATAATGGGACAGGGTATCCTCGGGATCGAGGTCCTCGCGCTTCTGGTCGAGGGTTGCGATTTCCAGGTTCGTGCCGAGCTTGACCCAGCCGCTGTCGGGCTCCAGCTGGCCGGTCAGCATCTTCAGGAGCGTTGTCTTGCCGGCGCCGTTCGGGCCGACCAGACCGATGCGGTCACCGCGATGCACGCGGATGGAGAAGGGCGCCACGATTGTGCGCTCCTCGTATGCCTTTGTGATGTTTTCGGCTTCAACGACCAGCTTGCCGGACTCGCGACCCTCGGCAACCGAGGCCTGAACGCTGCCCTGCGGTCCGTTATGGCCGCGATAGGCGGCGCGCATTGCCTGCAATTCGCCAACACGGCGCATGTTGCGCTTGCGTCGTGCGGTAACGCCGTAGCGCATCCAGTGCTCTTCGCGCTCGATCGCCTTGCCGAGCTTGTGCTGTTCGATCTCTTCCTCTTCGAGAACCTGATCACGCCAGGCTTCGAAATGGCCGAAGCCGCGAGACAGCCTTCGGGCGGTGCCGCGATCGATCCAGACCGTGGCGTTGGAGACCTTTTCAAGAAAACGACGGTCGTGGCTGATGACGACAAGTGCGCTGCGCGTCTTGCGCAACTCGTCTTCCAGCCATTCGATGGTCGGCAGGTCGAGATGGTTGGTCGGTTCGTCGAGCAGAAGGATATCGGGTTCCGGTGCCATGACACGGGCAAGTGCTGCACGGCGCGCTTCGCCGCCGGACAGCCGGTTCGGATCTTCTTCGCCGGTCAGGCCCAGATGTTCGAGCAGATAGGTGACACGATAGGGATCGTCGCCCGGACCGAGGCCCGCTTCGGCATAGGCCTGCACGGTCGAATACCCGGCGAAATCGGGAGCCTGTTCGAGATAACGGATCGTCGCAGATGGATGACGGAAAACTTCGCCCGACTGCGCCTCGACCATGCCGGCCGCGATCTTCATAAGTGTCGACTTGCCAGAGCCGTTGCGGCCGACGAGGCAGATGCGGTCACCCGGTTCCACCTGCAGGCCTGCGCCGTTCAGCAACGGCGCGCCGCCGAAGCTCAGGAAGATGTCGTCAAGCTTGAGAATGGGAGGTGCCATGAGGACCGTTTATGCTCCGGAAAAATCGTGGGGACGGGCAAGGATCATCGCCTTGCCGCTCTTTAGATGGAATTCGACCGGCCCTTCCGCAACATTCGAAACCGTGCGGGATGAACCGAAAGGCAGCGAGAAATCCTTTAAGGGATATCTTGCGCCCAAAATGTCGAGGCCCGACAGGGCGGAAAAGCCGAGGACGGAAAACAGCGCGTCCTTGGGGAGGTCGATCGCTTTTTTGCCCGGCAGAAAGGGAATGGCCTCTTCATCACCCGAGGCGAGAAGTATGTCGAAGCCGCGTTCGGCAAGGCTCATGGCAAGCAGAAGATGCTGCAGCGCGTGGTCGGAACGCTCGCCGCCAAGTGCGCCGATCAGGATCAGACGCTTTGCGCCGCGTTCGATCGCCTCGGCCGTGGCAATCTCGCCATCGGTCTCGTTCTTAGCCAGTGGATAAGTCTTTCGCTCCACCTCGGGAAAACGGGCGATCAGGTCTTCGTCGGAAGAGTCGAAGTCGCCGACCCAGAGTTCCGGTATCACACCAAGCCCGGCCGCGTGGCGCATGCCACTATCTGCGGCAATCACACGGCTTCCCGCGATCGCATGTCTGACGCGATCGGTGACGACAAGATTGCCGCCAAGCAGGATTGTGAAGGTCGAATTGGCCATGGGCATTGCCCATAGCGCAAAGGGTAGCGGAAGGGAAACAGTGCATATGCCTATTTCGGTCGCGCCATGGTGGCGTCAGGTCAAATTTGCTCCCATTGACGGAGGCTCTCGCAAGGATTATCTGATAAACCGAACTTCCGTGGTGATTTGGCCGGCCGGCTTGCAGCCACGTTAAAAAAGTCGCTAAAGGGCCGCGAGAAGTTAGACTTCACTTCCCACGGGCCGGTTGCGATTTTTCGTTGCCGGCTTTTTGTTTGTGGGGCCTTACTATGCCGATCAAGATTCCCGATACGCTTCCAGCGTTTACCACCCTCGTTTCCGAGGGCGTGCGCGTCATGACCGAAACGGTCGCCGTGCGCCAGGACATTCGTCCGCTGCAGATCGGACTTCTCAACCTTATGCCGAACAAGATCAAGACCGAGGTGCAGATGGCGCGCCTGGTCGGCGCTTCGCCGCTGCAGGTGGAGTTTTCGCTGATAAGGCTCGGCACGCACAAGGCGAAGAATACGTCCGAGGAACATCTGCTCTCCTTCTATCACACCTGGGAAGAGGTGAAGGACCGCAAGTTCGACGGGTTCATCATCACCGGCGCGCCGGTGGAGCAGATGGACTACGAGGATGTGAGCTATTGGGACGAGATGCGCCAGATTTTTGACTGGACGACGACCAATGTGCATTCGACGATGAATGTCTGCTGGGGCGCGATGGCGGCGATCTACCATTTTCACGACGTGCCGAAACATGCACTCACTGAAAAGGCTTTCGGCGTTTACCGTCACCGCAATCTCGCGCCGGCCTCGGTTTATCTCAACGGCTTTTCCGATGATTTCCAGGTGCCGGTGTCACGTTGGACAGAGGTGCGTCGCGAGGATGTCGAGAAGAAGTCCGATCTGGAAATCCTGATGGAATCCGACGAGATGGGCCTTTGCCTCGTGCATGAGAAGAAAGGTAACCGTCTCTACATGTTCAACCACGTCGAATATGATTCCACCTCGCTGGCGGACGAATATTTTCGCGACGTGAATGCCGGTATCCCGATCAAGATGCCGCATGACTATTTTCCGCATAACGACGATACGCTGACGCCGCAGAACCGGTGGCGCAGTCATGCGCATCTTCTATTCGGAAACTGGATCAACGAGATGTACCAGACGACCCATTACGACATGGACAAGATTGGCACCGAATAGGCGCTTGGTGTGGCTTCTGGGGCGGCGTCGGGAAAAGACGCCGCGCGTCGCCGTTTCCCATTGCGGGACCTTGCCAAATCGCGCAGTTTGCCGCCGATAAAAACGGCGGAGGAAACTCATGGCAGGGCAGGCATTCGAGGTGTTCGGCACCACGCAGGACGGGGAGCCCGTCTATCGCGTCCAGATCAGCGGCGGCGGGCTGACTGCCAATGTAATGACCTGGGGTGCGGTCATTCAGGACCTGCGCCTTGAAGGGCATGATGCGCCTTTGGTGCTTGGTTTCGACGACTTCGCCTCCTATCCGGCCTATTCACCCTATTTCGGTGCCACGCCTGGCCGTTGCGCCAACCGGATCGGCGATGGAAAATTCTCGATCGATGGCCGCGATTACCAGCTCGAACTGAACGAGCGCGGTGTCACGCATCTGCATGGCGGCTCGGACGGCATGGGAAAGCGCAACTGGACGATTGTCGAACATCAGTTCGACAGGGTGGTGCTTTCGATTACCGATGCCGATGGGCGCGCGGGTTATCCCGGCAATTGCACGGTGACCGCGACCTACCGGTTGAAGGCGGATGGCGTGCTCTCGGTCGTCTATGAAAGCCTGTCGGACCAGCCGACGCCTGCCAATGTCTGTCAGCACTCCTATTTCAATCTCGACGGCCGCGAAGACATTTTCGGCCACGAGATCATGATTGCCGCCGACAGGATAACGGATGTCGATGCAAGGCTGGTTCCGACCGGCAAGCTCAATGACCTGACCGGATCGCCCTTTGATCTCAGGCAGATGGGGCCGGTGCGGCGTGCGCTCGAGGATGGTCGCCAGGTGCCGTTTGACCACAATTACTGCCTGTCGAACGAGCGTGTTGCCAAACGCTCTGTGGCGCTGGTGCGCAGCCTTTATTCGGGTGTCTCAATGGAAGTGAGGACCACCGAGCCGGGCGTGCAGTTTTATGCCGGTGTGATGGTCAATGTGCCGGTGCCGGGCTTCGATGGCCGTAGATACGGAAACTATGCCGGCCTGTGCCTGGAAACGCAGGTCTGGCCGGATGCCGTCAATCATGCGAATTTCCCGAACGCGGTCTTACGTCCAGGCGAAGTGCTGCGTCAGGAAACGGATTACGTGTTTTCGAAGAGTTGAGGCGGTGGGGCGGCTTCTTGTGAAACTGAAATAGGGGCGTGTCGCCTGCTCGGTTCACCGCAAGACCGTTAGCCGCTTTCAGCCGCGTTGCGCTCCCTGTTTGCGGGCAGCACACAGTGTCCCGGCGAATTAGGCGGCGATATCAGCCGTCTCACCGTGTTGGGCAATGAGACGCGGTGATGCCATGTCGCCGGTTTCCTCATCGACCATCACTGCATAAGCAGCTACACCCACGACACGCGATGCCATGGCAGCGGCAATCTTTTCTGCAGATACTGCGTTTGACGCCTGACGCATTTCGCCCGGCACGATATTGCCACGGTTCTTCTTGAATTGCAGGACGATAAATTTTTCCGCGTGGGCCATTTGGATATCCTTGTTCGTTCCCAGTTTGTTCTGCTTTGGGCGAATAAGTCAATCGTCAATCTCGAAAAGATTTTCCAGAGGCGGGTCAGAGAAAAGATCAAAAACGGCTGGATCTACAAGAAAATGCTATGCGTCAGGTTTGATCCGACGCTTCATCAGCCTGATTGCTTTTTCCTGGGAGGGACTGGAGCGGGCGAAGGGGTTCGAACCCTCGACCCCAACCTTGGCAAGGTTGTGCTCTACCACTGAGCTACACCCGCTCATCAATCCGTCGGTCCGTGTGGTAGTTCGGAACCGGCTGGTCAGTGGCTCGTTGCCGCCGACGAGGCGCTATATGGCCCAGACGATTTTCAAATGCAACAGAGAAATGACGATCCGGGCAAAGATTTTTTCATTTTCCGCTAAGTCCCTTGCTTTGCAGGGGTTTTGGCTTTCGGTGATTATGTGGAGAATGGCTTGGAGGTGGACGGGCTTATCTTTATAGTCCGCATCTCTCGCTAATCCCGATCCCGGATGTGACCGAAAATATGCCAAAGACAGCCGCCGATCTGTTCGCTTTTCTCGACAGTCTCGACATTTCCCACACAACGAAACAGCACGAGCCGGTTTTCACCGTGGCCGAATCGCAGGAGCTGAGAGATCAGATTCCCGGCGGGCACACCAAGAACCTGTTCGTGAAGGACAAGAAGGACCAGTATTTCGTCCTGACGGTCGAGGAGCATGCGGTGGTGGATCTCAAGACGGTTCACAAGGTCATCGGCGCGTCGAGCCGTGTCTCGTTCGGTAGACCGGAGATGATGCTCGAATATCTCGGCGTCGTGCCGGGTTCGGTGACGGTGTTCGGCGCGTTTTGCGACACGGACAGGAATGTCACCTTTGTGCTGGATGAAGACCTGATGAAACACGAGATCATCAACGGCCATCCGCTTTCCAATGATGCGACGACATCAATTGGACGAAACGATCTCATCCGTTTTCTGGAGGCGACCGGTCACACGCCGCTTGTCTTGAAAGTTACAGACTGACATACGATGTTTCGGGCAGACAATTAAAAGGGTTCACACCCTGATTTCCCGGGAGAACATCCATGAGCGGCAACGATAATCCCTACGCTGGATCTTACGGCGCCGGATCCTATGGCGGCGGATACGGCAGCCAGACGGCAAGCTTCGGTTCGCCCGCTGCCAGCCCCGCGCCTGAAGCCACGGCAGCAGGTGGTTACGTGAGCGACACCACGACGGCCGGCTTTGCCAAGGATGTTCTGGACGAATCGCGCCGCCAGCCGGTTCTTGTCGATTTCTGGGCGCCCTGGTGCGGTCCGTGCAAGCAATTAACTCCGGTGCTCGAGAAGGCGGTCAACGAAGCCCAGGGGCGCGTCAAGCTGGTCAAGATGAATATCGACGATCATCCGTCGATCGCCGGCCAACTCGGCATCCAGTCGATCCCCGCGGTCATTGCTTTCGTCGACGGCCGTCCGGTCGACGGTTTCATGGGTGCGGTTCCTGAAAGCCAGGTCAACGAGTTCATCGACAAGGTTGCAGGCCCGGCCGGTGCCGATCAGGCAGCCGAGATCGAGGCGATCCTCGGTGAAGCGGATGGCCTGCTTGCCGCGAGTGACATCGAGGGAGCAGCGCAGCTTTATAGTGCCGTGCTGCAGGCCGATCCGGAAAACGCCCAGGCTGCCGCCGGCATGATGCAGTGCCTGATCGCCATGGGCGAAACGGAACGTGTCGGCCAGATGCTCCAATCGCTGCCTGAAGAGATGGCGGCCGATCCGGCGATCCAGGCGGTTTCCAAGAAACTCGACCAGATCATCGAAGCCCGCAAGCTCGGCGATCCCGTGGCGCTGATGCGCGAACTGGAAGCCAATCCGGACGACCATGCGGCGCGGATGAAGCTTGCGAAAATCCTCAACGTTCAAGGCGAGCGTGAACAGGCGGCCGACCATCTTCTGACGATCATGCGCAAGGACCGGACTTTTGACGATGACGGCGCGCGTCGGGAACTTTTGCAGTTCTTCGAGGTTTGGGGTCCGAAGGATCCCGCGACGATTGCAGCCCGTCGCCGTCTTTCGTCCATCCTCTTTTCCTAAACAATACGTTATCCACTGCCGCCGGTCTTGCGATCGGCGGTTGGAGCCCCAGATATCGGGTTATAAACCTGTAATCAGGAGCAGTCTGCGGGAGGTGCCGAACCGATGCATGTGGGAAACGCGCGGTACGTAAAACGTGAAGATCTGCCGGAAGTCATGCCGGTGTTTCCGCTGACTGGAGCGCTTTTGCTTCCGGGCGGCCAGCTTCCGCTGAATATCTTTGAACCGCGTTATCTTGCCATGTTCGATGCGGCCCTTGCCGGCGACCGGTTGATCGGCGTTGTGCAGCCTTCCCTGCTGGAGCCATCGGATGCGTCCGATCCGTTGCGGCCAGCGCTTTCCTCCGTCGGATGCCTGGGGCGTATCACTTCTTTCGCCGAGACCGGCGACGGGCGCTATATCCTTTCGCTCAGCGGTGTGTGCCGTTTCCGGCTGCTGGACGAAGCAGGCGATAGTCAGCCCTATCGAATGTTCCGGTTCGCGCCGTTCATGAGCGATCTTTCGGAAGAGGATGACGAGGCTTCCGTCGACCGGCGCGAGCTGCTGCGGGTGTTCAGAGCCTATCTCGACGCCAACAAGCTGGAAGTGGATTGGGACAGTGTCGGGCGCGCGGGCAATCGCACACTCGTCAATTCGCTATCGATGATGTCGCCTTTCGGTCCGGCGGAAAAGCAGGCGCTGCTGGAAGCGCCGGATCTGAAGACGCGGGCGGAAACGCTGATCGCGATCACGGAAATCATGCTGGCAAGAGGGCTGGCGGATACCGATACGATTTTACAGTGAGGCCTCAGAGCCTTTCCTGGTTAAATTGAAGCGTTCTGCCGGAGCAGGTTTTCGTCAGGGCAAAGGCGATTGGCGAAGGGCATACCCGAAGGTACGGTCGAGCCGATCGCCTTTGATCCTGGCGGAAAGATGTCCGGCCCTTCGGGTTGGCTGAAACGGGCCGCCTAGTCGTCCGGCCGGCTTGGCCGTATGCTTTGGCTACGACTCGCGCCGGCCGGACGACTATCCGACTCCGTTTGAGCCAACAGAACGTTTCAATTTAACCAGGAAAGGCTCTAAGTGGTGGACGAAAAGCTCAGCAATGTCGATCCGAAGCTGCTCGATCTGCTCGTGTGCCCGCTGACAAAGGGCACGCTTTCGCTGGATCGCGAGCGCAACGAACTGGTCTCGGAAGGCGCGCGTCTCGCCTATCCGATCCGTGACGGTATTCCGATCATGCTGGTGTCCGAAGCGCGGAAGATCGAGGACTGACGTTTCCTCTCGCTCTTCGTCGTCCTCGTCCTCGGGTTTAACCCGAGGATGTCCCGAGGACCTGCTAGGCTGCGATTTTTTGCGACGTGATTAGATCCTAGGGACAAGCCCTAGGATGACGGCAATAGGAGTTAGCCTTGCCTGTGATCGCTGCGCTACTCAAATCTGCTCGCCGGCCAGAAGCTTCGGATTTCCCTCTGCGCCTGTCCCAGCTGCCTGGGTGATGAAGAAATCCTTCAGTTTCGGCATGCGCTCGACGAGGCCGAGGCCGAAATCGCGTGCGATGCGGATCGGAGTGATGTCATTGGAGAATAGCCGGTTGAGGACATCGGTGGTGACGCCCATGCGGAACGTGTCGAAGCGGCGCCAGGACTGGTAGCGCTCCAGTACGTTGAGCGAGCCGATATCCAGACCCAGTCGATCGGCCTCGACAATGGTCTCGGCAAGAGCTGCGACATCCTTGAAGCCGAGATTGAGGCCCTGGCCGGAGATCGGGTGAATGCCGTGGGCTGCATCGCCGGCAAGCGCGAAACGCGGCGCGATGAAGGCGCGTGAAAGCGTGAGGCCGAGCGGAAAAGCCTTGCGGCCACCGACAACGGTCAGTTCGCCGAGCTTGTGGCCAAAGCGGCGCTGCAATTCGTCCTCGAAGATCAGATCATCGGAGGCGATCAGCCGGTCGGCATCCTCCGTCCGTTCCGTCCAGACCAGCGACGAGCGATTGTTCGGCAGGGGGAGGATGGCGAAGGGGCCGGAGGGCAGGAAATGTTCTTCGGCCACGCCTTCATGCGGACGCTCATGGGCGACGGTCGTGACAATACCCGACTGTCCGTATTGCCAGTTGACGGTGCGGATGCCCGCCATGTCGCGCAATTTCGAGCGCACGCCATCGCAGGCGACGAGCAGCTTGGTCTCGATGGTGGAGCCGTCTGACAGCGTGACGGTCGTGCTGGTGTTCGTGGTCGTGAACGCGGTGGCGGAAAGGCCGTGCCGGATGGCGATCCCCAGCCGTTCTGCGGCTCCCCTTAGTGCCCTCACCATTTCCACATTCGGCACCATGTGGGCGAAGGGTTTGCCTTCCTCGATCTCGCCGTCGAAGGTGAGGAAAACCGGGCGCACTGGATCGGAGGTGCGGCTGTCGGTGACGATCATACGGTTGATCGGCTGGGAGTGGACGAGGATATCGTCCCAGACGCCTAGCACGTCGAGCATCTTGCTGGCAGCCGTGATGATCGCGGAGGCGCGCTCATCCTTCTCCCATACATGCGCCGGAGCCGCTTCCACGACTTCGATGTTGAGGTGCGGGGCGGCCTGCTTGACCGCGACTGCCGCCGCCAAGCCGACATATCCCGCTCCGACCACCATCATGTCCAGCATCTCACAGGCTCCCGTCAGTCTTGTGGTTGTTGATGGGGTGGATATAGATCATCCGGTCGTCGCTTCCTATTGCCGGAGTTCGTAAAAATGTCAGGTTCGCGTCCTAACCCGATGGAACAGCTCATCAAGACGCTCGATCTGGAGCAGCTGGAGCACAATCTTTATCGCGGCACGAGCCCGGATATCGGCTGGCAGCGCGTGTTCGGTGGGCAGGTGATCGCGCAGGCGCTGGTGGCGGCGCAAAGAACGGTCGATGCCGATCGATTCGTTCATTCGCTGCATGCCTATTTCGTGCGTCCTGGCGATCCGAGCGTTCCGATCGTCTATCAGGTGGAGCGGCTTCGTGATGGCGGCAGCTTTGCCACGCGCCAGGTACAGGCGATCCAGCATGGGCGGGCGATCTTCACCCTGTCCTCATCGTTCCAGCGGGATGAGGAGGGCTATGAGCATCAGATCGCCCTGCCGGATGTGCCGGCACCGGAGGAGCTGATGGACGAGGCCGAGTTCAAACGGATTTTCCTGCCCAAGGCGCCGGAAGCCATTCGCCGCTATTGGGAGCGGCCGCGCCCGATTGAGCTTCGCCCTACGTCTCTCAAGCATTACCTGACGACGGAGAAGCTGGAGCCGCTTCAGGATGTCTGGGTTCGCACGGTCGGTGATGTGCCCGGCGATCGTGGCGTGCAGGCCGCCATCCTTGCCTATCTCTCCGATATGACGCTGCTCGACGCCTCGCTTTATCCGCACGGCACCTCCGTTTTCGATCCGCGCCTGCAGGCAGCAAGCCTCGATCACGCCATGTGGTTCCACAGGCCGATCCGGTTCGACGACTGGCTGCTTTACAGTCAGGACAGCCCAAGCGCTTCCGGCGGCAGGGGAATGACGCGCGGCAGTCTCTACACGCGCTCGGGAGTGCTGGTGGCGTCCGTGGCTCAGGAAGGTTTGATTCGTAAAAAGGCAAATGAGTAATTTTTGTGCGAAAAATTTAAAATGCACAGAAATTCGGCGTCTTTATGGCGCTCGCTTGCCTCATTTATGAGGCCCCGGATTTCTATCTTTATTTTTCAATAACTTAAACGCCGTTCGAAACTGGCACGCCCTTTGAATGTAGATGCTCAGTCGCAGGCTTTGCTGCCGGTGATGAGGAGAGTCGGCTTTGGCCGAAATAAACAAAGGATGGGAAGCCAGATGAAAATCGTGATGGCCATTATCAAGCCGTTCAAGCTGGATGAGGTGCGCGAAGCACTCACGGCTGTCGGTATCCAAGGCCTGACCGTCACCGAAGTCAAAGGTTACGGACGCCAGAAGGGACACACCGAAATCTATCGCGGCACCGAATACGCCGTCAGCTTTCTGCCTAAGCTGAAGATCGAGATCGCGGTTTCCGCAGATCTCGTCGAGAAGGCTGTCGAGGCGATCGCTTCTTCTGCGAAGACCGGCCAGATCGGGGATGGCAAGATCTTCGTCTATTCGATCGAGCAGGCCGTGCGCATCCGTACCGGCGAAACCAATACCGAAGCGCTCTAAGCACGGCTTACAGGGGAGTTTTCAAACCATGCAATTGACCAAGATTTCCAACCTCGGACGCATGGGCGCAGCTGCTGCAGCCCTGTTTGCGCCGGTTGTCGCTTTCGCGCAGACCGCTGCAGCACCCGCTGCCGAGGCTGCTGCTGCCGCTCCAGTTCCGGACAAGGGCGACACCGCCTTCATGTTCCTCTGCACCCTTCTGGTGTTCTTCATGATCATGCCGGGCATTGCACTGTTCTACGGCGGTCTCGTCCGCTCGAAAAACATGCTCTCCGTGCTGATGCAGTGCACCGTGATCGGTTCCTCCATCATGCTCGCCTGGGTCATCTACGGTTATTCCTTCGCCTTCGGCGGCGGCACCTCTGCCTTCTGGGGCGGTACGGCCAAGATGTTCCTCTCCGGCGTCACGATCGAGTCGACGGCTTCGACCTTCTCGGATGGCGTCGTCATTCCGGAATTCATCTTCATGCTATTCCAGATGACGTTTGCGGCCCTGACGCCGGTTCTGATCGTCGGCGCGTTTGCCGAACGCATCAAGTTCTCGGCTGCCGTGCTCTTCTGCCTGCTCTGGGTCACCTTCGTCTACTTCCCGATCGCACACATGGTCTGGGACGCAAACGGCCTGATCTTCGGCTGGGGCGCGCTTGACTTCGCCGGCGGCACCGTCGTTCACATCAATGCGGGTCTTGCAGGCCTCATCGGTGCGATCATGGTCGGCAAGCGTACCGGCTTCGGCAAGGACATGATGGCTCCGCACTCGATGACGCTGACGCTGGTCG
Organism: Hyphomicrobiales bacterium; assembly: GCA_900472575.1. GTDB lineage: Bacteria > Pseudomonadota > Alphaproteobacteria > Rhizobiales > Rhizobiaceae > Neorhizobium > Neorhizobium cellulosilyticum. The sequence goes on from UCIV01000034.1 coordinate 132,737, forward strand.
GTTCCGCCATGCTGTGGCTCGGCTGGTTCGGCTTCAATGCCGGTTCGAACCTCGAAGCTTCGGGCGGTGCGATGCTCGCAACCGTCAACACGTTCCTGGCAACCGCTGCTGCTGTCGTTTCCTGGTCGGTCGTCGAAACCTTCACCCGCGGCAAGGCTTCGCTGCTCGGCGCAGTTTCGGGCATGATCGCAGGTCTCGTCGCCATCACGCCTGCTGCCGGCATTGCCGGTCCGATGGGCGCGATCATCATGGGTCTGCTCGTTTCGCCGATCTGCTACTTCTTCGTCTCCGTCATCAAGAACAAGTTCGGTTATGACGACACGGCCGACGTGTTCGGCGTTCACGGTGCAGGCGGCCTCTTCGGCGCGCTGGCAACCGGCATCTTCGCATCCTCGTCGCTCGGCGGCATCGGTTATGCCGAGGGCGTCACGATGGGCGGCCAGTTCATGACCCAGGTCTGGGCAGTCGTCGTCACCATCCTGTGGTGCGGTATCGGCTCGATCATCCTCTACAAGGTTGTCGACCTGATCGTCGGCCTGCGCGTTCCGGTCGAAGCCGAACGCGAAGGTCTCGACCTCGCTGCACACGGCGAATCCGCCTATCACAGCTAAGAGGCAAGGCCGGTTTCAACCGGCCTGATTCTTCACCACAATCAGATGGCTCGGCCTGGCGCCGGGCCATTTTCGTCTTTGGAAGCGGCCTGTGGATCATCTGGTTAAAGCTGCGTTAACCATCCCCGCGTTACCTTGTCTTGGAATTGTGCGACGGCCATTGCCGGATTGCGCACCTTATTTCGTTTCACAGGTGGCGGGCAGATACGATGAGCAGAAGCAGTTCGGCGGCATTGGCAAACCGGTCAACCCGCTCAGTTCTCAGCTCTTTCGTGCTCCGGCAGGCGCTTGCGCTGATCGGCTTCGGTATTTTCCTGGGCCTTGCGCTTGCCGTTGCGGCGCTTGCCACCTGGAATGTCGCCGACCCGAGCTTTTCCTACGCTACCGATAATCCCCCCACCAATCTTCTAGGTTTCGGCGGTGCGGCCTTTGCCGACCTGATGATGCAGTTTCTCGGCCTTGCCGGGCTCATCGCGCTTCTGCCTGTGCTTTCCTTTGCGCTGGCGCTGATCTCCGGCCGTCGTTTCGATCGCATTCCGGCGCGTATCGCCGCCTGGGGCGGTGGAACGCTGCTGGCTTCGGCTACGCTCGGCTGTTTTCCCGCGCCGCAGACATGGCCGATCCCGAACGGTATCGGCGGTGTTATCGGCGACATGATCCTGCGGTTTCCTGCACTGTTTGTCGGCGCCTATCCGACCGGCATGGTCGCTATGGTGCTTGGCGGCATCTTCACCGTTCCCTGCATCTGGCTGATGCTGTTCGCCTCCGGTCTCGTCGGTGATCCGCTCGAGCTGGATGTGGAAGAGGAAGACGACGACAAGCCTGTTGCGGCCGTCGTCTCTCGCGCGCGGCGCGACGAGGAAGACGAAGAGGAGGATGACGGCGGGTTCCTTGAACGCTTCCTGCCGCTCGGCCTTGCCGCGCATTATTGGTACATTACCCAGGCCCGTCTGCGCCGTATGGTGGGCATGAAGCCGCGTGCGCGCCAGGCTTACGACCAGCCTTACGATTTCAACGAGGACGAGTTCGGCAAGCTGAACGAGCCCGTGCGGGCAAAGGCTGCTGGTGGCGACACGCGCCGGACGGAGCCGTCGCTCGACGGCGCTGGTGAACGGGTTGCCGGCAATCCGCGCCGGGTGGTTTCCGCTCCGCCGATCTACGGCCATGACCACGATGATGATCCGCCATTCGACATGGACGATATCCCCCGTCGGCCGGCTGGTATACTTGTCGATGACGAGGATGATGACGACGCTCCGTTCCTGGCATCGCGAACACCTCAGGCCGGTGGCCGTTCTGCTCGTGTCACGCCTGCAGCGCCCGCGCCGAAGCCCAGTGCACGCGTGTCGCGCGATGCGCAGGGCTCGTTTATTCGTCCGGACGGTTTCCAGCTTCCTTCCGTTCATCTGCTCACCGAGCCGAAGGCGGTTGCCCGCGACGCCTCGCTTTCGGCCGATGCGCTGGAACAGAATGCCCGTATGCTGGAAGGCGTGCTGGAGGATTTCGGCGTTAAGGGCGAGATCATTCATGTCCGGCCCGGCCCGGTCGTCACGCTTTACGAACTGGAGCCGGCACCCGGTATCAAGTCCTCGCGCGTCATAGGTCTTGCGGACGACATCGCTCGCTCGATGAGCGCAATCGCAGCACGCGTTGCCGTCGTTCCCGGCCGCAATGCAATCGGTATCGAATTGCCGAACCGTACCCGCGAGATGGTCTATCTGCGCGAAATGATCGGTTCGAAGGACTTTGAAGGCAGCAAGGCAAAGCTTGCCATGGCGCTCGGCAAGACGATCGGCGGGGAGCCGGTCGTAGCCGATCTTGCCAAGATGCCTCACCTTCTCGTCGCTGGTACCACCGGTTCGGGTAAGTCTGTCGCCATCAACACGATGATCCTGTCGCTTCTCTATCGCTATACACCGGAGAAGTGCCGCCTGATCATGATCGACCCGAAGATGCTAGAACTTTCCGTCTATGACGGGATTCCGCATCTGCTTTCTCCGGTCGTGACAGATCCGAAAAAGGCCGTCGTTGCGCTCAAGTGGACCGTCCGCGAGATGGAAGAGCGCTACAAGAAGATGTCGAAGATTGGTGTTCGCAATATCGACGGCTTCAATTCCCGCGTTGAACAGGCGAAGGAAAAGGGTGAGATCCTGACCCGCACCGTGCAGACCGGCTTCGACCGCCAGACGGGCGAAGCAATGTACGAGACGGAAGAGTTCGATCTCGATCCGATGCCCTATATCGTCGTCATCATCGACGAAATGGCCGACCTGATGATGGTCGCCGGCAAGGATATCGAAGGCGCCGTGCAGCGTCTGGCGCAGATGGCGCGTGCGGCCGGCATCCATGTCATCATGGCAACGCAGCGTCCGTCGGTCGACGTTATTACCGGTACGATCAAGGCGAACTTCCCGACGCGTATTTCCTTCCAGGTGACGTCGAAGATCGACAGCCGCACGATCCTCGGCGAACAGGGCGCCGAACAGCTGCTTGGTCAAGGCGACATGCTCTACATGGCCGGCGGCGGGCGCATCCAGCGCGTTCACGGTCCGTTTGTTTCAGACAATGAGGTGGAAGAAATCGTCGCCTACTTGAAAACTCAAGGGTCGCCCCAATATCTCGAAGCGATCACGGCCGACGATGAGGATGAAGACGGCGGCGGTGGCGGCCCGGCGGGCATGTCCAATCTATCGGATTCGGATGACCCATACGATCAGGCCGTTGCAGTCGTGTTGAGAGATGGCAAGGCTTCGACCTCCTATGTTCAGCGGCGTCTCGGCATCGGCTACAACCGTGCCGCCTCGCTGATCGAGCGGATGGAGAAGGAAGGGCTGATCGGTCCGGCAAACCACGCCGGCAAGCGCGAGATCCTCGTGCCGACCGAGGCCGACATTATCGAGCGCTAGTCGCGGGTAAGTCTTTCGTGATCGTGTCGGCTACGGCTTGCCAAGCCGCCGGCAAGTCATCATGACGCCGCGTTTGCGGCCCAGTGCATTTGGATGGAGACCAGAATGACCAAAGAAAAAACAGCTCTTTCCATCCGGATTGATCGTAGACAGTTTTCCGCAGGCCTGTTCGGCCTTGCCGCTTCCGCATTTCTGCCTGTGGCGGCTTCCGCACAGAGCGGTGGCGGCGCGGCCGCGCAGAAGATCGCCGACCACTTTTCGTCCGTGAAGACGATGATGGGCGAGTTTGTGCAGTTCGGCCCGCGCGGCGAGCAGACGGGCGGAAAATTCTATATCGAACGTCCCGGCAGGCTGCGTTTCAATTTCGAAGATCCATCGCCGCTGCGCGTGATTTCCGATGGAAAAAATGTCGTTGTCGGCAATATCAAACTGAAGACCTGGGATCTCTATCCGCTTTCAAAGACGCCTTTGACGCTGCTTCTGGCAGACCGGATCGATCTTTCCAACGATGCCGTGCGCGGCGTGAAAGAAGAGAGCGATCTCACCACGATCGTGCTCGGTAACAAGACGATCTTCGGCGATTCGACGATCACCATGATGTTCGACAGCAAGACCTATGATCTGCGCCAGTGGACGATCACCGACAATCAGGGCAAGGATACCTCGGTGATGATCTATAACGTCAAGACAGGCGTCAGCCTCGACGAGAAGGTGTTTACGATCGACTATGCCGAAGTGCGCGGTCGCGGCTGAGATTTACATCCTGATACTGTCTAAAGGGCTGCGACATTCGCGGCCCTTTTTGCTTCTCATCAATCGCCAAATAACATAGAGCATTGCCAGCGATCATTGGATCGCCAGTAGTGCTCTATCTCCTTTGGTCTTACGCAATTCCGGACGCAAAACCGGTTCCCACTTTTGCTGGAATTGCTCTAGACCTCGACGGACAATCGAGGTTCTCCATGACATTTTCCCTGGCCACCTGGAATATCAACTCGGTACGCCTGCGCATGCCGATCGTGCAGCAGTTCATCGTCCGCAACCAGCCGGACATTCTGTGCCTGCAGGAAATCAAGTGCCAGGAGCCGGAGTTCCCGTATCAGCCGCTCAAGGATCTCGGCTACGAGCACATCATCGTACATGGCCAGAAGGGCTATCACGGCGTTGCCATCGCCTCGAAGATCCCGCTTCTGGAAGACCATCGGCAGAATTATTGCGGCATGGGCGATGCGCGGCACATTTCGGCGATCTTCGAGCGCGGGTCGCGCCGTATCCGGCTGCATAATTTCTATGTGCCGGCGGGCGGCGACGAGCCGAACCGGGAGATCAATCCGAAATTCGGCCACAAGCTTGATTTCGTCGAGGAAATGAAGGCGTTAAAGGCGGACATGCCGGGTGTCTCGTCGATCCTTGTCGGCGATCTCAACATCGCGCCGCTGGAGCATGACGTCTGGTCGCACAAGCAGTTGCTCAAGATCGTCAGCCACACGCCGGTCGAGACCGACGGGATGAAGGACGTGATCGCCAAGGGCGGCTGGCTGGACCTGATGCGCCAGTTCACGCCGGAGCCGGAGAAGATCTATACGTGGTGGAGCTACCGCGCCAAGGACTGGGAAGCAGCAAACAAGGGCCGTCGCCTAGACCACGTCTGGTCCTCGCCGGAGCTTGGGCCATTCCTCGAACGGATCGATATCCTGAAAGAGGCTCGCGGCTGGAACCAGCCATCCGACCATGTGCCGGTTACGGCGGTGTTCAAGTTCTGATTGATCCACGCCGAGCGAGCGGCTGCCCCTCATCCGCCTACCGGCACCTTCTCCCCGTTCTGACGGGGAGAGGGTTAGGGTGAGGGGCTGATCTAAGAAGAGCGGTCGCTGTTAGATAAGAGGCGACGCTAAAAACCTATCGAAACCGATGTTCCATCGCGGCCGCAGCCTTGGCCAGCCCGGTGATGTTTTCCCGTATGCGAGCTTCTATCAACCGCCCGACCTGCGGGTATTCCTCCAGCAGGCGTTGGAAAAGCTGGCGGCTGATCTTCATCACCTCGGCATCTGACGCCGCGACGGCGGTGAACTTGCGCTCCACCATCGTCACCAGAGCGAGTTCGGACAGAAGCGTGCCGGGACCGACCGTCTTTTGGTGGCGGATATCGCCAAAGCGGTCGGCTGCATAAAGCCCGATCTGCCCCCTGGCGACGATATAGGCTGCTTCTGCGGGAGAGCCTTCGCGAAAGAGTTCCTGCGTTTCGGCAAGCGAACGGCGTTCCGCGCCAAAGGCGATCAGACGCAGCTGATCGCCATCCAGCTCGCGGAACAGCGGAACGCTTGAAAGAAGCTTTATATCGTCGTTCAGTGCCATTTACGGGACGATCTTGTAGCCACCGTTTTCGGTCACGAGGATCTCGGCGTTGGACGGGTCGCGTTCGATCTTCTGGCGAAGACGGTAGACATGGGTTTCTAGCGTGTGTGTGGTGACGCCGGAATTGTAACCCCAGACCTCTTCCAGTAGCACATCGCGGGTAACGACCTTCTGGCCGGCGCGGTAAAGATACCGGATGATTGCCGCTTCCTTTTCCGTCAGGCGGATCTTCTTGCCGTCGTCAGTGGTCAGCAGCTTCTGGCTCGGCTTGAAGATGTAGGGGCCGACAGTGAAGGTCGCATCCTCGCTCTGCTCGTACTGGCGCAGCTGTGCGCGGATACGGGCGAGCAGGACGGCAAAGCGGAACGGCTTGACGATATAATCGTTGGCGCCGGCTTCGAGGCCGAGGATCGTGTCACTGTCGGTGTCATGGCCCGTGAGCATGATGATCGGCGCCTTGAAGCCGTTCTTGCGCAGGAGCTTGACGGCTTCGCGGCCATCCATGTCGGGAAGGCCGACATCCATGATCAGAAGGTCGACCTGCGCCGTCTTGGCCGTGTTCATGGCCTTGGTGGCATTCTCCTCCTGCAACAGCGAAAACTCGTCGTACAACGACAATTGCTCGACCAGCGTCTCGCGCAGGTCGTTGTCGTCATCTACCAGGAGTATCGTTCTTGCCATACAGCTCTTGCCTTTCGTGTCGCCCGTTTTCGTCCGTGTTGTCGGAATCTAAGCGTATTTAGGGCTCCCCGATGTAAAGCCCAAGATGCTATGATTTCAAACAAAATGATATTCAAAGCAAAACCTCGTGAGAAAATGCCGCTTTTCCGTGTGCAAAAGTCCAAAAAGCAATCCGTGGTGACCGTCCGGACTGCGCCTCGCAACCGGCAAAGGGCGATTATCTCGTTCAAGGGAATCACTTTGCAGGCGTCGATCGGTCGTTCCGGCACCTCCGCCTTCAAGCGAGAAGGGGATGGGGCGACGCCGATTGCGGCAATGAAGCTGATTTCCGGCTTCACCCGCGGCGAGCGGATCAGGCTGCCGCAGACGCCGCTTTCCATGCGGCGAATATCCGGAGACATGTTGTGGTGCGACGAGCCGAAACATGCGGCCTATAACCGGCTGGTCACTCAACGCGTGGGGGCACCGTTCAAGCCGAGCCATGAAGAAATGAAGCGAACGGACGGGCTTTATGATGTCTGTCTGGTGATGGATTGGAACATTACCTCTCGCAAGCGCTACGGCGGCTCGGCAATCTTTTTTCATCTGATCAAGCCGGGTTATCAGCCGACGGCCGGGTGCGTGGCGGTTCATCCGCGCGACATGAAGCGGCTGTTGCCGCATCTGCGAAAAGGGACGTTAGTGAAGGTTCTGGGGTAGTCCAAAACAAAATGCCCGGCACTTTGGCCGGGCATCTCAAACGTCATTCAACGAAAGCAGTTTATTTCCAGTCGCGGATATCGACGAAGTGTCCTGCCACGGCCGCCGCCGCCGCCATTGCAGGCGAGACGAGGTGGGTACGGCCCTTGTAGCCCTGGCGACCTTCGAAATTGCGGTTCGAGGTGGAGGCGCAGCGCTCGTAGGGGCTGAGACGGTCGTCGTTCATTGCAAGGCACATCGAGCAGCCCGGCTCGCGCCATTCGAAGCCGGCATCCTTGAAGATCACGTCGAGGCCTTCGGCTTCCGCCTGTTCCTTGACGATGCCGGAGCCCGGCACGATCATGGCGGAAACGCTGGAGGCCACCTTCTTGCCTTCGACTACCTTTGCGGCGGCGCGCAGGTCTTCGATGCGACCGTTGGTGCAGGAGCCTATGAAGACGCGATCGACGGTGATGTCAGTCATCTTCGTGCCCGGCTTCAGGCCCATGTAATCCAGTGCGCGCCATTTCGACGTGCGCTTGTTCTCATCCTGGATCTCGTCCGGATTCGGCACTGTGCCTTCGATGGTCGTGACGTCTTCCGGCGAAGAACCCCAGGTGACGATCGGCGGCAGGTTTGCGGCATCGAGGACGACGACCTTGTCGTAATGGGCGCCTTCTTCGGTGTAGAGCGTCTTCCAGTAGTCGAGCGCCATGTCCCAGGCCTTGCCCTTCGGGGCGCGCGGCTTGTCCTTGATGTATTCGAAAGTCGTCTCGTCCGGCGCGATCAGGCCGGCGCGGGCGCCGCCTTCGATCGTCATGTTGCAGACGGTCATGCGGCCTTCCATCGACAGCGAGCGGATCGCTTCGCCGGCAAATTCGATAACGTGGCCGGTGCCGCCGGCGGTACCGATCTCGCCGATGATGGCGAGGATGATATCCTTGGCGGTGACGCCTTCCGGCAGCTTGCCATCGACACGCACCAGCATGTTCTTGGCCTTCTTCTGCACCAGCGTTTGGGTGGCGAGAACATGCTCGACCTCGGACGTGCCGATGCCGTGCGCCAATGCGCCGAATGCGCCGTGGGTGGAGGTGTGGCTGTCGCCGCAGACGATGGTCATGCCCGGCAGAGTGAATCCCTGTTCCGGTCCGACGATATGGACGATGCCCTGGCGGACGTCCTTTTCGGAGTAGTATTCAACGCCGAAATCACGAGCGTTCTGGGCAAGCGCCTCGACCTGGATGCGGCTTTCCTCGTTCTTGATGCCTTCGTGGCGGTCTGCCGTGGTCGGGACGTTATGGTCGACGACGGCGAGCGTCTTTTCGGGCGCGCGGACCTTGCGGCCGGCCATGCGCAGGCCTTCGAAAGCCTGCGGCGACGTCACCTCGTGAACCAGGTGACGGTCGATGTAGAGAAGACAGGTGCCGTTTTCGTCCTGAGAGACGACGTGGTCGTCCCAGATCTTGTCGTAGAGGGTGCGAGGTGCGCTCATGGCTGCCATTCCGTTCGAGAACAGTTTTTTGAAAAGGGGGATTTGTCGCGGCAAAAGCGTGTGCCGCAGCACGGGTCGCGTTTAAGCGACCGTCAGCTAAGTCGGCTGTTGAGAGCGCCGGATACGGATGCGAAGAAACGTGCCGGCAGACGCTTGTGGTCTTGCAGCACGATAAATTTGTTCGCGAGGCATCCGAATTTCGATCCCATGGCCGGTCTATTACCAGTTTTTTAGAGGGACGGCAATTGCTTCGATTAGGGGCGCATGGCACAAGCGACGGGCAGTTAAAGCTCTTTTTTTGTGTCCTTATTTGCATGCGGCGGCGGTGATGAGGACAACGAGGAGGTGCGTATGGCACTTACAGCCCAGCTTCCTGCCAATGAAGCTGATCGTCTGCTTTCCGTCCGGGGGCTGATTTCGGTCGATGGCAATGCGACGTCTGAACTTTCCACGCTCGTGCAACTGGCCAAGGATGTTTTCGGCACCCCTTGTGCTGCGGTCAATATCATAGACGAGGACTGGCAGCGGGTTGCCTGCCAGGTCGGTAGCATTCCGATCGGTGAATGCAGTCGAGAAGATTCCGTCTGCTCCCGCGTGGTTTATGCCAACGAAGTCGTCGTGGTGCCCGACCTCAGCCGGCACCCGGAATTCCGAAGTTTTCCCGCAATTCAAGGGGCTCCAGGTTTCCGGTTTTATGCCGGTGCTCCGGTATCGCTGGAGCCTGATCTTCCGGTCGGTTCGTTCTGCCTACTCGATGTCGAGCAGCGGGACCTTACCGATGTCGAGATTCGCAACCTGCGCCAGTTTGCCGATGTAGCAAGCGGTCTCCTGCGGCTGCAGAAGGCGAATTTCATGATGGAGTTTGCCGAGGAAAAGCTGAAGCTTGCGGCCATGACCGATCCGCTGACCGGTTTTTACAACAGGTCGGCATTGGTCTCGTTGATCGACGTGATGCTCGCCAACGCGCTTTCCTCGCAGCAGGGGTTCGGCGTGCTTTATCTCGACATGGACGGTTTCAAGCAGATCAACGACAAGCTTGGGCACCATGCGGGCGATCAGGTTCTGACCCATGCTGCCAAGCGGATCAGCGAGTGTGTGCGGGCGCAGGATGTGGTCGTGCGCATGGGCGGTGACGAGTTTGCGATCTTCGTGCCCGATCCGCCGGATGTCGCAGCGCTTTCCGAGCTTTCCGAATCCCTGCTCCAAGAGTTTCGCCGACCTTTCGTCGTTGACGACAACATCGTCACCGCGCGTCTCAGCATCGGCGCTGCTCTCGCGCCGGAGGCGGGGTCGGAGCGGCTGGGTCTCTTAAAGGCCGTAGATGAGGCGCTTTATCAAGCCAAGGAAGCGGGCCGCGACCGGTTTGTGCTGCGGTAATCCTGCACGGGGCAACGGCTTACTCGTCTCAAAGAGGCCTGCGGTCTCTTGCCGCATCCAGTGATGCACCTAATTTCCTCCCCACAGATCAGACACGGCTGCTGGCCGGGGAGGAAATCTTGGTCTCTGAAAGCAATACGATCTCTAAGATCACCTGGCGGCTGATGCCGCTTCTCGGGGTCCTGTATCTCATTGCCTATATCGACAGGCAGAACGTGAGTTACGCGAAGCTGCAGATGGTCGATTCACTCGGGATGAGCGAATATGCCTATGGCCTCGGCGCCTCGCTGTTCTTCATCGGCTATTTCATCTTCGAGGTGCCGGCCAATCTCTTCCTGACCCGTTTCGGGGCGCGAATCTGGTTCACCCGGATCATCGTGTCCTGGGGGCTGGTGACGATCGCGCTGGCCTTCACCCAGAACATGACGATGTTCTACATCCTTCGCTTTCTGCTCGGTGCCTGTGAGGCGGGGTTCTTTCCGGGCGTGCTCTATCTGCTGACGCTCTGGTTTCCGAAAGATTATCGCGGTCGCATGGTCGGCCTGTTCATGATCTTCAGTGCGCTCGCAAATGCGGTCGGCGCGCCGCTCGGCGGCATGCTGCTCGATCTCGATGGCACACTGGGGCTTGAGGGATGGGAATGGGTGTTTCTCGCGACCGGCATTCCCGCCGTCATCGCCGGCGCCTTCACCTTCTTCTATCTCGACGACACGCCCGAAAAGGCAGAGTTTCTGACGAATGACGAGAAGCAATGGCTGAAAGATCGGCTGGCGCAGGAAAATGCTGGAATGGACGAGGATGCGGGCCACGGCTTCAAGGCGCTGATCAATCCGCGCGTGCTGTTGATGGCCCTCTGCTTCATCGGCTTCCCGCTGGCGGCCTATGGCCTGAGCTACTGGCTGCCGACGATCGTCAAGGGTTTTGGCGTATCGAACACGACCAACGGCTTCATCAACATCATTCCCTGGCTGATCGTCGCCGTCGCGCTTTGGGTGGTTCCTTCGGCTGCCGATAAGACCGAGAAAAAGACGCCTTATATTGTGGGGCCAGCGTTTGTCGGTGCCGCGGCCCTGGCGGCTTCCGTCCTGGTGACCTCGCCCTATCTGCAGTTCGCTTTCCTCTGCATTGCCGCAGCGGGCATCTTTGCCGGCCAGCCGGTGTTCTGGAGCCTCCCGTCACGCTTTCTGAAAGGGGCCGGCGCTGCGGCTGGGCTGGCTGCGATCAACTCGGTCGGCAATCTCGGCGGCTTCATCGCGCAAAATGTCGTGCCGTGGATCAATGACGCGACGGGCAGCAACATCCTGCCAATGTTCTTCCTGGCGGCATGCCTTGCTGTAGCGGGTGTGCTGGTGATCATCGTGGGCCAGATGCTCGGGCGCGAGACGAAGGACGTGCCGCCGTCGGCACATGCGGGCGGTCCACGCTAATCGCACAAACAAAAAAGGCGACCCGAAGGTCGCCTTTTTCTCATGCCGTAACCGGCAATCTTATTCTGCAGAAGCTTCTGCTGCCTTTGCTGCTTCTTCAGCAGCCTTTGCTTCAGCGGCTTCCTGTGCTGCCTTTTCGGCGGCCAGTGCCTGTGCTGCTGCAATCTTTTCAGCTTCGATGCGTGCCTTTTCCTCGGCAACTGCGGCGCGCTCGGCGTCGTTCAGCTTACGGGCGCGGGTGCCGGTGTTCTCGACGATACGAGCCGACTTGCCGCGACGATCGCGCAGGTAGTACAGCTTGGCGCGACGGACCTTACCGCGGCGAACGATTTCGACGCCTTCAACGAGCGGCGAGTAAACCGGGAATACGCGCTCAACACCTTCGCCGTAGGAGATCTTGCGAACGGTGAAGCTCTCGTTGATGCCGCCGCCCGAACGAGCGATGCAGACGCCTTCGTAAGCCTGTACGCGGGTACGGGTACCTTCCGTCACGCGAACGTTGACGCGGACCGTGTCGCCCGGGGAGAATTCAGGAAGCTTGCGCTGAGCTTCGATCTTGGCTGCCTGTTCGGCTTCCAGCTGCTGGATGATGTTCATCGGTCAAACCTTTTCAGTTCTTCTGAAACAGCCAGAGCGCCTCCCGTCCTTGGTCACCTCATACGAGGGCCTCGCGACGTGCCTTGTGGGCTAGCGAATTCGCCATTCTTTGTTGCTGGTCGACGGGAGTTTTCCCATTTCCGCGCCGGCCAATACACCAATACGGGGCGTTTGTCATCCCGCAGTCGCAATTTTTGTCGCGGGCATCGTTGCTGCCTTGCTCGGAACGGGATATCTGGATTTCCGGGAAGAGGAAATTGCGAAATGACAATAATGATGATTCTGCTGCTGGCCGCGGCGGGGTTTCTGTCGGGTGCTGTCAACGCGATTGCGGGCGGCGGCACGTTTCTTACTTTCGGGGTGATGACGCTCGCCGGCATTCCGCCAATCTCGGCCAATGCCACGTCATCGATCGTGCAGTTTCCAGGGTATGTGACGTCGACGATCGCCTATCGGGCGGAAATTCTTCATCGATGGCGGAGCATTGCCGTGCTGGGCGTCGTGTCGCTTGTGGGAGGGCTCGCCGGCGCTCTGATCCTGCTGTCGCTCGACAATCCATCCTTCCGCGCGCTTGTGCCGTGGCTGCTTGCTGCGGCGACGGCAATTTTTGCGGCGGGGCCCTTGCTCAAGCCGAAGGTTTCTTCCGAGGAGCATAGCGCCAACAGGGTTTCCAGCATCGTCGGCCAGTTTTTCAACGCGATCTATGGCGGGTTCTTCGGTGCCGGAATGGGGATCATGATGCTGGCGGTGCTTGGGCTCACGACCGGCGGCACCTATCATCACCTCAATGCGATGAAGAACCTGTTTGCCATGCTGATTGCCGGCGTGGCGATCGTTGTCTTCATCAGTGGCGATGTGGTGGCATGGCCGGAGGCGCTGGTGATGATCCCGGCAGGTGCACTCGGTGGTTATTCCGGCGTCTGGCTGGCGCGTCGCGTGCCGCAGGCAGTGCTTCGCTGGTGCGTGGTCGCGGTGGGATCGGCGCTGACGGTCTATTATTTCGTAACCGGGTGATCGCGGCGTCAGTCGTCTGCGAGCAAATCCGGGCGACGTTTTTGTGTCAGCTTTAGAGCCTGCTCCAGCCGCCATTTTTCGATCGCTGCGTGATTTCCTGAAGTCAGGACCGTCGGGATTTCCTGGCCTTCGAAAACCTGCGGGCGGGTGTAATGCGGGTGCTCCAGCAGGCCGTGCTCAAAACTTTCGTTCGTGCCGGAATGGGCATTGCCCATGACGCCCGGCAGGAGGCGGATGATGCTGTCGAGAACGGTCAGCGCTGCCGGTTCGCCGCCCGACAGGATGTAGTCGCCGATTGACACTTCCTCGAGGTTGCGTCCGTCGATGACGCGCTGGTCGACGCCTTCGAAGCGGCCGCAGACGATGACGACGCCTTCGCCATCGGCGAGTTCACGCACCCGGCTCTGGCTTAGCGGCTTGCCGCGCGGGCTCATCAGCAGGCGGGGGCGGGTATCGGCGGCGACAGAATCGATCGCTCTTGCCAGAATATCCGCTTTCAGCACCATGCCGGGGCCACCGCCGGCCGGCGTATCGTCTACGGTGCGGTGCTTGTCTTCAGCAAAATCGCGAATCTGTATCGTATCGAGCGACCAGTCGCCACGTTCCATCGCCTTGCCTGAAAGGGAGAAAGCGAGATGTCCGGGAAACATTTCCGGATAGAGCGTCAGGAGCGTTGCGCGGAATGTCATTCTTCGTCCTGGCCGGGAGCTTTTTTGGAGGGGCCCTGGCGGGGCTTGGGCGGACGTTTGCCGACTGCGGTTGGGTCCCTGTCGTTCGGATCCTCGATCAGGCCAGCGGCTTGCGGGTCGATCAGGATTTTGCCTGCGTCCAGATCGATCTCCAGAACCGCTGCTTCTGAAAAGGGGATGAGCGCCGGGCGTCGACCGGGACCTTTCAGTTCAAGCAAATCGCCAGCGCCGAAATCAAATACTGCGCTGACTTTGCCATAGCTTTTGCCTTCAGCATCGACGGCTTCGAGGCCTTCGAGATCGGCATAATAGAATTCGTCCTCGTCAAGCTCTTCGTCAGGAAGATTGTCGCGTTCGACGAAGAGTTCCAGCCCGTTCAAGGCTTCGGCTGCATTACGGTCGTTAATGCCGCGGAAGCGGACAACGACGACGTTTTTTGCATCTCGGATTTCGAGGATTTCGAACCGCCGCCCGTCTTCTGCATAAAGATGCCCGTATTCGCCAAGGGCTGTCGGGTTCGCAGTGAAGGATTTGACCCGTACTTCGCCCCGGAGACCTTGGGCGGCGCCGATCGTGGCCATCAGGATTGGGTTTTCAAGCTTCTTCATGCCGGGTGTTCCGATTGGTCTGCGCTCATTTAGCCATGAACCGCTCGCGGTGCAACGCAAGCATGGCCAAACAGAAAACGGGCAGTGCGTTGCCGCACTGCCCGTCGAATACAATCGTTGCAGAAATTATTCTGCAGCGGCAGCTGCGTCGGCAGCCTTCTGAGCCTTTTCAGCAGCGCGTTCCTGAGCGCGCTTGCCCGGCTTTGCCTTTTCCGGGTTGTTCTTGGCGTCGCGGGTGGCGATGCCGGCTTCAGCGAGGAAGCGCAGAACACGGTCGGTCGGCTGTGCGCCGTTTGCGAGCCAATGCTTGATGCGGTCTTCGTTCAGTTCAACGCGCTTTTCGTTGTCCTTGGCGAGCATCGGGTTCCAGGAACCGAGCTTTTCGAGGAAGCGGCCGTCACGCGGCGAACGGGCGTCGGCAACAACAACGGTGTAGTAAGGGCGCTTCTTGGAACCACCGCGGGCGAGACGAATCTTCAGGGACATTGTTTTACTCCTTAGGTTTCTTTTTGGGCCACCATCCGGTGGTCCGATCTGTTGTTGTGAGGCCGCCGTCAGGCGGGCTCGGGTCATGCTGTTTACTTTGCACCACCGTGTTCGGCGGCGATTGCTTCATGATGCCGGATGACTTCCTTGATGACGAAGTTCAGGAACTTCTCGGCGAAATCCGGATCCAGATTGGCTTCCTTTGCCAGACGGCGAAGGCGTTCGATCTGGTATTCCTCGCGCGCCGGGTCTGCCGGCGGCAATTCGTACTTGGCTTTCAGGACGCCAACTTCCTTGGTGCAGCGAAAACGCTCGGCGAGCATATGCACCAGCGCCGCATCGATATTGTCGATCGACTGGCGGTAGCTCGAAAGCCGTGCCTTCACTTCAGGATCAACCATTCGCGTCCTCCCTTATTTCTTCTTGCCCGGCAGACCGGGGAAACCGCCGAGGCCGGGAAGCTTTGCTCCGCCGAGACCGGGCAGGCCACCCATTCCACCGGGCAGGCCGCCACCAAGACCCGGCATGCCGCCCGGCTTCAGGCCTGCGGCTTCCGCCTGTTTCTGCAGGGCTTCGAGTTGCTTCGGATCCATCTTCGACAGATCGGGCATGCCCATGCCACCACCAAGACCCATCTTGGAGGCAAGGCCGCCCATCATCTGCTTCATCATGCCGCCCTTGCCCTTGCCGCCCATCATTTTCATCATGTCGGCCATCTGGCGGTGCATTTTCAGAAGCTTGTTGATTTCCGCAGCATCCGTGCCGGAGCCGGCCGCGATACGCTTCTTGCGGGAATGTTTCAGCATGTCCGGGTTGGCGCGTTCGGCCTTGGTCATCGAGCCGATGATGGCGATCTGGCGGTCGAACATCTTGTCGTTCATGCCGGAAGCGGCGAGCTTGTCCTTCATGCCGGCCATGCCGGGCATCATGCCCATGATGCCGCCCATGCCGCCGAGCGATTTCATCTGGCGCAACTGGTCGGCGAGATCGTTCAGGTCGAACTTGCCCTTGGCCATCTTGGCGGCCATGGCGGCGGCCTTTTCGGCGTCGATGTTTTCGGCGGCCTTTTCGACCAGCGAAACGATGTCGCCCATGCCGAGAATACGGTCGGCGATACGGCGGGGATGGAATTCCTCCATCTCCGTCATCTTTTCGCCGACACCGATCAGCTTGATCGGCTTGCCGGTAACGGCGCGCATGGAAAGCGCGGCACCACCACGGCCATCGCCGTCCATACGGGTCAGAACGAGGCCGGTAATGCCGACGCGTTCATCGAAATTGCGCGCAAGATTGACGGCGTCCTGACCGGTCAGGCTGTCGGCTACGAGCAGGATTTCATGCGGATTGGACTTCCGCTTGATTTCCGCCATTTCCTGCATCAGCGGTTCGTCGATATGCGTGCGGCCGGCGGTATCGAGGATGACGACGTCATGGCCGCCGAGTTTTGCCGCCTGCACGGCGCGGGCGGCGATATCGGTCGGCGACTGGCCGGCGATGACCGGCAGCGTATCGACGCCGGTCTGCACACCGAGCTGGCGCAACTGTTCCTGTGCTGCCGGGCGGCGCGTATCGAGCGACGCCATCAGCACCTTTTTCTTGTCGCGGTCGGTCAGCCGCTTGGCGATCTTGCCGGTCGTGGTCGTCTTACCCGAACCCTGCAGACCGACCATCATGATGACGACGGGGGCTGCCGCCTGAAGGCTGATGCTGACGCCTTCGGAGCCGAGCATCTCGACGAGTTCGTCATGGACGATCTTGACGACCATCTGGCCCGGCTTAATCGATTTCAGGACTTCGGCGCCAACAGCCTTTTCGCGGACCTTATCAGTAAAGGCGCGTACGACTTCGAGCGCCACGTCGGCTTCCAAAAGCGCGCGGCGAACCTCGCGCAGGGCGGCGGAAACATCCGCTTCGCTCAATGCGCCACGGCCGGTCAGTCCATTCAGAATGGAGCCAAGACGGTCCTGGAGGTTTTCAAACATCGTCATTTCCTTCTTCGTTTCCGTTCGGTGCCCGGAAACGTCGGGTCTTTTGCCGGCAAAAACAAGACGTCAGAAACGCGCAAAGCCAAAAAGCACCCGAGGGCGCAACGCGCTGTCGGATGTTGACCTCCGGGCTCAGTATGTCGGCCCCGGTCGGCGGCTCCAAGTCGTGACTTGTCAGCAGATTGCCGGGCTTAAACAGGAAATGCGGCGGAGAGTCAAGGATTGGAGTCTTTCATTCGCCTCTTGAATCCGCGAAATTGCCGACGCACGAGTCCTTGTAAAGCTGCTGCGGCGATGCAATTTCAAGAATTCGGTCAAATCTTTGCCGCAGCAAAAATCCTAAATTCCTCAATGCTCGCCTTTCTAAGAGGTCGCATTCTCTTGCGATTAGTGCGTTGTATCCCATAATAATTCCCCATGAACCGACGCACATTCTTCAAATGGTCCGGTCTTGCAGCCATCGCGGCGCTTGCCGGCGGGGTCACGGCAAGGAGTGCCATGGCTGGCAACAAGTATTATTCCGGCCCCGTGTCCGATCATTTCGACGGCAAGGCCTTTTTCAATCCGGGTGGAACCGAACCGCGCGGCGGGCTGGATCTTTTGCGTTGGAAGCTCGGAAACGGCAATATTCCCTGGCCGGATACATTTGCCAGCCCGTTTGCGCAGGCGGTGCCTGAGACGCGGGTGAACGGTGACCGGATCGTTGTGACGATGGTCGGGCATGCATCGATGCTCATTCAGGTCGCTGGTCTCAACATCCTCACCGATCCCGTCTGGTCGGAGCGGACCAGCCCGTTCTCCTGGACCGGTCCGAAGCGTGTGAACCCGCCCGGCATCCGCATCGGCGATCTGCCGCCGATCGATATCGTGCTCGTCACCCACAATCACTACGACCACATGGATCTCGAAACGCTTTGGGTGCTGCAGAGCCGCGACAAGCCGCATTTCATCACGCCGCTCGGCAATGACACGATCATTCGTTCGCGTGTGCCAGATGCCAGGATCACGGTGATGGACTGGGGTGGCAGCGAGACGGCCGGCCCCGGTGTTATCTTCCATTGCGAGCCTTGCCATCACTGGTCGGCGCGCGGACTGGGAGATCGCCGCGAGGCGCTCTGGGCCGCTTTCGTTTTCGAGACGCCGGCTGGAAAAATCTACCATATCGGCGATACCGGTTTTCACGAAGGTCGCAACTATCGGGCTGTCGGTGAAAAGCACGGGCCATTCCGGCTCGCCAATCTTCCGTTCGGCGCCTATGAGCCGCGCTGGTTCATGGAGGCGCAGCACCAGAACCCGGAAGAGGCGGTCAAAGGCATGCAGCTTTGCGGCGCTTCCTATGTTGCCGGGCATCACTGGGGTACGGTGAAGCTGACCAACGAGGGAATAGAACAGCCGGTCGAGGCACTGCATGCGGCGCTCGATGCACAACAGATCGCCCGCGATCGGTTCCGCCCGATGCGACCCGGTGAAGTTTTCAAGGTTCCGGCTTCACGTCCTGCTTGACTTGTCGCACCTTGATTTGCTTGATGCGAAAAACATGAGTGCATGGGGAAAGTAATGCAGATCGAGTTAGAGCGTCCGACCGAAGAAACCCGTATCCAGCGGCTGAAGGCTCTGACGACCGGGACCCATGACACGCTGGACAAGCGCATCTTGCGCGCCGAGCCGTTTGCCAGCCGCGAGCGTTATGCGCTGTTCCTAGAGGTCCAGCATCATTTTCATGCCGATGTCGCGCCGCTTTTTGCCGACGAAGACCTCAATCGCCGTTTGCCCGGCCTTGCCGAGCGCAATCGTTACGAAGCCCTGCGTCAGGATATCGTCGATCTCGGCGGCGTTCCGGAAGAGCTCGGCGCAACGACCGGTCCGCTGACGCCGGCTCAGGCGCTCGGCTGGGTCTATGTTGCGGAAGGCTCCAATCTCGGAGCGGCCTTCCTGCGCAAGGAAGCGGCAAAGATCGGCCTGTCGGACGATTTTGGCGCACGCCATCTGGCAGGGCATCCCGATGGTCGTGGTCTGCATTGGCGCAATTTCGTTGCCGCTTATAACGATCTTCCGCTGACTGAAGCTGAGGAACTCGAAGCTGCCGAAGGCGCCAAGGCTGCCTTCCGTCGTGTTCATGCGCTGGTCGACGAAATCTTCGGCTGATTTTCAGCCGATCATTAACGGCGCGTCGCCACCCAGATCACATGCTTGGCGCCGCGCTTGCCGTTGGCGCGGGTGTTGACGACTTCGGCCTCGTAGCCTGTGTCCTTCAGCCGCTTGGTGAAGCCGTAATCCGGGCCGGATGACCAGACGGAGAGCACGCCGCCGGGGCGCAGGGCTTCGCGGGCGGCACGCAGGCCGCGGTCGTTATAAAGTGCGTCGTTACTGTCGCGTGTCAGTCCGTCCGGACCGTTGTCGACATCGAGCAGGATGGCGTCGAACCTTGCTTTCGATTCACGGATCAGTTCACCGACATCGCCCTGATGGATTTTCGTGCGCGGGTCGTCGAGGCAGCCCTTGAAGACCTCGGCCATCGGGCCGCGCGCCCATTTCACCACTGCCGGCACCAGTTCGGCGACGGTGACGGTGGCGTCCGGCGGAACGATCGCCAGTGCGGCGCGGAGCGTAAAACCCATGCCGAGGCCGCCGATCAGGATGGATGGCTTGGACCTATCCCTGATCTTTTCCCAGGAGAGCGTCGCAAGCGCCTCTTCCGAGCCGCTCAGCCGGCTGTTCATCAGCTCGTTTGAACCGAGCATGATGGAGAATTCCTGGCCGCGCTGTTTCAGGCGCAACTCGCCGCCATCGTCCGGTATCTTTGCGCTGTCCAGTTGAACCCAGGGTAACATCGTCAAGCCTCTTTTTGGGGCTCCCCTAACACGCGTTGCGGCTTTGCGCCAATCTTTAGGCATATGCGCCGCCACTGGTAATTTGCAGCACTTTCGGCCATATACGCCATAAAGAGTGGGCCATTGACGGTTTGACGGCCCGAAGAGTGGATATCATCATGGCAGGACAGGTCGAATTCGCGCGCATGAACGGGCTTGGCAACAAGATCCTGGTCGTCGATATGCGTGGTCGCACCGACAAGGTGACGCCTGAGGCCGCGATTGCGCTTGCTGCCGATCCAGCCACCGAGTTCGACCAGATCATGGCGATCCATGATTCCAAGGCTCAGGGCACCGATGCCTGGATCGATATTCTCAACTGCGATGGCACAAAGGCGCAGGCCTGCGGCAACGGCACGCGCTGCGTGGTGCAGGCGCTGGCCTCCGAGACGGGCCGCAAGACGTTTACCTTCCAGACGGTTGCCGGCATCCTGAATGCGCAGGAGCATGAGGACGGCACGATTTCCGTCGACATGGGCAAGCCGGTTTTTCAATGGGACAAGATCCCGCTTGCGGAAGAATTTTTCGATACCAGCCGGATCGAGCTGCAGATCGGGCCGATCGATGCGCCGATCCTGCATTCGCCGTCCGCCATGTCGATGGGCAACCCGCATGCGGTCTTCTGGGTCGACAGGGACCCGATGGCATTCGATCTGGAGCGCTTCGGGCCGATGCTGGAAAACCATCCGATGTTTCCGGAAAAGGCCAATATCACGCTGGCGCAAGTCACAAGCGACAGTTCCTTGCGTACCCGCACCTGGGAGCGCGGTGCGGGCCTGACGCTTGCCTGCGGTTCGGCTGCCTGTGCCGCTGGCGTCTCGGCCGCCCGCACCGGTCGCACCGGCCGCAAGGTGACCATCGATGTTGCCTCCGCCCCCAGCCGCCAGCCGCTCGTTATCGAATGGAAAGATAACGATCATGTGGTGATGACGGGACCTGCCGAATGGGAATGGTCGGGCAAGGTCGATCCGGAAACCGGCGCATTCAGCCGCGATGCGGAACCCGAGGTAAAGGCAAATTGAGCGGCGTCGAGGTCATAACCTTCGGCTGTCGGCTCAACACCTATGAATCGGAAGTGATGCGGGCCGAGGCCGAAAAGGCTGGCCTCAACAATGCCGTGCTGGTGAACACCTGCGCCGTGACAGGCGAGGCGGTGCGGCAGGCGCGGCAGGCGATCCGCCGGGCGCGGCGGGAAAATCCGCATGCGCGCATCATCGTCACCGGCTGTGCGGCGCAGACCGAAAAGCAGGTGTTTGCCGACATGCCGGAAGTCGATGCCGTTTTAGGCAATGAGGAAAAGCTGAAAAGCACTTCCTATCGCGGCCTGCCGGATTTCGGCGTTTCGGCGGAAGAAAAGCTGCGCGTCAACGACATCATGAGCGTCAAGGCGACCGCGCCGCAGATGGTCAAGCATATCGACGGGCATGTACGCGCCTTCATCCAGGTGCAGAACGGCTGCGACCATCGCTGTACCTTCTGCATCATTCCTTACGGCCGGGGTAACTCCCGCTCGGTGCCGATGGGCGCAGTGGTGGAGCAGGCGCGAAAACTTACCGAAAGCGGCTATCGCGAGATCGTGCTGACCGGCGTCGATGCAACCAGCTATGGCGCGGATCTTCCGGGCAATCCGACGCTCGGTTATCTCGCAAAGACGCTTCTGAAACAGGTGCCGGAGATTCTGCGTCTGCGGCTGTCGTCGATCGACAGTATCGAGGCCGATACGCATCTGTGGGACCTGATCGCCGACGAGCCGCGTTTCATGCCGCATCTGCATCTGTCGCTGCAGCATGGCGACGACATGATTTTAAAGCGGATGAAGCGGCGTCATTCCCGCGCGGAGGCTCTGGCCTTCGTCGAGCAGGCGCGACGGTTGCGGCCGGAGATTGCCTTCGGTGCGGATATGATCGCCGGGTTCCCGACCGAGACGGAAGAGATGTTCGAAGGAGCTGCGACCCTGGCGGAAGAGGCCGGTATCTCCTTCCTGCATGTTTTTCCCTACAGCCCACGCCCCGGCACGCCGGCAGCGCGCATGCCGCAGGTGGACCGCGCGCTGGTCAAGGAGCGTGCCGCAAGGCTTCGCGCCCGTGGAGAGGCGCTGCATCTTGCGCATCTCGACCGGATGGTCGGAACCGAGCAGACCGTCATCATTGAAAACAATGGCATGGCGCATACGGAAAACTTTTCGCTGGTTGCAGCGCCGGGACTGGTTCCCCGCGACATCGAGCGCGTTATGATTACGGGACATAGTGGCAAACATCTCGACATGCGGCTTCTGGCTACCCATGAGCGGGCGGCTTGACCGAAACGGATTGTAAGTAATGGTAAGTTTCATCAAACGCGTCTTCACCTTCGGCGACAAGCCTGTTGATCGGCCGGTTGACAGGTCTGCCGAGCAGCCGGTCGAAAAGCCGGTTGAAGACCAGTCGCCTGCATCGGGCGTCGTTGCCGTCGAGGACTTGCCGGTCACGCCGGTTGATCCGGTCGCACCGACCGAGATCGAGACGGCCGGGGGGCCTTCGAGTGATGAGGCGACGGGCGATGAGGCGGTTGCGGTTCTTGCCGGGGCTGAGGAGACGTCGGATCTCGGTGTCGTGCCGTTGTCGCTGCTGGAGGCGGAGGCTGCGGCTGAGACCGATAGCATCGTTCTCGCGGAAACACCCCCCTCTGCCCTGCCGGGCATCTCCCCCACAGGGGGGGAGATCAAGGATGCGCCGCTGACGGCTGCTTTTGATGATGGTGCTGAAGGAGAGGGTATTGCTGCCGCAGGCACTGAGCTTTCTGATGGTGACGATGCTGTAAATTCGACGGCTGATATGGAACAGGCGGTTAGCCGCCAGCCGATCTCCCCCCCTGTGGGGGAGATGTCCGGCAGGACAGAGGGGGGTAACGCCTCCGAAGTAACGGAAGCCGCACCGCCAGTCCTCCCCAAAGGCTTTTCCACCTCGACATCCGAGCCGGAAGTCGTGGCAGTCGTGCCGCCGCCGAAGCTCACCTGGTTCCAGCGGCTGCGCGCCGGGCTTGCCCGCACGTCCTCGCAGCTGACCGGCCAGATCGCCGCTCTCTTCACCAAGCGCAAGCTGGACGACGAGACGCTTGAAGATCTCGAGGACCTGCTGATCCAGGCCGATCTCGGCGTCGAGACGGCGATGCGGATCACCGGTACCTTGTCATCGGAACGTTACGGCAAGGACGTGACCGGCGAGGATGTGTCGCGCATCATGTCGGCCGAAATCACCAAGGTTCTGGCGCCGGTCGCCAAGCCGCTGGCACTCGATCTCAATCACAAGCCGCATGTCATTCTCGTTGTCGGCGTCAATGGCACCGGCAAGACGACGACCATCGGCAAGTTGGCGGCAAAGCTCTCGGGCTCGGGCCTCAAGGTCATGCTGGCTGCCGGCGATACGTTCCGTGCCGCGGCGATCGAGCAGCTGAAAATCTGGGCGGATCGCACCAATTCGGAATTCATCGGCACCAAGCTCGGCGCCGATGCGGCGGGACTTGCCTATGACGCCTATGTGCAGGCGAAGGAAAACAAGTCCGACGTGCTGATCATTGACACTGCCGGCCGACTGCAGAACAAGGCCGAGCTTATGGCGGAGCTGGAGAAGATCGTGCGTGTCCTCAACAAGCTTGATCCGGATGCGCCGCACACCGTGTTGCAGACGCTCGATGCGACGACCGGTCAGAACGCGATGAACCAAGTCGAAATTTTTCGCAACGTCGCCGGCGTCAGCGGTCTGATCATGACCAAGCTCGACGGGACCGCGCGCGGCGGCATTCTGGTGGCGATCGCCGCCAAGCATCGCCTACCGGTCTATTTCATCGGTGTCGGCGAAGGTGTCGACGATCTCGAACCCTTCGAGGCGAAGGATTTTGCCGAGGCGATTGCAGGGCTGACACCTGCGCCGCATTGATGACACGAAGTAAAGATTTGGCTTCGGATAAATACAAATTATAGTTGGGTCCCATGCAGACGATCGAAAGCGATGTTACGCCGACCAAGGAAGAGAAGCAGAAGCCGGGCCTGAAAATGGCACTGGAACTGGGCCCCTTGCTGGTCTTCTTCTTCGGCAACCTGCGTGGCGAATGGCTGGTCGGCAAGTTTCCGGCACTGTCTGCCATCGGCGGGCCGCTGCTGATCGCCACCGCGCTGTTCATGGTTGCGACGGTAATCTCGCTGATCATCTCGAAGATCGTCTTCAAGCATCTGCCGGTCATGCCCTTCGTCTCGGGCGTCGTCGTCATGGTGTTCGGTGGATTGTCGATCTGGCTGCAGGACGAGACCTTCATCAAGATGAAGCCGACCATCGTCAACACGCTGTTCGGTGTCGTGCTGCTCGGCGGCCTCGTCTTCGGCAAGTCGCTGCTCGGTTATGTCTTCAATGCCGCATTCAATCTGGATGCGGAGGGCTGGAAGAAGCTGACCCTGCGCTGGGGAATTTTCTTCCTGTTCCTGGCGATACTCAACGAGGTGGTCTGGCGCAATTTCTCCGACGAGGCCTGGGTCAATTTCAAGGTCTGGGGCACGATGCCGATCACCATTCTATTCACGCTGTCGCAGATGCCGCTGATCATGCGCCACACCGTGCAGGACACCGTTGCCGAAGGTGACAAGTGACGACCTTTACGCCGGAAACCGACGATGTCTCCCGGCGCTGGCTGATCGCCGCACTCGTCCTTTTTCTGCTGCAGATCACGATCCTCTATTTCATGGGTCGCGTGCCGATCTGCGAATGCGGATATGTGAAGCTGTTCGAACCGGGGGTGAATTCGCCGGGAAACTCGCAGCATCTGGCCGATTGGTACACGCCGTCGCATATCATTCACGGCTTCCTGTTTTATGCTTTTGGCTGGTTGCTCCTGCGTCGCCGGTCGATCTCCGAGCGTCTGGCGCTGGCGGTTTTCATCGAGGCCGCATGGGAGATCGCGGAAAATTCGCCGCTCATTATCGACCGGTATCGCAATGCGACGATGGCGCTTGGTTATTCGGGTGACAGCATCCTCAATTCGGCAATGGATACGGTGTTCATGACACTCGGGTTTCTGTTTGCTTCCCGCATGCCCGTCTGGCTGACCGTCACGGTCGCAATCGTTTTCGAGCTTTTCACCGGCTGGTTGATCCGTGACAACCTCACGCTCAATGTGCTGATGCTGATCTGGCCGATAGATGCGGTCAGGACATGGCAGAGCGCCATCGGCTGAACCTGTGCAGAGGTACCTTTTCGAGCCCCACTGTCGTCGAAATGTTAACGTTCTAGGCCTAGGGCTTTTTCATAACCGACAGGATGCATGAAGGCTTTCTGCGCAGGGTCAGATGGAACAGACCGATAATTTTGCCTATCTCTTGCCGTTCATTTTTCTGGTTTTCGGCAGCATTTTTCTGATCGCCGACCGATGGTCCGATGGCTCAGCTCGTTACTGGGGGCTGGGCTACATTTCGGCGGCGCTCGGCTTTGCCTTTCCTATCCTTGCCTATGCGCTGCCTTTGCCGGCACAGGCAGTGCTCTCGAATGTGTTCTTCTACGCAGCATTTTTTCTCTATAGCCATGCCATGCTTGTCAGGTTCAGGCGCCCGACATTGTTGCTGCCGCGGCTGCTTTTCACGTTGACGGCTTTTGCGGTCGTCTGCTGGTTTATCCTTGTCGAGGAAGATCTGAGATCGCAGCTTGCGATCGGCGATTCATCGCTGGCGGTGCTGCTTGGTATTGCAATCGTTTCCGTGTGGAGATTTGCCAAGTCGGCGATTGATCGTTTGCTCGTGGTTATGGCGTCAATGGTCGTGCTGGAGACCGCCATCCGGGTGTCGGCTCTCCTTGTTTCCACGTCTGCTGGCAATTTTGATTCACTCGACCAGTTCTTGTCTTCCGAATATGCTTTCCTGATGCAGATGGCGGCGAGCATCGTCGGCTTCATCATGGCGCTGGCTGTTTTGGGTTCGGTCGTCTCGGATGTGGTTATGGGTCATCGTGATGCGGCGTGCCGCGATCCTCTCACCGGGTTGTTCAACCGACGCGGTTTCGAGCTGGCTTTGCCCGAAGCCAAGGGAGGTGCCTTTCCTGCAGGGGCTGTTATCGTCGGGGATATCGATTACTTCAAACAGGTCAATGATCGCTTCGGCCATGCAGCCGGTGATCATGTCATTATCGGGTTTGCGCAGATTTTGAGAGCGAACCTCAGAAGTGTTGCGATCGCGCGTTTTGGGGGCGAAGAGTTCGTCAGTTTTCTGCCTGGTATCGGCCGAATGGAAGCGGCGGATATGGTGGAAAAGGCGAGGTTCGGGTTTGCCGCCATGAGCTGGCAAGATCATGGGGTCGATGGGACGATTACAGCGAGTTTCGGTGTTTCGGCCACCGCACCCGGAGATCATTCCGTGCATGATGCCCTCGCGCGGGCGGACGCCTGTCTCTATACGGCAAAGAATTCCGGTCGCAACAGGGTCGTGACAGAAGGGCAACGGCCGCCGGAGGGACCGCCGCCGCTCAGGATCGTTTCTTAAAGATAAAGTTAGCTCTTGGCTGCGCCCAAAGCCTTTTCAATCGCTGGCAATAGTTGCTGTGTCAGGCTGCGCTCATCGAAGGGGCCGACCTTCTTGTAGAGGATCGTGCCGTCCGGGCCGACCAGATAGCTTTCCGGAATGCCGTAAACGCCCCAGTCGATTGCCGCCTTGCCGTTCGGGTCGACGCCGATCGCCTTGTAGGGATTACCAAGCTCGCCGAGGAAACGCAGGGCGTTGTCGTTGCGGTCCTTGTAGTTGATGCCCACGATGTTAAGCCGGCTATCGTTCGCCAGCTGCTTCAGGATGGGATGTTCCTGCCGGCAGGGCACGCACCATGAGGCGAAGACGTTGACCAGGGTCAGCTTGCCCTTGATGGCGGCATCCGTCAGGGCAGCGGTGTTCGAACCTTCCAGCGGTGGTAACGCAAGCGATGGCGCCGTCTTGCCGATCAGCGCAGACGGGATGGCGGAAACGTCGAGCCCGTTGACGTCCTGGTCGTAGAGCATCTTTCCGGCGATCGCGGCAAAGCCCAGAAAGACGGCAAGCGGGATCAGCGCCAGTGCGTAACGGCTGCGGTTGCGTTTTGGTTTGAGGTTGGCGTCTTCCGTGCCGGATGTCATGACGAGGCTCCGTCTGTTGGGGCAGGGCGAGCGGAGCGGCGGCGGATGCCGGAGGCTTCCAGTTCTGCCAGTTCCTTTTGGCGGGCGCGGCCATCTAGCCAGACCGAGAAAATCAGACAGAGCATAACGATGGCGGCGACGGCATAGGATGCGGAGATGTAGAACGTATGGCTCATCTTACGCCTCCTTCGCCGGTGTCCGGCCTGCCATGCGGGCGGCCATGCGGCGTTGGGCCGAGACACGGCGGCGCCAGATCTCGTTGCGCATTGCCGCGATATGCAGGGTGAAGAACAGCAGCGTGAAGGCGAGGGCCATGATCAGCAGCGGCCAGAGAAATTCCTTGTCGATCGTCGGGCCGCCCATGCGGATGACGCTCGCTGGCTGATGCAGCGTGTTCCACCAGTCGACCGAAAACTTGATGATCGGGATGTTGACGAAGCCGATCAGGATCAGCACGGCCGAAACGCGGGCAGCACGGCTTGGATCGTCCATGGCGCGATTGAGCGCAATCAGGCCGAGATACATCAAAAACAGCACGAAAACGGAAGTCAGCCTTGCATCCCAGACCCACCATGTGCCCCACATCGGCCTGCCCCAGAGCGATCCGGTGGCGAGTGCGATGAGGGTGAAGGCTGCACCAAGCGGTGCAGCGGTCTTGTGGGAAACATCCGCCAGTGGATGGCGCCAGACGAGCGTGCCGATCGCCGACATCGCCATGACCGAATAGCACATCATCGACAGCCAGGCGGCCGGCACATGCACATACATGATGCGCACCGTCATGCCCTGCTGGTAATCGCCTTCGCTGGCAAAGGTGAGATAAAGCCCGATTGCAAAGAGGATCGCGGTGATGCCGGCCATCCATGGCAGGATACGCGCCGCCAGGCCGAGGAAGCGTGTCGGGTTGGCCAGATCGGAGATTTTCGTGATGGCAAGGCTTTCGGGCATTGGACTTTCTAACCGGGTCGTGCGTTTTCGAGAATGATTCTAATCAATCGGCCGTGTTTCGCAAAGCGAGTGCCGCGCCGATAGGACCGATCACCGCAAAAAACATCGTGATGGCCACCAATATCAGAAAAGGCGGCATGAAGGGGGCGGGATCTTCGACAGCCGCATAGGATGCGCTGACGCCGAAGATCAATACCGGGATTGCCAGCGGCAGGACGAGGATCGAGACCAGCAGGCCGCCACGGGGAAGGGCAACGGCGACGGCAGCACCCACCGCGCCGATGAAAGTCAGCGCCGGCGTGCCGACCAAAAGCGTCAGCATGGTCGCGCCGATCGCGACTTCGCTCATGTTCATGAACAGGCCGAGCAGCGGCGAGGCGATGACCAGCGGCAGGCCGTTGCCGAGCCAGTGGGCGAGACATTTGACCAGCACAGTCAGCGCCAGCGGGTGTTCCTGCATCAGGATCAGGTCAAGTGATCCGTCCTCGCGGTCGGTCTGGAACATGCGGTCGAGGCCCAGGAGTGCGGAGAGAAGTGCGCCGATCCACACGATGGCCGGGCCGATACGGGAGAGAAGATTGAGATCCGGCCCAACTCCAAAGGGGATGACGGCGACGACCGTCATGAAGAACAGCACGCCAATCAGTGCGCCGCCGCCGGCACGGACCGAGAGTTTCAGGTCACGGAGGAGGAGGGCGGTCATCGGGCTCGAGTTCCCCGCGTATTGCTATCAGCCATGGGATGAGGACCGCTATCTTGGTGGGTGGAGTTACCCCCCTTTGTCCTGCTGGACATCTCCCCCACAAGGGGGGAGATCACCAGAGGCCTGACTGTCGCTCTTCCAAAAAGCATGCGCTTTGCGGCAAGACTGAAGTGGTCTGAGGAGAGTGCGCCCAGCTGATCTCCCCCCTTGTGGGGGAGATGCCCGGCAGGGCAGAGGGGAGCTGACTGGGCGAGACGATAATGGGTCACCATATATCCTCCATCAGCCCGGCAAATCCTGTCATCCGCAATTCCTGCGCCTCCTTCAGCCCGAGCGGCTGGTGGGTCGCGGCAAGCGCGATGCCGCCAGCGGCCAGATGCTCTTTTATCAGCCCTGTAAACACCTCTTCGGCACTCACATCCAGCGCGGCGGTCGGTTCATCCAGGATCCAGACCGGACGCCAGGCGACGAGCAGTTTTGCAAACGCCATGCGGCGCTGCTGGCCGGCGGAGAGATAGCCGAAAGGCAGGTGGGTGATGCCTCCGAGGCCGACCGCTTCTGCTGCTTCGCCGATGCCTATGCCGGCATTTCCATTAAAATCACCGAGGAAATCGCGCCAGAAGGAAAGGTTCTCCGAGACGGTCAGTTCGGCCTTCATCGCATTGCGGTGGCCGAGATAGTGGCAGGCTTCGGCGGCGCGCATTTCAGCCTCTGCGCCATCCTGCTCCCAGATCACTCGCCCGCTTTCGGGCCGCAGAAGACCGGCCACGGCGCGCAGCAGTGTCGATTTTCCCGAGCCGTTTTTCCCCGTCAGGACAAGGCTTTCGCCCCCTTCCAAAGTGAAGGAAATGTCCTTGAAAATCAGGTCTTCGCCGCGTCTGGCGCTCAAGTTTTCGGCCGTCAGCCGCATCACGGAAACCTTGTTTAAGTTCTCAATCATCTAGCCGCAAAAAATTGTTTGCCCGCTGCGACAAAGTGTCTGGAAGGTTCTTAGAAACTATCTATATACATAGCAACCACGCCAGCGGCCGGCGTGATTTCCACTCAGCGCCGGACCTGAAGACCAAAATCTTCTCGTGCGGACAGCGGAAATGGTCGCACCCGCATCCTATAGTGCATTTCTAATGCATAGGCGTCCGCACGCGCGTGTTGGCTCTTGATATCAGCGGGGTTCTAATCCGTGACCAAGTCTATCGATAGCTTTCAATGTCGTTCCGTCCTTACCGTAGGCGGTAAGGACTATGTCTATTTCTCACTGCCCAAGGCCGAAGCGAACGGCCTGGCGGGTGTTTCCAAGCTGCCCTTCTCGATGAAGGTTCTGCTCGAAAACCTGCTGCGCTTCGAAGACGGAAAGTCCGTCACCAAGGAGCAGATTCTTTCGGTCGCCGAATGGCTGAGCAACAAGGGTCTGACCGAGGCTGAAATCGCCTATCGCCCGGCGCGCGTTCTGATGCAGGACTTTACCGGCGTTCCGGCGGTGGTCGACCTTGCCGCCATGCGTGACGGCATCAAATCGCTCGGCGGCGATCCGGAAAAGATCAATCCGCTCGTGCCCGTCGATCTCGTGATCGACCACTCGGTGATCGTCGACGAATTCGGCACGCCGACCGCCTTTGCCCGCAATGTGGAGTTGGAATACCAGCGCAATGGCGAGCGTTACCGCTTCCTCAAATGGGGCCAGCAGGCGTTCAAGAATTTTCGCGTCGTGCCGCCCGGCACCGGCATCTGCCATCAGGTGAATTTCGAATATCTTGGCCAGACCGTCTGGACCAATGAAGAAGACGGTGAAGTCACCGCCTATCCCGATACCTGCGTTGGCACCGATAGCCATACCACGATGATTAACGGCCTTGGCGTTCTCGGCTGGGGTGTGGGCGGTATCGAAGCGGAAGCCTCGATGCTCGGCCAGCCGGTTTCCATGCTTCTGCCGGAGGTGATCGGCTTCAAGCTGACCGGCAAGCTGAAAGAGGGCGTCACTGCGACCGACCTCGTGCTCACTGTAGTGCAGATGCTGCGCAAAAAGGGCGTGGTTTCGAAATTCGTTGAATTCTTCGGTCCGGGCATGGACAACATGCCGGTCGCCGACCGTGCCACCATCGGCAACATGGGCCCGGAATACGGCGCGACCTGCGGCTTCTTCCCGGTCGACGCCGAAACCGTCAACTACCTCAACATGTCCGGCCGCACCAAGGAGCGTATCGCGCTCGTCGAAGCCTATTCGAAGGCGCAGGGCATGTGGCGTGACACGGACGGTTCCGAGCTTGTCTTCACCGATACGCTGGAACTCGATCTCGGCGATGTCGTGCCTTCCATGGCCGGTCCGAAACGCCCGGAAGGCCGCATTCCGCTGGAAAACATTGCTTCCGGTTTCGCCGGTTCGATGGAAAGTGACTACAAGAAGCCGGGCCAGCTGGATAACCGCTATCCGGTCGAAGGCACCGATTTCGATCTCGGCCATGGCGACGTCGCAATTGCTGCCATCACGTCGTGCACCAACACCTCGAACCCGAGCGTGCTGATCGCAGCCGGCCTTCTCGCCCGCAACGCCGTTGCCAAGGGTTTGAAGACCGCGCCGTGGGTGAAAACCTCGCTTGCACCGGGATCACAGGTCGTCGGCGAATATCTTGCCAAGTCCGGCTTGCAAAATGATCTCGATGCGCTTGGCTTCAACCTTGTCGGCTTCGGCTGCACGACCTGCATCGGAAATTCCGGCCCGCTGCCTGCGCCGATTTCCAAGACGATCAACGACAAGGGCCTGATCGTTTCGGGTGTGCTTTCCGGTAACCGAAACTTCGAAGGCCGTATCTCGCCGGATGTCCAGGCCAACTATCTGGCTTCGCCGCCGCTCGTCGTCGCTTATGCGCTGGCCGGCACGGTGCAGAAGGACCTGACGACGGAACCGCTCGGGATCGGCAGCGATGGCCAGCCGGTCTTCCTCAAGGATGTCTGGCCGACATCTGCCGAAGTGCAGGAGTTCATCGCCAAATACGTCACTCGCGAACTGTTCGAGAGCAAGTATGCGGACGTGTTCAAGGGTGATGAAAACTGGCAGGCCGTGCAGATCCCGGATGGCGAGACCTATGCCTGGGACGACAAGTCGACCTATGTGCAGAACCCGCCTTACTTCGTCGGCATGGGCAAAAAGGGCTCGGGCCTGAAGGATATCAAGGGCGCCCGCGTGCTTGGTCTCTTCGGTGACAAGATCACCACCGACCACATTTCTCCGGCCGGTTCAATCAAGGCGTCCTCGCCGGCCGGTGCTTATCTCACCGAAAACGGCGTCGCCGTTGCAGACTTCAACCAGTACGGCACGCGTCGCGGCAATCACGAAGTGATGATGCGTGGCACGTTCGCCAATATTCGCATCCGCAACCACATGCTGGGCCCGAACGGCAAGGAAGGCGGCTACACCATCCACTATCCGTCGAAGGAAGAGATGTCGATTTACGATGCGGCGATGAAATACAAGGAAGAGGGCGTTCCACTGGTCATCTTCGCCGGTGTCGAATATGGCAACGGTTCGTCGCGCGACTGGGCTGCAAAGGGTACCAACCTCTTGGGCGTCAAGGCAGTGATCGCCCAGTCGTTCGAGCGTATCCATCGCTCGAACCTTGTCGGCATGGGCGTCGTTCCTTTCGTCTTCGAAGAGGGTACGACCTGGGCTTCGCTCAACCTCAAAGGTGACGAAGTCGTCACCATCGAGGGCCTCGAAGGCGATATCAAGCCGCGCGAATGGAAGACCGCCCAGATCACCTATGGCGACGGCACGGTGAAGGAGATCAACATCCTCTGCCGCATCGATACGCTCGACGAGGTTATCTACATGAACAATGGCGGCATCCTGCAGACGGTTCTGCGGGATCTCGCGGCTTAACGACATCAGCCACCCGCCGGGCATTCCGGCGGGTGGTTTTCAGTAATTGGGGCGCCCCTCACCCTAACCTTCTCCCCGCTTGCGGGGAGAGGGGACGTGGCCTACGTCGTTGTTGCACATGTGGCAGAACGATGCGGTACATCCCTTCTTCCCGCTCGCGGCGAAGAAGGTGCCGGCAGGCGGATGAGGGGCTGCTCGACCTCTCAGGCGTATTCTATTGTCCCTCATCATCTTCATCGGAATGGCCGTCACCGTTTTCCTGACGTCGCTGCTTTCCGGCATTTTCGGCATGGCCGGTGGACTGATCCTCCTCTGGGTGCTGCTTTTCCTCTATCCGGTCGGCACCGCGATCGCGATCCAGGGCGTCATCCAGATGGTATCGAACGGATCGCGCGCCTGGTTTTCTCGCGCCTATATCGACTGGCGGATCCTTTCCATCCTGTGTTCCGGGGTAGCGCTGTCGGCGGTCGTCCTGTTCCTGACCAATTATACGCCGAGCCTGATCGTGGTTCTGATCGGCGTCGGGCTGATGCCGATCCTTGTCTGGCTGCCGGTCAACAGATTGCAGCTTGACGCCTCACGGCCGTCGCATGCGTTTCTGGCGGGGCTTCTTTCCGGCGCGATGACGATCAGCGTCGGTGTCGCCGGTCCGACCGTCGATATCTTCTTCATCCGCACCCAGATGGACCGCCGCAAGATCATCGCCACCAAGGCGTCGATCCAGACGTTGTCGCATCTCGCCAAGATCGCCTTCTACTGGGATGCAGCCTCGCATTTGCCGACTGTGGACGCGATCGCTGTGCTGATTGCTGCACCGATTGCGATCCTGGGCGCACGGGCCGGAAACGGCATTCTGCAGAAGATGACGGATGCAAATTTTCGCGCCTGGACCCGTTGGGTCGTGACTGGCGTAGGTGCGGTTTATCTCGCGCAGGGTTTGCTTAAGCTCGTCTAATCCTTCGGTGTTACCCAAGTTGGTTTTACAACCAAAAGGCGACGATTAATCACATTCTCCGTTCTCACCCCATCGTGACTTTCTCTTGAAATTGTGGATGGTTACTTTCCGCCAGCCCAGAGATTTGTTTTCTTTCCTGCCGATGGCAACCGCTTCTTGCGATTGCCCTGACAAAAGGTTCGTCATCCATGCCGTTTGCCTTGCGTGCCGTTATCGTCCTTGCGAGCCTGCTCGTTGGCAGTATCGCATCGGCCGGAGAGGTGCGGTCGCCAAAGGGCGTCGTCGAGCTTTTCACCTCGCAGGGCTGTGCTTCCTGTCCGCCGGCCGACAACACGCTGTCGCAGCTGGTGGCCCAGGGTGATCTCGTGGTGCTTTCCTATCATGTGGACTACTGGAACTATCTCGGCTGGACCGACACGCTGTCCTCCAAGGAAAACACCGAGCGGCAATATGGTTACGCCAAGACGATGGGGCGCAGTGGTGTCTACACGCCGCAGGCGATCATCAACGGCCGCGAGCATGTGAAGGGCACCGATCAGACGGTCATCAATGGCAAGGTCAATGATCTGCAGAAAGCCGGCAAGGGCCTGACCGTCCCCGTCGCTGCTACCATGCACGGGGACGAGATCGAGATCGAGATCGGCGAAGGGCAGGGACAGGCCGATGTCGTGGTTGCCTATTTCACCAAGCACCAGCAGGTGGACGTGACCAAGGGCGAAAACAGCGGCAAGAACATGGAATACTGGCATGCCGTTTACGACGTGCAGTCGGTCGGTATGTGGAACGGCCAGAAGATGACGCTGAAACTGCCCGGCAAGGCGCTTGGCAAGACCAAAAAGGACGGCTGCGCCATCCTCCTGCAGACATCTGGTTCAGGAGGCGAGCCTGCCTCGATCATCGGTGCGACGGTCTTGATGGCAGGCCGCAAAAAAGACTGACCGGATATTTTCCGAAGACGTTTCTGCCTTTTTTCAAAACAGGAAATCGTGCCCGGTCTTTGCCTGGGGCGAAACCGGCGGCCGTTTTTTTCGATGAGCTTGGAAAGTTGTTGGATGGCCCGGCCCGGAAACATTGGGGGGCTGGGGGTAAGGGTCAATGCACCTGACCGGGCCAATGGCGCTAAACGCGCCAACCAACAGCCGCAACATGTATGCCGATTTTGGCGCTGTTTTGTCCGAATTTAGGCAGATGAAAAAATCTGTCCCGGCGGGGGACGCTTGCTGCAGCCTTCTCGATGACTTGCATTTTTGTACGGGTCGGGCACACTGTCATACCAAAGACATGTAACGTTTGGAGCTTTGATGGCCGATCAGTCTGATTTGCCAGCGGGCGCGCGGCCCCAGGATGCGGCCGTTGTCGTCAGTCTCAGCGAATACAAGCGGAGCCTTGACCCTGTTCCAGTGACATTTCACCGGCGCGAGCTGGATGCCATTCTCTGGATTTACGGCCGCATGGTCGGTGAAGGCGAGTGGAAGGACTACGCGATCGATCATCTGAAGGATCGGGCAGTCTTTTCCATCTTCAAACGATCCGGTGAGATGCCGCTTTTCCGAGTGGAGAAAAATCCCAAGCTTGCCGGCAAACAGGGCGCCTATTCGGTGATCAGCACTAACGGCATGATTCTCAAACGGGGTCATGAACTGCAGCAGGTGCTGAAGGTTTTCGACAAGGCTTTGAAGCTGATCGATTGATGCGCAGCGATGGGTGCTTACGAGTCCGCGTTATCCCGCAAACAGCGTTCCGGGATAGGCTGCAAGATCCGGGTCGGTTTTAGTGCCTTCACCAAGCGAGACCTGCATCAGGACTGTATCCAGCCATTTCCCATGTTTGAAGCCCGTGCCTTTCAGCGTGCCGGTCATCTCGAAGCCGAGACTTTTGTGGACGGCAACCGAAGCGGGGCTGGCGCCGCCGATGACGGCTACCATCTGCCGGAAGCCGAGCGCTTCACAGCGGATCAGCAATTCCTTCAGCAGGGCCTTGCCGACGCCTTTGCCGCGGGCTTCGGGTGCGAGATAGATCGAATCCTCCACTAGCCAGCGATAGGCCGGGCGGGTGCGGAATGCTGAGGCATAGGCATAGCCGAGAAGGCTGCCGTCTTCCGCTTCCGCTGCGATATAGGGGTACCCTTTTTCGATGATGCCGGACTGGCGGCTGGTCATCTCGATCAGGTCGGGGGCAGTGATTTCGTAACTTGCAGTGCCGTTCAGCACGCTGTCACGATAGATTTCGGTGATGGCCGGAAGGTCGGCCGCAGTAGCATTGCGAATGGAAAATGTCATGGCGGGGAACAAGCGGGATGTTGGTTTGAAACTGTGTCCAGCCTAGGCTTGCTCAAAAAACCAGGCAACAAAAAAGGCGGCTCGAAAGCCGCCTTCTTAGTAACGATCACTCTTCCGCTTATTCGTCGCGGTTGCCCATGAACTGCAGCAGGAAGGTGAAGAGGTTGATGAAGTCGAGGTACAGGGTCAGTGCGCCCATGATGGCCATGCGGCCCGTCGTGGCGGAGTCGTGACCGTCCCAGTACATTTCCTTGATCTTCTGCGTGTCGTACGCGGTCAGGCCAGCGAAGATCAGCACGCCGATGGCGGAGATCGCGAAGCCCATTGCAGACGACTGTAGGAAGATGTTGACGATCGACGCGATGATCAGGCCGAACAGACCCATGATCAGGAACGAGCCGAGGCCGGACAGGTCCTTCTTCGTCGTGTAGCCGTAAAGCGACAGGGCGCCAAACGATGCTGCGGTGACGAAGAATGTCTGAACGATGCTCTGGCCGGTGAAGACCAGGAAGATCGAGGACAGCGAGAGACCCATCAGTGCGGCATAGACCCAGAAGGTCATCTGCGCAGCCGGAACGCTCATCTTGTTGATGCGGAAGCTCAGGAAGAACACCATGCCCAGCGGAGCCAGCATGATAACCCACTTGAGCGGACCGCCGTAAAGCGCCTGTGCAACGGCCGGGTTGGAGGCCGCGAATGCATAGGTGCCGTAAGCAGCAACACCGGTGATCGCAAGTCCGAGTGCCATCAGGTTGTAGACCCGAAGCATGTAGGCGCGCAGGCCTGCATCGATCATCTCACCGGACTGCGCACGGGACTGCGCCATTCGGTTCTGGTAGTTGTTGAAGTCAGCCATTGTTTCCTCTTTAAGCTCCGGAATTACTACGGTGTCGGGCCCCCTAATATATGACCCAGGCGCCGCTGCGGAGCTCCAGCAAGCCTGACGTAGAATATGATGCGAGATCGCTTTGCATACAAGGGGTTCGCCGCTGGAAAACATCAACTGCGCGTGTAATTTAGCAACCTCTGGGATATTATTGCGCGAATTCGACGGATATTTCCGGTATTTTGCAACCCCTGAGTGATCAGGGCGTTTTCACGCTTCTTCGAACCGCGAAACCGTCCTATCTCTTTGTTTTGGTGTAACCCCGGACACAAAGCCGGTTCTCGCTTATGCTGGAATGACCCTAGAGTTCCCGCAACACCGGAGCCGCCTTCTGGCCGAGAATGCGCCAGGTGCCAATAAGGCCGATACCGACCGTCAGAACCAGCGAGATCACAAGCGTGAGTACCGCGACGTCCGGCAGGAAGGAGGATGGCATGCGCATGATGCGGGCAACCACGAACCAAGCCGACAATCCGCCGGCAAGCAGTGCGAAGACCGCGGTCGCCGTGCCGAGGATCAGGTATTCGTAACCGAAGGCACGCATCAGCATGCGGCGCGTACCGCCGAGCGTCTTCAGCACGACCGCATCATGGGTGCGGGCTCGGTTGCCGGCGGCGAGCGCACCGGCCAGGACCAGAACCGACGCGACGAGCGCGACTGCCGCTGCCGCACGGATGGCGGTTGCAAGCTGACCGACCAGCTGATCGACCAGGTCGATCGCATCCTTGACCCTGACGCTTGTGATCGTCGGATAGGCCGTGGTTACTGTTCTCAGGATTTCGGCTTCCTTCGCTGCCGAAGCGGATGGCTCAGTCAAGGTTGCCAGCCAGGCGTGGGGTGCGCCGCGGAAGGTGTTGGGCGAAAAGACCATGACGAAATTGATCGAGAGCGATTCCCACTCGACATTGCGAAAACTGGCGATTTTTGCGGTAATGTTGCGGCCGAGAACATTGACGGTGACGGTGTCGCCGAGCTTCAGGCCAAGTTCGCCCGCCTCTTCCGCAGAGAAGGAGACGAGGGGTTCGCCGTCATAATCTTCCGGCCACCATTCGCCAGCGGTCAGCGTCGAGCTTTCCGGCTTGTTCTTCGCGTAGGTAATGCCGCGGTCGCCGCGCAGAACCCAGCGGCCTTCCGGCGGGACATTCATCTGGCTGACGTCCTTGCCATTGAAGGCGAGAATGCGCCCGCGCAGCATCGGAACCTCGAAGACCTTTCCTTCGGGAGCCTGCGTCTTCAACAGCTGCCGGAAGCCGTCGACTTCGGCGCTCTGGACGTCGACGAAGAAGAAGTTCGGCGCCCCTTGGGTGATGCGCCCGGTCAGCTGATTGCGCATGTTGCCGTCGATCAGCGCCAGTGTCACGAGCAGCGCGAGACCGAGGCCGAGCGACAATACGACTGATGGCGTCAGTGCGCCGGGGCGGTGAATGTTTCCGATCGCCAGGCGGAGGGCGGGCGAGTTGACTTGCGGGCTCCGTCGGGCAAGCGCCGCAATGCCGGCGGCGACCACTCGCAGCAGAAGGAAGGATCCGGCAACCGCGACAAGGAAGACGGAGGCGATGCGCCGGTCGTCGGCCCAGAAGATAGCCAGCGCCGCGAGTGCTGCGAGGGCCGCTCCGGCTGCGAGCAGATAGGGCCATGACGGCAGGCGCCTTGCCTCGAAACCCTGTTCACGGAACAGCGCCGTTGCCGGCACTTCCCGCGCGTGGCCGAGTGGCAGGATGGTGAAGGCGAAGGTGACGAGCAGGCCGAAGGCGGACGCTATCGCCAGAGCGCCGCCATAGATGGTTGCTTGTTCGGGAACGGGCAGCACGCCTTCGAGATAACGGAAGGCGATGAAGGGCGAGATCGCGCCGATCACGAGGCCGACGACAATTCCGATCGCGGCCAGAAGCATGATCTGGAAAAGATAGATCATCGTCACGACCGAGGCCGGAGCGCCGAGGCATTTGAATGTGGCGATGGTCGTCCGTTTGGCATCGAGGAAAGCGCGCACCGCATTGGCGATGCCGACGCCGCCTACGATGAGAGCCGTGAGGCCGACAAGCGTGAGGAATTGCGAGAAACGGTCGATATTTTCGGCAAGCGAAGGCGCGGCGCGATCGCTGGTGCGCATCGACCAGCCGGCATCGGGGAAATCACGGTTTGCGCGGGTGACGATTGCGGATCGGGTCGAGGGGTCTTCGAGACGAATCTTGTAGGAATGCTCGACAAGGCTGCCGATGGTGATCAGGCCGGATGCGGCGACGGCATCTCCGCTGATCATCAGCCTTGGTGCAAAACCGAAACCGTCGGACAGGGCGTCGGGCTCATTGACGATCGTGCCTTTAAGCACAAGGCGGGTATTTCCCAGAAGGAGTTCGTCGCCGACCGAAAGGCCCAGCCGCTCCAGAAGCAGCGGCGCGGCGACGGCACCGAAGGTATTTCCCTGTTGTGCCAGAAGCTGGTCAATCGGCTGCTGCGGATCGGTCTGCATCTGCCCGTAGAGCGGGTAAGCGCCGTCGACTCCCTTGACCTCGACCAGCGCCTGGCCGGAGCCGTCCGGCATCCGCGCCATCGAGCGCAAGCCGGACGAGACGCTAACTTCACCGAGGCCATCAAGGAAGGCACGTTCCTTTTCGCTGGCTTCGCGGTTGTTGAGTTCGAAGCGGATGTCGCCGGCGAGCAGTGCCTGGCCCTGATTGGCAATTGCACCGGTGATCGCCGTCGAGACGGAATTGACGGTCGCGATCGCTCCGGTTCCAAGTGCGATACAGGCGAGGAAGATGTAGAAGCCGCCGAGACCGCCGCGCATTTCGCGCAGCGCCAGACGGAAGGCGATGGAGATACGGGCGATCGCCGCACTCATGCCGACACCGCCTGACCGGCGGTGCGGGCGGCGCTATCCTCGACGATTTCGCCGGATCTTACGCGGATCTGGCGCGAGCAGCGAGCCGCAAGACTGTTGTCGTGGGTGACGAGAAGCAGCGTCATGCCGCGCTCGGCCTGCTTTGAAAACAAAAGATCGGCGATCTGCCTTCCTGTTTCGGTATCGAGATTACCGGTCGGCTCGTCGGCGATCAGCAGCGCGGGCGAGGGGGCGAGCGCACGGGCGATCGCCACGCGCTGCTGTTCGCCACCGGAAAGCTGGCCGGGATAGTGGCTGAGCCTTTCGCCCAGGCCAACCGCCGTCAATTCGCGCCTGGCAATGTCGAAGGCGTCGGAAACGCCGGCGAGCTCCAGCGGCACGGCGACGTTTTCCAGCGCCGTCATGTTGGCGATCAGATGAAAGGACTGGAAGACGATGCCGATGTTGCGGCCGCGGAATTCTGCCAGCACATCCTCGGAAAAGCTGTGAAGGGGTTCGCCCTTGATGAAGATTTCGCCGCTGTCCAGCCGTTCGAGACCGGCCAGAACCATCAGCAGGGTCGATTTGCCGGAACCGGACGGGCCGATGATGCCGACGGCTTCGCCGGCTGCGATCGTCAGGTCGATGCCTTTCAGTACATGGACGGAGGCTGCAGCGCTTCCGAGAGTGAGGTCGGCATTTTTGAGGTCGATAACGGTTTCAGTCAAAGCGAATAACCCTATATCCATGGAGTAGTGCCGGGCTTTTGCTGCAGCGCAGTTGTAGAAATCTAGGAGACGTGAGTTGAGTTTTAAAGCAAGCCTTCTTCACTTCATCGTCATGGTTGCTCTCTTTGCCGGCTCAGGTTCGGCCAAAGCGCAGGAGAAGGCGATCAATCTGGTTGGTTTCGGCGACAGCCTGATGGCCGGATATCAGCTCGCGCCCTCGGAATCCTACACGGCCCAGCTGGAGGCGGCGCTGAAAGCCAAGGGGCTGAATGTGATGATTACCAATGCGGGCGTTTCGGGTGATACGACTTCCGGCGGCCTTTCGCGCATCGACTGGTCGGTTCCGGACGGGACGGGCGGCGTCATTCTCGAACTCGGCGCCAATGATGCGCTGCGCGGCATTGCGCCCGAACAATCGGAAAAGAACCTCGATGCCATGCTGACGCGGCTGAAGGAACGCGGCATCAAGGTTCTCCTGGCCGGCATTCTGGCGCCGCCGAATATGGGGGGCGACTATGCGGAAAAGTTCAATCCGATCTACAAAAGGCTCGCCGAAAAACATGCCGTGCCGGTCTATCCATTCTTTCTCGACGGGGTCACGACCGTGCCGGGCATGCAGCTCGAAGACGGAATGCATCCGAACGCAAGGGGCGTGGCCGTGATGGTCGAGCGTACTCTCCCCATGGTGGAATCATTTTTAGGGGAGATCAGTTCAGCCACAAAATAACAACTTGCACGGAACGAGATTGCGTGTTCCGCTATTGATATCTGCTAGAGATTCGAGGAGGTTCTGCGTATGCCGAGACTTTTCACCGCCCTCGAAGTCCCGCGCCATGTTGCCTTGAGCCTGTCCCTCCTTCGGGGTGGAATACCGGGCGCGCGATGGATCGACGTCGAGAATTATCATATCACCCTGCGCTTCATCGGCGATGTCGACAACCGTACCGCCGACGAGATCGTTGATCGGCTGGACCGGATCGACCGGCCCGAATTCCAGGCGCAACTGACAGGTATCGGCTCTTTCGGATCAAAAAAACCGCATTCGATCTGGGCTGGTGTTTCCATGTCTCCGGACATGCTGGCGTTGCAGGCCGAAATCGAGCGGATCTGCCAGCGGATCGCACTGCCGCCCGATCCGCGCAAGTTCATGCCGCATGTGACACTTGCAAGATTGAAGCACTGCCGTCTCGACGACGTGGTGCACTACCTCTCGGGCCGGGGCAATTTTCATACCGCGCCGTTCAAGGTCTCGCGTTTCGTGCTCCTGTCTTCAAAGGAGTCAGTCGGCGGAGGTCCATATGTGACCGAAGAGATCTTTTCCTTGAGGGATGACAGTTACGCCTACGAATATAGTGACGCGGAAACGGCGAAGAGCTATTTCTAAGAGAGCTGTTTCTGGAAGGGCGTTGCGCCCATGAGTTACGAATTGCTGGAACCGGACGAGGTCAGCCGGGAGTTGGTCAAGCTCGAAGGCTGGGAGCTTTCGGCGGATGGTCTTGCTATTCGCAAATGCTTCAAATTCCGATCTTTTGCCGAGGCATTCGGTTTCATGACAGAATGCGCGTTGGCTGCGGAAAAGCTCGATCATCATCCCGACTGGAGCAACAGTTATTCCCGCGTGGATGTCAAATTGACGACGCATGCGAGGAAGCAGTTGACCGACCGTGATTTCCGCCTCGCCGCAATGATGGACCAGGCCTGGGGGCGGCGCCTTTGAAAGGCCGCTGCCTTTGAGATACTGGCGCCTTTGAAAGACCATTGTCGCTCTCCATATAGAAAACGTGAAATCGATGAAGGTCTCCAACGGAGCGCTCATGGACGACGTAAAGATCGGTGAAATTCTCCTGCCCGGCGACGATGACACCCAGGATCGTCGCGAAAAGCAGGTGCGTGCAAAATTCTGGCCGACGCTGAAGCGGGCGGTGAAGTTCGTGCCGTTCAGCCGGGATTTGGTGGCTGCCTATTACTGCGCTGTCGATCCTAAGACACCGACCAGAGTGCGTGGTGTGCTTCTGGCGGCACTCGCCTATTTCGTGCTGCCCTTCGATCTGGTGCCGGATATGTTCGTCATGGTCGGCTTTACCGATGACGTCGCGGTACTGGCGGCGGCGCTGAGATTGATACAGGGCCATATCGCCGATCGCCATTATGACGCGGCGGATCAGGTTCTCGCCGACGATCCCGATATCGCAAAAGCTCGGGCATGATCTGGGGCCAGATGCAGTCTTACGGCGGCACCGCGTCTTCGAGCGCGCGGCGCAAATGCCGGAACGCAAGCCGGATGCGGGATTTCACCGTGCCGAGCGGAAGACCGGTAGCCTCGGCAATTTCTGTGTGAGTTTGGCCGAGGAAAAAGGCGGCCTTGACCAGTTCCATCTGTTCGCCCGGTATCCTACTCAGCGCCTCACGCACCCGTGCGTCGCGTTCTTTGACTTCGACAAGCAAGTCGGTCGCCTGCATATCCATCATCTGCCACTGCGCATCACCGAGCGCATCCTTGCCCTTGGCGCGCCGCTGCGCATCCAGGCGGCGATTGCGCGCGATGCGGTACAGCCAGGTAGAAAGCGAGGATTTTTGCGGGTCGTAGAGGGACGCACGATGCCAGAGTACGGTCATCACTTCCTGGACAAGCTCTTCCGCTTCATCGACGGGAATTCGCTGGCTCATCAGCCAGGTTTTCAATCGGGGCGCAAAGTGATCGAAGAGCACGCCAAAGGCTGCCTGATCACGCTCCATGGCGACAGCCCTGGTCAAGCGCGCAAAGTAGTCCCGATCGTCACCCTGCATCCAAACTACGCAATTCTTTCAAAGCCTAGATTCGCATCTATGCAACCATACTAATGTCATTGCGTGAGTTTGGAAGAGGACAAACTGTTGCCCTATTCCTTGTGTCATTGACAGCACATTACAGCGAGCGCGCAACCAATTCCAATGTTGACGGATTGGTAACCAGAATTAAGTCAAAATGAACCAGATCATGGCCCGCTTCACCCACCCTTACCGTTGAAGCGTCACGTATAACAAAACTCGGCAGGAAACCATGTCCGCACGCACAGTCGCACTCGCCCTTGCTCTTACCTTCGTAAGCGCAAGCATCGCCTCGGCTCAGACGCCGACCCGCATCCAGCAATTCAAGGCATGGGGTGCCTATTCGTACAAGTCCGGCAACAGCACGGTCTGCTATGTCCTTTCCGTTCCGACCACCAAGGAACCTGCCAGCGTCGATCACGGTGACATTTTCTTCATCGTGTCGCAACGTCCGGGCCAGAGCGTTTCCTATGAGCCGCAGGCAATGGTCGGTTATCCGCTGCAGGCCAATTCGAAGGTGACGGTCACCATCGACGGCAAGAATTTTACCATGTTCACCAAGGAAAAGGCTGCCTGGGTCGAGAATGCGGCGGAAGAGCCGGCACTCGTCAACGCGATGAAGACCGGCCACAATATGAGCGTCAGCGCCGTTTCCGGCCGTGGCACGAAAACCAATTACGCCTATTCTCTGCAGGGCATTTCGGCTGCACTGAAGCAAATCGAAACCTGCAAGTAAGCGGCACGCCGTCGATTTAAGCGGAGGCCGGTCGTTCGACCGGCCTTTCGTGTTTGTTGAAGACAGGGTGACGCCGGCCTATTTTGATGCTAAAGCCCGCGCCAACATGGTCGGGCCTGATGTTGCCACGACCGATACAGGTTTCACGCACAGACATGCCCCAGCCCTTCCGCCTACCTAAGCGGTGGCGATGTGCATGTGCTCGAACGGGATAGAATATGTCAGTCACAGAGGCCATTGCCCCCGGTGCCATCGCCAAGAAGCCGCTGGTTGCCAATCCGGATCTTTTCACATCCAAGCCCTCGCTGATCGGCCTGACGCGGCCGCAGATGGCGAAAGCCCTGCATGAGAAGGGCGTGCCGGAAAAGCAGCTGCGCATGCGCGTCAACCAGCTGTGGCACTGGCTCTATATCCGCGGCGTCTCCGATTTCGATGCGATGACCAATGTCGCCAAGGACATGCGTGAGATGCTGAAGGAGCATTTCACTATTGCCCGCCCGGAAATCGTCGAGGAGCAGATCTCGAATGACGGCACCCGCAAGTGGCTGTTGCGCTTCCCGTCGCGCGGTGCCGGTCGTCCGGTCGAGATCGAGACCGTCTATATTCCGGAAGAAGGCCGCGGCACGTTGTGCATTTCCAGTCAGGTCGGCTGCACGCTCACCTGTTCCTTCTGTCACACCGGCACGCAGAAGCTGGTGCGCAACCTGACGGCGGAAGAAATCCTGTCGCAGCTTCTGTTGGCGCGCGATCGTCTGGGCGATTTTCCGGGCGCCGACACGCCGCCGGGCGCTTTCGTTCCGACAGGCGACCGCAAGGTCACCAATATCGTGATGATGGGCATGGGCGAGCCGCTCTACAATTTCGAGAGCGTCAAGACCGCGCTGCTGATCGCTACCGATGGTGACGGTCTGTCGCTGTCGAAGCGTCGCGTGACATTGTCGACTTCGGGTGTCGTGCCGGAAATCTACCGGACGGGCGAAGAGATCGGCGTCATGCTGGCGATTTCGCTGCATGCGGTGCGCG
The DNA here is from genome assembly GCA_900472575.1 of Hyphomicrobiales bacterium. GTDB lineage: Bacteria > Pseudomonadota > Alphaproteobacteria > Rhizobiales > Rhizobiaceae > Neorhizobium > Neorhizobium cellulosilyticum. Next base: position 177,393 of record UCIV01000034.1, read on the forward strand.
ACGAGCTGCGCGATATGCTGGTTCCGATCAACAAGAAATATCCGCTGAAGGAACTGCTCGACGCCTGCCGCGCCTATCCGAGCCTGTCGAATGCCCGCCGCATCACCTTCGAATATGTGATGCTGAAGGACGTCAATGACAGTTTGGAAGACGCCAAGCTGATGGTTCAGCTGTTGAAAGGCATTCCGGCGAAGATCAACCTCATCCCGTTCAACCCGTGGCCGGGCACCAACTACCAGTGCTCCGACTGGGCGACGATCGAAAAGTTCGCAGATTTCATCAATGCGGCAGGTTATGCTTCCCCGATCCGCACGCCGCGCGGTCGCGATATTCTCGCTGCCTGCGGCCAGCTGAAGTCGGAATCTGAACGCATGCGCAAGACCGAGCGTCTGGCCTTCGAGGCGATGATGATCGCCGGCCACGGTGAGGACGACGACTGAGCCTTTTGGGCTCAGCCAGCCCGGCGAAAGAAATCCTGATTGGCCGCGACGAGAGCGGCCGTCTCGCTCAATCGGCTGGCATCTTGCGGATATGTCGCCTGCAGTTTTGCTGCTGCCCTCTTGAAAGCTCTCACGACACGATCGGGTTTTCGTGACAGGTGGGCAACGCTTAACAACGTTGCGCGAAGCGCGCGTTTCGAGCCGGCATCAACGTCAGGCTCCTCCATCATGCTGCGGATTGCGTGTAGACTGTTTCCGATGAGCAGAGTTCCCATGCCGCCATTCACGGCAAAGTCTCCTCCGTTTCCGCTGCGTTCGCTCCAGCGAACGAGCGTGACAAGGCGATGATAGATGCGCATGCGCCAATGCAGGTGGCGCCCGGGCTTGTCGAATGCGCCCCCGGCTATGGCGGTCAGCTCATGCACCATCAGCCTGATGACGAAATCCAGCCGGCGGCGGGTGTCGACGGGCAGGGCGACGAAGGCGAGATAGGCGCTGACCGGGCCGAGCAGGACAGCGGAGGCCTGCAACAGTACATGACCAAGCTCAGGATCCGCCGGCACGGTCGGATTCATCATCAGCAGGTAAATGAGATTGTATTCCATGCCAGCCAGTCCGACGCGGCGATGAGCCATGACGAACATGCCGAGAAGGATCAGAGGCATTGTAAGCAGGGCGGCGATAGTGACGCTGCCTGCCATAGGTAAAATGAAGAGATGAGCCAGCACTGCAGCTAGGGCACCACTGATCGAGCCTCCGACGACCCAGCGCATTTGCAGACCGGGATTCGGGAAGGTCGAGAAGACCGAGGTCATAATTGCTGCGCCCATGACCATGTAGGGTCCGAGTGCCCAGCCCGTGAGGATCCAAACCAGCCCGGTTGCCGCAACTGCGCTCATTGATCTGAATGCCGCATAACGGGCACCTATCCAGTCGTGATGCGGAAGCGGAAGCCGGCGGCGATCCGCCAGCGGACCAATCGTTGCCGCTGTTCGGTTCGCCCGCTGCCAGAGCGGCGCCAATGCTTTCAACAGGTTTGCCTGATACGGTTTATCCGCCTCTAGTTCGTCTGCCATCAGTTGCAATCGTTCGGGTATGTCATTCTGCTCGAGGGGTGTCATCCGTACACCTTCAGGACTTGGATGGCTTGGCGATTGTGTATCCAGAAGCAGTTCAGTGAGAGCGGATAGGAGACTGCGGATGTCCCGGGCTTTTCGGCGAACGCCAATCGAACCGGCAGATGCGATGTCGAGGTTTTCATCCAGTGCAGCAATTTCCAGAATCAGGCGTGTGCGTTCGGCCTTGTCGCTTGCTCCCGCGGCTATATGGTCGAGGCAGTCGTACATGACGGTTTTCACACGCTTGGAAATGTCGACTGGCTGAGGCTTGGGAGAAAAGACCAAGGCGACGATCGTACCCACCGTGCCGCCGAGGCAGATTGTTGCTATCCGATCGATCGCGAGCAGTAAAAGCGAGCTTTCGTGGCCGTAGCCGAGGAGTGCTACCATCGCCGCGGAATAGCCGGCGAGAAGACTGACATAGGACGCGGGGCCTGTAATCAGGTTCCCGATCCCTGAACACAATCCAAGCCAGAGCAAAAGCCCGATGATGATGCCAAGCGGATCATTGCCGGCCAAAACCATAAGGCCGACACCTGCCAGCGCACCGGCGATGGTGCCTACGACACGGGCCAGGCTCCGCTCCAGCCGCTGGCCCTGTGTCGGCAGGGCAGTAATCCAGACAGTCATCGCTGCCCATTGCGGATGATCAAGGCCGATGAGAGTGCCGATCACCAGCGCCAAGCAGGCTGCGATCGCTGTGCGCGCGGTGAAGCGTAACCGGGCCGGGTCGATATCGAACATGGCGGAAAGCGCTCTCATGATTGAGTCTTCATTCCGGCTTTAGCCTTCTCCATTTTCTCCTCGACGCGTTCGCAGATGTGCAGCATGGCTGCAATGTCCTCGTCGCTGAAATCGTCGAGCAGGTCTTTTTCCAGCGCCACGAGCTGTGCGCGGATGGCACAGGCCGTCTTCCTGCCTTCTTCGGTGAGATGGAGCCTGCGTGCGCGGCGGTCGTCCGGATCGATCCGGCGTTCGAGAAGGCCGCGTTTCGACAGGATATCGATCAGCCGCACGAGGCTGGATTCGTCGAGGCCGGAAGTGGCGGCGAGTTCCTTCTGAAGCAGGCCGTCACCCAGCCGGTGCAGGTAGATCAGCGGTGTCCAGCTGGCGTCCGTCAGGCCGCTTTCCGCCAGCTTTTCATCGATGAACATGCGCCACCTTCTGGCAAACACGACAACGGTGCCGCCGAATACGGCTTTTGGATCATTTGATTTTCTGTGCATTCAAATTATTTGGATTAAAAGTATTTTTCACGCAAGCGAATTTGCCGACTTGGTGTGATGCAATTGTTGCATGGCTGCCGAAAGCAGGTGTCGGTGTGTCGCGGATCAGTCGCTGCGGTCAGGTGTTTGTTGATTTCGGCTGCCCGGCTCCCTAAGAAGCCAAAAAGCTAAAAATCGCCCGGAGGAAACCTATGCGCGCTTTCATTCTTGCCCTTGCTGCAGCGACGGCTCTCGCCATGCCTGCAAAAGCTGCCGACGTTACCGTCGCCGTGACGGCGATCGTCGAACATCCTGCACTCGATGCCGCTCGTGACGGCGTGAAGGCAGCACTGGCCGAGGCCGGCTACAAGGACGGCGAGAACCTGAAGTTCCTGTATGAGTCCGCGCAGGGCAATCCCGGCACGGCCGCGCAGATCGCCCGCCAGTTCGTCGGCGAAGAGCCGAGCGTCATCGTGCCGATCTCCACGCCTTCGGCCCAGGCCGTCGTTTCGGCAACTCGCGATATTCCGGTTGTCTTTACTGCGGTTTCCGATCCGGTCGGCGCGCAGCTGGTCAAGGATGTGGCAAAGCCCGGTCGCAACGTCACCGGTCTTTCGGACATGTCGCCGGTTGCCGAGCATATCAAGCTGATCAAGGAAATCTCGCCGAACGCGAAGTCGATCGGTTTCCTTTACAACACGGCTGAAACCAACTCGGTTTCGATCCTCGCGGCGTTGAAGGAAGAAGCTGCCAAGAACGGCATGACGGTGGTGGAATCGGTTGCGACAAAGTCCGCTGAAGTGCAGGGCGCTGCCCGCGGTCTCGTCGGCCGCGCCGATGTCTTCTACATCCCGACCGACAACACGATCGTTTCGGCTTTCGAGGCAGCTGTCGGTGTTGCCGAAGAAGCCAAGATCCCGCTTTATGCCGCCGATACCGGCTCGGTCGATCGTGGTGCCGTTGCCGCTCTCGGCTTCAACTATTACGATGTCGGCAAGCAGACCGGCGCGATCGTTGCCCGTATCCTCAAGGGTGAGGCTCCCGGCGATATTCCGGTGACCGTTGCTGTCGGTACCGATCTCGTTATCAACAAGGGTGCAGCCAGCCGCATGGGCGTTACGCTGCCTGAGGCCATCGTTTCGCGTGCCACGCGCACGGTCGAATAAGCCGCCTTTCATCAACGCACCGGATGATACCATCGTCATCCGGTGTGACCGACGACCAACCGGCGCGCTATGCGACGGATAAAAGGGGAGCACGACAAGGTGCTTAGTCAGATCGCCTTCTGGGGCGCAGTGGAACTCGGGCTGGTTTTCGCCTTTGTCGCCATCGGTGTATTTCTTGCCTTCCGCGTGCTCGATTTTCCCGATCTCACAGTCGACGGATCGTTTCCGCTCGGTGCAGCGGTTGCTGCCGTGCTGATTACCGTTGGCATCAATCCGTGGCTTGCAGCCTTGGCCGCCATGCTGGCCGGTGCCGCCGCCGGTACGGTGACGGCGTTTCTCAACGTGCGTTTCCGCATCCTCAACCTGCTTGCCTCGATCCTGACGATGATCGCGCTCTTCTCCGTCAATCTTCGGGTGATGGGCAAGCCGAACGTGGCGCTGATTAATGCCGACACGATGCTGAGCCCATTCTTCGGCCTTGGCCTGCGTGAGGTCTATGTGCGCCCGCTCTTCGTCGGCGTGCTGGTGGTGATTGCGGTCATCGCGGTATGGCGCTTTCTCGAAAGCGATGCCGGGCTTGCGATGCGCGCGACCGGCGCCAACCCGCGCATGTCTCGCGCTCAGGGCATCGATACGAGCTGGCAGGTCTATCTCGGGCTTGCGCTTTCCAATGCGCTTGTGGCGCTGGGCGGCGCGCTGTTTGCGCAGACCAACGGCTTTGCAGATGTCACCTCCGGTGTCGGCACGATCGTCGTCGGCCTTGCCGCCGTCATCATCGGCGAGACGCTGTTTGGCGCACGAGGCATTCTTCTGGCGCTGATCGGCTGCGTCGTCGGCTCGATCCTCTATCGTATCGCCATTCAGCTGGCCCTGTCGACGGATGCGCTCGGCCTCAAGGCTTCCGACCTCAATCTCGTCACCGCCGTCCTGGTGGCCGTGGCGCTCGTTCTGCCGCGCCTGCGCCGGGGAGCCTCGTCATGATCGATCTTAGCAATATCCATGTCACCTTCGGCAAGGGCACGCCGCTGCAGAAGGAGGCGCTCAAGGGCGTCAATCTGACGATCGAGGAAGGTTCCTTCGTGACCGTGATCGGCTCCAACGGTGCGGGCAAGTCGACCCTGCTCGGCGTTCTTGCCGGCGACGTGCTGGCGAGCGAAGGCAAGGTAATGATCGGAAATACGGATGTGACGCGCAAGTCGACATCCGCGCGTGCCGGTCTGGTCGCCCGCGTGTTCCAGGATCCGCTGGCGGGCAGCTGTGGCTCCTTGTCGATCGAGGAAAATCTTGCTCTTGCGGCACGCCGTGGCGAGATCCGCGGCCTGCGCTCGGCGCTCGGCCCGCGCCGCCGCGAGCTCTTTCGCGAGCGGGTTGCCGAACTTAATCTGGGGCTTGAAAATCGGATGAAGGACCGCATGGATCTTCTCTCCGGCGGTCAGCGCCAGGCGGTGTCGCTGGTCATGGCGACGATGGCTGGTTCGGATGTGCTTCTGCTCGACGAGCATACGGCGGCGCTCGATCCGGGCATGGCGGAGTTCATCATGAAGCTTACCCAGCGCGTCGTCTCGGAGCGCAAGCTGACGACGCTGATGGTGACGCATTCGATGCGTCAGGCCCTGGATTTCGGCCACCGCACGATCATGCTGCATGGCGGCGAGATCATTCTCGATGTCAGCGGCGATAGCCGCAAGGACCTGCAGGTCGAGGACCTGATCGCCATGTTCCGCAAGATGCGTGGCGAGACGCTGGACGACGACGCGCTGCTGATCGGCTGACGCTGGTCAGCGCGTCATTTGTCAGCGCGCCTGTGTGAAGAAGATTTTTGCCGCGAAGATCGAGAAGACGCCGGCAAAGGTGTAGTCGATGCCGCGCAGGACTTTCGGATTGGCCTGCAGCCAGTTTGAAAGCCTGTCTGCAGCCAGCACGACGATGACGTTGATCGGCATGCCGATGGCGATGAAATAAAGCCCGAAGAAGATCAGCTTTCCGGTGACATGCGGATCCTGCGCCGAGACGAATTGCGGCAGGAAGGTCATGAAGAAGATGATGACCTTGGGGTTGAGGATGTTGACCCAAAAACCGAGCGACATGCTGGCGAGTGCGCTGCTTTGCGGCCGCTCGACCTTTTCGACCGAGAGGCTGGAGCCGAAACGGATTGCCTGGATGGCCAGCCAGAGAAGATAGGCCGCACCACCGGTTTTCAGGATGAAGAAGGCTGTCGGCGAGGCGGTGATCAGCGCCGAGATGCCGAAGGCCACCAGAAGTGTGTGGCAGACGATGCCGAAGTTCGTTCCGAGCACGACAAGCAGCGCCGTCTTGCGGCCTTCGCTGATCGCGCGGCTGATCGACAATGTCATGTCCGGCCCCGGCGTGATCGACAGGAGAAGACCGGCGGCGGTGAAGGCAATAAGGGTCGGCAGGCTCGGCAGGAATTCCATGGTCGTTCTCGAAAGCCGGAGGATCGTCGATCCCGTTTATCCGGCTTTCGAGCCCATGCCAATTCGATCAATCAACGGTTGTTGATGAATTGTTTTGATGCGTCGGCAAAGTCCGGGTGCCAGCGGGAAAGCGGCGGGCGGTTTTCGATCACGTCGCCGATCGCCCAGGCCATGCGGCGCTCGTCTGTGGCGCGATCGACATCGTTGTCGGGGCAGAGAATGTAGAAGTCGCCGCGACCGAGGCTTTCCATCATGAACTCGACCGTCTGTTCCGAGGTCCATGCGCCTTCCGGCTTTTCCGTCCGGCCATTGGCTGCAAGCGGGGTGAAGACGAAGCCGGGGATCAGAAGGTGCGCCGAAACCTGGCAGCCTTCGGTGTTGCGTAGCTCGTGCTGCAACGCTTCCGTGAAGGTTTTTACGCCGGATTTGGAGACGTTGTAGGCGGGGTCTCCCGGTGGCGTGGTGATGCCCTGTTTAGAGCCGGTATTGATGATCAATGCCGGTTCGCCATGGGCGATCATCGCGGGGCCGAAGATGCGGCTGCCGTTGACGACGCCCATCAGGTTGACGGCGAGCACGTTTTCCCAGTTCGCCTGCGGGCCGAAAATGCTGCTGCCGGGCTGGATGCCGGCATTGTTCATCAGCACATGGACGCGGCCGAAACGCTGGATGATGGCCCGCTCAAGCGCTGCGATCTCGTCCGGCTTCGACACATCGGTGCCGATCGCCGCGACATCGTGTTCGCCGCCTTCGGCAAGTGCCGTCACTTCGCGACAGGCCTCGACGAGCTTTTCCCCCTCCAGATCGACAAGCACGACGGATAGGCCCTGCCGAGCAAACTCCTTGGCCGCTGCAAGCCCGATGCCGGAAGCGGCTCCGGTGATGACGGCGACATTGTCCTTTTTCAGAGCGGGATGAGTAACGGTCATGGGTCGGTCTCCTCTATGACGCTGCTGTTCAAAGGTCCGGGGGGATATGGTATCTATCGCTACCCCGTCAACATGACGGGATATTGAAGCGGAGCCAAGCCGATGGGCGAGATCATATCGATCAGGGTGGATGAAGAAACGGCCGCCTATGTCAAGAAGCAGGTGGATGACGGACGTTATGCTTCCGAAAGCGAAGTGATCGAAGAGGCGCTGAGGCTTCTGAAGTAAAGCGAAGAGGACGAGATCGAGGCGCTTCGGGCCGCGATTGATGAAGGCGAGGCTTCGGGAGAGCCGCAGCCGTTCGATTTCGGTGCTTTCATCGAGCGCAAAAGGGCTCAGCGCACACAACGATGAAGGCACTTGTCTTCTCGCCAAAGGCCGAAGCCGATATCGACGAAATCTACGACTACGGAAGAGCATTGGGGCTTCGAGAAGGCCGAAGCCTATACTTTCGAACTCCGGGATGTGTGCCGAATGCTTGCGGAAGGGGTTCGATCCGGCCGCATGATGCCGGATCTGAAACGAAACTATCTCGCGCTGTCCTTCAGATCTCACGTCGTTATCTACCGTCAGACAGATACGCACCTCACAATCATCCGCATCCTTCACCAGCGGATGAACGTGCGGCGTCATCTCTGACGCTGTTTCTCCGGGTTTTCCTTGCACGGCCCCAGAAACTCGCTAAAAACTTCGGCGATCCAATTTCGGCGGATTTGTCTCCGCCGCCACCCGCAGACGGACATATTCATCATGGCACTCCCGAAAGACGTAAAGAAGGTCGTCCTCGCCTATTCCGGCGGTCTCGACACCTCGATCATCCTGAAATGGCTGCAGACCGAACTCAACGCTGAAGTCGTGACCTTCACGGCCGACCTTGGCCAGGGCGAAGAGCTCGAGCCTGCGCGCAAGAAGGCCGAGATGCTGGGCATCAAGGAAATCTTCATTGAGGATGTCCGCGAAGAATTCGTCCGTGACTTCGTTTTCCCGATGTTCCGCGCCAATGCCGTTTATGAAGGCGTCTATCTGCTTGGCACGTCGATCGCCCGTCCGCTGATCTCCAAGCACCTGATCGAGATCGCCAAGAAGACCGGCGCCGATGCGATCGCGCACGGCGCGACCGGTAAGGGCAACGACCAAGTTCGTTTCGAAATGTCGGCCTATGCGCTGAACCCGGATATCAAGATCATCGCTCCGTGGCGCGACTGGACGTTCAAGAGCCGTACGGATCTTTTGAACTTTGCCGAACAGCACCAGATCCCGGTTGCCAAGGACAAGAAGGGTGAAGCGCCGTTCTCCGTCGATGCCAACCTCTTGCACTCGTCTTCCGAGGGCAAGGTTCTCGAAGATCCGGCCGTCGAGGCCCCGGAATACGTGCATATGCGCACGATTTCGCCGGAAGCCGCTCCCGACCAGGCAACCACGATCAAGATCGGCTTCAACAAGGGTGATGCCGTCTCGATCAATGGTGTCGCCATGTCGCCGGCAACCCTGCTGGCCCAGCTCAACAACTACGGTCGCGACAACGGCATCGGCCGTCTCGATCTCGTTGAAAACCGCTTCGTCGGCATGAAGTCGCGTGGCGTCTACGAGACCCCCGGCGGCACGATCCTGCTGGCTGCTCACCGCGCAATAGAATCGATCACGCTCGATCGCGGCGCTGCTCACCTCAAGGATGAGCTGATGCCGAAATATGCCGAGCTAATTTATTACGGCTTCTGGTTCTCGCCGGAGCGCGAAATGCTGCAGGCCCTGATCGACAAGAGCCAGGAACATGTCGAAGGCGAAGTGACGCTGAAGCTCTACAAGGGCAATGTCATGGTGATCGGCCGCGAAAGCGCCAAGTCGCTCTATTCCGACCAGCTCGTCACCTTCGAAGACGATCACGGCGCCTACGACCAGAAGGATGCAGCCGGCTTCATCAAGCTCAATTCGCTGCGCCTGCGCACGCTCGCCAAGCGCAACCAGCTGAAATAATCGGGTTTACCGATTTATCCGATCAGGCCCCGCTGTCATCGCAGCGGGGTTTTTTATTGCCGGCGGCTGATGAAGTGATGGGCGAGATAGGCCGTGACCGCCGTGAATTCCATCACCGGGATGATCGTGCCGAATGAGGTGAGCGGGTTTGCGAAAGAGGCAGCCACCAGCCCGCCGAGAAAGCCGCCGCCCATCTGGATAAAGCCCATCAGTGCGGAGGCTGAGCCTGCGACCTTCGGAAATGCGGCGAGGCCGGAGGTGACGACATGCGGCGTCAGAAAGGCGATGCCGAAGGTGCAGATGCCGACCGGGACCATGATCGACAGGAATGTCGGATCGAGCAGGTGTACGGACAACAGCATCAGGAAGCCGCCTGTTCCGCAGAAGCCGATGCCGATCGCAACCGCGGCGGGACCGGATACGCGGCCGGAGATCATGCGCAGAGTGATCGAACCCGTCAGGTAAGAGCCGGTCTGCGCCAGCATGCCGAGGCCGAATTGCGTCGGGCTGAGGCCGACCACATCGATCAGGACAAAGGGCAGCATGGTGCCCTGGGCATAAAGCGCGCCGATCGAGCCGCCGAGAATGAGCGAGGGAAAGAGAAAGCGCAGGTCGGTGATCAGGCCGGCATAGGTTTTTACCAGCGTGACGGGCCGCAGGCGCGACCGGTCCGGAACGGCTGTTTCCTTGAGCGCAAAGACGCAGGTCAGCAATGCGCTCGCGCCGAAGGCGATCATCAGCAGGAAGATCGACTGCCAGCCGAAGGCGGAAAGGGCAAGTCCGCCGATGGTCGGTCCGAGCGCTGGACCGATCGCCAGAATGATGCCGATCATGTTCATGATCCGCGCGGCCTGTATGCCGAGAAACTGGTCGCGAACGGCGGCACGGGCAACGGTGACGCCGACCGAAGCGCCGATCCCCTGGATCAGTCGTCCTGCGAGGATCCAGTCGACGTCGATCGCCATGGCTGCGATCAGCGAGCCCAGAACATAGATCGTCAGGAAGGCAATCGAGGCTTTTCTCCGGCCATAGGCATCGGAAACGGGGCCGGCGAGCAACTGGGCTAAGGCGAAGCCGCCGAAATAAAGCGAGAGCGACAGCTTGATGGCGGATTCCGTCGTGCCGAAAGCGCGAACCAGTTCCGGCATGGCGGGTGTGTAGACCGCCATCGACACTGGCCCGATTGCAGTCAGAAGCGCACCGATGACGCTCGTGCGCCGCTCCGTCATGATTGTCGGGCGGGCGGCGGTATCAGCGTCGCTCATCGGCACCCGTTGGAGCGGGAGGAGAGGTCTCCTGGAGATTCCTGTTCACCGCGGAAAGCGACGCTTCCAGTTGGCTTTTTGCCTCCAGAGACAGGCCGGATGTCGCATGGTCGAGAATGACGTGGAGCTCGGCGCGGATCCTGCGGATCATGTCATCCGACGTATTTGTCAGGGCAATCCGCTTGGCGCGCCGATCGGCTGCGCATTTATGGCGCTCGATCAGACCAAGTGTCTGCAATTTGTCGAGATAGGTGCAGAGCGTCATCGGCTCGACGCTCATCTGCGAGGCAATATCGAGCTGCCGGCTGCCTTCATGATCGGCGATGTGTATCAGCGCCCTTGCCTCGCCGGGGGTGAGGCCCAGCCCTGCCGCGTTGATGCGATTTTCAAACGCCGTTCGCAATGCACGCGCGGTATCGACGATCAACAGACCCAGGATATCGCCTTGCGGCACATCATGGGAGATTTTGACTGGAAGGCTCATAAGGTTGACTTACTATCTTTCCGCGTGGCCGCAAACGGAAAAGCTCGCCGCCGCGTGGAACGACTGCGTGAAGCTTCGCTTTGTCGTACTTGATCCAGACACTCGACAACCTATCCTGTAGACCAGAAACAAATCAGAATCGCAGAAGGATTTCCCTTATGGCCAACGCTTCCGTCAACCGTGCCCTTGTCGATTGGAGCGGGCATGAAGGCCTGCCGCGGTTCGATCTCGTGAAAGACGAGGATTTCGCTCCCGCTTTCGAGGTGGCTCTGGCAAGCCACGAGGCGGAGATCGACGCTATCGCCAACAATCCGGAAGCGCCTAGCTTTGAGAACACCGTCGTGGCGCTGGAAATTGCCGGTGACGAGCTTTCCCGCGTCTCCTCCCTGTTCTGGGGCAAGGCCGGCGCGCATACGAACGAGACGATCCAGGCGCTGGAGCGGGAAATCGCGCCGAAAATGTCACGGCATTATTCGAAGATCGGCACCAATGCCGCTCTTTTCGGTCGCATCGATGCTTTGTGGGAAAAGCGGGCGGAGCTTGGCTTGACGCTCGAGCAGGAGCGGGTGCTGGAGCGCCACTGGAAAGGCTTCGTCAAATCGGGTGCCAAGCTTGAGAAGCCCGAGCAGGACCGGCTTTCTTCGATCGGCGAAAAGCTTGCCGGTCTCGGTGCGCAGTTCGGCCAGAATGTTCTCGGAGACGAGAAGGAATGGTCGTTGAAGCTGACCGACGAGGCCGAGCTGGAAGGCCTGCCGGATTTTCTGCGCGATGCGATGGCTGCTGCCGCCAGGGATCGCGGCGAGGCCGACGGCTATATGGTGACGCTGTCGCGCTCGATCATCGAGCCGTTCCTGACATTCTCGGCCCGGCGCGACCTGCGCGAGCAGGCGTTCAAGGCCTGGGTGGCGCGCGGTGAAAACGGTGGTGCGCGGGACAATGTAGCGATCGTTCGCGAGACGCTAGCGCTGCGTGCGGAAAAGGCAAAGCTTCTGGGTTATGAAAACTTTGCGGCCCTGAAGCTCGACAACACGATGGCAAAGACCGCCGACAACGTGAACGACCTGCTGCACAAGGTCTGGGACAAGGCGCGTTCCAAGGCGCTGGAAGAAGAAGCAAGCCTCGGCAAGCTGGTGGCGGAAGAGGGCAAGAACCACCCGGTCATGCCGTGGGACTGGCGTTATTATGCCGAGAAGCTGCGCGAGCGGACCTTCTCCTTCTCCGAATCCGAGCTTAAGCCCTATCTGCAGCTGGAAAAGGTCATCGAAGCCTGTTTCGATGTTGCCAAGCGGCTGTTCGGCGTGACGCTGGCCGAGCTGAAAGGCATTGCCGCCTATCATCCGGATGTGCGGGTGTTCGAGCTGCGCGACGAGAGCGGTGCGCTGAAGGCACTGTTCCTCGGCGATTATTTCGCCCGGTCCTCCAAGCGGTCCGGCGCGTGGATGAGTTCGTTCCAGTCGCAGCACAAACTGCCATTGAAGAATGGTGCTAAGGGCGAGCTGCCGATCATCTACAATGTCTGCAATTTCGCCAAGCCGGCGGAAGGCAAGCCTGCTCTGCTTTCGCTCGATGACGCCCGCACGCTCTTCCACGAGTTCGGCCATGCGCTGCACGGCATGCTCTCGGATGTGACCTATCCGTCCGTCTCCGGAACGAGCGTGTCGCGCGATTTCGTCGAACTGCCGTCGCAGCTTTACGAACACTGGCTGACGGTGCCGGAAATCCTCGAAAAATATGCGGTGCATTACGAGACCGGCAAGCCGATGCCGAAGGAGCTGCTCGACAAGGTTCTGGCGGCGCGCACCTTCAATGCCGGTTTCGCGACGGTCGAGTTCACCTCGTCGGCACTGGTCGACATGGCGTTTCACACGCGGGCTCCTGCGGATGATCCGATGGCGGTGCAGGCCGAAATCCTGTCGGAACTGAAAATGCCGGCCTCGCTCGTCATGCGCCACGCAACGCCGCATTTCCAGCACGTGTTTTCCGGAGAGGGATATGCGGCCGGGTATTACTCATACATGTGGTCGGAAGTGCTGGATGCGGATGCATTCTCGGCCTTTGAAGAGGTCGGCAATGCCTTCGATCCGGTGATGGCGCGCAAGCTCAAGAACAACATCTATTCTGTCGGCGGCTCGATCGATCCGGAAGTCACCTACAAGGCTTTCCGCGGCAAGCTGCCTGATCCGACGGCGATGCTGAAGAAGAAGGGATTGGCGATGGTGGCTGAGCTTTCGGGCGGTGACGCCTGATCTTATCCCGCTCTTCGCGAACAACTGTCATCTTGGTGTCATAAAAATGTAACCCGCCTGTCATGCAGGCTGACTATGGAACCGGCATCATCTTCTGCCGACGCCGGTTCCCATGACAATTGATAGCCTTGCACGCAACGTTGCCGTATCGACGGCCGGACTGGAGCTGCACTATGGTGCAACGCCGGTGCTGAAAGGCATCGATGTGGCGCTGGGGCAGGGCAAGACGCTGGCGCTTCTCGGTCCTTCCGGTTGCGGCAAGACCACGCTCCTGCGGTTGGTGGCCGGGCTTCTGGCGCCAAGCAAGGGTTCCGTCTCGATCGCCGGCCAGGTGGTTGCCGATGCCACGAGCGGTGCATTCGCGCCGCCGGAAAAGCGCAATCTCGGCATGGTTTTCCAGGATTACGCGCTCTGGCCGCATATGACGGTCGGCGGCAATGTCTCCTTTCCGCTCAAGATGCGCGGCATCGGTCGCGCCGAGCGCGAGCAACGCACCATGCATGCGCTGGAGCGCGTCGGGCTTTCCGCCTATGCCGCTCGCCGGCCGAGCGATCTTTCAGGCGGTCAGCAGCAGCGCGTGGCGATCGCGCGGGCGATCGTCGCTGAGCCGCAGCTTATCCTGTTCGACGAGCCGCTTTCCAATCTCGACCGCGAATTGCGCGAAAACATGGTTGGCGAACTGGCGGAACTGATCGCCTCGCTCGGCCTCACCGCCATCTATGTCACCCATGATCACTCGGAAGCGCTGACGCTTGCCGATCAGGTCGCCGTCATGCGCGGCGGGTTGATCGAACAGCTCGCGAGCCCGGACGAACTGGTGGCGCAGCCGGCGACCCCCGAAGTTGCGGACTTCCTGCGACTGGGTGGCATTGCCGAGTTGCAAAACCGCGATGCCTGCTGGTTCTTCGGAAATAGCGACGTCGCCCTGATGCGCGCCGATCAAGGCCCGTCCGGCTCGCGTAGCATTCTCATTCCCGTGTCGGCGATCACGCCCGGCGAAATCCAGCCGGATCGAGTGGCCGCCAGCGTGTTGCGCTCGCAGTTCCGGGGCGACGGGCATCTGGCAACCGTCTCGTTGATCGGTGCCGATCAGGTCGAGCTGCAGGTCCTGAGCCGCCACAAGCTGAAGCCCGGCGATGGCGTCGGTCTTTCCATCGATCTCGACCAGATCCGCTGGTTCGAAAATCCAGTTCATCCGCATCCATAAGCATTCACCCCAACAGGAGTTTTGGGACATGTTCAAGTCGTTGAAGAGCATTACACTTGGCGCCGTTGCCGCCGTCCTGATGGCCGGTGTCGCGCATGCCGACATCACCGTCTACACCGCCGGCCCGCAGAGCCTGATCGACAAGATGTCGGAAGGTTTCACCAAGGAAACCGGCATCAAGGTCAATGTCTTCCAGGCGACCACCGGCAAGGTCATGGCCCGTATCGAAGCGGAAGCATCGAACCCGGTCGTCGACGTTCTGATCTCGGCTTCCTGGGATACCGCGACCGACTTCGAAAAGCGCGGCTGGCTGGTCAAGTATTCCAGCCCCAACGCTGCCAAGGTTCCGGATTTCCTCAAGTCCGACTATGCCGTCGCACAGGGCATCTCGGCTCTCGGCATTGCCTGGAACACCAAGAGCGGCACGCCTAAGCCGTCCGAATGGGCTGACCTGACCAAGCCGGAATACAAGGACATGGTCAACATTCCCGACCCGGCACAGTCCGGCTCGTCCTTCGAACTGACGGCTGCCCTTGCCGGCCAGGACGATTTCAAGCTGTTCAAGGATCTGCAGGCAAACGGCGCGATCATTGCCGGTGCCAATGCCGAAGCGCTGAACCCGGTTCTGCAGGGTGCCAAGGCTGCCGTCTTCGGCGCGGTCGACTACATCACGCTTGCCGCCGCCAAGAAGGGTGAAAGCGTCGAGGTCGTCTTCCCGGCTTCCGGCACTGTCATTGCACCGCGTCCGGCGATGATCCTCAACTCGTCCAAAAACCAGGACGAGGCCAAGAAGTTCATCGACTACATGCTGTCCGACGCCGGCCAGAAGATGGTTGCCGCCCAGATGCTGATGCCGGCCCGCTCCGACGTTGCTGCCGATCGTCCGCTGATCAGCGACCTGAAGCTCCTGAAGTTCGATAACGCTGCCGTTTACGGCAAGCGCAAGGAAACGCTCGGCGAGATCACCAAGATCTTCGGCGGCAAGTAATTCTCTTTGCGGCGCCGCCAGCCTTCGGGCAGGCGGCGCTGTTTTGTTTTGAACGTCGCGCATCATTTTTAAGGCCACCGGATCGGGTGGTTTGAAGAATGCTGCGACAGGACATGAAGGACTGAACCATGTCGGCAAAAAGCGTTGGCGGACCGGCCCCGGCGGCATGGCTTGCGATTGCGGGGCTGCTTCTGGTCGTCGCCGTCCCGTTTGCCGCCGTCGTCATGCAGAGCATTTTCCCCGAGCTTGGCCAAGGCTCGTTTGCGAAGCCGTTCTCCTCCTTCATTGCCACGCTGAATGACGGTGCCTTGATCGGCATGGCCGGCAACACGGTCCTGCTCGGTTTCTGCGTCGTGCTGGCTTCGGCCGTGGTCGCAGTGCCGCTCGGCGTGTTTCGCGCGCTCTATCGCGTGCCGGGCGCGGCGCTGTTCGATGTGCTCCTGCTCGTGCCCTTCATGATCCCGCCTTATATCGCCACGCTCGGTTGGATCATGACGCTGCAGCCGCGCGGGTATCTGCAGCAGCTGCTTGGTTTCAATCTTTCGCCCTTCCTGTTTTCTCTGGCCGGCATGACCATGGTCATGGCGTTCAACACGTTTCCGGTTGTCTATTTCGCCGTGTCGCGCACGGTCGAAGCGGTTGGCGCGCGGTATGCGGATGTCGGCCGCGTGTTCGGCGCAACACCTGCACGCGCCTTCTGGCGGATCACGCTGCCGCTTTCCGCACCGGGTCTTGCCGCCAGCCTGATGCTGGTATTCGCCGCGGCGATCGAGGAATATGGCACACCGGCAGCGCTTGGCCGTCGTGCCGGTTTCCAGGTTCTCGTCACCGGCATCGATCTTCGCATTTCCGACTGGCCGATCGACCTGCCGGGTGCCTCGATCATGTCGCTGCTGCTGGTCGGTCTGTCAATTGTGACATTCCTCGGCCAGCGCTGGATTCTCGCGCGCCGCTCCTACCAGACGGTCAACGGTAAGCCGACCGCCAAGGACAAGCGGCCGCTCGGGGCGATGAAGTGGCCGGTACTTACGGCTTTCATCATCGTCTCGTTCCTTGCCACCGGCGTACCGCTTCTGTCGATCCTTGCCACCGCCATGTCGCGGACGATTTCCGGCGGGCTGGCGTTCGACAACATGAGCTTCGACAATTTCCTGCAGGTTTTCCAGAACAGTGCAGGCGCACTCGGCGCGCTGGCCAATAGCTTCTCGCTCGGTATCGGTACGGCGCTGATTACGGGTCTCATCGGGGTGACAGCCGCTTACACGGTGGTGAAGACGAAAATCCGCGGGCGGCTGGCGATCGACAGCCTGACGATCATTCCGAATGCGCTTCCCGGCATCGTCGTTGCCGTCGGCCTGATCCTCGCCTGGAACATGCCGTGGCTGCCGGCGACTCCCTACAATACGCCGTTCATCCTGCTGCTCGCCTACTGCTGCATCCTGCTGCCGCAGACGATGCGTTACTCCACGGCCGCCTTCCAGCAGATCGGTGACAATCTCGAAGCCGCAGCCCGCGTGTTCGGCGCGTCCGGCATCACGGCCTTCCGCCGTATCCTTCTGCCGCTCGTGTTTCCGAGCCTCGCCTCGGCCATGCTGCTCGTTTTTGCGCTTGCCTCGCGTGAGCTGGTAGCGTCCGTCGTCATCGCGCCGGTCGGCATGCAGACGATCGCCACCTTCATCTGGCGTCAGTTCGAACAGGGGTCGATCGGGCTCGGCATGGCCATGGCGTTCATCGCCATTCTCATCACCACTCTCCTGCCGCTTCTCCTGCTTGCATTGTTGAGAAGGAGCGGTCTCGTCGCCGAATAGACCCATGGATTAAGCCGTTGCGCTCGGCCCCCCTTTCGCATTTGCAAAAAACGGGGTATGAGCGCGCCAACGAAATTGGCGTGGCCCCGTGATTGTTGCGCCCCAACTTCAGAGAACCTCTAATATGGCACTTCGCAACATCGCGATCATCGCGCACGTTGACCATGGCAAAACGACGCTCGTTGACGAGCTCCTGAAACAGTCGGGCTCGTTCCGCGAAAACCAGCGCGTTGCAGAACGCGTCATGGACTCGAACGATCTCGAAAAGGAACGCGGCATCACGATTCTCGCCAAGGCGACGTCGGTTGAATGGAAGGGCGTTCGCGTCAACATCGTCGATACCCCCGGCCACGCCGACTTCGGCGGCGAAGTCGAACGTATTCTTTCGATGGTGGACGGTGCGATCGTTCTGGTCGACTCGTCTGAAGGCCCGATGCCGCAGACCAAGTTCGTCGTCGGCAAGGCGCTGAAGGTCGGCCTCAAGCCGATCGTCGCGATCAACAAGATCGACCGTCCGGACGGTCGCCACGAAGAAGTCATCAACGAAGTTTTCGACCTGTTCGCAAACCTCGACGCCACCGACGAGCAGCTCGACTTCCCGATCCTCTACGGTTCGGGTCGCGATGGCTGGATGAACGTCAACCCGGAAGGCCCGAAGGACGAAGGTCTGGCACCGCTGCTCGATCTCGTGCTCAAGCACGTTCCTGAGCCGACAGTCGAAGAAGGCCCGTTCCGCATGATCGGTACGCTTCTCGAAGCCAACCCGTTCCTCGGCCGTATCATCACCGGTCGCGTCGCTTCCGGTTCGATCAAGCCGAACCAGGCCGTCAAGGTTCTGTCCCAGGACGGCAAGACGGTTGAAACCGGCCGTATTTCCAAGATCCTCGCATTCCGCGGCATCGAGCGTACTGCCATCGACGAAGCGATCGCTGGTGACATCGTCGCCATTGCCGGTCTGTCCAAGGGCACCGTTGCCGACACGTTCTGCGATCCTTCGGTGACCGAGGCCATGCAGGCTCAGCCGATCGATCCGCCGACCGTTACCATGTCCTTCATCGTCAACGACAGCCCGCTTGCCGGCACCGAAGGCGACAAGGTGACGAGCCGCGTCATCCGTGATCGTCTGTTCAAGGAAGCCGAAGGCAATGTTGCGCTGAAGATCGAAGAAGCTGAAGGCAAGGATTCGTTCTACGTGTCCGGCCGCGGCGAACTTCAGCTTGCCGTTCTGATCGAAACCATGCGTCGCGAAGGCTTCGAGCTTGCCGTTTCGCGTCCGCGCGTGGTCATGCACAAGGACGAGAACGGCACCACGATGGAGCCGATCGAAGAAGTCGTCATCGACGTCGATGAAGAACATTCCGGCGTCGTCGTTCAGAAGATGTCCGAGCGCAAGGCCGAGATGACCGAACTGCGTCCTTCGGGCGGCAGCCGCGTTCGTCTGAAGTTCCTCGCTCCGACCCGTGGCCTGATCGGCTACCAGTCTGAACTTCTGACCGACACACGCGGCACGGCGATCATGAACCGCCTGTTCCATGATTATCAGCCTTACAAGGGTGAAATTGCCGGTCGTACCAACGGTGTTCTTCTGTCCAACCAGGCCGGTGAAGCTGTTGCTTACGCCATGTTCAACCTGGAAGACCGCGGCCCGATGATTATCGAGCCGGGCGAGAAGGTCTATGCCGGCATGATCATCGGCATCCACACCCGTGACAACGACCTCGAAGTCAACGTTCTGAAGGGCAAGCAGCTGACGAACATCCGTTCGGCCGGCAAGGACGAAGCCGTCCGCCTGACCCCGCCGATCCGCATGACGCTCGACCGCGCGCTCTCCTGGATCCAGGACGACGAGCTGATGGAAGTCACGCCGAAGTCGATCCGTCTTCGCAAGATCTATCTCGACGCCAACGACCGCAAGCGCTTCGACAAGTCGAAGGCAGCTCTCTAAGCCGTCCTGAAATCTAGTTGTGAAAAGCCCGGCCACAAGCCGGGCTTTTTTGTGTTCCTGCCAATCGCACAGCTTGTAACCGAGGTTAAAAAAGCGTTAACTCGATGGACATTGTCCCCATCAGAACTCTGTGGGCAATCCGTCTGGTTAATGATTGACCGATGGCGGAGCCCGCATAGCAGGACCTAAAGTCGCGTTATGAAGACGTTGTCTATCGATGTTCGGCGGGCAGATCCGCAGGATGCCCGAGCCATCTCGGATGTACACCGGCAGAGCTGGGTGCAGGCCTATGCGGGTCTCATTCCGCACAAGCCGTTGATCCAGATGCTGGAACGTCGTGGCGAGAAATGGTGGCGCAAGGCAACGGACGGGCCGGCAACGCTTCTCGTGGTTGACGTCGCCGGTGAGATTGCCGGTTATGCGACGGTTGGCCTCAACCGGGCCCGGGCGCTGCCCTATGACGGCGAAATCTACGAGATCTATCTGCGGCCGGAATTCCAGGGTATCGGGCTGGGACGGCGGCTCTTCGGCGAAAGCCGCAAGCTTTTGACTTCGCTCGGTTGCCGCGGTTTGGTCGTCTGGTGCCTGGAGGACAGCGATCATGCGATCCGCTTCTTCCGCCGTCACGGTGGCAACGATGCCGTTGAGGGAATGGAGGATTTCGGTGGTTCGCAACTGAAGAAAGTCGGCTTCGTCTGGCAGAGCTGATGCGCCCTTGGGGCGTGTCGGGGAATAACTTTCCTCTCCTTGCGTGACCGGCCCCCGTCAATTCAATGGCTTATTGCCTTGGAGCCGGATTTTCGCTATCGACGCTTGGTGAATTGAACCTAATTGAGGATCACGATGCGTATCGATGCAATTTCCATCGGCAAGAACCCGCCTGAAGACGTCAACGTCATCGTCGAGGTGCCGGTTGGCGGTCAGCCGATCAAGTACGAGATGGACAAGGAAGCCGGTGCTCTGATCGTCGACCGTTTCCTCTACACGCCGATGACCTATCCGGGTAACTACGGCTTCATACCGCACACGCTTTCCGAAGACGGCGACCCGTGCGACGTTCTGATCTGCAACACCCGTCCGCTGGTTCCGGGCTGCGTCATCAACGTTCGTCCGATCGGCGTGATGATCATGGAAGACGATGGCGGCAAGGACGAAAAGATCCTCGCCGTTCCGGTTCCGAAGCTGACCCAGCGCTACGACAAGATCAAGAACTACACCGATCTGCCGGAAATCACGCTGAAGCAGATCGAGCACTTCTTCGAGCACTACAAGGATCTGGAGCCCGGCAAGTGGGTCAAGATCGGCGGCTGGCAGGATGTCGACGTCGCAAAGCGCCTGATCGTCGAGGCGATCGACCGCTACAAGGCCCAGAAGTAATCAGCCAATCAGGCTTTCGATCTTCACTTTCAAATCCTCCGGGTCGCCATCGATCCGGAGGATTTTTTTACGCGCCGTTTCACCGGAGATGAAAGATATCGAGCTTTTCGGCACGCGCAGCTTCTTTGAGAGAAGTGTGATCAGCGCCTTGTTGGCCTTGCCATCTTCCGGCACCGCAGAGACACGCGCTTTGAGAAACGCGTTACCCTCCGCATCCGTCTCGATACCATCGATCGCGTTGCGGCCGCCATTCGGGGTGAGCTTGATGCTCAGCCTTATATGGTCGGCGTGAACGCTTATCGAAGTCACGCGAAGATCGGGTAGAGGGTCGTCCACATGAAGGAACGCAGGAAGAAGATCAGCAGCAGAACAATGATCGGGGAGATGTCGATTCCGCCGAGATTGGGCATGACACGACGGATCGGGCGCAGGACTGGTTCCGTGACGTTATAGAGGAAGCGGCCGATGGCATCGACGAACTGGTTGCTCGAATTGATAACGTTGAAGGCGAAGAGCCAGGAGAAGATGGCGCTGGCGATCAATATCCAGGTGTAGAGGTTCAAGGCCAGGTCAATGGTCTGAAACAGGGCGAGCATTCAGGTCTCCAATCTTGTTGCCAGGCCCCATCCTTCAGGATCGCGGCGGTCGGCCCACAAATTCCAAGTTGACAGACATGTAGACATTGGGGAACTAACGGGCAAGTGTCGCACCCGCCGCAGTTTCAGCATGTTTAACAGTGGCGCTACGCGAATTCGTCCATGACGGTCCACTGAAAGTCGCTTGTGATGTCCATTCCTGCCTCTGACGACCGCTTTGCAGCTTTTCGCCATTCGTCCTACACAAAGTTCTTCCTGTCGCGGTTCTTCGCTGGCTTCGCCATCCAGATCATCAGCGTTTCGGTCGGCTGGCAGATGTATGATGAAACCCGCAACCCGCTCTATCTGGGTCTGATCGGACTGTTCCAGTTCCTGCCTTCGCTGCTGCTTATCCTTGTCACGGGTACGGTGGCCGATCGGTATAACCGGCGCATGATCATGGCGATCTGCATGGTCATCGGTGCAGGCTGTGCGGCGGCGCTTCTTGGGCTGACGGTCGCCGGCGCCTTTTCACCCTGGCTGGTTTTCGCCATCCTCGTCGTATTCGGCATCGAGCGTGCCTTCATGGGGCCGGCGGTGCAGTCGCTCGGGCCGAACCTCGTGCCGGAGAAGGACCTTGCCAATGCGATCGCCTGGAATTCGTCTTCCTGGCAGACAGCCTCCATTCTCGGCCCGGTCTTCGGCGGCCTGCTTTATGGGCTGAACGCGACGGCTGCCTACATCGTGGCGTTCGTATTGCTGACGCTTGCCGCACTTCTCGTCTTCATGATCCCGAAGCCGGCGCAGCGGACCTCGGCTGCCAAGGTCGATGTCGCCCATCTGCTTGCCGGGTTCCGTTTCATCTTCAGCGAGAAAGTGGTTCTCGGCGCGATCTCGCTCGATCTGTTCGCGGTGCTTCTCGGCGGCGCTGTCGCGCTCATGCCAATCTTCGCACGTGACGTGCTCGAACTTGGCCCATGGGGCCTCGGCCTGTTGCGTGCCGCACCAGGTATCGGTGCGATCGTCGTTGCCGTCTGGCTTGCCTTCCACCCGATCCGGCATCATGCAGGGGTTGCGATGTTTGTCGGCGTCGGCTTTTTCGGTCTCGGCACGCTGATCTTCGGCCTCTCCTCGACGCCATGGCTCTCGATCGTTTCACTGATGATCATGGGCGCGGCCGACATGATCTCCGTCTATGTCCGCGAAACGCTGATCGCACTTTGGACGCCAGACGAGGTGCGCGGGCGGGTCAACGCCGTCAATATGGTGTTCGTCGGGGCCTCAAACGAGCTAGGCGAATTCCGCGCCGGCACGATGGCGCATTTCATCGGCGCAGTGCCCGCCGTCGTCATCGGCGGCGTCGGCACGCTTGCCGTCACCGTCATCTGGGCGCTCGGCTTTTCGAAGCTCAGAAGGATCGACACGCTGGAAGCGCCGGAGCGCAACTAATCCGGTCGCTGCGGACACCCGCTGCAGCTCAGCTTTGCGCCACTTCGGTTGCCGGCATCGATGCGCCGTATCGGGGTGAAGCTGCTGCTACGGCCTTTTTGTTCAGGAACACCATATCGAGGAATTCCGACAGCCAGGCCTTGAGCGGCGCATCGAACATCATGCGGCCTTCGAGGTGCTCGCTGCCCTGCTGCGCGTTGGGCATGGTGAAGCGCTCTGCGCCGTGAACGACCCAACGCTGCATCATCGCGCGGGTCAGTTCCGCGTGGAACTGCACGCCCCAGGCATTGTCGCCGTAACGGATCGCCTGGTTGGGATAGGCGTCACCTTCCGCCAGAAGCTTGACACCGCGCGGAACGTCAAAGCCTTCGCGATGAAAATGGTAGACCATTTTCGGCCATTGCATCAGCAGCCGGCCATGTTCGGTCGGGCGTAAGGGGTACCAGCCGATCTCGGTGATCTCGCCCTGTTTCGCGCCTACCTTGCCGCCGAGGTGGCGCACCATCATCTGGGCGCCGAGGCAGATGCCGAGATAAGGCTTGTTTTCCTTTAAGGGGACACCGATCCAGTCGGTCTCCTGCTTGACGAACGGGTCGGGATCGTTGGCGCTCATCGGTCCACCGAAAATGACGGCGCCGGAATGTCCGGCGAGCGTTTGCGGCAATGCTTCGCCCAGAACCGGACGGCGGATATCGAGCGGAAAGCCCTTCTCAAGAAGCATCTGGCCAACGCGGCCGGACGACGAGCGCTCCTGATGGAGAACGACGAGAACGGGAAAGAAATCTGTCTTTCGCGGAGGCATTACGAGCATCAGTTAGTCCTTACTCTCCTCCGCATTTTCTTCGGCGCGGCGCACAGCTGCCTCTTGGCGCTGCAGCACACGATCCCGCGAAGAAACACCGAGAAGGTCAGCGATCCTCCAAATCACATGATCCTCGATCTCGCTTCTCTGACCATCGGCATAGACAATGTCCCAGAGAATGCCGAGAAGTTCGACGCGGTCGTCTTCATTGACGAGATGACGTCTTAGATCGGAAGTGAACCGGTAATAGTCAACCGCTTCATGGCCCGCCTCGTGGCCGGCCTCGATCAACGCCTTCAGCCTATCCTCGCTGAGATCATACCGCTGGCGGATCAGTTCACGGAATTTTTGCTGTTCCTTTTTGGAGATGGCACCATCCGCCTCCATGACTTGGAAACAGAGCGCAACGAAGGCGACCCGCGGGTCGTCCGGTGCAAATTCCTTGTCTTCATGAGATGTCAGGGTATGGAGAAAGGCCTGTATGCGGTCCAACATCGATAGGCCTTCTCCATCTTTCCTTAAAACAGCCGTAACCGCGTTTTGGTCGGGTCGGCGTTTTGATCCTTCACACCGGGATCATCCGGTGGACGCCCGAAAAATGGAACCGGTTCGGCGTCATTTTCTTGCGTTTTAGCAGGTGCTGGTATGACTTTCTCCGGCTCTGTTGTCTTTGCTGCAACAGCAGGCTCGGCTGCCGGCTTTGCCGGTTTCTTTTCTATGACGATTGTCGGCTCTGCGGATGCGTTTTGTCTTGTCGTTTCCACCGGTGGCCGCTCGTTCACGATGACAGGCGGAAGAGCGGCAATCGCTTCGTCCGCAGCAACCTTGCCTTCGACAAGCGGACCTTCCAACTGGCTGAATGGCACTTTCCACTCGAAGACGTCGAGTTTGCCGGTGACCGGCGAAACAGGAAGCCAGTTTTCCGAAACGAAGCCGTCAGCAACCCAGGCTGCATTACGCGAAGCGCGAAGAGCCTGCTGCATCCAGTGGCGGATGCGGCCCTGATCTCCGGTTTCGGCTTCCTCAATATCGGCCAGCAGCAGGTAGACCCGCTCGCTCGGTTCAACACGAGCCGCGGCTTCCGCCCTTGCCCTGGCCTTAGCAAAATCCTGAGCATCAAGCGCTGCCTGCGAAACGGCGAGAAGCGACTCGATATTGTTCGGACGCATGGCCTCTAGCTTTTCGGCGCGTTTCAGCCGGTCGAGCGTGCTATCGCCGCTGCGGGCGCGGATATAAGTGCGGGCGATATCCGGATGCGGCGAAAGCTTCCAAACGCCTTCCAGGACCGATGCGGCCTTCTTGATATTTTCCTGCCGCAGCAGCGCCTTGGCACAGATGATAGCGGCGGGGACGAGGTCCTTGGCCAGTTTCAGTGCATCGGTGGAATCTTCGCGGGCACCGCTCGGGTCGCTTTCCAGTCGCTCGCCCGCGCGGGCGGTCAGGAGAACCGCTCTCAGGCGGTCGGCTTCGGACCTGCTGATGATATTGGCAGCACGCTGTTGCGCCAGCGTTTCCAAGGCCTCGTCCCAGCGGCCGGATTGGCTCTGGGATTCCAGCGTCGCCTGGGATGCCCAGGGCAGGTAAGGCGCGTGTTCGACGGCCTTTTCGGCATATTGCCGGGCCGCTTCGTTGGCACCGAGGCGGCGCGCTTCCATGTAGAGGCCGCGCAGTCCGAGTTCGCGCGTTTCGGGATCGTTCGACATGCTCTCGAACTTGGCACGGGCGTCGTCATATTTGCCTTCGATGAGAGCGGCTTGCGCATCGAGAAGGTGGATCAGCGGTTCCTGGTCAGCGCTGAGCAGATTGCGGGTACGGATGCTCATCTTTCGGGCAAGAAGCGCGTTGCCGGCGCCGGCCGCGATCAGGCCAGTCGACAGCGCCTGATAACCACGGTCGCGCTTGCGGGCGCGAAAATAACGGCGGACCGAATAAGGCGAGGTCCAGATGATGCCGATGATCCACCACAAAAGCATGACGGCGCCAATCAGCGCTACGACCATCGTTGCGGCAACCATCAGGCTCGTCTCGATCAGGTGGTCCTGCCAGGTGATGGAGAGCAGGCCGGGGCGATCGGCGAGCCATGCAAAGCTCCAGCCGAGACCGAGAACGACGAGAAGGAAAATGAAAAGTCTGACCATTCCGTTTTTCGTCCTCAGCCTTGAGTGCCGGTAATCGCGCGGGTCAACGCGCCGCCTACGAGATTTTCAACCTCTATGCGGGCGTCGAGTTCCTGCTTGAACGACTGGGATGCCGTCTTGGCCGCGTCTGGAAGCGTCTCCCATTCGCGGGCGGCGGCGGCAAAATCGCCGGAGCGAAGCCGGTCCTCGAAACGGGCGACGATATCTTCTGGTGTGTTGCCGGTGACGTCGCCGACCTTGCGCACCTTCACGACCGAGAGGGCAGACGAATAGAGCCTGGAGGCCAGGCCCTGATCGGGATCAGGCTGGGCGACCGCCTCGACCATGCTGTCCGCCACGCCGGAGACCTGACGCTGAAGCTCGACGCGCGACTGAACGCCCTTGGCGGCGAACGGCTGGAGGCTTGCAATTGCCGGATCGTCGCCAGCGACGGTCTTGTAGGTCTGCAGTTCTGCCTCGAACGAGCCGCCGCGATCTACGGCGCTCTTCAGGGCTGCTGCGGCGACAGCGCGCGCGGCCTGCTGCTCGGGGCCTTTGTCGGCGATCTGGGCTTCCGCCTGCTGCAGGCGGCCGGCCAGTTGGGTCGAGGTTGCGGCAGCCGCTGCATTTGCCGATTTCAGGCTGGTAAGCTCAGCTTCGAGGGCGGCTAACTTCTGATCCGTCTCGGTCGATCCGCCGCCACCCGTCGAGGCGTTGCTTTCCAGCGCAGCCAGGCGGCTTGTGATATCGGCGGAAGGTTCGACTGGCCTGCTGGCGAGGGATGCGATTTCCTGACGAAGCGAGGCGATCTCTGCAGAAACGTCGCTGTCGCTCGATGAAGACGAGGATGCGCCGCCGGGCAGGACGCCGGCATATTGCATGCTGCCGGCCAGAAGCAGAGCGACGATGCCGCCGAAAATGCCGGATGCGACCAGCGTCGAGGTTGCGGGCTTCGATGGTGTCGGGGCCGCATTTCTGGTCGAATAGTCTTCAGTTCTGGCCCTTGGCTGGAAGAGGCCCGGTTCTTCTTCCTTGGCCTTTTCTTCCGTCGTCTTGGCAGATGCCGTTACCGGTTCGGGATCCGGTTCGTCGAGGCGTGGCGTTTCCGGCGTCGCAGCTTCCGCCTCGGCCTTTGTTTCGGTCACTGCCGTTTCCGGCATTGGCGTGGCTTCCGGAATATCTGAAGCTACCGGCGTTTCGGCGGCATCGTTCTCACGCGCATCGATCACATCGTCGCTATCATTGGCGCGGACGGGCTCGGCCACTGCGGCGGTTTCCTCCGCCGTCAGGTCGATCGTGACCGGTTCCTTGTTCGGGTTGGACCGGCGCGGTGGTTTTTCGGATACCATCTCGACCTCTTTTCTGCATGCGTTCACTAAAACCTAGTCGGTGCCCCCGGTTAAGGAAAGGGGCGCAGCCGGAATTTGGATCAGTCGCAGGTTAAAGAAGCGCGAACAGGGCGTTTTCGTCCGGAGTTTCGGCAATCCTTACATGAGGGCGAAACGCCGCGGGCACGGCATGGGCGGTGCGGGGGCTGATACAGAGGAATGCGGTTTCGGGAAGGGAGACCGCGTGCTGTTCTGCGATCTCGAAAAATCGGGCGGCGTTTTCCCGCGAGTAGAGAAGCACGGCCTGAGCCTGAGATGTCAGCAGTCGTTCGCGTAATTCTTCTGCGTGATAATCAATCGGGATCATTTCGTAGATTTCGGCTACCCGGACGGGCAGACCCAGTTCCTCAAGCCGATTTTCAAGCGATTCGGCACGGGGTTTTCCGGCGAGATAGAGGAGCGGACGGTCCGGGCTTTCGAATTTAGAGTCGATCAGATCGGCCAGTCCGGCACCGTCGCCGGAACCGATATGGATGTTGGTGAAACCTGCTGACCTTGCTGCCGCAGCCGTTTTCTCGCCAACTGCAAAGAGTTGGATATCCCGGTCAATCTTCAAGCCGGTGTCGATGCCGCCAAGTGCACGAAATGCTTCGGCGCTGGTCACGATCAGCGCCGAATGGGGCAGGACCAGAGCCTGTGTCGCTACCTGCCGGTGATGTATCGCCCTGCTGAGCGGCAGAAGCACGGGGTCATGGCCCAGAAGCTTCAGCCGCTCAGCCGTTCTAGCGGCTGAAATTTCAGGTCGGGTGACGACGACCCGCAAGGGTCAGCTCCAGCTGTCGAAGAAGCCGGGACCGGCCGCGGCACGGACGGCTTCGCCGGCGCGCAGGCCGAGTGCCTCGGCATCCGAGCGCTTGCCTTCGACTTCGATTGCATGTTCGCGCCGACCGTCGGGTGTCAGGATCAGGCCGGAGAATTTCAGGTGATCTCCGCCACAGATCGCGAAGCCGCCGATCGGCGTGCGACAGGAGCCGTCGAGCGCGGCAAGGAAAGCGCGTTCGCAGGTTACGGCGTCATAAGTCAGGCGGTCGTTGATCGGGGCGATGAGGGCATCCGTGCGCGGATCGCCGATGCGGCTTTCGACGCAGATCGCTCCTTGTGCGGGAGCCGGCGGAAAATCGGCGGGATCGAGAAGTTCGGTCACGACCTCTTCCATCGAAAGCCGCTTTAGGCCGGCAAAGGCGAGCAGGGTCGCATCGACCTGGCCTTCATCCAGCTTGCGCAATCGGGTGCCGACGGAGCCGCGGAAGATCGTCAGCTGTATATCGGGGCGGAGACGGCGGATGAGCGCCTGGCGGCGCAGCGAGGCCGTGCCAACCGTTGCGCCATCGGGCAGGGCCTTGAGCGTCGAGGCCGTGCGGCCGATGAAAGCATCGCGAAAGTCCTCGCGCGGCAGGTAGGCGGCGATGTGCAGGCCTTCCGGCAGTTTCGTCGGCATGTCCTTCGACGAATGCACGGCGATATCCAGCTCGCCGGAAGACAGCTGCTCTTCCAGTTCCTGGGTGAAAAGGCCCTTGCCGCCGATCTCCGAGAGCGATCTATCGGTGATGCGGTCGCCGGTGGTCGACAGCACGACGATCTCGAACATCTCTTCCGGTAGGCCGTGGGCCGCCATCAGCCGTGACCGCGTTTCATGGGCCTGCGCCAGTGCCAGCGGGCTGCCGCGCGTACCGATCCGGAAAGGTTTTGTTTGCATCCGTCTCATTCCGTTGTTACCGGAAGCTCTCGTAAACCGGATCATCCGGCATCGCAATGAACAAGGGCCAATGACCTCATATCTGCGCATCCTCGGCATTGAAACAAGCTGCGACGAGACCGCCGCTGCGGTCGTCGCACGCCATGAGGACGGGCGCGGCGAGATTTTGTCCGATGTGGTCCTGTCGCAGCTCGACGAACACTCGGCCTATGGCGGTGTCGTGCCGGAAATTGCGGCGCGTGCCCATGTCGAGGCGCTGGACGAACTGGTCGAGGAAGCTTTGCGTCGCGCAAACGTGACGCTCGACGATGTCGATGCGATTGCCGCGACCTCCGGTCCCGGCCTGATCGGTGGTCTGTTGGTCGGCCTGATGACGGCAAAAGCGATCGCCCGCGTTTCGGGTAAGCCGCTTCTCGCCATCAACCATCTCGAAGGCCATGCGCTGACGGCGCGGATGACGGACGGGCTTTCCTTCCCCTATCTGATGCTGCTGGTTTCCGGCGGACACACGCAGCTCATCCTGATCCGCGGTGTCGGCCAATATGAGCGCTGGGGCACGACGATCGACGATGCGCTGGGCGAGGCCTTCGACAAGACGGCAAAACTGCTCGGCCTGCCTTATCCGGGTGGGCCGGCCGTGGAAAAGGCCGCCCTTTCCGGCAATCCGGACCGATTCAAGCTGCCGCGTCCGCTGGTGGGCGAGGCACGTCTCGACTTTTCCTTTTCCGGCCTGAAGACTGCCGTGCGTCAGGCCGCGACCGAGATCGCGCCGCTGACGGAGCAGGATATTGCCGATATCTGCGCCTCGTTCCAGAAGGCCGTTTCGCGTACGCTTCGCGACCGTATCGGCCGCGGACTGCTTCGGTTCCGCGAAGAGTTTGCCGGTCTAGAAACCGAGCCGGCGCTGGTTGTTGCCGGCGGCGTTGCCGCCAATCAGGAAATCCGGCGCACACTGCAGGCGCTTTGCCTCGAGCACGGGTTCCGCTTCATCGCACCGCCGCTGAGGCTCTGCACAGACAATGCCGCGATGATCGCCTGGGCGGGCCTGGAGCGGATGGCGGAAGAGTTTCCGGCCGATGATCTCAATGTGGCACCCCGTTCGCGCTGGCCGCTGGATAAGGATGCGAAGACTTTGCTCGGATCCGGCAAACGAGGGGCGAAGGCATGACCAACGAGCGGATCGCCGTCATCGGCGCAGGCGCATTCGGAACGGCACTTGCGACCGTGTTCGCATTGGAGGGTCGTTACCCGGTGACGCTTGTCGGGCGCCAGCCGAACCTGATGGCCGATCTGCGCGATGACCGCATGCATGATGCGGCACTGCCCGGCGTTCCCTTGCCGGATGCCCTGCGGTTTTCGGCAGAGCCGGATGCGGTGGCGGA
This sequence comes from Hyphomicrobiales bacterium, assembly GCA_900472575.1. GTDB lineage: Bacteria > Pseudomonadota > Alphaproteobacteria > Rhizobiales > Rhizobiaceae > Neorhizobium > Neorhizobium cellulosilyticum. The sequence continues at coordinate 207,389 of UCIV01000034.1, forward strand.
AGCCAATGTCGTGCTTTTCGCCATGCCATCACGGGCGCAGCTCGATGCGGCGCGGCATTACGGACCTTATCTTTCCCCGGATGCGGCCGTTGTCATCTGCGCCAAGGGGCTCGATCGGGCCGAGCGGCTGCTGACCGATGTCATATCGGCGGAATTGCCGAAGACGCCTCTGGCGGTGCTTTCGGGGCCTGGTTTTGCCGCCGATATCGCGCGCGGTCTGCCGACGGCGATGTCGCTCGGCGCGCAGGACCCGGTGCTGGCGGAAAGGCTTGCGCAGGTTCTCTCCAGCCGCAGTTTCCGGCTTTACGCTTCGTCGGATGTGATCGGCGTGCAGCTCGGCGGGGCGCTCAAGAACGTGCTGGCGATTGCATGTGGCATCGTCGAAGGCGCGGGGCTTGGCGAGTCGGCCCGTGCGGCGCTGATTTCCCGGGGCCTGGCCGAGATGTCCCGGCTGGTCGAGGCAATGGGCGGCAATGCGGATACTGTACGGGGCCTGTCCGGACTCGGCGACCTCGTGCTGACCGGTACCAGCCATCAGTCACGCAACCTGAGTTTCGGCATTTCGATCGGAAAGGGTGAGCCGGCGCAGACCGTCGGTGGGCCGCTGGTCGAAGGTGCATTTGCGGCCTCGGTCGCCGCCCGGCTCGGTCGGAAATTTTCGGTCGATCTGCCGATTACGGATGCGGTCGCGGCCATTATCGACGGACGTCTCGATGTGATGACCGCGATGGAACAGCTCATGACCCGGCCGATCAAGGCCGAGTAGTCCATTTAAAACTCGGGAGACCCCAATGCTGTTTGCCTTTCTCTGCACCGACAAGTCCGGCCACCTGCAGGTTCGCATGGATACCCGTCCCGCGCATGTGGAACATCTCAACAAGCTCAATGCCGAAGGCACGCTGAAATTTGCCGGCCCGTTCCTCGATGACGACGGCAAGCCGAATGGCAGCCTTGTCGTGGTCGAGGCCGCCGATATTGCTGCCGCCCGGACGATTGCGGAAGCGGACCCCTATTACCTTGCTGGCCTGTTCGAGAAGGTCGATGTGAAGCCGTGGAACTGGGTGTTCAACAACCCGGCCAACGAGCAGAAGTGAGGCAATAGATGGCCTATTGGCTTTACAAGTCCGAGCCGAATGTCTGGTCCTGGGAACAGCAGAAGGCCAAGGGCGAGGTCGGCGAGGAATGGACCGGCGTGCGCAACTATCTGGCGCGCAACAACATGCGGGCGATGAAAATCGGCGACAAGGGTTTTTTCTACCACTCGAACGAGGGTTTGGAGATCGTCGGGATCGTCGAGGTCTGTGCGCTGTCGCATCCGGATAGTTCGGCCAAGGGCGATCCCAAATGGGATTGCGTCGATATCCGCGCTGTCACAGATATGCCGAAGCCGGTTACGCTGAAGGACGTCAAGGCCAATCCGAAATTCGAGAAGATGGCGCTGGTCACGTCCATGCGGCTTTCGGTGCAGCCGGTGACGGAAGAGGAATATTTCGAGATCTGCCGTCTCGGCGGTCTCGACAATCCGCCAAAATCTCCCGCCTGAGTTCGTCATGTGAAGACCGATCCGAAGGCCTTCATTCTCGACAATACCGATCTCATGCGGCCGCCGCATGTGCCGGAGATTTTGCTGCATCTGGCAACGGAGGCGCATGATCTGTGGCTGAAGACGGAGGAGGATCTGCAGGCGATCGGCCTGCCGCCGCCGTTCTGGGCCTTTGCCTGGG
>UCIV01000072.1 GCA_900472575.1 Hyphomicrobiales bacterium
TTCCTCGGGTATTGCATCGATTGGAATTGATGACGGCACAGCATGGTGCTGTCCTGTTCAACGCAAAAACACCGCCCGATCGCTTTGGGCGGTGTTTCTATTTGAGATGACAGAAAAGATGGATGAAGCTCTTCGTTAGCGTGCCGAAAGCTGGGCCACGGCCAGCAGCGTGTCAGCGCTGATCGAGGAGGAGCTGCCCTGAAGAATGGAAAGGGCAGCCGAGTCCGTTGCGCCGTTCTGGCTGTCGTAAAGTGCGGTGAAGCGTTGAATGACCTTCTGCACGTAGTCCGGATCGGACAATTTATCGAGCTCGACGAATTTCTCGACGGTCGCTGCCTGCTTCTCAAGCTCCTGGCTGGAGAAATAGGTCGACAGATTGTAGGCTGTCTTGAAAAAGTTGAGCAGCGCGGAATCCCCAAGGATGTCGTAGGCACTGGTGATCGACGAGGCTTTGCGCTCGAAATAGAGAGCAAGTCGAACGCCCTCGTTGGAATCGCCCTGCTCTTCTTCCAGTGTCTGCCGATAGTAGTTACTGACAGTCTGGAAAACGTCGCCCCTCTGCTGGACCGTGCCAAGCGTATCGGATGTCAGGTTACCTTCAGTGTCGAAATTGAAGGAAGCGACGATCTTGGCGAAGCTCTTGTTGTCCAACTGGTTGACGTAGCTCTTCGGATCGTCGAGATCCGAAGCGAACATCTGCTGCAGCTCGTCCTTTGTGACGCTCTTCGGATCAATTTCCTGGCTCTCGAGCAGGAAGTTGACGAGCCTGCTGTCCGATAGAAGTTCATCGACAGTCGAAATCGATTCCATCTTCTTTTCGAAATACTCGATCTCGTCAGTGGCGGTTTCGCCCGCTTTTTCCCTCTCATCGCCCTTCAGGAAGCGTGTCTTGAGGCTGAGGTAATCCGCGGTAAAGTCCTGAGTTACGTTTTCCGACTGTGCCAGAAGTGGGGTGTCGACGTCGCCCTTCGTATCGAAATTGAACGCTTTGACGAGGGCCACATACCGCTCGTCATCCAGCTGATTGGCGTAGCTGTCCTTGTCTTCGAGATTGCTGGAAAGGATCTTGCGCAGGGCCGTCATTTTGACCTCACTTGGGTCGATGCCGAAGGCGCGTAACGCGACATCCCATATTTCGGTAACGTCGTCGTTGTTCGCATCGTCGTCATCTGCATTCGACTTGAAGAAGTCATCAATGCTTTTGACGTCGGCGATGCGGGTCTCGAAATTGGAGACAGCATTTTCCACCGCATCGGCCTGGCTGGCCTGGAACGCGGTCTTGTACTTGGCCTCGAGATTGGTCGCCTGTTCGCTGGTCTGGGCCGAACCACCGGCCGCAACCGTTCCGTCGGTCTGGAAACTGAAATAATCCAGTAGCTCAGTATTGCCGATCGTCTCGGCGAATGTCCGGCTGTACATCATACTGGCAACGCTCGATGCCATCATCGTGTCGCGCAGTCCGAAAGCAGTTTTGACATACTCCAGAAGCCGCGCGTCCGAAGTGATTTCGGAGGCGCTTCCGGCCTCGGCAACGTGTTTTTCCCAGTAGGACTGGTTTGCGTCCAGGAGCAGGTCGGAGGGATAGGTCGACTTGTTGTAAATGTAGTCGAGCCGCAGATCCGATGTCTGTTCAGCGCTCTGCGCGGTCTCGCCTGCAGCGACTGTGCCATCGGAGCTGAAATTGAAAGCCGCAGCCAGTTCGCGCCAGGCATCGTTGCTCGCCTGATTGGCAACGCTGTCGGGATCGTTCAGATCGCTTGTCAGGACCTGCGATAGATAGTTCTTGGAGGTGTATTTCGCGTCGAGCCCGAATGATTCCAGCACGTAGGTGCGCAGCCTGTCATTGCCGATAATGTCGTTGACATGATCGACGCTACCGATCTTGCTCTGGAAATAGGACACCTCGGACTTGATGTCCGTTTCTTCCTGGGTAAACGAATCCTGGTAGGCTGTAACGAGGTTCTCGGTCTGCGCCGATGTCTGTGCCTTCGCCGAATCGCCCGAGAAATTGTAGGCCTTGGCGAAATCCGCGTATCGGGTGTCGGTGAGTGAATTGGCGAAGCTGGAATCGTCGTTCGGATCGCTTTCCAGCACCTTCTTCATGAAGGCCTTGGCATAGGTCATCTCCTCGAGGCCGTAAGCCTTCATTGCATAGGAAAACAACCTGTAATCGTTGACGAATTCCTCGGCCGTGGTGACCTTGCCGATATTTTCTTCGTAATAGTCCGTGTTGCTTGCAACATCACCCTGGCTTGCAAGGCGCGACAACGAGGAATTGATGTCCCTGTTGAGGACAAGATAACTCGTATATGTGGAGAATGCGCTTGATACCATGCGGATGGAAGCCTTTTGCTTGCTGCAATGGCCGATATCATGGCCCAGACTTGCGCTTCCATCGCGCACACGTCCACCGGGCATCCTTGCCCTCGGGACTTAATTCGTGGTGAACATAGCTGAAAAATGCTCTTGTGTCATCCCCGTCCGGCCATCAATTCCGGGAATGGCTTAACGCGCCGTCACTCTCACGCAAGCTTCGCTTTCTAGATTTTACCCAAACCGGCTGGCTGTCCGATGTTGCGACGGCCGTCCGAATTCAAGGACTTTGGAAGCGAAAGCGCCTCAGGCGGTTTCCGCATCTCATGACGAGACGGAGCAGAAATGGCCACCCCTCAGAGTATCCTGCCGTTGCCGAAGGTCGCGCCGAAGGGCCGTGACATCGGTTTTGCCGTCGGCATAGTCACGATCCTTTGCATTCTCTTCCTGCCGATCCCGGTCTTCATGATCGACGTGGGGCTGGCCTTCTCCATCGCCTTCGCCGTCCTCATCCTGATGGTTTCGCTCTGGATTCAGCGCCCTCTGGATTTTTCGTCCTTCCCGACGATCCTTCTGATCGCCACCATGATTCGTCTGGCGCTCAACATTGCGACAACGCGCGTCATCCTCTCCCATGGACATGAGGGACATGATGCGGCTGGCGGTGTCATCGCCGGCTTCTCAAGTCTGGTCATGTCCGGCGACTTCGTTATCGGTCTGATCGTCTTTCTGATCCTGATCGTCGTCAACTTCATCGTTATCACCAAGGGTGCCACGCGTATCGCGGAAGTCGGCGCCCGCTTCACCCTCGATGCCATTCCCGGCAAGCAGATGTCGATCGATGCGGACCTGTCCGCCGGCACGATCGACGAGAAGGAAGCCCAGCGCCGCCGTAGTGAACTCGAAGAGGAAAGCTCTTTCTACGGCGCGATGGACGGTGCCTCGAAATTCGTTCGCGGCGATGCGGTCGCAGGCCTGTTGATCACCGCGATCAACATTTTCGGCGGCATCATCATCGGCTATTTCCGTCACGGAATGGAAATCGGCGAAGCAGCCGATGTCTTCGTCAAGCTTTCTGTCGGTGACGGTATCGTAACCCAGATTCCGGCTCTCATTGTCTCGCTCGCAGCCGGCCTCATCGTCACGCGCGGCGGCACCAAGGGCTCCACCGATACGGCCGTTATCGGCCAGTTGAGCAGCTATCCCAAGGCCATGTCGGTCGCCGCGGGCCTGATGTTCGTTCTCGCGCTCATTCCGGGCCTGCCCCTCCTGCCGTTCACCGCCCTTGGTGGTCTTCTGGCCGCTGGCGCATGGCTCGTTCCCCGCCAGATCGAGGCGCAGAACAAGCTCCTGCGCGAGGAGGAGGAAAAGAAGGCCGTCCAGAAGCAGGAGGTCGAAAAGGACACGGTCAAGAACGTCCTCAAGACCACCGAGATCGAGCTGGCGCTCGGCAAGCTCGTTTCGCCGCGCCTGCTGGGAGCCCATCAGGAACTTGCCTTTCGCGTCAGTAAGATGCGCAAGAAGTTTGCCGTCCAGTACGGTTTCGTCGTACCCGAGATCAAGGTCAGCGACGATATCGCCATCCCGGACAAGTCCTACCAGATCCGCATCCATGGCACGACGGTCGCCGCAAGCACGCTGCGTGTCGGTGAAGTGCTCGTCATTACTGGCAAGCGCCACAAGCCGTCGGTTCCTGGCGACGAGGTTCGCGAACCCGCCTTCGGCATGCCGGCGGTCTCCGTTCTGGAGCATTTCGTCGAAGATCTGAAGCGCGAGGGCTTCCACCCGATCGACAATATCTCCGCACTGCTGACGCACGTGAGCGAAGTGATCCGCAACAATCTGCCGTCGCTTCTGTCGTTCAAGGATGTAAAGATCCTGATTGATCGCCTGGACCCGGAATACAAGAAGCTTGCCGACGAAATCTGCTCGTCTCACATGTCCTATTCCGGCCTGCAGGCCATCTTGAAACTGTTGCTGGCCGAGCGCGTTTCGATCCGCAACCTGCATCTCATTCTCGAAGCGGTGGCCGAACTCGCACCGCATCTGAAGAAGGCCGAGCAGATCGTCGAGCATGTGCGTGTGCGCATGGCGCAGCAGATTTGCGGCGATCTTTCCGACAACGGCGTGCTGCGTGTCGTCCGCATCGGTACCAAGTGGGACTTGATCTTCCAGCAGGCGCTCAAGCGGGACGCCAAGGGCGAAGTGATCGAATTCGATATCGATCCGCGCCATCTGGAAGAGTTCAGCAACGAGGCAAGCAAGGTTATCCGTGAATTCATGGACGAGGGACTGCCTTTTGTACTTGTGACCCTGCCCGAAACGCGCTCCTATGTCCGCATGATCACCGAACGCCTGTTCTCGACGCTTCCGGTGCTCTCCCATGTCGAGTTGGCAAAAGGCACGGAAATCAAGATACTCGGTTCGATTTCATGATCCCCGATCCCCAGGGCGCCATAATGGCGCTTTTCCTGGCATTCTGCCGAATAGGTGGATGCGTGATGGTTATGCCAGGGTTCTCGTCGGCGCGTCTGCCGATGCAGATCAGGCTTTTTCTGGCGCTGGCGTTATCGCTGGCGCTTTTGCCTTTGTTCTGGGATATCCTCTATCCTCCCGCCTCGGCCGCGCCCGAAGTCTTCATCGTGACGATCTTCTCCGAGACGATGACGGGCGTGATCTTCGGCCTCGTCGCACGTATCTATGTTCTCGGCATCCAGTTTGCGGGTGCGATAATCGGCATGGCCATTTCGTTCAATGCCACGCCTTCGGGAGACATATTCGAAGACAGTTCCGACAACTCGCTGACCAGTCTTCTGGCAACGGGCGCGCTTCTCATCCTTTTTGTTCTGGATTTCCACCATTACATGATCAAGGAGCTGGCCGAATCCTATCAGAGCATTCCGGTGGGCTCGTTGATCGGTTCGCAACGCTCGCTGGTCAGTCTGACGGACACGCTCTCCGCGTCTTTCATGATCATGCTGAGGCTGGCGAGCCCCTTCATCCTTTATGGTCTGCTGTTCAACGTGGTCGTTGGCCTCATCAACAAGCTGGCGCCGCAAATCCCTCTCTACTTCATTTCCACGCCTTTCGCGCTGGCAGGCGGTATCCTGCTGATTTATTTCGGCATAGCGGCAATTCTCGATCAGTTTGCCGATGGCTTCTTCGTCATCTTCGGCAATCTATAGGAGCGGATAATGGCGGATATGGATAGATCCAAGAAGCTCAAGCGTCTCGTCAGCGTCCAGCGGCATATGGAGAAGATGATCGAAAACGAGCTTTCGATTATCGTTCGCCAGCGCGAGGAAGTGAACACAGCAATGGAATTGACGGCGAATGTCATGACCTCGCTCGACCCGATCCATCGCGGTCTTTCGCGCCATTATCTGGGCCGTTTCTCGCGGCTGGCAACGGAAGAAAAGCAGCTTATGGCGGCCCGCCGCTCTCAGGAAGCGCGCTTGGCAAAGGAACGCAGCAAGGGAGACCGGCTTGATGAGCGCCGCAAGGAGGCCCTGGAACAGGAGCAGCGTGCTCGCGAGGACGATGCCGTCATCAACTTGCTTGAGATGATGATCACATTGAAGGACACCAGCTTCCAGCAAGGTTAAGGTGGCAACATTCCCCTCGATTTTACAGCGTCGTGCGCCATTCATCGGTTCAGGCAAGACGCTGTGACACTGAGGTCTGCGCATCGCAAGCCCGGAAATCGAAGTCGATTTCCGGTCGGCGCGCAAGCAAGAGGGAAACGACGTGGCCATATCTCCTTCCAGCGATCTTGTCCTCGACGTAGTCAAGGCAGCCGATCCGAACAGCATGTTGGCAGCGCGCGAAAAGCTGCGTTCTGTAAATGCTGAACATCAGGCATCCGTGCTGACGGCCAGCAATGCCGGTTTTGCATCTGTGCTGGGCGCCGGTGCAAGCGATGCATCCAAGGCCGGTATCGGCAATATTCAGCACGCTACCGGCAAGGAGCAGATTCCGGAAGTTTACCGGAAGTTCGAATCGAGCGTCCTGACGACCTTCCTCAAGGACATGATGCCTTCCGACAGCGAAGCCGTTTACGGTAAGGGCTCTGCCGGCGAGTTCTGGAAGAGCATGATGGCCGAACAGATGGCGGATTCGGTTTCCAAGCGAGGCGGCATCGGCATCGCGGAACAGGTCTTTGCGCAGGCGCTGAACAAGCAGCGTCTTGAAGTGCCCAACAACACGACAGACGGAAACGACAAGGCCAAGGCTGTCAGCATGATTACGGATTTCGAACGCCGTACGCTGCTGTCGCCGGGCGCCATCAAAAAAACTGATAACGACGCGGCTTGATTGAAATGCCGAGGGAGAACGATTCCATGGAAGTGCTGAACAGCGAGTACCGCATCAAGGCGGTTCTCGGTCGTCTTGACGTGATCATCGAAAACGAAAACCAGCGGATCGGCACCGATCCCGAGTTCGATTTCAAGCTCTCGAATGCGCACAAGAGCCGCTGCCTTTACGAATTGACCATGCTTTTCCGCAACAGCGAGCGAAATGACATCACGGCGGCCCATCTGGAGCAGCTGCATGCGCTCAAGGCCAAGCTGAAGTTGAACGAACGCCGCGTGGAAGCTCATATGCGTGCTGTACGCGCCGTTGCCGAACTTCTGAAGAATGCCGTTCGCAGTGCTGACGACGACGGCACCTATTCCCAGGAACAGTTCCTCGTTCGGGCCGATAGATGATCAAGATTGTCCTGATCGGCGTCTGGGTATGCATAATCTCGCTTGGCGGGGTATATGCGGCTGTGACCTTGTCGGCGAAATCCGGCGTAGAAGTTGCCAAACCCGTTATTCCCCCGGCTTATGTGGCAGGTGAAACCCTGAGCATTCCCGTGGTGACGGAAGGAGCTGTGACCGGCTACTTCCTCACCAAGGTCTCGGTGATGATCGATCAGGAGAAGGCTGCAAACACGCATATCCCGATCGCGCCCTACATCACGGATGAGCTCTACACCGTCCTGGTAGGTAACAAGATGATCGACCTGCCAAAGGTGCGTGACCTGAATGTCGAGGGTCTGAGAGCCAAGATCAAGGACGACCTCAACGCCCGAGCCGGGGATGCATTGGTGACCGCGGTGATTTTCGAACAGCTCGATTATCTCTCCAAGGCGGACCTTGCCGGGAAGTCGAACCAGAAGATGGCTTCCAAGAAAATCATTGCGCCAGAGCCTGCTCCTGCCGGCACAGCCGGCGGTGCGGCTGCGCCGGCGCAATCGCACTAGAGCGCACCGCACTTTGGTTTCTTGTTTCCAGGCATGTCTTTCCCGCAAATTCCGGGATCACTTCGAGAGACATGCTCTGGCGGGTTCGGGAATTTAGGGAGGCACAGTGCCGAAACCAGTTCTGATCGTCGGCGCCGGTCTGTCCGGTGCCGTCATCGGCCGCGAGCTGGCAGAGGCCGGTCACGTCGTCCACATCATCGATCGGCGTTCCCATATCGCAGGCAATTGCCACACGGCGCGGGACGAAGCGTCCGGCGTGATGGTCCATGTCTACGGGCCGCATATCTTCCACACCAATGACGATGAAGTGTGGCGTTACGTCAACCGGCACATGACGTTCATGCCCTATGTGAACAGGGTGAAGACGACGAGCGCAGGGCAGGTCTATTCGCTGCCCGTCAACCTGCACACGATCAACCAGTTCTTTGGCAGGACCTTCAGGCCGGATGAGGCGCGCGACTTCATTCAGTCACAGTCTGACCCGTCGATCGGTGAACCGGTGACCTTCGAGGATCAGGCACTCAAATTCGTCGGACGCGAACTCTACGAAGCGTTTTTTGAAGGATACACGCGCAAGCAGTGGGGATGCTCGCCTGCGGATCTGCCTGCCAGCATCCTCAAACGACTGCCGGTGCGGTTCAGCTACGACGACAACTACTTTTCGCATCTCTATCAGGGCATGCCGGAGCACGGTTATACCGAGATGGTCGCGCGTATCTTGTCGCACGACAACATCTCCATCGAACTGGAGCGGAATTTCGTCCGCAGCGATGCCGGCGATTTCTCACACGTGTTTTATTCCGGGCCGCTCGACGGTTACTTCGACTACGAGCTCGGCCGGCTTGGATACCGCACCCTTGATTTCGAGGAGTTTCAATACGACGGTGATTATCAGGGTTGCGCGGTGATGAATTACGCAGATGCCGATGTCCGTTACACACGGGTTACCGAGCATAAGCATTTCGCTCCCTGGGAAAGCCACGAACGGAGCGTATGTTACCGGGAGTATTCGCGGGAATGCGGTCCGGATGATGAGCCATATTATCCGATAAGGCTGAGTGGCGAGCAGGCGCTGCTGGCGCAATACGTGGCGCGTGCTCGCTTCGAGCAAGGCGTCACCTTTGTCGGCCGCCTCGGCACATACCGTTATCTCGATATGGATGTGACGATCCGTGAGGCGCTTGATGCCGCCCGATCCTGTATCCGCGCATTCGCGGACGGCTCACCACTCCCCGCGTTCAATATCGAGCCGTAGAAATGGTGCCTCTTTACCGTGTCGGGGTGGATGAGTAACAAACACATCCGCAACCAAAAGTAGTTTTTTGATCGCGGATTTTCTCCCGTCACGAGTCCGGCGATAATGAGGCGTGTCAAACGGAGTCTCGTTGGCATCAATCATTCTAGCGCGATATCCACCGAAAAAATTGTGC
>UCIV01000040.1 GCA_900472575.1 Hyphomicrobiales bacterium
ATGGGGACGCGGCCTAGCACGAAGGCGGCGCGCCTGGCGCGGTTCACGACGATCAAGTCCGGCGTGTAGCTGCCCGGCCTGCTCCAAAAGCTTGCCTTCCCGGAAGGACACCGCCCTGACCATTGAGGCCACGTTGATATAGTGGCCGAGGATTTCGTCCTCGACCGGCTCGCCGTCGGCGATCGCGGCGATGGCTCTGTCGATCAGCACGGCGAAGTCGGCCTCGACGTCCGGATAACGCACCAGATGTGGGTGGCGGCGCAGCGCCGGCGGTTCAGCCTGAATACCGGCACGCTCGCCGAAGTAGCGCCGGGACGCCGGGCCAGCGAGTGAAGAGATGGTGGAGGACGCCGAAGTCACGGCGCGGAGAACTTCCCCGGCGGGGGATGAAGCGTATAGGTTGGTCAAAGCCCGATTCCTTTTCGTTGAAGGCTGAGGGTCAGGCTCATGTCGGTGTTGGTAGCACCGGCATGGGCCGCTAGCTCCATTCCGTGGAGCCACCCAGTCCTGACAGGACCCGGACCGGACATCAAGGATCCTATCGGCAAAAAGAGAACAGATCCTGAACGCGGTTAACGGCGGGCTCACGCCCGAATTCCGTCCGCGCGCGATGGTAAACGACCGGTGAAGCGCAATGAGGTTGCGCTGAGCACGGCGCCAAACGCACAGCCGGAATCAAGAAAGGGGCCCGAAAGCCCCTTTCTTATCTTCAGTCCGCCGACGCCTCGGCGGGTTTGCGCGTGAGCGCCTTCGGCTTCCTCAGTCCAGGCAGCCCTTCGGTCGAACCGAAGGAAAGGATGTTGGAACCAACTGCCTCAGATACGCCACCGCTCCGGGTAAACATCGCCGGCGGCACGTAGTCCTCGATCGTCTCATCCTCGTCCTCCGACGGGTCGAGGTTTGGCGCCTCTACCCGCACGACGCCACCCAGCGCCTCCAGCCCACTGCGCATCGCCTTGCCAGGTGAGTTCGAGGCAAAGCTGGCCTCAAGAGGCCATTCAGGCTGCTTCGCTTTCGAGGTTGCCCAATCGAGGAGCGGCAGCAGCTCCTGGCTCAGCCACAGCTCGAGCTCCTTGGCCTCAGGCCAAGCTTCGCGATCGCCCACGTCATCGAGCGTCTCGAAGACTCTGTGCCAGCGGCTTCCGGGGGCAAGCTCAGTCGCGGAGAGCTTGCGGACGTCGATGTCGCCTGGCGCATCGAGAAGTAGGACGTTGCCCAGGCTGCGCTTGGCAAGACGGCCCAAAGGCTCAAGCACTGGAACGAGTGCTTTCTTCTGAAGTCGCTTGCTCCGAGGTTTGCGTTCGAGAATGTCCTCGACAGTCTTGGCAAGCATTGCCGCATTCTCAACGAAAGCGGCAAGACCGCTCTTCGTCTTGATGTCGATCAGCGCCCGCAGTCCGGAGAGACCGCCGGCGTCGGCAAGATCGTTTGTGTTGACCTCTTCGGAGGCTGCATCGGAACCGTCCGCCAGCAGAGCTTTCACCTCACTGACGCGAATGCCGTCGTTCTCCTGCGCAAAAGCCAGGGCGGCCTCAACCTTTTCTTCCGGCGCGGACGCCAGATGAAAAAGAACCGTGGGGCTGACGGCCAGCTCGACCGCACGTGTACGGTAAGGAGCGAGGTTGCGCGCAACAGAGCGATAGTTTCGCGCGGTCTTCGAGGAGATGTCGCATCGCTGCGAGACCCATTTCTCAAAGGTACCAGGCTCAACGAGCTCGGATGCCTGCTCCAGCAGGTCACCCAATTCGAAGGCCTGCTCCGTGGACCGGCGTCCCAAAGCCAGGATGCCGGCGGCTGTAGCCTCCAGTGCCTTCTTGCTTTGCGCACCGATGTTGAGCGCATCGTAGTCAAAGCGGCCGGATGCCGCTTCGGTCGTTTTCTTCGTCATGTCAAAGATCCTTGCGTGTTGCAAAAGCATCAACTGCACCTGCGCAATTGATAAATAAATTATCCCTGATATTTTAAAGTAACTCAAGACGTATCAAAAGTTGTCTATCCTATTTTTACTTAACAAATTGCGGATATTGCATGCATTAATACTTAAAATACTTCATTTTTAGCTCATTCAAATTTTTCTTACTCCGACTTGGCCAAAGTAATACAACACAACCGCAGGGCGCGCCACCTTGCGCGCCCATGCATGTTTTCGAAGACCCGCCGACCTGGAAACACCGGGCTAGTCCATAGAGGTGCCACGATGTCAAAAGCGGTCCTGACGACAAAAGTCGACCAGACCTACGACGATCTTCCGGAGCAGCGCTACCATTTTCCGCGCACCTACCTGCGTCAGCTCGAGGCCGCCCGCGGCGACTAGATCATCTACTATGAGCCACGGCGGCCAAGCGGCGATCTGATGAAAACGGGTGGCAAACAGGCTTATTTCGCGACGGCCTGGATCACCGACATGATCATGGATCCGTCAAAGCGGAAATAATTTCCGGCCTTATGAAGTAGTCGCCACAGCGTAGCAGCTTGATCAATCTTGCAATTTTGCGATGAGTGAGGAATGTATCCCTGCGGCAGGGGGATGCATATGAGTAAATCGTGGATGGTTCGCGCCGAGCGCAATGGCCGCTTGTTTGATGCGTTCAAGGAAAAGTCTGTCGTTGCCATCGGCTGGCCCGCACTGGGTGATCTTTCCGACGCAAAAACGCGCAAAACCATCAGCGAGGCGCTTGCGAAATCCTATGCTGGTGCCAAGCCGCAGAGCCAGGCGATGGCAGCCGGCCAGCTCCACCGGTACGTCAATGAGATGAACATCGGCGATATGGTCGTCACCTACGATCCGTCGCGCCGGGTCTATCTAGTGGGCGAAATCGCCAGCGCCTATCGCCACGACACATCGATAGACCCGGAAGACACACAGGTCCGTTCGGTGCGATGGGACGGCGAAGTCAGCCGCGATCTTCTCTCTGTCGAAAGCCGCAATAGCCTCGGCTCCATATCTACCTTGTTTCGGCTGTCGAACGAAGTGGCGGCAGAACTGAAGAAAGCTTTGTCCGGAAACATCGTCGTTCCCACCGAACTGTCTGCTCCCGTGAGCGAGGCTGCCGAAGAAGACCTTTTTGAATCCATGGCCAGCCGCGCCCATGAGTTCATCAAGGATAAGGTCAACGCTCTGAGCTGGTCGGAAATGCAGGACCTCGTTGCGGGTCTGCTCCGCTCTCTCGGATATAAGACTCGCGTCTCGGACGCCGGACCCGATCAGGGTAAGGATATTGTCGCGTCGCCCGATGGCTTCGGCTTTGAGGCACCCCGCATCGTGGTGGAGGTCAAACATCGCAAAGGCTCCATGGGCGCGCCGGACCTGCGCAATTTCATCGCCGGGCGTCATGACCTCGACAAGGGCCTTTACGTCAGCACCGGCGGCTTTACCCGCGAGGCGCGCTATGAGGCCGAACGCGCCCGCATCCCGACTGCGCTTATGGATCTCGATGACCTGGTGAAGAGCCTGCTCGAGCAGTACGATAAGCTCGACCTCGAGACCCAGCAGCTCATTCCGTTGAAGCGTATTTTCATTCCGGCCTGGGTCTGATGGCAACGCCTGCAACGATAAAAAGAAGCCTGATTTCTCATGATGAACCCCACCGAAATTGCCGACGCCCTTGATGCCATCGCCAAGGCTAAGTTTGATCCCACCGAGTTCGGCTATGCCTTTGCGCAGGCGACGGATAATGCGCAGGCAACGGTTGCCAAGCTGAGGGCGGGCAGCACCAACAAATCGGATATTGCCGGCGGCGTTCTGCTGAATGGCAAATTTCATTACGCCCCGGCGCTTCCCGGTATGGCGGCTGACATGCTGGATGCGCTTCGCGCCTCCAAGCGCACGGCAAAATCGAAGCCTGCGATCCTGATCGCCACGGATGGCGAGATGATCGCCGCCGAGCATCCAAAGTCCGGTGACACGCTGCATTGCCCCTTTGTGGAGCTTGGCACGCATTTTTCCTTCTTCCTGCCCGCCGCTGGTAAGGAGCGGTATCGGGCGGCTGAGGAAAACCCGGTAGACATCAAGGCCACCGGCAAGCTGGCCAAGCTTTACGATGCGCTGCTGAAAGCGAACCGGGACTGGGCTGTACCGGAGCGCCGCCATGCCATGAACCTGTTCATGACGCGGCTGATTTTCTGCCTGTTTTCCGAGGATGTCGGTGTCTTCAAGGAAGATCAGTTCTCCTTCTCCGTCTTTTCCTATGGCGGCAACAAGGGTGAGCATGCGCGCGATGTGCTGGTGCAGGCGTTCACCGCCATGAACCTGCCCACAGGCCAGCGGGAGGGGCTGCCTGCCTGGACTGACAAATTCGAATACGTCAATGGCGGGCTGTTTGCCGATGCCATCGAAGCCCCGGCGTTTGACCCCATCTCCTTCCGCTATCTGCGCGATGCGGCCGAGCTGGATTGGAAGCTGATCAACCCGGATATTTTCGGCTCGATGATCCAGTCGATTGCCGATCCCAAGGCCCGCGCCGAACTGGGCATGCATTACACCTCGGTGCCCAATATCATGAAGGTGCTGGGACCGCTGTTTCTGGATGATCTGGATGAGGCACTGGAGAAGGCCTGGGACAAGCCGGCGGCGCTGAAGGCCCAGCTTCACCGCCTGTCGAAAATCCGCGTCTTCGATCCCGCCTGCGGCTCCGGCAACTTTCTGGTCGTCGCCTACAGGCAGATGCGCGAGCGCGAAATCCGCATTCTGAAACGCCTGGGAGAACTGGAGGATAATCCGCAGAACGTCATGTTCTCCTCCGTCAGCCTCAACCAGTTTTATGGCATCGAGCTAACCGACTTTGCGGCGGAAACGGCCAAGCTGGCGCTGTTTATCGCCGAATATCAGGCCAATGCCCGCTTTGCCGATGTGTTCGGGCGGATGCCTCCGCTGTTGCCGTTGCGGGATGGCGGTCAGATCAGACGTGAGAATGCGCTCCGAGTAAGCTGGGATGAAGTTTGTCCGCCACCCGCGGAGGGTGAGGAGGTGTATATTGCTGGAAATCCACCTTTTCTCGGCAAAGCGCAACAAGAGGAAGAGCAAAAGGAAGGCATGGACCTTGTATTCAGCGGTCGGGTAAAGGCCTATCGAGCGTTCGACTTGGTCGCCGCGTGGTACTTTCTAGCTGCTCAATACATACGAGATCGCAATGCTGAGGCGGCATTGGTCGCTACAAATTCGATATGTCAGGGAGCCTCAGCGTCCAGCTTTTGGCCAGAGATATTCAAATTCGACGTCGAAATTGGCTTTGCTCACCGATCATTCAAATGGCGGAACAATGCTGCTGCGAATGCAGCCGTCATTTGCGTTGTCGTCGGAATCCGTAATACCAGTTCCAAGGGGAAACGCTTGATTGATGAAGACATTGAAGTTCGGGCAGGAAACATCAATAGCTATCTCATCGATGGACCGACCGTGACCGCTTCCGCATCGTCCAAGCCTATAAATGGCCTGCCAGAAATGACTTTCGGAGAGATGCCCAGGGACGGCGGACATTTGATCTTGAACCAGATCGAGATGGAGTCGCTTACTGATGCCTATCCTGAGACTAGAACCATAATTCGAAAATTTCTCGGCTCGGAGGAGGTTGTGAACGGTCTCGACAGGTACTGCCTTTGGATCGATGAGCGAGCAGACCCAACGTCATTGGACTTGGCACTATCGATACCACCCATCAAGCAGCGGATCGAAATGGTTGCTGAGAATCGGCTCAAGAGTACCAACAAATCGACGTCTGATTTCGCCAATCGGCCACATCGCTTCGTAGAGCGCAGAAGCCCGGAAACGTTTGCCCACTCAATCCTCGTCCCTCGTGTCACCTCGGAACGCCGACCCTACCTTCCGGTCGATCGCGTTGGAGCTGACGTGATTTCCTCCGATCTGAATCAGGTTCTCTACGATGCCCCCGACTGGTGCATCGCGCTAATCGCCTCGCGCCTGCACCTCGTCTGGATCGCGACCGTTTGCGGCAAACTGAAATCCGACTTCCGCTATTCCAACACGCTGGGCTGGAACACGTTTCCGGTGCCGAAATTCACCGCAGAACAGTTGGAGGAGCTTTCGGCCTCTGCACGGCGCATTCTGAAGACGCGCTATCAGCATTACCCGAAAACCATTGCCGATCTCTACGACCCGGACAAGATGCCCGACGATCTGCGGGCAGTGCACCGGGAAAATGATGAACTGCTGGAGAGCATGTATATTGGTCGCCCCTTCCGCAACGACACGGAGCGGCTGGAAAAGCTGTTCAAGCTGTATGCGGCGCGGGTGAAGCAGGGGGCGAAGTGAATGGTTGAGATGGTCAATGTGCGCTATAATGGCACCGGGCAATCCAAGGCCACCAACGCGCTGGGCCAGCGGCCCATGCAGGCCCGTGCCTATGCTGCTCGCAGCGCGCAGTTCATTCTGCTGAAAGCCCCGCCTGCTGCGGGCAAGAGCCGGGCGCTAATGTTCGTCGCGCTGGACAAGCTGAACCATCAGGGGCTGGCGAAAACCATTGTCTGTGTGCCGGAAACCTCGATTGGCGGCTCTTTCCGCTCAACCGACCTGAAAAGCTACGGTTTCGATGCGGACTGGCAGGTGGAGGACCGCTGGAACCTCTGCCTTTCCGGCACGGAAGATGGCTCGACCGCGCAGAAGGTGAAGGCGTTTTCTGATTTCATCCAGTCCGACGCCCGCGTGCTGGTCTGCACCCATGCCACCTTCCGCTTCGGTTTCGAGGCGGTGGAGCGGGTGCATGGCATCGAGGCCTTCGACAATGTGTTTCTCGCCATCGACGAGTTTCACCATGTCTCGGCAGCCGATAACAACCGCCTCGGCGAAATTCTGCGGCTGATCATTGTGCGCGGCCAGTGCCATGTGATGGCCATGACCGGCTCTTACTTTCGCGGCGATGCCGTGCCGGTGCTGCGGCCGGAAGATGAGGCGCGCTTCAAGACGATCACCTATTCCTATTACGAGCAGCTTGAAGGCTATGAGCATCTGAAGGCGCTCGGCGTCAATTACAGTTTCTATCGCGGCCAGTATATCAATGGCCTGCCCGATGTGCTGGACACAACGCTGAAGACCATCATCCACATTCCCCACCGCGGTTCGGCGGAAGCCTTTGGAGAGAAGAACGATGAGGTGGGCCGCATTCTCGATCTGATCGGCGAGCATATCGGCGTGGAAGAGGAAACAGGCTTCGATTTGATCCGCACGGCAGATGGCCGCGTGCTGAAGGTGGCTGACCTCGTTCACGATGGCCCGGAGCGCGAGGGGGTGAAGGTTGCTCTTTCCCGCGAGATCAGGGGGCCAAATGGCAAGCGCGACGATGACGGTGACCGCGCCAAGGTGGACATTATCATCGCGCTTGGCATGGCCAAGGAGGGTTTTGACTGGGTGTGGTGCGAACACGCGCTGACCATCGGCTATCGGGCGTCGCTGACGGAAATTGTGCAGATCATTGGCCGCGCCACGCGCGATGCGCCGGGTAAGCCGAAAGCCATCTTCACCAATCTGGTCGCGGAACCGGGTGTGGAAACGGCTGCCGTTAAAGACGCGGTCAACGACATGCTGAAGGCCATTTCCGGCTCGCTGCTGATGGAACAGGTGCTGGCACCCAATTTCAAATTCTATCGCCGGGAAGATGGCGATATCCGCGAACCGATCAGCGATGACGGCCAGGGTACTATCACCATCGGCATCAAGGGTCTGATGGAGCCGCCGACCGACCGGGCGCGCGACATCTGCGAAAACGATATGGCCGATCTAATGGCAACCGCCTGTCAGGCTGTCGATGCCCGTATCGTGTCTCCAGACACGGCACCGGAAGTGGCAACGCAGATGCTGCTGACGGATATTATCGAGCATCGCTACGAGAACCTCAACGATGAGGAAACCGAGGCCATTCGCCAGAACCTTGCCGCACGCATGAACCTGCTGACACTCGCACGCCAGGAGGCAGAGCGTGGATTTCAGGAAGCGGGCACACCGTTTATCGGTGCCGATCAGGCAGGCGGTGAAGCCCCCAGGACGGGCGGCGACGCCGGGCAGGCGGATGGCAACGACGCAGACGACGATGTGCGGGCGGCACCCAATACGCTGCTGGCCATGGTGCGCCGCTTCATCAATGTTCGCGAGCTGGATATTGACCTCATCGACAGCGTCAACGCCTTTCAGGAGTGCTTTGAGGTGGCCTCGCGCAGCTTCGATGCCCCGCTTTTGTCTCAGGTACAATCGGCCATGGTGGCCATGCGTGTACAGATGACGGAAGAGGAAGCGCGTACGCTGTGGCCCCGGATCAAGCGGTTCCGGGCGCAGGAGGGGCGCGAGCCGAATGTTCATGCGGAAGATGCGCTGGAAAAGCGCATGGCAGAAGCGCTGGCCTGGCTCAAGAACCGCAAGGCCCAGATGATGCGAGAGACGGCAAGCTGATGCCCCGCCCGACGCTGGAAGAGATCTTTGCAGAGCCAGACGAATTCGGCCTTCTTGCTGTGAAGCTGAAGCCAAGGGCTTCAGCTTCAGGCAACAATAGTGTTGCGATCTTGAATGATGTGACGCGCTTTTTCGAGCAGCACGGACGTGTGCCGGACGCCAACGCATCCAATCACGAAGAGATGCGGCTTGGCACGATCTGGGAAAACCTTGCCAAATCTCCGAGCGACGAGCTTCGTCAAGCGGACAGGCTTGGACTTCTGGCACGGAAAGAGAACTTCGCCGCGGTTTCCTGGCGCGATGAGGTTGAAGACGACGACATCCCGGACTCGCTCGATGACATCTTTGCCGATGATGGCCTGGATGTTCAGCCGGAGCTTGTTCAGCTCAAGCATGTGACACCGGCAGTGGAACGTCAGGTGCCCGACCACCGGGCGGACTTCATACCCTGCAAGGACTTCGATCAGTTTTCGAGCTTGTTCGAGACCATGCAACAGGCTCTCGATAGCGGCGCGCGGGAAGCCACGCTCATTGAAAAATGGGCGGTTATAGAGCCTGTCGAAGGCGACTTTTTCATCCGCAACGGGCTTCTGGCCTATATTGCGGAAAAGAGCGAAAGCACGCAGCGCGGTGGTGCACGCGACCATCGCCTTAGAGTCATTTTCTCGAACGGTACCGAGAGTGACCCACTCATGTCGTCGTTTCGTAAGTCGCTCAACGACGATAAGACGGCGCGTGTCATTCAGCGGCTGGGGCTCGGTCCGCTCGATCCGGATTGGGAAACGGACAAGGTTTCGCTGTCCGGCACCATCTATGTCGCACGCAGCCTTTCAGAAGATCCGGCCATCAAACCCCAGCGCGATATCCTCTACAAGATCGGCGTGACGTCGCAAGACGTCCGCCGTCGCGTAGCTGACGCCCGAAACGACCCGACCTTCCTTCTGGCGCCAGTCGAGATTGTTGCAACCTACGAACTGCAGAACCTGCCGCGTTCCAAAGTCGAGAACTTGCTCCATCGGTTCTTTGACGCCGCCAAACCGGGTGAGCTATTCATCGTCGACAGGTTCGGCAAGAGGATACGACCGCGAGAGTGGTTCTATGTGCTGCCAGACCATGTTGCCCAGGCAGCCCGGCTCATCAAAGACGGACAGCTACATCTGTACCGATATGACCGCGAGACGCAGACGATCGTTAGGAGATCGTAGGCTTGGGCCGCGGAAATTATTTCCGATGCCAGGATAGCGCCGCCATGCCTTCTGTTCAATTTCAAATCGGCTTGAGCTTCGCGCTTGCGTTGTCCAACCGAGTCCGATCACAAGAGTTTCGAAACGGCAATGCTTTGGTGCAGTTTACCAGTAGTTGAATTTGTCGCTAATTATTACAAAACTTGATATGCCTAAATTTTCAAAACCTTGCGTAGAAATAGGAGGGGTTGTTGGCGTTAAAATCGAGGGGAAACGTTGACCTTAAGGGAATAATTGAGCAATGCGACATTGTGGCGGTCGCAACCGCCCTCGGCCTTCAGGTCGACCGAACTAGATCTCGGCCTCATAAGGCGCTTTGCCCCTTTCATGACGACCATAGTCCATCTTTGAATCTCTATCAGCGGGCGGGAAAACGTGACAATTTCCATTGCTTCGCATGTGGCGCCCATGGCGATGTATTGTCGCTTGTGCAGCGGCGGAATAATCTCAACTTCTGGGACGCGGTTCAATGGCTCGCCCCACACGCGGGCGTCTCACTTGCCGAAAACATCCAAAGACCGAGCATTGATCGGCGCAGCGGGGCAAAACAATTTGTCGAATGGTTGCGCGGAGGATCCGACGAACAGGAGCTTGAGCGCATCGCGGCACATCGTGGGTTCGAGCCCGATATGCTTCGGAGGATCGGCGCTAGCGTCTTTGATCTCACCAGGCTCCGTCGCGAAGCCTCGGTGGATCGAGCACTTGAAGAGGCGCTATGCAAAGCCGGCATCTTGCGTGCCGAGGCAGCGGCGCTTCCAGACAGTGAAACGCGGAATTGGCTACGCGGCTTCTACTCGGGCAAGCGGATCGTATTTCCTTTGGGTAGTCGAGGCGGTGCACCCGTAGGGTTTGCCGCTCGCGCTCTAGGGAATGAAGACCCCAGGTACTTATATTCCTTCGACTTCCCGCGCCGCGACACGCTGTACGGGGCCGATCGTGTCGAAGCAATGCTCGGCCGGCGCGAGTTACGCGGTACCATGGCATGTGTCTATGTGGTCGAAGGAATTTTCGATCAGTTGCGTTTGGAGTCCCTCAATTTTAGCGCGGTCGCTTTGCTCGGCTCACGTGCTGCACCGGGCCAAGTCGCTGCGCTCGCGCATGTCGTAGACATTGCCAGCCAAGCCGATCGGCCTCTCAATTTTCGCCTTTTTCTCGACCCCGACACTGCGGGGCGAGACGGCACTTACGACTTGATTTTAGCGCTGTTGCGCCTGCTGGATGGTGGTAGCGCTTTCGGGATTGAGGTAGTGGTGCCGCCTCCAAATGCCGAGAAAGCTGATCCCGACACCTTTTTGCGTGGCCGAGATCACGAGGACGCAGATTCGCTGCTCAACCGTAACGCCTATCCAGCACTCGAATTCATGCTCTGGATGCGGACCGGACAAGGCGAACTTCCTATCAATATCGACGGGCTGTCCCCCGTCCAACTGGCAAGCAGCGCGCGTCGCATTGCCCACGCCCTTCCCGATGTAAACTGGGCCAGAGTTTTGGCACCACTGGATGTAGCGGAAACCTTAGGCGGATTCGCTGCGATGATCCGGACCTATAGCGACGGCGTACCGCGTGGGGCGCTTAAACCTGTCGACCGGCGCGAAACAACGGGCGATCCGCGAGCAGACTTGATCACTGCTCTGAGTCTCGGGCGATCTTCTACAAAACGCCGTGAATATCCTCTCGATGACGACGCATGGGAGCGGTTAGCGGTCGCCGCCTCGCCGCTGTTCCATCTCCATCGTGAACGCCTAAAAATCGGTGATGGCCCGATGGCGCCGCTCCTGGCGCGCCATCTCCCCAAGGGTGGTGGGCGATATCGCCTCAAAGCTGGGCCAGTCGCGGCTGACGCGCTGCTTCAACAATATGCACTTGTTGAGTTGCTGCGTGATCGTTCTGGCGCTCCCGGTTTCTCCGACCGGATCCCTGCCGTCCGCTTTGATCGCCGAACGGGGGGCAGAGGGATTTACCGGACAGGCGTAGAAGGAGAGACTGAGGCGTTGAGCTTTGCCTATCAGGTCGATATGGCGATTGTTAACGGCGAAGCGCCGCCGATGCGTGAAGGTATTTTTCGACCCTACTTCGAATGCTGGCGTGCCTTTATTGATCATTTGGATAACAAGATCCGGCACTATCGGCATGAAGATCTACAGATCCTGCGGCTCGATATTACGGGATTCTATGAGTACGTGCGCCGTGACGTGGTTGGGGATGCTCTGCAAGGGCCGCTAGAACGTGCTCTTGGCCATTTTGCGCAAGCCGACGGCGGACCTATGGGGTTCGCCCCGATGCTCCTTCCCGATTCCGGTACAGATGCGCCCAGTCGTGCAAACGTCTTTACCGACTTCCTGCTCCGTCATGCCTTCCACAATGAGCATGCAGATCCCGAATCAGGCAAATCTGCGCGTCTCAGCGGGCTTCCGCAAGGTCCTGACCTCTCGGCTTATCTTGCAAACATTTCGCTTTTCGAGCTTGATGACATGATGCGGGCCGAGGTAGATCGTATTGACGCTGCTTACGAAGACAAAGACGCTGAGAGCGAAGGAGAGCGGGGCACGCCAGACCCCAACCACTCACAGGAATCTCACGACGACATCAAACAAGAGAAGCGCCGAAATCAATGCAGTGCAGCCTATGCGCGTTATGTGGATGATATAATCCTTATATGCCCGAACGCCGACGTTGCCGCGCTACTGCGACGAAAGATCGAAACTCACCTTCAACTGAGGGGGCTTTCGCTGAATCGAAAGAACGCGACCCCACCCTTGATGACCCGCCAAGAAGCGCGCGAGTGGCTAACAGATAGCCGCATGGGCTTCGGTTTTTCTGGCCCTCTGGCAGACATGCCAGTGACAGATACGATGGATCCGCTGGCCGACGCCGGCGATATTGATCGCCGGACAGCGCTTGGATTACTTTTCGACCCCGAACTCGACGACTTCCGGCGCCCGGAGCGCATACAGGAACGGTTAGAACGGGCGTTTCGTGCCGACGAGGTGCGATTTAGCGACCGCGCTAACGCGTATCGGCGTCTTTGGCTGATCGCGGCGGGCGAAAAGGACTTAGACCCCACCGAGATCGCCCGCTCATTTCGGAACGAAGCCCTTCGCGTCGACGCGGGCGCGCGGATGGCTGACGCTCCGTTTGATATCACGGTTACGGCCCTAGAGGCGATTGAACGCGCGTTGCGCGCCCATATTCCAGAGGCATTGGAGGAAGACGCGCGCGACTACTGGTCCGAACGCCGACGCTGGTTAGCAGAAGCGGTTCTAGCCGACATTTTTGCCCCTCTGGCTAGCGCCTTTATGGGCACAGGTGCAGAGTCATTCCTTCGGCGCCATGATGTTCGCTGCCATTTTGCCATCATCGCCTGTTTGGCGCTCTCGGTTCTAAAAGATGCGAAGGTCGCCATTGGCGAGCACCCGTTTGCATCGCTCATGCCATATCTCTCTCAAACAGAAGGCGTCGAACATATGTACGACGGCTTGCGACTGTCGCTGTACCGTCACGATGGGGACCTTGAGCCCCGTCTTCCTGGACTAACTGTCCCATCCGAGCATCAGACCCGCAACGCCTTTCATCGTCTCGAGACCGCACTGGTGAAACTGCAAAGGCTCGACGACGGAGCGTCCGACCTATCCCCGACTCCCATTGCTGATACCTTAGCGACGGAAATTGAACAGGTGGTCGAGAATATCTTAAAGATCTGGATACCTGGCGCAGATGACGACGCAAAGATCGACCCGGTGGAAGTCGATGCCGCGGCTACGCTCGTCAACGTCACCCACCGACACTTCGCCAATATCGCTCCTGCAAGGCCGCGGTTGATACGGATGATCTCGAACAGAAGCGACGCGACCGCGCTTCCGTCACCGCCAGGTCTTGAAGCCTCGGGTTTGCTGTTATGGTGCGATAATGGTCATCTGCTTTTTGCAGCGCCGCTGAGCGATGCGCCGCGTCCAGTGGGTGCTCAGTGGCGCGAAGAGAACTCCAATGGACAGGGTTTCCTTCATTTATGGAAGGCCGACCTGGCTGCCGATATCAGGCCGATGTTCGCGGTTGAAAGGGATTGGGATGCGCAAGATATCGCCGCGCTATACGAAGCAGGGTATGGATCATATCGCGGCCTGCTCGCCGCCGCGACGGCAGAGCATGTACCAGTTCCAACGGTCTTTTCGTTCTTTGCCCCTGTCGATGCGAACGAGATGCCCGACATCCACCGTACAACCCTTATCTGCTGGACCGCCCCCCGTCCGGCAGTCGATGGTCACGCTTTCGTGCGGAACGGAAGCGCTCTTGAAGCGCGGCCGGTCCACCTCCTTGACGCCGACCATTGGCGTTACGGCTGGGCGGTACGTGATCTCTGTCGCCGACCAGAAGGTCCCGCGGAAGATATTACGGCCTTGGAAGGTCATAGCGACACTAAGCTTGACCGTTTAAGTCACCGCCGCGAGGCGATTTTAGCGCGTGTGCTGCCCCGGCTCTCCGGAGCCGATAGATGGGGTGCCGGACTACAATCCGATGACGGTGCTATTCCCACACGTATTGCTCGAGCGCTTCGACTGCTAACCGCATTCGGTACGACCACACTCCCCGACCAACATGCAAGTTATCTTGTCGCGGCAACGGCCGAAGGCGTATTTATGAGCGAACGGCTGGGTACGGTCGGAGATGCGAGCCATAGCGGTCGGCCGGCTGCGATAGCGGCTCGGGCCGCGCGGCGTGTGAGCCGGGCCCTTCCGGCCGCCGGCCGATTGTGGCCTGTCAGGCAGTCTTTCACCAGCGCTGAGCGAAGAAGTGCGGCTGCCTGGTTCGCCGCTGCACATCGCGTAGAAACGCAGGTCGGCGAACTTGGCGAGGCAGCCGCGATTCCGCTAGCAACACTCGGTATAGGACTGACCCTTCTAGGAACTATGGCCGAATTACGCGCTCTAGCTTTCGAGATGGCTGCCGCCTTGCCCTCGGGGAGTCTCGAGCGCCTGCAAAATCTTCCGATCGATCTGTCCTTCGCTGCCCAAAAGCTGGGCAGCGAGATCGCATTGATCGACGATGCGGAGAGCCATCTTGACGGCGATCCGAACGTGCAGACAAGGCGCATGTTGCTAGTCTTCAGGCAGATCGTCGAGGGACGCCGCACCGCAGCGGCGGCGGCGCGCGATGCGATAACGCCGCTCGGATGGCTGATTCTTGTGTCGACGCTGTTGCAACTTACACCACCAGTAACCACAGAGTTTGGGGAAGTTCGACCAGCCCTATGGCGTATGACATCAGACGGTTTTGAACGCGCGGCAACGGCAATTTCCGGTTTGCTGCCGTTCCTTGCGGCTGCGGCGCCTGATACTGCAGAAGACGGCGATTGGCCTTGGAACACCTTTGCGCCCCTTCGCACTGCGATGCCTGTGGGCCTCAAAGACTACTTGACAGAATTGTCCGTAGCGGCAGCGATCCGCATCGATGTTTTGCGCTCAACTATCAATCCGCGAACGGGTGAAGTCGTCGACGGACGGCCAGTGCTGCGGCTCGCGGACGGCACTTCACATCGGTTGTCCGAATGGCAGATCGATGTAGCATACGTGGCAGGCGAGCGCCGTCTGTCTACCGAGTGCGAGGAGCATGAAAGCCGCATTTACTATCGCTATTCGGTAGCCTGGAACAATGACCGGGTCGTTGGTCTCCACCTCGTGTCTCAAAGCCTGGCCGAAGTGGCGTTTTGCGCCGCGTCAGATGGGACCGGTGGGAGCTCGAAAACCAATAGCGACGAACTGGTAGTAAATAGAACTGCCGGGTACACCGAAACTTCAGTAGTGATACGAACCACTGGAGATGTGCAGGAAAGGCCGATAGAAGGCCCGAACTCTCAAGAAGAGCATATAGCAGTCAACAATGGTTTACATCTCGGCCAAGTTACTGCCGAGGATGCTCCAGCAACGCTGCCACAAACCACCAAGGGTGGGGTACCCAGCACATTGCCGCCCGCCGACGCGATGGCCCGTATCATTCAGTGGCAAGATCGGCTTTGGGGCGATCGAGCCAAACGTGGCCACGGCCACCAACGGCTCGCCATAGTGCAATGGGATGTTGTCGACACATATTACGCGCCTGGCACCGGAGGTGGAAAGCACGAGGGTTTGCGCGATCTCAACGGTGGCAAGGTCACCGCAGCGACAGTAAACAAAGGAGGAGAATTCCAATCGATCGCCGAAGGCCGGCGACGAGCTATTTTGCTCGAAGTGCTTCGCGCCTGCGCCCGCTTCAAAGTCGATGGTCTTGTCCTGCCAGAATACAGCCTACGACCCGAGACCGTGAATTGGCTTACACGCCAGCTTTCCGCCAAAAATTTATCGCTGACCATCTGGTGCGGAACGTTCCGCGTTCCTGACGGCTCGTCAATCTCGACAGAAATCCCGTCCAACGGACCTTCGCCTTTCCTTCGGCCAACGCCCATGGGGCGTGCTGGAGCGATTGAGTGGGACATGCATTCCGCTTTGCTAACCTGTGTAGACTCACAGGCTTCGGAAGATAGGATTCAAATTCGCTGCGCTGTACGACGCAAGCGGTACCCTTCGTCAGCCGCTGGCGAATTGATTAGGCCCTCTGCAAATGAGCCTTGGCAGCCTTTGCTTTCTCACGTGAAAGATCCGTTCCGCCTCGGAAACTATACGGTTGAACTCGTATGCTCGGAGATGTTTCTCCACGCAAGCGCCTCCAATTACATAGGCATTCTCGAAGAAAACCGGAGCCTCGCTCAACGCTACGCAATCCCATGGCCAACATCCGATGCCGTCCAAACGCTCAATGCCGACGTGCACGAGTTCGCGCGTTGGACGTCCTATCGTAGTGTCGAAGAGCCGCCAGAGCTCTCTCGCGGTGAAGCAATGCAGCGAACCTTGATCATTCTTCCGGCCATGACGTCACGGTCTGCCGACTATCACATCTTCGGCCAGAACCAGTATCTTGCAGCTGGGCTCGTGACTGCTTTCTGCAACGCTGTGGAACCAACGGCGGGGGTCGGGGGATCTGCTTTCATTGGACTTGATGGTTGGAAATCCGGAATAGAGACGGCGACGCCTTACGGCTCCTTAGCGCCGGGGATCTTCCAACTTGGTAGTAAGCATAGCGATGCACTTGGCAAGCATGAGGCCGCGATGGTGATTGCGGACATCGATCCGATCCGTACCACTGACCTGAAGCCGCGTCCGCACCATCAGGGTCGGTCGTTACAGCTTGTCGCGCATCTTCCGCTCATTTTTGCCACGGAATCCAATCCATCGCCTGAAGCTCGCGGGACCCGTGAACGGATGCAGCGAACTCGCCACGTCGGCGATGCGCAGAAGACCTTTCTTGAGGCTGCCATAGCCGTGCAAGAAGTCTTGGATACACCTGATCCGAACTGGCGTCATGAGCGTGCTGCGCCCGACCCGGATCCTTTAATAGAGCGACGACAGAAAGCGATCGTTCAGAAAACTGTCGCAGCTTTGGAGATGCTCGTTTGCTTTGCCGACGACCCTGAATGGTTGCGGCGCCGCGCTGCTGCATTTTGTGAAAAAAGGTGGCATTATCCACCGCCATCGAATCTTCCGGCTCTGATCGACTGGCTATATGTTGACGACAGTTGGCGCGAGACCAAGGTGAACTTGGGGGACCGCCATCCGTACGAGGTCGACGAGAGTGTGCTCCATGTACCGCGTGATGGTGGTACAACAGAATTTAAGGCCTAAGTTGTGAGCAGTGTAATTGGAGATACTGCCTCCGAGGAGCTACTGGAGGCGGCCGCTCGCCAGCTCGAAGCATCCGGACGGTACCGCGTGCTCCGCCGACTGGATCTCGCTGCATGCTTGGCTGACCGTGACAACAGTCCGACGCGGCTCGGTATGTTTCTCGACATCGAATGCACCGGTCTCGATCCTTTGACATGCGAGCCGATTGAACTGGCGATCTTACCCTTCGAGTATCGTCTCGATGGAGCAATCGTGGCCGTTCACCCCCCTTTTCATCAAGTCAACCAGCCGTCGGCTCCCATCCCTCCCAACATTACGAAGATCACTGGCATCAACGATGAAATGGTCTCTGGACATCACATCGATCCCGCCACCGTTGCGAATTTTGTCGAAGATGCCGCTATCATCATCGCACACAACGCTGCATTCGACCGTCCAATCGCCGAGCGAATTTCGCCCGCGTTCATTGCCAAACCTTGGGCATGCACTATGTCGGATGTCGATTGGAAAAGCGAGGGATTCGAAGGCCGACGTCTGGGCGAATTGTTGGCAGCGTTTGGGGTATTTTTCGATGCTCACCGCGCCTTGGATGACTGTGAGGCTGGCATAGGTCTCTTGGCCCAGAAGGTTCCATATTCGGGTCGCCGCGTACTCGAGATGCTTTTGGAAACAGCCCGAAAGCCATGTTGGAGGATCTTCGCAACTGATGCGCCTTACGACGCTCGTGAATTCCTGCGGCAACGCGGATACCGCTGGAATGCTTCCCCAGAATTCGGACCCAAATCGTGGTGGATCGATCTGGGAATGAAGGAAGTCGAGCCTGAGCTTCAATTCCTTGAGGATGAGATTTTTCACCGTCCTATAAACTTACCAATTGAGGAAATGACGGCGTACGATCGCTACTCAATCCCGACGACCAGACGCGCGCTTCGCCAGGCGGACTTGCGAGAGCATCTGGCGTCCTCTGTTCGCCCTTGACGCGGTGGTGTGCTTGCGGTCCAGTGTCTGCTCTCTAAATACGGTGCTTGCTTTCTGCAGACAAAAAGTGGTGTTGGCGACGAACGCCGAACGGTAGGCAAGTCCCTAAACTAGCCCTCGACGGGACCAAGCATACGAAAATGGACAAGCCGTAGCATCCAAAATCACCTAGCTTACCATGTAACTTCAGGAACAGAGGAGCGATCATGCACTGACAGGCGACTTCGGTCACAAAAGCGGAAATAATTGCCGCTCGCCCGTCCTGTTGACTGATACCCAAAGCCAGGGCACAAAGGTGGCATCCACGGTCGCTCGCGATTGGAAAACAGAGGGAATTTCAAGGATTTTTTCTAAGTCATTGAAATTATGTGAGAATCCAGGCCTCCCAGGAAAGTCGTCTTTGACCGATTTTTTGAATTAAATTGGCGACCATCTCCCGCACTAAAAAGTGGCGTCCTCTAAATAAGTTGGGCGATCTCTTCCGCAGTTTCTTCGGCTATCCGTCGCGTTCGAAGACGGCTAGGAAAAACTGGCTGGGGACCCGCGATTAGTGAGTGCAATAGGGCCGAGAGCGGACTGTCCCGGTTTTCAATTAAGGGTGGTGATTAGCCGCTGGCGTGATTGCCCATTGATAGCTACACGGCGCCCCTGGTTCGCTGCTGTTTCCGGCGCCGTCGAGGAAGTCGACGCGGTTGAGTCTGACCAGTGTTGCGGAACCTGTTGTCAATCTGGTCCAGCGTGGCGCGCGCCGAATATGCGTTGACCTCGAGCAATTCCTCGAAAAGGCTTGTGCCTATGTCGCGAGTGTCCGGACCAAGGCGGTGCAACGTCACCGCGATATCTACGAAGTCCGGTGCGACCGCCGACGTGCCCGTCCGAATATCACCAAGATCATTGCGCCAGCTTTCAACAAGTGCCATGGCTATCTTTCCGACGAGCGTTGCTTGATGAGGCAATAGTGTCTGAAGCCGATCAATAATGAAGGTGGATTCTCGGCTGTGGGCTACTTTCAAGTAGTCGGCCAAGACCGAGAGCAGCGGTATCCAGTTGTCGTCCGGCTCGATCTCGTCGATCAGCCTAAACAGGTCGAGGATCGCACGCCACATCCTAGGTGTTGCGACGGGGATGAGTTGCTGCAGTAGCTTGGAGGATGCAGAAGCGGAGCGTGCATCTGTGTCAGCCCATACGTTGGTGGCGGCATATGCCACACCCACGCGTTCCTCTTCCGCGCCAGCTGAAACTATATCCGACAGCATGGGCTTCGGCCATTCAAGCTCGGGACGTATGAGAGCCGCGAGTGTCACAAGCTCTCCATAGGCCTGTCGCACGCGAGGCGCTTCGGCCTCTTTCCAGTCTGCTATAATTGAACCAACAAGGTCGGGCACCGTCCAGATAGAATGCGCCAACATAGCTGCCGCTTCGCGTGTCTTGGACAGGTCGGGATAGCGCCTGAAAAGCGCATCGATGAGCGCTCGGAGCTTTGCGGGATCACTAGGTCGAATGTAGGGGAACCAACGAAGTAAAGCGCTCCAAATCCGCTGTTCCTCGTCGCGCTTCAACTGCTCAAGCAGGAGATCTAAGATGCGATCTGGGTTCTTCCGCTGAAGATATATCCGGATCAGCGTCTCAATAATCGGGTAGTTGCCGTGAGGAAGGATCGACAGGCCGCCCATTCCCCAAAGGACACTCGCTTCCCGCTCTTCCTTCTTGTTTGACGACACATCTTCTTCAGGAAGCTTGGTGAGATCGTCGTCATCTTCAGCTGCCACGTCGTCCGTTTCATCTGCATTCGGAACAGCAAGCCACGCGGTCACAAGTGCGGTGGTGGCGTCGTCAATAACGAAATCCCGTCTAATTAATCTCTCAATCGCTCTGGCAACGCCGCCTCTGAATTCTTCACCCTGGAACCCGCGCGCATCGGTGTCTTTAATCAGATCGACTACCAGTTTCGGGTCGCTGGTCTCCGCCATCGCGTCAATCGCGTAGCCGGCCGCGCGTGTCCCATAGAATGGCTCAAACTGCTCGATGAGCCGCTTGGCACGCTCAGGGTCAGCTTTCGAGTATTCAGCAAACTCGCGCGCAAGCTGGATGTTGCCGCCCTTACGCCAATGTTTCGGATTGTCCCACCCCGTCGCGTCCGGCAATTGTTTGAACGCGCTGATGATGTCCTTATCGCTTGCCAGCGCAAGGCTCTTCGCCTCGATGGGCGAACCGATAAAGGTTGGCCCGTAAAAGGTAATGCCGGTGCGATCATCCGGAAAGCGCCTCCGCTCTTCGGCGATCCGCCTCTTCACAGTTTTAGAGGTTCGATCTTCCGGGAGTGCCGAAAGCACACGCAGCTTCAACTTTCTGATAAGCTGGTCGAAGTATTGCCGACCCTTGGCGTCGAGGCCCGCTCTTGGGGTAGGTTTGTAGTCGAGAACAGCTGATTCAAACTGCTCTAACTCTTCATCCGACCAGTAGGGACTTACGGCTGCCACGAGACGCGTTGCAGTTGCTGTGAGATCTTGCGAGTTGCCGAGTTGAAGGCGTTTCTTATTGTCCAAGAAGAACCGCAAAGACCGCTTTGCGAAACGTTCGGGCTTACTCGCTAACCCATGAGCAATCAGCCGCTGGGCAGGGAGCGCATCCTCCGCTTCGATTTCGCTTAGCCATTTCTCGAAACCAGCGGGATCTCGATCAGCAAAAGTCTCGACGGCGACACGGAAGGCACCGAGTATCGATTTTTCTGGCAAGTCGATGTCATCACGTTCTCCCTCAAATCGCAGATCGAGGTGATAGGAGATGGCAAAGCCCGGCCCGTCGTCATCTTGGATGGATCGCCTAAGCTGCGCAAATGCGGTCGTGAGCCATGGCCACAGTTGCCTTAAAAATAACGAGGGACTTTCAGCTGCCAAAGCCTCAAGGCTGTCCCAGCCATCGGACTCCACAATATCAGTTATCGGTTTGGTCGTGGAGTTCGCCATGTGCCAGAGCACGTGCGCCGTATCGTCACCCTTTGGTTCGCTCAACAAACTGCGGCGTTTTACCTCGGCTATGCCTTTCTGGAGTTCAGTGTCCAATTTCTTCGCGACAAGCCTTATTGCGAGCTCGGGATATGATGCACCAACGACTCCGACCATATCGTCGAACGCATAAGGGGAAATGTCTGAACGACCAGCGACTGTTTCCGCGACCCGCAGAACATCTTCTGACCATTCGGGACAACCTCGAATGACCGACCATATTGCGTTGTCATGCTTCGCATCTGAAAGCCATTGCTCTTTGATCAGGGCTAGGACTTGGTTAGGAGCAAACTTCCATGCGGAATCGAGAATTCCAGCGGCAACGTTCTCCTCACTATCGGAGGCCATGGCTTCGGTGATTGTGGCGCGAAGACGCTCAAACCAACCTTGACTGCCAATCATCGCCTGCAACGCGGTGCGGCGTTGCCCCGACTTGAGTGCCTCCGCGAAAAGAACTGCTTCAGGGTCTGTAGGAGCATTTTGTGTGCCGAGGAATTCAATCAGCAATATTCTCAGGTGCTTGCGCAGCGTAGGAACGTTCCAGATCGTGCGCAACTCGGTCAGGTAGGTTTCCGGCTCTACGCCGCGCAAATAGGCGAGTGACGTCCAGAGCTTGGGTCTTATGAAGAGTGATGACTCACGCTCCAGAACATAAGCGGACAAGCTGCCAGTTTGCTGAGCAAACGCCCTGGCCAGTGCGTGCTCGAAGACTGTCTGGTGGGAGAAACCAATGCTGCCTGGCCCGCCGAAGTACGCAAGAATTCCGCTGGCAACAAGGGAAGCCAACGCTGATGCTTGGCCGTCATAGCGGGCTGACGCGAGCCACAGTGTCTCCTTCTCGGCCATATCCTCGGCGATTTTTGACGCTAATGCCGAGAGTTGCGGCCCGTTAGGTTGGTTGAGGATTCGCTCGCGCCACATGTAGTCGAGCATTTCGTGATACTTTAGGAACGGCTCGATCGACCCAGGGCGATCAAGCTTTAGGAAAGTCGCGAGTGCCTGCGGCGTGCGCATGACCTCTTGAGCATCGCCTGGCCAACCAGCCGCCGCTATTCCGTGTTCCTCGAGGATCTTGAGAACGGTACTCCACGGGGGAAGGCCGAGTGTGATGCTCTCGGCCTGAACGCTTTTAAGCCTCGTATCGTGCTCATACTCGAACGAGCGAGCCGAGAGAACAATGTGAATGTTTCGTTCGCCGCCAAGACGCCGGACAAGATTTAATAGGACGCTTAGTCGACCGGTCGATAAATCGACGTAGGTGGCAAGTGCATCCAGTTGGTCAATAATAAGTACGACAGGACGAAGGGAGGCGGCTTCACGCAGAATTGCGCTTGGTCGCCTTGATAGTCCTAGGAAGTCGCTGAGCTTTTCCTCGGTGTCGACGGAGGGGTCCAATAGGTCGGCTTTGATCGCTAGGATCGGAACCGCTCTTTTGCGCAGCTCAATGCCCAGTGCTGCAAGGAGTGCAGATTTCCCGGAGCCGGGAAGCCCTAGTAGTGCAGTCGTGCTTGTCTCGGTGCCTTCAATTGTTGAAAGGAGTTGCTCAAGTTCAGGTCTGGGAATCTCGGTGCCATCGGGCAGTGAGCGAGGCCAATTTAGCAGGGACAGCGATGCCGTCTGTAGAGTGCCACGATCCTCGGTGGCCTGTTCGTACTCGTGTTCACGAAGCACAGACATAACGGTGACGCCGAGCTTCTCGCGCAAATAGGTTGCGGTCTCGGCGTCCTTGATCTTCTCAACATCCCGTTCTGCCACACGCAAGAAAAGCGAGAATGACCCAGCCTTTGTCTTGACGACGCTGATGTTCGGGTTGCCAGTCAATGCCTTCAGACCCGTGACGATACTTTCGACGCGGTCACTGGGATAGTCGACCTCGTGACCGGTCAACGTCAGAACGACGTTACATTCCACCACCGAACCAAATTTTCCTTCTGAGGCGATCGGCGGAGAGGCGTGATCGTCGGCGATTGAGTTCGCCGGAGGCGGGGGCTGCGAGCTCACTGACAGCACTTCATCTAGGCGCGGATTGCTGATGGCGTATGCATCAACCAGCTCAAACGCAAATGCGCTGGCATGAGCAGCGGCAATCGGCTGATCAATGAGGTCCCGCTCGGGGTCCTTGCCCTCTCTAAGGTCCGATATGCCACGGATCACAATGAGTGGCTTGCTTTCTCGCTCTGCCGCGAAGATTGCGCCGTAGCCCTCCATCTCAAGGCCAGTAGAATCGCCGTAGTTCTCGGTTATTCGCTTCTCAAGAAGCGCCTTCGGGTTCGATACTACGGCCTCGACCGAAACGATTGGGGCAGTGATAGCCTTTGGCGGAAAGGCTACGGGATACTCAGAAGAGCCTGGCTTCCCAAATTTGGCAGGGGCCCGGATACGCGAAGGCCAATCGCCATCTCTTGCGACCTTTCTCGCAAGATGAACTAAGGCGGGCTGCACGGCGATTGTGCGAGGCCGGGCACTAAATGTTTTTGCTTCCTTGCCACCATAGGGCCAATAGAGGTGGCTTGCTGCTACAACGCTTCCGATACCAGCGTCCTTGGGCTTTCGAGAAGCAGCAACTCCTATAAAAACGATTAGTTCGACGTTACCAATCGTCACGATGGCGTTCGTGACGGCACTCAAAGCCTCAAGATTTCCCGCGCCGCTTTCCACAACGATAACAAGCCAATCGTCTCCTGTTCCGGAGAACTGGCCCAGCTCAAGGAAATTGCCATCGCGGCCCTTGAGTGTGCCCAGGTCTGAAAGGTGCTCCCGAACGGCCTCCATCTCCAGTCCGAGCGCGGTGACAATTACAACGCGTCGGAGCCCCCTGGCGTCCGCTTCGGCGAGTACCTTAGCTGGATCGACTAGCTTCATACTTTCTCCGCAATAGAAAAACGCTAATGGATTCTCTTCAATTGTTGATCCATAAAGCGTCGGGTTCGATTTTATGCAAGAGGATATCGAAGTGGCAACCTCTTAGTGGGTCCGAGTAGCCTGCAGACATGGTTTGCAATACAGCTCAAGTTTCAGCCATCGAATGGATCTTATTGGCGCGACTAGATGCATTTCTACGAGTGAAACAGCATTGCCACGGACAAGCCAGTGTCGAGATTGCTAGTTGAGACTCCCGTCCGATTACCGGTCAAACGGCAGCTATCGGGGATTGTCTCCCGCGGTCTGAATGACCGAATTGAAGGCGCAAAGCTGCCGGTCGCTGTCCGGCTGCCTCACCCCAAGATTGAGGTCCGAAAGCGGAAATTATTGCCGCTCGACCGTCCGGTTGACTGATGCCCAAAGCCAGGGCACAAAGGTGGCATCCACGGTCGCTCGCGATGGAAAAAAAGAAGGAATTCTAAGGACTTTTCGTTAAGCCTTTGAAATCATGTGAGAATCCAGGTTCCCCAGCCAATTTTCTCTAGAAGATTATGTTTTTGTTGGCGTTTTGATTGCGTGTCATGATTGCTAATCATATCCGCAGACTTGATAGCCTATGTCGAATCGCTGCACAGAAGCTGGCTTAACGCTTCGGCGCAGCGGCGGACTGGACCCTCAGCCCATCAAGCTCCGCCTCGCTCAACGCACGCACTGCCCCCTTATCCAGATCACCCAGAGCGAGATTACCGATCGCGACGCGGATGAGGCGCAGCGTGGTTATGTCGAGGTGTTCGAGCATGCGGCGGATGTGGCGGTTCTTGCCTTCGTCCAGTTCGATCTCCAGCCAGGAATTCTTTTCGCCTTCGCGCAGCTTTATCGCGCGGCGGGCTTTTAAGGTTTCGCCGTCCTGATCGATACCTTTCGTCATTGCCTCCAGCATCGCGTCGTCGACGAGCGTGTCGATCTGGACGTGATAGGTTTTCGGCACATGGGTTTCGGGATCGAGCAACGCATTGGCGAATTGGGTGTCGTTGGTGAAGAGGAGAAGGCCCTCGCTCGCCTTGTCGAGCCGACCGACAGGGGAGAGGTGGGTGTGGTCGTGGCATTTCAGGCAATCGAAGACGGTCGGGCGGCCTTCGGGGTCATGGCGGGTGGTGACGAGGCCGCGGGGTTTGTTGAGCATCAGATAGACCGGGGCTTCGGCCGCGACCTCTCTGCCATCGACGGCGAGCTTTGCGGTGTCGAGGTCGATCCAGGCTTCCGTATCGGTGACGGTGCGGCCGTTGACGCTGACTTGGCCGGCGCGGATGAGATCCTCGGCTTGCGTGCGTGAGCAGAAGCCGAGTTTCGACAAGGCACGCGGGAGCGTGACGCGTTTGCCGGAGGATGGCGCGGCGGGTTTTCGGGCGGGGGCCGCCGGCGACCGACGGTTCTGTGTTGGTTTGGGGCGTTGGGGCTTTTCGTTCATTTCCACATTGTTCCTGCGCAGGCGATCACGCCTTCGCTCGACTCTGAGTTTGCGGCGCGCCCTCTGGCCTGCCGGCTGCCGGGGCAGAGCCACTTGTCTCTGCCCGCTCTTCGAGCCCCCCACAAGTGGGGAGATCACAAGCGGCACCGACACGCTCTATTTCTAGTCTCGGTTAAACAGCTACGTAGAACCATTTGCCTTGCGGGACGGTCAGGACCGGTCTTGTCCAGCCTTCCCTGTTGACCCATCCGCCCTTGCCATTCTATGCCCGGCTTCGTCCAGTCCTATATGGTCCGGATGTGATCAAAACCCAATTGCCAAACCCAGTTGTGACGAAGAGAGACGCCGGTGAGCCAGGATAACATTACGACAGACCTCGTGACGCTGCGCGATTACTGGCGTTATGCGATTTCCCGTTTCAATGCGGCGGAGCTGGGTTACGGCCACGGCACGACGACGGCCGGGGACGATGCGGCGTTTCTGCTGCTCGATTCACTCAACCTGCCGATCGATGCGCTCGATCCGTTTCTCGATGCGCGGCTTCTCACCTCCGAGCGCAAGCTGCTGGCCGAGCGGATCGAGACGCGGGTGACGACGCGCAAGCCTTCGTCCTATATTACCGGCCATTCCTATATCCAGGGCGTACGCTTCCATGTCGACGAGCGGGTGATCGTGCCGCGGTCGCATATCGGCGAGATCCTGTTTTCCGAATATCTGGGCGAACAGGGTTCGGCCTATCTGCCTGATCCGTTTGCGGTGGAAACTGCCGTCGATATCTGCACCGGTTCTGGCTGCCTTGCGGTGCTGGCGGCAAAGTTCTTCCCTAATGCGGCGATCGATGCGGTCGATCTTTCGGCCGATGCGCTGGAAGTGGCGAAGATCAACGTGGCCGAACATGAGGTTCAGGAGCAGGTTTCGCTCCATCAGGGCGATCTGTTTGCGCCGCTCAAGGGCAAGACCTATGATCTGATCATCACCAATCCGCCCTATGTGGATCATGCCTCGATGGCCGGTTTTCCGGCAGAGCATCAGGCGGAGCCGGCAATGGCGCATGATGGCGGCGAGGATGGGCTCGATCTGGTGCGCCAGATCCTTGAGCAGGCCGGCGACTATCTCAACCCGGAAGGCGGGATGATCTGCGAGATCGGCTCGGGCCGGGAAATTCTCGAGGAGGAATATCCGCATCTGGAATTCCTCTGGCTGGAAACGGCTGAATCGCAGGATGCCGTCTTCTGGATTTCGGCCGAGGCGCTGAAGGGTTAAACCACCGCCATTTCGACATTTTTCGTTTGCGCAGCGATCAACGGGGCGGCATGTTCCGGTGATGGTTGAGTGTGGAGACGAAAGATCATGGCGGCTGCGGATGTCATCGTACTTGGAGCCGGCATCGTCGGCATTTCGACCGCCTTGCAACTTGCCCGTCGCGGCAAGGCTGTGGTTCTTGTCGACCGCGGCGAGCCGGGTCGCGAAACTTCCTATGGCAATGCCGGGCTGATCCAACGCGAGGGGGTCGTGCCTTACGGCTTTCCGCAGCAGTTCGGCCAGATATTGCGCAACGCCATGAACAACCGGATCGACTCGCATTTTCACTGGCGGGCGCTCCCTTCCGTCTCGTCCTTCCTGGCAAAATACTGGTGGCACTCGAACCTTTCCCGTCACCAGCTGATCGCACGCGCCTATGCGCCGTTGATCGAGCATTCGATCTCCACCCATAACGAGCTGATCGAGGAAGCCGGCGCGCAGGCGCTGATCGCCAAGGATGGCTGGACGGAGCTTTTTCGCACACCGGCCAAACGGGATGGCGAGCTTCGCGAGGCCGAAAGGCTGAAGCAGGAATACGGCGTGGCGTTCGAGGCGCTTTCGCCCGACGATCTGGCGGCGAAAGAGCCACATCTCTCCCGGGATTTCGCCGGTGCATTGCGCTGGGAAGATCCGTGGTCGGTGAAGGATCCGCTGGCACTGAGCCAGGCCTATGTGCGGCTGTTCGAAAAGCTTGGCGGCAAGGTGCTGAAAGGCGATGCACGCAGCCTTTCGAAAACCACGAGCGGATGGCGGATCGTGGCGGGGGAAGGCACAGTGGAAGCCAAGGACGTGGTCGTGGCGCTCGGGCCGTGGTCTGACGTGGTGACGAAGCCGCTCGGTTACAGTTTCCTCGTCGGGGTGAAGCGCGGCTATCACATGCATTATGCGCCCAAGGGCAATGCGGTGCTCAACGGCTGGCTGCTGGATGCGGAGCGCGGTTATCTTCTGGCGCCGATGAACCAGGGGATACGGCTGACGACCGGGGCGGAATTCGCTCGCCGGGATGCGCCGAAAACGCCGGTGCAGTTGGCACGTGCAGAAGCGGTGGCGGCTCAGGTCTTTCCGCTTGGCGAGAGGCTGGACAAGGAGCCGTGGATGGGTGCGCGCCCCTGCACGCCGGACATGATGCCGGTGATCGGCAAGGCACCGCGGCATGAGGGCCTGTGGTTCGCCTTCGGCCATGCGCATCATGGGCTGACGCTCGGGCCGGTGACCGGCCAGGTGATCGCCGAGGCGATTTTGGGCGAAAAGACGCTGATAGACATTTCGGCCTATCGGCCGGAGCGTTTCAACGCCTAGGGTTATGCGCCTGAGGTTTTGGGCCTAAGGAGCGATCGCCTTGGCCGGGCTGGCTTTTGGCAAAAAGCCGGGTTAGGCTTCGTGGAACAATCAAAGGGAACGATGCCCGGATGATCGCCCCTGATCCGCCGGGCCGACATGACGATGGCACGTTATCTCATCTACGACGCCAGATTTCTCGATCGTTAGCGGGCCTTTTTGCAGGCGTGAACGGGCGTTTTTCGCCTTGGGTTCGATTGGATTTTCTGGTGTTTCATGAATGATGTTGCCAATGCCAAAAGCTTTTTCGATGCCAATCCCGATATCGAGGTTCTCGAAGCCTTCGTGATCGATGCGAACGGTGTTCCGCGCGGAAAATGGGTGCCGCGCGAACGGGCGCTGGACGTGCTGGACAAAGGCATGGCGATGCCGCGCTCGGTCTATGCGCTCGATGTCTGGGGTCGGGACGTCAATGCCGCCGGACTGGCGCAGGGAACCGGCGATCCGGACGGGCTATGTTTTCCCATTCCCGGAACGCTGTCGCGGATCAACTGGCTGAACCGGCCGACGGCGCAGGTGCTGCTCGGCATGCGCGATCCGGACGGTTCCGGGTTTTACGGCGATCCGCGGCAGGTGCTCGCCAATGTGCTCAAAGGGTTTGCGAAGATCGGGCTGACGCCGGTGGTTGCGACGGAACTGGAATTTTATCTCATCGACCCGCTGCGCTCGGCGCTCGATCCGGTCAGGCCACCGAACTCGCGCGAGGGGCGCTGGCATACGGGCCAGACGCAGGTGCTTTCGATCTCCGAACTGCAGGATTTTGAGGATGTGTTCCACGGCATTGCCAGTGCGGCACGGGCGCAAGGCATACCGGCCGACATGGTGGTGCGTGAAAACGGACCGGGCCAGTATGAGATCAATCTCAACCATGTGCCGGATGCGCTGAGAGCCGCAGATTATGCGGTGCTTCTGAAGCGCATTGTCAAGGGCGTGGCACGGGCGAACGATCTCGATGCGACCTTCATGGCTAAACCCTATGGCATGCAGGCAGGCAGCGGCATGCATGTGCATTTCTCGCTGATCGACGAGAGCGGGCGCAATGTCTATGCCGGCGAGGACGGGCCTTCGGAAATGCTGTTCCATTCGGTCGGCGGGTTGCTGGAGAATATGGGGGAGAGCATGGCGGTGTTTGCGCCACATGCCAATTCCTACCGGCGCTTGAGGCCATCGGAACATGCGCCGACCTATGCATCCTGGGGGTTCGACAACCGGTCTGCGGCGGTCAGGGTGATCACGGCTTCGAAGCCTGCGACGCGGATCGAGCATCGGGTGGCGGGTGCCGACGTGAACCCGTATCTGGCGCTCGCCATGATCCTCAATGCCGCGCTTTCCGGCATCAAGGAGAAGCGTAATCCGGGCGGTGCGATTACCGGCGACGAGCACGCGATCAATCATGATCCGCTGCCGACCAACTGGGACTATGCGCTGCGGCAGTTTGCCCGATCCACTTTCGCCTATGCCACACTCGGCCCGAAATACCGGTCGCTCTATAGTGCCTGCAAGGCACAGGAACTGGCCGAGTTTTCGCTGCGCGTCACCGACGTGGAATATGACGCCTATATAAGGACGGTATGAGATGACGTTTCGAGACAGCGCCACCAATCCCGGCCATACCGGCTCCTGGTATGCGGCAAGCGCCAATGACAAGCGCGTGCGCCTTGCCCTTGCAGGCGATATCGAGACTGACGTGTGCATTATCGGTGCCGGCTTTACCGGCATATCGGCGGCGCTGGAGCTTTCGGAGCGCGGATTTTCGGTCGTTGTGCTGGAAGCGGAGCGGATCGGTTTTGGCGCATCCGGGCGCAATGGCGGGCAGATCGTCAACGGTTACAGCCGCGATCTGGAGACGATTGCCGGGCGCTATGGGAAAGACAAGGCGATCGAGCTTGGAAAGATGTCGCTCGAAGGCGGCAATATCATCCGCGAGCGGGTGACCAAATATGCGATCGATTGCGAGCTTGAGCATGGCGGTTTCTTTGCGGCCTTTACCGACAAGCAGATCCGCGAGATGGAGCATCACAAGACCGACTGGGAACGTTACGGCCATACAGGGCTGGAAATGGTGTCCAAGGCCGACGTGGCCAAATATGTAAGGACCGACCGTTATGCGGGCGGGATGATCGACAAGCTCGGCGGGCATATCCATCCGCTCAACCTCGTGCTTGGCGAGGCGCGCGCGGCGGAAAATCTGGGTGCGAAGATTTTTGAAGGCTCGCGGGTGATCGCGGTCGATACCGACAGGAAGCGTCCGGTCGTCAGCACGGGCGGCGGCTCGGTGACGGCATCCTATGTGCTGATCTGCGGCAATGCCTATCTGGCACCGCTTTTCCCGCAGGTACATGGCCGGATGATGCCGGTGTCGAGCCAGGTGATGGTGACGGAACCACTCGAGTCCTCACTGATCGAGGATCTGCTGCCGGCCAATTACTGCGTCGAGGATGCCAATTATATTCTCGACTATTATCGCCGCACCGCAAACAACCGGCTGCTTTATGGCGGCGGCATCGGTTATGGCGGCAACGATCCGAAAAACCTGACCGGCGTGATCCGTCCCAACATGCTCAAGACGTTTCCGCAGTTGAAGGACACGAAGATCGACTATGCCTGGAGCGGCAATTTCGCGCTGACGCTGACGCGTATTCCGCATATGGGGAAACTGTCGGACAAGGTCTATTTCTCCCATGGCGACAGCGGCCATGGGGTAACAACGACGCATCTTCTAGGAAAGATACTCGGCGAGGCCGTGGCCGGCCATGCGGAGCGTTTCGATGTCTGGGCATCGATGCCCAACCTGCCCTTCCCCGGCGGACGGATGTTCCGCGTGCCGCTGACGGCACTCGGTGCATGGTATTACGGGATAAGGGATAAACTGGGCGTCTGAGAACGCCCAGTCATCACACAGCTGCTTGCGGGAAATGTCCCTTAAGGAAGTAGGTCGCGTGGGTTCGCACGATCGACTTGAACTGTGCCGAAATCTGCGCCGCTTCCGCCGGAACCATCAGTGCGAGGCGCAAGGTGGCGCCGGCCATGTGGAACATGACGAACAGGGTCTGCGCATAGCTTTCACGCAGCGGTTCGGCAACGAAATGCCGGGTGAGCTGATAGAAACCCTCTGCCTGAGCCCGCGTCTCGGCGATATCGAGATCGGCCAGCGTCTTGTCTGCCTGGATCGCATTCAGAAGGTCCTGGGTAGACGGTTCCTGGCGCATCCGCTCGTAATACATGTCGAACAGATCGTCGGTTGCCTTCAGGGCGTCATCTGCGGTTTCGATGTGGGAGACGTGGCCAGCAATCAGCTCGCGAACCTCTTCGACATAGAGCTCATAGAGCATGGCGATGATGGCCGACTTGTTAGGAAAATATTGGTAGACCGAAGCGATGGGACCGCCGGAAAGCGCTGCGATCTCCTTCATGGTGACGGCATCAATACCCTTCTGACCGATCAGTTCCTTCGCGACTTTCAGGATCTCGCCGATACGCTCACGACTTCTTTCCTGTTTCGGCACCCGGCGAAGCGCGGCACGTCCCGCGCCATGGCTCGACTCCTGCATGCGATCCCTTTTCCACCCAACACTCATTGATCGAACGCTACCGGCGAAACCGATAACGCTAATTGAGTGTTATACGTAGAAAGACCAGTTTCAGATCACCAAGCCGGACAAAAAATGTAAATAAAAGTTTAATTCACTAAGAATTGTCGCTCCGGGCGAGATATCGCTCAACTATTTTCCCGCCAGAGTTTTTCCAGCCTGCCGATTGCATCCTCTACGATTTGCGGAACCGAAGCGTCGATATCGACGGTCACCACATTGACCTCACCTTCCGGGCTTTCAAGCGTTGCAAGCTGACTTTGCAGCAAGGAGGTCGGCATGAAGTGACCCTTACGAGCGCCCATGCGGGAGGCCAAAAGCTCGGGCGAGCCTTTGAGGAACACGAAGTAGAGCGAATCACCGCCAGCGGATCGAAGTCTTTCGCGATAGATCTTCTTCAAAGACGAGCATGTCACGACAATATCTTCGCCCACAGAGCGGGCCGCCTTCAGTTCGTTGCCGATGATATCCAGCCACGGCCAGCGATCTTCGTCCGTCAACGGCGTCCCTTCCGCCATCTTCTTGACGTTCGCCTCCGGATGCAGCCGATCTCCTTCGACGAACTTGCAGCCGAGACGGCTTGCCAGAAGATCGGCAATCGACGTCTTACCGGCGCCGCTAACCCCCATGACGATGATCGCCTTCGACATTCCTTCTCCTCACTGCTTGTGTTTGCGCATCTGACGCGACGAATTCTATTTCAATCTTGCATCCCTGCCGATGACGAGCGGCATCAGCACGGACAGGAACATCAGCCTTAGCACATGATGAGCGCCGACATAGGTGGGATCGGCATGAAGCATGACGGCCATGGCGGCCATGGTTTCCAGTCCGCCGGGAGAAAACGCGATCAGCGCCGCATCCAGCGGCACATTGGCGAAATAGGAGACGATAACGGCAATGCCCCCCGCAAGCGCCATGACGACGACCGTGACGACCAAACCCGAAACGATGGCGAGGCGCAGATCGGCGAAGGACAGGCCGGAAAAGCGCGAACCGATCAGCGAGCCGAGCAGAACATAGATTGGGATCAGCAGCCAGTTGGGGACAGTGCCGGAGACGGAACCGGTGATATGGGTGGAGATGGAGACAAAAACGCCGCCAAGCAAAAGGGCCGCGGGAAACTTCCAACGCTGGAAAAGCAGGCCGAAACCGGCTGAAACGATCAGCATCACGACGAGGATCGGCATGCTCATCGCGTCGGGCAGCACGATCACGTCGGTGTCGGCCAAATCAAAGAATTCAACGATCAGCGGGACACTGATCGTCAGCGCAAGCACGCGCACGCTCTGGGAAATGCTGACGGCGCGAAGATCACAGCGCATTTCGGCAGCGAGACTCAGAACATAACCCAGATGGCCGGGCGATGCGGCAAGAAGCGCTGTCGTGCGATCGTAACGAAACAGCCGCTGAAGCACCCAGGCTGCGGAAAAAAGCAGGATGACAATCGCCACGAAGACCATGACGAAGCTGAGCGGCCAGGTACGTGCCGCAACAAAAATCTCCGGCGTAACTGTCGAGCCCATCGATATGCCGATGATGACGAAGCAGGCGTTGCGGACGAGAAGCGGGACACCCAGACGAAGTCCGGCTAGACCAGCAAAGGTGACTGCAAGCGCCGGTCCGATGAGATAGGGCGCCGGAAAGCCTATGGCGATGGCTATAAGTGCGCCGGCAGTTCCGATCAGCAACGTTACAAAAAATTGGCGCAGTTCAGGAAAATTCATACAGACCGGACCTGATACCTGTCGGCGCAACAGGCTACCGACACGGCAGGCTGCCGGCATGGCAAGACATAATTCGTTCTAGCCACTGCGGCAGGAAGGTCAACCAAGTGCGGTCAGCAGAAACAAAAAACGCCGGAGCGACCGGCGTTTCTCATCAAAAAAGCTTGGTGAGATCAGGCCGCAGGGGCGACAACCTTCTTCATATTGACGGCATCGAGGCCGAGAAGGAAGTTGATCTGCGGGCGCGCCTTGACCAGATCGTCGATCGTGTATTCGGCCAGAACGTCGAAGAAGGCGTTGAGCGCCTTGCGAAGCGCGGAGTTGAGACCGCAGCTATCGACCAGAGGACATTCGATCGCACCATCGTCCTCGAAACATTCCGCCATTGCGAAACTATCTTCCGTGACGCGCACGACATCAAAAAGGGTGATCTTATCGGCAGCACGGCCGAGCTTCACACCACCGTTACGGCCACGCACGGTCTCCACCAGACCAGCCTTGTTGAGCGGCTGAAGGATCTTGAACAGA
This sequence comes from Hyphomicrobiales bacterium, assembly GCA_900472575.1. GTDB lineage: Bacteria > Pseudomonadota > Alphaproteobacteria > Rhizobiales > Rhizobiaceae > Neorhizobium > Neorhizobium cellulosilyticum. Next base: position 34,147 of record UCIV01000040.1, read on the forward strand.
AACAGTTCGGATACGCCATATGCCCTGGCAATTTCCGGAATGCGGCTGAGATGGCCGTGATTGGCTGCACAATACATCAGCATTCTTACGGCATAATTGGTCTGTTTGGTCAGGCGCATGATGGTCTCCGAAGACTCGAGAGAACTCTATATAGACGCTTCCCTAGTTTTGAACAATTCCAAAATAGGAAAATCGGGATCATGTTTTCAAGTGCACTAATTCACCGAACACACAAAAAAGCAAATCCTGAATTAAACAATCAACATAAAGCAGCCACTAGGTGCGGTTTTCCTGGTGGTGATTACCATCTGCTTACACCCGCGCCAGTGGACGATCCTTGATAAATGACATTCATACCAAGGCTGTGACAAATAGGTTCAGCACCAGCAGTGATCGACCGCCGGAAGTTTTTCGCGAGAAAATTGCAGGCCTTCTGAGACCATCTACCAGGAAAAACGCGCTGCGCCAGCGAACCACTCACACGCTTCGCGCGCCTGTTTCACCGCATGCCGTTCGCGCCAAGTCATTAGCAGGCTTTGTCTGACATGATTGAAATATGCCGCGAAGATGGCTCAACCGATAGACATCGCGATAGCAATTGCTGCGGAAACGCCCAGAGTTATCGTGATTGCCAGGATGCTCAGGCCAACACGCGCCAAATACGCGCGACGGGCACGCTTTTCGTCCCATTCGTAGACCATGATACAACTCCCACTCCTACCCGCGTCAAATTAGGGCAACTGGCGACCACGTCAACCTTTCGTGAGGGATAGTTGATTAAGCGAAAGCTGGATGGCGGATACGATCATACCCGCCATCGATAGTGTCCAGATTATTTCATGACCGGCATGACGAATTCCGCGCCGTCCTTGATACCGGAGGGCCAACGGGCGGTGATCGTCTTGGTCTTGGTCCAGAACTTGATCGAATCCGTGCCATGCTGGTTAAGGTCGCCGAAGGACGACGCCTTCCAGCCGCCGAAGGAATGGTATGCGAGCGGAACCGGGATCGGCACGTTGATGCCGATCATTCCGATGTTGATGCGGGATGCGAAATCGCGGGCGGCATCGCCGTCACGGGTGTAGATCGCTACACCGTTGCCGTATTCATGTTTCATCGGCAGCGACAGGGCGTCTTCGTAATTCGTCGCGCGAACGACGGAGAGGACCGGGCCGAAGATTTCCTGCTTATAGATTTCCATGTCCGGCGTGACGTTGTCGAACAGCGAACCGCCGACGAAATAACCGTTTTCATATCCCTGCAGCTTGAAGCCGCGGCCATCGACGAGAAGCTTGGCACCCTCTTCGACACCCTTGTCGATCAGGCCGTTGATGCGCTCCTGCGCCGCCTTGGTGACCACCGGGCCCATGTCGGCCTTGTCATCGGTATAGGGGCCGATGCGCAGGCTCTCGATCTTGGGGATCAACTTGTCGACCAGTCGGTTGGCGGTTTCCTCGCCGACCGGCACGGCGACCGAGACGGCCATACAGCGCTCGCCAGCGGAACCGTAGCCCGCGCCCATAAGCGCGTTCACGGCCTGATCGAGATCGGCATCCGGCATGATGATCATGTGGTTCTTGGCGCCGCCGAAGCACTGGGCGCGCTTGCCGTTCTGAGCTGCCGTTCCGTAGACATAACGGGCGATCGGGGTGGAGCCGACAAACGAGACGGCGCCTATATCCGGATCCGTCAGGATCGCATCAACGGCGGCCTTGTCGCCGTTGATGACGTTGAGGATGCCAGCCGGGAGACCTGCCTCGATCATCAGTTCGGCAAGCCGGATCGGCAGGGACGGATCACGCTCGGAAGGCTTCAGGATAAAAGCGTTGCCGCAGGCAATCGCCGGGGCGAACATCCACATGGGGATCATGCCGGGGAAATTGAACGGGGTAATGCCAGCACCGATGCCGACCGGCTGGCGGATCGAATACATGTCGATCTGCGGGCCTGCACCCTCGGTGAACTCGCCCTTGGAAAGATGCGGAATGCCGATGACGAATTCGCAGACTTCCAGGCCGCGGACGATATCGCCCTTCGAATCTTCGACCGTCTTGCCATGCTCCTTCGACAGCATGACGGCAAGCTCATCCATGTTCTGGTTGAGCAGATCGACAAACTTCATGAAGACGCGGGCGCGGCGCTGGGGATTGGTGGCAGCCCATGCCGGCTGAGCGGCCTTGGCGTTTTCGACTGCCGCGCGAATTTCGGAAACGCTTGCGAGCGCGACCTTGGCCTGTACTTCGCCGGTTGCCGGATTAAAGACGTCGGCGGTGCGACCGCTGGTTCCGGCGACATGCTTGCCGCCGATGAAATGACCGATTTCCTGCATGGTTTCCTCCTGGTTTCTGTGACAGCCAGAATGTCACTCGAAATTGCGCAATTCAACGCGATAGTTTACGCAACTGTTGTGCAAATTTCGACATTAGAGGGTAGCGCCCGTGGACTGGGATGATGTCAGGATGTTTCTGGCGGTGGCGCGCACCGGCCAGTTGCTCTCCGCCTCACGGCGGCTCGGTATCAACCATGCGACGCTCGGCCGGCGGATGACGGCGCTGGAGGATGCGCTGCAGACGCGGCTTCTGGTGCGGAGAACCAACGGTTGCACGCTGACGGCGGAAGGCGAAGTGCTGCTGGCTGCGGCCGAAAAGATGGAAACCGAAATGCTTTCGGCGCAGGCAAGAACGGCCAGCACCGACACGGTGATTGCCGGAACGGTGCGGATCGGTGCGCCGGACGGTTTCGGCGTCTCCTTTCTCGCATCGCGGATGAGCCGTCTTACCCGCCGGCATCCGGAACTGAAGATCCAGCTGGTGCCGGTGCCGCGGCATTTTTCGCTGTCGCAACGGGAGGCGGATATTGCGATCACCATCGAGCAGCCAGAACAGGGGCGGCTCGTTTCCTCCAGACTTACCGATTACACACTCGGGCTTTATGCATCACGGGCCTATCTCGATACCGCCGGAGAACCAAAGACTGCCGAAGAGCTGAGACGGCATGCGCGGGTGGGCTATGTGGAAGACCTGATCTTCTCACCCTCGCTGAATTTCACCGGCGAGATCATGCGCGACTGGGATGCAGGTTTCGAGATCTCGAGCGCGATGGGCCAGACCGAGGCGGTCAGAGCGGGTGCCGGCATCGGCATCCTGCATGATTATGTGGCGCGGCAACATCCCGAGCTCATCAGGCTCTTGCCGCAAGTCTCGCTCAAGCGATCCTACTGGACGACCTATCACGAAACATCCCGCGACCTTGCGCGGCTTCGGATCGTTGTCGAATACATCCGCGAACTGGTGGCGGCGGAAAGCCATATCTTCGTCGCCGGTTGACGGCAAAGACGAAAAAGCCCGGCTGGAGCCGGGCTTTTGGTGCACCTTGAAATCAGGCGACGAGAAGCGCTGACGGGGGTAATTTCAGCGCAACGGCAATACGTTTGAGCTTGGCCGGATCGGCATTCAGGCCTTCCTCGACGCCTACGATCTCCTCATGTACGAGGCCGGTGGTCAAAGAAAGGTCATCGATGCTGTAGCCGGCGGCAAGGCGCGCTTCGGCAACGGCTCTTGCTACTTGACCCGAAAGAACAGCGCCGCTCTGAGATGCCTTGATGTTGCTAATTGAGACTGTCATGGTTTCATCCTTCTTGAAAAAACCCGGCGTTTGCGACGGGTGAAGGGGGTCAAATGACCCATGGTGCGACACGCGGCCGCAGGACAAACATAGGCCATAATCCGCTTTGTGCAATAGGCAATTGTGCGCTGCACAACATCGAATGTGAAAAAACGGTGGCGCCTCCGTATCTTAGGTGGTCAAAATTCCGGCAGAACCAAAGCAAGCCCTGCGCGTTTATAAGGCAAACGAGGACAGGATCATGCCTTATTCAGCTTTCACAAAACCAGCGCATGGCGACGATCACGTCTATGGGATCGATGGTGGAACCGACGCGCAATTGCTGCAGACGGCGCACCGTCTGGTCGACATCTATCTGGTTTATCTGCGGGAGCATGAAACCGGCAGCGATCTGTTCGACACACGCGAGCTGCCGGTATCCAAGGGCAGCCTTATCAACGCCTTTCGTGTGGTGATCGCCACAGAAAGCCGCTCTGGTGTGCGGGCCCTGCTGGTGAAGGCCGGCATGACGCTGGCGCAGTTTCAGGAAAATATCGGCCCGCGCATGTCGTTCAAGCCTGCAAGCAGCAACGACAAGGCCCGCGACGGGCGCTGGCGGCCGGATTCGGGCCAGATCCGGCGCTTCGACCACGCACTGATGCGGCATGGGGAAGAGCGGACAAGGCTGGTGCGCATGTTCCGCCACGCCGCCGACATCGCTGAGCACAAGCCCATCCACGACGCCTGAATCGTATATCCATCCAAGGGCATTTCCGGAGGCATTGCGTTGGGTCAATGAAATCAACCGCAGCCTGTATAGGCTCAAAGCCAATTCGGACTGCAAGGATTCCACTCCCGGGATTTGTTCTCCCGAAAGCATGTATCCAGTTTGCCGCCGAGGGTTGAGGTGAAGTCTGAAATCCGTGAACCCTGCGCGACGATATCAACGATATCCGGGCGCAGCCAAAGGACGGTTCGATCTAGAGCCGGATGGTGCCGGATTTGCCATCTCCGCCTGAACGGTGGGCTGGGGCGACGCGACGGAGGCCGCGTCGTCCCACGAGGGACCCGGCCCAATCATGGGCCGGGTCTTCGTATTTCAGCTACCAGGATTTCAGCGCACGAAGCGTAGGCGTCTTCTTGAAGATATGCTCGTCCATGCGGGCAAGAAGCGTGTCGAGCAGCGTGACGGCTTCGGCAACCGCCGGCCCCTTGTTCAGCATGACGCATTCGGCACGGGCAGCCATGGCGGCATCGGTCATCTCTCCACGCGATGGCAAACCGTCCTTGACCAAGTCCTCCAGAACCTGCGTCGCCCAGACTGTGGGGACGGATGCCGCTTCGCAGAGCCAGAGGATTTCTTCCTGCATTTCGGCGACCCGCTCGAAACCGATCTCGGCTGCAAGATCGCCGCGGGCGATCATCACACCGAAGGGGCGACCGAGTGTGTGGGCGCGGGCAATCAAGGCCGGCAGGTTGCGGACCGCTTCCGGCTGCTCGATCTTGGCAACGAGGCCAAGCTTTTCGACGCGCGGCGGATGGTTGCCGAGCGCCTTCTCCAGCAGATCAAGATCCTCCGGCCGGCTGACAAAGGAATAACCGAGCATGTCGGCATTGCCAATGACGGCAGCAAGATCACCTTCATCCTTGGCGGTCAGGGGCGACAGGCCCAGTGCGGTATCCGGCAGGTTCAATCCTTTTTCCGGTTTCAGCTTGACGCCACCGGCCTTCACACGGGTCACCCTCAAAATCGCTCCTCCTTCGGAGACGCTTTCGACAACGGCTTCCAGCTTACCATCATTATAACGCAGCTTGTGGCCCGGCTCGACCCGTTCGACGATCTCCGGCAGTGAAACCGCCGCGCAGAAACGCACGTCTTCCGTCTGATAAGGTTCGCGCGAGGCGACAAGGCGGAAAAGATCGCCTGTCGTGAGTTTGGCGCCCTTGTCGGCCACAACGGCTTCCGTCCTGATCTTGGGCCCGGCGATATCCATCAGCACGGTGATCCGGCGACCGATCTTTTCTCCGGCGGCACGCACATGCCGCGCCATTGCCTCCCATGTGTCAGCACCATCATGAGCGCAGTTGATGCGAGCGACATCCATGCCGCGCCGGGCGAGATCAAGGATGAAGTCGGGATCGGTCGCCGCCTCTCCCGGCAGCGTGACCATGATGCGACCGCGGCGATGCGGGCGTCCGCTGCCGAGCAACCGCTGCGTCATCGCACTGAGCTCCGCCTCGCCGGCAAAAAACTGCGCTTCTGACGGCAGGGCATAGGGAGAGGTCATTCCCTGCATGGTAGACAGGGCTGAGAGCACGGCATCCAGCGTCGGCAGAACCCGGCTTTCCAGCCGGCCGAGTGAGGAGAGGCCGTAACACATCAGCCTGCGCTGCAGCGGCCGGATGTCGTGCCTGCGCAGGCAGAGATAATGGCAGAGGTTTTCAAGGCGATCCGCTTCGACATTCCCGGGGATAAGGCTTTCCAACAATGATCGCCCTTCGTCAGCGACGCGGTCACGCAATGCCCGAACCTCGGAGAAAAGCGTACCAAGCTCAAGCGTGCGTTCATCCGCATCTACGGCGGCGATGCTATTCGTGTCATGCATGTTTCGTCTCCTCCCATGACGACAATCCGGCCAGGAAAGAAGTCTGGCCTTTCAACATCACCCTGACATGACAGGCGCGCGTTGAGCCGCGTCAAAACCTGCGACGGCATATCGCACGGTGTTTATGCGCGGCGAATGATCGGGCCCGACTGGCGGCAGCGGGGGACCAAAGCCAGAAATGTCGCCCTTAAAGCTGGCAATCGTCAGCCCCTGCCCTATCCTGACGTCCATCGCGCAATAGTTGATTGATTGTCATAAAAAACGTCCACATTGCCGGAAGCGCGATGCCTCTTGAGAGGCGGACAATCCGCCAGTCCATGATCCATGTCATGAAACAGATCATCTAAATCGATTAGCATCAGAGGTGAGGAAAAAGAGAGGAGTTTTCAATGCAGCAACATTTGGTCCAAAAGGACGCCGCTTTTTCGCAGGCCGAGTATTTCGACCCCACCCGTCCACGCACGCAACTGTCGCAGGCGGAAGTGGAATTGATGGACCGGTACTGGCGAGCGGCCAATTATCTTTCGGTCGGTCAAATCTATCTTCTGGAAAACCCGCTCCTGCGTGAGCCGCTTCAGCCGCTGCATATCAAACCGCGACTCCTCGGCCACTGGGGCACGACCCCCGGCCTCAACTTTATCTACACGCATCTCAACCGAGTGATCAAAAGCCGCGATCTCGACGTCATCTATATATGCGGGCCAGGCCATGGCGGACCGGGCATGGTCGCCAATACCTGGATGGAAGGCATCTACAGCGAGGTCTATCCGGAGATTGCGGAGAATGAAGAGGGCATGCGCAAGCTGTTCCGGCAGTTCTCCTTCCCCGGCGGCGTGCCGAGCCATGTGGCGCCCGAAACGCCCGGCTCCATTCATGAAGGCGGCGAACTGGGTTATGCGCTGGTGCATGCCTTCGGTGCAGCCTTCGACAACCCGGACCTGATCGTTGCTTGCGTCGTGGGTGACGGCGAGGCAGAAACCGGGCCGCTGGCCGCAAGCTGGCAGTCCAACAAGTTCCTGAACCCGGCCCGTGACGGTGCGGTCCTGCCGATCCTGCATCTCAACGGCTACAAGATCGCCAACCCGACGGTGCTTTCGCGCATTCCGCATGACGACCTGAGAAGGCTGTTCGAAGGCCATGGTTATGCGCCGATCTTCGTTGAAGGCAACGAGCCGGAAGCGATGCACCGACTGATGGCGGATGCGATGGATCTGGCGACCGACATGATCCGCGCGATCCAGGAAGAGGCCCGCTCCGGCGCTGTTTCCGGCCAGGCACCGCGCTGGCCGATGATCATCCTGCGCAGCCCGAAGGGATGGACAGGACCGAAGGAAGTCGACGGCAAGAAGGTCGAGGATTTCTGGCGCGCGCACCAGGTTCCGGTTGCCACATGCCGCGAGAACGACAGCCACCGCAAGGTTCTCGAAGACTGGATGCGCAGCTACAATCCGGAAGACCTGTTCAATGCGGACGGCAGCCTGAAGGCTGAACTCAAGGCTCTGGCTCCGACCGGCGATCGCCGCATGGGCGCCAACCCGCATACCAATGGCGGCATCCTGCGCAAGGAACTGAAATGCCCGCCGATTTCCGACTACGCCGTCGATGTGACGGTGCCGGGGCAGAAGATCGTCCAGACGACGGAAGTGCTGGGCAAATACCTGCGCGACGTGATGAAGCTCAACGATACGGAAAAGAATTTTCGGGTCTTCGGGCCGGATGAGACGGATTCCAATCGGCTTGGCCCGGTCTTCGAGGCAACCGATCGGGTGTGGATGGAAAAGATCGAGCCCTATGACGTGCATCTTGCGCCTGACGGGCGGGTGATGGAAGTGCTTTCCGAGCACCTATGCCAGGGCTGGCTGGAAGGCTATCTGCTCACCGGCCGTCACGGCTTCTTCTCCTGCTACGAAGCCTTCATCCACATCATTGACTCGATGTTCAATCAGCATGCCAAGTGGCTGAAGGTGACGCGTCATCTTGAGTGGAGAAAGCCGATCAGCTCGCTCAACTACCTGCTCACCTCACATGTATGGCGGCAGGACCATAACGGCTTCTCGCATCAGGATCCGGGCTTCCTCGATCACGTTGCCAACAAGAAGGCGGACGTGGTGCGCATCTACCTGCCGCCGGATGCCAATACGCTTCTGTGGGTGGCTGACCATTGCCTGAATACCTGGGACCGCATCAACGTCATCGTCGCCGGCAAGCAGCCGGAGCCGCAATGGCTTTCGATCGAGGATGCGACAAGGCATTGCGAGGCAGGCATCGGCGTCTGGGACTGGGCCAGCAACGAGGATGATGCGATTGCGCCGGATGTGGTGATGGCCTGCGCCGGCGACGTGCCGACAATGGAAACTCTCGCCGCCGTAATGATCCTGCGCGAGGCGATCCCGGAACTGAAGATCCGCGTCGTCAACGTCGTCGACCTGATGACACTGCAAGCGAAGGAAGAGCATTCGCATGGCCTGACGGACGAGGAGTTCGACAAGCTGTTCACCACCGAGCGGCCGGTCATCTTCGCCTATCACGGTTATCCGTATCTCATCCACCGGCTGACCTATAAGCGCAACAACCACCGCAACATGCATGTGCGCGGCTTTGTCGAGGAAGGCACGACCACGACGCCTTTCGACATGACGGTGCTGAACCAGCTCGACCGCTATCACCTGGCGCTTGAAGCCATTGAACGGGTGCCGGAGCTGAAGGAAAAGGTTCCGCATGTGATCGAGATGCTCAAGGGCAAGCTCGCACTGCATACGGCCCATGTGCAGGAATACGGTGAAGACATGCCGGAAATCCGTGACTGGAAATGGACGGGTCTCACCGCCTGATCATAGGCGAACCGGTGGGATGATATCCCGCCGGTATGGCAATACCAGAGTGGGCCGCCGACTAAGCGGCCCATTTTTTTGTGCCTGCCGCATGGGCCAATCGACGGCAGGAATGGACAAGAAAATGTTAAATCAATTTTTATGATACTTTGTCAGATTTGAGGCAACAAGCCGCAGCGGTGCACAGCCCGCTGTAAGCCCTTTGTTAGCAAAACTGTCACAAATCTCAACGGGCACGCGCACAACACAAGAATGCACGGCACATCCAAGGACCCGGTTATGTTTGCAAAAATTCAGATTAAAACACTTTTACCATTGTTATTCGGCCTCGTCGTCACGCTCGGAATTGTCCAGGGCGCCTTTTCCATTCTCGCGGTCAATTCTCTCCAGGCCCAGGTCGACACCGTCGGCGAACGGGTTTCGCGGGCAACCCAGATGGGCGAAATGGAACGTCTTTTCGGCGATGTCCGCCGCAACGTCGCACTGCTGCTCAGCACTTCGACGCAGGAGGAACGCGCCAGCGCGCTTGCCGTGCTGAAGGCGGCATATGCCGCACGCAACAAAGCATTCGAAGCCTATGGCGCCAGTCTGACGACAGACACTATGCGTGCCAAATATCAGGCCACGGAAGCCGCAATCGACACCTATGAAGCGGCAGGCGGCCGTCTTGTTACCCTCCTGGGTGAAGGCGACATGGCTGCGGCCAAGAAACATGTGCAACAGATGACGGTCATGGGTGGAGAAGCCGTCAAGCTATTTGCCGAAATGGTCAGCCTGAACAAGGCAACCGGAGAAGCGGCAGTCAGCGAGGCAAAGGCAACAGCAAGTTCGTCGCTGGTGACAACGGTTATCCTGGTGGTCATCGTCGGCGTGGTCGGCGGGATTGCCGCTCTGCTCGGCTTCCGCTGGATCGCTCGGCCGATCGCCAGCATCACCCTGTCGATGAACGCACTCGCCGCCGGCAATACAGAGCATCAGATCCCGCATCGGGATCGCAAGGACGAGATCGGCGACATGGCAGCCGCTGTTTCGGTATTCCGCGACAACGCCATAGAGCGCGAGCGGCTGGAACGCGAAGCGGAAGCCAATGGCCGGCTTACAGAACAGGAACGACAGGCGCGCGAGGAGCAAAGTGCAAGGCAAGCAGCGGAGGTGAAGTTCGCGGTGGATGATATCGCCCGCGGCCTGAACCATCTTGCCGAAGGCGATGTGACCTACCGTCTGGCTACCCCGTTTGCCGGTGAACTGGACAAGGTTCGGCTGAACTTCAACGAGTCCATCACCAGACTTCAGGCAGCACTGCGGTCGGTTGGCGACAACGCCAAGATGATCGATGCCGGCGCGAGCGAAATTCGTGCGGCAACGGAAGACCTGTCAAAGCGCACGGAACAGCAGGCCGCATCAGTGGAAGAGACCGCCGCAGCACTGGAACAGGTGACTACCGCCGTCAAGGATTCCGCCGCGCAGGCAAGCACGGCCGGCGAACTGGTGAAAAAGGCCCATGATGGTGCCGAACGCTCTGGAGAGATCGTTCGCAAGGCCGTTCTGGCGATGCAGGAGATCGAGAAATCGTCATCCGAAATCGGCAACATTATCGGCGTGATCGACGATATCGCCTTCCAGACCAACCTGCTGGCGCTGAACGCCGGCGTAGAGGCCGCGCGTGCGGGCGACGCAGGCAAGGGGTTTGCCGTCGTCGCACAGGAGGTGCGCGAACTGGCTCAACGTTCGGCGAATGCCGCCAAGGAGATCAAGAACCTGATCACCAAGTCGAGCGCGCAGGTACGCGACGGGGTGGCGCTGGTTGGAGAAACCGGCACGGCGCTGCACACGATCGTATCGGAAGTGCAGGAAATCAACCGGAGCGTCTCGGCCATCGTATCGTCCACACGCGAGCAGTCTACCGGGCTTTCGGAGATCAACTCCGCGGTCAACCAGATGGACCAGGGTACGCAGAAAAACGCATCGATGGTGGAAGAGACAACCGCCGCAACGTACAGCCTTGCTTCGCAGGCTGCCGAGCTAACCGCCCTGCTTGCCCAGTTCAAGCTTGATGCGGAAGCGTCAGTTCGGGCCATCAACAATGCTGACCTGCGGGACAGGAGGGAGCCATCGCCGGCACGTGCGCTGGGCCAGCGGCTGGCATCGGCCTTCGGCTAAGAGTGACCGTCGTCTTCGAACATATCCGCCGGATCGAAAGCGACCCGGCGGATTTTTGTTGCGTCAGGCCTGCGAATTGGCGAGCGCCACCGCATCGGCACCAGCCGGCAGCCGCATCGGGGATGACGGATCGCTCACTGCCCGCCAGACCGCTTGTGCGACATCCATCGGCAACGTGACCTCTGTTCTCTGCCTCATCTCGCCAAACACCTCATTTGCATATCCGGCATAGGCTTCCGGGAAACCACCATGCCCTTCCATACGGGAGATCGCGGTCTTGCCGAAACTGGTGGCTGGTGCCGCGCCCGGAAGCACGATCTTCACATCAATGCCGAATGGTTCGAGTTCGAGTGCAAGCGATTCCGTAAACGCATTCACCGCGGCCTTGCTCGCCGTATAGACCGACAGAAGCGGCAGCGGCTTCATGGTGACCGTCGACGTGACATTGACGATCAGCCCCGCCCTTCTTTCGCGGAACTGCGGAAGCACGGCCTGCACCATGCGCATGGTGCCGATCGTGTTGGTCTCGAAGATATCGCGGATGACATCGACCGGCGTGCCTTCGAGCGCGTTCAGCCAGCCGATGCCGGCATTGTTGACAAGGACGTCGATCGGGCCGGCCGCTTCGATAGCCCTTGCGACGCTTTCATCGCTTCTGACGTCGAGGGGGAGAATGCGCAGGTTTTCGGATATCGGCAGCAGATCCTCACGCGGATTACGCATGGTCGCAACCACGTTCCAGCCGCGATCGAGAAACAGCTTTGCGATATCGAGGCCGAAACCGGACGAGCAGCCGGTGATGAGAACCGTCTTCATGATTGTTCCTTTCATGTTGTCTGGTCATGAAAGTAGATATCGAGGGCAGGACGTACTATAATCGATCGTCCTCAATTCATTTTCGAAAGTCCCGAATTGACCGATCCTTTCGCAGACGTTGTGGCCCTGCTTCAACCAAGCCTGCCGTTTTCGAAGATGGCGAGCGGCTCCGGTCCCTGGCGCGTCGATGCACCGGCGACGGCACGGCCACTTTTCTGCGTCCTTCTCGAAGGTGCTTCGCGGCTGTCGGCTCCCGGGGAGGAACCGATAGAACTGCAGGCCGGCGACTTCATCCTGATCCCCGCCGCCTGCGACTTTACCATGTCGAGTATCGAGCCGGTCGATCCGGAAAATGCCGCGCATTTCGCCGTTACCAAGCGCGATGAGGAGACCCGGCACGGCGATCCGGACGGACCGGCCAATATGCGCATGCTTGTTGGCGGACTTGCCTTCGGATCCCCGGATGCAAGCCTTCTCGTATCGCTGCTGCCGCGGCTGGTGCATGTGCGCGGCGAAAGGCAGTTCGCCACCATCGTTCAACTGATCCGGAACGAAGCGAAGGAAGAAAAGCCGGCGCGCGACATGGTGCTGACGCGGCTTCTCGAAGTGCTGCTGATCGAGGCACTTCGGTCGGCATCCGGCGGCAGCGCCTCTCCCGGCCTGCTTCGCGGGCTTTCCGACGAGCGGCTGGCGGCCGCGCTTCGCAAGATACATGCGGACCCGAAGCATCACTGGACGGTGGAGAAACTGGCGGGCGAAGCGGCTCTATCCCGATCGGTCTTTTTCGAACGCTTTCGCAAGGCGATGGGCGTCGCGCCGATCGAATATCTGCTCTCCTGGCGGATGGCGATCGCGAAAAAACTGCTCAGACGTGGCAATGAAGGCATCAAGGAGATCGCCGATCGTGTCGGCTACGGCTCCGCCAGCGCCTTCAGCATCGCATTCACACGATTTGTCGGAATGCCACCAACACATTACGCGCGTGCAGAGATGAACCGGGATATAGCGGAAGGAATTTCCCCTCTCCCCGTAAGTCCTAGTGACTTGAAGACTTACTGAGAGAGGGGAATGGTACGGTTGAGTGGGGTCGAACCACCGACCTCAGGTGCCACAAACCTGCGCTCTAACCAACTGAGCTACAACCGCACAGATCGCCGAAGCGATGTTGACCGGTCACATACGGCCATCGAATGAAGATTGCAAGTCCTTTCAATCTGACAAATTCGATCCTTGTGATCAAGTCTGCCACGCGCATGTGGACAAGTCTTCGGGCATGCGGACAATCAGGCCGGCCTGAATGCTTCCATGACCTTTTCGGCAGCTTCCTTGCCGGGCCTGGAAACCTCGCCCGCAACCTTCTGGGCTGCCTCCTGCATGACTTTCACCTGCTCGACGGTAAATTCCGCCTGCTTGCGGACAAAAGCCGTCTGCAGTTCCATCACTTCGGAGAAGGATTTTGCACCGATCAGCTGCTCCATATGGGAGAGTGACATTTCGGTATTGGTGCGAAACGCGTCGATCGCCTTCAGGCCGAATTCCATCGAGCCCGCCTGGGCAGAATGGATTGTGGATTCAACCGTGCGGGAGGCTTCCTCCGCCGCCGTTTTCATCTTACCGTAGGCATCACGGGAATGGGTCGTGCTTGTCTCTGCAAATTCACGCCAGCTTTGCGTGAGCTTTGCCGGATCGAATGCCGAAAACGAGAAGATATCGTCAGTATAAGCCACAATCTTTTCCTCCAAAAAGATCCGGTCCGGCGAAAAAACAGGCATCGCCGAACCTGTTGTGCCGTAAATATAGTCGATGCCATTGTGCATTGCAATATATGCGGCACTGCACAACCAACCGGCGTTAACCCTGTTTACGCGTTCCTGTTCTCCCATGTGGACCCTGTCGAAGGGGAGGGATATTAACAAGAGGTTAATTCCATGGCCTTATAGGCCGACACGTAATTTCACAGGCTTGCCCATGTCGGACGTGCAATACCCATTCATCGATGTCGCCGTACACGAGCGTGTGCGAGAGGCATTTGCCGCGGGTATGGCCGTCGTTCTGTTCTCGGCGGATCTCAGATCGGTCTCATGGGCAAATGGCCGGGGTGCCGCACTTTTTGGCTTCGGCTCAATCTATGATTTTCTCGACCAGGGGCTTGACCGCGGCGAACTGATGTTTCGCCAGGTGGAGCCTGTAGCACGCTCGCTGCAGTCGGTGGGCGACAGGCGCACGTTTACTGTTCGCATCGCTTCCGGGTTTCTGCGCGTGGCTGTGCAGGCGCGCTGCGAAATGATCCGGGTTCAGGACAAGCCGTGCATCCTTCTCTCCGTGCCGGTGGACAGCCAAAACCTGCCGCTAAAGGAATGTGCTGCCCGCCTGATCGAAGGCTTTGACGATCCCGACACGCATATGGCCGTGCTCGATGGCGATGGTAACATTCTGGCTGCATCCGGCCAGTTTGCAGCGCTCAGCCTTTCCATCCAGACGACGCGCATGCTTGTCTCGATGGTCGGCAATGACCGTCACCGACTGATCAAGCGCCCGATCGCGACCGCCAGCGGATATTTGCCCGCTGCGATCGGCCAGGTGTCGGAAGAGCCTGCCCTTAATCTTCTGTTCGTCGTGGGAGCCGCAAAAATGCAGGCTGCGGCGGTGAATGCCGCCCATGCTGCGGAAGACATCGCCGTCGATAACTTCGCCTTGCCTGACTACGAAGATGCGCTGAGCGCCGTCGCCGCGATCGAGGACAATCCCGAAGCGGAGGAAGAAATCTCGCTCGATGACACGACGGGCGCGGCCGACGAGAGTGATGCGGCTTCCGTGGAGACGGGCGGACACGAGACAGAAACCGAAGCTGATGCCTTCGCCGAGACCGCTGCAGAAAAGGTCATGGTGGAAGAGGCTTCGGACACGCCTTCGCCGGTTTCCCGCATTGAAGACATCAAGAGCGGGGATGTGAAGACTGAAGATCTGGCCCCCACTGATGAAGGGGACGAGGTTTTCGCCGAGAGCGGCGAGCCGGATGCGAAGACGTTCGACGGCACCACAGCTGCTGAGCGGGATGCCGAAAACGTTGCGCAGGACATTTCTGCCGAAGAGATCGTGAGCGGAGAAAATCGCATTCCGGCAGACCTGTCGGGCGACGCGGACGTGGCTGTCGACATTGAAACCGATGACGACGAGGTCGCGCCGTTCGAATCGCACGAAGAGCATGATGACGAAACCGTGCCAGCCACCACGTCTGAGGCAGAGGCGCCGGGTCAGCGGAATGAAGGCATAAACATCACCGAAGATCACGCCGGACCAATGCCGCTTGCGCAACAGGCAGAGCCGGCATCACGTCCGCTCGGAACGGTGCGCTTCGTCTGGAAAATCGATGCCGCCGGCCGGTTCAGCGAAGTGTCGAAGGAATTCGCCCAGGCTGTCGGGCCGCATGCAGCCGATATTTCGGGCATGGCGTTTTCCGATCTCGCCGCACTCTTCAATCTCGATCCGGACGGCAAGATCGGCGAATTGCTTGGCCGTCGGGACACATGGTCAGGCAAGACGATCTGGTGGCCGGTAGAGGGAACCTCGCTCGTGGTGCCGGTCGATCTGGCAGCGCTCCCGACTTACACGAGAGCACGCGAATTTGACGGGTTCCGCGGCTTCGGCATCGTTCGGATGGGCGACGCAGCCGAAGACCCGCACGCCGCTGGCCTTTCATTGGTGGGAGCAGAGGCAGACCTAGCAGCCAAGCCGCTCGAAGCAGAACAGGACGATTTGCAAGCTTCCGAGCAATTGGAAGAGGTTCTCAAGCAACCGGCCGAAAACCAGAATGCCGATACTGTCCCTGCGGCAAGCGACGAGAGCGCGGAAACGGCAGCGTTCGATGAGATTGGCGACACATCGAATGAAGAGGCAAATGTCGAAGCGAGCTCTTTCGCCGATGACGACATGCCGATGCCGGGTGAAACGGACAACGAACCGGATGTGGATACCGTTGATGCGGACACAGCTGAAGACCTGGCCAAGACCGTTGACTGGCCGGAAGGCGAGCCCCCAGCCCTGACGCTGACCGACACGCCGGGCAGACGGCAATGGGACAAGGTGATCCAGCTTGAGGAGCGACGCTCACGGCTGAGTCCCGGCGAGCAGGCAAACTTTCAGGAAATTGCCCGACGTCTGGATGATTTCGTGAAACCAGCCGAGGATCTGGAGACGGAAAGCGACGAAGCCCTCGGTGATCAGGTTATCACCGCAGACACCCCCGCATCCGATCTGCCTGAGGATGTTGCGGCTTCCAGCAAGGACGCAACCAGCACGAACGAAGACCTCGTTTCCGAGGCTAATGGCGAGGCTGAGCAGTCCCTGCCGACCGACGACGACGAAACGCAACAGGTTGACGAAGAAGTGCCGGAAGATGCCCAGGCATTTCACGAGGATGAGACGCTTGAGGTGACCGACGGATCGGAGACTTCCGATGGCATCGTCGTCACGTTGTTCGACAACGAGCCGACGGAAGCAACCGAGGACCGCCCCGAGAATGAGATCGAGCACGAGGAAGCGGCGGATGCCGCGGCTCTCGCCGCCATGCTGCCCGGTCGCGATCGCACCGGCCTTTCCGAGGATATCATCGACCAGATGCCGGTGGCACTTCTGGTGCATGCCGGTGATCGGCTGATCCACGCCAACAGCGAATTCCTGAAACTGACCGGCTATTCTTCGCTAGAGGCGCTTGGCGATGTCGGCGGACTTGATGCGTTGTTGCAGCGGCAGGAACTGGAAGACAAGACCACGCATGCCGGCGGCATGGTGGTGGTGCGCGCCGACGACGTGATCGTTCCCGTGACGGCAAGGCTTCAGTCGATCCGCTTCAATGAGACATCGGCATTGATGCTGGCGCTGATGCCGGTTGCCGCCGAAGCGGAGCCGCCAGAAAACACCACGGCGGAAGTGTTGCCGCTGCGCCCGATCCGCACCGCCGACCAATTGGCGAAACTGCAGGTCGAGGTGGAGGAGCTGCGGGCCATTCTGGAGACCGCCACCGACGGCGTCGTCATCATCGGATCCGACAGGGAAGTCCGGTCGATGAACCGGGCGGCAAGCGCGCTGTTCAACTTCGATGGCGAAGAGATCAACGGCAAGCCGTTCGTCACGCTTTTTGCGCATGAAAGCCAGCGGGCAATCCTCGACTATCTCTCCGGGATTTCCGGCCATGGCGTGGCGAGCGTGCTGAATGACGGTCGTGAAGTGATCGGCCGGGAGGCATCCGGCGGGTTCCTTCCTCTTTTCATGACGATCGGCCGATTGACGTCATCCAACGGCTATTGCGCCGTCATCCGCGACATCACCCAGTGGAAACGGACCGAAGACGAGCTGCGCACCGCAAAACGCGCCGCGGAAACGGCCAATGCGCACAAGAGCGAGTTCCTTGCGCATGTGAGCCACGAGATTCGCACGCCACTGAATGCCATTATCGGCTTTGCCGACATGATGGCATCGGAACGGCTCGGGCCTGTCGGCCACCCCCGCTATATCGAATATTCGAACGATATCGGCCGCTCGGGCCGGCATGTGCTCGATATCGTCAACGACCTGCTCGATATTTCCAAGATCGAGGCGGGAGAGCTTGATCTCGATTTCATCGCTGTCGGCCTGGACGAAACGGTGTCGGAAGCGGTCTCGCTTGTGCAGCCGCAAGCAAACGGCCAGCGGGTGATCATACGCACGGCACTGTCGCAAGCCGTGCCGCAGGTGGTGGCCGATCTGCGCTCGATCAAGCAGATCGTGCTCAACATCCTGTCCAACGCCATCCGGTTTACGCCATCGGGCGGTCAGATCGTCGTCTCCACCGCCTATGAGACGAATGGCAGCGTCGTGCTGAGAATTCGCGATACCGGTATCGGCATGAACCGCGCCGAGCTGGAATTGGCGATGAAGCCATTCCGGCAGGTGGCGGGCGCATCCCGCAAACGGGGTGACGGCACGGGCCTTGGGCTGCCACTGACAAAAGCGATGGTGGATGCGAACCGGGCGAATTTCGCCATTACCTCGGCGCCGAACGAGGGAACGCTGGTGGAGATCACCTTCCCGTCGCAGCGGGTTCTGGCGAGTTAACGACACGCCAGAAAAGCGATACATAATCATATATTCACGCAATGCGTGTATTGTGCTATAAAAAAGGGGCAGCCTCGGCTGCCCTTAAGTCATTGTGCTGTTGAACAACGATAGAAGTAAAAGACGTCCCGCCTCAAAATCTCATCGTGTGTCAGCTTTATAGCCCCTAACGGGACATTTTGCGCCAGAATTGAGGAACGTCACTCAACAAGAGCTTAAACCTGTCCCGATCCGGATCATCGCGATGTATTGCTGCATTGCAGCAAGATCACGTGCCAAGTTCTGCAAGGTTTTCGTACTGTTTCAACGCGTCGGGATTAGCGAGTGCTTCCTTGTTTTTGACGGGCCTGCCGTGAACGACATCGCGCACTGCAAGTTCGACGATCTTGCCGGATTTGGTTCGCGGAATATCCGATACCTGTATGACCTTGGCGGGGACATGGCGAGGCGTCGTGCCATTGCGGATACGAGTACGTATTGCCTTGGCAAGATCCTCATCGAGCGACAACCCATTGGCGAGCCGGACGAACAACACGACGCGCACATCATTGTGCCAATCCTGGCCGATACAGATGGCTTCTGACACTTCCTCCATCTGCTCGACCTGATTATAGATTTCGGCCGTGCCGATGCGCACGCCGCCAGGATTGAGCGTCGCATCCGAGCGACCATGGATGATCAGCCCGCCATGCGCTGTCCATTCGGCGAAATCGCCGTGGCACCAGATATTGTCGAAACGCTCGAAATAAGCGGCCCTGTATCTCGACTTGTCCGGGTCGTTCCAGAACCCGACCGGCATTGAGGGGAAGGCTTTGGTGCAAACCAGTTCGCCCTTCTCGCCGCGTACCGGCTCGCCATCGTCGTTCCATATATCGACGGCAAGCCCCAGTCCCGGCCCCTGAATTTCGCCCTTCCAGACAGGTTTCAACGGATTGCCCAGCACGAAACACGAGACGATGTCAGTGCCGCCGGAGATCGATGCAAGATGCATATCCTGCTTGATGCCTTCATAAACAAAGGAGAATCCTTCAGGAGACAGCGGCGAACCGGTTGAGGTCATCAGGCGCAGCGATGACAGATCATGACTTTCCTTCGGCACGATGCCGGACTTGCGCAGTGAATCGATATATTTGGCCGCCGTGCCGAAGACCGCAAACTTTTCATCCTGAGCAAAATCGAAGAGCACGTTGCCATCGGGAGCAAAGGGCGAGCCGTCATAGAGGCAGAGCGTCGCACCAACCGCGAGGCCCGAAGCCAACCAGTTCCACATCATCCAGCCGCAGGTGGTGAAATAGAAGAGCCTCTCACCCGGCTCTATGCCGCAATGGAGCCGATGCTCCTTCAGATGCTGCAGCAAGGTGCCGCCGGCAGAGTGGACGATACATTTCGGGATGCCGGTCGTGCCGGAGGAAAACAGGATGTAGAGCGGATGGGAAAACGGCAGCTGGACAAATTCGAGCGGCTTTTCCTGATAGGCGGCGATTACATCGGGGTAAGTGCGTGAGTCCGTCAAGTCGGCGGCCAGCGTTGCCGCCTTGCCAAGATAGGGCACGACGATGACCGGCACGCCAAGGCGGGCGGTCACGACCTTCAGCTTGGCGGAAACATCCTGCTGTTTGCCGTTATACCAGTAACCGTCACAGGTGATGAAAAGCCTGGGCTCGATCTGGCCGAAGCGGTCGAGCACGCCCTGCTCACCGAAATCGGGGGAACAGGACGACCAGATGGCGCCGAGCGAGGCAGTGGCCAACATGCAGGCAATGGTTTCGGGCATGTTCGGCATCATCGCCGCAACGCGATCCCCTTTGCCGATACCCATGGCGCGAAAGGCCTGCTGGAGCTTCGAGACTTCCGAGCGCAGCCTGTCCCACGACCAGCTGTAACGGGCCTTGTCTTCGCCGCGAAAGATCAGCGCCTCAACAGTCCCCTCACAGGCATGCGCCAGCAGGTTTTCTGCAAAGTTGAGCGAGGCGTCGGGGAAGAAGCGTGCCGCCAGCATATCCTGGCCGTCTGCCAACACGGTTTCGCCGCGATCTCCCATGACACCGCAGAAATCCCAGATCGCCAGCCAGAATTTTTCGCTCTCCTCGACCGACCAGGAATGAAAGGCGTCATAATCGGCGAATGCCACCGAATGGCGCTCCTCGCACCAGCGGATGAAGCGATAGAGTGGCGTTTTCTGCCGTTTTTCTTCGGACATGGTCCAGAGCGGCTTTTCCTTATCGAGCATATTCCTCCCTTTCCGGCCGACGCGACCGGCCTTTCGGCATTTGCCGACCTCCTTGCGCCGCAAGACACCTCCATGCCGGTGCGGCTCAAGGATGTATAACATGTCGCATGCGACAATGAAGCACGAGACGTGAACCGTCAGGCGCCTGAATTGCGCCGTGCCGTCATTTCCTATATGCGCCTTGCATGTTCACCAGAGCCGCCCAGACATTCCGCAGGCATGCACGCCGGCCAGTTGGTCGAACGGTGCTGATTGCGCTTGCGATGATCCTTGCGGTGGGCGCGATTTTCAGGATCGTCACGCCTTTCCTGATTTCCACCAGTCTGGTGCGGGAAAGCATCGAACAGTCGGTAGAACGGTGGACCGGGAATAACGCCACAATCGGCGGCATCTCCACAATTCGGTTCTGGCCGCATCCGGAAGTCACGCTTACCGACATCACCATTCATAACGATGAACATGGCGGACGGCAGATACTGGCAACGATCAAGGAACTGTCCGCCTCGTTCGACTTGATGGAAGCCTTGCTTGGCCAGCCGGTCTTTGAGGATTTCCGCCTTAACGAACCACACCTTTTCATGAGCCGCGACAAGGACGAGCGGCTTCATTGGGCCAATGGCGGACAGCTGGTCGATGCCATGGCGAAGGTTTCTGCCAATGGCGACCGGCAGAGGCTAGATCAGGCGCTGGATGCACCGATTGGCGAGGTACAGTTTCGCAACGGCATTCTCGATATCATCCGCGAAACAGATGGAAGTGTCGTCCGCTTCGATGCCATCAACGGCATGATGGATTGGCCTCGTCTTTCCGATACCGCCATCATCCGCGGGGACGCCGTTGTCCGCGGCAAAAGGATCGGCCTCGATATTCGCAGCACACAGCCGCTGCTGCTTCTCGATGGTAGAAGCGGAGATTTCGAGGGAACGGCCAGTGCCGACATCGGGTTTGCAAAGTTCGACGGCGTCGCAAGCCTGACGCCGCGAGGTTATTTCTCCGGCAATGCCGAGCTTCGGGCGTCGGACATGCCTGCTGCGCTGCGCTGGTTCGAGATCGATCCACGCCTGGTGGATGGACTGCAATCGGCATCGGTTTCGGCCCGGTTGATTGCAGACCGCCAGGAAATGCGGTTCGAGGAGCTTTCGCTCGGGCTGAACGAGGAGAATGCAACCGGTCTGCTGGAGCTCGACATCCCCGCCTCCACGCCGCCGAAGCTTTCGGGCACGCTTGCCTTCGATCATATGGACCTGCGCCGCCTGCTTATCGCTCTGGAGCCGACGATCAGCAAGGATGTGCAAGCGCTGCCGTCGCTTGTGACGAATATGGACCTCGATATGAGGCTTTCTTCACAAATCGCCTCGTTGGGCGGTCTCCAGCTTTATGATGTGGCGCTTGGGCTGATGAATGTGACCCAGCAGTTCCGCCTCGATATTCTCGATAGCGATCTAAAACCGGGTCGCCTGACGGGGCGGATCACCACCCTTAATGCGAATTCCAGCGCCCGGGGCGAGGAACAAAGCGTCGCCTTCCGCGCGGCCGTCCGGGGCGTCGATTTCGCGACGATCGCACAACAGCTGCAGCTCAAAGGCCCGCTGCCTGCAGCACAGGGATCGCTCGACATTTCGCTGGATGTGCCACGCCCGATCACGCGCGACGCCTGGAACGCAGCGACCGGGACGGTCAGCTTCCAGACAGGCTCCGGCAATCTGACCGGCATGGACCTGTCGGCTATTCGCCAGCTAGCAATCCGGAAACCCTATTTCTCGCTTAGCGACGCTGCAACGGGCTCCATCGAATTCGACAGCATGAAGGCGACAGCCACTATCCGCAACGGAATTGCCGACCTTCAGGACACCGAGATTGCCGGGCGCAACGAAACGATTGCGCTGACCGGGGCCGTGCCGCTTGCAAACAGCAGCCTCGCGCTCTCGGCCACGATCACACCGAAGGATGCAAACCCGCCGCTGAACTTTTTCATCGGCGGCGCATGGCCGACACCGATCCTCTGGCCGATGAACGTGCCGGCCGCCAAGCCCGGCGAATAAAACCGCGGGCCGCCCCTATCACCTTTCCGCGCCGCGGATCGCCAGATGCTCGTCGCGGACGCGCCTCAACTCGGCGCGCTTGGTGGTGAGGGATGCGGCGATGACGCCGATCGTTACAAGACCAATGAGGATGGTGCAGATGGCGTTGATTTCCGGCGTCACACCGAGGCGGACCTGCGAATAGATCTTGATCGGCAGCGTCGTTGCGCCCGGGCCGGTGTTGAAGCTTGCGATGACGAGATCATCAAGCGACAGGGTGAAGGCGAGCATCCAGCCGGCGATGACGGCCGGGAATATCAGCGGCAGAGTGATCTTGAAGAAGGTTTTGACCGGCGGACAACCGAGATCGAGCGCCGCCTCTTCCAAACTGCGGTCGAAGGTCAACAACCGCGACTGCACGACGATCGCCACATAACACATGGTGAAGGTCGTGTGGGCGATGGTGACCGTCCAGAAACCGCGATCGACACCCATGGCGACGAAGAGCAGTAGCAGCGACAGGCCGGTGATGACTTCCGGCATGACCAGCGGGGCATAAATCATGCCCGAGAAGGCCATGCGGCCGGGGAAGCGGGCAAACCGGGTGAGCGCGAGTGCGGCCATCGTGCCGAGGATGGTGCCCAAGGTGGCGCTGAGCACGCCGACGCGGGCCGTCACCCAGGCCGCATCCATCAGACCCTGGTTCGACCACATGGCGGAGTACCAGTTCAGCGAAAACCCACCCCAGACCGTGACCAGCCTTGACGCGTTGAACGAGTAGACGATCAGGATGATGATCGGGATATAGAGAAAGGCGAACCCGAGGGTGAGCACGGTGGCGTCGAAACGGGGAGATCTCATCATACCACCTTCTTCTGCTGGTTCTGGAAGATCATGATCGGCACGACCAGCATGATCAGCAGGATGACGGCGACGGCGGAGGCGAGCGGCCAGTCACGATTGCCGAAGAATTCCGTCCAGAGCGTCTTGCCGATCATCAGCGTATCGGCGCCGCCCAAAAGATCAGGGATGACGAATTCGCCAGTAATCGGGATGAAGCAGATCATCGCACCGGCGATGACGCCCGGCATGGAGAGCGGGAAGGTGATCTTCCAGAAGGCTTTCCACGGAGGGCAGCCGAGATCGCTCGCCGCTTCCAGCAGCGAATTGTCCATCTTTTCCAGCGCCGAATAGAGCGGCAGGACCATGAAGGGCAGATAGGAATAGACGATGCCGATGAAGACGGCGTAATCGGTGCGGAAGATCTGCACCTGCTGATCCGGTCCCATAAGGCCAACTGTCTGGAGGAGAAGCGTCAGCAGGCCATCGGGCTTGAGGATGCCGATCCAGGCGTAGACGCGGATGAGGAACGAGGTCCAGAAGGGCAGGACCACCAGCATGACCAGCGTCGGGCGGATCGAGGTCGGGGCGCGGGCCATGGCGAGCGCCATCGGGTAACCGATCAAGAGAAGCAGCAGCGTCGAGATGGCCGCAATCCTGAGCGATGACAGATAGGAGAGGATGTAGAGCGAGTCCGACGTCAAGAAGATGTAATTTTCAAAGTCGAGCTGCGAGATAAAATCGCCGACTGCGCCAACCCCTTCAAATAAAGGTCTATAAGGCGGCATCGCTTGGGCATAATCCGACAGCGAGATCTTGAAGATGATTAGGAACGGCGCGACGAAGAACAGTATGAGCCAGACATAGGGCACGACGACCACCAGCCAGCGCGTCCACGATGGGCCGCCTGCATTGGTGACAGGATTGGCTTCAGCGACATTGGCCATGTTCGCTCCCCTTCCCTATCTTGTCAGGACGAGGCCGGCATCGCGCGACCAGGTGAGCCAGACCATATCTCCAAAGGTGATCGGCCGGTCGACGAGGCGCGAAACATTGGCCTGTGCGGCACGAAAGAAACGACCATCTTCGGAACGGACGATGAAAAGCGAAAAGTCACCGAGATAGCCGATATCCCAGACCTCGCCGTAAAAAGCATTGGCGGACGTGTCGGCCGGGGCATCCAGCGAAATACGAACCTTTTCCGGGCGAACAGCGAAGGCGACGTGGTCGTCCTTCACCGCCTGGCATTCCTGATCGACGGCGATCGACAGGCCTTCGCTTTCGATCCTTACCGTGCCCGGTGCGCCGAGCGCGCTTGCGGTCTCGGCAATCTTGCCTTCGATGATGTTGATGTCGCCGATGAAATCCGCGACGTAGCGGCTGTTCGGCGCCTCGTAGATTTCAGCCGGTGTCGCCACCTGCATGATGATGCCCTTGTCCATGACGGCGATCCGGTCGGACACGGTCATCGCCTCTTCCTGGTCGTGGGTGACGATCAGGAAGGTCATGCCGAGCGTGTGCTGCAGGTCCATCAGCTCGAACTGGGTTTCCTCGCGCAGCTTCTTGTCGAGTGCGCCGAGCGGTTCGTCGAGCAGCAGCACCTTCGGGCGTTTGGCAAGCGAACGGGCGAGTGCGACGCGCTGGCGCTGGCCGCCGGAAAGCTGGTTCGGCTTGCGCTTGGCGAACTGTTCCAGCTTGACGAGCTTGAGCAGTTCCTGAACGCGGGCAGTGATCTCGCCCTTCGGCATATTGTCCTGTTCGAGGCCGAAGGCGATGTTCTTCTCCACCGTCATATGCGGGAAGAGCGCGTAGGACTGGAACATCATATTCGTCGGGCGGCGATAGGGCGGCACGCCGCGAATATCCTGACCCTGCAGGAGAATCCGGCCTTCCGTCGGCTCCTCGAAGCCGGCGAGCATGCGCATCAGCGTCGTTTTTCCGCAGCCGGAAGGGCCAAGCAGCGAGAAGAATTCCTTCTCGTAGATATCAAGCGTGAGGTTGTCGACGGCAACAAAATCGCCGAAGCGTTTGGTGATATTCTCGAAGCGGATGAAGGGGACCGCATTCGGATCGGTCCAGGGAGAGAATTTGCGTTTTACCGGTCCGAGAGTTTTCGCCATGCCTTGCCCCGCTTGCGATCCTTGGAAAATGAAAGGGCGGGTAAAAGCCCGCCCTTGGATTGTCAGCTATCAGCTGCCGGTCTTGATCTGCGTCCAGACCCGGTTCAGCACGCGCTGTTCCTTGGGTCCGTAAGGCGAGATGGTGAAGAGCTTTGCCACCACATCTTCCGGCGGATAGACCGACGGATTTTCCAGCACTTCCTTATCGACGAACTTCTGCGAGGCAAGGTTGCCGTTGGCATACTGGACATAGTTGGAGGCCTTGGCGATGACTTCCGGCTTCATCAGGTAGTTGATGAAGGCGTGCGCCTCTTCGACATTCTTCGCATCCGCCGGGATCGCGAGGTTGTCGAACCACATATAGGTGCCTTCCTTGGGGATGACGAACTCGACCTTGACGCCGTTGCCAGCTTCTTCGGCGCGCGACTTCGCCTGCAGCACGTCGCCCGACCAACCGATGGTGATGCAGCTGTCGCCGTTGGCGAGTTCATCGATATAGGCCGAGGCGTTGAACGTCTTCACGAAGGGACGGATCTTCTTGAAGACCTCGCCGCCGGCTTCCAGATCGGCAGTTTCCTTGCTGTCCGGGTTCTTGCCGACATAGTTCATGGCGATGGCGAAAGTCTCGTCGGAGGCATCGAGAATGTTGATGCCGCAGGACTTCAGCTTTTCTGCGTTCTCCGGCTTGAACAGGACGTCCCAGCTGTCGATCGGCACATCGCCGAGCGCTGCCTTCACCTTGTCGACATTATAGCCGATGCCGGTGGTGCCCCACATGTAGTTGACGGCATATTCGTTGCCAGGATCATATTTTGCCAGACGCTCAGACACGAGCGGCCACATGTTGGTGAGGTTCGGCAGCTTCGACTTGTCGAGCTTCTGGAACACTCCGGCCGTGATCTGGCGGGCAAGGAACGGACCGGTCGGAACAACGACGTCATAACCCGAGCCGCCGGCAAGCAGCTTGGTTTCCACGAGATCATTGCTGTCAAAGACGTCGTAAACGACCTTGATGCCTGTTTCCTTGGTGAAATCCTCGAGAATGGACTCATCGATATAGTCCGACCAGTTATAGACGTGGACGACCTTTTCCTGCGCAAAAGCGGAGGAGCCAAGGGCGGTAACAGCAAGTGCCGCCGCCATTCCAAGCAGGTGGGTTCTCATGATTTCTCCTGTTTCTTTTTTCTCCGCGGGTGCCCCACGCAGGAATTCCCTCTGTATTTGAACGTGAGAGTAGAAAGGATTTTTACGACCTACAAGTGGGAATGTGCACTGCGGAATGACTTGCCCCCAAGGCTTGTCGTGCAAATTGCCCAAGGTGCTACTGAAAGTCGAAGGCGCTGAGGCCGGTCACCATTTCGTCAAGCCCGAGCGGGCGGGTGATCGGCGGCTCGGCACGCGACAGACAGGCCTTGCGCTCGCAGATGCGGCAGGCGGGGCCGGATTCGACGGCAAAGCCGGTGGCCGGCAGCGCCGCGGCATAGGCCACATCGGCTGCAAAGCCGATATCGCAACCGATGAGGATCGCCGTGCGTCGGATCCGCTCGCCGAAATCCGCCTGTGGACCTTCCAGCGTTCTCGACACGGTGAGAAAGGCGTCCTCTTCCGGCATCTCCACGCGATCGACGAGGATGCGGCCGGGCTCGGCAAAGGCGGAATGGATGCCGAGCTTGGGACAACGGCCGCCGAAACGCGACTGGGGGAACCCCTGCGCTCCGGCGCGGCGCACGACATTGCCGGCATGATCCATCTCCATCAGGAAGAAAGGAATACCGGCAGCATCCGACCGACAGAGGGAGGTCAGGCGGTTTGCGGCCTGTTCGAAGGAGACATCGAAGCGGGCGCGCAGGATATCGATATCGTAACGGGCGCGCTGTGCGGCCGCCAGAACGGCCGCGTAGGGCATGAGCAGCGCATGCGCCGCATAACGGGCAAGCTCGAAACGGGCGATACGCCGGGCTTCTGCCGTCTGCAGGGACAGGCCATCCAGTTCTGCATCGATTTCCGCCGCCATTGCCAGCAACGCCACCTCGGTTGCCAGTTCCCGGTTGCGATCGAAGGGCGATAACCGCTCCGACAGGAAGAGCCGCATGCTGTGGCGATCGTATCGGCGGCGCAGGCTCGGCATGACATGGGAGGGAAGCGTGCGGACGGTTATGCCGCGCTCGTTCTTCAGCCAGGTGCGCAGGGCCGATGGCAGGTCGTCTCCGGCCGAAAAGGTCTTTGCCAGGGCCTCCGCCGCATCCTCCATGCGGGCGAAGAAATTCGGCCGGCGCTCCAGCGACTGGCGCACTTCATCCATCGGCATGCGGCTGCTACTGGTTGCCATTTCGCGGCCTTCGCTTGCCAGTAAGGCTGCGAGATCGGAAAGCCGGCCCGCCTGTTCGCGATAGGCGCGGTAGAGTTTTACGGTGGCAAGTGCGGCATTGGGGGCCGCTTCCGCCACTTCGACGATTTCCTGATCGCCGGGGATCTCGCCGGCCAGAAGCGGATCGGCAAACACTTCACGCAACTGGGGGACAAGCCCGCCGCCCTCTCCCTGGAGTGCATCGAGATCCACCTTGTAGGTGGAGGCGAGTTTCAACAACAGCTGCACCGTCAGCGGCCGCTGGTTGCGCTCGATCAGATTGAGATAGGAGGGCGAGATTTCCAGAGCGCCTGCCATGGCCGTCTGGGTCAGACCAAGCCCGAGCCGGACCCGCCTGACGCGGCCTCCCGCAAATACCTTCCGCTCCACTATAGACCTCCTCCTGTCAAAGTTTTACGCGGCGTCGATTTTTACAATATTTACAAAACTCATCCCGATTCTGTGTAAGTCGTGACATCGTAACTTCTTTTATATCATGTACTTATAGAATTAACATTCGTCATTCTGTAAATCTTTCACATGAGCTTTCGGGCCTGATCCAAAGTTCAAAACCAGTGGGAGAGAGACAGATGACAGATTTTTACAAGCTCGTTGCCAATGCGCCTGAAGGCCGGTTCGACGGGATCACCCGCCCCTATTCGGCTGAGGACGTTGAGCGGCTGCGCGGCTCGATCGAGATCCGTTATTCGCTGGCGGAAAAGGGCGCCAACCGGCTGTGGGAGCTGTTGAAAAGCGAGGACTTCGTCAATGCGCTCGGCGCCATGACTGGCAATCAGGCGATGCAGCAGGTGCGTGCCGGGCTGAAGGCCATATATCTCTCCGGCTGGCAGGTGGCGGCCGACAGCAATACCGCGTCTTCCATGTATCCCGACCAGTCGCTCTATCCGGCCAATGCCGCGCCGGAACTGGCGCGGCGGATCAACCGCACACTGCAGCGCGCCGACCAGATCGAGACTTCCGAGGGCAAGGGGCTTTCGGTCGAGACGTGGTTTGCGCCGATCGTTGCCGATGCAGAAGCAGGCTTCGGCGGGCCGCTCAATGCGTTCGAGATCATGAAAGCGTTTATCGAGGCCGGCGCTGCGGGTGTGCATTTCGAGGACCAGCTGGCGTCTGAAAAGAAATGCGGCCATCTGGGCGGCAAGGTGCTGATCCCGACCGCAGCGCATATCCGCAACCTGACCGCGGCGCGGCTTGCAGCCGATGTCATGGGCGTACCGACGCTGGTGATTGCCCGCACGGATGCGGAAGCGGCAAAGCTTCTAACCTCGGATATCGACGAGCGCGACCAGCCCTTTGTCGATTATGATGCCGGGAGGACGGCGGAAGGTTTCTATCGCGTCAAGAACGGGCTGGAGCCCTGCATTGCACGTGCCGTCGCTTATGCTCCGCATTGCGACCTGATCTGGTGCGAGACATCGAAACCGGATCTGGAGCAGGCGCGCAAGTTTGCCGAGGGCGTGCACCGCGAACATCCGAGCAAGATGCTGGCTTACAATTGCTCACCGTCGTTCAACTGGAAAAAGAACCTCGACGACGCGACGATCGCAAAATTCCAGCGGGAGCTGGGGGCGATGGGCTACAAGTTCCAGTTCATTACGCTCGCCGGGTTCCACCAGCTGAATTTCGGCATGTTCGAACTTTCGCGCGGTTACAAGGACCGGCAGATGGCCGCCTATTCCGAGCTGCAGGAGGCGGAATTCGCCTCCGAGATCAACGGATATACGGCGACCAAACACCAGCGCGAAGTCGGCACCGGTTATTTCGATGCCGTGTCGATGGCGATCACCGGCGGGCTGTCGTCGACGACCGCCATGGGAGAGTCCACCGAGCATGCACAGTTCCGGCCGGCGGCGGAGTGAGCCGCAAAGTCCCCTCCCCACCCTCCCCACAAGGGGGAGGGCTTAACCCAGCCTCACCGCCAGTGCTCACAGGTGAAATGGGCGGCTGCCGCGATTTTTCTCCCCCCTTGTGGGGGAGATGGCCGGCAGGCCAGAGGGGGACTTCGCAATCCTCAAAAGGCTCACGGCAACAAGAGATATCAAGACCACCAAACCCAACGAAAGGAGACCCCGAAATGACGATCCAGGCACCCATCAAGACCCATGTAAAAGAACGGGCGGAGGAGCAGGCAAGCGCCATGACCGCCGATCAGCAGGCAGCGATCCGCTCGCTTGCCAACGACCTGCACCGGTTGAACCATGCCGTCATGAAAGCAGTCGAGGCCGGCGTTTCGGTCGAGCTGATCCGTTCGGCGCGGCATCACGGCGGCGACGGCCACTGGGGCGACCTTATGGTTCCCGTCGTCATGACCAACAGGCTTCAGTAGCGGCGGGTGCAAGATTGCCAGGTCGGACCGCACCGTCCCGCAATTTGTCGCAAATTCAGCAGTCAGAGTTTCACACTTGTGCTGGAATTGCCTCAAACACCGGCCGGACAAGAGCCGGGCCGATGGAGCCATTGGGGAGCCTCTTGGGAGCCCTTCGGCCACCATACCTTTTCATCTCCCTGCCAAAAGAAAGGGCGGCCTCAAGCCGCCCTTTCTTACATCTGGTTGCCGATCGTCAAGAGACGCCGTTCAGGCGGCCTTGCTGTAGCGATAAGAAGACTGCGTGCCCGTGGCGGCCGCATCGATGCGGAACTGCTGCAGCAGGTCGAACAGGGCTTCGGTCTCTGCCGCCAGGCGCTGGCTTGCCTCACTGGTTTCGGCCACCATTGCGCCGTTCTGCTGGGTCATCTGATCCATCTGGTTGACGGACTGATTGATGTTGGAAAGCGCTGCCGACTGGTCGCGGCTGGCGGTAGCGATGGTTTCGACATGCTGGCTGATGACGACGATCTCGCTGCTGATCGTGGCGAGCACTTCGCCGGCCTGCTGGACGAGCGAGACACCGGAACCGACCTCGTTGGTCGCCTGATTGACCAAGCCTTTGATTTCCTTGGCTGCATCGGCTGAGCGCTGCGCCAGTTCACGCACTTCCTGCGCGACAACCGCAAACCCCTTGCCGGCTTCACCCGCGCGGGCCGCCTCGATACCGGCATTCAGAGCGAGAAGGTTGGTCTGGAAGGCGATGTCGTCAATCACCTCGATGATCAGTTCGATCTTCTGCGACGCGTCTTCGATACGCCCCATGGCCTCGACAGCATTCTTGACGACGGTGCCGGAATTGTCGGCGTTCTTCTTCGTATGACCAACGGCCTCGTTCGCCTCGCGGGCACGATCGGCCGAAGAGCGCACGGTTGCCGTGATTTCCTCGACAGCAGCCGCGGTCTCCTCCAGCGAAGCCGCCTGGCTTTCGGTGCGGCGAGACAGATCAGCGGACGAATGGCTGAGATCGGCGCTGCTCTTCTGGATTGCCATCGTGCTCTGACGAATGTGGGACAGCGTGTCGCGCAGCTTGAGGATCGAACCGTTGAAATCGGTGCGCAGCGGTTCCAGCTTGCCGGAGAAAGGCTGGTCAATAGTGACCGAGAGATCCCCCTGCGACAGGCGCGACAGGGCCGTGCCGAGTGCTGCGACAGCCTGATCGATCTGGCCATCGACCATGCGCTTGTCACTGTCGTTGCGTTCGCGTTCGGCTTCGGCCTCTGCGCGTTCCATGGCACTCTGATGCTCGATGCGCAGTTTTTCGAGCGCGTTGTCGCGGAAGACCTGCAGGGCGCGGGCAATGTTGCCGAACTCGTCAGAGCGTGCGGTGTAAGGGATCTCGGACTTGTTGTCGCCATCGGCAATCGCCCGGACGGAGCCGGTCAGGACGCCGAGCGGGCTGACGAGCCTGCGAATGACGAAATAGCTGGCAACGGCAATGAAGAGAAGCGCAAGCAGCGAGGAGACCATCAAGGCCGTGCCGGCAGAGGCGATATGGGCGAAATAGACCTCCATCGGAATGCCGATGAAGAGTACGCCGCTAACAGCGCCGGAGGCGTTCACAACCGGATAATAGGCGGTCATGAAATCGCGGCCGAAAAGAACGGCCGGGCCATAATAGGCCTCGCCTTTGGCCAGAGCCTTCTGTGCCGGGTGATCGGCGACGAGCTTGGTGCCGACGGCACGTTCGCCCTTCTCGTTTTTCACGTTGGTGGAGATGCGGACATAATCGCTGCCCTGCTTTTCGAACACCGTCGCTACGCCACCGATGGAGCCGGCGGTACGATCGACAAGATCATGGCCCTGAAGTGCCCCCTCGCCGGCAGTAACCTTGGTGAGCTTTCCGTCAGAAAGTGCTGTTTTTGCACCCGCCACAGCCGTCTCATAGATTAACGCCATCGTCCGGATGGACTTGTGCGTATCCTCCACAGCCGTTTCCATGATGTCCTTGCGAAACGTGTTGTAGGCAAGGCCGGAAACGGCGGAGACTGCAACCACGATAAGAAAGAGACAAAGAAATACAATTTTAGTGACGACCGAAGAAGGTACGATCTTTTTCATGGGGAGCCTTTGTGGGTGTAAATTTCCCACACACACTCGCCGACATAGGTGAAATTTTTGCTAAACTTGACAAACATCAAGAGTTTGGAGGCGGACGCGCAAAGCAAACCAGCCCAAAGCCACTGAAAAACCGATTAAATTAGCGTACCGCTTAAAACAGTACCGGTACGGCCAAAAGTGCAGCCGTGGTTCCAGCGGCAATCATCAGCATGCTGAAACGAAAGAGTTTTGCGCGGTCATCCGCCTTGGCAATTGCAATGGCGCGGGTACGGCGAGCATTCGGCATGGATTGGAACTCCGAGACGATAATCAAACCTATAGTGGCAGCCTTTTTCGATCTTGAACATCAAAATAAGCTGGGATTATGGCAGGATCAGTTCGTTACATTAAGAAGTGCTGAACGATAACACCACAACCGGAGCCATGCGGGCGTGAATGCCAGGATCAAAGCGCTTCTCCGCAGACATGGCCCGACGACCACGCCCATTGAAAATTGTAGCCGCCGAGCCAACCAGTGACGTCGACG
This sequence comes from Hyphomicrobiales bacterium, assembly GCA_900472575.1. Taxonomy (GTDB): domain Bacteria; phylum Pseudomonadota; class Alphaproteobacteria; order Rhizobiales; family Rhizobiaceae; genus Neorhizobium; species Neorhizobium cellulosilyticum. Next base: position 66,787 of record UCIV01000040.1, read on the forward strand.
CATTCGCCGATGAAGTATAGGCCGGGAACAGACTTTGCCTGCATCGTCTTGGAATCGAGTTCCGAAGTATCGATGCCACCGAGCGTGACTTCGGCCGTGCGATAACCTTCGGAGCCTGCCGGACGGATTCGCCAGTCCTGGATCGAAGCGGCGACAGCGTCGAAAACCTTGTCTGAACAGTCCGCAAGCTTCGTTGCCGCGGGATGTTTCTCGGCGAAGAACTGCGCAAGCCGCTTGGGCAGGATATCGGAAAGCGCCGTCTGCACCAACTGCTTGCCGTTGGCCTTGCGGGCAGCCTTCAGGTCGTCGGCGATCCGGCGATCCGGTTCGATCACGAGCGTGATCTCGTCACCTTCACGCCAATAAGACGAGATCTGCAGGATCGCGGGACCGCTCAAGCCGCGATGGGTGAAAAGCAGAGCCTCGTGGAAGCTGGTCTTGCCATGGCGGATTTCGGCGGGTGCGGCGATGCCCGAAAGCGGCGCGAGCTTTTCCAGAAGCCCCGGATCGAGCGTCAGCGGCACGAGGCCAGGGCGGGTTTCGACGAGCTTCAGATCGAACTGCCTGGCGATGTCATAAGCGAGACCGGTCGCGCCCATTTTCGGGATCGACTTGCCGCCGGTGGCAACGACGACGGAGCCGGCTTCGATCGTCTCGCCGGTGGAGGTGACGATGCGAAAACCGTCAGCGCTCCCTTCCACCGAGGTGACGCCGGTCTGGAGTTCGAGCTTGGCCCTTACCGCTTCCATCTCTGACAGCAACATGCGGATGATGTCCTTGGCGCTTTCATCGCAGAAGAGCTGACCCAGTGTCTTTTCGTGGAAGGCGATGCCGTGGCGGTTCACCAGATCGATAAAATCCTGCGCCGAATACCGGGCGAGTGCTGATTTGACGAAATGCGGGTTGGAAGAGAGATAATTCTTCGGGCCGGCGTGAATATTGGTGAAGTTGCAGCGACCGCCACCGGAAATGCGGATCTTCTCGCCCGGAGCCTTGGCGTGGTCGAGAACCAGAACGGAACGCCCACGCGCACCGGCGCGGATCGCGCACATCATGCCGGCGGCACCGGCGCCGAGGATCACCACATCGAATTTACGGGCCAATCATCACTCCATTGGTTGCCGCTTTCGCTGTTCGACATAGTTCACCCAAAGTCAACGCCTCCCCCTCGCCAATTGCCGATCGGTGGCTATGATGGGAACATTCGATCAACCTCACCCGGTGTGTCATGCCAACCAAAAAAGCCAATCCCGCTGCAGTTGAAGTCGGTACGGTCGCCAAGGCCGCCGTCGCCCAACCAACGTTGACCTCGCTTCGCGGCGTGGCAGACTGGCAGGAGGCCGCGGCATGGCTGCGCGCGCGAGGGATCGAAGATATCGAATGCATCACGCCCGACCTTGCCGGCGTGCCGCGCGGCAAGATGATGCCGTCGTCGAAATTCACCTCCAACACATCGCTGGCGCTGCCATCGGCGCTCTACAGGCACACGATTTCCGGCGAATATCCGGAAGAGACCGAGAGCTTCCGCTACGAGCCGCGCGACAGCGATCTCAAGCTGATGCCGGATCTTTCGACGCTCTCGGTCGTGCCGTGGGAAACCGATCCGACAGCGCAGGTGATCTGCGACATCGTCAACACGGAAGGCAACGCTGTCGCCTATACGCCGCGCAACGTGCTGAAGAACGTTGTGCGACTCTACACAGAGCGTGGCTGGAAGCCGGTCGTGGCTCCGGAAATCGAATTTTATCTGGTCGCCAAGAACGACGACCCGGATTATCCGCTGCATCCGCCGAAGGGCCGTTCCGGCCGCGCGATTCTCGGCGGACAGGGTTATTCGATTGCCGGCATCAACGAGTTTGACGAGTTGATCGACGATATCTACCACTTCTCCGAAAAGCAGGGACTGGAGATCGATACGCTGATCCACGAAGAAGGACCGGCGCAGCTCGAAATCAACCTGCGTCACGGCGATCCGGTGGAACTGGCCGACCAGGTATTCATGTTCAAGCGGACGATCCGCGAAGCGGCGATGAAACACGGCATCTACGCGACCTTCATGGCCAAGCCGATGCAGGGCCAGGCGGGGTCGGCCATGCACATCCACCAATCCGTCGTCGATATCGATACGGGCAAGAACATCTTCTCGCAGAAGGACGGCAAACCTTCGAAGGAATTCTTCCAGTTCATCGGCGGGATGCAGACCTATATTCCGAAGGCGCTGGTGATGATGGCGCCTTACGTGAACTCCTACCGCCGCCTGACGCCGGACATGGCGGCGCCGGTCAATACCGCCTGGGGTTACGACAACCGCACGACGGCTTTCCGCGTGCCGGTTTCCGATCCGGTGGCAAGGCGCGTCGAAAACCGGCTGCCGAGTTCGGATGCCAATCCGTATCTGGCACTCGCTGCGTCGCTCGGTTGCGGTTTGCTCGGCATCATGAACAAGATCGATCCGACACCGCCGACGGACGAATCCGCCAACGAAGGCGCGATCGACCTGCCGCGCGATCTCCTGAAAGCTGTCTCGCTGCTGGAAGAGGAGCCGGCGCTGGCGGAGGTGTTCAGCAAGGAGTTCATCGGTATCTATGCAGGCGTCAAACGCGGGGAATTCGAGACCTTCATGCAGGTGATCAGCCCGTGGGAGCGCGAGTTCCTGCTTCTCAACGTTTAAGGTGAGCAGCATGGATACATGGCAGAGCCCGATCGCGCCGGGTCTTTCCTGGTATCAGGCGAGCGTCGAGGAACGCCCCACCTATCCCACACTCGACGGCTCGCAGGCGGTGGATGTAACGATCATCGGCGGCGGCTATACCGGATTGCAGGCAGCCTGTAATCTGGCGGCTTCCGGCGTCTCCGTGGCGCTGATCGAAGGCGGGCACTTCGGCGATGGCGGCTCCGGCCGCAATGGCGGGCAGCTCGGCACCGGGCAGCGCTGGTGGCCGGAAGAGGCCGAGAAGGAACTGGGCTACGAACGCTCCAAGCTTTTGTTCGAAATGGCAGAAAACGCCAAGCGGCATCTCCACGATTTTGCGACACTGCATGGCATAGACATGGATTACATGCCGGGCCAGCTCAACGTGTCACACAAACCGGGATATGAGCGCGATTACCGCGCCAATGCGGAGATCGCCGCTGAACGCTATGACTATCCGTACATGACATTCATGGACAAGGCGGAGACGGAAGAGCGGGTCGGCACCAAGGATTATTATTGCGGCGTGCGTGATATCGGCACCGGCCATATCCACCCACTGAAATTCCTGATCGGTCTGGCGAAAGTGGCCAAGGCCGCAGGCGCCGGCATTTACGAGAATACCAGAGCGACGGCGATCCGCCGCGAGGGTACCAAGATCAGGGTCGAGACGCCGAGAGGCACGCTGACATCCGACCGGGTGCTGATCGCCACCAATGCATATATCGGCGATCTCGAACCGGTCACCTCAGCGCATGTGATGCCGATCGGCTCGTTCATCGCGGCAACCGAGCCGCTCGATGCTTTCCCGCATGTCATTCCGGGCATGGAGGCTGTCTGCGACAGCCGCTTCGTGGTGCGCTATTTCCGCAAGTCGAAGGATAACCGGCTGCTGTTCGGCGGCCGCGAGGTCTATTCCTCGAAAGATCCGAGCGATACGGCGGAGGCGATACGGCAGCAGATCGTCACCACCTATCCGGCGCTAAAGGCCGTTAAAATAACCCATGCATGGGGTGGCAATGTCGGGATCACCCTGCCGCGCCGGCCCTTCGTGCGCGAGGTCATGCCGGGCGTGACTGCGATCGGCGGATATTCCGGCCATGGCGTGATGCTGTCAAATTATTGTGGCAAGCTTTATGCTGAAATGGTCGCCGGGCGAAAGAGTGAGCTTGACGTGCTTGCCGATCTCAAAATTCCAGCATTCCCCGGAGGACATGCGATGCGTAAACCACTGCTTTTCCTTGCATTAACCTGGTTTGCGCTAAGAGACCGTATTTGAGGCCGACATTCGGACTAGCCTTTTTAAATCGATTAGCATAAGACACACCCCAACCACATACGACGAAAGTTGAGCGATGAGCAGCCAGATCATTCCAGTGGAACCATTCGATTGCATCGTCTTCGGCGCGACCGGCGACCTTGCGGAGCGCAAGCTTCTTCCGGCTCTGTATCACCGGCAGATCGAAGGCCAGTTCACGGAGCCGACGCGCATCATCGGCGCGTCCCGCAGCGCGCTTTCCAATGAAGAATACCGTAAGTTCGCCGAGGATGCGCTCAAGGAGCATCTGAAGAAGGGCGAATATGACGAGGCCCAGGTCAAGGCCTTCTGCGAGCGCATCTTCTACATTTCCGTCGATGCCAAGTCCGATCAGGGCTGGGACAAGCTGAAGAAGATTCTCGACGAGGGCACCGGCAAGGAGCGCATTCGCGCCTTCTATCTGGCCGTTGCGCCGGCGATTTTCGGCGCGATTTCGGAAAAGATCCGCGACCACAAGCTGATCACCAAGTCGACCCGCATCGTCGTCGAAAAGCCGATCGGCCGTGACCTCGCCTCGGCGCTGGAACTGAACGACACGATCGGCAAGGTGTTCAAGGAAGAGCAAATCTACCGTATCGACCACTATCTGGGCAAGGAAACCGTCCAGAACCTGATGGCGCTGCGTTTTGCCAATGCGCTTTACGAGCCGCTTTGGAACGCCAACTATATCGACCACGTGCAGATCACTGTCGCCGAAGCTGTCGGCCTTGAAGGTCGCGCCGGTTATTATGACACGGCCGGCGCACTGCGCGACATGGTGCAGAACCATATCATGCAGCTGCTTTGCCTTGTTGCGATGGAAACCCCGTCTTCGATGAATTCCGAAGCGGTGCGTGACGAGAAGCTCAAGGTACTGCGGGCGCTGAAGCCCATCACCGCCGACAATTGCGAAGTGATGACGGTGCGCGGGCAGTACCGCGCCGGTGCCTCCGCGGGCGGCCCGGTCAAGGGTTATCTCGAAGAGCTGGAAGGTGGCGTTTCCAACACCGAAACCTTCGTCGCCATCAAGGCCGAGATCGGCAACTGGCGCTGGGCCGGCGTTCCCTTCTACATCCGCACGGGCAAGCGCCTTGCGAGCCGCGTTTCGGAAATCGTGATTTCCTTCAAGCCTGTGCCGCACAACATTTTCGACACGGCAGCGGGCCGGATTTCGGCCAACCAGCTGATCATCCGCCTGCAGCCGGACGAAGGCGTCAAGCAGTCGCTGATGATCAAGGACCCAGGCCCGGGCGGCATGCGCCTGCGCAATGTTTCGCTCGACATGAGCTTTGCCGAAGCCTTCAACGCACGCAGCCCGGACGCCTACGAGCGCCTGCTGATGGACACGATCCGTGCCAACCAGACGCTGTTCATGCGCCGCGACGAAGTGGAGGCGGCTTGGGAATGGGTCGATCCTATCCTCAAGGGCTGGGAAGAGACCGGACAGGTGGCGCAGGGTTACACGGCCGGCACCTGGGGTCCGAGCCAGGCGATTGCACTGATCGAGCGTGACGGCCGCACTTGGCACGAAGGCTGAAGACCATGGCATCGACTTTTCATGAGTTTGCCAATGGAGCCGATCTCGCCGAAGCGCTAGCCGACAAGGTTGCCAGGCAGCTTTCCGCAGCGATCTCGAAAAAGGGAGCGGCGTCCATCGCCGTTTCCGGCGGGTCGACGCCGAAACGCTTCTTCGAGGCGCTTTCGGGCAAGGATCTCGACTGGACGAAGGTTACCGTGACGCTGGTCGACGAACGTTTCGTGCCGGCCGACAGCCCACGGTCCAATCATCTTCTGGTCGCAACGCATCTGCTCAAGGACAAGGCTGCGGCCACGACCTTCATCCCGCTCTATCACGAAGCGGCAACGATCGATGCAGCCGCGGAAATTGCCACCGGAAAGACGGCTTCGATCTGCAATCCGTTCGATGTCGCGATCCTCGGCATGGGCGGCGACGGGCATACAGCATCGTTCTTTCCGCGTGGCAATCATCTTGCCAAAGCGCTCAATCTTTCGACGCCGCGCGGCGTGATGACCATGGCGGCGGAAGGTGCAGGCGAAGAGCGGCTGACCTTCACTTTCTCCAGCCTCTCCGATGCGCACCTGCTGGTGCTGCATATCGAGGGCCAGGAGAAAAAGGACGTGCTGGCGAAGGCTGAAGCCGGATCGGACGAGAAGAACATGCCGATCCGCGCTGTACTCACCAGAGCGGTTTCGCCGCTCGAGATCTACTGGGCGCCCTGAGGCACCTATCGTCCGCCTGGCGCTCGTCAGGCGGCAACACATTGACGAGACATGCAATCCCGGTGGCTTTGGCCTCTCCCAAGCCGGGATTGCCCGAAGGAGGTTTTGACATGGCGGCGCATTCCAGCATTCAGGCGATCACGGCAAGGATCATCGAGCGATCCAAACCGCATCGCGAGGCCTATCTCGACCGATTGCAACGGGCGGTCGCCAAGGGGCCGCACCGGGCGGTTCTTTCCTGCGGGAACCTGGCACATGGATTTGCCGTCTGTTCCCCCGCCGAGAAGGACGCGCTGTCCGGAGACGTCGTTCCGAACCTCGGCATCATCACGGCCTATAACGACATGCTCTCGGCGCATCAGCCCTATGAGACATTTCCGCCGATCATCCGGGAAGCTGCCCGTGAAGCGGGCGGCATTGCACAGGTGGCAGGTGCGGTTCCGGCCATGTGCGACGGCGTCACGCAGGGCCAGCCGGGCATGGAACTGTCGCTGTTCTCGCGGGATACGATCGCCATGGCGGCCGGTATCGGCCTTTCCCACAACATGTTCGACGCTTCCGTCTATCTCGGCATCTGCGACAAGATCGTGCCTGGCCTGGTGATTGCCGCGCTTTCCTTTGGACACCTGCCGGCCGTGTTCATTCCGGCCGGTCCGATGACCTCGGGCCTGCCCAATGACGAGAAGTCGCGCATTCGCCAGCTCTATGCGGAAGGCAAGGTCGGTCGCACCGAGCTTCTGGAAGCCGAATCCAAGTCCTATCATGGTCCCGGCACCTGCACCTTCTATGGCACGGCCAATTCCAACCAGATGCTGATGGAGATCATGGGCTTCCATATGCCCGGCGCCTCCTTCGTCAATCCCGGCACGCCGCTGCGCGAAGCGCTCACCCGCGAAGCCGCCAAGCGGGCTCTGGCGATCACCGCCATGGGCAATGAATTTACACCGGCCGGCGAGATGATCGACGAACGCTCGATCGTCAACGGCGTCGTCGGCTTGCATGCGACGGGCGGATCGACCAATCACACCATGCACCTTGTCGCAATGGCGCGGGCTGCAGGCATTCACCTGACCTGGCAGGATATTTCCGAGCTTTCGGATACCGTACCGCTTCTCGCCCGCGTCTATCCGAACGGGCTTGCCGACGTGAACCATTTCCACGCTGCCGGCGGCATGGGTTTCCTGATCAGGCAGCTTCTTCGCGGCGGTTATGTGCATGACGACGTGCGCACCGTCTTCGGTCACGGGCTGGAAGCCTATACGGTCGAAGCCAAGCTCAGCGCAGACGGACAGGTGACGCGTGAAAGCGTGCCGGAGGTCAGCGGTGACTCGAAGGTTCTGACCACCGTCGACCAGCCGTTCCAGAAGACCGGCGGGTTGAAGATGCTTTCCGGCAATATCGGCCATGGCGTCATCAAGATTTCGGCCGTCAAGCCGGAGCGCCATGTGATCGAGGCACCGGCCGTGATCTTCAACGACCAGCAGGGCCTGCAGGATGCGTTCAAGCGCGGCGAGCTAAACCGTGACTTCATTGCCGTCGTCCGCTTCCAGGGACCGAAGGCGAACGGCATGCCGGAACTTCACCGCCTGACGCCCCCGCTCGGCGTGTTGCAGGACCGCGGCTTCAAGGTCGCCCTCGTCACCGACGGCCGCATGTCGGGCGCATCCGGCAAGGTGCCGGCAGCAATCCACATGACGCCGGAAGCTTCCGACGGCGGCGCGATCGCGAAAATCCGCGAAGGCGACATGATCCGTCTCGACGCAGTTGCCGGAACGCTGGAAGTGCTGGTGGACGCAGCGGAATTCGATGCACGCACGCCGGCCGAAGCCGATCTTTCCGAAAACGAATTCGGTATGGGCCGCGAGCTGTTCTCCGCCTTCCGCCGCAATGTCGGCAGGGCTGATCAGGGCGCAAGCGTTTTTGCCTGAGGCACAGGCTGCGGATCAAACAGCAAAAAGGCGGCCCGGTGGCCGCCTTTTTTGTGTCTATCGATCTATCTTACCAGGTGCGGATATCCATCTTGTGGTCCCGGTGCCTTGGATGCGTGGAGAAGACGAAGATGCGGTTGAGTTCCTTATCGCTCAGCAGGCGCAGGAAGCGGACTTCGATCGTGTTGTTCATGTTGACGCGCATCAGGACACAACCAACCTTGTTGATGCGGGCATCGGGGATATCGAGATAGAATTGCTGAGGAAGATTATATTGCGTCAGCAGGCCAAGGACCGCGCCGCTCTGAGAAATCTGCACGACGTCGCAGCGGCGCTGCGCCATGTTGAGGACTGCCTTTTCGGTATATTCAATGCGGCCAGCATTCATCGTATCTTCCATCTTGAACCGCTGTTCGCGGTCATACATGAAAGACTCTTCCTTGTTCAGATAATGATTTTTGTTAATTGGCGCCGCACCCACGACTATACTCCTATACTTACAGGAGAAGACTAGGTGGTGAAGTTTAACAAGGGGTTGGCGCGTCCCGTTTCAGCACAGGACAAATGGACGCTTCGCGAAATGTGGTGAACTCACCCTTACCGACGAGGGCATTACGCCTCTCTTCGAAACGCGAAAACGAGCAAGCTAATTCCGCCAGCGCAAATCGGGACGCAGAAACGGCCTTCTCGTTTCACAGGGCCTTAATCAGACCCGATATGTCCTGCCTTCTGCATTAAAAAGATGCAGCTTTTGAGGAGCAGCCTTGAGGCGAACGATATCGCCCTTCGAGACATCGGACGTGCCGGGCAATTTGACGATGACCGGCTCTTCGCCGGCTCCGCCTTCGAGATAAAGCAGGGTCACCTCGCCCAGCGCTTCCACCAGCAAAACACGGCCCTCAAAGAGGTAGTCGTCATTTAAGCAAATCTCCAGATCTTCTGGACGCACGCCGAGACTTGCCTTCGCGCCCCTGTCGGCAGCGGGTACCGTGATCGGTACGCTCGTTGACTGGGCACCCTTGAGAGTGACCAAGGTTTCGGCGCCGGGTTCGCCGATCGTCACCGGCAGGATGTTCATTGCCGGCGAGCCTATGAAACGCGCAACGAAAAGATTGGCCGGGCGCTCGTAAAGCTCCAGCGGCGGCCCGACCTGCTCGATCTTTCCAGCGGACAGAACGACGATGCGATCCGCCAGCGTCATGGCCTCGACCTGATCGTGGGTGACGTAGATCATCGTCGTGTCGGAAAGCTTGTCCTTGAGCTTGGCGATCTCGATGCGGGTCGCGACACGCAGCGCCGCATCGAGGTTCGACAGGGGCTCGTCGAACAGGAAGACCTTAGGATTGCGGCAGATGGCGCGACCGATCGCGACACGCTGGCGCTGGCCACCGGAGAGCGCTTTGGGCAGACGTTCGAGATAGGGCGTGAGCTGCAGGATATCGGCCGCCGCGCGAACGCGGCGATCGATCTCGGTTTTGCTTTCGCGGGCGATCCGCATGCCAAAAGCCATGTTGTCGTAAACCGTCATATGCGGATAGAGCGCATAGGACTGGAAGACCATGGCGATGCCGCGGCGCGAGGGAGGGACTTCGTTGACGACCTCTCCATCAATCGACATCTCACCGGAAGTCACTGTTTCCAGCCCGGCGATCATTCGAAGCAGGGTCGATTTTCCGCAGCCGGACGGACCGACGAAGACGATGAATTCGCCCTGTTCTATTGTGAGGTCGATGCCGTGCAGCACCTTGACCTGACCATAGGACTTGCGGATTTCCTTGAGCGTTACGCCGGTCATGACCGTCCTCCCTGTTCCCTATCTCACACGTGCCGTGCGAAGAACGCGCCCCACGCCGGCAGCTCGATCTGGCTGCCTTCAAGTGGCGTCTCAAACCCATGCCCTTCCAGCACTTCCCAATTCCCGTCCGGCAATGCTGTCGATGAGGAATTAGGGCTCATGTTGAACATGCACAGGATCGTCTCGTTGCCGTAGCGTCTCTCATAGGCGAGCAGCGGCTCTTCCATGGTCAGGAAGCTGATCTCACCCTTCGATAGCGCAGGAGTTGCCTTTCGGAAGGCGAGGAAGCGGCGGTATTGCTCAAGCACCGAGGCCGGATCACCGTATTGGGCGCTGACGGCCCTCAGCTGGTGTTCGACCGGGATGGGCAGCCAGGTACGTTCTGCCGTCGAGAAGCCCGCCTGCAGCGCCTGCGCATCCCAGACCATCGGTGTGCGGCAGCCATCACGGCCCTTGAATTCCGGCCAGAACTGGATGCCGTAAGGATCCTGCAGATCGGCATAGGCGATATCGGCTTCCGTCAGGCCCAGTTCCTCTCCCTGATAGATGCAGACCGAGCCGCGCTGGGACAGAAGGATGGCGGAGAGCATCTTGGCGTAGCCGTCGCGATCAAGGACCTCCTGGCCCCAGCGGCTTACATGACGCACCACATCGTGGTTGGAAAAGGCCCAGCAGACCCAGCCTTCCGGCGCTGCGGCCGCAAACGCGTGCTGGGTTTCCTCCACGCGTGCTGGCGTCAGCACATCGGGTGCCAGGAATTCGAAGGCGTAGCACATATGCATCTTGTCGCCACCGGACGTGTATTCGCCGACGATCTCCAGCCCGCGCTGGCTATCGCCGACCTCGCCGACGGCGGCGATGGCGGGAAACTCGTTCAGCACGGCACGGAAACGCTTGAGGAAGTCAATGTTTTCCGGGCGGCTCTTGTCGTAGAGATGCTCCTGGAAGTTATAGGGATTGACCGCAGGCGCGGTGGAGGCGTTACGGCGCGAAGGGTCAAGCGCCGGATTGTCGCGCAGCTCCTTGTCGTGGAAATAGAAGTTGATCGTGTCGAGACGAAAACCATCGACACCACGCTTCAGCCAGAAGCGGGTCAGATCGAGCAGCGCATCCTGCACCTCGGCATTATGCAGGTTCAGGTCCGGCTGGGAGGTAAGGAAATTGTGCATGTAATATTGCATGCGCGTCGGATCCCAGTGCCAGGCGGATCCGCCGAAAATCGATAGCCAGTTATTGGGCGGCGAACCATCCGGCTTGGCATCCGACCAGACATACCAGTCGGCCTTGGGATTGAAGCGCGAGGACCGGCTTTCGATAAACCACGGATGCTGGTCCGAACTATGCGACATGACGAGATCGATCATCACCTTGATGCCGAGGCGATGGGCTTCCGCGATCAGGCCGTCGAAATCTGACAGCGTGCCGAACATCGGATCGACATCGATATAATTCGAGACATCGTAACCGAAATCCTTCATCGGCGACGGGAAGAAGGGCGAGATCCAGACGGCGTCGGCACCAAGCGCTGCGATATGCGGAAGGCGGGCGGTAATGCCCTTGAGGTCACCGATGCCGTCGCCGTTAGAATCCTGAAAGGAGCGCGGGTAGATCTGATAGATCACGGCACCGCGCCACCAATCCCGGTCCGGGGCATTGCTGGGCGTCGCTGCGGCTTCTGCGGAAATGCTCATTCAATATCCTTGTTGGTTCTGGTGATCGTCCGCGGCCTCAACCGCCCTTGACGGAGCCGGCCAGCAGGCCGCGAACGAGATAACGCTGCAGTGCAAAAAAGACGATAATCGGGACGATAATGGTGATGAAGGCGGAAGCGGTGAGGATTTCCCACTTTCCGCCCATGGAACCGAGCAGCGCATTGAGTGCGCCTGTCAGCACCAGCTGGTCCTTGCCGGTGCCGAGGAAAACCATGGCAACGAGAAGGTCGTTCCAGGTCCAGAGGAACTGGAAGATGGAGAAGGAAGCCAGCGCCGGGAAAGACAGAGGCAGCACGATGCGGACGAAAATCTCGAAGTCGCTGGCGCCATCGACACGGGCGGATTCGATCACTTCCTTTGGCAGACCGGCGATGTAATTGCGCAGGAGATAGATGGCAAGCGGCATGCCGAAAGCGGCATGCGCCAGCCAGATGCCAACATAACTGCGCGAGGCGATGCCGAAGAATGCGCCGATCTCGTTATACATTTTCAGAAGCGGGATCAGCGACATCTGCAGCGGCACGACGATCAGGCCGACAACGACGGCGATGATGATCGCGCGGCCGGGAAAATGCATCCATGACAGGGCATAAGCCGCAAAGGCCGATATCAGGATCGGGATGATCGTTGCCGGTATGGCGACAGTCAGCGAATTGATGAAGGCCTGACCGATCCCTTGAGAGGTCAGTACCGTGCGATAATTGTCGAGCGTGAAGGAGGCAGGCTGCGCGACTGAAAGGTAGACGCGCTTGCCGCGCTTATCCGTGAAGGGAGCGTTCTTGGTGAACGTATAGCTGCCGTCCTCGTTGACGGTCAGCGTTTCGCCATCGCCGATATCCGCAGCCTCACCCGCGGAAAATTCCGTCGGGGCGGCGACCTTTGTGCCGAAGGCTCGGACACTCCCCTTGGGACCGGCATCGGCAGCATCGAAGACCGAACCGGAAATCACGTAGTTGGGGCCGTCCTGTCTTGCGGTCGATGGCTCACCTAGCCGGGCCGCACTGGTTTCGGCCGCACCGCTGAATGCCGTCCACCAGCCGGACGACGCGATCTGGCCCGGTTCCCGCAGCGAGGTGACGAGGATGCCAATCGTCGGGATGAGCCAGAGAATGCAGATGACGAGAACCGACAGGTGAACGATGAGGCGAGGAAGGCCTATGCGGCGGAGGGTGATGGCTGCGGTCATCTCAGTGTCCTCCCCGATCTTCACTTGCCTGACGGATATTCCAGATCATGATCGGCGTGACCGCTGCCATGATGACGAGCGCGATGACGGCACTTCGGCCACTGTCACCGCCGCCGCGGAACATCCAGTCGAACATCAGGTTGGCCAGCACCATCGTGTTCCACTGGCCGTTGGTCATTGTCAGCACGATGTCGAAGACTTTCAGGACGAGAATGGTGATCGTGGTCCAGACGACGGCGATCGTGCCCCAGATCTGCGGCACCATGATCTTCCAGAAGATCTGCCAGCCATTGGCACCGTCAATGACGGCCGCCTCGATCGTCTCTTCGGGAATGCCACGAAGGGCGGCCGAGAGGATGACCATGGCGAACCCGGTCTGGATCCAGATGAGGATCACCATGAGGAAGAAATTATTCCAGATCGGCATGGCGATCCAGACCTGCGGATCGCCGCCGAAGAACTGAACGATCGCGTTGAGGAGACCGATCTGCGTGCCATCGGCGCCGCGATATTCGTAGATGAATTTCCAGATGACGGAGGCGCCGACGAAGGAGATGGCCATCGGCATGAAGATCAGGCTTTTTGCAATATTGCCCCACCAGATGCGGTCGGTGAGCACCGCGATGACGAGGCCGAAGAATGTGCAGGCGGCGGGTACGACGGCGAGCCAGAGGATGTTGTTGAAGATCGACTGGCGGAACTGCGCGTCGGTCGCTGCCCACCAGTAATTGGCCAGCCCGACGAAATTGCCGCCGGACCTGTCATAGAAGGAGAGGATGAAGGTCGCGATAACGGGATAGACGAGGTAGACGATCATCAGAAGCAGCGCGGGGCCGAGGAACAGCCAGGGCCGGATCGCCGCATGGGTTTTCAGGTTGGCCGAAATCCGCTGCACGTCGCCCGAGCGCACCGGCAGGACGATCTGCAGCAGCTTGTCGGAAAGCCAGTAATAAAGCGCACAGCCAAACACGCCGGCAATTACCGCGCCGAAGGCCGATACGATCTGCGATGCCATGCTGCCCCTCCCAATCTGTGGCTTAAGCGCAGACATTCGTCTGCTTGGCCCCTCACCCTAACCCTCTCCCCGTAAACGGGGCGAGGGAACGTGCCCTGCGCAAAGGCCGAGATTATCGAGACGTTGCGCCTTGCTTCCTTCTCCCCGCATGCGGGGAGAAGGTGCCGGCAGGCGGATGAGGGGCCGCCGACATAATCGAGAGAAGAAGTTTCTACCTCAACCCGTCCCAGGCTTTCTGGATTTCACCTGCGGCCGTCTTGGCATCCTTGCCGCCGACATAATCGATCATGCCGGTCCAGAAGGCGCCGGCGCCGATCTTGCCGGGCATCTGGTCGGACGCGTCGAAGCGGAAGGTGGTTGCCTTTGTCAGTAACTCGCCCTGTTTCTTGAGGACTTCGTTGGCGTAGGAATCGAGATTGACGCCCTTATATGGCGTAAGGAACGAGGCCTGCGCCATCCACACTTCATGGGCGATCGGCGTTTTCAGGAATTCGATAAAGGCCTTGGCGGCAGGACTATCCTTGGTGACGGCGAAGAATGTGCCGGCGCCCAAGACCGGCGTGCCAAGTTCAGGCTTGGAGGCATAGGTCGGCATGTAGAAGAAATCGGCATCGACACCGAGTTCCTTGTCCGGCGGGAAGAAGGACGGGACGAAGGATGCCTGGTGATGCAGGTAGCATTTCGGCGGGATGTCGAAGAGGCCCTTGGGGCTGTCGCGAAAATCGGTCGAGGCAACGGCTGCCACGCCGCCAGCGACATATTTCTCGTTCTTGGCGAACTTGCCGAATTCCTTGATCGCGCCGACCACGGCCGGATCGTCGAACTTCACTTCGTTCGATACCCACTTGTCATAGGTTTCCGGCGTCTGGGTGCGCAGCATCATGTCCTCGACCCAGTCTGTCGCCGGCCAGCCTGTTGCGCCGCCGGAACCGAGACCGATGCACCATGGCACCCCGCCATCCTCGACGATCTGGTCGGTCAACGCGATCAGATCCTCCATGGTCTTGGGGATTTCATACCCGGCTTCCTCAAAATTTTCCGGTACGTACCAGACCATGGACTTGAGGTCGGCCTTGAAGGGGAAGCCGAAGTAACCTTCCTTGCCATCCTTGCCCTTGTAGGTGCCGTAGCGAACCCAGTCTTCGCCGGAGCCGTAATTGGTCTTGACCCAGTCGGCGTTTTCCTGGCCAAGCGAGGTGAGAAAACCCTTGGTGGATAGATCAGCCAGAAGGCCCGGCTGTGGGATGATGGCGATGTTGGGCGGTGACCCTGCCTGGGTATCGATGACGATCTGCTGCTCGTAGTTTTCGGAGGAGGAGTATTTACCGTTGATGCCGGTGGCAGCGTTGAAATAGGCAAGCACGCTGTTGAACAGCACCTCGTCCTCGCCGCGCCACGGACCGAACAGGGTCAGGTTCTGGCCCTTGAGGTCGGCATGCGCAGCCTTGAAATCCTCATAGCTCTTCCAGTTGAACTTGGCATCCTGGCCCGGCGGAAACTTCAGTTCCTGCGCATGTGCCATGCCTGCGATCAAGGCCACCGCAGCGGTGCCGATCCAAACAGAAGTCCTCATCAAATCCTCCTCCCTCTCAAAATCGTTTAAGTCGACCTGAAAGATTGCCACATGCGACGACGTGGCAACCGGAGTGATGATTTAACGCTCCCGCTGAGGAATCAAGGGGCTATCGCGCAACCACGGCGCGACAAATGTGCAAATTTTAGAACTTCGGCACGGGTAGGCTGCAGGCGCGGTGTGCGGCGATGACCGTGTTGGCCATCAGCATGGCAATCGTCATCGGCCCGACGCCGCCTGGAACGGGCGTAATCGAGGCAGCAACCTCCGAGGCTTCGGCAAAGGCGACGTCGCCGACGAGCTTGGTCTTGCCCTCGCCCTTTTCGGGAGCCGGCACGCGGTTGATGCCGACATCGATAACGGTTGCGTCCGGCTTGACCCAGTCGCGCTTGACCATTTCGGCCCGCCCGACGGCTGCGACAAGAATATCGGCATTGCGGCAGACGGAAGCGAGATCCTTGGTGCGCGAATGCGCCATGGTGACGGTGGCATTGGCCGCGAGAAGAAGCAGGCCCATCGGCTTGCCGAACAGGTTGGAACGGCCGATGACGACGGCATTGAGACCCGAAAGGTCTTCACCATGGACGCGCTTGACGAGCAGCATCGAGCCGGCCGGAGTGCAGGAGATGAGGCCGGTATCGAGGTCGCCCGTGGCAATCTTGCCGGCATTGGCGATGTTCAGGCCATCGACGTCCTTTTCCGGCAGGATGGACTGGATGATGGCATCGCTGTCGAAATGTTTCGGCAGCGGCAGCTGGACGAGAATGCCGTGAACTGCCGGATCGGCGTTGAGCGTGTCGACCAGCGCCTGCAGTTCTTCCTGCGTCGTCTCTTCCGGCAGGGTGTGCTGGATGGAGTTGAAGCCGCATTGCTTGGCCATCTTGCCCTTGGAATTGACGTAGGCGTGGCTTGCCGGATCTTCGCCGACGATGACGACCGCGAGGCCCGGCTTGATACCGGTTTTGCCTTCCAGCGATACGGATGCTTCGGTTACGGCGGAAATCACGGAAGCGGCTGCTTCCTTGCCATCGATCACAAATGCCACGGTGAACTCCTCGCTTCTCAGCGTCAAATTAGGGGATCGGCGGAGGGCCGATTGCCCATGCACGCCCTATGCTGTCCAGATCAGGCAAATGCAAGGAGTTTATGCCGGGTGACACTGGATCAGCCCGTCGCCTTCAGCTGACGGGCAGCGTGTTCGGCCACCAGTTCGCGAAGCTCGGCGAGTTCGCGCTGCAACGTGAGCAACTCTTCCTGATCATAGTCAACAGCGTCATCCCAACGCTGCCAGCTCTCCTCGCCGCGACGTTTCAGGGACTCATCGACCAGGGCTGCAACATGCGGCGGCAGATCCGTCTCTTTCAAGGTCATCCGGTTTTCGATGAGCAAGGAACGCATCCGATCGCCAAAAGCGGTATCGTTTGCAGCAAGCCGTTCCTCGACCGGATCGTCAGCGGGAAGGCGCTCATTGTGGCCATGTTCATAAAGCAATGCGCTTTCATCAATGGCGTGCGCGGCGGCAGGCTCGACCTGCAGATCGTGCTCGGGCAAGTCCAGTTGAACGGGCATATCTTCGAATTCGGTCGCAAGCTGCGACTGACGCCGATAACGCAGCGCCGATAACAGGAGACCGGCAAGAAACCCGAGGAGCGCCCCAAGACCTGAAAGCCTGATCAGGTCGGGACCGAGACGCTCCGCTGAAGCGGGCGATGCAGCGCGCAGAACAGGCGGGAGCGAAACGGCCACGGGCCTGGATGAATTGGATGCCGCTTCGATCTTATCGAGGTTATGGCGGGCTTCTTCGGCTGAAGCATGAAGCGATGAAAGCTGTGCGGCCGTGTCGTTCAACGGCCTGTCCGCGTCGAGAGCCGCCTTGCGATCCTTAAGCTCGGCAAGGGCCTTCGTCGTTGTAGCAAGATCATCCTTGAGCGAGGCCACAAGCTGGCGCAATGCGCTGCCGATATCCCGTTTGGCACCGTCGAGAGCGCCTTGAGCCGCCACCAGCCGTGGATGAAGCGGACCAAGATTGACCGCGAGCTGCTGGACGGCAAGCTCCGCCTGCACATAACGCTGCCGTTCGTATTCAAGGCCCGTAAATTCTAGGCTGTCGGGAAGCGGCTTGGCAAGCACATCGGCGAGCTTCATCGACGACGCCATCTGCTGCTTTTCAGCCACTTCCGCAAGATGCCGTTCGGTATCGGAGATATCGGTCTCAAGCTTGCGATGCTCGTCCTGCAACGACTGCAGTTTTGCGCGCGTGCCTTCATCCAGCTTGCCGACAAAACCTGTGAGCGCGGATTCGGCCCTGGCGGCCGCCTTGCGCATCGCATCCACCTGCGGGCTTGGCGTTTCACCAATATTAGCAACAAGCGAGCGCCGGAGTTCGCTTGCCAGCTGATTGGCGATAACAGCGGCGGTCTGGGGATCATCTGCCTTGGCACCGAGCACTATTCTGGCGCCGGCAGCGTCGTAAGAAACGGACATTGCATCGCGTAATCTCTGGCGGGCGACTTCCTCCACCTGCGAAACCGTCGTCACCTCACCTGAAACAACTTCGGAGACAACACGGGCTATGCTGGGGCGGTTTTCCTCTACGCTTGCAAGGTTGAGGGCGCGAATGACATTGTCCAGCACCGTCTTGGAACCCAGCTCTTCGATGGCGGAATGGATCGCCTCGCCGCGCTGGGTGGTGACTGCTACCTGCGTCTCGGCTTTAAATTGGACGCCTTGGAGCTGCATGGCGACAAAAGGTATGGTGATGCCGAAAGCCGCTGTCATTGCCAGCGCCGGACTAAATGTCAGGAAAGCTGAATGGAGCCGGCGAAAGATCGACGGCATCCCGTCGGGCGCTTGCCTGTCCTTTGCATCGGCATACATTGCTCACCACCTCTGCGCGCAGCGGAGCCGACATTGCCCGCATTGATTAATGCAGTCTAAATTTTCGTGGCAAACAAAAGGTTAACCGTCAGGCGAAAGACGGCTTGGAAAATGAAGATTGAAGACCGGAGGAAACGGGAGGCGTTTTAGCGAGCCGGCGAAGCCCCCTGCCCGCCAATACGACGAGCCCGATATCGGCGCCACGCAGACCACCCGCAATATGCTCAGATACATGCGGGTCTGTCGCATCGACGATCACCAGATCCAACCGGCCGGACAGGTTCGCGTCAGACGGGATGGCGACGAAATCGTGCCACGGGGTATGACGGGCAAAATGTGTGCAAAGCAACTCCGTGCGGCTCTTGTCATCGCCGATGAGGCCGACACGGCGTGGTTCTGCAAAATAGGTAAGCAGAGCAGGAATAAAGCTGTCGGGAGAAAACCTGGCGTCGAACGCCGGTCTACGATGGAAAAACTTCATCAGAATGTGCTGAAAGGCCCCACCGGCCGGCAGAAACATATGTCGCTTCGATATCTTGCCGCGAGCAAACCCAAACAGCGCGCCCAGGAGCTGTGCATCGTCGAGGAAAGCGATAGTTCTGGGATGCCCCTTTGCCAGAGCAAGCTCTTCCGCATGGGCGAGAGCCGCATTCCAATCCAGGGCCGATACCGGCAGACCGCAAAATGTGCGGGATACAGGACCAGTTGAAGAATTCATGCTTTCGCTCATTACCGACTCGATCAGACAGCGTCACCTGTCCGATCGTGTAACAGCGTGTCCTCAAGCGACATTTAAGTAAAAGGCTAAAATGCAACCGTTGCGTGATTATGCGGCATCACCCAGGTATCAGGTTAGCGCAGCGGCCAGACTTCTGTGAATCCGATGGGGACACATATTTGCGCAGCCTTGCCGATGGTTGATGCAAGGCGATAAGACCTTAGGGGTCGGCATGATGCCGGCGCATGTCCAGGCAAGGCCGGCGACGATATTGCCTACATCATAAATTGCAGAACTTTATGGATGCCAAGGTCGACAAGATGAGCTTATCTCCCAACGCCCCGCTCGCCGAAATTCTGGAACTTGCGCGCACCCAGCGGCTCGCCTTCACCGATCTCTTCACCGTTGCGGAAAGCCGAAGTGCTGCCGGGCAGAAGGCAGAGGCCGCGGAAATCTACAAGGCCTGGATCGCCTTCAACGATGGCAATCCATTCCTGCATCTCGTCTATTTCAATTATTCGGTCACGCTCCGGCAATTGAACGACCTTGCCGGTACGATCAACGCCTTGCGCGCCTGCCTGAAGCTCGATCCCGCTTTTGGCGCTGCCCATATCAATCTCGGTCGCGCGCTTGAAGACGGTGGTCTTGCCGTTCAGGCCATCCAGCAGTGGCAGGCTTATACCGCGCTCACCGCCGAAAGTACCGCCGACCGGGTCAGCCACCGGCTGATGACGCTGCAGCATATCGGCCGCGTGATGGAAAATGCCGGTCTTCTGGAGGAAGCCGAAACTGCACTGTGGCAGGCGATCGAACTGCGCCCCGACAAGCCTGAGGCCGGACAGCACTGGAGCGCGCTTCGGCAGCGCCAATGCAAATGGCCGGTGCTGACACCATCGACCCATGCCACGCAGCGGCAGATGATTGATGCCATGTCGCCACTGACGCTTGCCTGCTATTCGGACGATCCGATGTTCCAGCTTGCCAAGGCCTATCGCTACAACAGGTCGCTGGTCGGGCGCGTCGAGACGAAGGAGCTGCAGCGCCGTACGCCGAAACAGAAGACCGGAACCGGCGAGCGCCTTCGGGTCGGTTACGTTTCCTCCGACCTGCGCGACCATGCAGTCGGCTTCGCGCTCCGGGAAGTGCTCGAACTGCATGACAAGGAAAGCGTCGAGATCTACGCCTATTATTGCGGCGATCCGGTGCTGCGGGACGAAACCCAGACGCGGATGAAGGCGGTTGTTGATTGCTGGCGTGATATCGCGACGATGAGCGATGCAGAGGCTGCCAAGTTGATCGGCGACGACGAGATCGACATCCTCGCCGACGTCAACGGTTATACGAAACATGCGCGGACAAAGATCTTCGCCTATCGTCCGGCACCGGTGATCGTCAATTTCTGCGGTTATCCGGGTTCGATGGGCAGTCCATTCCATCAATATATGATCGCCGACGAGCATATCGTTCCGGCGGATAACGAGATCTACTATTCCGAAAAGGTCTTCCGCATCGCCTGCAACCAGCCGATCGACCGGAAGCGTGCCATCGCGGACAAACCGACACGCGCGGATGCCGGGCTGCCGAAGGACAAGTTCGTCTTCGCTTGCTTCAACGGCATGCAGAAGATCACCGAAACCACGTTCGGTCATTGGATGCAAATCCTGCGAGAAGCTCCAGACGGAGTGCTCTGGCTTTTGACCGGCGGCGACAAGGTGGACCAGCGGCTGCGTGAAAGTGCGGAGAAGGCCGGGATCAACAGCGACCGGATCATATTTGCACCGAAGGCGCCGAATGCGCAGCATCTGGCGCGTATCGCTGCTGCCGACCTGTTCCTCGATACGTTCCCTTATGGCGCCCACTCCACCGGGGCCGATGCCCTGACGATGGGTCTGCCGGTGCTGACTTTCCCGGGCCGCAGCTTTGCCGCCCGTTTCTGCCACAGTATCGTCCATGCCGCGGGCGTGCCGGAACTGCTGTGCGGCGATCCGGAAGATTATGTGGCGAAGGCAATCGGCTATGCGAAGAACCCGGCCAGCCTGAAGGCAATCCGGGACCAGCTTGCGGCACGACGCGAAAGCAGCGTGCTTCGCGACATTCCCGGCCTCGCCCGCAGACTGGAAGAGATCTTCTGGGAAATGCAGGGGGAGTGCGAACGCGGCGAGACGCCGGTGCCGGACCTGCGCAACATGGAAATCTATTACGAGATCGGCGCAGATCTCGTTCAGGCCCATGTCGAATACTGCGACGATAGCGACTATCGGCGACATTATCGCGAAAGGCTTACCGATTGGGACGACCAGTCGCCGATAGAGGCTGACAACCGTCTGTGGACTGCTGCAGACCGATAGAAAGAAACAAACCACCGCTCTCAATGAGCGGTGGTTCTCATTTATACCAGCCTTCCCGACAGCATCCTTACGCTGCCAGATAAAGCGAGATGATCGCGGAGACCTGAGCAGGGCTCAGCGCTGCCATATGGGTCTCGATCAGCGTGTCACGCTGTGCGCTCGACATGGCCACGATGCTTTCCGTCGACAGGCCGGGGAGAGCGGCGCTGTTGAAGGCTGCAATATCCTCGGTCGAGAACGTGGCCAATCCATCATTGGACAGGGCGGCGAGCTGAGACGAGGTCAGGGAGTTGACCTGGGTCGGGGTCAGGGCTTGCGCCTGCGCCGTGGTGAGCGACGAGATGACCGAGGAGGTCAGACCGGAGATCGCTCCGGTGTTCAGCGCGGCAATCTCGCCCGTCGTAAAGACAGCGATATCGTCAGTACCCAGCGCTGCGGCCTGCAGCGCGTTGAGCGCGCCGATCTGCGCTGTGGTCAGCTCTGCGACCTGGGCGGTGGAGAGGGCGACAATCTGATTGTAGTTCAGACCACCGACCTGGCTGGCAGACAGTGCGCCGATCTGCTCCGTCGTCAACGATGCGATGATCGCAGTGGACAGGCCCTTGATTGCGGCGGTGCCAATGGCTGCGAGATCCGCAGTCGAGAAGGCGGCCATGTCCTCGGTGGTGAGGCCGGAAAGGCCTGCCGAGCTGAAGGCCGCAATCTGCGCCGTCGACAGCGAGTCGAGATGTTCTGCCGTCAATGCATCGACCTGGGCGCTGGTCAGACCTGAGATACCGGCGGTCCCGAGCGCTGCGAGCTCCTGCGTGGAAAGAGCCGCGATGAAGCTCGTCGATAGGCCGGCAATCGCTGTGGACGAGATTGCGGCAAGCTTTTCGGTCGAGAAGGATTCCAGATCCTCCGCGGTCAGTCCCGATATGGCTGTCGATGTCAACGCCGCGATCTGCGTCGTCGACAGCGCAGAAATCTGGTCCAGTGTCAATGCACTGGCCTGTCCGCTCGTCAGACCTGCGATGCCGGATGCGCTGAGTGCCGCGATCTGCGCCGTTGTCAGAGCCGCGATTTCGACAGTTGTCAGCACGGCCACCTGGCTCGACGAGAGAACGCCGATCTGAGCCGTTGATAGGGTCTCGAGCTGGTTCAGGCTCAGTGCGGCGATCTGGCCGGTTGTGAGACCAGCGATAGCTGCCGTTCCGAGGGCCGCAATCTGCTCCGTCGTCAGCGCGGCAACGGTGCTGGTCGACAGACCCGAGATGGCCATAGAACTGATGGCTGCAATCTCGTCGGTCGTGAAGGTTGCAAGATCGTCAAGGCCGAGTGCGGATATCTGCCTGGAGTTGAGCGCTGCGATCTGGGTCGTCGTCAACGCTTCCGCCTGAACCGTCGTAAGCGCGGTAATCTGGCTGCTGTTGAGACCGGCAATGCCCGCAGCGCTCAGATGCGCGATCTGTTCAGTCGAGAGCGCGGCAAGAACAGTGGTCGTCAATCCCGCCACGCCGCTGGAACTCAGGGCAGCAATATCGGCAGTCGAGAAGACTTCAAGGTCGTCGGTGCCGAAAGCAGCCACCTGGGCCGAATTAAGTGCGCCGATCTGCGTCGACGTCAGGGCTTCGACCTGGCTGGTGGTAAGCGCCGAAATCTGGGCAGCCGTCAGCCCCGCAATACCGGCCGTGCCAAACGCTGCGATCTGGTCGGTCGAGAGGCCTGCGATTGCATCGGTACCGAGGACCGCGATCTGCTTGGAACCGAGGGCACCGAACTGGGCCGTTGTCAGGGCATCGATCTGCGCGGTGCTCAACGCCGCGACCTGGCTGGTGGTAAGCTGGCCGATTGCGGCAGAACTCAGCGACGCGATCTGCTCGGTCGAGAGTGCTGCAAGCACAATGGTGGACAGGCCGGCAATGGCGCTTGAGCCTAGGACCGCAAGTTCCTTTGTCGAGAAGACTGCCAGATCGTCGGTGCCGAGGGCCGCGACCTGCGCCGAGGTCAGAACCGCAACTTGCGTGCTCGTCAGTGCCTCGACCTGGCTGGTCGACATCGCATTCACCTGGGCCGAGGTCAGGCCGGCCAGTCCGGCCGTTGCCATGGCGGCGATCTGACCGGTGGAGAGCACCGATATGCCTGCCGCACCGAGCGCGCCGATCTGCCTTGATGACAGATGGCCGATCTGAGCGGTTGTGAGGGCCTCCAACTGGTTGCTGCCGAGAGCTGCCACCTGGGCGGTGGAAAGCGCTGCAATATTCGAGAAGCTGAGCGCCTCGATCTTGTCGGTCGTTAGCGATGCAAGGACGTCTGTCGAGAGGCCGGCAATCGCGCTCGCGCTTAGCGAAGCAATCTCCCGGGTCGTGAAAAGGGCCAGGTCGTCACTGCCAAGCGCGGCGATCTGGTTGGAATTCAGGACCGCAATCTGTGAACTCGTCAGCGCTTCGGCCTGCGCGGTCGAAAGCGTGGCGATCTGCGCAGTCGAAAGGCCGGCAATGACTGCCGTGCTGAGAGCCGCAATCTCCTCCGTCGAGAGGGAGGCGATATAGCTCGTCCCCAGCGCTTCAAGCTGTTTCGAATTCAGTGCACTGACCTGACTGCTCGTCATTGCCGCAAGCTGCGTTGTCGAAAATGCAGCCATCTGGCTCGTCGACAGACTGGTAATTGCAGCCGTGCTGAAGGCGGCAACGAGATCATTGGAGAGAGATGCAAGTGTCGCGGAGGACAATCCGGCAACGGCGCTGGAACTCAGGGCAGCGATTTCCCTGGTCGCAAACAATGCAAGATCATCGGCGCCAAGTGCCGCGACCTGTTTGGAGGTCATTGAGGCCACTTGCGTGGCGGTCAGCGCTTCTGTCTGGGCAGTCGTCAGCGCCTCTATCTGACCCGAGGAAAGCCCCGAAATACCTGCGGTGCTCAAGGCCGCGATCTGGCCGGTCGTCAAAGCTGCAAGGTCGTCGCTCGACAGCGCTGCCGCTTGGTAAGAGTTCAAAGCTCCCATCTGGCGCGTCGTCAGCGCGCCGATCTGGTCGGTACTCAGTGTCGCAATCTGTCTGGTGGTGAGACCAGCGATCGCCGAGGTGCCGAGGCCGGCAATCATTTCGTTCGACAGCGATGCCAGCGTATCGGTAGACAGGCCTCCTATCGCAGCGGAGCTGATTGCCGAGAGGGCCGAGCTGGAGAGTGCTTCGAGATCGTCCGCACCAAGAGCCGCTATCTGTTGTGACGTCAGAGCGCCGACCTGCTTGCTCGATAGGGCGGCGATCTGCCCCGTGCTGAGCGCTGCAACCTGCTTCGTCGTCAGCGACGCGATCGCGCTGGTGGTCAAGGATGCAATCTGGCCCGTAGAAAGCGTTGCGATGACAGCCGTCGTCAGGCTGGAAATCGCATCCGTATGAATGGCTGCAACATCAGACGTGGAGAAACTCTTGATGTTTTCCGTTCCGATAACCGCGACCTGGGCGGAACTCAATGCCGCAACCTGAACGCTGGTCAAGGCTCCCGCCTGCGCAGTTGAAAGCGCTGCAACCTGTTTCGTCGTCAGGCCGGAAATACCCGCCGTGCTGAAAGACGAGACCTGGGCAGTGGACATGGCTGCGATGTCATCCGTGCCAAGGGCGGCCGCCTGGGTGGCGCTCAGCGACGCAATCTGTTTCGTCGTCAGTGACGAGACCTGGCTCGAGAGCAGAGCCGAGATTTGCCCGGTAGTCAAACCGGTAATGCCGCTGGCACTGAGCGCCGCGATCTGGGCGGTAGACAAGGAAGCCAAGGCCGATGTCGACAACCCCGAAATGGCGGCTGAGCTGATTGCGGCAATCTCTTTCGTCGAGAAGGTCGCGATATCGGCCGGATCAAGAACCTCGATCTGGTCGATGCTCAATACAGCAATCTGAGTGGCGGTCAGGGCATCGACCTGCGCCGTCGACAAGGCTGCGACCTGTCTTGTCGACAAACCAGTAATGCCAGCCGTGCTCAGTGCCGCGACCTGCGCCGTGGAAAGTGAGGCAATATCATCCGTGCCGAAAGCCGCGATCTGCATCGAACTCAGCGTCGACATCTGGAGAGTCGACAGAGCCGAGATTTGTGCGGCCGTCAGGGCTGCGATGTGATCTTCGCTCAAGCCTTTCATGCCGGCCGTGCTCAGCGCCGAAATCTGCGCGGAGCTGAAATGCCCGATTGCGGTCGCACTCAACGCCGCCACCTGTGCCGAGGTCAGGGCGGCGACCTGCTTGGTCGACAGGGCGTCGATCTGGGCCGAGCTGAGCGCTTCGATCTGGTCGCTCGTCAGATTGGCGATCGCCGTTACACCGAGCGCACCGAGCTGATCGCTCGTCAATGAAGCAAGCGCGCTACTGCTCAGGCCCGCTATCGCCTTCGCACCGATCGCCGCGATATCGGCTGTCGAGAAGGTCGCAAGGTCTGCAGTGCTCAATGCTGCGAGCTGTGATGACTTCAGAACGCCTATCTGCAGCGTCGACAACGCATCCACTTGCGCCGTCGACAGAGCAGCGATCTGGTCCGTCGTAAGGCTGGCGATACCCGCGGTGCTGAGAGCGGCGACCTGTGCCGTGGAAAGGGCCGCGATCACGTCCGTGGACAAGGCGGCGACGGCACCTGAGTTAAGCACGGAAAGCCGGGCTGCAGAGAAGGCCGCGATAGCCTCCGACGAAAGTGCGCCGACCTGGAGCGAAGTCAGAGCCGCGACTTGGGCCGTGGAAAGAGCTGCAAGCTGAAGCGACGTCAGAGAAGCGATCTGATCGGTCGAGAGAGCGGCAAACGCAGCCGTGTTCAACGATGCGATCTGACCACTGGAAAGCGATACCAGCGTTTCGGTCGGCAATGCCCCGATCTGCTTTGAAGTCAGCGCTTTGACCTGTGTGGTGGTCAAAGCCGATGCCTGACCGCTGGACAGGACTGCGACCTGGGCTGTCGACATGGCGGCGACTGCCGATGTGCTCAGCGCGGCGATCTGGGCCGTGGACAAGGCTGCGACCGTATCGGTCGAAAGACCTGCCATAGCCGCAGAGGTAATTGCCGCGAAGGACTTGGCAGACAAACCAAGCAGGCTTTCCGTGTCGATCGCCCCGAGCTGCGAGGAGGACAAGGCTCCCACTTGAGCGGTGGTCAATGCCGCAAGCTGAATGCCGCTCAAGGCGGCCATCTGCTCGGTCGTCATTTTGGCGACGGCAACGGTCGTGAGGGCGGCAATCTGTGCAGTCGACAACGCCTGCAAGGTCGCGGTACTCAACCCTGGAATTGTACCCGTGGTGAGCGCGGCTATCTCCGCAGTCGAGAAGGTGGCCAGATCCTCGGGATCCAGCGCGGCAACCTGGGCGGAAGTAAGCGCCTTAACCTGTGCCGTGGTGAGGGCTTCGGCCTGGCTTGAACTCAAGGCGGCGACTTGGGCGACAGTCAGACGAGACACCGCAGCGGCGGACAAGGCTGCAATCTGTGCAGTGGACAAAGCCGCCACGCCTTCCGATCCAATCGCGGCGATCTGCGAGGTCCTGAGCGCGCCAATCTGGTCAGTGCTCATCGCCTTAATCTGTGCCAGCGACAGGCTGTCGAGCTGCTCGGTCGTCAGTCCACCGACAGAGCTTGCGGTCAGTGCAGCGATCTGAGCGGTGGAGAGCGACGCGATAACGTCTGCCTTCAAACCGGAAATTGCAGCGCTCGAGATCGCTGCCATGTCACCGGTCGAGAATGTTGCAAGCTGCTGCGGCGTCAGCATCGCCAGCTGAGCAGACGTCAGTACTTTTACCTGCGCGGAAGTAAGTGCTTCGGCCTGCGCTACCGAAAGAACTTCCATCTGATCAGACGAAAGCTTTCCTACCGCGGCCGCGCTCAAGGCCGCTACCTGTGCGGTCGACAAGGATGCCATGACGCTGGTGCTGAGACCCGAAATGCTGCGGCTGGTAAGAGCTGCAATATTGGCGGTCGAGAAGGCCGCAAAGTCTGCCGAATTCAACACGGCAAGCTGGGCCGATGTCAGCACGGCAACCTGCAGGTTCGTCAGGGCCGCAATCTGGGCGGTGTTCAATGCGTCAAACTGATCCGTAGACAAAGCGGCCACGGCGCTGGTGCTTAGCGATGCGACCTGAGCGGGCGCCAGCGATGCCATGACTGCGGTCGAGAGGCCGGCCACAGCCTTGTTGCTGAGTGCCGCCATTTCATCGGTAGAGAAGGTTGCAATATCATCCGCACCGAGAGCCGAGACCTGATCCGATGACAGGACCCTGATCTGGGTCGAAGTCAGTGCCTGAACCTGGCTGGTGGATAGTGCCGCAACCTGATCCGTCGTCAGACCGAGAATGGACTTCGTGCCTAAGGCCGCAATCTGCGCTGTCGTCAGGCCTGCCATGTCACCCGTCGAAAAGGCAACGATCTGCGTTGCCTTGAACGCCGACATCTGCGCCGTCGTCAATGCTGCAATCTGTGTCGCCGACAGCGCATTGATCTGGTCAGTGCTCAGACTGGAAACGCTTCCGGTGCTGAGGGAGGCGATCTGCATCGTTGTGAGAGCACCGACCATCGCTGTGCTAAGCGCCGCAACCTGCAGCACTTTCAACGCGCCAATCTGAGCTGACGTCAAGGCCGCGACCTGAGCCGTAGACAGTGCCGAGATCTGCGTCGATGTCAGGCTTGCAATGAGCGCCGTGTTGGCGGCGGCGAGCTGCGCCGATGAGAGGGCAGAAATCTGGGCCGACGACAGGCCGGGAGCCGCGCCGTTGCTGAGTGCTGCGACGCTTTCGGTCGACAGCGCGGCGATATCGTTGGTTCCAAGAACCGCGACCTGCTGGGACTTGAGAGCCCCGACCTGTGCAGTCGTCAAAGCCGCAACCTGTCCGGTAGACAAGGCCACGATCTGGTCGGTCGTCAGTCTGGAGATCGAGCCGGTGGAAAGCGCAGCGACCTGCGCCGTCGACAACGACGCCATGACTTTGGTGGTAAGGCCTCCGATCGCGGCCGGATTGATGGCTGCCATGTCTGCCGTCGAGAAGGTCGCGAGATCGGCCGGCGTCAAGGCCGCAAGCTGTGCGGACGTCAATGAACCGACTTGCGACGACGTCAGTGCTTCGGCCTGATCCGTGGACAGCGCCAGCAGCTGCGCCGTGGTGAGCGCTGCAACCTGTCCTGTGCTCAGGCTTTCGATAGCGACCTTGCTGAGCACGGCAAGCTGATCCATCGTCAGGCCGACGATCGCGTTTGTCGCGATGGCGCTCAACTGACGGGAATCCATCGTTTCGATGTCTTCCGTGTCCATCGCCGAAATCTGTTCAGAAGATAGGGCCTTGATCTGGGCCGTGGACAGCGACGCCACGTCCTCCGTCGTCCACGCCGCAACTGCCGCCGTCGAAAGCGACCTGATCTGGGTAACGCTGAGCGAGGAAATGGTCGTAGTCATGTGTGGAGCCTTGACGCTGGATCAAATGCCTAAAACAAACCCGGGAATGGCTTCCGCGGTATGGCGAACAATGCGAGGAAACAAATTCTCGCCGCCCCCTCCTCCCTGGAATGGCGAGCTGCAACCAGCTTTTCATGCTGGTCATATCAGAAGCTGTAGGGGGGCCGACTTGTGCGAAGCTGAAGCATTGCTACAGCCACAGAGAAATATGATTGAGTATCCACTTTTCAGCGCAACGTGCCGGCACGATGCAGCCACAGCAAACCCGGTCCGAATTGCGAGCCTCACGGGCGCGATGCAGCGCCACAGACAAGACGTTAAGATGACCGTCGAAAAAAGGAAGACAGATAAGGTGCAAGCCCGCAGGCTTCAAAAACCGCTCTGTACGCGTGAGAAAACCAGATCCGCAAACAAGGCAATCTGTGCGCCCATAAAAGACGCCGAAAGGCCGATAACGACCATGACGGCAACGATCTTGGGCACGAAGGTGAGCGTCATTTCCTGCACCTGAGTCAAGGCCTGGATCAGGGCGATGGTCACGCCTACGATCATGCCTGCAAGAACAGCCGGTCCTGCAGCGACCAGGATCGTCCAGATGGCGTTGCGCATAATGTCGAGCGCATCGGCCTCATTCATGACATTCTACCCTTCATAGGCGCCTGGACGGCCGCACGGTCGTCGCAAATCGACCGTCCCAGCTCTAAGGGATTCGTGCGCTTAGTTTAAGCGGAAGTTTCGGTTGTCGTCGTGGTTTTCGCGGTGGAGATCGTTATGCCCTCTCCAATGCTGATTTCCTTGCCATCCGTCGTCTTGGCCGTGAGACCATCGGACGTCACTTCGACCGAGGCGACAACGCCTGTGGTCTTGCCATCTGCGCTGGTGATCGTCTTGCCGATATAGTTCGACGCGTTCGACAGGTTGGACTGGCTGATCAGGCTCTCCAGATTGGAGTTCGTCTTGATCGTCTGCTCAACCTGCGAGAATGTCGCAAGCTGCGAAACCTGTTCGGTCGCGTCCATGGGATCGGTCGGATCCTGGTTCTGCATCTGGGTGATCAGCAGCTTGAGAAAGCTGTTGTAATCCAGCGATGCCGCGGCCGAAGCGGTGGCCGAGGCAGATGTCGAGGTGGACGTCGTCGATGCTGTCGACGTTGCGGAAGTAACGGTCACCATAGAGCAATTTCCTTTCGCAGTTCCATAACGGCTGCGGGCGTGATCTCGTTCTTGTTGAGAATGGCTTCCTCGACAGGATAAAGGGCACGGATGGCCTTCAGTGCGTCAAAGGGACGACCCGAGGATACCATGGTGTCGATCCGCTTCAATTCAGCACGAACTTCCTCGTTCTGGAAGCAGGCCACCAGCATGGTAATCGACTTGCGGAAGAGCGCCATGGAGTGCTCTTTGCCTTCCGGGTTGATCAGCATCATCTGGGCGATGAAGTAAAGCTGCCGAAGTGGCGTCGTGGTCTGCTCGGGCTGAAGAACATGGTTTTCCAGCAAGAACGTCACGTCGTTGAGGAATTCGATCGAAACCTTCCGGTCCACCCGCAGGACGGCACCGTTGACGAAGATCTTTTCCCCGGATTTCAGCGAAAGGCGTAGCGTACTTTTCATTTAAGTCCATCCCGAATGATGATGGTTATGTCGATGATACCCTGGTAGTTGGTAGACGTTCGTCGGCGAATGTTTTCCAACTCCTTCAGTATCCATATTGCGATCGATATTAGATTGGCTCTGACTTCCACACTAAGCTGATTGTCGGCGCTCCGCAGATCCTCGATCAACCTGATCCATACCCGTCTCGTGTAGTAGACAGCTTCGATCGAATCCTTGTCGTATTTGGCGCTCTGCTTGGCCACTTCCAAAAGTTCGATCGATCTTGTCAGGATCTGGCGTTCTCGTTCGCGGGCGACGGTGAGATCATCCTCCATGATCTCCGCGTATGAAAACTGAAACATTCAATTACCCTTCATGGTAGAGCGGGCATCGGACATACATGCCGATGACTAGAGATAATCAGCGAGGCTCATGCCCAGGATTCGAGATGTGATCGAGTAAGAGGTTTCAACCTGGTTCAGCAGTGTCGACAACCGCACAGAGGCCTCCTCCGTATCCACACCCACCAAGCCCGTCAGCTGCGTATCGATGATCTTGATCTGGTTGCTCATATAAGTGTTCGCTTTGTCGATACGCTCTTGCGACAAACCAAGTGCTGACTGCTGAGCAGTCACGCCGGAGATTGCGGTGCCGGCATATTGCGTTGCCTTCTGGCTAACCACGGACAAGGCTCCGCTTCCGAGGCCGGCGTTCGATAGCTGCGACGCTACCACAGAAGCGAGGACAAGGTTCTTGAAACCTTCGGAATTGGCGCTGGTTGATGTCGCTACGGTTTCCGAAGAACTTATGCGCGTCGTCATTACGGTGTCAGACGCGTTGGTCCAGGACGCCCAGTTGAAAGATGTCTCATAATCGGACAGAAACTGAGTCATCTGGCCGGCGGTCACATCACCGGCCGAGGCGATACCGTTTGCCGTTCTGAAGTTGGTGAACGCCGTATTGAAGTCATCAGTCACGTCGGCGATGAATTCATCGTCGAAAGTCTGCACATCCGTCGATATGCCGGAAAAGAGGTATTCGCCGTTAACTGCAGTGTTCGCGTAGCTGACGAAATTCTCCAGCACCGACATTGCGCTGTCGGCGGAAACCTTGAGGCTGTTTACATCGGAATTGCCACTGAGCGCCGTCAAGGCATCCAGCAGTGTCTGCCCTGCATCCGAGATGTTGGTCAGCGCAAGCTGCGATCCTTCCATTCTCGTCTCGGCGAAGGAGTTCGCATCGATGACCGACTGAAGGCGGCTGCTTTCACGCGAATAATCCAGGCTTGTCGAGGTACGGGTTCCAAGTTCCAGCCCGACATCGGAATAGGTACCGGTAACCGCCTCATCCTGCAGCTTTGTAATCTCCGTCATCGCAGTGGAGACGGTCGATTGCATAGACTGACTAATGGCGAGAGATGAGATAGACGTTGTTTTCATAACTAGCTAGCCGCCTGCATTAGTGAGCTGAGCATTTCGTCAATCGTCGAAAGCAGCTTCGTGGCTGCCTTGTAGGACTGCTCGATGTCCAACAGGAGAATAAGCTCCTCGTCGAGGTTGACGCCTGTGGCATTGGCATAGGCTTCCTTCGCCCGCATCTGCATGGCAGAGGTGCTTTCTGCAGCCGAGCTGGCGTTGCTTCGATATTCCTGAACCCAGCCGACGGAATCGGTCGAATAAGCCAGAAGCGTGGCACGGGTTGTGGTTCCGGCATCGCCGTCGAAATCGACGGTCTCTTCGAAACCTGCAAGATACTTGTAAAGGAGATCCGAGAAGCCGGCAGCATTCTCAGTATTCTGGCTTACGCCGGAAATATTACCGTCTCTCAGCTTAGTCGGATCGGCTTGCGCGTCACTATCGACCGTGATCAGGCCCGCCAGGCCGGAGACGATATCCGGGTTATTGAAATCGATAGTCGATCCGTCCTTGGTGGTGAAGAGGCCGGCGATTTCATCACCTGCACCGTCCACCTCGGCAAAGACCGACATCGTAACGCGGGCAATCTCGTCCAACTGATCCTGATAGGTCGGGTAGACTTCGTCGCGCAACTGCAGCAGCGCCTGAAGCGAGCCGCTGGCGCTGGTACTACTGCCCTTGCCCGGAGCAAGCGAGACACCATCGATATAGACGGCGTTGCCTGGCGGTCCGTCCGCAGACAAAACCGCACTGGCATCGAAGGTTACCTCGCGTGGCACCGTCTCGAACAGGGTGATGCCGCCGCTGGTATAAAGCACCATGTCGTTGCCATCACGGACGGTGCTCGTGACGCCGACGATCTCGGATATCTGCTTTACAAGGCCTTCGCGGGTGTCGAGTGCATCGTTGGCATCCTCGCCCCTCGCAATCTTTTCCTTGACCTTGTCGTTGACCTTCTCGAAATCCTTCAAGAGCTGGTTCAACTTATCAACGGTCGTCGAAATCTCCGAATCCGCCTGGACGCGAAGCCCCTGAACAGCTGATGTCTGCTGATTAAGGGAGTTGGCAAGATCGCCAGCCGCCGCTACTGCGGCCGCTGCCAATGTTACGTCGCTCGGTGACGTAGCATAAGTATCAAGCGACTCGACAAGAGCCGCCAGATATTGCGAAGGCGTCGCCGAAGATTCGCTTCCGCCCATCGCCGCATCGAGCGATACGAGCCCTTTCAACAAAGCCTGCTGACCTGCATCGTCTGCAATCGCCGACAATGTCTGCTTCAGAAGGGCCGCGTCCTCGGTACGCTCCAGCTTGACCGTAGTCGCACCGGAATAGGGGTTCGTCGTCGTGACCGCAGTACGACGATTGTAATCCTCAGTGTTCGTATTGGACGTGTTGGTCGACACCGTGGCCGTCTGGGTCGCGGTGTTGCTCAGGATCGATTTCGTCGTATTGATTGCGGATGCGATGGACATTCAGCTGGCTCCTACGCCTTAACGGGCGAGATTGATGAGAACATCCATCAGGTCAGAGCCGGTCTGGAATACCTTGGAATTCGCCGTGTAGCTACGCTGCGATTCGATCATTTCCGTCAGTTCGCTTGCGAGGTCGACGTTGGATGTTTCCAGGGCACCGGAAACGATCTCGCCGAAGCCGGTGGTGCCGGCAAAGCCGATGGTGACAACACCAGAGTCTGCGGTCGGCTTATATACGTTGCCCGAATAGAGCTTGAGATTGTCCGGGCTCTGAACCGTCGCCATCGCAATCTGGTAGAGGGCTTTCGGATCGCTCTTGGCGTAGGTGGCGTAAACCGTGCCATCCGAATCGATCTCGATACCGGTCATAGACTCGGCCGGACTACCGTTGGCGCTACCCTTGGAGATTACCGAATCGCTGGAAAGCTGGTTCATGCCGGAAAGGTCGAAGTCAATGCCACCAACGGTGATCGACAGCGGCGAGGTCGCGCCGTCAACGCTGACCAGACCCTTCGAATCGAACACCAGATCGGCGGTCACAGCTGTGCCGGAATACGGGAAGCTGCCGCTGCCGGTCGTGCTCTTATCGGCAGCATTGTAAACTGCGACTTCCCAAGAGTTATCGGCCGTCTTGGTGAAGTAGAAATCGTAGGTTACAGCTGCACCATATTCGTCATAGGTCGTCACCGAGGTCTTCAGCATGCTGTCCATGTCGACATCGGTAGTCGCACCGTTATCGCTTGCCCAGCTGCCGGCAGCGACGGGATCCGCCGACTTGTTGAGGTTGCCGGTGAGCGAGCCGTTGGTCGTTGCAACAGCCGTGATGCTCGAGTTGGAAGCCTTGACCGGCACCAGCCCGTCATAGGAATTGACGACAGTGGTCGGCGTACCTCCATCGGCGTCGTAACCCATAAGCATGTAGCCGGCGTCGTTCACGAGATAGCCGTTTTCATCGGGAGTAAATGAACCCGCACGCGTCAGGAAAATGTTTCCAGCGGTATCCTGGACGATGAAGAAACCTTCACCCTGGATCGCGAGATCAGATCCGGACGTGGTGTATTCCAAGGCCCCCTGTTCCGAAACGGAGTAGGAAACTTTCGTCTCCACGCCGCCGGAGTTGTAGTTGCCGGAAGTGGATGGAAGAACCAGTGACGAAAACGAGGTTGAAGCGCCCTTGTAGGCTGTCGTGCTCGAGTTCGCGATATTGTCACCGACCGTCCCCAGGCGGTTAGCCTGAGCATTCATGCCCGAAACGGCGGTCTTCATGGTTCCAAAAATGCTCATTTCGAATCCTCGCTGTGATAGTTGCTCCACATTAGGTGCCGGTCCTTGCGTGAAGCTGTCTGAAAAGGATGGATGGAAAATTTGAAAAACATTTTTCGACGGCGGGATGCCCAACGGGTCGATGGAAAACCGGCAGTCGAAACAATCGGAAAGGCCGAACAATCATTGCCGGCCGGAAAACAAAAAAGGGGCGATCCTGATCGCCCCTTACATTTTTCAATTCCAGTCGATGCAATACCCGAGGAA
>UCIV01000051.1 GCA_900472575.1 Hyphomicrobiales bacterium
TGACGTGGATCAGCATCTTCCCCCGCGCCGCCAAACGTCTCCGCTTGATTGGGCGTCGTTTCCAATGCGTGAGGAACAGACCTTGATCGCTGTGCTCTGCGGGCTGTAAGGTCGTTGTATCGAGACCTGAGCTCTGGCATCTCGTACTCGCCGCTGATCCAGAGATCGACCAAGGCTATAAATTCGGGGTCGCTGTCGATAGGCATTCCCCGCAACAGTGCCGTGGTGCGCACCCGATCAAAAATCGTTCGCCGTCTGTCGCTGTCGATCGCCAACCTACATCTCCGGTGGTGTTGAAAGCGTCTAGAGGAAGACCGAGAGACCTTCCGTACTGACGACATAGATGAACTCTTCCCATGCCTCATGGGCAGAAGCGAAAGATTCATTCCATTCGGTGAGCTGGTCTTCTAGGCTGGTTACCTCCATCCGCCAATCGTCACTGCCTGAAGGGCGGAAGATTTCCACAACGACGGTGATGCCGTTCTCAGTATAGCGGCCGGAGAATTCTGAGCGTTCGGACAGCGGCTGATGTTGGTTCATTGGGTCACTGAAAATGTTGGCGCTTATCCAATATTACGTCTGCGCGTCGCGGCCGCAAGACGAATGCCCAGCTCAATCTCAATCTATCGATAAACTGGAAGAACCACATGTAACGGTTCGTGCCCTTATAGTGCCTCAATGGTGGCCGCCGCAGTGACGTTGGCGGTCGGATGGATGAACAGATGGCCCAAGCTGCCTGGGCGTCGCGCTTGCCTCAGCCACTATCCAGAGCGCAGGAGAGGAAGCTGCCTCGTTGATGCCAATGATTCAAGCTGCTTGGTTTTAAACAAGGTTCGCCGGAAGCGTTTCGCTCCCGGCGATGTCGTAGACGGCTGTATCAGACGCGATGCGTGATGGTTTCTGAAACGACGACGTTGCGCTTCGTGCCATACGAACCCCCGAACCATCCCGCAACCGCACCGAGTGCGAGCGCAAGAAAGCCAAGAATCGCACCCGCAGATATGGCAGCAGTTGCGGTCTGGGCAGCCTCGATCGCCTGCTGCTTGGCGGCCTGCATGTTATCCTGATAGGACTTTTCATACTGCTCGACCTGGGTCCGGGCCTGATCGACCGGAATGCCCTGGGCTTTTGCGACGGCGTCGGCGGCGCGAGCGCGGGCCTCCTCGGCCTTCGCCTGATCTCCAGTCACCAGAGCCTGCACGGAGGACACGGCCGCAGTCTGTAATGCCTGGGGGTCATTGCCAGTTGAAGACCTGATTTGCTGTTCGATCCCAGCCATCGGATTTGTCGAGTTGGCGAGTGCAGGCGCCGCTGTCGTGGCGGCGGTGGCGGCGGTCTGACCAACGCCCCCGACGACACTTGCAAGACCGCTGAATGCACCGCCCACCAGCGCTCCGACAGAGGTCGTGAGCAGATAGAGCACGACAATGGTCGTGACCGCCCAGGTGGTCAATCCATGATAGCCCCCCGTCGAGTTGCTTGGTCGGCCTGACAGTCGGCTCGAAACGTAGCCGCCGAGGAACGCTGCAATGATGCCCGCGAGCACGAACCAGATCCCGCCGCCGATGGAAAAAGAACTTGCTGTCGGGTTGTCCGACGTCGCTGGGTCGAGGACAGCCGCGCCGATACCGACGCCGAGAAGATTGAGGAGGAACTGCGCCGCAAGCGCGATTGCCACACCCGCGAAGATCGCGCCCCAGCTCACCTTGTTATATGCCGCCGTCGCGGGTGCACCGCCCCTTAACGTGTCGTGGAGGGTATCGTGGGGAAGATTGGTTGATACTGGGGTTGTCATGGTAGCCTCCGGCTAATTCATCACGGGTTCGTGAGTGTGGCCACAACTCGCCGGTAGACCACATGTTCCGGATGCGGGGAAATCGGAATGTTTCGGGTGACTTGTTACGATCTCTCCGCGCTTGGTGAGGCGGGGGGCGCATAAGGCGGAGGCTCCCCGGACCGTCGAACTCCATATCCTTAGGGGACCCGCATCCTTGAAGACCCGCGCTATCGCTTGCCATTATTTTCCGCGCAGGCCGAATGCGGAATCCTCTGCCCGAACGGAGCTGGAACAGTTGATCACGCCGCGAGTTCCTGACGGGCTGACGGCGGCTGATTGCCCTGATGAGATTGAGGCAACGACCGACCGTAAATTGGGAGAGACCGCAGATGAAAGCTCTTACGTGGCATGGTAGCGGCGACATACGCTGCGAAACGGTAGACGACCCGGTAATCCAAGACGATCGCGACGCGATCATCAAGGTGACCAGCTGCGCGATTTGTGGCTCCGATCTGCATCTCTACGGCGGCTTCGTTCCCGGCATGCATGCGGGGGACGTCATGGGCCATGAGACGATGGGGGAGGTCGTTGAAGTCGGCCGCGGCAATTCCAAACTCAAGATCGGCGATCGCGTCGTAGTGCCCTTCACAATTTCCTGCGGTGAGTGCCGGCAGTGCAAATGGGGGCAGTTCTCTCTGTGCGAACGATCGAACCCCGCGGGCGCGGAGCAGGCAAAGCAGATCGGCTATCCGACCGCCGGCCTGTTCGGTTATTCCGAAATGTATGGTCGCTTCCCAGGCGGTCAGGCGCAGTATCTTCGCGTTCCTTATGCCGATGTTGGCCCAATCGTTGTGCCTGACGGCCTGAGCGACGAACAGGTCCTGTTCCTCTCCGATATCTTTCCAACCGGCTACATGGCCGCCGAAAACTGCGACATCAAGCAAGGGCAGACAGTCGCTGTATTCGGCTGCGGGCCGGTTGGCCTGTTTGCCATCAAATCGGCGTTCCTGTTAGGCGCGGAGCGAGTTATTGCCATCGACACCGTACCGGAGCGACTAGCCCTTGCCCGAGCATCCGGTGCAGAAACGCTCGATTATGCGGATGACGATCTGCAGGAGCGTATTCTCGCCATCACCAATGGGCTTGGACCGGACGCCGTCATCGAGGCAGTCGGGATGGAAAGCCACGGCGCGGGCGGTGTGTTGGAGACCCTCCAGACAAAGCTGACGTCAACCGAACGGCCTTACGCCCTCAGCCAAGCGATCCTCGCCTGCCGGCCTGGCGGGACCGTTTCGCTGCCCGGTGTCTTCGTGGGTCCAGCAGTTCCAGCACCTCTCGGAGCCGTCGTGGGCAAAGGTCTCACGCTGAAGACAGGCCAGACCCATGTGCAACGGTATCTCGAGCCGCTGTTGAACCTGATCGTCGAGGGCAAGATCGATCCGTCTTTCCTGATCACCCACCGCATAGGCCTCGAAGAGGGACCGGAGGCATACAAGACTTTCCGCGACAAAGCAGACGGCTGCGTCAAAGTTGTCATCCGGCCGAATGGATAAGTCGCGGCTTGTCTCAGGGCCTTTCACTTGGCTTACGCATCAAACCCCATTTCGAGAGGTGAGGATCTTGTAGCATCGACGAGATGCTGCCTCTGATGCAAAGAACCACCGAGGCTGGAGGAAACATGTTTCCGTCCGGCCTCGGAGTCAGAAGTATTAAATCATGATCTCGCCGCCGGTGACCGGAATGACAGCGCCTGTCATGTAGCTTCCAAGTTCAGAAGCCAAAAGGACATAGGCCCCTGCGAGTTCGGCAGGCTGGCCAGCGCGGCCGATCAGGGTCTGTTGCCCAAACTTGGCGGTTTTTTCTGCCGGCATGGTAGACGGGATAAGGGGCGTCCAGATCGGGCCGGGGGCGACCGCATTCACGCGAATGCCCTTTTCAGCGAGCATTTCGGCAAGGCCGGCCGTGAAGTTGGACACGGCGCCCTTGGTGGATGCATAGGCGAGAAGCTGCGGCGATGGCTGTCGCGACTGGATGGAGGTGGTGTTGATGATTGCGCTTCCGGGTTTCATATGCGGGGCGGCGGCCTTTGACAGAAAGAACGGCGCATAGATATTCGTTCGGAACGTCGTGTCCCACTCATCAGCAGATATATCGGCGATATCTCCGTAGGTGCGCTGAAAAGCAGCGTTGTTGACCAGAATGTCGATACCGCCGAGCTCATCGACCGCGCGCGCGACCAGCTCCTGGCAATGGTCTTCCGATGTGATGTCTCCGGCGATGACAAGCGCCTTACGGCCGGCGTCCTCGACCCATTTGGCGGTGTCGGCCGCATCATCGTCTTCGTTGAAATAGGAGATCAGAACATCGGCGCCTTCACGCGCGAAAGCAATGGCCACGGCCTTGCCAATCCCCGAATCCGCGCCGGTAATCAGTGCGACCTTGCCTTCGAGTCTTCCATTGCCGCGATAGGATTTCTCGCCATGATCCGGGGCCGGTTGCATCGACGCGGTTTTGCCAGGTGGTTGTTGATGCTGTTCTGGATAAGGCGGGGTCGGGCGGCGTTGTTCTTCGGTCATGATCTTCCTCCGTTGAATGACGGAGGCTTAACCGGCTGGAAGGGTAAGCGTTCCGCGATGTGCCGCCGCCAATGCCGCAAACTGCGTGATTTCAATCCCTGGATCTCTCGTCTACGTCAGGGCGAAGCTTTAGCCAATTGTGTCGGATTCAGAATGCTCTGGGTAGGATATCAGCGGTCCGCCTCAATCGTCGATGGTCGCAGACGCGCCGAATATCTCGGACTTGCTTACCCGGGTCACGGCAAGGTTGCCGATATTTCCGCGATTGTCGAAACCTTAGGCGATTTCCAATGTTGTCAGCTCGAACAAGGAGCACTTTGCATGCCGAAATATTATTTCCATATTCGAGACGGACAGGATCTGGCGCATGATCCCGAGGGTGCGGAATTCGAAACGCTTGAAGCTGCGCGGAAAGAAGCCGCCAACTCCGCCCGAGAACTTCTCGCGCAACGGCTCTTGCGTGGTGATGTCATCGACGGGCAGGCATTCGAGCTGACGACGGAAGATGGCGATATTGCTGACATAGTTCGGTTCAAGGACGTCATGCGCTTGGAGTGATGCGAATTAAATCCAGTACGATATCGGACACTAACATAATCTGAGGAACTATCGCGATCGCCGTAGGTTGGGCGCTTGTCTCCAACCGAAAGGAATTCTCATGTTTATGAGAGTAGACCAGCTCCAGGCGGAGCTGCCCGCGCCGAAAGCCGCGGATCCGAATGCTGCAGCCGCCCTTCAGGAGTTGCTTGGCGGAAAATACGGGGAAATGTCGACGCTGGGGAACTACATGTTCCAGTCGTTTAACTTCCGCTCGAAGTCGAAGCTCAGGCCTTTCTATAGCTTGGTTGCCAGCATCACGGCAGAAGAGCTCGGGCATGTCGAGCTCGTCAGTAACGGCGTCGCGATGCTGAATAATGGGCCTGACATCCCCGACGGTGACGAGGGCGACGGTGGAGACATATCCGGTGCTCCGTTCAAGGATATGGCAGATATCCGTTTGGCCGCGAGTTTTCTGTCGGGCGGCGGCGGCGCGATGCCGATCAACAGCAACGGCCAATCCTGGAACAACGATTTCATCACCACGACTGGCAATGTCGTTCTCGATCTGCTGCACAACTTCCACCTTGAATGCGGCGCCCGCCTTCACAAGCTGCGGGTCTACGAGACTGTGACCGATCCCACAGGCCGCGAGGTCTGCGGCTATCTTCTTGTTCGCGGTTCGGTGCATGCGCATGCCTACGCGCTGGCGCTGGAGAAGATCACGGGAGTGGACGTAAAGAAATTTCTGCCTACCCCCAACATCCCGCTTGCCAACATTCCCGAATGCCAAAAGTATCTCGACGAAGGGTCGCATCGGCGCCTCTACACCTGGAGCCCGAACGACTACAAGGAGATTGCGGGCATCTGGAGCAATGACGAAGTCGCGCTGCCGGGTGATCCTCCGGGCGAACTTGAGGTCGTCGATGGAATGCCGGATGGCGGCAAGATCCAGCAGCTTGTCGGCGTGCCGTCGGCCTTCACTCCGGACTATGCTCCCGAGGAAATGTTCGAGATCGCCGAAAAACTCTACAAGAAGTCTCGCTAAACGTTGACACGTATCACAGACTAAGGGAGCCCGCCTTGGCGGGCTTTTCTGTAACTAGGGTGTGGTAGCCGTGGTCGATTGCGACCAGGAAGCTGTTGGTACGCATAACAAAATCGGCCCTCCGAACAAAAACTCAGAGGGCCGATTTTCATGTCAGGTATGGTCATTCGGGACGTTCACGGCTTATTCGGCTTCGTCGTCCCAGGAGCCGCTCCGCGAGGTGGCACGTTTCTCGTCCCATTCAGCGCTTGCCTGCGCCCAGTGCTCGTGCTCCTGCCCATCTGGGTTTCCGGCCTGTTCCCAAAGTTCGTATGCCCTTCGGGCAACCCAGTCGTCGCGTTCGGTTTCCATGCTTCCTCCCTTAGCTGCAGCGGGACCGCGCTTTCCTGCGCGGCCCCGGTTACATTACGCGGCCTTCTTCGAACCCTTGGGGTTTGCCGATGTTTCGCCGAGCTGGGTCAAAAGCTGATCGGTCTCGAGCTCTTCCTGCAAGGTTGCATCTAGCAGCTCGACGGCTTCGGTCAGGCCAAGCTGTTTCGCCCAGCTTTTCAACGTGCCGTAGCGGGCAATCTCATAGTGCTCGACGGCCTGCGCGGATGAAATCAGGCCGGCGTCCAAGGCAACGGATCCCCTAAACTCGTCCATGATCTCTTCGGCCTCTGCAATGATGCCCTGGATGGCTTCACAGGTCTTGCCGCGCGCCGGCTTACCGATCAGCTCGAACACCTGCTGGAGGCGTTCGAGCTGGCCTTCCGTCTGTTCCTTGTGCTTCAGAAAAGCTGCCTTGCCTTCCTCGGACTGTGAGGCGCGGGCCATTTTCGGCAATGCCTTCAGGATCTGCTTCTCGGCGTAGTAGATATCCTTGAGCGTATCGAGAAACAGGTCGTCCAGGGTCTTCTCTGCCATGATAGTTCTCCTGAGTTACGGGAAGCCGCGCACGGTGATGCCCTGCCGTGCGCGGGCCGATAACGTGATCTCGCAGACGTTGTTCCGTCGTAATATGGATACTGTGTCGACGGTACGGTGTCGTACGAAAGTCAATTTTTGGCCGTTGCTGGCTTCTATGACGAGGGTCGAAAAGCCGCATTCGGACTGTCGAGTAGCGCCCGCTTTCAATTCGCGGGGATCTAGACTTCGTCCTTGGGTAATTTGCCCTCAGTGTCACGCAGCCCATCCTCCGCCGCTTTCTTCAGCTTCTCGCGATCTTTGTCCGCGACTGCGGGGTTGATGTGCGCAGCATCGCTGGTCGGGTCTGGGCTGTCGTCGGTCATAGTGGCGTCCTCTTCCGGCGAACGTTTCGGAATCTAGTTCGTAACCTAGCGTTTTTTTTCCGAACTGCTTTCTGCGGGATCGAAATTTATGTCCCAATCCTTTTTGGGGCCTTTCTGACCGGGCGGGACCTTATGTTCGGTCGCATCCTCGGATCCGGTGATTACAGTTGGCTTGGCGCTGTGGACGCCGGATGCATGTGGATCCGCCTGGGACGGCGCGTATTGACCTTTTGCATCGTCTTCCGGATTGGCCATTTTTTCCTCCATTTGGGTTCATTTTGGGCGGTCTGCGCTCATTGAGGTCACATCAACGCGTCATGCCCCAGACGAAGCCGATGACGGCGGCGATACCAACCGCCGGCAATGGCTTGGCACGGATGCGCTGCTTCAGGTCAACGAGTACGTCAGAGGCTTGCGCCTTCGCGACGCGCACCGTCGCCGACCCAATCTCGCTGGCGCTCTCCCGCAGTTGCGCAATCTCCCCCTTCAGAGCTTCAAGCTCTTCGCGGGAAGATGCAAATGTCGTCCCATCGGTCT
The DNA here is from genome assembly GCA_900472575.1 of Hyphomicrobiales bacterium. Taxonomy (GTDB): domain Bacteria; phylum Pseudomonadota; class Alphaproteobacteria; order Rhizobiales; family Rhizobiaceae; genus Neorhizobium; species Neorhizobium cellulosilyticum. The sequence goes on from UCIV01000051.1 coordinate 7,747, forward strand.
GCTCGGGCTCGCTCGTCGCTGCCAGAGCCTTATCGACGAGCGGTGCGTCCGAGCCAAAGCCAACCTCATTTGAGGGAGACGGCGCGATCCCGGTTGGGTTGGAGGTTGTTGTCGCCGAGACCGGGTCGGAGGCCGGGAATGTGGACTTGAGACCATCCTCGAGTTCAGATCCAACATCGCGGGACTGTCGGGCTTGTTCTTGTTCAAGAGCCTCAACTGCTGGGGATTTCGGCGGGGTCATTGGTGTCCTCCTGGGTTCAATCCACGAACACTTGCTGAGGCGTAAGGTTCCGTTTGTTTCAATCATCGTCGGTCAACGAAACCAGCCGCTCTTCCCCGCGTTTGTAGCTGTGACCTTAGGAAACAGGAGCGAGCCTCATGGCTGACGATAGTACCACCACCATCCGCGCAACGTTTGATACGCGCGAAGCAGCAGACCTTGCCGTCGAGCACCTGGTGCAGCAGCACGGGATCTCGCGCCCAGACATCTTCATTCAGTCTGCGACCGATCGAAACACAACGGGCTCGAAGCCTTCCGGTGGCGACGCGTCGCACGAGGGCGGATCACGTGATGACGCTGCACTAGAAGGGGAGATCGAGGTCTCGGCCGATATCGCTTCCGACCAGATTGCGGCTGTTCAACGCAGCCTCGGTGACGCCGGGGCGATCCGCGTGTCTGGACGCTGAATAGTTTGTGGGGCCGGCATAATGCCGGCCCCACTCGTTTGAGCTCAAGGACTAGCGAGCCGATGGCCGACAACCTCTCGACATACCGTGCCAAGCGCGACTTTAAGAAAACCGCAGAACCAAGCGGAGACGTTGAAGTCAGATCATCGAACCGCCGGCGGTTCGTGATCCAGAAGCACGACGCCACTCGGCTGCATTACGATCTTCGCCTCGAGCTCGATGGCGTGTTCAAATCCTGGGCGGTGACCAGAGGACCATCCCTCGATCCCGGCGACAAGCGGCTGGCCGTCGAGGTCGAGGATCACCCGCTCGACTATGGTGATTTCGAAGGCACCATTCCCAAGGGCGAGTATGGCGGTGGTACGGTGATGCTCTGGGATCGCGGCTACTGGGAGCCGGAAGGCAACCGGTCCCCGGAAGACGCACTGGCGAAAGGCGATTTCAAGTTGGGGCCAGAACAAGAGGAGTGCGAAATCGTACGCTAAGGGCGAACGGAATGAGAACCTATGCGACCCTCCGTAGCCCGGCTGGCAGACGCAGCGATCGAAATCCGTTCGGCATCTGATGTTCAGCATCCCAGGTGTAGATGCCGGTAAGGTTGATATGTTCCCAGCTGAGCGGTGAGATGTGCTTCGACAGAGTATCAGGAATATCTCGACCCGCTCGCTTCAGCTGTGTGATTGCACGGTCGAGGTAGACCGTATTCCAGTGGACGATCGCACTGACGACGAGGTTAAGACCAGAGGCGCGGAACGCCTGGCTCTCGAACGACCGGTCGCGGATTTCGCCCCGCTCGTGGAAGAACACAGCGCGTTTCAGCTTATGGGCAGCCTCGCCCTTGTTTAGACCGGCTTGGCATCTCCGCCGCAATGCTGGACTTGAGTACCATTCGATCATGAAGAGCGACCTTTCGATACGGCCGAGTTCGCGGAGCGCCCTCGCGAGATGGCTCTGCTTTGAAGACGCTGACAGTTTCTTGAGGATCGTAGACGGCACCACGGACCGTGTCGTAATCGACGCCGCGAGATGGAGCAGGTCGTCCCAATGATCGAGGATCAGATTGGCATTAATCGGCGTCCCGATATGGTTCGACAGTGCCGGATATCCGCCGCTCTTTTCAAACGTATGGAACTTCCGGTCTTTGAGATTGCGTAGTCGCGGTGAGAACCGCTTTCCGATCAGGGCGAACAGCCCGAAGACATGATCGCTGGCTCCGCCTGTGTCGGTAAAGTGTTCGTCGATGTCGAGGACCGTGTCCTGATCGAAGAGCCCATCGAGCACATAGGCCGCCTCGCTCTCGGTTGGACTGATGGGCAAAATACTGAAGTAGCCGTACTGATCTGACAGATGGCTGTAGAATTTCGATCCTGGCACGCTGCCGTAATGCAAGTTGATTTCACCGCGCTTTGCAGCACGATCGCTCGCACGGAAGAATTGTCCATCGGACGATGCCGTTGTGCCATTGCCCCAAAGGCGGGAATGCGGATGCTGGGTGTGGGACTCGGTGATGCACGCTTGCGCCGCGCGGTAAGTCTCCGATCGAGCATGAAATGTGCGCATCCAACCAATCTGATGAGCGCTGATCCCCTTGGATGCGCCCGCCATTCGCTTTGGGCCAAGGTTCGTAGCGTCCGCCAGGACGCCCGCCAGCATGGCAGAGACATTTTTCGGGACGTCGCCGGTGCGAACATGGGTGAATGAATCTGCAAAGCCGGTCCATTCATGCACCTCCCTCAGCAAGTCGGGAACCTCCACCAACGGATACATGTCGCTGATCTCGGCATTAAGTTCCTCGGCGGCCGAGGGGACTTCGCTGGCGGTTGGCGTGACAATCAAGGTTCCTGCCTCGAGACGAACTCCCTCGAGCTTTCCGGATCGTGCTCTGTGCGCCAAACGCGTCAGGTTGAAGTCGAGCATCTGACGCGCTTCGGCAAGCCACTGCGCGCCGTCGCTCTGGACCCCCAAACCGAGACGATCTTCGTCCTTCATCGTGATGAATGTCGACCGCGGCATCAGATGCTCATCGATGGGCCGGAAAGATCGACTGCCATCGACCCAGATCTCCGCAGATCTAAGCCGGTCTCGTAAAGCAGCGAGCGTCGCGATTTCGTACAGACGGCGATCGGGTTTCCCTTGTTCTAAGATAAGCCGTCGATCAGTTTGGCTGAGGTGGGCAAGCGGCACGCGATCCGGGAGTGTCCGCCGCATCTCGGCATAAAGCCGTTTCAGCAGCGCAATTGCCGCTTGAAGCGGATCGTGGCGACGCGCTGAGCGGAACGTGAAGGTTAGAAGGAACGCACCAGCATATTTTCGGACGGTCGAATATTGCTCGGCCGCTACGATCAGCGATGGCGCCTCGCTGTCGTCGACCATCGACTCGAGCTCAGGCTTCATCCGAAGCAGCCGGTCCCAGCCGACCCTTTGGTCGAGAACATCTAATGCATTCCGACCATGGTCGTTGGCAGACTGCAGGGCGGTGATCGTATCCAGAAACATGTGCAGCGCTTTGGCGGTGTTCGCTCTGCAGTCCATCTGCCGCTGCTTCTTCCGATTGTTGGCTTGCGAGAACAACTTGCCCATCAGCTTGATGAACATCGTCACCGCATCGTCCGTGAGCTTCTGGGAAAGCTTGATGACTTGAGCCACGATCAGAGCGTGGCGACGGCTGGCGTTGAAGTCGTTGGCAAGCCAGGCCGGCGTTGCGTTACCCTCCCGGATCATCTGGTCCCACCGTCCGGATGATACGCACGCCTGCAGTTCCGAATCGATCTCCAGCCGCCGCAGAAAAGTTATCCGCTCGGTCAGCCCGACGAGGTTCGACGCAGCCGGCGCTTCCGGCGCCGAGCGCAGCCAATGAAAGCGTGTCTGGCCGATCGGCGGGTCAACTTCTAACAGCCTATCCAGTGATTGAAGCCTATCGAGCGGTATGTTTTCAATCAGAGTTTTTTCTGCCCGGCGGCGAGCAATGGCACGGCCGGCAAGGCCGATGCGCTCGATCGTATCGATCGCCGGCAGAAGAGCTCCGCGTTCGCGAAGCGCGGCGACAATCGAACTGGCTATCGCAGCACCGTCGTCGGACATAGTCGCCGCTTGAACTGCCGCCAATAGCGCGACGCGGCGATCTTGCAGAGTCGCGCTTCTCGTATTCAGATAGACCATTAGCCGTGCCATATGATCCCGACGGGTTTCTTCACGACGTGCATAGAGGGCGAATTCGCCTGGAGCGGCGCCGATCTGATCAGCAACATACTTCAGCATGGCGCGAGGCGGAGTTTCTTCTGCTCCAAGCACTCGACCCGGGTATCGCATCAGACATAGCTGGACGGCAAAGCCGAGACGATTGTGATCGCGTCTCCGCAGTTCAATCTCCAGGCGATCCGCCGATGACAACGAATAGTGGCGGATGAAGCTGTCCTCGTCGACTGGGATATCGAAAAGCTTCCGGCGATCTTGATCTTTGAGAAGTTTGCGCTTTGCCATCGCCCGACTCCATTAACGACCAACCTGTGTGAAGCGTTGTCGAGTCGGACCAGACAGAGAAATCAAAACTGGCGCATGTCGACGGCAGTCCACAGAGATCCGGATGCTGCACATCCAATCTACAGCATCGTTCCGGTTTCGTTCGGCCTTAGCGTACGATTTCGGACTGCTCTTGTTCCGACCCCATGTTCCAGTGGCTTGGTGGAAATAGCCAACAGGCCGCTGGTTCGAGTCCTTTAAAGAGCATGAGAATAATAAGCGGAAGAGTATTGGAACGTTGCAGCATATTTTCGTAACGTCGCGAATTGTGGGTTTGCGGTGTTTTCATCCGGTCGAAGCCGCCGGCTTGTGGACAGCGAGTTGGTCGCGAGTGTCTGTGCGGCAACAAACAAGGTAGGACTCATCTCATCCTTGTTGCGCGCGATAGCGTTTCAGAAATCTGCCGATCCATCCAAATTCGCTTCGTTAATGCTTACAAGTGTTGATAGGGGCCAGAACAAGCGGAGTGCGAAATCGTACGCCAAGGGCGAACTGAATGAGAACTTATGCGACCCTCCGTCGTCCGGCTGGCAGACGCAGCGATCGAAATCCGTTCGGCATTCGATGTTCAGCATCCCAAGTGAAGATGCCGGTACCCTCGCCCTACAAGGGACATGCGGTATCCGCCAGCAGTTTTCAATGTTGTACTAGCTTGCGGCCTTCACTGTCGGCCGGACGACGATATTCTCAGTATTAGCGCGATGTTAAAAGGTCCAGTTCAATAGTTGAGACTATGAAGACGGTAGTTTTGAGAGAGGAAAATGGCGCCGGCATCCGATACGTCCGCGAGGTGTGCCGGTGGCTCTCTTAGCCTCGGCATAATCCCTATATTTTCCATAGCTTACTTTTCCGCCCTTGCGACAAGCGTGTTCGATCTAGCAGATGGTAGGAATTTTCTGGGGGACGTTGATGACCATATGCGCGAGATGCAGATCTATGGTCTACTCTTAGGCGAAAGCAGTTGGTGGGATCTCACCCTGCCACACATAATGATGCCGGAGACCTATGTTTCTCCATGGTCGCGTCTCGTTGACCTACCTTATGTGATGGTGACCGCAGTTTTCAGTCCTTTTGTTGGGTGGCAAAAGGGGATGCATTGGGCGTTCAATGTGTGGCCGCAGGTCATGCTCGCAGCATTCTGCTTGCAGTCGTCGTTTATTTACCGGCGACTTGGCGTACCGGTATCTGTTCTGGGTTTCCTCACTGTGGCAAGCGCAACGGTCGGCGCATTGTTGGCATTATGGGAATTCACCCCTGGTCGGATCGATCATCACAACGCGCAACTGATTGCGTTAATGATGATTTTCAACGGCCTTGCCCGGTGGGACAAGATCGGTGGGCGACTGATTGGCGTAGGCAGCTTGCTTTCCGTGACCATTGCTCTGGAGGGACTGCCGTTTATTGTCATCGGCTTTGCTGGTCTGATCGGCACCTTGATCCTTCGCGTACGTGACGCCGATCTCGTGGTCAAACAGGCCGCTGCAATCATAACATTGTTCTCGTTGCCGACCGGCTTAACTACAATCGGACCTACCGGTCTCGCGGCGACCCAATGCGACACCTATTCGGCCCCTTACATTTTTCTGATGACAGGTTTCGGTGCTACGTTATGGGGAACGTCAACGTTTTTGTTTCATGCTCGGCAGTCAGTGCAGCTCGTAGTGATGGCAGTAGCCGGGCTTGCGGTACTTAGCTGTTACGTTCTGATTTTCCCCCAGTGTATGGCCGGTCCATACTGGATGATAGACTCAATTTCCAAGGCCTACTGGTTCGATCGGCTTGCACAGGAGCAAACCGCCTTGTATTTTATCGAGCAAGGCCAATGGGGAATTTTTATCTCACTTATCCTTTTTGGGTCTATCTTAACGCTCGCGACAGCATCGCTTCTCGAATTTCGCCGGCATGCAATGGCTGGCCTAGCGATCATGCTTACGCTAGCCTGGGTTAGCCTTATCCTTACTTTGCTGCTGAACCGCTATGTCCGCTTTGCCTTTGCTTTCTCTCCGGTACTCATGCCAATGGCGATGCAATATCTGGCGCTTAGGAAGTCAACATTGCTACGTCCTTTCCTCTGGAAAAGTGCCTGGTTATGTATCATCGCTTACGTTGGTGCCGCGAGTTGGCTGATCGCAGAGAAGCCTGTTAGGGCTCCGTTTTACGACGCTGCGGACTTTATGGCTTCCGACAGCTGCAAGAACGGCAATTTCTCAATCCTTACCCGAGTGCCGCCTGGTCGGATAGCAGCCTCGAATGCGCTGGGCCTCTCATTGTTGAATGCCCTTCCGCACGGTTTTTCCGTGGCCGCCGTCCCTTTCCATCGCGCATCACCAGGAATGCGCCGGATGTTCGAAGCTTTCCTATCATCCGATCCAAGAGTGCGTCGGGAAGCGCTCGCACCATTCAATTATCTGGCCGCGTGCCGCTTCCCGATCAAGACGGATGTTGGAACTGCACCACTCTATGATGCTCTTGCTGCAGGTCAGGACTGGCCGGGCTTGATCCGCCTCACGGATAGCTCGTCCAACCCGTTCCAACTTTTCCTGATCGACCACGCTGCATTGCGTTAGGTAACTTGGCGGCACCGCAAATAGGCGCAGGAATTCGTCACATTAGATGGGGGGCCAATTGAGGAGCCAATTGAAATGCATTCCCTGCACCTGATTTGTCATGCAGGTTGGGGGGTGTGAGTTTAGACGGGCAACTCTCCATCAAAAGCATTCAGGCCTTACCGGTGCGCCTCTTCAGCCTGCGGATTGCACCCACTACTGTCGAGAACTGCGTCCGCGCAACCCAAACGATCCTCGCCCTCGCCCAAGTGCAGTTGCTCTTGTTGGTGGCTGTTTGTCGAGATTGACCGTATTAGTAATCCCGTTGCCAATCTTATCTGGCCTCACAATAGCCCAGAATGAGGTTGCGGCAAGTATCCAAGGCAGACTGAATTTTAATGAAGTAATAAATGCGCCGAGTGGATCATTTTGAACTGAAATCAGGTTAATGTAACCCCACCACAACAGATTGGACAGCAGGAACCAAATAGCGACATAGGCGAAAACTGAACGATATTTCCATCGTAGTAACATCAGATGCGCGCACGGAGCGATCAAGAGCATAGGAATGTAGCCATAGACAAACCCGAACGTCGAGTGGATGCTCGCTTTATACACAAACGTCCAACCTGCGCTGATCTCTCCTTGCCCAGGAAACACCCAATCAGCCAGAAAAGCGGTGTATACTGGAGCCCATAGTGGCGATATTATTGTAGCCAGTATTACGCGCAACATTAGAATTTCCCTGAGCTTAAATGCAATTTCGTGATTTACTTTTGTCTATTACTTATTCGATCGAGTAAACCTGCACTCGATCGAAAGTATTTTCGAACGAGTTTCATGGTGTATCGGAAGCTAGAATTTGTTGGTGCGATTTGAGTTAATGCGTACTCGTATCCAGGCTTCATTTCTCACCTAATCGTATCGCGATGCAGTACGTCTAAACGTGTCGCTTTCCATGTTGACATATTGCGAATGCAATGCTTGCAATGATTGAGATTTTTCCTGCTGCAACATATAATTGATTTTTGAGAGGGCGAAATGGCGGATGGGTTTGCGTGTGAAATATCAAGCCAATTTGGAAAAAATGGCACTTGGTGGACTAATCTGAAAAACGCGTGGACTATAATTGATCTCTCGCAACAAGCGGATGGCGCAGATCACGTTGTAACATTGATCGAAGAGATTAACGATGCCCTTCCAGAAGGTAATTGCCCGCCCGATGATCCGGGTGGCAATCCAGGGGGCGATCCTGGTGGAAATCCTGGTGGAAATCCAGGCGGCGGAAACGGCCGCAGCGGACCGGCTCCGCAAGCTCCTCCAACTCCGCCGCGCGATCCCCTAGTCATTGACCTAAACGGGGACGGCGTGAAATTTCGAGCACTTGCTCATTCAACAACCTTGTTTGATATCGACAACGACGGATTTCGAGAAACCGTAAGCTGGATTAGTCCTGATGACGGCTTTCTCGTCCGTGATATCAACAACGACGGTGTCATTAATGGTCTTAACGAACTAATCGGGAGCGCCGAAGAGGACGGATTTGCCGTGCTTCGAGACCTCGATAACGGAGACGGCATCTTTGATGCCAATGATGCGGTGTTCAGCTCGCTCAAGATTTGGAGGGATGCCAATTCGGATGGGGTAAGCACGGCAGACGAGCTTAAATCTCTCGCAGACTACGGGATCACGCAGATTGCCCTTCACGCAACATCGGTGGACCGTCAAGACGGTGATGTACTTGTGTCGCACGAATCCGTAGTTGAAACATCAGACGGCGCCGAACTTGACATCGTGGCCGCGTGGTTTTCATCCAACCAATTGCTTTCGCGTTATGAGCTTCCTGAGGGCCTTGTTGTTTCTGGTGACGCACTGCTGGTGCCGTTATTGTTCGGTTATGGAAACGTGGCCGACCTCCAGATCGCTGCTGCCCAAGATCCTACCCTCTTGGAGCTCGTTGTCGGACTTGTTAATAACCTTTGGTCATTAGACGCCGATGAGATAAAAGACCAATTCCGTGAAGTATTGTTCAGATGGTCTAGCGTCGACGGGGTCGATCCTACTGGAAGAGGGCCGCACGTCGATGCTCGTGAATTAGGCGTCCTAGAAAAAATCTACGACCAGAGCTTGACCAATGTAACCCCTTCTCTTGGCGATGCAAACTACTTCCATCAAATATTTGATGAAATCAGTGAAGGATGGCTAATCCGTTTTCTCGCCCAGGCTGGTGGATCAAGAATACTTCTTTCAGACGACCCAGTTTCGGAGTACGAAAATATTCAGCTTGAGGATGTGCTTTTTTCATCAATCGGACTTGACCTACCACTGATAAAATCGCCATAAACTATGGAGGTATAGTCGAATTTCTAGAAAATATTATTCATGCAAATGTCGATGACGCCGGGAGTAGACTGACCAGGGCCACCTCTCTTCTTGACGGGCTCAGAGGAGCGTCTGTAAACAATGATCATAAACATGCTTTTTTAAGTTATGTGGATGATAGTTCGCCGTTATATCTACGAGAAATTGTACATGCATTAGTAGAGGGCCATGTCGCCGTTGATGGAACATCCGGCGACGATCGCATTAACGGGACGGGTTCTGCGGAGATAATATTTCTCGGTGATGGGAGTGATATCATCAACGGGGGTGACGGCAACGACACCTATGTTTACGCCCGCGGCGGCGGCAACGATACGATTACGGAAGGCGCCTGGAGCGGCACCAATGACAAACTCGTACTGGTGGATCTCAACCCGGCTGACGTGTCCGTAAGCTTCTCCGGATCTGATCTGCTGATCAGCATCACCGAGAGTGTTGCAGGCGCAGGAGACGCTGGCGCCATTCTAATCAAAGCCACCCTCGGGACCGATACAGAGCAAGGCGTCGAAACGATTGTGTTCGCTGACGGCACCACATGGAATGCCGCGCAAATCCGTGCTCAGGCCATCGCCTCGGCGCAGACGGCAGGCAACGACACCATAACCGGTTTCGGCTCCGGCGACACCTATATCGGCGGTCTCGGCGACGATGTAATCAACGGGGGTGACGGCAACGACACCTATGTTTACGCCCGCGGCGACGGCAATGATACAATCACCGATGGGGACTGGGGCGGGACTGAAGACAGGCTCGTCTTCACCGACATCAACCCCGTCGATGTCACTCTCGTTCGCGAAGGCGACGACATCAAAGTCCTTATCAATCAGGGCATGCCGGGTGCTAATGATAGTGGATCAGTTCTCATAAAGAATACCATCGAGGGATATAGCCAGCGGGGTATCGAAAAGTTCCTTTTCGCAGATGGAACTTTCTGGGATCGCACCTCGATACTGGCCGCCATCACTGATCCGCCGATCGACCAGCCTTCCCCAACTATAGTAGGTACTTCTGGGATCGACGTTTTAACTGGAACTGCGGGTAACGACGTATTCAAAGGTGATGCCGGTGACGATCAACTGAGCGGCGGTGCGGGGAGTGACATCTACATTTACGCTAGCGGTGACGGTAATGATTATATCAATGAGGATTCTGGAATAACCACAGATAAGGACACTTTACTTTTAGTGGACTTGAACCCTGACGATATTACTCTGAAAAGAGTCGGTTTATCGTCGATTTTGACCGTGAAAGACACTGGCCAGACGATCACATTCAATGACCAGTTCTACAGCAATTCCGGGCGCGGGTTGGAACAAATTGAGTACGCCAATGGTACCATTTGGGATCGGGCGACAATTGCAGCTAACTCTTGGATCAGAGGTACGTCCGGTAATGATCAACTTGGTACGGAAAGCAATCCCTACCGTCTTTCAAACGTAACCGTCGATCTTGGTTTGGGAGATGACTCTGTCAATGCCGACTGGGCAACCGGATACACGGTAATTTACCGATCCGGCGATGGCAATGATACGTACCGCATCTGGAACAACACGCAATCGACGTCGGTGCTTAAGCTGTTGGATCTAAACGTTGAAGACTTGAACTTCTCGCGTGAAGGGCAAAATCTGAAAATTGAGGATCTGACAACAGGCCAGACCATAACCACACGCTATTTTTTCGACAGCAATCAGCACGCGTTTGCCAGGATCGATTTCGCCGATGGGACGCAATGGGGACGCACTCAAATTTTGGAAAAAATCGCGTCGATCGGAGCTACGTCCGAGAATAACATTGCAGTCGCTTCCAACTCTCCCGGCGAAATAGACGGATCTCGTGATGATATAATCACCGACAAATACGGTCGCGACACTTTTGTTTTTGCAGAGGGCTTTGGCCAGGACCTGATCACCGACTTCGTGGCAGCCGCTGGCACCGACGACGTCCTGCAGTTCGACGATAGTTTGTTTGCGACCTTCGAGGGCGTCCTTGCCGCTGCTGCGCAGACCGGCAATGACACGGTCATCTCGTTCGACGCAGCCAACACGATTACGCTGCAGAACGTGGTGAGGACAGACCTGCATCAGGACGATGTCCGGTTCGTTGCATAAGGGCAGGTCGTGGTGAAGCAAAACAGATCCACGCGAGGGCGACCCATCGTTGCCCACGCGCTCCAGAAAACACGCAGTGCATTCGTCAATGTTGCGATGATCAGTGCAGTCACCAAACCCGCTCATGCTGGTCGGGCCGCTCTTCATGATGCAAGTCTATGACCGCGTGTTGACTAGCCGAAGGAGGCCCGCAAAGATGATTGCACACAGACGCCCCCTCTTCAAACCCAAGTGAACTGCGAATGAGCCGATTAGTACAGGTCTCATAGCGTTCTGCTAATTGAGACGATTGAAACCGGCGAGAAACTAGCTAACCTCCTCGGAAAGTTTCATTTCAACCGGACCTTAATACTTTGATTCGACGTGCATTTACAAATCTGAGCAACGCCATGCTTCCTGTGCTCGGCGCGTTCATTCTCCTCCAAACAGTAATGACACCAACGGTCGCCCACGCGCTGAGCCCGTCTGAGCCGATGATGGCGGTTGAACTTGATGGTGTGAAGCTGTCCATACGCGTCGATGGCTGGATGGGGGCTGAGTTTGACGAACCCGATTTGCCAGGCTCCTTGAGGAACTACCCGACTAAAAATCCAAGGGCAGAAACATCCGCGAACCAGATCCTTAAGCTGAATAAGCGTGATCCGCGCAGATACAAGTTGCGAGCATTTTGGTATTCCTTGGGTCGAGGCTGTAAGGAGCGGGTAATTCCCTCCAGTATTTGCCAACCGCCGGCAGGCTACAGAATGTCGGAAGTTCTCATCGTGAAACCGTCAAAACTCCCAATTCCTATAAAAGACATCCCGAGACCTCCTGCCTCAGAAACACAGCCGATGATATTTGCCTCACAAACGGCTGAGGAGGGGCGGTGCGAGCCGCCGCAAGCAGGACTATCATGCACGTTTAGAGTGGGAATTGAGGGCCAACTGCTTGCCGTCATTTATTTGGGCACAGCCAAAGGCTCTGTAACGAACACATCGGATTTGCTCATATTTGCCCAGAATATTTTGAACTACCTCATTCGCGTAGAGGAGCGCAGCAATTAAGATGAGCTACAATTTCAGTTCTTCACAGATGGCAGTAATTCAGGCAGCGTACAGTGATGCGGTGAGCGGCGCAATCACCTGGAGCATTATGTATGATGTCATCCTATCCAACATAAGCGCTTATCAAGGGGTTCCTGCAACCGGTGTCGACCCCGCAGTGTGGGCATGGGTCAACGGCGCCCGGCAGGTCAATGCAGGCACAGGGGCTTACTCCGAGTTTATTCGCACCTATTCGGAACATCAGTACAGCCTCAGGTTCAGCACTCCAGCAACAATTTCTATTCAGGAAGCGTCTGATAGTCTCGCGAAGGATTTTGTGGATGAGATACTTCTGACAAGCGAACTACTTGATCTACATCGCATTGGTCAGGTGGATGGCGGACGTGCAATCTCAGATTATTTCCATGGAGATGAAGGCGGATGGTCAGGAAATCCGCTATTCATTTTCTTGGGCGACGATTCTTTCTATGCAGATAGGATTAGGGAAGACCAAAATGATTCTTACGACTTCGCTGCATTTATTGAAAGCAGCGAGAGTGCGCTCGGCGAAATCTCAGATATCGGGGATCTGATCGCTGGCGTCAAAGAGACTCTCCTCACTGGCGGCATGATTGGCGCGTTCACGACATCGATCAATTTCATACTCAACCTCTACGAGTCTGATGAGATCGTTCATGATCTATATGGTGTTTACTACGAGGACATCTTCGTAAACTACGCCGTCGAGCTTGGTAAAATCGATTCGGATGACACTATTATCGTTCCTGACCTAACGACAAAAGGTTGGTTCATTCACGGTGGCGCGGGAAACGACGTCATTCATGGATCGGCAAATGCAGACATTCTTGATGGCGGCGAGGGCAATGATATTTTGTTGTCTTACGATGACGGCATTGACGTTCGTGACATCCTTCAAGGCGGTCAAGGCAACGATCAGTATTTCATAGTTGGCCCACAGCCAGAGGCCTACGTGTTCGGAACAAACGATTTCAACTTCGAGGGGCTCGCTCTTGTCGACGTGATCTACGATACAGATGGCTTGGGTATCATAAATCCTTACGCGATGGGCGAAGTGCCTAGCGACAACGATAAAGCCATCGGCGACAAAACCTTGTTCTTCACCCGTGACAACTTTGATTTCACAGGAGCCCTGACCTACTACGGCGACTATATGCAGACGGCCTACACTCTATTTTTGTTCGATCCGGACCCACTCGATTCATCCAATAAGATGAGTTTGGCATTCGGCTCAGGAGAATATTTCAACATCCATTTCATTATCGGCGACTTTGAGCAGGGTGATTTCGGCATCTATCTTGCGGGTTACGGGTCGGAGCCTGATGACTCCAACCGATCCACCTCTGCCGCGCCTTATATCCAGAATGGAACACCTGCGAATGACGCGTTAGTCGGCTCATCGGGTGACAATCTCATAGACGCGGGCGCGGGCAATGACTCGGTCTATGGAGGCGCGGGAAACGACCGAGTAAGTGGGGGCCACGGCGACGACCTGCTCTATGGTGAGGACGGCAATGATATCCTCGTTGGTGGGGAAGGCGACGACTTAATAGATGGCGGAGCAGGCTACTTCAATCGAGCGGAGTACGAAGGGGTTCAGGCCGAATATTCGATTGTCAAGAATAGCGATGGCTCTATCTCAATCTCTCATCCTATATGGGGAACTGACAAACTCCTGAACATACAGGCGTTGCACTTTTTGGGTGATGGGAGCTACCTCGACACTTCCTTGCTCGTGCAGGCACCATCGCATCCGATCCCAACGATCGACGGCACGTCTGGTGATGACGTGCTCTATGGCACATCTGGCGATGATATTTTCGAAGGCGGTGCAGGCGACGACCGCTTCAACAGCGGCGAGGGAAGCGATACCTATATCTACTCGTCCGGCGACGGTAACGACTACATCGATGACGAATCCAACGATGGCAACGCGATCGACATGTTGTGGTTCACCGATTTGAATGCCGCCGACATCTCAGCCGTACGCAATGGCGTCAATCTCGACATCACCGTGCTGTCGACCGGCGCGGTGATCACCATCGATGAACAGTGGTACAATTTCGAGCAATATTGGGGTGTCGAGAAGATCCAGTTCGCCGATGGCAGTTCCTGGGATCGCGCTGCTATCATGGCAATCGGCATCAGCGACACTTATACCGGGACGGCGGGCAACGATACGTTGAACGGTACGGCTGCTGACGAGACCTTCATCGGAGGCCTCGGCGACGACCAGCTTCTCGGTGCAGGCGGTTCGGACACCTATGTCTACAGCCTGGGGGACGGAAACGACTACATCGACGACGAAGCCAACGAATGGGACTCGGTCGATATCCTGCGCTTCACCGATCTAAACGCTGCCGATATCTCGGCGGTGCGAAACGGCGTCAATCTCGACATCACCGTGCTGTCAACCGGCGCAGTGATTACGATCGACGAGCAATGGTACAATGTCGAACAATACTGGGGCGTCGAAAAGATCGAATTTGCTGACGGCTCCTCATGGGATCGCATTCAGATCATGGCACTCGGGGTCGAGGCCGTTAAAACCGGGACTGACGGCGACGATACACTGACGGGCTCACCGATCAACGAGACCTTCATCGGCGGTCTTGGCGATGACCTTCTTTTGGGCTCCGATGGCTCTGACACCTACATCTACAGCCTTGGTGATGGAAACGACTATATCGACGACGAGTCATTCCAGACCACATCGGTCGATGTTCTTCGATTTACAGATATAAATCAGGATGGCATCACCGCCGCGCGCAATGGCGTCAATCTGGTGATTACCGTGCTGGCCACCGGCCATACGATCACCATCGACGAGCAATGGTATAACGAGACCGAATATTGGGGCATGGAGCGGATCGAGTTCGCCGACGGCACCTTCTGGGATCGTGACACGATCATGGCGATCGGCATCACCACGGTCTACAACGGTACTCCCGGCAATGACACGCTGGTTGGTTCGTGGAGTGACGACACCTTCAACGGCGGTCTCGGCGATGACTACATGGATGGCGGCGAGGGGAGTGACACCTATATCTACGCGTCCGGCGACGACAACGATATCATCGATGACGAATCCGGTTCTCTCACCGATGTCGACGTTCTCAAGCTAACCGACCTCAATCTCGAGGACGTCACCTTCGAACGATCTGGGGTAAATGTGACTGTGACCGTAAACGACACCGGTCATGTGATTACGCTCGACGAGCAACTGTTCAACGAAGGTGGCTTCCTGGGGATCGAGCAGATCCAGTTCGCAGACAATACGAGCTTTAGTCGCAACCAGATCTGGAACGCGGTCGGTTCATTGGACAATGACAATCTCTACGGAACCGCTGGTGACGACATCTTCTCTGGGGGCGAGGGCGACGATGTAATCGTCACGGGAGCCGGCAATGATGTGATCATCTTCAAGCCGAACTTCGGGCATGATTACGTCACCGATTTCGCGGCAGGCGCTAGCTCCGATGACGTGTTGCAGTTCGACAGTGCTCTGTTTGCCGACTTCGAGAGCGTCCTTGCCGCTGCAGCGCAGTCCGGCAACGACACGGTCATCTCGTTCGACGCAACCAACACCATCACGCTGCAGAATGTGCTGAAGACAGATCTGCATCACGACGATGTCCGGTTCGTCGCATAAGGGCAATTGTTGTGAAACAGAGCAGATCCACGCGAGGGCGACCCATCGTTGCCCACGCGCTCCAGAAAACACGCAGTGCATTCGTCAATGTTGCGATGATCAGTGCGGTTACCAACCTGCTCATGCTGGTTGGGCCGCTCTTTATGATGCAGGTCTATGACCGCGTGTTGACTAGCCGAAGCGTGCCCACCTTGGTGGCACTATCCGGTCTGGCTATTGGCCTTTACCTTTTCCTCGGGTTTCTGGAAGTCCTGCGTGCACGGCTCCTCACCCAAATCGGGCAGCGGGTCGAAGAAGAGCTTGGAAGCCAGACCTTTGGAGCGGTCCTTTCCTTGCCCTTGAGGATGTCGAAAAAAGAAGCCATCTCACAGCCACTCCGGGACCTGGACCAAATTCGCCAGTTTATGGGCGGGGCTGGGCCGATCGCAATTTGCGACATGCCTTGGTTGCCCTTCTATCTGGCGATCCTGTTTCTGTTTCATCCGTATCTCGGCTGGCTGGCAGTCGGCGGTGCCCTGTTCCTGATTGTGCTGACGCTGATCAACGAGTTGGTCCTGCGCGATCCCACCCGCCGGCTTGCGCAGCTTGCCAATGCACGAAGCGACTTCATCGAGGCCGGTCGTCATAATGCTGAAGCGCTTCATGCCATGGGCATGCGGCAGAGCTATGCCAACCGATGGGCCGTCACAAACCGCACCTATATCGCAGAACAGCGGAGGACGAGCGATACGACAAGCGGCTTTGCTACTGTCTCGAAGATATTCCGCCTTGCTCTGCAGTCCGCGGTCTTGGCTCTTGGAGCCTGGCTTGCGATCCAACAGCTGGCATCGCCTGGTGCAATGATCGCATCCTCCATTCTAACGTCGCGCGCATTGGCGCCGATCGAACAGGCGATTGCCCAGTGGCGTGGTTTCGTCCACGCCAGACAGGCGACAGGGCGCCTTAAACAATTGCTAGAACAGCTTGGCTCGAAACCCGACCCAATGCCGCTCCCCGCACCGACGAATGCATTGGCGATAACCGATCTGGCGGTCGCGGCCCCGGGAGCTCTGGCTCCAATGGTACATTCGGTATCCTTCAGCCTGACTGCCGGCCAGGCCGTCGGAATTATCGGACCGAGTGGTTCCGGAAAATCGACTTTGGCCCGTGCATTGGTTGGCATCTGGCCGCCCGCAAGAGGTTCTGTGCGGCTCGATGGCGCCGAGATCGACCAATGGGATCCCGATGCGCTTGGCCAATCGATCGGCTACCTCCCACAGGGCGTTGATCTCTTTGACGGCACTATTGCCGAAAACATAGGACGCTTCAGGCAGGATGCGAAACCTGAGGACATCATTGAGGCCGCGCGATTGGCCGGCGTCCATGACCTGATCCTGTGTCTTCCGGATGGATACGATACTCAGATTGGCACGTCTGGAGCAATTCTCTCTGCCGGACAACGCCAGCGCGTCGGATTGGCCCGGGCGTTATTCGGAAATCCTTTCCTCGTTGTTCTCGACGAGCCGAATGCGAGCCTGGATGCCGAGGGAGAGAATGCCCTCACCAATGCCATCACGACAATGCGGCAAAAAGGATCAATAGTAGTCGTTATCGCGCATCGTCCTAATGCGCTCGCAGCTGTCGACCACGCGCTTGTTCTTGCACAAGGCAAGGTGATGGCGTTCGGACCCCGCGACGAGGTCCTGCGCAAAACGACGATGCGTGCTGTCGGAGAAAAAACATGAGCGCTCAGACGCCAAGTGTGGCGGAACATTCAATCCGAAAGATCTCTCGTCTCGCGCTCTTTGCCTGTGTCGCTCTTGTGGTCGGGGCTGGCGGATGGGCCGCAACAGCCGAGCTTTCTGGTGCGGTCATCGGGACCGGTACCATCGTTGTCGATGGCAACGTCAAGCGCGTCCAGCACAAGGAAGGCGGCATTGTTGGTGAAATTCTCGTGCGCAATGGGATGAGAGTGGAGGCGGGTGATGTCCTCATCAGGCTCGACGACACGCTCCCGCAGGCCAATCTGGCGATTGTTGCCAGTCAGATCGATCAGATGACGGCACGTCGTCTGCGCCTGATCGCCGAGCGGGATGATCTGACAAGCATGAAGCCCGTTTCCACGGTTTCTGGAGTGCCGCACGATGGTGGTGAGTATTTTGCCGCTGAAGAGGCACTGTTTCAGGCAAGAAGGCGAACCGTCGATGGTCAGAAATCGCAGCTCCGGGAGCAGATCGGTCAGCTCGGTCAGGAAACCCGCGGCCTGACCGTGCGGCGAGATGCAAAATCCGAAGAGCTGGACTGGATCGAACAGGAACTGACACGCGTGCGCAGCTTGACCAGCCAAGGCCTCGTCCAGTTCACCAGACTGTCGGAACTTCAACGGGAAAAAGCTCAGCTCGAAGGAGAACGTGGTCAGTTCATCACCGAAATTGCCCGTGCTTCGATCAGGGTAACCGAGACCGAGCTTCAGATCCTGCAAGTCGATGAGGATCGACGTACGGAAGTTTTGACCGAGCTGCGCGATGTGGAAAACAAGCTCGCCGAGCTAGCGCAGCAACGGGTTACCGCAAAAGACGAACTCAGCCGTATCAATATTCTATCACCACAAAAGGGTGTGGTTCACGAACTCGCCGTTCACACCGTCGGCGGTGTCATCCCGTCCGGGGAAACCGTGATGCTAATCGTACCCACCGCGGATGAGCTGGTGGTCGAGGCTCGCCTTCAGCCGTCCGACATTGATCAGGTCGCGACCGGACAACCGGTAACGCTGCGGTTTTCGGCGTTCAACCAGCGAACGACGCCGGAATTGTTCGGAAGCGTCACGACCGTCGCGGCCGATCTCGTTTCTAACCCCCAGACAGGCGAGTCTTGGTACACAGCGCGCGTCCATATCCCACAGGAAGAACTGCACCGCCTCGGCAAGATCACGCTGGTCGCGGGGATGCCGGTGGAAGCCTTCATTCAGACAGGTGATAGATCCGCGCTGTCCTATCTCGTAAAGCCACTCGCTGATCAGATCGCGAGAGCAATGAGAGAAGAGTAGGTTGTAACAGGGGCCCGAAACACCGCATCAATTCAATGCGTTACGCGAACACTGAAACCCTAAGGCGATGATTTCCCAAGTCAATCGAAGTCCGTGTCGACGGTTCCAATCCCATCAAGACCTTATGGCCGAAACGACTTCCACTATACAAATCCGTAACGACACCATCGTTACGAGGCTTGTAACGATGGTGTCGTTACGGTATATAGCGTCATCAGATTTGGAGTTACCCATGCCGACGTCACAGACGAGCAAAAATGTGGACGCAAGTGTTCCACTAAATATCCGCATCAAACCCGCGACGCGCAATCTCATCGACCGCGCAGCTGAGCTGCTTGGCAAGACGCGGACGGATTTCATGCTGGAGGCCTCCGAACGCCGCGCCGAGGAAGTGTTGCTTGACCGTACCGTCTTCACGGTTAGACCCGAGGCCTATGCTGAATACCTTGCCCGGCTCGATGCGCCCGCGCAAGCGAATGAACGTCTGAAACGCACGATGTCGATCAAAGCTCCGTGGGGATAAGGCGTGATCCTTGTTTCCCCGGCTCCCTTGGCCGAAAATCATGAGCTTTTCGACTTTAATTCTGGTGTTCCGGAGCTGGATAATTGGCTGCGCCGAAGAGCGCGAGCCAACCAAGTGGGCGGTGCGTCTCGTACTTTCGTTGTCTGTGAGGAGAATCGTGTCGTTGCTTATTACGCTCTCGCCTCCGGAGCGGTGAGGACACCGGAAGCACCAGGCCGCTTCAAGCGAAACATGCCAGATCCGATCCCGGTCGCTGTACTTGCTCGACTTGCTATCGACCTTTCCTATCAGGGTCGCGGTATCGGTCGGGCGCTGGTGCGTGATGCAGGCCTGCGTCTACTCAACGCCGCTGAAATCCTCGGTATCCGCGGCATACTGGTGCACGCGATATCAGATGACGCGCGTGCTTTCTATGAGGCTGTTGGATTTATGCCATCTCCGTCCGATCCGATGATGCTGATGATTGGATTGCAAGATCTCAGCAACGCACTGAACGCGTAGGCGGTATCCTCGCACGTTCGCTTTTATGTAGAGCGAATATATACCCCGCGAGCTCTCAAAACCTACCGTCCGGACTGCTTATCAGCGATTGCAATGAATTGGATGCTTAAACGCCGACGTCTGCCCGAAAGAGTGGGGAGGGACCGGCGTATTGTAATGTTAACTGTCAAGTAATCGCCCTTCCGGTCCAGACACGGCCTCGATGAAGTTCGCGCGAATTCAATGTCTTAGTGTAATCCAACATCGGTTCGCTGGTTCGTCTCCCATTAAGGCGAAAGGTTGGGCCTCGTACCCTTGCGGGCCAGTACGTTGATAGAAGCCAGTGTTGTAGATGCCTCCATGGGAGCAATTCCTCCAAACCCAGCTTTAGCAGGATGAAGTGTGACGCAGCCGCCAGAATGCGATCCGAGTTCCAAGCGTAAGATGGAGGCGCCTTTTAGTTTTTATTCGGTTCAACTGAAACCGTTGCGGTCCTCCCGGCAATCAGCCGAACTGTATTCGGGACAGTGTCGAGCTCAATCCGCACCGGGATGCGCTGGGCGAGACGGACCCAGGAAAATGTCGGAGCCACGCTTGCGAGTGAGCCCATGGGTTCGCTGCGCTCCCGGTCTTCGATGCCGGCTGCGATACCTGCGACACGGCCGCTGACTGATTGCGGTTCTCCCATGATGTCGACCTTCACCCGGTCGCCGATATGGATCCTTGGTAGTTTTGTTTCCTCAAAGTACCCCGCCACGTAAACAGCCTGGCTTTCGATGAGCACTCCGACCGCATTTCCGGCGGAAACATAATTGCCAGCACGGAGAGCGAAATTCGTGATTTTCCCCGAGGCCGGGGCTCTCACGATTGTCCGGTCAAGATTAAGCTTCGCCAGATCAAGGGCGACGAGCGCCGATTGATGGGCGGCATCTGCCTGGTGCATCTGGCCTTCTGCGTGCTGCCGCTCTTTCAAGCTCGCCGCCTCTCTGGACACGAGCACCTGATATCTTTCAAAGTCAATTCTGGCGAGCTCCGCCGCAGCCTTCGTACTTTGTACCTGAGCCTCTGCCTCGCGCGCCGCAAGTTCAAAGCGGTCCGTTTCGATCCGAAATAAGGGCATTCCTTTCTCGACCTGAGAATTGTCGGAGACCAGAACCGCAGCGACTGGTCCGGAGACATCCGGTGCCAGTCGGACAAAATCCGCCCGGACACGAGCGTCCCGTGTCCACGGCGCCTCCATATAGAATGACCACAGGTGCCAGCTGAGCACCGCCGCGCAAGTCACCATGGATAAGGTCAACAGGGCTTTGCCCGAGGTGATCGTGAAGTTTTTCATGTCTGCAACCAGTTAAGAATGGCAGATAGCCCGCCAACGAGGTTGATGTAGAGTGCGAGATTGAACAAGGAGGAGTGCCAGACGGCGCGATAGAGACCGATCCGCACGAAAAGCGCCGTCATCATGCGGAAGAGAACGTAGGCACCTAGTGCGAGCGCCGAAAGCCTTGGCAGGAAGACCCCATAGAAATCGAGTTGTTCGGTCACACGGCATTCCTTTTTGAGAGAGGAATTATCAAGGCCGGCGGATCAGCCTCGGGGGCGAGGCACACACGAAGAGCGGCCGCGTATACGACGAGCGCCGTGTCGGCGTCGGTTGCGGTCGTACCGCTAAGTGAAAGGATAAGGTCGTCGATCAGCATGATCGTATGACTTAGCGCTTCACCTCGCTCGGCGGGCGCAAGCCTGTAGAGGATCTCAAGCCCGGAGAAGATAGATTCCGCCTTGAGGCGGATCAGCATTGACGCTTCTTCATACGGCTCTTGCATCGCTTTCATATTCAGTCCCGTCCGCAAATCCCTCATCAGGTCGGCGGCGGCGGTGTCCGAGGTGGGAGGGAGTTTCGCCGCCCTGGCCGCAAACAGGCCTGCCACATCGATCACGTGGTGGTGCGTGACATGCGGGTCGGTATGTTGGCCGGAGGCGATGCTGACGACGCGCCTCTGGACCACCGAGAACAGCCTCCGGGCATTTGTCTCAGCCTTCACTGATCGGAAAATGCTGCAGACCACGATCGTCCAGACCATCGCGAGACCAGTTGCGACGCTCGAATTTACAAAGGTCGCGAAGTCGGCGTTCTGATGTGCCTGGAGTGTGAGAAGAAGCGGAAAGTTAATGCAAAGCCCCATTCCGACGATCGCGAGCGAAGGCACGGCGAGGCAAATTCCGGCAGGGATCAGGAACAGCCCGAGGGCGGCGACGAGCGGTAGGACGCCGTCGATTATAGGCAGAACTGCAAAGCCGTAGACGAAGGCTGCGATAATCGCACCGATTGTCACGCTGACGAATTTGCGCATGGCTGGCACAGGATCATCCATGGTCGCAAGGAGGCTGCACAGAACGCCCGAAATCTGGGCAAATGTCATCCCGTCGGTCCAGCCACTTGCAATCCAGAAGACCATGGAGGTTGCTAGGCAGATTGCGACGGCTAGGGCTGCGAGCGACGCCATGCCGATGTCACGATGCGGTCCTGTCACCGGGTCGCGAGATGCAACGCGGCGAGCGGCTCTCCCGGCATTGTCTTCGTTCAATGCGTCCCGAAGGGATCGGCATTCGCGCGAAACCTCAACAATATCCCGTAGGTTACGCGCAACATTAACAAGGAGCAGGCTTTCCCATGATCGAGGCGCTTCAAAAGAGGCTGGCAGATCAGTTTTGGCCGTCGAGATCCCGGATACGCTTGTTGGCGACGATCCGAGCGCATCGATTACGGACACGGCCTGCTTTGCCTGCGCGCTGTCCAACTTGGCCAGTGCACGTCGCAGATCCTCGATCTCGCTGAACAATGGAAGGAAGGACACCATCCGGTGCTGAAGCGATCTTACCAGCGTAATGGCATGGCGGTACCTCGATCCGTCATACTGAAGGTGGGTTGTGAATGACCGCAGGTCTGCCGCATCTGCCGCCAAGGCGTATCGCTCCGCTCTGCTTCGAGCTTTGTCCTGCTCGGCAGTTGCGGTTGCCGTAAAAAGCGCTTGCGCCCTTGCAATCCAGGCATCGATCCTCCCCAAGAGGATTGTTCCGACATGAACCGGAAGAACAACGTGGCTGACGATCGAGGCGCACAGGATCGCAAGCCCGATCTCCTCGACGCGGGAGACGACCGTGTCGAACGTATTCGCCGGCGCCGTGACCAATGGCAGCCCGGCAAGAAGTACCGTGTATCCGGCAAGAAGCGGCGCATAGCTGCGAGGCGTGCGATCGAGAAGGCTGATGAACGTGCACCCTGATACCCAGGCGATGATAGCTGCAGACAACAGGATCGGCTCGTTCACGAGGTTGGGGACCAAAATAAGTGTCGCGGCGCCACCGATCACAGTACCCACCATGCGGTAGAGCGATTTCGATGAGATTGCGCCGGACAGCGGATGAGCAACGATGTAAACGGTTGCCACCGCCCAGAACGGTCGCGGCAGATCGAACCTGACGGCGATGTAATAGGCGAGCATGGCCGCCAGGAATGTCTTTAACGAAAAGAGCACGTTGCCGGTGGAGACAACCGGTCGAGTGCTCATGAGTCCTCTCCGGACGAGTTATCCCTTCGCGAGGCGCCTTGCTCATTTACTGTGTCGGCAAGGCCGTAGAGTTCGGGCGACACATAGCAGAAGAACGTCGCCGCGATGCAAGCATGCATATATGCTTCGACCGGCTCGATGCAGTAAAAAGACGGCTGGGTTGACGACTGGTGTGCAAAGAACCCGCGAACCCTTGCAAAAATGGCTTTCGTCGTCCTCCGCGCGCCGGATCCCAGACTGAACAGGATACAGGGATAGAGTGCCGGCAAGATGCCATCGCCAACATCGCGTTTCTGAGCCAAGCGAAATTCGGTCTGGACGATATCACACCACCAATGGGAGGAAGGTTCGTATAGTGCCATAGACATTCTCCGAATTCTTTCGGAGGACACTATCGACAAGGCGGCGAGGGGAATTTAGAGATATCATCTAATGATAACGAAATTCCATCAAAATCGGTTATCCCTTCCAGACGCTATTTTTGAGCAAGATGCTGAACAGTCGATCCTGCTAGCGCATGCGGTGAGGATCGACGTCTCGCAAAATGAACGCGAGGCACCTGAGCACCGTCATAGAAAAGGGCAACTTGTCATGGCGTCTCGGGGCGGTGTGACATGTCGCGTTCCTAGCGGGATGTGGATTGTGCCGCCCCAGTGCGGCGTTTGGGTTCCCGGCGGTATGCTGCACAGCAACGTGGCGACCGCGAATGCGCGGTTGTTTTTCCTATTTATCGAGCCGGATGCTGTGGATTTGCCGGATCGATGCTGCACGCTATCGTTGTCTCCACTTGTCAGAGAGCTCATCATTGAGATGGCTGACCAATCCGAGGTCGCGGCTGCTTATGGGGAGACGATGACGACCCTTCTTCTGTCGGCCTTGTCACGGATGCCAGTGGAGGACCTGCATCTACCGCTGACATCTGAGGCAAGATTGAACCGTATCGCCTCTGCGCTGGTGGAAGACCCGTCCGACCGCAGCACCATGGCACAGTGGTCCAAGCTCCTGGCCATGAGCGAGAACTCCCTTGCTCGTCTCGTTCAGCAGGAGACCGGCTTGACGTTTGGTCGTTGGCGGCAACAGTTGCAATTGATCATTGCCATCCGAAGTCTCTCGGCCGGGGCGACGGTACAGCAGGTTTCGGGGGATCTCGGGTATGAATCCGTTTCGGCGTTCATTACAATGTTCAAGAAATCACTCGGTACACCGCCAGCGAAATACTTGCGGAAATTCGAGCGTTGAACGTGAGTGAAGTCATCAACAGTAGCAACCGATTGGAGAGGAAGCATGTTCACCCACATCATGATCGGGAGCAATGACCTGGAGCGTTCCAGACGGTTTTACGACGCCACATTCGCTGCATTGGGAGGCAAGCCCGGCGAGATGGATGCGAGAGGTCGCCTTATCTACATCCATGATGGGGGCCGGCTAATGATCACTACACCGATCGATGGCGAGCCCGCGACCGCCGCCAATGGTGGGACGATCGGTATCGCTGCTGCCAGTCGCGACCATGTTCTCTCATGGCACGCCGCTGGTACCGCACATGGTGGCATGGCGATCGAGAGTCCCCCTACGGAGCGTCCAAACGGGGCCTTTGTCGCCTATCTTCGCGACCCGGATGGAAACAAGCTGAGCGCGCGGTCTCACCCAGCGAAATGAGGTAGGCGCGCCAAACAAATGATGCGCAGCCTGTTTAGCAGCCTACATGTCTGAGCGACAAAAGAAATTTGCCGTAAGGAAAGCATGCAAGAACAGGGTAACCGGTTCGTACCCTTTCAAGAGCTTAAAACTTGGGTTTCACGATTAATCTGGTGACAGCTCTGACTAGGCCTAGGTCCCTGAGACCGCGGATCCAACGGGGCCCGACAGCCAACGCGCTTCAAAAATTGACACCGCCTATTGCTTTTGTCGGTCGTCCTGTGAGAGAGGGCTTTAAACCTGCATTCAATACTCATGTTTGCGGGTATTGGAACTCTCGGATCATATCGAAGATGGTATTCCCGCCGCCAGCGCGACAAAACCTATCGAAGCCATTGGCTTCAGCTCGACGCGGTTAGTCTGTCGGGATGTCCGCCGCGCTCAACGCCATCTTTGCCTTGCACCGCCGGTCTCTGCTCTGGACCGTGATGAGGATCGTGCATGATCCGCACACTGCGGAAGACCTTGCCCAGGAAACCTACGTCAAGACGAAAGCTGCGCTCGACACGAGACCGATCGACCATCTGGAGAGCTATCTGTACCAGACGGCACGCAATCTGGCGCTCGATCACCAGCGCAAGCGAAGCTTCCGGGGTAGGTTCGAGCAGGCGGAATATTCCGCCGAAGAGGTTGAGAATGTCGCCAGTGGTGAGCCGTCGGCCGAGGATCGCATTCTCGAAGCCGAGAGGCAGCGTGTCTTCGAGCAGGAGCTGGCCAAATTGCCGCGTCGCGCGCGCGAGGCCTGGGCGCTGTCTCATGTCGATGGCAAAAGCTATCAGGAAATCGCCGACCAACTGAATGTGTCCCGCAACACCGTCTATAACGATATCAAGCTTGTGGTCGCTCACCTTCGTGACGCGCTCGCACGGCTGGAGAGGGGCTGATCGAATGGCTTTTATTTCACAACACCGGACCGACCCTCATTTTAACCGCCGCTTCAAAGCGGTCCGGCACTGTCGGCCGGCTTTTTTTGTGACGCTGCGGCACGTCAGCCGTCTAACCTATACGAGCCTTCGGCTCGTTGAACTCGGGACGGCCTGAATGGCGGGTAGAAAAACAGACGAGGGTGTGGGCGCTCGCTCGACACAATCCGAGGACGAGGCGCTCGACTGGTTCATGCGCCTGCAGGACGATCATGCCTCCGAGACGTTGCTCGCGTTTGAGGATTGGGAGCGTACCAGCCCTGAGAACGCTCGAGCTTATGCCGATCTCCTTCGAATGACATCAATGCCGTCGCTCCATTGGGCGACGGTCGTAGATAGGGTGCATCTGGTCAGATCGGTTCAGCCCACTTCAGCGCGCCGCAAATTCTCCGGTTGGAAGGCCGGCCTTACCGTCGCGACAACCTTGATGGCAGGGATAGTCTGCGTCGAGCTACCATCGATACTGGTCGATTGGCGTGCCGACTATATCTCGGCCGTGGGGCAGCGTCAGACCGTGACGCTGCCAGACGGTTCCAAGGTCGAACTCAATACCGCGTCTGCAATCGCGATCGACTTTGCCGACGGCAAGCGCAGGGTCAGCCTCCTCAGAGGCGATGCCTTCTTCGATGTCACCCATGATCCCGCCCATCCGTTTGTCGTTGCCGGCCGCTTCGCTGATGTCGAAGTGAAAGGCACTGCGTTCGGCGTTGCGACGACCGGGCCGGCTGACACTGTCGTCCTCGAACGCGGCGATGTGGAGGTTCGGTCGACGACTATCGCGCCTGGAACGGCCGACCTCCAACCCGACCAGATGGTAACGGCAACTGAACGCGGCCTATCCGAGGTGATGCCGGCCGACCCATATCGGTCCCTTGCATGGAGAGATGGGCGGGTGGTGTTTCACGACAGGCCCTTTGATCGCGCATTGGCAGATCTGAAGCGCTATTACGACGGCCAGGTCTTCGTGGCCACCGGCCGTTTTGCGAGTGTGCTGGTGAGCGGTAACTACAGAACAGACGATCCGGATGCCGCAATTCGTACGTTGGCGACCTCTGCCGGCGCCCAAATCACCCGCCTCCCAGGCGGCATCCTGATCTTGCGCTAAAAACTCAACTTTATTTGTGACGCGGCTGGATCCGGACGTCATCATTATGAGGGCGACGTTTTCACGCGGGGTGCAGGCCGCTCTCGACAGCGAGTTTGAGGGTAGTCGAAATGGTATTCCGAGGGGTTGGGAACGTGGGTGAAGTTTCCAAAATGCGGCGCGCACTGGCGACATCGCGGCTGGTGGCAGGGTTATTGGGATCGACAATGCTCGGCCTTGGCGTTGTGGTTGTCGCCTCAGCGCCGGCTCAAGCACAGCAGGTCGAAGGAAATATCGCCTTTCTGATCCCGTCTCAGCCATTGCCATCCGCCGTCGACGCGTTCAGCCGTGCAACCGGCTGGCAGATCGGCTACTCCTCAGCTGTCTCGCGCTCCACTGTGACGAAACCAGTGTCCGGCACGATGGCGCCAGCGCCAGCGCTTCAAGCCATGCTATCCGGCACCAATGTGCGCATCCGCATAACCGGTCCGCGAAGCGCCGCCCTGATTGACGCGGCCGAACTGCAAGGCATGAACCTGCCGGCCGATGATGCAACCCTGCTGGCGCCTATCGTGCTGAGAGCAACACGTGCCACGACTGAGGGCTCAGGGTCATACACCACGTCGGAGGCAACGATCGGAAAGGGCGAGCAGGAAATCCGCCGCATCCCACAGGCGGTTTCGGTTGTCACTCGAAAGCAGATGGACGATCGAAACGTCGCGACCATCGAGGATGCGCTCGAAGATGCTCCGGGCATCTCGCTTTACGACAGCCCAATGGGCGCGCGATACATTTACTCGCGTGGCTCGCTGGTGGACACGACCCAATATGACGGCGTCGCCCGCACCACCTATTATTCTCAGGCCAACAGCTTCAGCGAGGACATGGCGGCGTTTGACCGCGTAGAAGTCCTGCGCGGTGCAGCCGGCCTGTTGCAGGGCGTCGGCAACCCCGGCGCGACGGTCAACATGGTCAGAAAACGGCCCCTCGACACACGGCAATTGTCCGTCACCCAGGATGTCGGCTCGTATCAGAACTATCGCACCGAGTTGGATGCAACAGGCCCGATCAATGACGATGGATCCGTGCGCGGACGGATCGTCGGATCATTCAATGACCGGGAATATTTCACGGATATCGGCAAGAGCCGCAATATCTTCCTCTACGGCATACTTGAAGGCGATATCAGTGATGACACGACCGTCGCCTTCGGCGGCAGCTATAAGCACCGCACCTCGACACCTTGCTTCTACGGCCTCCCGCATTACAGCGATGGATCGGATATCGGGCTTCCGCGCGACACATGCCTCGGTCAGAAATGGAATTTCTGGGATACCGATCAGGTCTCGTTGTTTGCGGATGCCACGCACGAGATCAACGAGAACTGGAAGTGGAAGACATCTGTCGACTACTGGCACGAACAGCATGACGTAAAATACGAATTCTCTGACGGCGCAATCAATCCGATCACCCTGACCGGCTCGAACATGTATGCCGGCATTTTCGACATGGAGACATCCAACGTCGCCTTCGACAGCTATCTGGACGGCAAGGTCGATCTGTTCGGCCGTACCCATGAGGTTATCTTCGGGGCGAGTGCCAACCGCCTCGTTAGCAACAACGACTTTTCCATTTCAGCACTGGGCATTGCGCAGGACGTCTTTAATCCGATTTCGATCCCGGAGGTTGATAACAGCTACATCATCGCCAATCGCTATCGTGGTGGTAACACCCGCACGACGATCCAGCAGCAAGCGCTTTACGGCATGACACGCCTGAGCATTACCGATCCGCTCACCGTCATTCTTGGTGGCCGCCTCAGCTGGTACAAGAACACGCAGGACGACCGTGACACCGGTCTGCAGTCGGCCGCACCATATCAGGAAAAGGGCGTGTTCACCCCTTATGCCGGTATTGTCTACGACCTCGACAATGATTGGTCGGTCTACGCTAGCTATACCGATATCTTTCAGCCGCAGAACTATGTGAACGCGGCAGGTCAGGTCCTAGACCCGATCCTGGGCGACAATTACGAAGTCGGGGTCAAGGGCAGCGTCCTTGACGGTCGGGTCAACACGTCCGTCTCGCTCTTCCGCGGAACCACGGAAAACCGGCCGGTCTTTGATGAAGTCAATTACCCATGCGGTTCATCGCCAGATGGCGAATGCTATATCGCCGGCGGCAAGGTCCGGACCCAGGGGATTGAGCTCGAAGCGAGCGGCGAACTGTTCTACAATTTCCAACTTGCGGCCTCCTATACCTACACGCACAAGAAAGTGCTGGAAGGCATTGACGACATCACGTTCCGTCCGACCTATACGCCCGACCATCTGGTCAAGCTCTGGGGTGAGTACAGCTTCACTGAGGATCTGGAAGGCCTGACTCTGGGTGGCGGCGTCCGCTACCAGTCGCAGACGAGCCGGACCGTTGGAACTGCAAAGGTCACACAGGATCCCTATGCCGTTTTCAGTGCCCGCGTCGGTTACAAGTTCAATGAAAACGTCCAGGCGGCCCTGAGCGTCGATAACCTGTTCGACAAGAAATACTACCAGACGATCGGCGCTCCCGGCTGGGGTAGCATGTATGGCGACCCGCGCACGGTCACGCTGAGCCTGAAAGCGAAGTTCTGAGGTCCAGCCATGCGGATGACGAAGTCCGCCGGCTTCGGCCGGCGCGCTTTCATGGGGGCAGTCTTGGGAGCGACCGTTTCATCCGGGCGGTCGGCTCACGCTGTGCAGTCCGGCAATCCGTTCCCAATCTCGATAAACCACGCATTTGGAACGACCATCATCCCGGCACGACCTCAGCGCGTCGTCACACTTGGCTGGGGTGGTGAGGATGCCCTACTGGCGCTTGGCATCACGCCCGTGGCCATGCCACGCTATGGTCAGTTTCCTGATGGCGTGCTGCCATGGGTCAGGGAAGCCATCGGCCCGGCTCGGCCCGCTTTGGTGAGCCAGGGACTGATCGACTACGAAGCCCTTCTACTGCTCAAGCCGGATCTCATCCTGGCGGTCAGAACCAACATCAACGCTCAGGCGTGGCATCGGCTCCAACGGATTGCGCCAACGGTTGCGTTTCGTTCCGGTCCACTACAGGCGGACTGGAAGGAAATCACCGAACTCGCGGGTGCAGCAAACGGGGTTTCCGAGCAGGCACGAGATTTGATCTCCGCGACCGAGCAGCGCCTGCGCGATCTCAGCGACGCTTATCCGATCATTCGCGGCCGCAGTTTCGTTTTCGGAGACTATTTTCCCGGCAGCAATGCGCTTGGCTTCTATCTGCCGACCGACGGACGGGTTGCCTCATTGCTGGATCTCGGCCTGTCCGTTGCGCCCGGCGTCGCCGAGATTGCGGCATCGACCAACGAACGCATCGGGACCAGCATCAGTCTGGAACTGCTCGACACGATGGAGACCGATCTTCTCATCCTTTGGTTTCCCCCAGGCGCCCGACAGGAACTGGAAAATAACGAGCTTTTCCGAAGATACTCGCCGGTTGTAAAGGGCGGATACATTCCGCTCGATGATCCTCTATCCATGTGGGTGGCCTGCAATCCAAGCGTCTTGTCCATCCCCTACGGGTTTCCTCAATTCGTCGAACGGCTTGCGGATGCCGCGTCGCGCGCAGGAGGAAGAGAGCTATGAGCGTAGAGCCCATGCAGGCGACAGTCCTGTCGCGTGAATACCTCAGCCCCTCGATGATCAGGGTCAGGCTGGGTGGCGATGAGCTGCGGCGTTTCGAAAGCTGTGGCAGCCCTGACGAGTTCATCTGGCTCTCGTTCCCCAAGCAGGATGGCACCACAAGCGGCCGGTATTATACCGTCAGACATTGGGAAGAGGACACGCGTTGCCTGACCGTCGATTTCGTCAAGCATGACGTTGGGATCGGCACCGATTGGGCTTGCAACGCCTCTGCTGGGGACCGGATCGACATCTATCTTCCGCGGTCGCGCTTCAGCCCGCCGGCAAGGGGCTCCATTTTCCTGCTCGGTGATTTCAGCGCCTTGCCGGCGATCGGCCGTATCATCGAAGAGGTGTCGCCCGATCGAGCCATTGTTGCTCATATCGAAATTCCGACTTTGGATGATCGCCTGGACCTTCGCGCAGGGGAGAACATCACCATCTTTTGGCACGAGACGTTCGGACAGAGCGGCAGGACAACGAGCCTTACCGAAATAGCCGTAAATGCTCTTCCGCCAGAATGCCTGAGCTATGTCTGGATTGCCGGCGAGGCGAAGGCTGTTGCTGAATGTCGCAGGCATGTCCGTGACGCGTGGCGTGTCGCCAAGGATCGTATTACCGCTGTCGGTTACTGGGTAGAGGGGCAAGCTCGCGGATGAGGGTGTGTCAATCGCGTCCAGTCGACGCCTCGCATATCACTCCCAAAATTCGCCTGGCCGGATGGTTGATGCTTGCCTTTCTGTCCATCGCAATGGTCGTCATCATCAGCCTTTCGCTCGGACCACGTTATATCCCGTTGGCGACCGTCATAGACATTTTTCGATCCGGAGACAGCAGTTCGACTGCCTCCTTCATCGTTCTCGATTCCCGCTTGCCTGTACGCATCCGAGTTGGGC
>UCIV01000035.1 GCA_900472575.1 Hyphomicrobiales bacterium
AAAGTTTGCATCGCTTCGATGAAGCGCATGCCTGTTCTGCAAAAATCGTGAAGAGAAGATTGATCTGGAGGCTTCCAGGTCTGGGTTTTACCGCAAGGTAAGCCTGGGTTTGAAGCTGATCCTTATGATGTCGTTGATGGCCTAGCCGGCCGGACACGAAAGAGGGATCGGTGGAGATAGGAAGCTTGTCACTCTGGTCGGTCATTGTTGGTGTTTTGACCTTCGGGTTTTGGTGCCTCTGATGACTTATTGATGTCCGTTTGCTAACCGCACGGACCCGGATTTAATCTCGAGAAGCTGGTCTTAAGATCAGACGCAAGTGGGCCGCTCGGCGTGGCCCTTTAGAAAAGCGATCTGATCGACAAAGAACACGTCGATGTCATCATGAGAAGGATGGGTTGTAAAAGGTAGCCCTTCCGCTTCACCGGTCACGGTGAAGCTATATTGATGAGCATTGGCAATGAGAACGATTAAGTGTCGTAAGGGCATTTGGTGGATGCCTTGGCATGCACAGGCGAAGAAGGACGTGATACGCTGCGANNNNAAGGTATCTAACTTTCGAATACATAGGGGTTAGAAGCGAACTCAGGGAACTGAAACATCTAAGTACCTGAAGGAAAGGACATCAACCGAGACTCCGCAAGTAGTGGCGAGCGAACGCGGACCAGGCCAGTGGCAATCAGGAATAAAGCCGAACAAGTTGGAAAGCTTGGCTAAAGTGGGTGACAGCCCCGTAGGCGTAGAACACTGATTGTCCTTGAGTAGGGCGGGACACGTGAAATCCTGTCTGAACATGGGGAGACCACTCTCCAAGCCTAAGTACTCGTGCATGACCGATAGCGAACAAGTACCGTGAGGGAAAGGTGAAAAGCACCCCGACAAGGGGAGTGAAATAGAACCTGAAACCGGATGCCTACAAGCAGTCGGAGGGCGCAAGCCTGACGGCGTACCTTTTGTATAATGGGTCAACGACTTAGTGTAACTAGCAAGCTTAAGCCGGTAGGTGTAGGCGCAGCGAAAGCGAGTCTGAACAGGGCGTTCAGTTAGTTGCATTAGACCCGAAACCGAGTGATCTAGCCATGAGCAGGCTGAAGGTTGGGTAACACCAACTGGAGGGCCGAACCCGCATCTGTTGCAATAGATTGGGATGACTTGTGGCTAGGGGTGAAAGGCCAATCAAACTCGGAGATAGCTGGTTCTCCGCGAAATCTATTTAGGTAGAGCGTCGAGCGAATACCCCAGGGGGTAGAGCACTGGATGGGCTATGGGGACTCACCGTCTTACTGATCCTAACCAAACTCCGAATACCTGGGAGTACTACTCGGCAGACACACGGCGGGTGCTAACGTCCGTCGTGAAGAGGGCAACAACCCTGACCTCCAGCTAAGGTCCCCAAGTCATGGCTAAGTGGGAAAGGATGTGAGGATCCCAAAACAACCAGGATGTTGGCTTAGAAGCAGCCATCATTTAAAGAAAGCGTAACAGCTCACTGGTCTAAATAAGGGTCTTTGCGCCGAAAATGTAACGGGGCTAAAGCCATGCACCGAAGCTGAGGATATGCACTTAACGTGTATGTGGTAGCGGAGCGTTCCGTAAGTCTGTGAAGGGGGATCCGTGAGGACCCCTGGAGATATCGGAAGTGCGAATGTTGACATGAGTAACGACAAAGGGGGTGAGAGACCCCCTCGCCGAAAGACCAAGGGTTCCTGCTTAAAGTTAATCTGAGCAGGGTTAGCCGGCCCCTAAGCCGAGGCAGAAATGCGTAGGTGATGGGAACCACGTTAATATTCGTGGGCCTGGTGGTAGTGACGGATTGCGTAACTTGTTCAGACTTATTGGATTGTCTGGGCGGGGAAGCGGTTCCAGGAAATAGCTCCACCGTATAGACCGTACCCGAAACCGACACAGGTGGTCAGGTAGAGTATACCAAGGCGCTTGAGAGAACTATGCTGAAGGAACTCGGCAAATTGCACGCGTAACTTCGGAAGAAGCGTGACCCCTTTTTACGCAAGTGGATTGGGGTGGCACAGACCAGGGGGTAGCGACTGTTTATCAAAAACACAGGGCTCTGCGAAGTCGAAAGACGACGTATAGGGTCTGACGCCTGCCCGGTGCTGGAAGGTTAAGAGGAGGGGTGCAAGCTCTGAATCGAAGCCCCAGTAAACGGCGGCCGTAACTATAACGGTCCTAAGGTAGCGAAATTCCTTGTCGGGTAAGTTCCGACCTGCACGAATGGCGTAACGACTTCCCCGCTGTCTCCAGCATAGACTCAGTGAAATTGAATTCCCCGTGAAGATGCGGGGTTCCTGCGGTTAGACGGAAAGACCCCGTGCACCTTTACTATAGCTTTACACTGGCATTCGTGTCGGCATGTGTAGGATAGGTGGTAGGCTTTGAAGCGGGGACGCCAGTCTTCGTGGAGCCATCCTTGAAATACCACCCTTATCGTCATGGATGTCTAACCGCGGTCCGTTATCCGGATCCGGGACAGTGTATGGTGGGTAGTTTGACTGGGGCGGTCGCCTCCGAAAGAGTAACGGAGGCGCGCGATGGTGGGCTCAGACCGGTCGGAAATCGGTCGTCGAGTGCAATGGCATAAGCCCGCCTGACTGCGAGACTGACAAGTCGAGCAGAGACGAAAGTCGGTCATAGTGATCCGGTGGTCCCGCGTGGAAGGGCCATCGCTCAACGGATAAAAGGTACGCCGGGGATAACAGGCTGATGACCCCCAAGAGTCCATATCGACGGGGTTGTTTGGCACCTCGATGTCGGCTCATCGCATCCTGGGGCTGGAGCAGGTCCCAAGGGTTTGGCTGTTCGCCAATTAAAGCGGTACGTGAGCTGGGTTCAGAACGTCGTGAGACAGTTCGGTCCCTATCTGCCGTGGGTGTAGGAATATTGACAGGATCTGTCCCTAGTACGAGAGGACCGGGATGGACATATCTCTGGTGGACCTGTTGTCGTGCCAACGGCATAGCAGGGTAGCTATATATGGAAGGGATAACCGCTGAAGGCATCTAAGCGGGAAACCCACCTGAAAACGAGTATTCCCTATCAGGGCCGTGGAAGACGACCACGTTGATAGGAGGCGTGTGGACGTGCAGCAATGCATGAAGCTTAGCCTTACTAATAGCCCGATTGGCTTAATCGCTCTCATTGATCAATGCTCATCTGCTCGGCTCAGCCGGGCGATGATGCAACGACGTGTTCAAATCACTCTTCGAGTGAACCAGCTTCTCTTCACATTGCCCTTAGATGACCTGGTGGTCATGGCGGGGCGGCCGCACCCGTTCCCATTCCGAACACGGCCGTGAAACGCCCCTGCGCCAATGGTACTCCGTCTCAAGACGTGGGAGAGTAGGTCGCTGCCAGGTCTTCTAAAGGCAATG
>UCIV01000039.1 GCA_900472575.1 Hyphomicrobiales bacterium
AAACTTGCTCTTTGCCATTGCAGGCTCTCCATCTTGTACAAGCCCTTGAGGGCTAAATTCTTGTTGTCGCCCCGGTTCGAGACCGGGGCGTATTCAGTGTGGGTATTCCGATTACTTCTGACCGGAATACTTCGCCTGGATTTCGGTTGCGACGTTCGACGGAACCGGTGCGTAGTGATCGAAGGTCATCGAGTACTGCGCGCGGCCCTGGGACATGGAGCGCAGGTTGTCGACGTACTTGAACATGTTCGCCAGCGGAACGTGAGCGTTGATAACGATCGCGATGCCGCGCTGTTCCTGGCCCTGGATCTGGCCACGACGCGAGTTCAGATCGCCGATAACGTCACCGACGTAATCTTCAGGCGTTACGACTTCGACCTTCATCATCGGCTCGAGCAGCTGAGCGCCGGCCTTCTTGGCTGCTTCACGGAAGCAGGCACGCGATGCGATTTCGAAGGCGAGGACCGAGGAGTCGACGTCGTGGAAGGCACCATCGATGAGGGTAGCCTTGACGCCGAGCATCGGGAAGCCAGCGAGCGGACCGGAAGAGAGAACGCTTTCGATACCCTTCTGAACACCCGGGATGTATTCCTTCGGAACAGCACCACCGACGATCTTGGATTCGAACTTGAACTCTTCGCCTTCCGGATTCGGTTCGAAGATGATCTTGACGCGCGCGAACTGACCGGTACCACCGGACTGCTTCTTGTGCGTGTAGTCTTCTTCGTGCTGACGCGTGATGGTTTCGCGGTATGCAACCTGCGGAGCACCGACGTTGGCTTCAACCTTGAACTCGCGACGCATACGGTCGACGAGAATGTCGAGGTGAAGTTCGCCCATGCCGGCGATGATCGTCTGGCCGGATTCCTGGTCGGTCTTGACGCGGAACGACGGGTCTTCAGCAGCCAGGCGGTTGAGCGCGAGGCCCATCTTTTCCTGGTCGCCCTTGGACTTCGGCTCGATCGCGATCTGGATGACCGGTTCCGGGAATTCCATGCGCTCGAGGATAACCGGCTTCAGCGGATCGCAGAGCGTATCGCCAGTAGTGGTTTCCTTGAGGCCGGCCAGAGCAACGATGTCGCCTGCAAAGGCTTCTTCGATGTCTTCACGGGAGTTCGAGTGCATCTGCAGCATACGGCCGACGCGCTCGCGCTTGTCCTTGACCGTGTTGATCACCGACGAACCCTTTTCGAGCTTGCCGGAATAGATGCGTGCGAAGGTCAGCGAACCGACGAAGGGGTCGTTCATGATCTTGAACGCGAGCATCGAGAGAGGCTCGGCATCGTCAGCATGACGTTCGATTTCTTCTTCGGTCTTGAAGTCGATGCCCTTGATGGCCGGAATATCGACCGGCGACGGCAGATAGTCGACGACTGCGTCGAGAAGCGGCTGAACGCCCTTGTTCTTGAACGCGGTACCGCAGAACATCGGGTGGAACTTGACGTCGATCGTGCCGCGGCGAACCAGGGCGCGAATCTTGTCGTTGTCCGGCAGATCGCCGTTCAGGTATGCTTCCATCGCTTCTTCGTCGATCTCGACAACGGTCTCGATCAGCTTTTCGCGATATTCGGCAGCCTTTTCCTTCAGGTCTTCCGGGATCTCGACAACGTCCCAGGCAGCGCCCAGGGACTCATCGCGCCATACGAGCGCGTTCATCTCGATCAGGTCGACAACGCCCTTGAATTCGGTTTCTGCACCGATCGGGAGCTGCATGACAACTGCGGTGGCGCCAAGACGCGTCTTGATCATTTCAACCGAGCGGTAGAAGTCCGCGCCGGTCTTGTCCATCTTGTTGCAGAAGATCATGCGCGGAACGTTGTACTTCTCAGCCTGACGCCAGACGGTTTCCGTCTGCGGCTCTACGCCGGCGTTGGCATCGAGAAGGGCAACAGCACCGTCGAGAACGCGCAGCGAACGTTCGACTTCGATGGTGAAGTCGACGTGGCCGGGGGTGTCGATGATGTTGAAGCGGCGCATCTTGCCGTCACGGCCCTTCCAGAAGGTCGTGGTGGCAGCGGACGTGATCGTGATGCCACGCTCCTGCTCCTGCTCCATCCAGTCCATGGTGGCTGCGCCGTCATGAACTTCGCCGATCTTGTGCGACTTACCGGTGTAGTAAAGGATACGCTCGGTGGTCGTGGTCTTGCCGGCGTCGATATGCGCCATGATACCGAAGTTGCGGTAGTCTTCGATTTTATATTCGCGAGCCATAATGACTGCCTTTCGAAATTCGATCGGTTAAGATTACCAGCGATAGTGCGAGAATGCGCGGTTCGCGTCTGCCATCTTGTGCGTGTCTTCACGCTTCTTGACGGCCGAGCCACGGTTGTTTGCGGCATCCATGAGTTCGCCGGACAGACGATCGATCATGGTGGTTTCGTTGCGCTTGCGGGCTGCAGTGATCAGCCAGCGAATTGCGAGGGCCTGGCGGCGTTCCGGACGCACGTCAACCGGAACCTGGTAAGTAGCACCACCAACACGACGCGAGCGAACTTCAACATGCGGCGCGACATTGTCGAGCGCCGAATGGAAGATTGCAAGCGGGTCAGACTTGGCCTTGCCCTGCACAGCGTCAAATGCGCCGTAAACAATGCTTTCAGCCACGGACTTCTTGCCGTGGAGCATGATGGCATTCATGAACTTGGTGACGATCAGATCGCCGAACTTCGGGTCCGGGTTGATCTCACGCTTTTCTGCACGATGGCGTCTGGACATACTAATCTCGTCTCTAAACGTTACGGGCGCTTTATCACGCGGAGAACCTCGCGCAGCGCCGGATTGATAAAGTCAAAGCCCGAAGGATTACTTCGGACGCTTTGCACCGTACTTCGAACGACGCTGCTTACGGTTCTTGACACCCTGGGTATCGAGAACGCCGCGGATGATGTGGTAACGAACGCCCGGCAAGTCCTTTACGCGGCCGCCACGGATCATGACGACAGAGTGCTCCTGCAGGTTGTGACCTTCACCCGGAATGTAGCCGATGACTTCGAAGCCATTGGTGAGGCGAATCTTGGCGACCTTACGCAGAGCCGAGTTCGGCTTCTTCGGGGTCGTGGTGTAGACGCGCGTGCAAACGCCGCGCTTCTGCGGGTTTTCCTGCAGAGCAGGAACCTTATTGCGCTTTACGTTGGCCTGACGCGGCTTACGGATCAGCTGGTTTACGGTAGGCATATAACCATCCCTTGCAAAATCTTCTTCAAAGCCCCTTTCGGGACCATCGAGATGCCGTTTCCGGCGGCAACACGCACTTTCCTCATACACAAACGTGGCCCGATCCCGTTTTCGGATGGACCACGGAAGACAGAGGACGCATTATTCATGCGTCGTGCGTGCAGCATTCATATAGTCTACGTGCGTTTTAGGAGCCTGTTTGAGACGAGTTCCGGAATAGATTAATCCCGGACGCACGAGTCTCACATAGCTTCCGATGCCGGGCGTTTACTGTCTTAACCCTTCTGCGTCAAGGGTCGGCCCCAAAATAATGGTTCAGGCGCCGGTTTTGCGGGGTTTTCATCAGCGCGGCAGCAGTCGGCATATCGATATTGGAACCGAGTCGCGATTGTGTTTGGGAATCGCAGTCGAGACGTCTATTGAAACCGGGAACTTTTCAGACGGGACTAGCTTCCCTTATGAAGGCCCATTCAGGAGAATATCATGATTTCACCCGCAGACAACGACAATACCGACGACCCGATGATCTTCATCATCATTGGCAAAGCCTATGAGACGAAGGGGGGCGAAGGTATCGAACTCCACATCATGCTGCGTGCGCCCGATGACGATACCGCTGTGAGAGACGCGTTGAATGCCCTTTCTGAGGAAGGTTTTCTGGAAGCAGATCTTGATCAGATCGGCGTGCTTCAGGATGAACCGCCGGAAGAACCACATGCTTCGGCCTATCAAGGCGCCCTAGAGGGCGAAGTCGCGATCATCCGTTTCGACTAAGGGAACTATCACCCCACAGCAAGAATCGGGCTTATGTCCGACCTCCTGGGATAAAGGCCGCCCCTGTTTCGGCACGGCCTTTGCCCCATGCGGGAAAATTTCTCGTCTCCCCGGCCTACTTGACCGGTATTATCTGACTGGCCGGCTTAGGCGTTGTTGCCGTTTCTGCAGGTAGAACCGGGTAGGTTACATCTGGCGCCCTGCCCGTCAGGCTTTCCAGAAACGCGACGATCAGATCGACGTCGTTGCCTTCCAGCTTTTCACCTAACTGCGCCGTACCCATGATTGCCACAGCCTGCTTTAGACCCCAGACCTTGCCGGAATGGAAATAAGGCGCGGTGAGCGCAATGTTACGAAGTGGCGCGGCGCGGAAGACGTAACTGTCGTCAGCCGTATTTGTCACCGCAAAGCGACCTTTGTCATTTTCGGGAAGAACATCGGCGCCTGGCTTCTCGATCAGACCAAACGGATAATAGCCCTCCCCGCCCACATTGATGCCCGCATGGCAGGATGCGCAGCCCTTGTCCATGAAAAGCTGCAGGCCCTGCCTTGCCTCTGCGGTCAATGCATCATCGTCACCATTGAGGAATGAATCGAACGGTGCCGGTGTTATCAGCGTAGCCTCGAAGGCTTCGATCGCCATGGCGAAATTATCGAATGTCACCGGATCCGCATCGCCGGGGAATGCCGCCTTGAACCACTCTACATATCGCGGCATGGATTTCAGGGTTGCGACCACCTTGCCGGGCGTATTGGCCATTTCGACACCCGCCTGAACCGGGCCTTTTGCCTGAGCCTTGAGATCTTCCGCCCGTCCGTCCCAGAACTGGGCGATATTAAAGACCGCGTTGAAGACCGTCGGAGAGTTACGCGGTCCCTTCTGCCAACCGTGACCGATCGAAGTTTCGAGATTGTCGTCGCCGCCGGTCGCCAGATTATGGCAGGAATTGCAGGAAAAGACGCCGGATGCAGACATGCGCGGGTCAAAGAAGAGCGCCTTGCCGAGCGCGATCTTTTCCGCCGTGATCTTGTTGCCCTTCACCGCCGGAACAGTCGAAGGCAATGGCTTGAACAGTTCCTGCGCCTGTTGCCTCAGTTCCGCAGGATTGAGATCGGCAGCATAAGCGGTCGTTGCCAGAAGCAGACAGGCAGCGACGGACGTCATTAGCTTTTTCATTCGAGCCTCCATCATCATCGAATGCGAGAAGCTTAGAACGGCTCCAAATTGATGCCTTGTCTTCGATCAACACTTTAGAATTAGTCAAAATAAAAACGCCCGGATTACTCCGGGCGTTTTTGAATGCGTCGCGAAAACGGAAGAAAATCCCCCTCGTCTGCCTTATTCGGCAGGCGTTTTCTCCGGGTTCAGGTTCTGCAGCATCGGCGTTGCCGAGTCTGCACCAGTGCCCTTCTTGCGCTCGTCTAGGATCAAGTCGTCGCGCGTGGTTGCGATACGACGGATCTGGGTCATGGTACCACCTGTACCAGCCGGGATCAGGCGGCCGACGATGACGTTTTCCTTCAGGCCCTGCAGCGTGTCGATCTTGCCGGCGATTGCAGCTTCCGTGAGAACCTTGGTGGTTTCCTGGAAGGATGCAGCCGAGATGAAGGACGGCGTCTGCAGCGATGCCTTGGTGATGCCGAGCAGAACCGGCTCGCCATAGGCAGGCTTCTTGCCTTCTTCGATCAGCGCGTCGTTGGCATCTTCAAGCTCGATGCGGTCGACGTTATCACCGACGATGTACTGGCTGTCGCCGGCATCGGTGATTTCGACCTTCTGAAGCATCTGACGAACGATGACTTCGATGTGCTTGTCGTTGATGACAACGCCCTGCAGGCGGTAGACTTCCTGGATTTCGTTCACGAGGTAGGAAGCGAGTGCTTCCACGCCCTTGATCGCCAGAATGTCGTGCGGCGCAGGATTGCCGTCGAGGATGTAGTCACCCTTTTCGATATAGTCGCCATCCTGAAGATGGAAGGGCTTGCCCTTCGGGATCAGGTATTCGACCGGTTCGACACCATCTTCCGCCGGTTCGATCATGACGCGACGCTTGTTCTTGTAGTCGCGGCCGAGGCGGATCGTACCATCGATTTCAGCGATGATAGCGTGGTCCTTCGGACGGCGTGCTTCGAACAGTTCTGCGACGCGCGGCAGACCACCGGTGATGTCCTTGGTCTTGGCGCTTTCCATCGGGATACGTGCAAGCACGTCGCCCTGGGCGATCTTCTGGCCCGGTTCGACGGAGAGGATTGCTTCAACCGACAGGTTGAAACGGGCCTCACCACCACGCGACAGCTTCATGATCGCACCGGAAGCGTCCTTGATGACGATTGCCGGCTTCAGATCCGCACCGCGCGGCGTCGAACGCCAGTCGATAACCTGACGCTTGGTGATGCCGGTGGATTCGTCGGTCGATTCCAGAACCGAGATACCGTCGACGACATCTTCGAACTGAACCGTACCGGCGACTTCCGTCATCATAGGGCGTGTATACGGATCCCACTCTGCCAGACGCTGACCGCGACGAACCTTGTCGCCGTCATCGACATGGATCTTAGAACCGTACGCGACGCGCTGCGAGGAACGCTCGACACCACGTTCGTCGAGAATGGTGATGGCCATGTTACGGCCCATCGCGACGAGAACGTTTTCCGAGTTCCGCAGCATGTTGCGGTTCTTGATCAGGATCGTACCTTCATACGATGCTTCCAGGAACGACTGGTCGACCACGTTTGCCGTACCACCAAGGTGGAACGTACGCATGGTCAGCTGCGTGCCCGGCTCGCCGATGGACTGAGCAGCGATAACGCCGACTGCTTCGCCCATATTGACCGGCGTACCGCGAGCAAGGTCACGCCCGTAGCAGACCGAGCAGACGCCCGTCTGAACTTCGCAGGTCAGTGCGGAGCGAATGCGGATCGACTGGATGCCAGCCTTCTCGATTTCGATGACATCCGGCTCAAGGATCATCTTGCCGGCATCGACGATACGATCGCCCGTTACCGGGTGGTCGATGTTGTCGAGTGCCGTACGTCCGAGAACGCGAGCGCCGATCGAAGCAACAACCTGACCAGCATCGACGATGGCGGTCATGGTGAGGCCGTTTTCAGTGCCGCAATCCACGAGGTTGACGATGCAGTCCTGGGCCACGTCGACGAGACGACGAGTCAGGTAACCGGAGTTTGCCGTCTTCAAGGCGGTGTCTGCCAGACCCTTACGGGCACCGTGGGTCGAGTTGAAGTACTCGTTAACGGTCAGGCCTTCCTTGAAGTTCGAGATGATCGGGGTCTCGATGATTTCACCCGACGGCTTCGCCATCAGGCCGCGCATGCCGCCCAGCTGGCGCATCTGGTTCGGAGAACCACGGGCACCCGAGTGGGACATCATGTAGATCGCGTTCATCGGCTTCTGGCGACCGGTCTCGGCGTCGAATTCGACAGCCTTAATGCGGGCCATCATGTCTTCGGCGACCTTTTCGGTTGCCTTGCCCCAGGCGTCGACGACCTTGTTGTACTTTTCGCCCTGAGTGATCAGGCCGTCATTGTACTGCTGCTCGTATTCCTTAACGAGAGCCTCGGTATCACCGACGATCTTCTCCTTGGAATCCGGGATGATCATGTCGTCCTTGCCGAACGAAATGCCGGCGCGGCAAGCATGGGTAAAGCCGAGCTGCATGATCCGGTCGCAGAATATGACCGTGTCCTTCTGACCGCAATGACGGTAGACCGTGTCGATCATCTTGGAGATGTTCTTCTTGGTCATTTCCTGGTTGCAGGTCTCGAACGGCACGTTGACGTTCTTCGGCAGAAGCTCGCCAATGATCAGACGGCCAGGCGTCGTGTCATAGATCTTGGAAACCAACTTGCCGTCGGCATCCATGGTCTTGAAACGACCCTTGATCTTCGAATGCAGCGTGACGACCTTGTTTTCCAGCGCATGGTGCAGTTCGCCCATGTCGGAGAAGGCCATGCCTTCGCCCGGCTCGCGCTCGTTCATGATCGACAGGTAATACAGGCCGAGAACCATGTCCTGCGACGGAACGATGATCGGTGCACCGTTTGCCGGATGCAGGATGTTGTTCGTCGACATCATCAGGACGCGGGCTTCGAGCTGAGCTTCGAGCGACAGCGGCACGTGAACAGCCATCTGGTCACCGTCGAAGTCGGCGTTGAAGGCCGTGCAGACGAGCGGATGCAGCTGAATTGCCTTGCCTTCGACTAGGGTCGGTTCGAAGGCCTGGATGCCCAGGCGGTGCAGCGTCGGTGCGCGGTTCAAGAGAACCGGATGCTCGCGGATAACCTCGTCGAGGATATCCCAGACTTCCGGCTTTTCCTTTTCAACCAGCTTCTTGGCCTGCTTGACGGTGGACGAGAAGCCCTTGGCGTCAAGACGGGCGTAGATGAACGGCTTGAACAGTTCGAGCGCCATCTTCTTCGGCAGGCCGCACTGGTGCAGCTTCAGTTCCGGACCAGTCACGATGACCGAACGACCGGAATAGTCGACGCGCTTGCCGAGAAGGTTCTGACGGAAGCGGCCCTGCTTGCCCTTGAGCATGTCGGACAGCGACTTCAGCGGACGCTTGTTGGCGCCGGTGATGACGCGGCCACGGCGGCCGTTGTCGAACAGCGCGTCTACAGATTCCTGCAGCATGCGCTTTTCGTTACGGATGATGATGCCCGGAGCTCGCAGTTCGATCAGGCGCTTCAGACGGTTGTTACGGTTGATGACGCGGCGGTACAGATCGTTGAGGTCGGACGTCGCGAAACGGCCGCCATCAAGCGGAACCAGCGGACGCAGGTCCGGCGGGATGACCGGAACGACCTTCATGATCATCCATTCCGGGCGGTTGCCGGATTCGATGAAGTTCTCGACGATCTTCAGGCGCTTCATGAACTTCTTCTGCTTCAGTTCAGAAGTCGTCTCAG
Organism: Hyphomicrobiales bacterium; assembly: GCA_900472575.1. GTDB lineage: Bacteria > Pseudomonadota > Alphaproteobacteria > Rhizobiales > Rhizobiaceae > Neorhizobium > Neorhizobium cellulosilyticum. The sequence goes on from UCIV01000039.1 coordinate 8,875, forward strand.
CAAGTTCCGCACGCAGGTCGCCGGCGATCTTTTCGAGGTTCATCGAAGCGAGCATCTCGTAGATGGCTTCCGCGCCGATCATCGCCGTGAACTGGTCTTCACCATATTCGTCGATGGCGAGCATATACTCTTCTTCGGAGAGAAGCTGGTTCTCCTTGAGAGCGGTCAGGCCCGGCTCGGTGACGATGTAGTTCTCGAAATAGAGAACGCGTTCGACATCCTTCAGCGTCATGTCGAGCAGGGTCGAGATGCGCGAAGGAAGCGACTTCAGGAACCAGATATGGGCGACCGGAGCGGCGAGCTCGATATGGCCCATGCGCTCACGGCGAACGCGCGACAGCGTAACTTCGACGCCGCACTTTTCGCAGATGATGCCCTTGTACTTCATGCGCTTGTACTTGCCGCACAGGCATTCGTAGTCCTTGATGGGACCGAAGATACGCGCGCAGAAAAGACCGTCACGTTCCGGCTTGAACGTACGGTAGTTGATGGTCTCCGGCTTTTTGATTTCGCCATAGGACCAGGAGAGAATCTTCTCGGGCGACGCGATCGAAATACGGATCGAGTCAAAGTGTTGCGCAGGCATCTGCGGATTGAAAAGGTTCATGACCTCTTGGTTCATGCCTATCTCCTTTGGGGCAAAGAGCCCTCGGCTTGCGACGGTACCATCCTGTTTCCCGCGATGGATGGTCTGTCACGTCAGTACGGTGCTAGCCGCAAAATGCGGCAAAACTTTCCCCGACACCCGGCGGGAACCGGTGCAGGGAGCGGCGCGCGCAGACAGCGCGCGCCTCCTTGACGATTATTCGGCTGCGTCCGGCAGCTGACCTTCGGCTGGCAACTCGACTTTCGAGTTTTCCAGCTCGACCGACAGACCGAGCGAGCGCATTTCCTTGACGAGAACGTTGAAGCTCTCCGGAATGCCCGCCTCGAACGTGTCGTCGCCACGGACGATCGCCTCGTAGACCTTGGTACGGCCGGCCACGTCGTCCGACTTCACGGTCAGCATTTCCTGCAGGGTGTAGGCTGCGCCATAGGCTTCCAGAGCCCAGACTTCCATTTCCCCGAAGCGCTGGCCGCCGAACTGCGCCTTACCACCGAGCGGCTGCTGGGTGACGAGCGAGTACGGACCGATCGAACGCGCGTGGATCTTGTCGTCCACGAGGTGGTTCAGCTTGATCATGTACATGTAGCCGACGGTGACCTTACGGTCGAAGGGCTCGCCGGTACGACCATCGTACAGAACCGACTGACCGCTTTCGTGCAGGCCTGCCTTCTTCAGCATCGCAGCAACGTCCGGCTCATGCGCACCGTCGAAGACCGGTGTTGCGATGGAGACGCCCTTGCGGGACTGTTCGGCAAGCTTGACGAGCGCGTCGTCGTCGAAGTGTGCCACTTCGTCCTTCGCCTCACTGGAGTACACGTCCGTCAGGACAGTCTTCAGGTTGCTGATGTCCATGGTCTTGCGATACTCGTCGAGCATCTCGCCGATCTTCTTACCCATGCCGGCGCAAGCCCAGGCAAGGTGGGTTTCGAGGATCTGACCGACGTTCATACGCGACGGAACACCGAGCGGGTTCAAGCAGATGTCGACGTGCGTTCCGTCTTCAAGGAACGGCATGTCTTCGACAGGCACGATACGCGAGACAACGCCCTTGTTACCGTGACGGCCGGCCATCTTGTCGCCCGGCTGGATCTTGCGCTTCACAGCGACGAAGACCTTGACCATCTTCATGACGCCCGGAGGCATTTCGTCGCCCCGCTGGACCTTTTCGACCTTGTCCATGAAGCGATGCTCAAGCAGCGACTTGGACTCATCGTACTGGCCGCGCAGAGCTTCGATCTCGCCCTGAACCTTCTCGTCTTCGACTGCGAACATCCACCACTGCGAGCGGGGATATTCGGAAACGACTGCGTTGGAAAGTTCGACGCCCTTCTTGAAGCCCTTCGGGCCGGCAACGGACATCTGGCCACGCAGCATGTCGACCAGACGGCTGTAGACGTTACGGTCGAGGATCGCCTGTTCGTCGTCGCGGTCCTTGGCGAGGCGTTCGATTTCCTCACGCTCGATCGCCATCGCACGTTCGTCCTTCTCGACGCCGTGACGATTGAAGACGCGAACTTCGACGATCGTGCCGAACGTGCCCGGAGGCATGCGCATGGACGTGTCGCGGACGTCGGAAGCCTTTTCACCGAAGATGGCGCGCAGAAGCTTTTCTTCCGGCGTCATCGGGCTTTCGCCCTTCGGCGTGATCTTGCCGACGAGGATGTCGCCAGGAGCAACTTCCGCACCGATGTAGACGATACCGGCTTCGTCGAGATTCTTCAGCGCTTCTTCCGAAACGTTCGGAATGTCACGCGTGATTTCTTCCGGACCAAGCTTCGTGTCGCGGGCAGCAACTTCGAATTCTTCGATGTGGATGGAGGTGAACACGTCGTCAGCGACGATGCGTTCCGACATCAGGATCGAGTCTTCGTAGTTGTAGCCGTTCCAAGGCATGAACGCGACGAGCGCGTTGCGGCCGAGTGCCAAGTCACCGAGATCCGTGGACGGACCGTCAGCGATGATGTCACCGCGGTTCAGAACGTCGCCGACGGCGACCAGCGGACGCTGGTTGACGCAGGTGTTCTGGTTGGAGCGCTGGAACTTCTGCAGGCGGTAAATGTCAACACCGGACTTGCCGGCATCGAGATCTTCCGTGGCGCGGATAACGATACGCGTCGCATCGACCTGGTCGACCACGCCGCCACGACGGGCAGCGATCGCCGCACCGGAGTCACGGGCAACGACCGGTTCCATGCCGGTGCCGACGAACGGAGCTTCGGCGCGAACCAGCGGAACGGCCTGACGCTGCATGTTCGAGCCCATGAGAGCGCGGTTGGCGTCGTCGTTTTCGAGGAACGGGATCAGAGCGGCGGCAACCGAAACCAGCTGCTTCGGCGAAACGTCCATCAGGTTGATGGTGTCGCGCGGAGACAGCATGACTTCGCCAGCATGACGGCAAACCACGAACTCTTCAACGAAAGCGCCTTCAGCCGTCAGCTCGGAATTGGCCTGAGCCACGTAATACTTGGCCTCTTCCATGGCGGAGAGGTAGATCACGTCCTTGGTGACGACGCCGTCAACGATCTTGCGGTACGGCGATTCGATGAAGCCGTACTTGTTGACGCGGGCGAAGGTTGCCAGCGAGTTGATCAGACCGATGTTCGGGCCTTCCGGCGTTTCGATCGGGCAAATACGGCCGTAGTGGGTCGGATGAACGTCGCGGACTTCGAAGCCTGCGCGCTCGCGGGTCAGACCACCCGGTCCAAGAGCCGAAAGACGGCGCTTGTGGGTGATTTCCGAAAGCGGGTTCACCTGGTCCATGAACTGCGACAGCTGCGAGGAGCCGAAGAATTCGCGAACGGCAGCAGCAGCCGGCTTGGCGTTGATCAGGTCCTGCGGCATGACGGTGTCGATCTCGATCGACGACATGCGTTCCTTGATCGCGCGCTCCATACGGAGCAGGCCGAGACGGTACTGGTTTTCCATCAGCTCGCCGACCGAACGAACACGGCGGTTGCCGAGGTTGTCGATGTCGTCGATTTCGCCCTTGCCGTCACGCAGCTCGACCAGCATCTTGACCACGGCCAGGATGTCGTCCTTGCGCAGAACGCGAACGGTATCTTCGACCTGCAGGTCGAGACGCATGTTCATCTTGACGCGACCAACGGCCGAGAGGTCGTAGCGCTCTGCGTCGAAGAACAGCGAGTTGAACATGGCTTCCGCGGATTCCATGGTCGGCGGCTCACCCGGACGCATGACGCGGTAGATGTCGAACAGAGCGTCCTGACGGTTCTCGTTCTTGTCAGCCGCAAGCGTGTTGCGGATGTAGGCGCCGATATTGATGTGATCGATGCCGAGAACCGGGATCTCGTCGAAGCCAGCTTCGAGGATGATCGGCAGAGTCTTCTCGTCGATTTCGTCGCCGGCTTCGAGATAGATCTCACCGGTCGAGTAGTTGACGATGTCTTCAGCGAGGTAGTTGCCGTAAAGGTCTTCGTCGGTGGCCTTCAAGGCCTTGAGGCCCTTTTCGGTCAGCTGCCGGAGCAGACGCGGGGTCAGCTTCTTGCCGGCTTCAACGACGACTTCGCCAGTATCGGCGTCGACCATTTCCGACAGAGCCTTGGCGCCCTTGAGCGTCTCGGCCTGGAACGGAATGCGCCAGCCGTCGCCGGAACGCTCATAGTTCGACTTCGTGTAGAAGGTCGACAGGATTTCTTCGCCGTCCATGCCGAGTGCCATCAGCAGCGAAGATACCGGGATCTTGCGGCGACGGTCGATACGGGCAAAAACGATGTCCTTGGCGTCGAATTCGATATCGAGCCAGGAACCGCGATACGGGATGACGCGAGCCGCGAAGAGCAGCTTGCCGGAAGAATGGCTCTTGCCCTTGTCGTGGTCGAAGAAGACGCCCGGCGAACGGTGCATCTGGGACACGATAACGCGTTCGGTGCCGTTGACGATGAACGTACCGTTATCCGTCATGAGCGGCATGTCGCCCATGTAGACAGACTGTTCCTTGATGTCCTTGATGGACTTCGCGCCCGTATCCTCGTCAATATCGAATACGATGAGGCGCAGCGTCACCTTAAGGGGAGCTGCGTAGGTCAGGTCGCGCTGACGGCATTCCTCGACGTCGAACTTCGGCGGGTCGAATTCGTAGGAAACGAACTCGAGCATCGAAGCGCCGGAGAAATCCGTGATCGGGAAGACGGACTTAAAGACCGCATTCAGGCCTTCGTCCGGACGGCCGCCCTTGGGCTCTTCTACCATCAGGAATTGGTCATAGGATGCCTTCTGAACCTCGATGAGGTTCGGCATTTCCGTGACTTCGGGGATCTTACCAAAAAACTTGCGTACGCGCCTGCGACCATTAAACGAAAGGGTCTGCTGAGCCATCGTCGCTCCTTCAAAATTGCATCCGGGCCTGCAACGGACGGCTATCGGAGGCCAACCGATATACCATCGAACATGGTTTCTCAATCTCGTCCCGCTTGCCGAAACCCTAAGCCGGATTGCCTAGCACTTCGGTGGGGACCATCCTCTTGAGAACCCATTACCCAGGACCCGTTTTCATACGGATCCTGGGTAATAAGTTCGAAAAGAAACGGACGGGAGAGAGATAGGCTCTCCCCCGCCACATTCCAGTATTACTTGACGTCGACCTTAGCGCCGGCTTCTTCAAGCTTCTTCTTGAGGTCAGCGGCTTCAGCCTTGGAAACAGCTTCCTTGACAGCCTTCGGAGCGCCTTCGACCAGGTCCTTGGCTTCCTTGAGGCCGAGACCGGTGATGGCGCGGACTTCCTTGATGACGTTGATCTTGTTGGCGCCAGCGTCAACCAGGATAACGTCGAACTCGGTCTTTTCTTCTTCAGCAGCAGCCGGTGCGCCAGCGCCGCCAGCAGCAGCAACTGCTACCGGAGCAGCAGCGGAAACGCCCCACTTTTCTTCGAGAAGCTTGGAAAGCTCAGCAGCTTCCAGGACGGTCAGGGCCGAGAGGTCTTCAACGATCTTTGCGAGATCAGCCATTTTGTAGTTCCTTCTGTTCGGTTCGAACTGGTTTTAAATAAACAGCGAAGTTCCGCCTTACGCGGCTTCGTCCTTCTTGGCATAGGCTGCAAACACGCGAGCAAGCTGACTTGCCGGTGCCTGTACGACGCCTGCGATGCGGGTTGCCGGGGTCTGAATCATACCCACCAGCTTTGCACGCAGTTCGTCGAGCGAAGGCAGGGTCGCAAGCGACTTGACTGCATCCGCATTCAGCGAGGTCGCGCCCATGGCACCACCGAGAACAACGATTTTGTCGTTGGTCTTGGCGAAATCCATGACGACCTTCGGAGCCGTAATCGGATCATCGCTGTAAGCGATGAGCGTCTGACCCTTGAACAGGTCAGACATCGATTCGGATTCCGTGCCCTGAAGAGCGATCTTGGCCAGACGGTTCTTCGCGACTTTGACGGTGCCGCCAGCAGCGCGCATCTTCGAACGAAAATCGTTCATCTGTGCGACTGTGACACCAGCATAGTGGGCCACGACAACCGAACCAGAAGCCTTGAAGACTTCGTTCAGCTCCGTGACAAATTCGCGCTTTTCCGCTCTTTCCACTGTCTGTCTCCAGTTGGTAGGACCGCAATCCTGCAAGTCCCACCGGGTTGCCTTTGCCTCAGACGATCTCCGGAGAGACCGTAAGCGGCGGTTGAGGATCCTGTCCCCCCGCACTGAAACCAAAGGCTTCAGGCACAAGGCACACTAGGCTCGAACCGAATATCAAAGCGCTATACGCACTTCCAAATTCTGGGTTCTTACCCGTCTCATGCAGGTCATTCGATTAAGGCATCATCAACAAGGATTTCAGCCACCCGCAATCTCGGACAGGAATTCCGGATTTCTCCGGAAATCCCCTCCCCCTCAGGATTGGCCCTTCAGGGTTGGGAATTCATGCGACCGAAGCCTAGAGAAAACTCTGAGCTTCGGAATTTCAGTCATTAAGCAGCAGTAACCGACGACGGGTCGATCTTGACGCCTGGACCCATGGTCGAGGAGATCGCTACGCGCTTGACGTAGTTACCCTTCGCGCCAGCCGGCTTTGCCTTGATGACGGCGTCAGCGAAGGCCTTGATGTTTTCTTCGAGCGCCTTGGCGTCGAAGGAAGCCTTGCCGATGCCAGCGTGAACGATACCGGCCTTTTCGACGCGGAATTCAACAGCGCCACCCTTGGAAGCCTTGACGGCACCCGTGACGTCCATCGTAACCGTACCAACCTTCGGGTTCGGCATCATGCCACGCGGGCCGAGAACCTTACCGAGGCGACCGACGAGCGGCATCATGTCCGGGGTTGCAATGCAACGATCGAAGTCGATCTTGCCGCCCTGGACGATTTCCAGCAGGTCTTCTGCGCCAACGATGTCTGCGCCTGCAGCCTTGGCTTCGTCAGCCTTGGCGCCACGTGCGAAGACGGCAACCCGAACGTCGCGGCCGGTGCCGTTCGGCAGGTTGACAACGCCACGAACCATCTGGTCGGCATGGCGCGGGTCAACGCCGAGGTTCATTGCGATTTCAACGGTCTCGTCGAACTTGGCGGTTGCGCGTTCCTTGACCATCGAAATGGCGTCGGAAAGGGCTACGAGCTTGGTCGGATCAACGCCTTCGCGGATCTTCTGAATACGCTTTGCAAGCTTTGCCATATTAAGCCACCACTTCCAGACCCATGGCGCGGGCAGAACCCTCGATCATGGCCATTGCGCCTTCGATATCGGCAGCGTTGAGATCCTTCATCTTGGCTTCGGCGATCGACTTGATCTGAGCCTTGGTGAGAGTACCGGCCTTGCCGCCCTTACCAGGCGTCTTGGAACCGGAGGTGATCTTCGCTTCCTTCTTCAGCCAGTAAGAAACCGGCGGCTGCTTCATGACGAAGGTAAAGGACTTGTCCTGGTAATAGGTGATGACGACCGGGATCGGCATACCCTTTTCCATTTCCTGCGTGGCGGCATTGAACGCCTTGCAGAATTCCATGATGTTGATGCCACGCTGACCAAGCGCCGGGCCGATTGGCGGGGACGGGTTTGCCGATCCTGCCTTGACCTGAAGCTTGAGCTGGCCTGCTACTTTCTTAGCCATATCTCTCTGCCTTTCACTAACGGGGCGGTTTCCCGACCCAACTTGCCGGATTTCTCCGGCGGCTGCGGTTGCGTGGTTCGGATCATTGGAGCCCGGCTAAGACTCCTCACCTTCCACGCGGTTTGCGGCGTACACCGCACGAGGCCCGACATGCGGGCCCCAACTTGAAATCAGACCTTCTCGACCTGAGCGTATTCCAGCTCGACCGGGGTTGCGCGACCGAAGATCGATACTTCGACCTTGAGGCGCGCACGCTCCTCGTCGACATCCTGAACGACACCGTTGAACGATGCGAAAGGACCATCCGAAACACGAACCTGCTCGCCAATCTCGAACGAGATCGAGGACTTCGGACGCTCTACGCCTTCCTGGACCTGACCGAGGATACGCTCGGCTTCGAAATCCGGGATCGGAACCGGCTTATTGTCGGAACCGAGGAAGCCCGTAACCTTGGGCGTATTCTTGATCAGGTGATAGGCCTCATCCGTCAGGTTTGCGCGAACAAGGACGTAACCCGGGAAGAACTTGCGCTCGCTGTCGACCTTGCGGCCGCGACGCACTTCCGTCACCTTTTCAGTCGGAACGAGAATCCTTTCGAACAGATGCTCAAGCCCCTTCTGGCGAGCCTTGTTCTCGATGTCGTCTGCGACCTTCTTCTCGAAGTTCGAATATGCGTGGACGATATACCAGCGTGCCGCCATCTTCACTCTCCAGTTTTAAACGCTGACGTTCAGGATCAGGCGCAAAAGCCAGCCCATCAACTGATCCGCCGCGAAGAAAAACAGGGCAGCAAAGACAACCATAACCAGAACCATAGCCGTAGAGATCGCAGTCTCGCGGCGGGACGGCCAAGTGATTTTCAGACCTTCGGAACGAACCTGCTTAAAGAACGTGACCGGATTGGTTTTGGATGCCATCGATTTTCCACGCAATTACGGCACGTAAAGCCGAACTCGCTCAGCCCCACGCACCGCGTGTCTGTTTTTCCCTACATAAACACCGCCTCCCCTTTGCACAAGAGGAAAAACAATGTTCGATTAAATTTCGCCGATCCACTCGGCACAGCTCCGGCGGATCAATCACCCAGCCTAACGAGCTTTATTGAGTGGCAGGGGCAGCCGGGCTTGAACCGACGACCTGCGGTTTTGGAGACCGCCGCTCTACCAACTGAGCTATACCCCTTCGCCCTATCCGACTGCAAAAATCACATTCGATTCCGCGTCGTCTTTAAGCTAGGCGCTCCCTTTACGGTGCGTTGCCCCACTTGGCAAGTATGTTTTTTCGTTTCCGACATGTTCAATATGCATCGCCGCGCCGATCGCCGGCATCTACAGCACGAACCGTCGCGAAAGCGGGCTCGGCGCCGCCGAGAATATCGCTGCCGGCAATATCCATCGCCCCCGGCAAAACAGCAGTCACCCCCTTGCGCTCATTGGTAAGCGGCAGGCGCTTCCACGCCAAACGAGGCGGCTGCGCGACATAGGCATCCGGCTCATTCACGAGTTGCCCTATCACTCGATCGACGATTGTCGAAATACCGAGCTTGCGACCTTCGGAATGATAGAAATTACCCTTTATCTGGATCGCACCGGCCAGCGCCTTGATGAAGCAAGCCAGAAGGCTTCGGTCGATTCGCTCGGGATTCCGCCAGAATACATCCAGTCCACCCTGATGCGTCAGTCCGGGTATATCGAAGACAGCAGCACCCAAGACGATGGTAGGGACGTCTGCCCGCAGACTGTGAAGACCTGTCGTGGAATTGACCACGATGGAACCGTGGCACTCGCGCAGGATTTCCGCAAGATTGCCTTTTTCGATAAAGGCGACACGATTTTCGATCCGATATTTCGCGGCAAGTTCAGCAACGACCTTGCGCCAGTTCTCAAGATCATTATCGAGCGGATGCTGCTTGATGATCAACCGGCCGTTTTCAGGCGCATGACGCGCAAACGACTGCATGACCTGATCCAGCATCTGCGAAATATGCCTATAGGGCGAATTCGCCCTGATCTGGTAATCGCTCTGGAGTTGGAGCGCGAGCAGATAGTTGCGCTTCAGCTTGTCGTCGAAATACCCCTCCGGCAAATCGTGCCTCTCACGGAACATGCGCGGCAGCCAGGATAGGTAGTCGAACAACGGGTCGTAATATTTGTCGGAGCGATAAAAGGGAAACATCATCCGGCCGAAATAGGCGACCAGATTATAGATTACCTCGTTGGTCGCCTCCTGCCCGAATGTATGCGGATAGCGGTTCTTCAAATCCGGATCGGCCACCTTAGCGGCGATCTGGCGAATACGGTCCGGATCGTTCGGAAAATGAGAGAAACGCCCCATACCGTCACGCTCAAGCGTGATCCAGTCAGGTCGGAGATAACCGAATTCCACGGCGTGACAGCGCACACCAAGGCGCCGCGCGACACGCGCGGCAAGCCGGTGATATGGCAACCGATCCGCATAATAAAGAATGTCGGTGATGCCTTCCCGCTTCAGAAGCGCTGCAAGATAGCGCGGCCATGCCTTCAAAGTTCCGCGGTAGTTGATCGCTCCGCGCTTGAACCAGTAGACCTGATCACCGAAGGAGAAGTTCACTCTCCTCGTCTCCACGCCCCTGGCTTCGAACCCTTGGGAGAGCTCGCGCCAGAAAACCGACGGAGGACCTTGCAGAAAGAGAACTTTGGTCATACGCGATCAATGCCTTCTAAACTTCGAGGTACCGAGAAATCGGCCACACAAAGCAGTGAGATTCAGCTATTCGTCGTTAGGTTGCTGGAATTCTCACCAAACCCATACCGCCGTCAATGCAAATACGGTTTCAGCCTGTTAATTTCACGTAAGCACTGTGACATGAAGAACCGCACCTTTCTTTTCCTTCAAGGCCCCGCGTCGCCGTTTTTCCGACTTGTCGCGGACAGGCTGGAAGCTAAGGGCGCGCGCGTTTTGCGCATCAATTTCTGCCTTGGCGATATGGTTTTCTGGTGGCCGAAAAGAGGCGCCTTCTTTCGCGGAGAAAAGAGCGAGTGGCCCGCTTACCTTGAGGCATTCACACGTCACCACTCAGTGACAGACATCGTCATGCTCGGTGACGGCCGTGATTATCACGCGGCTGCCGCTGAAATCGGCCAGGCTCTGGGCGTCAGGATACATATTGTCGAGCATGGCTATCTGCGGCCGGACTGGTTGACGGTCGAGCCGGACGGCATGTCGGCTCATTCGCGTTTTCCGCAGGAACCGGAGGCGATCAGGGTTCTGGCCGACGGCGTGCCGCCCGTGGCGCGCGGCGGCCTGTTCCGATCAAGCTTCCTGACCTACGCGCTTTACGATCTCGCCTATCATGTTCCCAATGTGCTGGTCGGCCCTATCCTCCACCGCCACTACAGAACCCATGGCGCGGCCCACCCCGTCATCGAATATAGCGGCTGGATCTGGAAGGGACTATTCGCCAGCAAAAGACGAAGACAGGCTGAACAGGCTATCGCAGCATCTACCCGGCTAGCGACTGGTACGGACGCCCGTTTCTTTCTGTTTCCGCTGCAATTGCCCGGTGACTACCAGATAATCAAGCATTCACCGGGCAGTGACTTATCTGCAGTCGTCGAGGCCGTGATTGCGTCTTTCGCCAGATATGCTCCCGAAGAAACCCGGCTCCTGTTCAAGGTCCACCCGATCGACAATGGTCTTTCACGCTGGCCCCAACGGATTGGCGACGCCGCCTCGCGACTGAATGTAGGTGACCGGGTCTTCGTGGCCGATGGGGGGAATACCGACAGCCTGATCGAGCGATCGGCGGGCGTCGTCACCGTCAACTCCACAGTGGGGCTCACGGCACTCGCTTTTAACCGTCCGGTTATCGCACTCGGCGCTGCGATCTACGATGTCGACGGTCTCACATCTCAAGCAGCCCTTGCCGATTTCTGGAGGCGACCACCCCTGCCCGATCCGGATCTGTTCGACGCCTTCATGCGCGCGCTATCCGCCACCACGCAGGTTCGCGGCGGCTTTATCGGGCGCGATGCGCTCAACACGGGAGCGGACAATGTCGCTTCGCGGCTGCTTGAGCCCGACGAGAGGCTGCCGGAGAGCCTGCGCAAACAGAGAGACCGGGGCGTTTTCCGTTACGAGCGAGAGCTTTTTCCGGAGCAGCCCCGCTAGCTTTTCAATACCTTTTATCCGCGCCCGGCGTGCACATATCGCGTTTCGGGATGAACGCTTTTCAACGTCTACAATACCGAACGAAAAAAAGGCCTCGCTGTTTCCAGCGAGGCCTTTCTCAATTCAGATGATTATCGATTACTCGATGATC
>UCIV01000041.1 GCA_900472575.1 Hyphomicrobiales bacterium
TTGGCCACTTCACCTGCAGGCCTATCGTCTCTGCCGCCGGATTGCCTCTGCCGCTGGACACCACCGGCTGACGTGTCGCGTGTCTCCTGCGTAGGGCTCCGCAATGTTTGACGCCCTTCGTGGGTGTCCGCATCGCTGATAGACGGCAGATGCAGTAAGACCTCACGCTTCTCGCGTTCGCCCAAGGCCTCGACGTTCGCTTGCCAGAATGCTTCAGCATCCATCGGGTCCATTTCCCACTCGCGAATATTGACGATGTTGTCGTCCACTTTCGCCAGCCGTCGGCCACCTAGTTCCAGATACCGCATCGCCATATCGTAAGATGGCGTCCGCAGGTCATCGTCGGCCAGCGGATGGTGGTCATGATTGTCCGTTTTGCCCAGGATCTGCAGGAGCGAGTCGTGCTCGGCCTTGCCGACGCTCACCTCAAGAAACCGATCTATGGTGCTCCTGGTTTCATGTCCGCCAGACGATGCGTTCGCTGTGTGAAGAACCATCGCCTGACCTGTCGATGGATCGGTCTCAAGCGACCAGCTGTCTCCATTGGCGCTGAGCGAGAATGTTTTGCCGTCAGTCATATTTCGGCTTCCTTATCGGTGACAGCTGCCCCAACCTATTGGGATGCAGGCGTCCCCAAGCTAAATGACGTCGTCTTCCGCTTTATCGGTGACCCTCAGGCACAGGCTGCTGCTCTTCGCGCCGGCGACGTAGATGCGTTTCCAAACTTCTCGGCTCCAGAACTCTTCGACGAATTCAAAGGTGACACAAAGTTCGAAGCCGCTGTCGGCAGCACCACCCGCAAGCTGGTCGCCGGATTAAACAACGAGCGCGAGCCCCTGAAGGATGTTAGAGTCCGTCAGGCAATGATGATGGCGATTGATCGGAAAACGGTCATGGATGCGGCCTACTCTGGCTATGGCATCCCCATCGGAAGCCACTTTTCGCCTATCGATGCGGGTTACATTGATCTGACCTCCACACTTCCGTACGATGTGGAAAAGGCAAAAGCGCTGTTAGCCGAAGCAGGTTATCCGAACGGCTTTAAGTTCACTATCCAGACGCCTCAGATGTCCTACACCACGCGCGCTGCTCAGGTTCTTCAGGCAATGCTTTCCGAAATCGGCATCACGCTCGAAATTGCGCCGAGCGAGTTCCCGGCCAAATGGATCGATCAGGTCTTCATGAAGAAAGACTACGACATGACGATCGTTGATCACGCCGAGCCGCTCGACATCGATATCTACGCTCGTCCAAACTACTATTTCAACTACCACAATCCGAGCTTCAACGAAGTGGTCGAGAAAGCCGGTCAGTCGGCCGACGACGCCACGCGCGCAAAGCTTTACGAAGACGCGCAGACAATCCTCGCAAAGGACGTCCCCGCCCTCTACCTCTTTGACCTTCCTCGCCTCAACATCTGGAATGCGAAGGTGAGGGGTCTTTGGAAGAACGAACCCATCTCCCAGGTCTTCGTTCGCGATGCCTACTGGGCGGACTGAAGAGTGAGAGGGCGTCGGGAACGCGTCGCCCTCATCCTTCGAGGCTGCTTTTGCAGCTCAAACGACGCACGAGATCCCCTCATGACCATTTACAGGCGCTATCTTAAGCGATCGGCCTCCTTCATCCTGACGCTGTTTGCCGCTTCGGTTGTCATCTTCCTTGTCATGGACCTATTACCGGGCAATGCCGCTGAGATTCTGCTTGGAACTTCGGCGCGGCAAGATACGATCGCTGCGATGCGGAGCCAGCTTGGGCTCGATTTGCCGGCCTACTTACGGTATCTCAATTGGATCGGCGGCGTTTTCGTCGGCGACCTCGGCACCTCGGCTTCTTATCGCGTACCAGTCTCCGGCCTGATTACCGAGAGACTCGCTGTGACATTGCCGTTGGCGATAATGGCATTGGCCATCGCTGTAGTCGTCGGCGTGACACTCGGCGTCGTTGCAGGCGCCCGGCCAAGAAAGGCAACTGATCGGTGTGTATCCCTAGCTGCACAGATCGGTATTGCCGTTCCCGACTTCTGGTTTGGGATACTTCTTATCCTTCTATTCTCGTCGACATTGCACTGGTTCTCCGCTGGTGGCTTTCCGGGATGGTCGGATCCATTCGCGGCGTTAAAAGCGCTCATGCTTCCCGCCGTCGCGCTTGCCTTGCCGCAGGCCGCAGTTCTCGTGCGGGTGACCCGTTCTGCGGTCATGGATGTCAAGGGAGAGGATTTTGTCCGGACCGCTCGGGCGAAAGGTCTTACAGGCCAACGGGTGTTGTGGCGTCACGTGGTACGAAACGCTCTCGTTCCCGTTGTTACCATCATTGGTCTCCAGTTCTCATTTTTGATTGCTGGTGCTGTTCTGGTGGAAAATGTCTTTAGTCTTCCGGGGCTCGGTCGCCTTGCCTACCAGTCGCTCGCACAACGCGATCTTATCGTCATCAGGAACGTGGCGTTGTTTTTTGCCGGAATGGTGATCGCCGTGAATTTCCTCGTCGACCTCGCTTATCTGTGGCTCGACCCCCGCATGAGGGCTGCATGATGACCGCTGTCACAATGTCACCATCCCGATTCGCCAAAGCGCCGCGCACAAATCTCATCGCGGGCGTTGCAATCACGAGCCTCTTGGTCGCAATCGCGGTCGTCTCGAATTTCTGGACGCCTGCATCTCCGTCGAAAATGAACATCTTGTCGAAGCTGAAGGCACCGCTGGCTTCGGGGCTTGCTGGAACAGACGCGTTCGGGCGCGATATCTTTTCAATGCTGATGTTAGGCGCGTCGAATTCACTCTCGATCGCCCTGACTGCAGTATTTTTTGGAATGGTCGCCGGGGTGGCCTTAGGGACCATCGCGGCGGCGATGCGTGGCCTCGTCGAAGAGGTCATAATGCGGATAGCCGACGTGATATTCGCCTTCCCAGCTTTGATCTCGGCGATCATGGTCGCCGCCCTGATCGGCCCCGGCCGTCTGACGGCAATCATTTCAATAGCGCTTTTCGCGGTGCCGGTGTTTGTGCGGGTGTCGCGAGGAGCGGCCTTGCGTATCCGGTCTCTCGACTATTGCCTTGCCGCCAAGGTCTCGGGCAAGAACCGCTTTCGGATCACGACCGACCATGTCCTTCCGAACATCGCCGGTGCAGTCCTCGTACAGGCCACGACCCAGGTCGGACTTGCGATGATCGTTGAGGCGGGCCTCGGCTTTTTGGGGTTGAGCGTACCGCCGCCCGCGCCAAGCTGGGGACGGATGCTCAGCGAGGCGCAGACCTATCTTACCCAGGCGCCATGGATGGCCATAGCACCTGGCTTGGCAATCCTCATCGCCGTGCTCGGTCTCAATTTGCTGGGCGATGGACTACGTGATCTTTTTGACCCGCGGTCCGGGAGCGACGCATGACCCTCAAAGTTGATATCAGCTCAATCCGGCTTAACGCGTGGCGTCAGCCGACCCGGACCCTGGTCAAGCCAGTTTCCTTCGAGTTGGCGCAAGGGGGAACGCTCGGCGTCGTCGGTGAGTCTGGTTCCGGGAAATCGCTGATTTCGCTTGCAATGCTCGGTCTTTTACCATCCCGAATCAAAGCCGAGGGGCGCGTTCTTCTCGATGGTGAAAATCTTCTCGAGATGACGGAGCGAGAGCTTCAGCGTGTCCGCGGCGCCAAGATCGGTATGATCTTTCAAGAGCCTATGTCCGCCCTCAATCCGTCCATGCGGATAGGTGATCAGATTATCGAAGGGATACTTCGGCATCAAACCATGAGCTACACAGCTGCACGGGAGCGCGCATTGCAACTGTTGGAGCGCGTAGGAATCCCTGACGCCAGGAACCGACTTGACGCTTTTCCCCATGAAATGTCCGGCGGTCAGCGTCAGCGAGTAGGAATCGCAATCGCGATTGCGCCTGGGCCGAAAGTTCTGATCGCGGATGAACCCACCACCGCACTTGACGTGACCGTCCAAGCCGAGGTCCTCAAGCTTCTCGGCGAACTGGTTGCGGAAATGGGCATGTCGCTGCTGATGATCAGTCACGATCTCGGTGTTATTGCAAGTATATGTGAACGTTGCCTGGTCTTGAATAGGGGCGAGTTTGTCGAAGAGGGATTGACCCCCGCGGTCCTCCTTGAGCCTGCGCAAGAGTATACCAAACGGTTGATCGCGGCGCAGCCCCGGCTTGAAGAAACGCTGAATACGCCAGCGCAGCCAACGACAAAGAAAAATGGCTCGCCCTACCAGGCGCTACTGGAGGTCGCGGCCCTGGAGCGCGAATACACGGATCGCCACGGGCGAGTCGTGATGAAGGCTGTGGATGGAATAAGCTTTAGGCAAGAAGCCGGGACGATCCACGGGATCGTCGGTGAAAGCGGGTGCGGAAAATCTACTCTCGCCAGAATTGTCATGGGACTGGACAAGCCAACGTCCGGCGACGTCATGTTCGAAGGCGAAGATATCTTTTCCGTACGCCCCCGTGAGCTCCTCAGACTGCGCCGTCAGTTTCAGATGATCTTCCAGGATCCACAAGGCTCATTGGATCCACGTCAGACGATCAGTCAGATCGTTGCCGAACCACTATATCTCGATCCCGACGCACCACGGGGGAGGGATCGCGCGAGGTTGGTAAGCGAGACCCTTCAGTCGGTGGGTCTTCGTAGTGAAGACGCCCAACGCTATCCTCACGAATTCTCCGGGGGTCAGCGCCAACGCATTGCAATCGCCAGGGCTGTTATTGGGAGACCCAAGCTCATCGTTGCTGACGAGCCTGTGTCTGCACTGGATCTGTCGGTACAAGCGCAAGTTCTAAGATTGATCATGGACCTTAGAGATCGACTCGGTGTTTCGTTTCTCTTCATCAGCCATAGCCTCGCCGTGATTGAGACGATCTCCGACCAGGTTGGTGTGATGTACAGAGGGAAATTCGTTGAAACGGGAGCGGCGAAAGACGTCTTCCATCGGCCGCAACATGAATACACACGCAAGCTTTTGGCGGCAGAACCCCGAATCGACCAGGGTCTCCGCTACGGGATCCGACCGAAGCTTTTGAGCGCCTAACAATTGGGATTCAGCGATCAGGGGTTATCGAGATTAAAGTCGGGCTGCGGGGCGTGCCGCCCCGCGCCTTACGTGTATGGCTTGAAAAACCGTGCCAGCGATCCCTGCGGTAATGTTGTCGTCCTGAGGGATACTGTCGGCATCATTTCCCTTATCCGCGAGGAGACGACGAGGCCGTTTCAGCGGCAACGCGAGAAGACCGGGATTAGCGAGATAGTCAAAAGCCTCGCCACCCGTCAGCACACAGCCAAGAGGATGGCCTAAATTGCTTGGGCATAAATTTTTTATCGTAAAGCCGCCGCGTGATCGACCAAGCCTCCTTATAAGCCCACTGAATCGGCCGCAGGCTGTGAGCAGGTGTTGCGATCGTCTGTAAAGCCAAGCTCGACTAGGGTTTCCAGGAGTGCATCCCAATCCCGTTGCTCAGCCCAGCGGAGATTGATCGGTACACCGCCGTAGTACTGCTCCATCACGACCTCGATGCGGAACAGGCCATGCTTCGGTGGCGCCAAACGGTTAGAACAGGCTCTTCTCGCCCGTGAGGCCTACCGCGAATATTTCTTAATATCATATACAACAAAATAATCTTGGTTCTCGATACCAACGTTACCGCAAGTTCACCTTTTTTTGCGGGGATAAACTTTGACGAGAAAAACATTTGCCGCAGCGGTCACTCTCATGATCTGTGCTACCCTCGCGGCCTGCACCACCGCCGATCCTATCGTCTATGAGGGGCTCGCATCGGCCGCATATCTCCGGCCAAACCCCCAGGACAGGGGTGGACGCCTTCCCTTCGAGTACAGAGCTAACGCCGATTGGAGACAGTACAACAAGATCATTGTCGAACCGGTCGTCATATACGCCGGCCGCGACAATCAGTTTGTCAAGATGCAAGAAGAAAACAAGGCCGAACTCGCCTCCTACATGCGCAATGAGTTTTCCGACAAGCTGGGCACACGTTTTGCTTTGGTCGAAACACCGGGTCCTTCGACACTGAGACTTCGACTGACGCTGACCGGGGCGAAAACGACAACGCCCATTCTCGGGCCGTTTTCCCATCTCGATGTCGGTGGAAGCGTTTACAATTCTATACAGGCAATTCGTGGCCGGGAAGGAAGCATGGCAGGTTCCGTCAGCTATGCCGTCGAAATCTTCGACGCCAACAGTAACAGGCTTCTGCGAGCGTCTGTTTCGAAACAATATCCGAATGCCATGAATGTTGGCGCAACTTTCTCTTCCCTTCAAGCTTCCAAGGTGGGGATCAAGAAAGGCGCAGAGGCTTTGCTCGCGGAACTTCGGTGAGCGAGAGTGCGCTCGGATTTGATATGCGGGCCGAGCTAAGCAAGGTGGAATGGCGGGCGTTGTACATCGAAACGCGCGAAGTGTTCATCAAGTGCACACGGATTCGGATTGTGCGCAGAGCCAACAGCACCCGTGCGGCATGATAACTCAGAGACAAGTTCCATAAAAGGGACTTATGCAATGACCAGCTGTAGCGGCTATTTAGTAAT
>UCIV01000042.1 GCA_900472575.1 Hyphomicrobiales bacterium
GGCGGGGATGCAACAAGGCTCAAGCCGTTGATGAGATTGAGGTGGAGGGGTGAAATCATCCCCGTGGTCCGGGTATTTTACCCCCTGTGTTGTCTGTCGCCGATGTGTTCTTGATGTCCAAGGCCTGCGATCCGCCGTGAGCGCTCGGATGGAACGGGCCGTCTGCTTGTCGCGTTCGCCACCGGTCGGAAGATATGCGGAAGGAGTGATAGGAATGTGTGAGTTGTCCGAAATCTATCGCGGTTATATCGATTGCCTGAACCGGCAGGATTGGCAAAGTCTTGGCGATTTCATCGATGAGAATGCGGTCCATAATGGACGGCAAATCGGGCTTGCCGGTTATCGTGAGATGCTGGTGGGAGATTTTCGCGCCATTCCGGATCTGCGTTTCACCATCGACTTCCTGGTAGTCGAGGCCCCGAAAGTGGCGAGCCGATTGGTTTTCGATTGTACGCCTGCAGGCGAGCTTTTCGGCCTTCCGGTCAATGGTCGTCGTATCCGGTTTTCCGAAAACGTCTTCTACCAATTTTCCGGCGGACTGATCGCTCAGGTCTGGTCGGCCATCGACAAGGCTGCGATCGAAGCCCAGCTTGGGTGAGGATATCCGGCCTCACTTCTCCCCACGGATGACGCAGACATCCATCTCGTAACTGCAGCCGTTGACCGGCCGGAAGTTGCCGTTGGTAAGTTCTTCCGTGACGGTGATGATCTTCGCCTTGGGTGCGGGATAGGAAAGACCTGAGCGCGAGGGTTCCGAGGCATACTCGCCGACGTATATTTCGCGATAGCCGTCAGTGTAGATGATCGACGAGCCCGAGACAGTAGCGAATGAGCCGAGTGTCTGAATGGAACCTTTGTCGGGACGGCTGTTTCGTGCCGATGACACTACACGGCTGGCGCCGCCCAGGCGCTGATCGGAAAACAGCTTTAGCTGGCCGCGTCGGCCATGATGCCCGTGGCCGTAATAATGGCCCCGGTAACCGGTTTCGCCGCTGTTAAAATCCGGAGAACGATCGCGCGCGGAGGCTGCAGAGGCGAAGGCGCCGGATAGCGTAAGTGCAAAAAGAACAGGTTTCATGCGATTCGCGATCATGGCGAACTCCGAGATCATGGTTAATCAAAGGTTAACATGTTCTCTGCGCCAGTGCACGTCGGCGCCCAAATCTTTGGAATTGATGGTTAATGCGCCGCGGCGATTTGTCCGAGGCTTTTCCTCTTGCAATTCACAATCGATTAAATTCACGCGACGTCGGAATTGATCTTGTCGTCTTGGAATTCCAAGATTAAACCACGCCGATGATGCAATGCACATTTTCTCGGCATGGTGCATTGCCGGGCGCCCGCCCGCTGAGACGACGCCGCGAGGTAATGATGGCGAATATAACAAATAATCGGCCTCTGTCGCCGCATCTTCAAGTTTACAAACTGATTCCCACAATGCTGATGTCGATCATCCACCGTATTACCGGTGGTGCATTGGCTGTCGGCACCGTGCTTCTTGCCTGGTGGCTGATCGCAGCTGCATCCGGCAAGCCCTATTTCGACTGGGTCAGCTGGCTGTTCGGCACCTGGATCGGGCTGCTGGTCCTGTTCGGCTATACCTGGGCTCTGATCCACCACATGCTCGGCGGTATCCGCCATTTCGTGTGGGACATGGGTCATGGTTTTGAAAAACACTTCGCGACCAAGGTGGCGGTGATCCTGCCGATCGTATCGATCTGTCTGACCGTGCTGGTCTGGATCATCGGCCTGGCCATCTGAGGAGGAAACATCATGGATATGCGTACTCCCCTCGGCAAGGTTCGTGGTCTCGGATCAGCAAAGGACGGCACCGAACATTTCTGGATGCAGCGGATGTCTGCAGTGGCACTCGTGCCGCTCGCCATCTTCTTCATTATCTTCCTGATCCGCTATGCGGGCGCGCCTTACGAGGAAGTCGTCCAGGCGCTGTCGAACCCGCTCATCGCCGTGCTTTTCGGCCTGATGATCATTGCCGGTCTCGTGCATATGCGCATCGGCGTTCAGGAAATCATCGTCGACTACGTGCATAACGAAGGCCTGAAATTCCTGGCCGTCATGCTCAATACATTTTTTGCAATGCTGATCGGTGGCCTCTGTCTTTTCGCCGTTCTGAAAATTGCGTTCGTAGGATAATCCATCATGGCATCCGTGACTCCGATAGCCCAGAACGGCAAAGCATATAATTATGTCGACCATTCCTACGACGTTATCGTCGTGGGCGCCGGCGGTGCGGGTCTTCGCGCCACGCTCGGCATGGCCGAGCAGGGTTTCAAGACCGCCTGCATCACCAAGGTTTTCCCGACACGTTCCCACACCGTCGCGGCGCAGGGCGGTATTGCCGCCTCGCTGCAGAACATGACGCCGGACAGCTGGCAGTGGCACCTCTATGACACCGTCAAGGGTTCCGACTGGCTCGGCGACGTTGACGCCATGCAGTACATGGTCATGGAAGCGCCGAAAGCCGTTTACGAGCTTGAGCACTACGGCGTGCCCTTCTCGCGTAACGAGGAAGGCAAAATCTACCAGCGTCCGTTCGGCGGCCACATGCAGAATTTTGGCGCCGGCCCGCCGGTACAGCGTACCTGCGCTGCGGCCGACCGTACCGGCCACGCCATCCTGCACACGCTTTATGGCCAGTCCCTACGCAACAACGCTGAGTTCTTCATCGAGTATTTCGCGCTCGACCTGATCATGTCCGATGACGGCAGCCGCTGCGAAGGCGTCGTTGCCTGGAACCTGGACGACGGCACGATCCATCGCTTTGCCGCCAAGATGGTGGTTCTGGCGACCGGCGGTTACGGCCGCGCATATTTCTCGGCAACCTCTGCCCATACCTGCACCGGCGACGGTGGCGGCATGGTGGCGCGTGCCGGCCTGCCTTTGCAGGACATGGAATTCGTCCAGTTCCACCCGACCGGCATCTACGGCTCCGGCTGTCTGATCACCGAAGGCGCACGCGGCGAAGGCGGTTACCTCGTGAATTCCGAGGGCGAGCGCTTCATGGAGCGTTACGCGCCTTCGGCCAAGGACCTTGCCTCGCGTGACGTCGTTTCGCGCTGCATGACGATGGAAATCCGTGAAGGCCGCGGCGTCGGCAAGAACAAGGACCACATCTTCCTGCATCTCGACCATCTCGACCCGGCCGTGCTGCACGAGCGCCTTCCGGGCATTTCGGAATCGGCGAAGATCTTTGCCGGCGTCGACGTGACCCGCGAGCCGATCCCGGTTCTGCCGACGGTTCACTACAATATGGGCGGCATTCCGACCAATTACTGGGGCGAAGTGCTCAACGCCGACTCGAGCAATCCGGAACGGATCATTCCGGGCCTGATGGCTGTAGGTGAAGCAGGTTGCGCTTCGGTTCACGGTGCAAACCGCCTCGGCTCCAACTCGCTGATCGACCTCGTGGTCTTCGGCCGCGCCGCCGCAATCCGCGCCGGCCAGGTGATCGACCGCGAAGGCGCGATCCCGGCGCTCAATGTTGCTGCCTGCGACAAGATCATGGACCGCTTCGACGGCCTGCGTCACGCCAATGGCGCAACGCCGACGGCCGTGCTGCGTGACAAGATGCAGCGCACCATGCAGGACGATGCCGCCGTGTTCCGGACGCAGGAATCGCTGGAATCGGGCTGCAAGCGCATGTCGCAGATTTGGAGCGAGCTGCCCGACGTCAAGGTCACCGACCGTTCGCTGATCTGGAACTCGGATCTGGTCGAGACGCTGGAACTGCATAACCTTATGGCGAATGCGATCACCACCGTCTATGGCGCCGAGGCCCGCAAGGAAAGCCGTGGCTCCCACGCCCGCGAGGACTTCACGGAAGGCGCATTCGCCGGCCGCGACGACGTCAACTGGCGCAAGCACACGTTGGCCTGGGTCAACGAAAAGGGCGACGTCAAGCTCGATTACCGTCCGGTCCATACGGACCTGATCGCCGAAGGCATCGATCCCTACAAGATCGAGCCCAAGGCTCGCGTGTATTGATCCGGAGGGAATTGGACCATGGTTGAACTCGCTCTCCCCAAAAACTCGCAGATGTCCGAAGGCAAGGTCTGGCCGAAGCCGGAAGGCGCCACGAACGTTCGCGAATATCGCATCTATCGCTGGAGCCCGGACGACGGCAAGAACCCGAGCATCGACACGTTCTATGTCGATCTCGACGATTGCGGCCCGATGGTGCTCGACGGTCTCTTGTACATCAAGAACAAGATCGACCCGACGCTGACGCTGCGCCGTTCCTGTCGCGAAGGCATTTGCGGTTCCTGCGCGATGAATATCGACGGCACGAACACGCTCGCCTGCACCAAGGGCATGGACGACATCTCCGGCACGGTCAAAGTCTACCCGCTGCCGCATATGCCGGTGGTGAAGGACCTCGTTCCGGACCTCAACAACTTCTACGCCCAGCATCGCTCGATCGAGCCTTGGCTGAAGACGGTGTCTCCGACGCCGGCGAAGGAATGGAAGCAGAGCCATGAGGATCGCCTCAAGCTCGACGGTCTCTATGAGTGCATTCTGTGCGCCTGCTGCTCGACCTCCTGTCCGAGCTATTGGTGGAACGGCGACCGTTACCTCGGTCCGGCAGTTCTTCTGCAGGCCTATCGCTGGCTGATCGACAGCCGCGACGAAGCCAAGGGCGAGCGCCTCGACAATCTCGAGGATCCGTTCCGGCTCTATCGTTGCCACACGATCATGAACTGCGCGCAGGCCTGCCCGAAGGGGCTGAACCCGGCCAAGGCGATCGCGGAAATCAAGAAGATGATGGTCGAGCGCCGCGTCTAGTCTTTGAAAAGCCCAGGGCCGCAGCTTTCGTTGCGGCCTTTGGTTTGTCTTGCTGCCCGGTGCGCACGCCGAATTGACCGTGCAGATCGTCGCGATTATGCCGGATTGGCTGGATACCCTTGATTAACCAAGGTCGTTTACGATATTCCCGGCCAAACTGTCGTGCCCAAGTTGTAGGGCAGTGTGAAATGATCCGGACAGGAGTTTTTGATGCAGTTCAAATATGTGGCAACAGGTCTGGTACTGACCCTTGCGTTGGCTGGTTGCCAGCGGACATCCTACAGCCCTTATAGTGATCTGCCGGCGCAGCCCGCTCCGCTTCAGGCCCAGCCCGTTCAGGGTGTTCAGGGCGGTCAGCTTCCGCCTCCGGGTGGCGCTTCGCAATATCCTTCCGCACCTCAGGGTGGTCAGAACATGGCCATGGCTAACCCGAACGCGGCTGCTCCCGCCAGCGCGCTCGATGTCACCAAGGAGCAGATGGTCGGCAACTGGCGCGTTTCCAATGGCGGCGCATCCTGCGACATGTTCCTGACGCTCACCAATCTCGGCAGCGGTTCGCGCGGTGGTACCCGCGGTTGCGCCGGTGAGCTGACGACCATGGGCTCATGGGAAGTCTCCGGCAAGATGGTTCAGTTCAAGAACCGTGCAGGCGATGTGATCGGTCGGGTCTACAAGAGCGCCGACAACCGCTTCGACGGTACCACGAATTCGGGCCAGCAGGTCAGTCTGAGCCGCTAATACTGACATAAGGGGCGTCCCTCGGTGGAACCCATTCCAGAATATACGTCGAGCGTCTGCGAAGAGCTCAAGGCTCTGGCGGCGTCCGGCGTTCTGACGCCCGATAAGGCGCAGATGGAGGTCGCTGCCAGGCTCGACCGCGTGCTCGTCGCGTTGCGCGAGGCAAAACCCGCGAAGAAGTCGAGTGCGCTTGGCTGGCTCTTTGCCCGTCGCGGCAATGGCCATGCGGAAAAGGTGCGCGGCCTTTATGTCTATGGCAGTGTCGGCCGCGGCAAGACCATGATCATGGACATGTTCTTCAAGAAGGCGCCCACGCAGAAAAAGCGGCGGGCGCATTTTCATGAGTTCATGGCCGACGTGCATAACCGCATCCACGAACAGCGGCAGAAGCTGAAGCGGGGCGAGACGAAGCAGGCCGATCCGGTGCCGCCGGTTGCCGCCGCACTTTATGCGGAAGCCGAGCTTCTGTGCTTCGATGAATTCTCCGTGACCGACATTACCGATGCGATGATCCTGGCGCGGCTTTTCACCGAGCTGTTCGATCTTGGCTGCGTGCTGGTCGCGACCTCCAATGTTGCGCCGGAAAATCTCTACAAGGACGGGCTCAATCGCGGCCTGTTTATGCCGTTTATCGGACTTCTAAGCAGCCATGTCGATGTGGTGACGCTGGACAGTCCAACCGATTACCGGATGCAGAAGAATGCCAATCTGCCCGTCTATCTGACGCCGCTCGACGGGCGTGCGGATGCGGCGATGGAGGCCGCATGGCATCAGGTTACCGATGGTGACAGGGCCGAGCCGGTCGAACTGCCGATGAAGGGGCGCAGCATTCATGTGCCTGCGGCAGTCGGGCGGGCTGCGCGTTTCTCATTCTCCGATCTTTGCGAAAAGCCGCTCGGCGCTTCGGACTATCTGGCCATCGCCGCGCGTTTCGACGTCGTCTTTGTTGATCACGTGCCGAAGCTCGGCGCGGAAAAGCGCAATGAAGTGAAGCGGTTCATCAATCTGGTCGATGCGCTCTACGATCATTCCGTGCGGCTTTTCATTTCGGCTGCAGTCACACCAGACGAATTGCTGACGGAGCGTAGAGGCACCGAAGGTTTCGAATTCGACCGCACGGTTTCGCGACTTTTCGAGATGAGAAGTGCGGAATATCTGTTGCTCCATAATGAGAAGCGGCAGGAAGTCTGACATATTTATGGCAGAAATTCTTACGTTTACGTAACTCAAATCATATCTAACCGATTGAAAAATATAGTCTCAAAATAATCGTTTGCCATTTTTGGCAGATGAGGCTATCCGTGCTGCCGCAAGATGAGCCTGCGCTAACTTGCCGCAGGTCAGGATTTGAAGAGGAAGCATTTCCATGTCGCGTAAGAAGATTGCACTTATTGGTTCGGGCATGATCGGTGGCACGCTGGCGCATCTTGCCAGCCTGAAGGAGCTGGGCGACGTCGTCCTCTTCGACATCGCCGACGGGATCCCGCAGGGTAAGGGCCTCGACATCGCTCAGTCCGGTCCGGTTGAAGGCTTCAATGCGAAGCTGACCGGCGCCAGCGACTATGCTGCGATCGAAGGCGCCGATGTCTGCATCGTAACCGCCGGTGTCGCCCGCAAGCCGGGCATGAGCCGCGACGACCTGATCGGTATCAACCTCAAGGTCATGGAACAGGTCGGCGCCGGCATCAAGAAATATGCTCCGAACGCTTTCGTCATCTGCATCACCAACCCGCTCGACGCGATGGTCTGGGCGCTGCAGAAGTTCTCCGGCCTGCCGAAGAACAAGGTCGTCGGCATGGCCGGCGTTCTGGACTCGGCCCGTTTCCGTCTCTTCCTCGCCGAAGAATTCAACGTTTCCGTTCAGGACGTCACTGCATTCGTCCTCGGCGGCCATGGCGACACGATGGTGCCGCTTGCCCGTTACTCGACGGTTGCCGGCGTTCCGCTCACCGATCTCGTCAAGATGGGCTGGACCACGCAGGAGAAGCTCGACCAGATCATCCAGCGCACCCGTGACGGCGGCGCAGAGATCGTCGGTCTCCTGAAGACGGGTTCCGCCTATTACGCTCCGGCCGCTTCGGCGATCGAAATGGCTGAATCCTACCTCAAGGACAAGAAGCGCGTTCTTCCGGTCGCGGCTCACCTTTCCGGCCAGTACGGCGTCAAGGACATGTATGTCGGCGTTCCGGTCGTTCTCGGCGCCGGCGGTGTGGAGCGCATCGTCGAAGTCGAATTCAACAAGGACGAAGAAGCCGCCTTCCAGAAGTCGGTCGGCGCTGTTGCCGGTCTCTGCGAAGCCTGCATCGCCCTCGTTCCTTCGCTGAAATAATCAGCTTCCAAAAAGTTCGGCGCTGGCTTTTGCCAGCGCTCACGTCATTCAAATAGGGATCAAGCCCCATGAATATCCATGAATATCAGGCCAAGGCTCTCTTGAAGGGTTACGGCGCACCGGTTGCCGAAGGCGTCGCGATCCTCAAGGTCGAAGAAGCCGAAGCTGCTGCCAAGCAGCTCCCAGGCCCGCTCTACGTCGTCAAGAGCCAGATCCATGCCGGCGGTCGCGGCAAGGGCAAGTTCAAGGAACTTGGGCCCGATGCCAAGGGCGGCGTTCGCCTGGCCAAGTCGATCGAGGAAGTCGTGGCTCACGCCAAGGACATGCTCGGCAACACGCTGGTAACCGCGCAGACCGGCGAAGCCGGCAAGCAGGTCAACCGCCTCTACATCGAAGACGGTGCAGACATCGACCGCGAACTCTATTGCTCGCTGCTGGTCGACCGTTCTGTCGGTCAGGTTGCTTTCGTCGTTTCGACCGAAGGCGGCATGGACATCGAAGCCGTTGCCCACGATACGCCTGAGAAGATCCACACGATCGCCATCGACCCGGAAACCGGTGTGACGGCTGACGACGTTGCCAAGATCTCCAAGGCTCTCGAACTCTCGGGTGCAGCTGCCGAAGACGCAAAGTCGCTCTTCCCGGCGCTCTACAAGGCGTTCGGCGAAAAGGACATGGCTCTTCTCGAAGTCAACCCGCTGATCGTCATGAAGGACGGACACCTGCGCGTTCTCGACGCCAAGATGTCCTTCGACGGCAACGCCCTGTTCCGCCATGACGACGTCAAGGCGCTGCGCGACGAGACCGAAGAAGACTCCAAGGAAATCGAAGCCTCCAAGTGGGACCTCGCCTACGTTGCCCTCGACGGCAATATCGGCTGCATGGTCAATGGTGCCGGTCTCGCCATGGCGACGATGGACATCATTAAGCTTTACGGCAAAGAGCCTGCCAACTTCTGCGACGTCGGCGGTGGCGCCGGCAAGGAGAAGGTTGCGGCTGCCTTCAAGATCATCACCGCTGACCCGAAGGTCGAGGGCATCCTCGTCAACATCTTCGGCGGCATCATGCGTTGCGACGTCATCGCCGAAGGCGTTGTCGCAGCTGTTCAGGAAGTCGGTCTGAAGGTTCCGCTCGTTGTTCGCCTCGAAGGCACCAATGTCGAGCTCGGCAAGAAGATCCTCAACGAATCCGGCCTTGCTATCACGGCTGCTGACGATCTGGACGATGCCGCCAAGAAGATCGTTGCGGCGATCAAAGCCTAATCTGAGGAACCTGTTACATGTCTATTCTCGTCAATAAAGACACCAAGATCCTCGTTCAGGGCCTGACCGGCAAGACCGGCACGTTCCACACCGAACAGGCGCTTGCTTACTACGGCACCAAGATGGTCGGCGGTATCCACCCGAAGAAGGGTGGCGAAACCTGGTCGTCGGGCGTCGACGGCACGGCGCTGCCGATCTTTGCTTCGGTTGCCGAAGCCAAGGAGCGCACCGGTGCTGATGCGACCGTGATCTACGTTCCGCCGGCAGGTGCTGCGGATGCGATCATCGAAGCGATCGAAGCTGAAGTTCCGTTCATCACCTGCATCACCGAGGGTATCCCGGTCATGGACATGGTGCGCGTCAAGGCCAAGCTCGACAAGTCGAAGTCGCGCCTTCTCGGCCCGAACTGCCCGGGCGTTCTGACGCCGGAAGAATGCAAGATCGGCATCATGCCGGGCTCGATCTTCCGCAAGGGTTCGGTCGGTATCGTTTCGCGCTCCGGCACGCTGACCTACGAAGCCGTGTTCCAGACGTCCAACGAAGGCCTCGGCCAGACGACGGCTGTCGGCATCGGCGGCGACCCGGTCAAGGGCACCGAATTCATCGACATGCTGGAAATGTTCCTCGCAGACGACGCCACCCAGTCGATCATCATGATCGGCGAAATCGGCGGTTCGGCTGAAGAAGATGCAGCCCAGTTCCTGATCGACGAAGCCAAGAAGGGCCGCAAGAAGCCAATGGCAGGCTTCATCGCCGGTCGTACGGCTCCGAAGGGCCGCACCATGGGTCACGCCGGCGCTGTCGTTTCCGGCGGCAAGGGCGATGCGGAATCCAAGATCGCAGCCATGGAAGCAGCAGGCATCAAGGTGTCGCCTTCGCCGGCACGCCTCGGCAAGACGCTGGTTGAAGTCCTCAAGGGCTGACGCCACATAACGGTCACTCGTCGCCGATAGGCAGGCGACGATGGACCTCAAGGGTTGGAACCTGCAGGCAGAGGCTTTTGCCTGCAGGTCAACCGTCACAGGACGGGCTGCAACGGCGGCAAAACAGACACAAAGAGAATGCGGAGCCGGCGAGGTCCTCGGTTCCGACCACGTGAGGAGGCGGGCGCGGCGCCCGCAATAGGCCATGTCCCGGCAAGAAGCCAACGAGCAGTTTCTCATCACTTCGTTCCTAGATGGCGCGAACGCCGTCTATATCGAACAACTTTATGCCAATTACGAAGCCGATCCGAATTCGGTTTCGGAAGAGTGGCAGGCCTTCTTCAAGGCCTTGGCCGACAGCCCCGAAGACGTGAAGAAGGCAGCGCAGGGCGCTTCCTGGAAGCGTTCGAACTGGCCGATCGCAGCCGGCGGCGACCTGGTTTCCGCTCTCGACGGCAATTGGCCGGTGGTGGAAAAGGCGATCGAAACCGAGGTCAAGGCGAAGGCGGAAGCCGCCGCTGCCGCCAAGGGTGCAACCGTCAACGAAGCCGATGTTCATCAGGCGAGCCGCGACAGCGTGCGCGCCATCATGATGATCCGCGCCTACCGGATGCGCGGCCACCTGCATGCCAAGCTCGATCCGCTCGGCATCGCAAGCCCGGTCGAGGATTACAACGAACTGTCGCCGAAGTCCTACGGCTTCGAAGAGAGCGATTACGATCGCAAGATCTTCATCGACAACGTTCTGGGCATGGAATACGCGACCGTTCGCGAGATGATCGCGATCCTCGAGCGCACCTATTGCTCGACGATCGGCGTCGAGTTCATGCATATGTCGAGCCCGGAAGAAAAGGCCTGGATCCAGGAACGGATCGAAGGTCCGGACAAAGGCGTCGCCTTTACCCCGGAAGGCAAGAAGGCGATCCTTTCGAAGCTGATCGAAGGCGAAGGCTACGAACAGTTCCTCGACGTCAAGTTCAAGGGTACCAAGCGTTTCGGCCTCGATGGCGGCGAAGCACTGATCCCGGCACTCGAACAGATTATCAAGCGCGGCGGCCAGCTGGGTCTTGAAGAAGTTATCGTCGGCATGGCCCACCGCGGCCGTCTGAACGTTCTGACCAACGTCATGGGCAAGCCGCACCGCGCCGTGTTCCACGAGTTCAAGGGCGGTTCGTTCAAGCCTGACGAAGTCGAAGGTTCGGGCGACGTGAAGTACCACCTCGGTGCCTCTTCCGACCGCGAATTCGACGGCAACAAGGTTCACCTGTCGCTGACCGCAAACCCGTCCCACCTCGAGATCGTCAACCCGGTCGTCATGGGCAAGGCTCGCGCCAAGCAGGACATGCTGGCCAAGGTCTGGGAAAAGGACAATATCATCCCGCTTTCCGAGCGCTCCAAGGTTCTGCCGCTGCTTCTGCACGGCGATGCGGCCTTTGCGGGCCAGGGCGTGGTTGCCGAAATCCTCGGCCTTTCCGGCCTGCGCGGTCACCGCGTCGCCGGCACGATGCACGTCATCATCAACAACCAGATCGGCTTCACCACCAATCCGGGCTTCTCCCGTTCGTCTCCATACCCGTCCGACGTTGCCAAGATGATCGAAGCACCGATCTTCCACGTCAACGGCGACGATCCGGAAGCGGTTACCTATGCCGCCAAGGTTGCGACCGAATACCGGATGAAGTTCCACAAGCCGGTCGTGCTCGACATGTTCTGCTACCGCCGCTTCGGCCATAACGAAGGCGATGAGCCGGCGTTCACCCAGCCGAAGATGTACAAGGTCATCCGCGCCCACAAGGCTGTGGCCGAAATCTATGCCGACCGTCTGGTTGGCGAAGGCGTGCTGACCGAAGCCGAATTCGACAAGATGAAGGCTGACTGGCGTGCGCATCTCGACGCCGAGTTCGAAGCCGGCCAGGCCTATAAGCCCAACAAGGCCGATTGGCTGGACGGCCAGTGGTCGGGTCTGCGTTCCGCCGACGATGCCGACGAGCAGCGTCGCGGCAAGACTTCGATGCCGATGAAGAGCCTCAAGGAAATCGGCCGCAAGCTGTCAACCATTCCGGAAGGGTTCAACGCGCACCGCACGATCAAGCGCTTCATGGAAAACCGTGCGCAGATGGTCGAGACCGGCGAAGGCCTCGACTGGGCGATGGCGGAAGCCTTTGCTTTCGGTTCGCTCTGCGTCGAAGGCACGAAGATCCGTCTTTCCGGCCAGGATTGCGAACGCGGCACGTTCTCGCAGCGTCACTCGGTTCTCTACGATCAGGACACCGAAGAACGCTACATCCCGCTTGCCAATCTGCAGCCGGGCCAGGGCAAGTATGAAGTGATCAACTCCATGCTGTCGGAAGAAGCCGTTCTCGGCTTCGAATACGGCTACTCGCTGGCACGTCCGAATGCGCTGACGCTCTGGGAAGCCCAGTTCGGCGACTTCGCCAACGGTGCGCAGGTCGTGTTCGACCAGTTCATCTCGTCTGGCGAACGCAAGTGGCTGCGCATGTCCGGTCTCGTCTGCCTTCTGCCGCACGGCTATGAAGGTCAGGGCCCGGAACATTCGTCGGCTCGCCTGGAACGCTTCCTGCAGCTCTGCGCGGAAGACAACATGCAGGTTGCCAACGTCACGACGCCTGCCAACTACTTCCACATCCTGCGCCGCCAGGTGAAGCGCGACTTCCGCAAGCCGCTGATCCTGATGACGCCGAAGTCCTTGCTGCGCCACAAGCG
Source organism: Hyphomicrobiales bacterium (assembly GCA_900472575.1). Taxonomy (GTDB): domain Bacteria; phylum Pseudomonadota; class Alphaproteobacteria; order Rhizobiales; family Rhizobiaceae; genus Neorhizobium; species Neorhizobium cellulosilyticum. The sequence continues at coordinate 12,780 of UCIV01000042.1, forward strand.
TGCAACCTCGACGCTTGCGGAACTGGCGGGCGAAAGCTCCTTCCACCGCCTGCTGTGGGACGATGCCGAAGTCATCAAGGATGGCCCGATCAAGCTGCAGAAGGATGCCAAGATCCGTCGCGTCGTGATGTGCTCCGGCAAGGTTTATTACGACCTTCTCGAAGAGCGCGAAAAGCGCGGCATCGACGACGTCTACCTGCTGCGTATCGAACAGCTCTACCCGTTCCCGGCCAAGGCTCTGATCAACGAGCTGTCGCGCTTCAAGAACGCGGAAATGGTCTGGTGCCAGGAAGAGCCGAAGAACATGGGCGCCTGGTCGTTCATCGACCCTTACCTGGAATGGGTTCTGGCGCATATCGATGCCAAGTATCAGCGCGTCCGCTACACGGGCCGTCCGGCAGCAGCATCGCCTGCGACCGGCCTGATGTCGAAGCATCTGGCACAGCTGGAAGCTTTCCTCGAAGACGCTCTCGGCGGCTGATTTTTCAGCCGTCTCCCCTAATTTGTTCGAAACGAATCTTGAGAAAAACGGAAACAGATCATGGCAACCGAAATCCGCGTTCCAACCCTCGGCGAGTCCGTCAGCGAGGCGACCGTCGGCACCTGGTTCAAGAAGGTCGGCGATACGGTCAAGGCCGATGAGCCGCTGGTCGAACTGGAAACCGACAAGGTTACCGTCGAAGTTCCGGCCCCGGCTTCCGGCGTGTTGACCGAAATCGTTGCGCAGAACGGTGAGACTGTCGGTCTCGACGCGCTGCTCGGCCAGATCGCAGAAGGCGCTGTTGGCACGGCTGCTGCCGCTCCTGCTGCAAAGCCTGCAGAAGCTGCTCCGGCCCCGGCTGCCGCCGCACCGGCCGCTGCTGCTCCTGCTGCCGCGTCCTCGATGCCGGCTGCACCGGCTGCTGCCAAGGTTGCTGCCGACAACAACATCTCGACTGCCGATATCGACGGTTCGGGCAAGCGCGGCCAGGTTCTGAAGGGCGACGTTCTTGCCGCCATCGCCAAAGGCCCGTCCGCTCCGGCCCTGGCTGCCGTTCCGGCTGCTCCGCGCGCGGTTTCCTCGGCCGAGGATGCGCCTCGCGAAGAGCGCGTGAAGATGACCCGTCTGCGCCAGACGATCGCCAAGCGCCTCAAGGATGCGCAGAACACCGCCGCCATGCTGACCACCTATAACGAGGTGGACATGAAGGCGGTCATGGACCTGCGTAACCGCTACAAGGACGTGTTCGAGAAGAAGCATGGCGTCAAGCTTGGCTTCATGGGCTTCTTCACCAAGGCCGTGACCCACGCGCTGAAGGAACTGCCGGCTGTCAACGCCGAGATCGACGGCACCGACATCATCTACAAGAACTACTGCCACGTCGGCATGGCTGTCGGCACCGACAAGGGCCTCGTCGTTCCGGTCATCCGTGACGCCGACCAGCGCTCGATCGCCGGCGTCGAAAAGGAACTCGGCCGTCTTGCCAAGGCAGCGCGCGACGGTTCGCTTTCGATGGCCGACATGCAGGGCGGTACGTTCACCATCACCAATGGTGGCGTCTACGGTTCGCTGATGTCCTCGCCGATCCTCAATGCTCCGCAGTCGGGTATCCTCGGCATGCACAAGATCCAGGAGCGTCCGGTCGTCGTCGGCGGCCAGATCGTCATCCGCCCGATGATGTATCTCGCGCTCTCCTACGATCACCGCATCGTCGACGGCAAGGAAGCGGTCACCTTCCTCGTTCGCGTCAAGGAAAGCCTGGAAGATCCGGAACGCCTGGTTCTCGATCTCTAAGCCTTACGTCCTGATCTAAGGGAGAGCAGCATGGAACCCGCTTCGGCAAATGCAACCCATCTCGTGGTCGTGCTTTGTCTGAGTGTGGTCCTGCTGCTCTTTCATATTCTGCTGCAGGGATTTCTTGCCACGCGTGAACTGGGTTCCAAATGGAATGCCGGACCGCGCGACGAGGATATCGCACCGAAGAATGCGGCGGCGGGGCGTGCTGCGCGTGCCTCGAAGAACTATCAGGAAACCTATCCGGCCTTTATTGGCCTGCTTCTCGGGCTTGCCTTTATCGGCGACCCTACCGGGCTTGGCATCGGTGGCGCCTGGGTGTGGCTGATCGCGCGGATTGCCTATGTTCCGCTCTATCTGGCGGGCATTCCCTATGTCCGCTCGATGGTCTGGCTACTGAGCCTTGCCGGACTGCTGATCATGATGGCCGCGCTGCTGCTCTGAGGGATATTCAACATGCATGCCTATATGATCGAACTGATCTCGCTGATGGCGATCTTCTCCTTCGCGATCGTTTCGCCGGGTGCGGATCTCGCCATGGTGATGCGGCAGGCGCTGGTTCATGGCCGCCGGCAGGCGATCATCACCAGCTTCGGGATCGGCACGGCTCTGATGTTTCATGTCAGCTACACGATCCTCGGCCTCGGGCTGATCATCTCGCAGTCGGTCTATCTGTTCAACATCGTCAAATGGCTGGGCGTTGCTTATCTCGTCTATATCGGCATCAAGGCATTGAAGGCCGGGCGGACGGAGATCACGGTTTCCACCGAGGCGCAGGGTGATGCTTCCAAGGTACAGTCGGCATTGAAGGCATTCACGCTCGGTTTCGCCGCCAATGCGCTCAACCCGAAGCCGGTCTTCTTCTTCCTGTCGATCTTCTCGACAGTCGTCAGCGCCCATACGCCGATGGCGATCAAGTTCAGCTACGGGCTGGTGATGGCGACCTGCCTGATCATCTGGTTCGTCGGCGTCAGCGCGTTCATGACGACGCCGCGCATGCGGGCTGCATTTTCGCGCGCCAGCAAGTGGATCGATAGAACCAGCGGCGTGGTGTTCATCGCGCTCGGAATTAAACTCGCAACTGAAAAAGCGGCCTGAGGGCCATTCTCGAAACGCTGGCGGGAATGAGCCTGCCAAAACCAGAAATCAGGAATTAGAACATGGCTTATGATGTCGTCGTTATCGGAAGCGGTCCCGGTGGTTATGTCTGCGCAATCAAGGCAGCGCAGCTCGGCCTCAAGGTCGCTGTCGTCGAAAAGCGCGCCACCTATGGCGGCACTTGCCTGAATGTCGGCTGCATTCCGTCCAAGGCCCTGCTGCACGCGTCGGAAATGTTCCACCAGGTCGCCCACGGCGTCGATACGCTGGGCGTCGAGGTTGCAGCACCGACGCTGAACCTTACCAAGATGATGGCGCACAAGGATGCGACCATCAAGTCGAACACCGATGGCGTTGCCTTCCTGTTCAAGAAGAACAAGATCGACGGCTTTATCGGCACTGGCAAGATCGTTGCCGCCGGCAAGGTTTCCGTCACGGGCGAAGACGGCAAGGTGCAGGAACTGGAGACGAAGAACATCGTCATCGCTACCGGTTCCGACGTTGCCGGCATTCCGGGCGTCAATGTTGAGATCGACGAGAAGGTCATCGTGTCCTCGACCGGTGCGATTTCGCTCGACAAGGTTCCACAGAACATGATCGTCGTCGGCGGTGGTGTCATCGGTCTGGAACTCGGCTCGGTCTGGATGCGCCTCGGCGCCAAGGTTACCGTCATCGAATATCTAGACAAGCTGCTCGGCGCCATGGATGCCGACGTGTCGAAGCAGTTCCAGCGGATGATCGCCAAGCAGGGCATGGATATCCGCACCGAAGCCAAGGTGACGGCGGTCGAGAAGACCGCAAACGGCGCCAAGGTCACCTATGAGCCGGTCAAGGGTGGCGAGGCCGTTACCGTCGAAGCCGACGTGGTTCTGATCTCCACAGGCCGCAAGCCCTATACCGAAGGTCTCGGCCTCGAAGGTGCAGGCGTTGCGCTCGACAATCGCGGTCGCGTCGAAATCGACCATGGCTTCAAGACCAATGTTGCCGGCATCTATGCGATCGGCGACGTGGTGAAGGGCCCGATGCTGGCGCACAAGGCGGAAGACGAAGGCGTTGCTCTCGCCGAAATCCTTTCCGGCCAGCATGGTCACGTGAACTATGACGTCATTCCTGGCGTCGTCTACACCCAGCCGGAAGTCGCTTCGGTCGGCAAGACGGAAGAGGAACTGAAGGCTGCAGGCATCGCCTACAAGGTCGGCAAGTTCCCGTTCACCGCCAACGGTCGCGCCCGCGCGATGTTGGCGACCGACGGTTTCGTCAAGATCCTCGCCGACAAGGAAACCGACCGGGTTCTCGGCGGTCACATCGTCGGCTTCGGCGCCGGCGAGATGATCCACGAAATCACGGTGCTGATGGAATTCTCCGGTTCGTCGGAAGATCTCGGCCGTACCTGCCACGCGCATCCGACCATGTCGGAAGCCGTCAAGGAAGCAGCCCTGTCGACCTTCGCCAAGCCGATCCATATGTAATCGGTCCGAATATTCGAAATGCGAAAGGCGGGACTAGAGTCCCGCCTTTTTCTTTTGCGCATCCGTCCTAAACTTCATGTCTATTGCTCACTCAGGAAGGTGACGGACATGAAGACCGCATTCTCTCTGTCGCAGCGCATCCTGCACTGGCTCATGGCCGTGCTGATCCTGTTCAATCTTCTGTTCTCCGATGCGATGACGGCATTCGGGGAACTTTATTTCGGTGACAAGCCTATCCCTCCCGACATCATGACCTCGGCGAATATCCATGCCTATGTGGGGATTACGATCCTGGTGCTGGCGCTGACGCGGCTCTGTCTTCGCATTGCGCTTGGTGTTCCGCCGCATCCGGAAGCGGAGCCAGCCTTTTCGCGCGTCGTGGCAACGATCACGCATTGGTCGCTTTACGCGATGTTCATCATCATGCCGCTTGCCGGGATCGGAGCCTTCTATTTCAAGAACAGCATGGCGGCATTTGCCCATATAGGCTGGATGAAGACGGCTCTGTGGGTGCTGATCTGCCTGCACATTCTCGGCGTGCTCGTGCATCAGTTTTATTGGAAGACCAATATCCTGCGCCGGATGACGAGCGGGCGGACGTGATTTGGAATTTAGGCAGCCTCAAGTCTACAGACACCGTCTTCGATCTCATCGGAGGAGCTGGACATGATCGCAGATGGTCAGATCGCAGGCGTGACTTTGAAGCCCTGTTTTCTGAATAGCTCGACCAGGCCGTCGTCCCCTTGGACATGAAGCGCACCAACGGCGATGAAGGCGTTGCCGTCCTGCAGGAATGGCTTGGCTCTGTCCGCCATGGTGTGGTTTCGCCGGGTGATGACCTCGTCTTCGAATTCCGCGAAACTGTCAGCCGCCATCGTCGTGTCGTTTTGGGAAAGCCATCTCAAAAGCGGTGCTAGTGGCCTGATGTCACCGCTTAAATAGAGCCTGAGCATTGTCTCATCGATGTTGGCGAACTGCTCGGGATGGGCGATAGCAGAGATGAGGTTCTTTACCTGTGCTTCGAGCGACATCTTGTTCAGAGCGCCGTATTGCTCCTCAAGTGTCTCCAGACCTTTCAGGGGTATGTTGTTCTCGATGGCATCAAGTGCCAGCTGCTGATCCAGAACCGGTGTTCTGTCTTTGGCGCGTGATTGCTCACAGGCCGAGGCAACGATGCTGGTGACCATCCAGGGTCTCAGATAGTTTACTGCCGAAAGCGGTGCGCCCCTCGCCGTCAGGGCCGTATCGACGACGCCGCGCTGCTCTGGAGTCAGAAAATCTTCGATGCGCTTGCCAGCGGGCATCATCATCATATCCGGCTTGGTGAAGGCCAGAAGGCGGGCCTTGCCGAGTTCCAGCAGCTGGTCGGATTCCAGGACAATGACCTTGGCCTTGAGATGCGCCTTCTTGACGGTGTGGGGTAGTTTGATCACCCGCGGATCTGACACATGCATCGTGCCGAACAGGTAGGACGGTTTGAAGCCGCGTTTCTCGATCTTCCAGAAGAGGCCTCGCGCATTCGGTATCTTGCGGCCTTCGGCAAGAATCTGGTCGTAAGTCTTGCGGTCCTCGCGTTTCATTTTCGCGAGGAGATCGATCCCGCCGCATGATACCGGCTCGGCGTTGGCAATAGCGGACAGGCCAAGAAGAAGGCAAAGACTGGCGGCCAGGAAAACAAGGCTACGATGCAATATATGTGCGAACATGGGAACCGTCGAAAGAGCTGTTAATATCGCTTTCAGGCTCCGAACCATCGTAGAGTTTTCCAGCCGGTGCAATGACCAAATCTCACTGCTCCGGGCCGAGCGTCAAAAAGTATCTAGTCGGCTTTCGATAGCGTGAAACCCTGTTTGCGCAGCAGTTCCACCAGGCCGTCCTTGCCCGGCAGGTGAAGGGCGCCGACGGCCATGAAGACGTTGCCTTCGCCGAGGATAGGTGCTGCGCGTTCGGCCATGAGGTGGTTGCGCTTCGTCACGATCAGTTCCTCAAACTCGGCATAACCGGCATTGTCGCCGCCGTCAGGCGCAACCTGCTTGAGGAAAGGCATGGTGAAGCCGATCTCGCCGGTCAGATAGAGCTGCGTCATCGTCTCAAAAACGTCATCCATTTTCGGGCCGAGCTTGATCGTTTCGACAAGCGACTTCAAATGCATCTCGGTCGGGATAGAAGCCATGGCGGTGAGCTGTTCGGCGAGCGTTTCCAGGCCTTTGACCGGTTTTCCCTCGGCTGCGGCATCGAGTGCGATGCGCTTGTCGAGAAAGGCGGTGTTTCCCTTGCGGGCGAGTTCGCAGGCCGGCAGCGATACAAGCGACATCAGCATCCAGGGCTGCATGCGAGAGACGGTCGCCAGCGGAACGCCGCGCTTCTTCAATCCTTCTTCGAGCACGGCAAGATCATCCGGCTTCATCAGCTTTTCGATCGTATTACCGTTGGTCAGCATGGTCAGTTCCGGCTTGGCGAGAATGCCGGCCATGGCCTTTTTGTCATCAAGGATCTCGTTGGATTCGATGATAATAGTCTTGGCATCGGCGAGCGCCTTGTCGGCTCCGGGCGGCATTCTGAGGACGCGTGGATCGGTGACATGCATGGTGCCGAGCAGATATGAGGTGGCGACGCCCGGCTTTTCTATTCTCCAGAAAATTCCCTTGGCGTTCGGGACCGTTTCGGCTTCCGCAAGCGCCTTGGCATAAGCATCCGGATTTTCTGATCTCATCTCGTCGACGAGATTAACGCCATGGCAGGCTTCTTCCTGTGCATCGGCGGATGACAACATGCCTAGGATGAGGATCAGCGAGGCGAGGGCCGCGACATGCAGCAATGCGAGCAGCCAGAGCGCAAAACCCTGCAGGCGTTCGAAAAGGGGGCTGTCGAGGAATGAGGAATTCATGTCACGGATCCGGATTAATCGGTCCAAAACGTATCATCGCGGCTTCGACAGTTGCTTAACGGGATTGGTTACCGATTGGTTCACAGGCCCCGGCCTTAAGCGCGAGGATGGGCGCGGTCATAAACCTCAAGCAGGCGCGAGGTATCGACGCCGGTATAGACCTGCGTCGTCGACAGGCTGGCATGGCCGAGCAGTTCCTGGATGGTGCGCAGGTCGCCGCCGCCGGCAAGCAGATGTGTCGCGAAGGAGTGGCGCAACGCGTGGGGCGTTGCCGTATCCGGCAGGCCAAAGGCGCTTCTCAATTTCTGCATCTGGCGCTGGATGATTGCCGGCTGTAGCGGGCCGCCACGCGCACCACGGAAGAGAGGCTTTTCGTCGGTCAGATGATAGGGGCAGATATCGCGGTAACGGGTGACGGCATCCGCCACGGCGGCAAGAAGCGGCACGATGCGGGTCTTGCCGCCCTTGCCCTTGATGCGCAGCGTTGTCGTGCCGGGTTCGATCTCGCCGGGAAGAAGCCCGAGTGCTTCGGAAATGCGCAGGCCACAGCCATAGAGAAGCGCCAGGACAGCGGCATCGCGTGCGGCGATCCAGGGCTCGTCCTGGAGCTGGGTTTCGGTCGTGGTGAGGCTTGTCGCCTGCCGGTCGCTCAGCGGTTTGGGGAGCGATTTCGGCTGTTTCGGTGCTCGGATTGCACCGGCTGCTGCGGCATTCACCAGTCCCTGACGCTCCATGTAGCTCAGGAAGGAACGGAGGCCTGCAAGGTGGCGGCCGAGCGAGCGGGAGCCTGAACCATCACGGCGACGGGCGGCGAGAAAGGAACGCAGGTCTGCCGGGCGGAGCGTGTGGATGTCGGAAATCGCCGGCGGGCCGGCGAGATGACGGGTCAGGAAGGTAAGGAACTGTCGCGTGTCGCGCTCATAGGCATCGAGCGTGTTGGGCGACAGCCGGCGCTCGCTTTTCAGGCTTTCCAGCCATTCGTGGCGCTTGGCGGCGAGATCGGGCGCGGCGATAATCAGCAGTTCGTTCAAGCGTCTCGACCGTTGATTTTGGTGGAAAGGAGCACCAGATTGCTACCGACAGCGTTACGGAAATACTAAGCCTGCGCCGTCTGCCAAAGTTTTATCATACAGGGCTGCCACAAGGTTGCCCTGCGCAAGGAGTTTGTATGGCCCGCCGTGACAATTCGACGACCTTCAGTCAATTCGCGGAGACCATCACACTCAACTCCCGCGGCCGGCCGGGGCATATCGTCGATACGCTGATCGGTGAGCGCGGCCAGAGGATCGTCGGCAGCCCGTTCTGGCCGGTGATGCGGCCTTTTCTCTACACGCTGCTGCGATACGGAAAAGCCATCGAATTCGCCGACGACGTTGCGCCGAAAAGCGGTTTCCAGTGCTTTGAATATATGAGCGATCTGCTGAAGCTGCAGATCGAGGCCAAGCATGTCGAGCGTATTCCGGAAAAGGGCGGTTTCATTCTGGTCAGCAATCACCCGACCGGGATTGCCGATGGGGTGGCGGTCTTCGATCTGTTGAAGGCAAAGCGGCCTGATCTGATGGTGTTTGCCAATCGCGATGCTGTGCGCGTCAACCCGCGGTTTGCCGAGATGATCATCCCGGTCGAATGGCGTGACGAATACAAGAGCAAGCTGAAGACCCGCGAGACGCTGGTCCTGACCAACAAGGCGGTCGAGGACGGCAAGGTGATGGTGCTGTTTCCGTCCGGCCGCATCGCCTATTGGGCGAATGGAAAGCTGAACGAGCGGCCATGGAAAACATCTGCCGTCAGCCTGGCACGCAAATACAATCTGCCGATTCTGCCGATCCATATCACCGCGCGCAATTCCGGCCTGTTCTACTGGTTCGCCAAGTGGTCGACCGAATTGCGCGACATGACGGTGTTTTATGAATTGCTCAACAAGAAGGGCAACCGGTTCGACTTTACCGTCGGTCACATGATCCAGCCGGAGGAGCTGGAGGGCGATCCGGCCGAGGTGACCAAGGCGCTGGAGAACCACACGGTTTTCGACCTGGCCCGGGATGGCGATGCGCGTTTCGAATTCCAGACTGTGCCGACGCTTGCCGCCACGGCGTGATTTTCTTCATCGAACTGTTCACTTTTGTTCCGTCTTTCGTCATGGTCGCGCCGCATGGCTAAGGATTCTGCTGACATGATGGGTTCGCTGTTCGGTGACGCGCTTTTGCCGTCGCGGACGCCGGTGCGCGTCGTGCCGATTCTGGTGCCTTTGCCGGTGCCGGGGGCCTATAGTTATGCGGTGCCGGACGGCATGCATGTCGAGCCGGGTTCTGTCGTACAGGTGCCGGTCGGGCCGCGGCAGCTTATCGGTGTCGTCTGGGACGGTGAAAACGACGAACGGCTCGATCCGAAAAAGCTTCGGCCGATCACGCTCGTGTTCGACTGCCCGCCTTTGTCGAAGGAAATGCGTGATTTCGTCGATTGGGTGTCTACCTATACATTGTCTCCGCCTGGCCTGGTTGCCCGCATGGCGATCCGCGCGCCTGCCGCACTTGATCCCGAGCCGATGGTGGAGGGCCTGCGGTATCTCGGTGGCGAGCCGGATCGGCTGACCCCGGCCAGAACGCGTGTGCTCGATCTGGCAAAGGAGCAGGACGTGCCGTGGACCCGCAGCGGCATGGCGCATGCTGCCGGCGTGTCGCTCAGCGTCATCGACGGGCTGATCAAGCAGGGAATGTTCGATACGATCTTCCTGCCCCCGCCGCCTGTCGTGGCGCGACCGGAGCCCGATTATATTGCGCCGCGTATCGAGGGACCGCAGAAGGAAGCTGCGCGGGAAATTGTCGCCTCCATCCGTGAGGGCGGGTTTGCCGCTTCGCTGATCGATGGAGTTACCGGATCAGGCAAGACGGAGGTCTATTTCGAGGCCGTGGCCGAGACTTTGCGGCGCGGCAAGCAGGTGATGATCCTTCTGCCCGAAATCGCGTTGACCCCCGCATTCCTTGAGCGTTTCGAGCAGCGATTCGGGGCCAAGCCTGCCGAGTGGCATTCCGATCTTTCCCCGCGTATGCGCGAAAAGGTCTGGCGCGGCGTGGTGACGGGTGAGGTGAGGGTGGTTGCCGGTGCCCGCTCCGCGCTGTTTTTGCCCTTCGAAGAGCTTGGCCTCATCATTGTCGACGAAGAGCATGACCCTGCTTACAAGCAGGAGGATCGTGTTTTCTACAATGCCCGCGACATGGCGGTGGTAAGGGCCAGAATCGGCGATTTTCCGGTCGTGCTGGTATCCGCCACGCCATCGGTGGAAAGTCAGGTCAACGGATTGTCGGGGCGCTACAATCTCGTGCAGTTGCCGACGCGTTTCGGCGATGCGGCTTTGCCCGACCTGCACCTGATCGACATGCGCCGGCATCCGCCCGAGCGCGGCGGATTCCTGTCACCGCTTCTGCTCAGGGCGATGGCGCGGACGCTGGAAAAGAAAGAACAGTCGCTGCTGTTCCTAAATCGTCGCGGTTATGCGCCGCTGACGCTCTGCCGGGTCTGCGGCCACCGGTTCCAGTGCCCGCAATGTTCGAGCTGGCTGGTCGAGCACCGGTTCAGGAACCAGATCCAATGCCATCAATGCGGCTATCACCAACCGACGCCGGAAGCCTGCCCGGAATGCGGCACGTTCGATCATCTGGTTGCGTGCGGTCCCGGCGTTGAGCGCATTGCCGAAGAGGTCGAGAAGCATTTTCCAGATGCGCGCACGATCGTCATGTCTTCCGACATTCTCGGCGGCGTGAAGCGCATGCGGCTGGAGCTTGAAGCGATCGCCAAGGGGGATGTCGATATCGTCATCGGCACGCAGCTTGTCGCCAAGGGGCACAACTTTCCGCTGATGACGCTGGTCGGCATTGTCGATGCGGATCTCGGCCTGTCGAACGGCGATCCGCGGGCGGCCGAGCGGACATTCCAGCTGCTCAGTCAGGTGACCGGGCGCGCCGGGCGTACGGGCTTGAAGAGTCACGGCTTGATCCAGACATTCCAGCCCATGCATCCGGTTATGCAAGCGATCGTCTCGGGTGATTCCACCGCGTTTTACGAACGCGAGATCAATGAGCGTGAGAAGGCGCTTTTGCCGCCGTTCGGGCGGCTGGCATCGCTGATCGTTTCTGCCGATACGCGGGCTGACGCGGAAAACCATGCCCGCGGGTTGCGTGCTGCGGCCCCACATGTTTCCGGCATTGCGGTGCTCGGGCCGGCCGAAGCGCCGATCGCGCTGGTTCGCGGTCGGTATCGCTTCCGTCTGCTGGTTCATGGGCGGCGGAATTCCGACATGCAGGCTTTTCTGAAGACGATGCTCGGTAATGGTCCCAAGGCGCGGGGAACCGTGCAGGTTCAGCTCGACGTCGACCCGCAGAGCTTCCTGTAATCCTTCGGACTGACGCTCTCCACTTGCTCTCGCGCAATGCGATGTTTGCATGATGCGACGCTAATCTTTGCAACTTGTTTACCCTGTTGGCTAGAATCAGTGCGATTCGAAGGGGTGCGACGGCATGGAACTCTACTTCCCAACTGAACTGAACGAACAGATTGCTTTTGTCGGCTGTGCCGTAACGGCGCTGCTTGGCTTGCTGATCTTTCTGTTTCCCGGCACCTGCCTGCGACTTTCCGCCTTCCAGGTTGGAGAGGTAAGGCCGGAAGGCTACGGCTCGGTCAGGGCCGCGGGCGCGCGCTATATAGGTCTTGGCGTATTGCCGATCCTGCTTGCGCAGGAATGGTTCTATATGGCGACCGGGGTGGTGCTTGCGCTTGGCGCGCTGGGCCGACTGGTTTCGATCTTCGTGGACCGCGGCGTAACGCCGCAGAATATTGCGTTTTTTCTACTTGAGGGTGTATTGTCTCTCGCGCCGCTCGCCTACGTGTTCGGCTACATCTAATGTCGCATATCGCCGCGCCCGAATGCCGATGGCCCGGATTTGCTGGCGAAAGCCGCAAATAATCTCTGCATCGCCTTGTGGGTGCGGCTTTTTCGGCGTCTCGGCGTGTTGCGAGTCCCTACATCCTATGCTAGACGAACCGCGAACGTCGGAAACGGCGAGCGGAGGCTCTGCGGGTTCTGATGGAAATTCAATAAATTTCAAGGTCTTGTCCGATCGTCATTTTCGGACTTGGTGCTTGGGGTGTAATTCAGGGAAACTATGCCTGTGGCCGAGACATCCCCGCTTATTTCCGGTGTCGCGGAGCGTTACGCTCTGTCGCTATTCGAGCTTGCATCGGAGACCGGTTCGATTGATCCCGTCGGTGCCGATCTTGATCGGTTCCAAGCGATGATGGACGAAAGTGAAGACTTGCGGCGCCTCGTGGCGAGCCCGGTCTTTTCTGCAGATGAGCAGCAGAAGGCGGTCAGCGCCATTGCTGTAAAAGCCGGTCTTTCCGTGACCGTTTTGAATTTCCTCAAAGTTGTGGCCGGCAATCGCCGCCTCTTCGCTCTGCCGGGCATGATCCGCGCCTACCGCGCGATCGCTGCCGAGCATCGCGGTGAAATTTCCGCCGAAGTCACTTCGGCTCATGCGTTGACTGCAACGCAGGAAAAAGAACTCAAGTCGGCGCTGAAGGGCGTAACCGGCAAGGACGTAACCATCGCCGTTACGATCGATCCGTCGATCCTCGGCGGCCTCATCGTCAAGGTCGGCTCGCGTCAAATCGATACGTCCCTTCGCACCAAACTTTCCACCCTTAAGCTTGCATTGAAAGAGGTCGGCTGATGGATATCCGTGCAGCGGAAATTTCCGCAATTCTCAAGGACCAGATCAAGAATTTCGGCCAGGATGCCGAAGTTTCGGAAGTCGGCCAGGTTCTTTCCGTTGGTGACGGCATCGCCCGCGTCTACGGTCTCGACAACGTGCAGGCTGGTGAAATGGTCGAGTTTCCGGGCGGGATCCGGGGCATGGCTCTGAACCTCGAATCCGACAATGTCGGCGTGGTTATCTTTGGTTCCGACCGTTCGATCAAAGAAGGCGACACCGTCAAGCGGACCGGCGCCATCGTTGACGTTCCGGTTGGTCCGGAACTGCTCGGCCGCGTCGTTGACGCGCTCGGCAACCCGATCGACGGCAAGGGCCCGATCAACGCGACCCGTCGTTCGCGCGTCGACGTCAAGGCTCCCGGTATCATTCCGCGCAAGTCGGTTCATGAGCCGATGTCGACCGGCCTCAAGGCCATCGACGCCCTGATCCCGGTTGGCCGCGGCCAGCGCGAACTCGTCATCGGCGACCGCCAGACCGGCAAGACCGCCATCATTCTCGACGCGTTCCTGAACCAGAAGCCGATCCACGACAACGGTCCGGAAAACGACAAGCTGTTCTGCGTGTACGTTGCTATCGGCCAGAAGCGTTCGACCGTTGCCCAGTTCGTCAAGGTTCTCGAAGAACGCGGCGCACTTCAATACTCGATCGTTATCGCTGCTACCGCTTCGGACCCGGCTCCGATGCAGTATCTCGCACCGTTTGCCGGTGCTGCCATGGGCGAATATTTCCGCGACAACAGCCAGCACGCGCTGATCGCTTATGACGACCTTTCCAAGCAGGCCGTCGCCTACCGTCAGATGTCTCTGCTTCTGCGTCGTCCTCCGGGCCGCGAAGCTTATCCGGGCGACGTTTTCTATCTGCACTCGCGTCTTCTCGAGCGCGCTGCCAAGCTCTCCGACGAGCGCGGCGCCGGTTCGCTGACGGCTCTGCCGGTCATCGAAACCCAGGGTAACGACGTTTCGGCCTTCATTCCGACCAACGTGATCTCGATCACCGACGGCCAGATCTTCCTCGAAACCGACCTGTTCTACCAGGGCATCCGTCCGGCCGTTAACGTCGGTCTGTCGGTTTCCCGTGTTGGCTCGGCCGCTCAGGTCAAGGCGATGAAGCAGGTTGCCGGTTCGATCAAGGGTGAGCTTGCCCAGTATCGCGAAATGGCCGCGTTCGCGCAGTTCGGTTCCGACCTCGATGCCTCGACGCAGCGCCTCTTGAACCGCGGTGCACGTCTGACGGAACTCCTGAAGCAGCCGCAGTTCTCGCCGCTCAAGACGGAAGAACAGGTTGCGGTGATCTTCGCAGGCGTCAACGGTTACCTCGACAAGATCGCGGTTTCCGATGTCGGCAAGTTCGAACAGGGTCTGCTCTCCTACCTCCGTTCGGAAGGCAAGGCAGTTCTCGACACGATCCGCACCGAGAAGCAGATCTCGGACGACACGAAGGCGAAGCTCAAGTCGGCGCTCGACGCCTATTCGAAGTCTTTCGCCTAAAAGTACGGATCTAGCTTAAGGACCGATAACGGATGCCTTCACTTAAGGATCTGAAAAACCGGATCGCCTCCGTCAAGGCGACGCAGAAGATCACCAAGGCGATGAAAATGGTCGCCGCGGCGAAGCTGCGTCGTGCGCAGGAAGCGGCCGAAGCCGCCCGTCCTTACGCAGAACGGATGAACAAGGTATTGGCGAGCCTTTCGGCTGCCAACGCCGGCAATGCGGGTGCACCGCTTCTGCTTTCCGGAACCGGCAAGGATCAGGTTCATCTCCTGGTCGTTGCCACCGGCGAGCGCGGCCTTGCCGGCGGTTTCAACTCCTCGATCATTCGTCTGGCGCGCGATCATGCCTTGAAGCTCATCGCGCAGGGCAAGACAGTCAAGATCCTGACGGTCGGCCGCAAGGGCAACGACGTTCTGCGTCGTTCGTTCAAGGACAACATCGTTCACTACATCACCTTCCGCGAAGTGAAGCAGCTCGGTTTCGTCCAGGCTGATGAAGTCGCGGGCAAGGTGCTGGACATGTTCAATGCCGGTGAATTCGACGTTGCGACGCTGTTCTTTGCACGCTTCCAGTCGGTGATCTCGCAGGTCGCGACCGCACAGCAGATCATTCCCGCGAAGTTCGAGGCGGCTGCTACGGACGCTGCTTCGCCTGTGTTCTACGAATACGAACCGAGCGAAGAAGAGATCCTTGAAGAACTGCTGCCGAAGAACATCGCAGTCCAGATTTTCCGGGCACTGCTCGAAAACAACGCTTCCTTCTACGGTGCGCAGATGTCCGCGATGGACAACGCAACGCGCAACGCTGGTGACATGATCAACAAGCTGACGCTGTCCTACAACCGTCAGCGCCAGGCACAGATCACCAAGGAACTCATCGAAATCATTTCGGGCGCGGAAGCGCTCTGACCGAAAAGAAGAGGGTAAGAATCATGGCTACCGCAACGGGCTCGTCCCTCGGCAAAGTGACCCAGGTTATCGGCGCTGTCGTAGACGTCGCGTTCGACGGCGAACTGCCGGCGATCCTCAACGCACTCGAGACCGAGAACAACGGCAACCGCCTGGTTCTCGAAGTCGCGCAGCACCTTGGTGAAAATCAGGTCCGCACTATCGCCATGGACTCGACCGAAGGTCTCGTCCGCGGCCAGAAGGTCACGGACACGGGCGCTCCGATCTCGGTTCCGGTTGGCGATCAGACGCTCGGCCGTATCATGAACGTCATCGGCGAGCCGGTTGACGAAGCTGGTCCGCTGGACCGCTCTACGTTGCGCGCCATCCACCAGGAAGCTCCTTCCTATGTCGAGCAGTCGACAGAAGGCCAGATCCTGGTCACCGGCATCAAGGTCGTCGACCTTCTCGCTCCTTACGCAAAGGGCGGTAAGATCGGCCTGTTCGGCGGCGCCGGCGTTGGCAAGACCGTTCTCATCATGGAACTGATCAACAACGTCGCCAAAGCTCACGGCGGTTACTCCGTATTCGCCGGCGTTGGCGAGCGTACCCGTGAAGGTAACGACCTTTACCACGAAATGATCGAATCGGGCGTCAACAAGCACGGCGGCGGCGAAGGCTCCAAGGCTGCGCTGGTGTACGGCCAGATGAACGAACCGCCGGGCGCACGCGCACGCGTTGCTCTGACCGGTCTGACGATCGCTGAAGACTTCCGCGACAAGGGCCAGGACGTTCTGTTCTTCGTGGACAACATCTTCCGCTTCACCCAGGCTGGTTCGGAAGTGTCGGCTCTGCTCGGCCGTATTCCTTCGGCCGTTGGTTATCAGCCGACGCTTGCTACCGACATGGGTCAGATGCAGGAACGCATCACCACGACAACGACCGGTTCTATTACCTCGGTTCAGGCCATCTACGTTCCCGCCGACGACTTGACCGACCCGGCACCGGCAACCTCGTTCGCCCATCTGGACGCAACGACGGTTCTGTCGCGTTCGATCGCTGAAAAGGGTATCTACCCGGCTGTCGACCCGCTCGACTCGACCTCGCGCATGCTCGACCCGCTGGTTGTGGGCGAAGAGCATTACGAGATCGCCCGTAAGGTTCAGACGACGCTGCAGCGTTACAAGTCGCTGCAGGACATCATCGCCATCCTCGGCATGGACGAACTGTCCGAAGAGGACAAGATGACCGTTGCCCGCGCCCGCAAGATCGAGCGCTTCTTGAGCCAGCCGTTCTTCGTTGCCGAAGTCTTCACCGGTTCGCCGGGCAAGCTGGTTGCTCTCGAAGACACGATCAAGGGCTTCAAGGGTCTCGTCAACGGCGACTACGACCACCTGCCGGAAGCTGCATTCTACATGGTCGGCTCGATCGAAGAAGCGATCGAAAAAGCAAAGAAGCTGGCTGAAGCCGCTTAATTGCAAATTGTAACGGCGCGCCGGATATTTCGGCGCGTCATTCCTGCATAAGACACGCAAGCCCACGTAAAGATATTCATCGACGTGGGAATTAGGGGAAGTGGACCTTCATGGCCGACGCTTTCAATTTTGAACTGGTTTCGCCCGAGCGCCTGCTCGTTTCGGAAAAAGTATCCGAAGTGGTGATCCCGGCGACGCTTGGCGAAATGACGGTGCTTGCAAGCCACGCGCCGACGATGACGACCATCAAGCCGGGCGTGGTTTCGGTGAAACTCGCTTCGGGACAGGTCAACAAATACGTGGTGTTCGGCGGTTTTGTCGACATCCTGCCGGATAGCTGCACGCTGCTGGCAGATGCCGCCATCCCTGCTGCCGAACTGACGGTCGACACGCTGCAGAGCCGCATCGAAACCACGCAGGCTGAGATCGGCAAAGCGACGGGCGATGAGCACAAGACCCGTCTCGAGCAGTTCCTGACGGACCTGACGCAGCTGAACGGTATCGTTGTCGCCGCGTAATTTGCGCGACATCGCAGTTTGAAAGGCGGTCCTTGCGGGCCGCTTTTTTCGTTTTAAGGTCTCTCGCTGTCATGCCCGGGCTCGTCCCGAGGATCTAACCAGATCGCCGAATCCGAAATCTAACGGGAGCTGAAGCGACAACAGATCCTCGGGACAAGCCCGAGGATGACGACGTGGAGCGGGGCCGCTCGTCAACTATAGCCACTTTCTGTCTATATTCCCGATGACAGATGCTGATGCAGCCGTATCGCGCCTGGCGTCAGCGAGCGATAACGCGGGGTGCCGAGGTGGTAGCCGTAGCCAGTGTCGAGGCGATGCGTTCCAAGCTCGATGAGTGTACCTGAAGCCAATTCATCGGCAATGAGGCCGGTGCTGCCGAGCGTGATGCCTTCTCCTCGCAAAGCCGCATCAACCGCAAGCGAATAGGTGGAAAAGGAAAGTCGGGGCGCAATACGCGCCTTGGGCGGAATGGCGAGCCGCGCAAACCATTGGCGGAAGGAAATCCAGTGGGCGTTGAAGCGCTCGTAATCGATCAGGTCGAGGCGGGCGATTTCGTCGGGCCGGATCAAGGCCGGGTTGAGGCCATTTCTTTGAATAAAACCCGGCGAGGCGACCGGCACCAGCACTTCCTTCATTAGCGGCGTCAGGTTCCAGCGTGGGTGCTCGCCGGTGGAATAGAGAATGACGAGATCGTTGGCCTCCGAGGCAAGTTCAGAAGGGGTGTCCGTGGTCAGCAGCCTTACGGAAACGGGTGGATTGCCGTTGTCGAAATCCTTGAGACGCTTGGCAAGCCAGAGATGCGAGACCGAGCCACTGGCGGCAATCGAGATGGTCTCAAAGCCACCGCCGCGAAAAGGCTCGAGGCTTTCTTCCAGATATTCAAGCGTGGCGCGAACCCGCTGGGCCAACCGTTCGCCTTCCGACGTCAGGGCAAGGTTGCGGCCGCGGCGGGTGAAGAGCTTTGCTCCAAGCTGTCCCTCAAGACCCTGAATACGGCGACTGACTGCGGCCTGGGTTATGTGCAGTTCACGGCCGGCTCGGGAAAAGTTCATGAACCGGCAGGCGGCGTCATAAACCCGGAAAGCCTCCAGCGGTATGCGGTCCAGCATCTATTCCTCCATGATCCCAGATTATCAAATATGCTGAGATTTTGACGGATTTGAAGAGCTGAGATTGTGATGCAGAGTATGGATATCCGTTTCACCATCGCGGGCCGCCATGCAGTTCTCCAGCTCCTTCATTCCCGAAATCCGCTTCGGGGCCGGCATTTTCGGCAGCTTGGCGGCCATGGTCAAAAACTTCGAGGGCATACGCGCTGCCCTCATCGTCATGGACGGCTTTCTCGTCGCAAGAGGTCTGGCGAAGGACCTTGCAGGGGGACTGGCGGAGGCCGGAATTGAGCCGCGGCTTTATTCCGATTTCTCCGGTGAACCGAAGCTTCATCATCTGAGAGCCGCCAGCGAGATGGCGAAGGGAGCCGACATGGTGATCGGTGTCGGTGGTGGTTCGGCGCTCGATATTGCCAAGGTGGCGGCCTGTTGTGCCGCGTCTGGCGAGGACCCGATGTTTTATGCGCTGGCTGCCAATCCCTTGCCGAAGAAGCCGCTGAAGAAGATCATGGTACCGACCACGGCCGGGACGGGGTCGGAGACATCCGCCACCAATATCTTTGCCGGGCCGGAGGGGAGAAAACTCTGGATCTGGGGGCCGGAAACCAAGCCGGATCTGGTGATGCTCGATCCCGAACTGACGATCTCGTTGCCGCCGAACCTGACCGCATGGTGCGGCATGGACGCCTTCATTCATGCCTTCGAGGCCGCGACCAACCGCAACGCCCCCGTTTGGACTCATGCCGGAGCAAAGCTCTATGCGCATGAGGCGTTGCGGCTGGTTGCAGGCTCGCTGGAAGCGGCGGTCAAGGCGCCGGGAAATCTGGAGGCGCGCGGCAAGGTGTTGCTGGGCTCATGCTATGCCGGCATCGCCATCGACAATTGCGGCACGGCGATCGCTCACAACATCAGCCATGCACTGGCGGGGCTTGGCGCCGTGCATCATGGGCTGGCGACCGCGCTTGGCTTCGAGGCGACGCTGCCGTGGTTGGTCGCAAAACATACGGCCGATCTCAACGATGCAGCGCGGGCCATCGGGCTATCCGGTGCTACCCAACTTCCGGCCTTTGTCTCCGGGCTGATCGATCGCTGTGGTATCGAGCGCGTCCTGCCGAAGGCGTTCGATGCTTTCTCTGCCCAAGATCTGGCTGCGGAGATGCGGGCGCCCGAAAACCAGCCGATGCGGCGCTCGACCATTCGAGAGGTCACGGATGCGGATATCGACGTCTTTGCCGCGAAGATCATGACGCTGCCGAAAACGCTTTGACGAGGTGCTGCGATGACAAAGACCTACAGCCGTGACTATTGGGAAAACGCTCTCTCCGATCTCAAGCTGGAAGGCCGGCATTTCATCGACGGTGAGTATCGCGATGCGCTGTCTGGTGAGACATTCATCCGCAGGCGGCCGATGGACGGCAAACCAGGTGCGGTTTTGGCACGCGGTGGCGTGGGTGATATCGATCTTGCAGTGGCTTCCGCGCGAGCTGCCTTTGAAAGTGGTGTCTGGCGGAGGCAGGAGCCGCTGGAAAAGAAGCGGATCATGCTGAAATGGGCGGAGTTGATCCGCGCTGATGCGCAAGAACTGGCGATGCTGGAAACGCTGGATGTCGGCAAGCCGGTTCTGGCGTCGTTGAATGTCGACGTCCGGCTTTGCGCTGACGGTATCCAGTTCTATGCGGAAATGATCGACAAGCTTTATGACGAGATCGCGCCGACCGGGCCACATGCGAGGGCTTTGGTGCGCAAGGTGCCGCTCGGTGTAATCGGGGCGATTACACCATGGAACTATCCGATGATCATTGATGCGTGGAAGCTCGGGCCGGCGATTGCTGCCGGCAATTCGGTGGTGCTGAAGCCGGCAGAGCAATCGTCGCTCACAGCCATCCGGCTGGCGGCGCTGGCGCTTGAAGCGGGGCTTCCGGCCGGTGTCTTCAATGTCGTGACCGGCTACGGCGAGGAGGCGGGCAAGCCGCTGGCGCTGCATATGGATGTCGACATGATCGCCTTTACCGGCTCGACCGAGGTGGGCAAACTGATCATGGGCTATGCGGCGCAATCCAACGTCAAGCGAGTGGCGCTGGAACTTGGCGGCAAGTCGCCGCTCGTCGTGTTTGAAGATGCCGATCTCGATGCGGCGGCCTCGGCCGTTGCTTGGGGCTGTTTCTACAATTCCGGTGAAACCTGCCATGCCTCGACAAGGCTTCTGGTGCAGCGTTCGATACAGGAGACACTGATCGAGAAGATCGAGGCGGTGACGAAGAGCGATATCGCGCTGGCACATCCGTTCGAGCCGTCGGCGCAGATCGGCGCGCTGATCGAGGAAGCCCATATGCGGAAAGTGCTCGGCATGATCGCCGATGGCGAGAAGGACGGTGCACGGCGTGCCTTCGGGGCCGAGCAGGTGATGTCGGAAACCGGCGGCTATTACATCTCGCCCGGCGTGTTCGTCGACATGACCAACGACATGAGCCTTGCGCAGCAGGAGATTTTTGGGCCGGTTCTGGCGGCGATCCCCTTCGATACGGAGGAAGAGGCGCTAAGGCTTGCCAATGATACGATCTACGGGCTGGCAGGCGCGGTGTTCACGAAAGACATGGACCGGGCACATCGTTTTTCTGAGGCGCTGCATGCCGGTACGGTGTGGATCAATAGCTATGACATGTCGAATTTCTCGACACCGTTCGGCGGCTTCAAACAGTCCGGTTTCGGGCGGGATCGCTCGGTGCATGCGGTTGACAAGTATTGCGACTACAAGACGATCTGGCAGCAGTTCGGGTGAGGTTTTCTCGATCGCCTGTGGGTACATGCTGATGGTGAAGGGCGACCGGCTTGTGTGCGCATCCTCGGGTCAAGCCCGAGGATGACGGCTGAAAGTGAGTGCCATGGGTCACCAAATCAAGCGCTCCACAAACCGCAATGGTAGCGTTTGAGATTTGCCGCCAACCACAAACTCGTCATCCTCGGGCTTGACCCGAGGATCCATGCACAAGCAGCCGAGAGACGCCTAGTCTGAAGTGAGAGAGGACCATATGCCCCGCATCACATCCATCGAGATCACCCATCACCGTCTCCCTCTCGATCCGCCATTCAAGGCGAGCTGGGATGGGCGCGCGCGGGGGCATTTCGATGCGACGATCGTCAGAGTGAGGGATGATGAGGGTCGTGAGGGGATCGGTTCGGGCGACCTGATGAAAGGGTTCGAGGGGCATGAAGACCTGTTTATCGGTGAGGACCCGCGGCATCTGGAGCGGCATTACGAGGTCTTGTCGCATATCAACTTTCATTATGGTCGCTGCTGGCCGCTGGATCTGGCGCTGTGGGATCTTTCCGGCAAGATTACCGGCGAGCCGGTATGGAGGATGCTTGGCGGGCGATCGGACAGGGTGAGGCTCTATGCGTCTTCCGGCGTGTTGCGTGAGCCTTCGGCGATGGCAGATCAGGCGGAGCGTTATATCGACGAAGGTTTTCCGGCAATGAAAGTGCGCTTTTCATCTTCCGCCGGTGGGCGGACCAGTTGGCGTGATGACGTGAAGGCGCTGGAAGCGATCAGGTCAAGGGTTGGGACCAAGCTGGAATTGATGGTCGACTGTAACCAAGGCTGGCGCATGCCTTGGGACACGACCTTGCCCTGGAGCTTCAAGGATGCGCTTGCGGTTGCGAAGGAACTGGAGAAGCTCGGCGTCTACTGGATGGAGGAACCGCTGTTCCGTTCCGACAGAAAGGGGATGCAGGCTTTGAAGGAGGCGACGTCGGTGAAGATCGCAGGCGGCGAGATGACTCGTGAGCTTTACGAGTTTCGCGACATCATCGAGGAACGCGCCTTCGATGTGATCCAGCCGGATGTGGCACTGGTGGGCGGCATTACCGGTTGCCGGCGGCTGGTCTACCAGGCGCGCGAGGCGGGCGTGATGTTCACGCCCCATAGCTGGACGAACGGGATCGGAGTTCTCGCCAATGCGCATCTGACGGCAGGTGCGGGCGATGCGCCGTTTCTCGAATACCCTTACGACAATCCCGAATGGAGCGAGGCGCGGCGGGATTATCCGATGGTCTCGCCGCTCAGGCACCACGACGGCTGGCTGGAGCTGGGCGATGCGCCGGGCCTTGGCGTGGTGCTGGACGAGGAGCGTCTTTGCGCCACACGGATCGGCTGATTTCGCCATGGCGCCGTGATGCCGACCTGCTATGGTTGATGCATTTCATGGAGTGATTGCGATGAAGATCGGTATTGTCGGTGCGGGCATGGTGGGCAGTTCAGCGGGCTTTGCGCTGGCGATTGCCGGTTATGCCAACGAGATCGTTTTTGTGGACAAGAACGAGGCGCTTGCAGTGGCGCAGGCCGAGGATATTTCCCATGCCGTGCCGTTTATGTCCGCCACGCGGGTGAGGGCTGGCGGCTATGCGGATCTCGCCGGTGCCGGGATCGTGGTGCTTTCCGCCGGTGTCGGGCAGCGGCCCGGAGAGGGGCGGCTTGAACTTCTGGAACGCAATGCCGTCGTCATTCGCAGTATCGTCAGCGAGATTCTGGCGGTCGTACCTGACCCTATCCTGCTGGTCGCAGCCAATCCCGTCGATGTCATCACCCACATCGCGGCAAAGATTTCCGGCCTGCCGCGCAACCGGGTGATCGGGTCGGGCACGATCCTCGATACGGCGCGGTTCCGCAGCCTGCTTGCCCGTCATATCGAAATCTCGCCGCAGTCCATTCCGGCCTTTGTGATCGGCGAACATGGGGACAGCGAAGTGCTCGCATGGTCCGGTGCGGTTGCCGGTTCGGCCGATCTCATCTCGTTTGCCGCGCAACTCGGCAAGCCGATCACCGAGGATGTCCGCAAGGCGATCGACCACGACGTGCGCAATGCCGCCTACAAGATCATCGAGGGCAAGGGGGCAACCTATTACGGCATCGGGGCCGGCATTGCCCGGATCGTCAGGGCAATCACGCGGGACGAGGGATCGGTGCTTTCTGTCGCGATCCATACGGACCATGTTGCTGGCGTCGACAATGTGACGCTCTCCCTGCCGCGTGTCGTCGGCGCCCGTGGCGTCACGGCTGATTTGTTGCCGGATCTCGAACCGTCCGAGCAGCAGGCGCTGACACGCAGCGCTCAGATGCTCAAGGAACTTTCCGACTCCCTGCATATCTGAGGCTTTGTCGAAACAGGTGTGGCCTGCAAGTACTGCCGGATTTGCCTGTTGGCAGGTTCAAGCAGGAAGAGATAGAACTTGTCCTGACGATGTCGAGGACGAGATGCTTGCAGGCCTACCCATGTATGACTGGCCGGAAATTTCGGCGGCCACGGACGAGTTCTGGACTTTGCTCAGGGGCTGTCTGCTGCGCCGGGGCATTGATGCGCCTGAAGCTTTGACGCGGCAGGATGATCTGGCTGGTATGTGGCATTCTCCCGATCTTGTCTTCGGACAGACATGTGCGCTTCCCTTTGCCATGGATCTTAACCGCCATGTCCGGCTGATCGGATCTCCCACCTACGATATCGGCTGCGCGCCCGGCTGTTATTACAGCGTGCTGATCGTGCCGAAGGGCAGGTCCACGGAACTTGAGAGGTTTCGCGGGCCTGTCGTGATCAACGAGTTCAGTTCCCAGTCCGGCTTTGCAACGCTGATGCTGTCGCTCGTGGCGGCCGGCGTGGATATGAACGAGGTGAATGTTCGCGCATCCGGTGCCCATCGCGCCTCGATCAAGGCCGTGGCGAACGGTGAGGCGGAGCTTGCGGCGATCGATGTCGTCTCCTTCACCCTGGCGAAGCGCTACATGCCGGAAGCTGATGCCGTCGAAGTGATCGGTTGCACGCGTCCGACGCCGGGAATGGCGTTGATCAGCGCATTGCCGGATGTGGCGACCGACGGTCTTGCCCGTGCATTCGAAGAGGCTGTTAAAATGCTTGTTCCTTCGCTTCGCCGCGAACTTCTGCTCACCGGTTTCCTGCGCCGAAAGGCAGAAGATTACGTCGGCGTTGCCGAAGCGTGGCGTTCCATCGAGGGCCAGCTGCCATCAGATGCCGCCTATTCCCTCAAATCTTTTGCGGTGCCGCGATGATCGACAAGCTGGAATTCTTCATCGTTCTGGCGCGGGAAGGTCATTTCGGGCGGGCTGCCGAGGAGTGCGGCATTGCCCAGCCTTCGTTGTCGGCCGCCATTCGCCAGCTGGAAGAGCAGCTCGGTGTTCAGCTCGTGGTGCGCGGGTCCCGCTTTCAGGGGCTGACGCCTGAAGGGCAGCGGGTTCTTGAATGGGCCAAACGTATCGTCGGCGATGCCCGGACGATGCGCGAGGAAATGCGGGCGGCGAAGAAGGGGCTGGCGGGACATATCCGGCTTGCCGTCATTCCCACCGCGCTTGCCATGGTGCCGCGGCTGACGGAGCCGTTTCAGCAGAAACATCCGAACGTGACCTTCTCAATCGTTTCGCGCAATTCGCTGCAGGTTCTGTCGCAGCTCGACGATTTCGAGATCGATGCGGGGATTACCTATCTGGACAACGAGCCGCTCGGGCGCGTGACCAGCGTTCCGCTCTATTCGGAAAACTATACGCTTGTTACGGCTGAAGGGACGCCTCTCGCGGACCGGGAGAGTGTGAGGTGGGCCGAGATGGCGGATCTGCGGCTGTGCCTGCTGACGCCGGACATGCAGAACCGGCGGATTATCAACCAGCATCTTTCCAATGCAGGCGTGTCGATCACGCCGATGCTGGAATCGAATTCGATGGTGGTGCTGCTATCGCATGTGGCGACCGGGCGCTGGGCCAGCATCATGCCGCGCAATGTCGCAAAATCCTTCGGCTTCACGCAGAGCCTCCGCATGATCCCAATTGTGGAGCCGGAAGCGAAACACATGGTGGGGCTGGTTGCACCTTATCGGGAGCCGTTTACTCCCCTAGTCTCTGCTCTGCTGCATGAGGCGAGGGGCCTCGGCAGGGACATGGCAGAGATATAGTTTTCAAGGATCCACGATCGGCAGTATGCGACTGGCGATCGATCACGGAAGCACTACGTGATAGTGGTGGCACCGTAAATAGATAAGGCAATCGAGGAGAGGTCATGACCGGCTTCAGGACGACGATCGTGGCGCAGGAGATCATTCGCCGGAATGGAGTGGTCCGTGCAGGCTCGCGTGTGGTGCCTGCGGAAGTGCCGATCGCCTTTTCCTACGGTGGCTCCACCCATGCCGTCATGATGGGCACACCGGCGGATCTAGAAGACTTCGCCATCGGTTTCAGCCTGACGGAAGGTATCATCGCTTCACTGGCCGAGATCGAGGAGGTCGCGGTTCTGGAGGAGGGCCAGGGCCTCGACGTGCAGGTGCGGCTTGCGGAAAACAAGGAGGACGCCCTGCGCGCCCGGCGGCGGCATATGGCCGGGCCTGTTGGCTGCGGGCTCTGCGGCATCGAGTCGATCGAGCAGGCCATGCGGGTCGTTCCGGATGTCAGTGATGTTGCGGTGCTACTGACGCCTGAAGACATTACGGCTGCGATGGCAGCTTTGAACGGCGCGCAGCCTTTGCATGCCGAGACACATGCGGTTCACGGAGCAGGTTTTTTCATTCCCGGCGAGGGATTGATCGCGGTGCGCGAGGATGTCGGCCGGCATAATGCGCTGGACAAGCTTGCCGGAGCGGTGATCCGCGCTGGGCGAGAGGGTGGTCAGGGCATCGTCGTCGTCACCAGCCGCATCTCGGTGGAGATGGTGCAGAAGACGGCAATCCTTGGAAGCTCGACGCTCGTGGCGATCTCGGCACCGACAGCGCTTGCCATTCGTACCGCGGAAGAAGCCGGCATGACGCTCGTGGCGCTGACGCGCGGTGAGGATTTCGAGATATTTGCCGGTGCGGAGCGCATCGGCACGGGATCTGTCGCCGACGTGGCGTGATGCCTTTGGCCTGATGTCAGCGGCCGGGCAGCTTTTATAAACGGAGATGCCTCCGTTTATCTTGCCAAACCGATCAATGTCGGTTATTGATGCGCCGTGTCTTTCGCGGATTGTGCAATCCTGCGGCCGGGGCATCTTCTCATTTCACATAGCATATCTCCCAGATGGAGCCGTTCATGCGATACAATCAATTGGGCAATACAGGGCTGTTCGTATCCGAACTGTGCCTCGGCACGATGACCTTCGGCGAGGCTGACAACGCCGCCTTGTGGGGCAAGATCGCCGGCGTCGATCAGGATGCTGCCGACCAGATCCTCGACCGTTCGATCAAGGCCGGGGTCAATTTCGTTGATACGGCGGATGTCTATTCCTTCGGTACTTCGGAGCGGATTCTCGGCCAGGCCATCCGCAATGTCGGCGTTGCCCGCAAGGACATCGTGATCGCAACCAAATTTCTAGGCCAGATGGGCGACAAGCCCAACGACCGCGGGGCATCGCGCGGGCATATCATGGATTCGGTCGAGAGAAGCCTTGAGCGGCTGCAGGTCGATCATATCGATCTCTACCAGATCCATGGCACGGATACCGTCACGCCGATCGACGAGACGTTGAGAGCGCTCGACGATCTCGTTTCACGCGGGCTCGTTCGCTATATCGGGCTTTCTAACTGGGCAGCGTGGCGGATTGCCAAGGCGCTCGGCATTTCGGAACGGCGAGGTTTCTCCCGTTTCGAAACGGTGCAGGCCTATTATTCGATTGCCGGCCGTGACCTGGAGCGTGAGATCGTGCCGTTGATGCAGGAGGAAAAGCTCGGCCTCATGGTATGGTCGCCGCTCGCCGGAGGTCTGCTTTCGGGTAAATACGGCCCCGGCGCGCCCGGAAATGGCGAGGGACGGCGTCAGGAATTCGATTTCCCGCCGGTCGACAATTACCGCGCCTGGGCCTGCGTTGCCGCCATGCGGGAGATTGCGGCCAGGCATGAAACGAGCGTGGCTGCGGTGGCGCTGGCCTATATCCTTGCCAAGCCTTTCGTCACCAGCGTCATCATTGGGGCCAAGCGGATTGAGCAACTGGATGAAAACCTGAAGGCTGTTTCTGTGAAACTCGATGCTGAGGACCTGAAAAAGCTCGACGAGGTCAGTGCGCTGATGCCGGAATATCCGGGCTGGATGCTGGAGCGGCAGGGGGTGGGCCGGCGTCCGGCTCCTTTCGAGCCGAAGGGCTGAGATCGTGAGGGAGGCCGGATCGGCCTCCCTTTTTCCGTTTCTGCTCAGAAATCTTCCCAGCCGGCTGCCTTCTTGAGATTGGCATGCGCCATTCGCAACGGGGCCGTGCCGAAATGTGAGGTTTGAGGAGCGCTATGGGCGGCCGGTCGGGATGCGAGCCGCGTGCCTTCACCGATATCGAACTGCATCAGAAGATCGCGCAGGCTCTGTGCCTCGCTTGCCAGCGAGTGGCTGGCCGCGGTCGTCTCTTCCACCATGGCGGCATTCTGCTGCGTCGCTTGATCCATATGGTTCACCGCCTGACTGATCTCGCGGAGGCTCGATGCCTGTTCGCGAGAAGCTTCGACAATGGCAGAGACGTTGTCGTGGATGCTCGCGACCTGACCGAGAATATCGCGCAATGAGCCTCCCGTACGTCCGACAAGCTCGACACCGCCGGAAACCTGATGGCTGGAGGTATTGATCAGGGTCTTGATCTCCTTGGCGGCCTTGGCTGAGCGTTGCGCCAGTTCGCGGACTTCCTGGGCGACGACTGCAAATCCCTTGCCGGCCTCGCCTGCGCGGGCGGCCTCGACGCCGGCATTGAGCGCCAGGAGATTGGTCTGGAAGGCGATGTCGTCGATGACACCGATAATGTTGGTGATCTCATTGGATGACTTGGCAATCTCGTCCATGGCGGCGATTGCCTGCTGGACAACAAGGCCGGACTGTTCGGCATTCTGGCGTGTGTTGGTGACAAGCCGTCCGGCTTCTTCGGCGCGATGACTGGAATCGCCGACCGTGCGGGTGATTTCTTCCAACGCCGCTGCAGCTTCCTCCAGCGATGCGGCCTGCTGCTCGGTACGTTTTGCCAGTTCTTGAGACGCGTCGCGGATTTCACTCGATGCAGAGGCGATGCCGGAAGCGTTCTGCGAGACGACCTTCATCGCGTCGCGCAACTTGGCGGCGACCGAGTTGAAATCCTGGCGGGTCGATTCCATGCTGGGAACGAAGCGGGTTTCGATCGATTGATCGAGCTTGCCGTCGGCCAGATCGCGAAGACCCGTGCCGAGCATGCCGATCGCGCTCATGCGCGGGGTCACGTCGGTGGCGAATTTCACCACCTTGCAGACCTTGCCGTTCAGGTCGGTGATAGGGTTATAGGCCGCCTGGATCCAGATCTCCTTACCACCCTTGCCGTAACGGACGAATTCATCGGCAATGAATTCTCCAATGGCGAGGCGCGGCCAGAATTCCGCGTAGTCCTGTGATGCGGCGTAGCCGGGTTCGCAGAACATCCGGTGATGCTTGCCCTTGATCTCCGACAGGTCGTAACCGAGGCCGGCGCAGAAGTTTTCGTTTGCATCCAGGATCGTGCCATCTGGGAGAAATTCGATGACAGCCTGCGAGCGGCTGATGGCGGAAAGCTTTGCGGCGTCCTCGGTTGCCTTGATTTTCGCTGCGGTTATATCGGTTGCGAGCTTGATGACCTTGTAGGGCTTGCCGCCGCGCGAAACAGGGTTGTAGGAGGCCTGGATCCAGATCTCGCGGCCGGACTTGGTGATCCGCTTATATTCTTTGGCGTCGAAATTTCCGGCTGCAAGATTGGCCCAGAAAGCCTTGTATTCGGCCGATGCCACATAGTCCGCTTCGCAGAAGATGCGGTGGTGTTTTCCCTTGATCTCTGCAAGCGAATAACCCAGCGCTTCGCAGAAATTGGGATTGGCGTTTAGGATGTTTCCGCCAAGATCGAATTCGATGACTGCTTGCGATCGCGATATCGCGGCGAGAGTGTCCAGCGCACCTGCCGTCTTGCCCAGTCCCAGCATTGAGTGTCCCTCAGACGTAACCTTGTGGCGGCTACTGCCATATAGTCAATGGAGGTTGCGCTTCAGACAACGCGCTGAACTTCCACTTATATTAGGACATCAAAAAATTAATGCGACCTTTATTAAAACTACAATTATTAGCCAGGAAAAATAAGAGCCGCATTTTCGCGGCTCTTTGACTTGGTTTTGCTGTGAAAGCTTGCCTCAGGCGGCAATATCTTCCATTTCGGTGCCCTTGAACATCTTGGCGAGGTTCAGGAAGCAGATCATGCCGTGCTCGTTGGCGATGATCCCTTCGGAGAAGGACTTATCGAAGGAGGCGGAGACTTCCGGAACCGGCTGAACCTGGCTCGAGGGGATGGTGAGGATGTCGGAAACGCGGTCAACGAGCATGCCGATTACCATGTTGTGGACTTCGGCGACGACGATGGCGCTGCGCTCGTTGGCAACAGTGCTCTTCATGCCGAGTTTGTAGGCAAGGTCGATGATCGGAATGACCGAGCCGCGCAGGTTCATGACGCCGATGACGTCCTTCGGTGCATGTGGGAGGGGCGTGGACGGTGCCCAGCCGCGGATTTCGCGGATCGTCGTCGTCTTGACGCAGAATTCCTGATCGTGAAGACGGAAGGCGATGATCTCAAGCATTTCGCCGTTATACATGGTGGAATTGATCGTGGTCGCCATCAGAAATGCCCCAGCTGTCCGTTGCCCGCATGGTGGTCACCGCGCCTGACGAATTCAGGTGCAAATCCCATCACGTCGCAATCCGGCGCCGAAGCACGGCGAATCTCAGATTGCGCGATGCCGACTTTAATCGAGGATTATTTCTCAAACATAAATCATAGAACGCAAAATCGCGGTCTAGAGGCTAAGGCCTTAATATTCTTTCTCGTAGAAGATACCGGCCTTGCCGCCCTCGGTGCCGGCTCCTGCCTTGAGCTTCACGCCGCGGCCGACATCGAGATTGATCGTCGCCTGCGCCCCACCTTCGCCGCCCTGTTCTACCTGAAGATAGGTGCGGTTATTGATGTAACGGCCAACCGAAACGGTTGTCTGGCCGGTTGCATCGGTGTTGACGTCCAGATCATCGACGCCGAGATTGCTGCGCAACGTCTGCAGAAGCGAGGTCGAACCGCCGCCGGCAAGTTGGCTAACAGCGTCTGCCAGCTGGGCGATCTGCAGCGGCGACAACCGTGACATGGACTGGCCGAAGATCAGCTGCGCCAAAACTTCATCCTGCGGCAGGGCAGGGGAGGAAGAAAAGGCGATGGTCGGGTCGTCGGCCATTCCGGTTACACCGACTGTGATCGTCGTGGAGCCGGATGTCGTGTCGGCCGACATGTTGAGGACCGGGATCAGGCCGCCGCCGAAAGTGATATCGCCCTCGGTGAAATCGAGACGTTTGGTCAGAATGATGATACGGCCGCGGCGCATTTCGAAGCCGCCCGATACCTGCGGCTCGATCGCCGTGCCTGCGACGGTCAGTTCCCCGCCGAGCTCCGCATCGATGCCGCGGCCACGGACGAAGATGCCGTTTGGTGCGCGTACCTTGAGTTCGAGCCTGATGGGGTTGGAGCTGCCCGATGCCTGTTTCGGCCTGATCTCTTCCATCTGTCGCAGAACTGCAGCTGGTGCGTTGCGGTGCCGGATATCGATCGAACGGAGCGAGGTCGGGAGCTTGGCCGGAACGGTGATCGAAGCCTTGGTCAGCGCGATGTCGCCGCCCAGTATGGGGCCGGACATCACCGGACCCTTGAATGTGAGAGTGCCGTCTGCCGTGATCGCAAACAGGGTGCCATCGGCATAACTCGCCTGGGCCAGCCTGATCGTCAGGTCTGCGGGGAAGCCGGATGCGGGTTCGATGCCGACGGTGCCATCAACTGTGACGGTGCCGCCGCCTGATAGCGAACCCGAGATGCCCGAGAGACGTGCGGTCTTGCCGTCCAATGCGATATTGGCGGTAAGCGAATTGATCGCGAGGTTTCGGCGGACATCAATGAAGCGCGAGCCGGATGTGACAAGCGTGCCGGTAATCGCCGGAGACGCTGCATTGCCTCGGACTGCGATATCGACATTGCCGGTGCCTTCCAGAATGAAGCCCTGGGCGGAAAGCTGACCTGCAAGAATGGAGAAGGGAAGGCTGCCGGAGAATTTGAGATCGAGCGGCCGGTCACCGGTAATCACGGCTGTGCCCCCGCCCGAGAGCGCGATGCCTCCTCCGCCGGAAAGGCGAGTGTCGACGGTAACGCGGCCATCCTGAAATGTGCCTTCAGCGGTTATGTCGACTGCTGCAACGCCGGCAGTCGAGGTCTGGCTGACGGCTGCATTGTCCCAGCGGAGATTGTAACGGACTGCAGGTGCCTGAGGTGTGCCGGTGGCTGTGACAGTGCCGGAAATCATGCCCTCGGCGCCGAGACTGGGAACGAAGGAATTGGCGATACTGGCGGGAATAGCCTTGGCGCGAGCATTGATGTTCAGCGCCGGGCCACCGTTCGCGTTGAGAAGTACCTTGCCGTCGGCGGTGATTTCCATGCCGCCGCTGCCGGCAATGCGCGTTTCGTCTAGTGTGACTGCGCCATCTGCAAAGGTGCCGGTCGCAGAGATGCGAAACGGACTGATGCCAGCGTCGCGCATCTGGCGAAGCTGGGCATCACTCCATTCTAAATCATATCGTATTGCGGGAGCAGAGCTTGTGCCCGTTGCATTGATCGTGCCCGAAATGTTGCCTGCCGCGTGGATGGTGGGCAGGAAGGTGTTGAGCAGGCTTGCCGGCAGCGCATTGATCGTTGCGGCCACATCGAGCGTCGAGCCGGCCGTGCCGTTTACAGAAACGCTGCCGGTGCCGGTCGCAAGGGTGAGGTTCGACAGGCGTGCGCCGCCGTTCTCGATGACGATGCGTGTCGGATTTTCCAGACGTACCGGGATTTTGCGCGGTGTTGCCTCGAAATTCTGCAGGCCGATGGCAAGACCATTTGCGGTTTCGATCGTCGCCTTGGTGGTCAAAGGCGCGCCGTCGTAATTGGCTGACAGGTCGATCGAGGTCGTTGTGCCGGAGTGATCCAATCCGACATTCAGGCCTTCAAGGAAGATGCTGTCGGTTCCAAGACGCGCGGCACGGATAGAGCCCTGTGCGGCGATCGTCTTGATGTCCGGTATGGTCAGGTCGATTGCCGGCTGCACCAGGCCTGCACTGCCGCGTCGAATTGCCGAACCGTTCGCCTTGATGACGGCACCGGTTGTCTGGTCTTCGCGATTGAAGGTGACGGAACCCTTGAGATCACCCTGGGCCTGCTGAGCGGCCAGCGCTGCAAGCAGCGATACGTCGGGGAAATCGAACTGGAGCTGGCCGGACGGCATGAATTCCGGAGAGAAGGTCAAGGCACCGGTCAGCTTGTTCGGGCCGATTTCGGCATTGATCGCCGGTGCCTGGGTTTCGCCGTTCGCCGATGCCAGGTCGCTGCTGATGCGGATCGGCTTGCTGTCGATCGAGCCGTTGACGGTAAGGCGGCCCTGCGGCGCATCGGGATTTGCCGTGCCTTCTAGGATGAGGCTCAGGTCTTCCAGCCTGCGACCGGCAAGCCGGGCTTCGGCTGAATTGATGACGGCTCTGACATTCGCGCCGGTCAGCGGGCCCTTCGCGGAAATGTCGAAGCCTGCGGCGCCTTCCGCGTCACCCAGCCAGCGTTTGATATCCGGCAGGCGACCGGCAAGCCGGCCGGAAACGTTGCCGTTTTCCATCAGCACGTTGCCATGGGCTTCTAGCGCGTTCGACTTGATAACAAGGTTTTCCAGGCTCATGCGGCCGCCCTGAACGACGTCCACATATCCTTCTGCAGCGATAGCACCTTCGAAGCGTGGCGCGAGTGCCGGCGGCAGGATGCTCGGATTGGCTGAAAGGCGGAAATTGCCGGTCACCGCCTGCTTGGACGTGTCATAAGCACCGCTGACGGTGCCGTTGAAGCCTGCGCTTTCGAAGGTGGCGGCATCAAGCCCGATGGCGGGTGGCGCAAGGCGCAGCGGTGCATCGAGCGTTACCGGTCCCCGCACCATCCGGCCGATATCGGCATTGGTAAAATTCAGGTCGCCCACGGTGAAGCGGCTGCGGATGCTGCCTGCACGAGCAATCAGATCAAGGTCTTCGCTTTCCGCCTGAAGCCTGATCTGGCGGAACCGCCCTTGCGGAAGCTCGGCATAGGGGAGGGATGCGGTCGCGTTAAAGCGCGCGGCCGCGGCGGCTCCGGTCAGGGTGAAATTCAGGGTTTCGAGCGAAAAACGGCTTGGCTGGCCGTTGATCGGCCATGCCACTTCGACCGGTCCCTTGGTGCCAGCAAGGCTTGCAGTCAAGCTGTTGTCACCCTTTGGGTCCCACGCGCCCTTGGCGGAAATGCGTACGGCACCCGAGGTCAGCTGGCCGCGCTGGAAATCGACGCGGCCCGATTTCGAATAGGTTGCCGCGATATCGATATCGGTCGTGCCGTCGAACAAGTCGCGAAGTGCAGGCGGCATCAGAGTGGCAAGCTGGCCGCCGCCTTTGACCTCGACGCGGTGCCCGCCATTATCGACCATTACATGCCGACCATCGACCGAGATAACCGGCTGGCCGTCGACATTCCCGGAAAGCTTGCCAGCCCAGTTGGACAAGGGGCCTTCGCCGTCGAGGGCGAGTTGCACGGCCGGAGCGCCGGGTAGCCGCAGCAGGCGTGCAAGAAGCCCGCCCTGTGGCTCGGATACCGATGCCTTAAGTGTCAGCCGATTTTCGGAGGGAGCATAAACGATGTCGGCAAGCGCTCTGGCATCCGGCTCATCCTTGCGGGTCGCCTGAAGATCTAGCGCGATATTCGGCCCCGTCGCATCGATCGAGCCTTTCAGCGAAAGTGCGAAGTCACGGCCCGATAGCGCTTGAGCGAGATTGATGTCCGGCAGGTCGAGCTGTGCGACCCTGATGCCGACGGGCAATGTCGTGCCCCCCGACGAAGTCGTGGTTGTGGCAGGCTTTGCGGCGGTTGGTTCCGGTGGACGATAGACGTCGATCGCGCCTGCGGTGATGCGGTCGGCACGGAACTCGCCGGTGATCAGCGCTGTCGGCGACCAGTCGATCTCGATGCCGTTGATCTGGGCGTAAGGGCCCTTGCTGTCGGACAACGTCAGTGCGCCGACGCGAAGGTCACCGGTCAGAAGGCCTTCCGGCCGCGAGAAGGTGATCGAACGATCGGGAGTGGACACAAGTGACGATATGCGGCTGGCAGCGATATCGCCGCCCACGGGCGTGAAGGCGACGAAAAGAACAACGCCGAGCGCCATGACGAAAAGAACGCCGACAGCCGCGATTGCGGCTCTCAATGTCCATTTCAGAAGGCGGACGATGAATGTCATAATTGTATTGCTGCCTCTTTAGAAAGCCTGGCCGATGCCAGCATAGATACCGAACGAATTTCCACCGTCATAGCGCCTGAGCGGAACTGCGAAATCCAAGCGAATGGGGCCAAAGGGCGTTGCATAACGCAGACCCAGTCCTGCACCCGCACGAATATCAGAGAAATCAGGCACGATTTCGGTTGCTACCGTTCCGACGTCTATAAACGGAACGATGCCGATATTCTCTGACACTTTTACGCGCGTTTCGAAAGACGCCAAAACGTAAGAGCGGCCACCTACCGCATCGTCATCGTCATTATAGGGCGATATCTCGCGATAGCTGTAACCACGCACCGATCCGCCCCCGCCCTGGTAGAAGCGACGGGTTACCGGAATATCTTGCAAGTCGCCTGTTCCGACCAATGTGCCAGCACCCAGCCGGGTTGCGAGAACCACCTTGTCTTCGGCGCCAAGCCCATAATAACCTGCGATGGAGCCTTCGAATGACGAGAAGACATTGCCCTTAAGTGCCTCATAACTCGGTTTGGCGGAGACTGTTCCGTAATAGCCCTCGGTCGGATCAAGCTTGTTGTCTCGCGTGTCGCGCTCGAAGGATACCGGCAGGCTGAAGGTCAGGTAGTCATTGCGATCAAACGCGTCGTCGGCGCGGATGTAGGAGATCTCGCCGCCACCAGTGACCTTGTCGGTGGCGTTAAGTTCGTAAGCGATGCCGGCGGAATAGGTGATCGACTGGGCTTCGTAGATGTCTTCGGGATTTTCGCTCTTGGCTTCGAGCTTGGAGACGAAGGTCGCTTCCGGGACGTAGAAACCGGGTTTGGTGAAGGTGATGCCGGCGGAGTAATCGAATGTCGTCACGTCTGTCGTGGCGCCGATGCCGGAAACAGCCCCCTCAAGCCGCAGCGATTCCGCCTGGCCGAACAGGTTGCGATGTCCCCAATATCCCTGAACCCCTGCGCCATCAGTCGACGCGTATTCAAGACCGAAGCCGAAATAGCGAAACTTGCCTTCGGATACCTCGATCGCAAGCGGCAGGGAACCATCGGGAGCCAAGCTGTCGGCCTCATGGATGGTGATGCTGGAGAATACGCCAAGCTGGCGTAGACGTTCCGAGGCTTTTTTGAGCTGTTCCGGGGAGTAGCGTTCGCGCCGGTCGAGACGGGAGTAACTCTGGATGAAGTCAGGATTGACGGCCCGAGCGCCCTTGACCGTTACTGTGCCGAACGGCGCCACAGGTCCGCCGATGGCGCCAAGCACCACATCGACTGTCCGCTTTGCATGATCTGCCGTGATCTGTCGCTGAAGAGGGTGGGCAAGCGGGCGCCCCTCTTCTTTCAAATCGACAACGATCTTTTCGCCGGCTTTCAGGATGATCAGCGAGCCGGCCGGTCCGCCCGGTTCCAGATCGTAATCAGCAGGGTTTCTACCCGCCGCGTCTCCCTCGAAGCGCACTGCGCCGAGCTTGAATTCGGGACCGGGCGTCACATTCACGGTTACCGGAACAGGCTTGGAATGGTCGAATGTCGGATTAGGGGGGAGCTGGTCGATATCGGTTCCGGCGATCGATATGTTGACGATACCGCCGTATCGGGCTTCTTCGTAAAGAACGGCCACCAGGCGGTCCCGGTCTTCGCGCGCCTTGACGATGATGCCGAGATCACCGGAAACCGGCTTTTCGTCGTCATTCACAAGTGCGGCGGCCGATTTCAACCGGTCAGCCAGGTCGCCGTCCGCGTCGCCTGTTTCGATCGTTGCTTCATAACGAACCGGATCGATGACTTCGACGGTTTCCTCGTCGCTGCCGAACAACGTGATGCCGAATATCTTGAATGCGTATGCCTCCGGCGCAAAGACGGGCGAAAGAGCCAGGCTACCAGCCAGCAAGCAGGCCAGGCTTCTCCGCCGGCTGCTCCAGTCGCTCATCCTCCCAGCTTTTCTCTTTTCCATACGCAGACTTAAGTATCGCAGCTGTCGGTGAAGACCCTCATGGTCGCTTGAAACCTCTGTACCCGGAAAATCCTAAAAGGGGTACCCTTGATCTCGGCTGCATGATGATTTGATGAAATAAAAGGCCCCGAAGCTGGCTTCGGGGCCACATATTTGAAATATCTGACGTTATGTCGGTTCCTGCGCTTTAATAACGGCGCGGGCAATCGTCGATGTAGCGGCGACCATAGCGGTCGCGATAGTAGCACTGGCCCGGCTGCTCGGAGACATTGCCGATCAGCGCACCGGCCACGCCGCCAACGGCTGCGCCGACTGCCGCGCCGCGAACGTTGCCGGTGGCAACGCCACCGATAATGGCGCCTGATGCAGCTCCAATGCCAGCTCCCTGCTCGGTCGCCGTGCAACTTGCGAGCGATGCGCCCACCATCAACATAATCAGAGCCTTCTTCATGGCTTCCTCCAGTTCCGTTTCGTCGCAACCATTCCCTGACGGCGCTACGTTTCCGTTGGAACAATAGGTCTCGCTTGTAAAGAGTCCATATGAGCAATGTATTTTATTGTTCGGATTGCCGAAAACGATGCAAGAATGCTGCCCAGGATAGTGGCGAGGCCGGTTCTTCAATCACTGTCTGTCAACGTTGCTTGTGTCCAGTTGGGGCAAATTTATTCGCCAGATGCTTGATGTGGGTCAATCTTCACATTTCGGCTACCGCTAAGATTCGGATTGGAATAAATCTAAAATGGGCCTATTGCCGCAGGCAAGCGCAAGCAGCCTCTTTCGGGTTGACGAAGAAGATGGCAAAAATCAAAAAAAGGCCTGACGCAGGTTTTGGAGCGTAAGCATGGATTTCGAGGCATTTTTCAAAAGCGAACTGGACGGACTGCATCAGGAAGGCCGTTACCGCGTGTTCGCCGATCTCGAACGACAGCGTGGAAGTTTCCCGCGAGCGACGCACCACACGCCTGATGGCACCAAGGATGTGACCGTCTGGTGTTCCAACGACTACCTCGGTATGGGCCAGCAT
This sequence comes from Hyphomicrobiales bacterium, assembly GCA_900472575.1. GTDB lineage: Bacteria > Pseudomonadota > Alphaproteobacteria > Rhizobiales > Rhizobiaceae > Neorhizobium > Neorhizobium cellulosilyticum. The sequence goes on from UCIV01000042.1 coordinate 50,517, forward strand.
CCGGCCGTGATCGCGGCCATGCATGAAGCCATCGATCACTGTGGCGCGGGTGCGGGAGGCACCCGGAATATTTCTGGCACCACCCACTACCACGTTCTTCTCGAGCGCGAGCTCGCAGATCTGCATGGCAAGGAAGCCGGCCTGATCTTCAATTCCGGCTACATGTCGAACTGGGCGACGCTCGGCGTCCTTGGCCAGAAAATCCCCGGTCTCATCATTTTCTCCGACGCGCTGAACCACGCTTCGATGATCGAAGGCATCCGCCACGGCAAGTGTGAGCGGGTGATCTGGAAGCATAACGATCTCGTCGACCTTGAAGCCAAGCTTGCGGCGGCCGATCCGAAGGCGCCGAAGATGATCGCGTTCGAAAGCGTCTATTCGATGGACGGCGATATCGCGCCGATCAAGGAGATCTGCGATCTCGCCGACAAATACGGCGCGATGACCTATCTGGATGAAGTTCATGCGGTGGGCATGTACGGCCCGCGCGGCGGCGGTATTGCCGAGCGCGAAGGCCTGATGGATCGTGTGACGATCATCGAGGGCACACTTGCCAAGGCGTTCGGCGTGATGGGCGGTTATATCACGGCGTCGGCGGCACTTTGCGATTTTGTCCGTTCGTTCGCTTCCGGCTTCATCTTCACGACATCCTTGCCGCCGGCTCTTGCTGCCGGCGCGATCGCCTCGATCAAGCATCTGAAGGTCAGCCAGATGGAGCGCGCGCGCCATCAGGAGCGTGTCCGCAAGCTGCGCAGCATGCTCGATGCCAAGGGCATTCCGCATATGCCGAACCCCAGCCATATCGTGCCGGTCATGGTCGGCGATGCCGCCAAGTGCAAGTGGATTTCGGACCTGTTGATGGATAACTGCAATATCTATGTGCAGCCGATCAACTATCCAACCGTGCCGCGCAAGACCGAGCGTTTGCGCATCACGCCGACGCCGCTACATTCGGATGCCGATCTCGAGCATCTGGTCGGCTCGCTGCATCAACTCTGGTCACGCTGCGCGCTGGCGCGGCATGTGGCTTGATCCAAAAATCCAGAGTTAAAGAAAAATGGCCGCTTACGCGGCCATTTCCTTTTGGGCAATTGCTTCAGCAGCACGCCGTCGGGCTTCCGCGTCGGCAGCAAAGACGTCGTCCATGGTGATGGCAGAACCGTAGCCGACCATGTCTTCCATCACGTCCTCGGCAATATCCGCCATGTGCAGGAAGCCGATGCGCTTTTCCAGGAAGGCGTTGAAGGCGGTTTCTTCCGCCGCATTCATCACCGCACCTTGTACGCCGCCGCGATCCATGGCGGTGCGCGCAAGCCGCAATGCCGGAAAACGCGTCTCGTCTGGCGCCTCGAAGTCCAGCCGCGCCAGTTTGGCGAAGTCCAGCCGTTCGACATCGAGCTTCGGGCGTTCCGGATAGGTCAGGGCATAACCGATTGCGGTGCGCATGTCGGGGCAACCGAGTTGGGCAAGCACTGAGCCATCGGTATAGCCGACCATGGAATGAATGATCGACTGCGGATGCACGATCACCTCGATCTGGTCAGGGCGGACATTGAAGAGGTGTTTGGCCTCGATCATCTCCAGCGCCTTGTTGAACATTGAGGCGCTGCCGATCGAGATCTTCAGGCCCATCGACCAGTTGGGATGGGCGCGCGCAACATCGGCGGTCACATTCGCCATCTGCTCGCGGCTCCAGGTGCGGAAAGGCCCGCCGGATGCGGTGAGCACGATCCGCTCGACTGCGTGGCGCTGGTCATCCTCCAGCGACTGGAAGATCGCGCTATGTTCGCTGTCGACTGGAATGAGTTTGCCGCCGCCATCCGCGACTGCCTTGACGAAGAGTTCGCCGGCTGAAACCAGACATTCCTTGTTGGCAAGCGCGATATCTGCGCCGCGTTCGGCGGCAGCGACCGTCGGCGCGAGGCCGGCGGTGCCGACGATCGCAGCCATGACCCAATCGGACGGGCGCTGGCCTGCTTCCACCAGGGCCGCACGGCCGGCCGCAACCTCGATGCCGGTGCCGGCAAGCGCATCCTTCAGCGTCGCATATTGCTTGTCGTCGGCCGTGACGGCGAGGCGGGCGCCGAACGTCACGGCCTGTTCTGCGAGCAGCGCGACATTGCTGTTGCCGGTGATTGCGGCGATGTCGAACGCGTTCCGTCCGCCCAGTTGCGCTACCACGTCGAGCGTGTTGACACCGATCGAGCCGGTCGACCCGAGAATGCTGATGCGGCGTCTATCCATGTCTGCCATGCCGTTTCCATATTCACTGTTGCCGTTGGTCTACAAGTGAACGATGGCTGCCACAAGAGCGCTTGGGACGAGGCAGATGTGATCTGATACGACTTGATCCGGCGGCTGATCAGAGCGAAATGGAGCGATGAGTGAAATCGTGAAGATCAAGACGACCTGTGTCATTGCCGGTGCCGGCCCCGCCGGGCTGATGCTCGGATTTCTGCTGGCACGGGCCGGCGTCGATGTCACCGTCGTCGAAAAACATGCGGATTTCCTGCGGGATTTTCGCGGCGACACAATCCATCCCTCGACGCTTGAAGTGATCGATCAGCTCGGCCTGATCGACGCATTTCTCGCCCTGCCGCATACGCGGGCTGAAAAGCTCTCGGCCGAGATGGGAGGAAAGAGGATCACGATTGCGGACTTTTCCCGCCTGCCGGTGAAAAACCGTTTCATCGCCTTCATGCCGCAATGGGACTTTTTGAATTTCCTGGCGGCATCCGCGCAAGGGCTTCCCAATTTCCGGTTGATCATGAATGCCGAGATTACCCGCGTCGTCGAAGATGTTAGCAGGGTCTCGGGCGTTGTTGCCCGAACGGCAGAAGGCGACATTCAAATTGAGAGTGATCTTGTCGTCGGTGCGGATGGCCGTAATTCCGTCGTTCGCGCCAAAGCTGGGCTGCGTGTCGAAAATTTCGGCGTGCCGAGCGAAGTCGTCTGGATGAAGCTTTCGAAACAGGATGGCGATCCCAACGAGGTCATGGGCCATGCAGGCCCAAGGCAGGGTTTCGTCCTGATCGATCGCGGTGACTACTGGCAATGCGGTTATGTCGTCCGTCGGACGACATTCGCTCAAATCTGCGATCATGGCATCGAAGCTTTCCGAAAGATGGTGGCGGATGTCTCGCCGCTTCCGGCATCGCGAATGGACGAAATACGGTCATTTTCCGATACGAGCCTTCTGACGGTGCGGATCGATCGCCTCAGGCAATGGTGGCGGTCGGGATTGATCTGCATTGGCGATGCGGCACATGCCATGTCTCCGATCGGCGGGGTAGGCGTGAACCTTGCCATCCAGGATGCCGTCGCGGCGGCAAATATCCTCTCGCGCCCGCTTCGCGAAGGCAGGCTTGCCGATGCTGATCTCGCGGCCGTCGAAAAACGCCGCAGCTTTCCCACCCGAGCGACGCAGAAGTTGCAGTTAATGATGCGCAGCAGCCGGCGGGCGGATCAGGCGAATGAGCACAAGCGCAAAGGCCCACCCGGCTTCATTCGCGGGATCGCCCGATGGCCGGTGCTTGCGCATCTTTCCGGTCGGCTGATCGGCCTCGGCTTCAGGATGGAGCGGGTCAGGGAGCCGCGTCCCACACGATAAGGCTTATCCGCGCGGGGTGGGGCTTACTTCGAATTGCAACCTTTGCGATCCGGATTCGTTGACGACTATGACGAAGCCGAGGGTTGGCCGTGTTTCTTGTTCGCCGGGTGCTGGTAGTTCTGATTGTTGGAGGCTGCGCCCTGCTGTTTTCTCAGGCGCCGGAATTCGCCCAGCAATATCGATACCGTCTCGCCAGTGCGATAGACGAGCTTACAACCGCCATCCAGATTTTCGACGAACAGGCGAATCATGCCGGCCTCGACCGGCAAACGGCACTGAATATTTACGCCTCCTCGAACGAGAGCTCTCTGCATCAGCAGGTTGATGCAATGCGGCGAAGCGTAGCGCGATATCAGTTGCTTTCGGACCAACTTGAAGATCTTGCCGCTGCCTCTTCTGTCTTGAGGCCTGTGGTGATCGCAAGGCAGCCAGATCACAGAATTTTAAGCGATGCCTGGCGGGGCTTCATGCCGTCTTTGCCAGTCAGTTTAGCCGGAGTGATATGGTGCGGAGCCGGTGTCTTGATCGGCATGTTCTGTGCGGCGAGCGTCAGTGCGCTGTTTGGCACGGCGGCACGGTTTCGTCGTGAGGCCCGGTCGAAAGCCTTTTCCCGCATCAGGGGTAAAGCGCTGCAGTAATCCGCGCTTCTGTGCCTTCATCATTCCAGCCTGCGGTTGATTAGTATCAAGGTGACATCCTTTGGGTGCGTCAAAATAGCTCGGCTGTCATCTGATCAACAATGAACGTGCAGACGGTGCGGACGAAGCGAATGGGCTACAAGATCGGCACACTTAGCCCCAGAGACGTGTTGCGTGCCTATGCACTGATTGAGCGAGCCATGCCGGGAGTCGATCTGGAGCAGTGGACGGCGCTCACGGCCACGACATTGTTGTGCCGCTGCTGGTTCATCGTCAAGGACAGCATGGGCTATATCCGGGGCATCGCCTATGTCGCGGTTAGAGGTGACGGGGACCTGCGACGCCAGGTCGAAGTCCCGCTCTTTGTATCGGTGAGCCTTGTCGACAACAGACAGGTGCTGGGCCTACTTTTTTCAGCTGTCAGAAATTTTGCGATCAAGGAAAAGTGCCGAACGATCCACATATGGACTGCCCTGCCTCCGGATTGGTCCGTACTGACCGGCTTCCTGGAGCGCGGACCATGGGACCATGGCCTAATTTGCGGGATCGATGACGAAGTCCCGCTGGATTATCCTATCTTGCCGGTGAAAATGTAGCCCACGCCGCGGATCGCTTTGATGAACTGGGGATGTTTGACATCCGCCTCGATCTTTCGTCGAAGCCTGACAATCTGGGCGTCGATCGTGCGGTCGAACGCCTCAAGCTGTCGGCCGCGTGTCATGTCCATGAGAAAGTCACGCGTCAGCACACGTCCTGCGTGGTTGAGGAACGCTGCGAGCATGTCGAATTCGCCGGTCGTCAGTTCAATTTCGGCCCCAGCAGGATCGAGCAGCTGCCGCCGAGAGATGTTAAGGGCCCAGCCTTCGAAGCGGATAACCTGATCCTCTTCCTGCACAACCCGCGGTGTGGCTGGCTGCCGCCGCCTCAATATGGATTTTAGGCGGGCATGGACTTCTCTCAAATGGAAAGGTTTTGCGATGTAATCATCGGCGCCGATCTCGATGCCGATGATGCGATCGACGACGTCGTCGCGGCCGGTCAGCATCATGATCGGCACGTCGGATTTCGCACGGATATCGCGCGCAAGGTCGAGGCCGTCGCGTCCACCCGGAAGCGAGAGATCGAGCAGCACGGCGTCGATACTATTTTGACGCATCGCAACGTTCATCTCGACGCCATCGGGTACGGTCGTAACCCGATAGCCTTCACCCTCGAAATATCGGGAAAGCATCTGGCGGATACGAGGATCGTCATCGACGACGAGGATGTGTGCCGCATGGGCTGGGTCAATAGACATTAAAACTAGCCGGGCTGTTACAAACTGTTACCAATTCGAACCGTCTTTTACGGCTGTAGCATTCGCGTGTTACTGCCGACAGGTCAACTACCCCTATCAAACGACGGGGTTAATACCATGCTTCTCACCAGCTATAATCGCGAACGCACAGCAGCAACTCTTCTTCATGAAGCAGAGCCGGAAACGCTCAATGGTCTGTTCTCGCGGCAGCCGGTCGAGTTTATTCACCCCGGCCAGTCGATCTTCTTCGAGGGCGACGAAGCGAAGCATGTCTTCGAGGTCGTCGAAGGCGCATTGCGCATCTTCCGGATCATTTCGGACGGTCGCCGGGTCATCACCGGTTTTGTTTTCGACGGTGATCTTCTCGGCGTGTCGCTGAAGCGCAATTACCTCTACAGCGCCGAAGCGATTGTCGGGACAAAGGTTCGCCGGCTGACCAGAAAGAATTTCGAGGCAGCCGTACAAGATTCGGAAGAACTGCGCCCGCAGGTGTTCGAACGGGTTTGTGATGAAATGGCCGCTGCCCAGGACCAGATGGTATTGCTTTCGTGCAAGAGCGCTGAGGAACGCCTCTGCACATTCCTGTTGAAGCACCTTCGCAGGGCGGCGGCCAAGAGCGACGTCCAGTCGATGGTGCAGCTGCCGATGACGCGCCAGGACATGGCGGACTATCTCGGCCTGACGATCGAGACCGTCTCGCGCACGATCACCAAACTCAGCACCAAGGGCGTTCTGGGCTGCGTGGGCCGTCATTCGGTGAAGGTCATCAAGCCGATGTTGCTTGCACAATTGGCTGGAGACGACGATGAATACGGCTGGGGAGATGCAGGTGCAGCCGAAGATCGGCGCCACCACTAAGCCGCAGCGCAGCCAGGATATTTGATGCCACACAAGATAAGAAACACTCTCACAACCCAGGCTGAACTGGATGCGGTTCTTCACCTTCTGGACGATGCCAATGTCATCGTCCACGGGAGTGACGGTATCATCACCCGGTGGAGCTCGGGCTGTGAGGCGCTCTATGGCTGGTCGCGTGAGGAGGCGGTTGGCCAGTCCGTTCACCAGTTGCTGCAGACGCGCTTTCCCAAGCCGCTCGATGAAATCAGGCAGCAGCTGGCATCGGAGTATTCCTGGCAGGGAGAGCTGGAGCACCGCACACGCGACGGCCTTGCGGTTTTCGTTGCAACGCGTCTGGTTGCCGTCTCCCTGTCGGTCGACGGAGCGCCCATAATCATCCAGACCAACAACGATGTGACCGCGATGAAAAGGGTACAGACCGATCTGGCAGAAAGGGAAGCGCATCTGCGCTCGATCCTCGACACCGTTCCGGAATCCACGATCGTCATCGACGATAGAGGGACGGTCACTTCGTTCAGCGCCGCCGCAGAGCGGCTGTTCGGCTACGGCGCTTCGGAAGTCTGTGGCCAGAATGTCAGAATGCTGATGCCCAATCCCGATCGCGATGCTCATGACGGTTACATTTCCAACTATATGGAAACGGGGGAGCGGCGTATCATCGGCTACGGCCGTGTGGTGACCGGGCTTCGCAAGGACGGCACGACCTTCCCGATGGAACTGGCGGTTGGCGAAGCGCGCACTGGCGGCAAGCGCATCTTTACCGGTTTCATCCGCGACCTCACCAGCCGCCAGAAGATCGAGGAGGAGCTTCGCCAATCGCAGAAGATGGAAGCGATCGGCCAGCTGACCGGCGGTCTTGCGCATGACTTCAACAATCTCCTGACAGTCATCAGCGGCAATCTTGAGATGATGGAATACAAGCTCGAAGATCCCAATCTTCGTGTCCTGTTGCAGGAAGCCCAGGCGGCTGCGGATGACGGCGCGAAGCTGACCGGCCAATTGCTGGCCTTCGGGCGACGCCAGCCGCTCAACAACAAGCTGGTGGATGTCGGGCAGCTCGTCTCGAGCTTCTCCGAGCTGATGCGCCGCACGCTCGGCGAGGCGATCGAATTCAGGACGATCATTGCAGGTGCGCCGAACGAGGCGCTTGTCGATGCGTCGCAACTGCAGAACGCCATCCTCAATCTCGTCATCAATGCGCGTGATGCGATGCCGCGTGGCGGCAAGCTGACGGTCGAGATTTCCCGGATCAAGCTCGATGTCGATTATGCGCAGATGTATTCCAACATGCGGACAGGCGAGTTCATTCTGGTTGCCGTTACAGATACCGGCACGGGCATGACGCCGGAGGTGAAGGAAAAAGCCTTCGAGCCGTTCTTCACCACAAAGGGTGTGAGCGCCGGCACGGGGCTTGGCCTCAGCATGGTCTATGGCTTCGTCAAGCAGTCGGGCGGCAATATCCAGCTCTACAGCGAGCCGGGGCAGGGGACGTCGGTGAGGATGTTCCTGCCCGCCGCAAAGAAGAAAGTCGATCGTGAAAATCTTCATGCCGTGGTGCATCAGGCGCAAAGCCCGCTTCCCGGTGGACCGGAGAAAATTCTGGTTGTCGAGGATGATCCGCGAGTGCGCCGTGTCACGGTCTCACGTCTGACGAGCTTTGGTTACGAGGTCATCGAGGCAGAGAACGGCAGTCAGGCGCTTTCCCAGCTTGATCGCCATCAGGATATCGCGCTTCTGTTTACCGACGTGGTGATGCCGGGTGGTATGACGGGTGATGAACTGGCCAACCGCGTCCGCTCGGAAAAGCCGCATATCCCGGTTTTGTTCACCTCGGGTTACGCAGAGCCGGCAATTGCGGGGCGAGAACTTGCCCTGTCGGGAAGCTGGCTGAAGAAGCCCTATACCGCGCGAGAGCTTGCCGTTCGGATTCGCGAGCTACTGGACTGATGATCAGCTGATCGTAAGTTTGCAGGCTCGAGTCCAGTTGATCCGGTTTAGCTGCGTCCGCGGTGGCGATTGAGGCCATTTTTCGGCCATTTTGTGCCTGGCCGCCTTTGTTTCAAAAGGAGGCAGGAGCAAGCCTTGCTCTTGTGTAAAACCGGCGCAAATTAACGAACCGTTAAGCTGCTGCGCACAAGGTCCCACCCATGACTATGTAGTTTTGGAGTTGGTCATGCGCATCAGTGGCGGCGTTGTGCTTCTTGTTATCCCGATCATCGCGATCCTGCTTTTCGGCGTGTCCGTCTCCTGGACGCGTCTTCAATCGGTCGACCGGACGTTTACAAGTTCGATCGGTCCGCAAAGCGACATGCCGCAGCCGGCGCGGCCTTGAGGGCGGCGTTGTCGATAAGATTTTGTGGAAGTGGTGATCCCAGATGGATTCGAACCATCGGCCTCAGGATTAGGAATCCTGCGCTCTATCCTACTGAGCTATGGGACCACTTGCGCTCATCCATACAAAAGCCGTCCGGATTAGCCAAGCCTTTTTCCGGCGATCATTCCGATAGCCGTTTCTCCGCGAGTTTTACCCAATAGGAAATGCCGTAGGCGATCGATTCGTCGTCGAAATCGTATTTCGGGTTGTGAAGCGGGGCAGTGTCGCCGTTGCCGATGAAGATGAAGGCGCCGGGGCGCTGTTTCAGCATGAAGGCAAAGTCCTCGCCGGCCATGGTCGGGTCGACATTCGCATCGACATTGGCGGCCCCCACCACGCCGGTCGCCACCTCGATCGCGTGGTCGGTTTCCAGGTCGTGGTTGAAGGTGACCGGGCACTGCCGGTAATATTCGATCTCTGCACTCGCGCCATGGGCGCTCACCAGTCCGTCGACGATCTGCTTTATGCGGTTCTGCGCCAGATCGCGGGTATCCTCGCTCAGGGTGCGGACCGTGCCCATGATCGTTGCCGTGTCGGGGATGATGTTATGGGAGGTTCCGGCGTCGAAACGCGTTACCGATATCACAACCGACTGGACCGGGTCGGCATTGCGGGCGGCAATCGCCTGCAGGCTGCCGACAAGCTGGGAGCCGATGAAGATCGGGTCGATCGTCTTGTGCGGCTGGGCGGCGTGGCCGCCGCGACCGGTAATGGTGATGGTGAAACGGTCGGGGGCTGCCATGATGCCGCCCTTGCGGATGGCGAACTGGCCGACAGGAATTCCCGGCATGTTGTGCATGCCATAGACTTCCTCGATGCCGAAACGGTCCATGAGGCCGTCTTCGACCATCGCCAGCGCACCGGCGCCGCCCTCTTCGGCCGGCTGGAAGATGACGGCAACGCTGCCGTTGAAATTACGGATCTCGGAGAGATATTTTGCGGCACCCAAAAGCATCGACGTGTGGCCGTCATGGCCGCAGGCATGCATCTTGCCAGGGGTTGTCGAGGCGTAGTCCTTGGCCGTCATTTCCGTCAGCGGAAGAGCGTCCATGTCGGCGCGCATGCCGATCGTGCGCGTGCCTTCGCCCTTGCCGCGGATGATGCCGACGACGCCGGTGCGGCCGATGCCGGTTGCGACCTCGTCGACGCCGAATTCGCGCAGCTTTTCCGCCACGAAGGCCGCGGTATTGTGAACGTCATAGAGAATTTCGGGATGCTGGTGCAGAAATCGTCGCCAGCCGGTCACTTCGCCCTGAAGCTCGGCTGCGCGGTTCAATATGGGCATAGTATCTCTTTCCTGAACGTCCAGAGCATTTCCGGCAAAGATGCTGGTGCCGTCAATGCTCCTCCTTTCGTTTTCCGCAGTCGCGGCCGCGAAGCCCACCCGCATTCCTGCCCGATGCGATCCGGCTTCACGTGGTTATGTTCACCCTCCGTCTTGCATAGTGCGCCGGGTGATTGACGTAATCAATCTTCTTTGCCATTGCTTCGACATATAGGCCATCTAATGGCCCCACTCGTTAACATTCGGACGAGGACGATCTTGCCGCACCTAAATATTCGCCACCGCACCGCCAGACGGCTTGCCTGCCTCGTGACGGCATTCGGAGTTTTCGCCTCCGCCAATGCTGCGCTCGCCAACCCGCGCATGATCATCGATGCCAATACGGGCCGCGTGATCGCGCATCAGGATGCTTTCCGGAAATGGTACCCGGCTTCGCTGACAAAGCTTATGACGGCCTATGTCACGTTCCGGGCGCTGAAGAGCGGTCGCCTGTCGCTGGACAGCACGGTGACGATGAGCAAATTCGCCACTGACCAGCCGGCCAGCAAGATGTATTTCCGGCCCGGCTCGCAGCTGACCATGGACAATGCGCTGAAGATCATGCTGGTGAAGTCCGCCAATGATATGGCTGTTGCCGTGGCGGAGACCGTCGGCGGCTCTACCGACCAATTCGTGGCGATGATGAATGCCGAGGCGCAGCGGCTCGGCATGTCCTCGTCGCATTTCATCAATCCGCACGGATTGCCGGGCAAGGGACAATATACGACGGCCCGTGACCTCGGCATCCTTGCGATGCAGATCAAGCGGGAATTCCCGCAATATTCGACCTATTTCACCATCGAAGGCATCGATACCGGCAAGAAGCAGTATCCGAACTTCAACACGCTGATCGGCCGTTTCGACGGTGCCGACGGGATGAAGACCGGTTTCATCTGTGCGGCCGGTTTCAACCAGGTGTCTTCGGCCACCCGCAACGGGCGCACGGTGATCTCGGTCGTGCTCGGGGCGGACAGCCTTGCGGGCCGTGCAGACGATTCCGCCAATCTGCTGCAGCAGGGCCTGACCACGACGGGCAGCCAGGGCACACCGCTGGCGTCGCTCGCGCCTTACGGCGATACGGCCGTGGTCAACGACCTCACCCAGGACATCTGCAATCCGAAAGCAGCAAAGGTTCGCAGCGAAACGCGCGACGATGCAGGCCGGACGATCATGCACTCGCCCTATCTTCACGAAATGACGCATCCGCCTGCCTATGTGTTTGCCGGCCTGATCCCGGGAACCGAACCGGTCGAAACGAAGATCGGCGAAAAAACCTACGCCAATATCCCGATCCCGGTACCGCGTCCGACATTCTGATTGGAACAGCATATGGCCCTCGGTCAGGACCGCATCCCGGTCTCCATCATCACCGGCTTTCTCGGTGCCGGAAAATCGACCTTGCTCAACAGGATGCTTCGCGATCCTGCGGCCAAGGATATCGCCGTCATCATCAACGAGTTCGGCGAGGTCGGGATCGACAATCTATTGGTCGAGGCTTCCGGCGACTCGATGATCGAACTTTCGAACGGCTGCCTGTGCTGCACGGTGCGCGGCGAGCTGGTCGATACCTTGGCCTCGATGATGGACGCGATCCAGACCGGCCGCGCCAAGCCGATCACGCGTGTCGTCATCGAAACCACCGGCCTTGCCGACCCGGCGCCGGTGATGCAGTCGGTGATGGGCAATCCGGTGATCGCCCAGAATTTCGAGCTCGAAGGCGTAGTGACGGTCGTTGATGCGGTCAATGGCCTTGCGACGCTCGACGCCCATGCGGAAGCGGTGAAGCAGGTGGCGGTTGCCGACCGACTGATCGTCTCGAAACAGACGCTGGCGGATGCCGGGCAGTTGTCGGCCCTTCGTGCCCGGCTTGCCGCGCTCAATCCGCGTGCGCCGCTTTCCGATGGCGACGATGCTTCCGTCAGCAGCCTGTCGATGCTGGCAAACGGACTTTATGATCCATCTTCGAAGATAGCGGATGTGGATCGCTGGCTGCGCGATGAGATTGCTGCCGATCATCACGACCATCATCACCACGATCATGATGATGAATGCGATTGCGGGCATGCCCATGATCACGGTCATCACCACACACACGACCATAGGCACCACCACCATCATCATGATGTGAGCCGTCATGGCGACGATATAAGGTCGTTTTCGATCGTGCATGACCGGCCGATCGATCCGATGGCGATCGACATGTTCATAGATCTCTTAAGATCCGCCCATGGCGAGAAGCTTCTGCGGATGAAGGCGGTGGTGAAGCTGTCGGACAATCCGGAGCGGCCGCTGGTTCTGCATGGCGTGCAGGCGATCTTCCATCCACCGCAGCGTCTGCCGCGCTGGCCGGACGGTTCCGACCAGAAAACCCGGATGGTGTTGATCACCAAGGGGCTGACGGAGGAATTCGTCGCAGATCTTTTCGCGGCGTTTACCGGCGAGCCGCGGCTCGACCGCCCGGACCGGGCGGCGCTGGAAGACAATCCGCTGGCCGTGCCCGGCTTCAGCCGATAGCAGAAACACCCTTGCGAATGATGAAGCGGTGGCCTTCCGCCGTCTTCTCGCTGTCTAGGAGTTCGTGACCTTCCTGGCTGCAGAAATGCGGGATATCGATGCCTGCGAGCGGATCGGTGGTCTCCACGATGAGACGGTCGCCGTCATAAAGAGCTTTCAGCCTGCGACGGGTCTTCAGCACCGGCAGAGGGCATTTCAGCCCCCTGAGGTCATAGATCATGTCTGTCGGCGAGGTCACTGCTTGTCCCAGAACTTCCAGAAAGGCTTCTTGGCTTCGCTGACCGGTGCCGCGGGCGCTGCATAGGCGAGCGGGTTCATCGGGTTTTGTTCGGGAACCGGAACAGCTGCCGTGCGGCCTTCTGCGGTCTGGATCGTCGGTGCGCCCGTGCTGGCGACGGTTGCACCTGTCGCAGCCGGAATGGCGCCGGTTGCTGCCGGCAGGCGATCCTGCTTCATGCGCTCGGCAACGGTTGCCGGCTGCGGAGCGGCAGAAAGCGAAGCTAGCTGGGTCGATGCGGGCTTCGGCTGGCCGGCAGCCATGCGCTTCTGCATCATTTCCTGGAATTCGGACTGGCTCATCAGCTTGCCGGCTTCGAGCGAGGTTCCTGTCGGTGCGTAGGCGAGTTCGCGGCCCTTGCGCTTTTCAGCAACGACTGCCTTGCGTTCGGCTTCGCTCGGCTCGTACCAGACCTTCTTGCCAAGCTTGTCGACGGCCTTTTCGAAAGCCACGTCATACGTCTTGTTGTAGGAGGAAAGAGCCGAAACCAGTGCCGGCGGTGTCGACATGTCCGGGCAGGCAGCGGCTGCGCTGAGCGGCCCCTTGGCCTCCTGGTTGAAGACGTATTTCTTGCCGCAGACCGCCACTTCCGGCGGGCGCTTGGTGACTTCGAAATTGTCGTAGCCGACCTTGACCATTTTCCAGAAGTCGCTGTGCTCGCTATCGCGATGGCGCGCCATGTTTTCCGCCGTCATGCGGAAGGGCAGGGCCTGCAGCTGCACGGAGGTCTGGCCGCCCTTGAAAGCGTCACGGGCGAAGGCATAGATCTCAAGGATCTGCTCGTCGGTCATCGAATAGCAGCCCGACGACGAACAGGCGCCGTGGATCATCAGGTTCGTACCGTTGCGTCCGTTGGCTGCATCGTAGCGGTTCGGGAAGCCGGTGTTGATCGCGAGATAATATTGCGAGTTCGGGTTCAGGTGCGCCGGCGTCAGGCTGTAGAAACCTTCGGGTGCCTGACGGTCACCTTCCTTGATCTTCGGGCCGAGCTTTCCCGACCACGCGCAGATGTCGTAGCTCTTGATCACCTCGAAGCGGTTGTCCGCTTTCGCCTTCCAGATTTCCAGCTTGCCCTCTTCCTTGAGGATGCGGATCATGATCGGCGAATTGCGCGGCATGTTCTTCGCCTGCATGTCGGCGACGATCTTTGCCGGCAGAGGCTGCTCGACCTTGTTCTTGACCTTGGAAATGTCGACGCTGGTCGCTGAATCCAGCGTATCGTTGCAGCCTGTAAGGGCTGTTGCAACCAGAAGAGCGAGGGCGATGTGCTTCAGACGCATCGGAACGGACCACATATCTAGTTCGTCATCAAACCGGGGGCAGAGGCGTGCGATAATGATACGGTAAGCTTTACATTTTCTTAACCGCTCAAAATCGCCTGTCCAGCAAAACCTCCGCGCTCCACTGTTATGATCAATGTGGCCGAAATTGGCAACCTTCGATGAAGAAGGCGACAATTAGAGGTTCCGGCCGATTTCCAGGAATTTCTGGCGGCGTGCGTTGCGTACTTCTTCGCCCGAGAGCTTCGAAAGGTCTGTCAGAGCCGACGAAATGACCTTGCCGGCAGCATCCATGACCGTGACCGGCTCGCGATGCGCACCGCCATTCGGTTCCGGAATGATGTCGTCGATAATGCCGAGGCCCTTCAGGTCCTGCGCGGTAATCTTCATGTTGGTCGCCGCTTCGCGGGCGCGTGTCGAATCGCGCCAGAGAATTGAGGCTGCACCTTCTGGCGAAATGACCGAATAGATCGAATGTTCGAGCATGTAGACGCGGTTGCCGGTAGCGATCGCGATTGCGCCGCCCGAGCCGCCTTCGCCGATGACGATCGAGATCATCGGAACTTTCAGGCCAAGGCACATCTCCGTCGAACGGGCGATGGCTTCAGCCTGGCCGCGCTCTTCCGCCCCAACGCCCGGATAGGCACCGGCCGTGTCGACAAGGCTGATAACGGGAAGGCCAAAACGGTCGGCCATTTCCATGATACGGATCGCCTTGCGGTATCCTTCAGGACGCGGGCTGCCGAAATTGTGCTTCAGGCGAGTCTTGGTGTCGCTACCCTTTTCCTGGCCAATCAGGGCGACCGGAATACCGTTGAAGCGGGCAAGGCCTGCCTGGATGGCGGCGTCCTCGCCGAAATTGCGGTCACCGGCGAGCGGCGTGAATTCGGTGAACAGATGCGCCGCGTAATCGACGAAATGCGGGCGCTGCGGATGACGTGCAACTTGAGTCTTTTCCCAGGCACCGAGCTTGGAATAGATCTCGCGGGTGGCTTCCTTGACGCGCGCCTCGAGCCTGGTGATTTCGTCCGACGTGTCGATGCTCTCGTCTTCGGTCGCGAGCTTCTTCAGCTCGTGAATCTTGCCCTCGAGGTCCGAGATGGGCTTTTCGAAATCGAGATAAGTCTGCATCAGATCCGGTTTCCCGTTGTTTTCCCATGGGAACGTAGAGCTCCCATTTTTCATTTGGGGCTTCTAATCCCGGTTTTTGGCTTCTTTTGCAAGGGGGTGATGTGTTTCCACCAGTTGACGAAGCCTTTCTTCCAGCACATGCGTATATATCTGAGTGGTCGAAATGTCTGAATGTCCAAGCAGTTCCTGTACCACGCGCAGGTCTGCGCCATGCGCCAAAAGATGGCTGGCAAAGGCGTGGCGCATGACATGCGGCGATATGGACGCGGCCTTTATGCCGGCCCTTGCCGCCAATCCCTTGAGGTCGCGGGCAAAGACCTGGCGCGGTAAGTAACCCGCGCTGCCATGCGAGGGGAACAGCCACGGGCTGGGCTCGCCATCGGTTCCCGCCGCCTTCTTCGCTTCGCCGTAGGATTTCAGTGCTGCGATCGAAGATCGCGACAGCGGAACGAGCCGTTCCTTGTTGCCCTTTCCGCGGATCATTAGAAAACGCCCGTCCTGTTCGAGCACTTTCAGCGGCAGGGAGACGAGTTCGCTGACGCGCATGCCGGTTGCGTAGAGCAGTTCCAGCAGCGCCAGCATGCGCAGGCGGTTGAGGCGATCCTTTGCGGGTTCGGCCGCTTCCAGTGCTGCGCGTTCCAGAAGCCGGGTGACATCCGCCTCGCTCAGGTTTTTCGGCAGGGCGCGCTGTTTCTTCGGTGCATCGAGCACTGCGGTCGGATCGTCGCCGCGCAGGCCTTCCGCATAAAGAAACTTGTAGAACTGGCGCATGGCGGAGAGCCTGCGCGCCTGAGAGGAGGGCGCAAAGGCGCGTTTTCCCAGATTGGCAAGATAGGCTGACAGGTTTTTGCTTTCGGCCAGAAGCGGCGTGGTCTTGTGGGAAATCAGGAAATCATAGAGGTCGTCCAGATCCCGTCGGTAGCTTTGAAGCGTGTTTTCGGCAGCGCCCCGTTCTGCGCTCAGCATTTCCAGAAAAGCTTCTATATGGGCAGCGGACAGATCTCGCATGAGAATGGCCTCGCCTATTGCTGCGCGGGCGGGTTGAGCCGTTCGGAGGGGACCCTGATGGTGATTTCGCGGTCTTTCGGCTCGACCAGCACCACGAGCGCGACCATGCTGCCATAGATCACGCCGGCAATGGCAGCCAGGATGAACAGGAAGCGGAAGAGAGTGGGCATGAAAAGGCTCCGTATCGTTACGGCGCACTATAGCCCGAATGGTTTACAGATCGACAAGAACTGCATCTGCGGCGTGATCTTGAGGGATCTGGTCGCGTGCGTGGCTTGACGCTGAATGAACATTTGTTGATACCGTTTTTGCGAACGGACGGCATCATGAGTGAAGAACTAACAGTCGAGCGACAGACATTACGGGACCAGGCTCGCGAAGCGCTCGGCGACCGCAACCTGATTTTTGTCGGCCTGATGGGTGCGGGCAAGTCGGTTATCGGCCGGCTGGTCGCCCAGACGCTCGGAATTCCGTTTGTCGATACCGACGCGGAAATCGAGTCCGTTTCCAGGATGACGATCGCGGAACTGTTTTCACAATATGGTGAGACGGAGTTCCGGGCGCTGGAAACGCGGGTGGTTGAACGGCTGCTGAAACAGGGGCCGCGGGTCGTATCCACAGGCGGTGGCGCCTTCATCAATGAAGCGACCCGCGCCCAGATCAAACAGGGCGGCCTGTCGATCTGGCTGAATGCCGATCTCGATACATTGTGGGACCGGGTCAGCCGGCGAGACCACCGTCCGCTGCTTAAAACCGAAAATCCAAGACAGACGCTGGAGAACCTGATGATCCAGCGTTACCCGATTTATGCCGAGGCCGATCTGACGGTGATGTCGGTGAATATTCGCAAGGAATTGATGGCCAACGCGGTTCTGGAGGCAATTACCGGTTTGGCTCAATCCGGTGTGGTCCAGTCCGATCCGGCCCAACAAGGTGATACAGAATGACAGTGCAGTCCCGATCCCCCGAACGCCTTGTGCATGTGCCGCTCGGAGACCGGGCCTACGATATCCTGATCGGTCCGGGATTGCTGGCCCGTGCCGGCGGCGAGATCACCTCGCGGCTCAAGGGACGCAAGGCTGCGATCATCACCGACGAACATGTCGCCCCGCTCTATCTCGAAGCCCTGATGGATGCGCTGCAGACCGACGGTATCGAAGCCGTGTCGCTGACGCTGCCTGCCGGGGAGAAGACCAAGAGCTTCGATCATCTGGCAACCGTCTGCGACATGGTGCTCGCGGCCCGCATCGAGCGCAATGACGCGGTGATCGCGCTCGGCGGCGGCGTGATCGGCGACCTTGCCGGTTTTGCGGCCGGTATCGTGCGCCGCGGCGTGCGCTTCGTGCAGATCCCGACCTCGCTTCTGTCGCAGGTCGACAGTTCCGTTGGCGGCAAGACCGGCGTCAATTCGCGCCACGGCAAGAACCTGCTCGGCGTGTTCCACCAGCCGGATCTGGTTCTGGCCGACACATCCATTCTCGATACGCTTTCGCCGCGTGAATTCCGCGCCGGTTATGCGGAAGTGGCGAAATACGGGCTGATCGACAATCCGGCCTTTTTCGAATGGCTGGAGAAGAACTGGAAACAAGTTTTCGAAGGCGGCCCGGAGCGGATCGAGGCAATCGCCGTCAGCTGCCAGTCCAAGGCCGATGTCGTCGTCGAGGACGAACGCGAGATGGGGCGTCGCGCGCTGCTCAATCTCGGCCATACATTCGGTCACGCGCTGGAAGCGGCCACGCAGTATGACAGCGCAAGGCTGGTGCATGGCGAAGGTGTGGCGATCGGCATGGTTCTGGCGCATGAATTCTCCACCCGCCTCAATCTCGCAAGCCCGGATGACGCAAAGCGCGTCGAGGCGCATCTGAAGGCTGTCGGCCTGCCGACCAGGATGAGTGAGATTCCGGGTGATCTGCCGGGTGCGGACGTGCTTCTCGATGCGATCATGCAGGATAAGAAGGTGAAGGGCGGCAAGCTGACCTTTATTCTCACCCGCGGTATCGGCCAGTCATTTGTCGCTGACGATGTTCCATCTTCGGAAGTCCTGAGCTTCCTGAAAGAAAAGCTCGCAAAATGACAGCTGTCGGCGGCCTCCTTTCGCGCAGCATAAACGCGGTCATCCGTGGGCTGATGCGTGCGACCGGGACATCGCTCAACGGCCAAACGCTGACACTCTGTGGTCATGACGAGCTGCATGCCGCGCTCGATGCCATGCATCGGGAGGGCAATTTCGGTGCCGAGGACCGCGACCGGCTGAGCGAGCTGTTCGATCTCATCGAACTTGAAGTTTCCGACGTGATGCGCCACCGCATGGCCATGGTCGCCGTTAATGCGGATGATCCGGCGGACGTGATCGTGCGCACGGTGCTCGAAAGCCCCTATACCCGCATGCCGGTGTGGCGCAATTCGACTGAAAACATCATCGGCGTGGTGCATGCCAAGGACCTGCTGCGCGCGCTTCTGGAGCCGGACACGACGCCGGCCGATGTCGATATTTTGAAAATCATGCAGAAGCCGTGGTTCGTGCCCGACAGCACGAGTCTCAAGGACCAGCTTGCGGCCTTCCTGAAGCGAAAGGTGCATTTCGCCGTCGTGGTCGACGAATATGGCGAGGTGCAGGGCATCGTCACACTGGAAGACATCATGGAAGAGATCGTCGGCGACATTGCCGATGAACACGATGTCGAGATCCAGGGCGTGCGCAAGGAAGCTAACGGTTCGGTCGTGGTGGACGGATCGGTGACTATCCGCGACCTCAACCGTGCGCTCGGCTGGGACCTGCCGGATGGCGATGCGACGACGATCGCGGGTCTCGTCATCAACTCATCCATGCTCATTCCCGAAGAACGGCAGGCGTTTACCTTCTACGGCAAGCGCTTCATCGTGATGAAGCGGGAGAAGAACCGGATCACCCGGCTGAGGATCAGGCCGGCGGACGATGCGGTGCCGGCTGCGGAGTAGTTCGGCTCGGGCGGCGTGCGCAATGCCGACAAATGATCACAAAAGCTTAGCTCAATCTTTAGTTTTGTAACCTAACGCCGGCACTACCGTATGTTTAAGGTATTGCCATGAGTATCGTGACATTGGAGCAGGTAGAGGCCCAGATCGCGCATCGTTTCGCGCTTCTGCGTTTCAAGCCGGAAATCGAATTGCTGTTCAGGCAGGATTATGTCGCGGAGCGCAATCGCCTCATCGGCATCTGGGCCGTGATCGGTCTTCTGATCTACGATCTGGTCTATTTCGGTGATCGGGCCATGATCCCCGATGTGTTGACCGAAGTAACGGCTCTCAGACTTCTCGTATTCACGCCTGTAGTCATCGCATCCGCCTTCGCGGTGCGCCATTGGCCGAGTTCACGTCTTTATGATGCCTTGAGCGTCCTGGTTGCCGTGCTGGGCGTCAGCCTGCCAATGGCGGCGGCCGTCGGTAGCCAGAGTTCCTACCTTCTGATCTAGCAGAACTACAACTCCGCGGCGTTCCTGTTTTTCGTCATCGCGCTTCGCCCCTTGTTTCCCGCCATGCTCGCAGGACTGGCGCTGATGTGCCTCTCGCATCTTTCTGCGGCCTATCTCACTGGCGCGTTCGACGCCGTTACCTTTGGCGGCATCGTCACGTTTTACCTGATGCTGTCGATATTCCTTGCCGCTGCCGCCTATTTTCTGGAGCGCACTGACCGACGCAATTTTCTTAACCAGTTGCGTGCCGCACTTCTGTATCGACAGCTGGAGGTAAACTCCGAGCGAGACGAGCTGACCGGGCTTTTGAACCGCCGATCGCTGGCGCGTATCGGGCGTGAGAGCTGGAGCGCGGAAGCGGAGACGCCGGTCGTTTCCGCCATCCTGCTCGACATCGACCACTTCAAGCGATTCAACGATCTCTACGGCCATATCGATGGAGATGCCTGCATCCGCACGGTTTCGCAGCACATCTGTGCGACCGTGGGCAAGGCGAATTGCGTCTTCCGTTTTGGTGGAGAAGAGATACTGGTCCTATTGCCGGGTCAGACGTCTCTGCAGGCTCTGGCGACGGCTGAAAAGATCCGCAGAGCGGTTGAGGGGCTTGCTATCCCACATGGCAAGTCGGATCATGGTGTCGTGACCGCAAGTCTAGGCGTCGCTTCGGCCATGCCTGCGCAGATGGCGATCGAAAAGCTTCTCCAGCGAGCCGATGAAGCGCTTTACGAGGCCAAACACCGCGGACGCAATACGGTGGTTATCGCCGAAGAGCCACAGATCGCAGCCTAAATCAGATACTACATCACGTCTTTTGGAGCTTCAGGGTCGTCTCAGGAGAAATCGATGCGGGCCTGTTCGCGATCCCGGCTCTTGGCCTTTGCCCAGCCAATCCCCATCTAGACCCCATCACCAGCGTGTCGGTTCTCCCGGCGCTGCGGCTTCCACCGCGAGCGCGTGAAGACCGGCGTCCAGTTCAGGTTTCAAAAGAGCGTTGACCGCCCGGTGCCGGTCGATCCGGCTCATGCCCGAAAATGCCGCTGCGACGATACGCACCCGCATATGTGTTTCGCCATCTCCGTCCATGCCCGGCTGGTGGCCGGCATGCTGATGGCTCTCGTTGATCACATCGAGCCTTTCGGGTGTGAGATTATCGCGAAGCGCGGCTTCGATACGGGATTTGACGGACATTTTTAGGCTCCGGTGGTCGGCGCAAGAGGGTGATCCAGAAACCAGCAACAAACCGCTTTGTCAATTCTTGTTTGGCCCGATCTTGGGCCCCATAATGTGTGCCTCATGAAGCTCGACTCCAAATATTTCGACCGTATCCGGACGCGCCGGAAAAGGCAGCAAGATGCCCCGCCGCAAGCGCCGACCTGCCAATGGGACGGGTGCGACAGGCCGGGTGTGCACAAGGCTCCGGTCGGGCGCAATGCCGAAGGCCAGTTCTTCATCTTCTGCTTCGAGCATGTGAAGGAATACAACAAGGGCTACAATTATTTCTCCGGCCTGTCGGATGGTGAGATCGCGCGCTACCAGAAGGAAGCGATCACCGGTCACCGCCCGACATGGAAGGTTGGCGTCAACAAAGACGCCAAGGATGCTCCCATTCATTCGTCGGCACGCTCGGGTTCGGCCTATACGCAGCAGCGTTTCAAGGATCCGTTCGGCTTTGTTGCGCAGGCGCGCGCCGGCGGCGGCGGTCGATACGAAACGCAAGGGCGCAAGCTGAAGACGCTGGAGGCAAAGGCTTTCAATACGATGGAACTCGGCGCCAACGCCACGTCGAGCGAGATCAAGGCCCGCTACAAGGAGTTGGTGAAAAAGCATCATCCGGACGCCAATGGCGGCGACCGCGGATCCGAAGAACGTTTTCGTGCGGTGGTGCAAGCATATCAGTTGTTGAAGCAGGCGGGTTTCTGCTAAGCCTCAAAAATCAAGGCAGCGATGATGATGGCCGGGCGGTTGCCCGTGCCCTGGAGTTATGATGAGCAAGATTGACCTGGATATTACAAACCTCCCCGACACCACCGTTTCCGTTCGGGAAGTTTTCGGCATCGATACCGATCTGAGAGTTCCCGCCTACAGCAACGGCGACCCTTACGTGCCGGACCTCGATCCGGATTACCTCTTTGATCGCGATACGACGCTCGCCATTCTCGCAGGCTTTGCCCATAACCGACGCGTCATGGTTTCCGGCTTCCACGGCACCGGTAAATCCACGCATATCGAGCAGGTCGCCGCCCGCCTCAACTGGCCCTGCGTGCGCATCAACCTCGATAGCCATGTCAGCCGTATCGATCTCGTCGGCAAGGACGCGATCGTTCTCAAAGACGGCAAGCAGGTTACCGAATTCAAGGACGGCATCCTGCCCTGGGCCTACCAGCACAATGTCGCGCTCGTCTTCGACGAATATGATGCGGGTCGCCCCGACGTGATGTTCGTTATCCAGCGCGTTCTGGAAAGTTCGGGCCGCCTGACGCTGCTCGACCAGAGCCGCGTCATCCGTCCTCACTCCGCCTTCCGTATTTTCGCCACGGCAAACACCGTTGGCCTCGGCGATACGACCGGCCTCTATCACGGCACGCAGCAGATCAACCAGGCGCAGATGGACCGCTGGTCCATCGTGACGACGTTGAACTACCTGCCGCATGAGAAGGAAGTCGATATCGTTGCCGCAAAGGTAAAATCTTTCGGCGCCACCAAGGAAGGTCGCGAGACTGTTTCCAAGATGGTCCGCGTTGCCGATCTCACCCGTTCGGCCTTCATCAACGGCGACCTGTCGACCGTGATGAGCCCGCGTACCGTCATCACCTGGGCGGAAAACGCCGAGATTTTCGGTGACGTGGCATTCGCATTCCGCATTACCTTCCTCAACAAGTGCGATGAACTGGAGCGGACCCTGGTGGCCGAGCAGTACCAGCGCGCCTTCGGCGTCGAGCTGAAGGAAAGCGCCGCCAACATCGTTCTGGGAGCATAACGCAGAGGAAGCGAAGCCTATGGCAGGTCGCGGAGATAATTCCAGGGGCAAGCCCGCCGGTCCGGTCGATACCGAGCCGATGCGGCGGGCGATAACCGGCTGCGTGCGGTCGATTGCCGGCAATCACGAGGTGGAGGTTTCCTTCGCCAACGAGCGTCCGGGACTAGCCGGCGAGCGTATCCGCCTGCCGGAAATTTCCAAGCGGCCAACCGCGCACGAGCTTGCCGTGACCCGTGGTCTGGGCGATTCCATGGCTCTTCGGATCGCCTGCCACGATAGCAACGTTCACGCGACGCTTTCGCCACAGGGGTCGGATGCCCGGGCGATCTTCGATGCCGTCGAGCAGGCGCGTGTCGAATCCATCGGTGCGCTTCGCATGTCCGGTGTCGCTGCGAACCTCAACTCGATGCAGGAAGAGAAATACGCCAAGGCGAATTTTTCGGGCATCGAGCGTCAGGAGGAAGCGCCGATCGGCGAGGCGGTCGCCATGCTGGTGCGCGAAAAGCTGACCGGCCAGAAGCCGCCGGAAAGCGCTGGCAAGGTGCTCGATCTCTGGCGTCCCTTCATCGAGCAAAATACCTCTACCGATCTCGATAACCTGAAAAACGTGATCGAGGACCAGCAGGCGTTTGCAAAGCTCGTCCGCCACATGCTGTCCTCCATGCAGATGGCCGAGGATCTGGACGGCGACGAGAACGAGCCGGAAGAGATCGAGAACCAGTCGGAAGAGGATCAGCCGAGCAGCGGCGAGACCGAAAACGAAGAGGTCGAGGAAGAGGCCGGCTCCGACGCAGCGCCCGCCGAGCAGAGCGAAGCTGCCGACGAGGAGATGGACGAAGGCGAGATGGACGGTGCCGAAATGTCGGACGACGAAATGTCCGACGAGGCCGACGACCATTCCGAAACGCCCGGCGAAACCCGCCGGCCGAACAGCCCGTTCGACGATTTCAACGAGAAGGTGGATTATCACATCTTCACGCAGGAATTCGACGAGGAGATCACGGCCGAAGAGCTTTGCGACGAGGCGGAACTCGATCGTTTGCGCGCTTTCCTCGACAAGCAGCTAGCGCATCTTCAAGGTGCGGTCGGTCGCCTGGCAAACCGACTGCAGCGCCGCCTGATGGCGCAGCAGAACCGCTCCTGGGATTTCGACTTGGAAGAAGGCTATCTCGATCCGGCACGCCTCGTGCGCCTGATTATCGATCCGATGCAGCCGCTCTCCTTCAAGAAGGAACGCGACACGCAGTTCCGCGATACTGTTGTCACTCTTGTGATCGACAATTCCGGTTCGATGCGCGGCCGGCCGATCACGGTTGCGGCGTCCTGCGCCGACATTTTGGCGCGTACGCTGGAGCGCTGCGGCGTCAAGGTCGAGATTTTGGGCTTCACCACCAAGGCGTGGAAGGGCGGCCAGAGCCGCGAAAACTGGCTGGCCAGCGGCAAGCCGGCTTCGCCCGGCCGTCTCAACGACCTGCGTCATATCATCTACAAGTCGGCGGATGCTCCGTGGCGTCGTTCGCGCCGCAATCTCGGCCTGATGATGCGCGAAGGCCTGCTCAAGGAAAACATCGACGGAGAAGCGCTGATGTGGGCGCATAACCGGCTGATCAACCGGCCGGAACAGCGCAAGATCCTGATGATGATCTCGGATGGTGCACCGGTCGACGATTCGACCCTGTCGGTCAATCCGGGCAATTATCTGGAGCGGCACCTGCGCGCCGTCATCGAGCAGGTCGAAACCAAGTCTCCGGTGGAGCTGCTGGCGATCGGTATCGGCCATGATGTGACGCGCTATTATCGCAATGCCGTGACGATCGTCGATGCCGACGAGCTTGCCGGTGCGATGACCGAGCAGCTGGCGGAACTGTTTGCCGACAAGTCGGCGGGCGGTGCCGCACGCGGCGGCCGCATGCGCCGGGCTGGCTGACCCATTGTCAAAACTGTCGCACGCTCTTCTGGCCGGTGTCGTCCTTGCGATGATGCCGGCCATGTCATTTGCGCAGGATGCTGCGCGGGTGACGGCCAAGCCGATCTCGCAGTTCAAGCCTGGATTCGATCAGGCACGATTCGGACCGCTGGAGTTTATCGGCGGCATCGAGTTCAGCTCGAACGATAGCCGTGTCCAGTCGCTGTCCAGCATACGCTTCCGGTCGGATGGCGCGCATTTCGTTTCCGTTCTCGATACAGGCGAGTGGCTGACCGGGCAGATCGTGCGGGATGCAGCGGGCAGGTTGTTCGGGCTCTCCGATGTGGCCGTCAGTCCGATCCTGATGCGCGATGGCCGCGCTGGTTCGAAATCCGCATCGGATGCCGAAGGGCTGGCGCTGCGGGATGGCGAGGCATTTGTCAGCTTTGAACAGCAGCATCGGGTCGATGCTTATCCGGATCCCGGTTTCGAGACCTCGAAGTCCTCGCGCAACGTCAATTTCCTCATTCCGCGGCAGGAGCTTCGGCGCAATGCCGGGATCGAAACACTGGTTGCGTCTCCGGCTTCCAGTCCGCTTGCCGGCGGGCTTGTGGCGATTGCTGAGAGCAGCCGGGATGCGGCGGGCAATCTGCTTGCGGCGATCGTAGACGGGCCGCTGAAGGGGCAATTCACCGTCGTGCGCCACGACCCCTATGATGCGACGGACGGTGCCTTCCTGCCGGACGGCGATCTTCTGCTGCTGGAGCGCCGCTTCAGTTTCATTGGCGGGATGGGAATGAAAATCAGGCGGATCAAGGGCGCGGATATCCGTCCGGGCGCCGTGGTCGATGGCGAGGTGTTGATCGATGTCGGGGCAGATCATTCGATCGACAACATGGAAGGCATCGAAGTGGTGGCAGGGCCGGATGGCAGCCCACATGTCATTGTCATCTCGGATGACAACGGCCTATTTCTCCAGCGCAACCTGATGCTGGAATTCAAGCTCAGCCAATAAAAAAGGGAGCCGAAGGCTCCCTTTGATGTTTCAGGCCGTTTTTGCCGCCGCTGGCGGCATCGGCTTCAGCACGTTCATCAGCGCGCCATAGGGCAGAAGCAGGACGACGCCGACGACGACCTTGACCACGAGGTCGCCGAGTGCCCAGGAGATCCAGCGCGGCGCTTCCGTGGACATGACGCCGAGGATAGGGGCGGGAGCCGTGGCGAAATCGAAATTCGGGCCGATGACGGCGAAGACCGGGGCAAACGCCAGCGAGAAGAACAGGACAGTGTCGATCACCGTGCCGATCATCGATGCGGCAAGCGGTGCCTTCCACCAGGTCTGGCGGCGGAGTTCGTTGAAGACCGAGATATCGAGAAGCTGGCCGATCAGGAAAGCGGTGCCCGACGCGATCGCGATGCGCGGTTCGGATAGCCAGAAGGAAAGCGCCACGCCGACGACAAAGCCGACGAACACGATGCGACGGGCAATCGCCGGACCGAACTGGCGGTTGGCAAGGTCGGTGACGAGGAAAGCGACGGGATAGGTGAATGCGCCCCAGGTGAGGATATCGCCGAGAGCGATGCCCCACAGAGTTCCGGTCAGGTGAAACTGGACGAGGATATTGGAGGCGACCACGATGGCTGCCATCGCGAGCGAATAGATAAGGGTATAGCGTGCTACTTGCATTTTTTTATCCTGGGGTATGCCACCAGTTGCGGATAGGCCAAGAGAAAAGGCTTGCCCGGTATTATCCGGTCAAGCCTTCTCCAAAGCCGGTGAAGTGTTGAAGTCGCTATTAAGCGGCTTCTGCAGTCTTCTTGGCGATCTGGCGACGCAGCAGACGAGCGCGCATCGACAGTTCGGTCTCGTCGGACTTCAGGAGGAAGGCATCGAGGCCGCCGCGGTGTTCAACCGAACGCAGAGCGTGCGCGGAAACGCGCAGGCGGAAGCGCTGGCCGAGAGCGTCGGAGATCAGAGTGACCTGGCACAGGTTCGGGAGGAACCGACGACGGGTCTTGTTGTTGGCATGGCTGACGTTGTTGCCGGTCATTACGCCCTTGCCGGTCAGTTCGCATACACGAGACATGGCATTCACCTTTGTTTTCTTCTGCAATCGGAGGCTCATCCGGACAATGTCCGGCACGCCGATCCAACTGGTCCTGATTGGAAAGTTGCGGTTCTATAGTCAGTGAGGCTCGGCGCGTCAAGCCAAAACCTCGGCTTTCGTACGTCTTTGCACCGCGACTAACTGCAGCCATGGCTATTTTCTTGCCATGATGCGCCTCTTATATCGGATTCTTGGAATTCTCAAACCGGTCGCAGGCAAACCATGTTCTCATTCATCCGCCCGCTTGCGGGAGCTGTCTTCCTCTTTGTTGCAGGCACCTCATCGGCATGGTCTGCCGATAAACATGTCACCGATTACGATATCACTCTTGGTATCCTGCCGATCGGTA
The DNA here is from genome assembly GCA_900472575.1 of Hyphomicrobiales bacterium. Taxonomy (GTDB): domain Bacteria; phylum Pseudomonadota; class Alphaproteobacteria; order Rhizobiales; family Rhizobiaceae; genus Neorhizobium; species Neorhizobium cellulosilyticum. The sequence continues at coordinate 77,620 of UCIV01000042.1, forward strand.
CGGCGAGCTTTTCGAGTGAATTCGACGGTAACGGCTACAAGATCAACGGCATCTTCAAGTCAGGCGGCATCGTCAACGTGATCAAGAAGGTGTCGGCCGAGACGAACGTGGCAGGACGGATCGAGGGGGATCGCCTGCAGGCCAACCGATACAATCTGGTCTACAAGTTGGGGAAACGGACGCGGATCTATGATGTCGTCTATACCAACGGCAATGTGACGGACACGACGATTACGCCGCCACCGCGCCGCAAGGCGGAAAACTGGGTGCCTGTCACGCCACAGGACCTGCGTTCGGTGCTGGATCCGTTGAGCGGGCTGATCTTCCCGGAGGGGGCGACCGTTTGCCCGAGCCGCGTGCCGGTTTATGACGGGGAATCGCGGATGGACCTGCTGCTCAAGCGGGAAGGGACCAAGCCCTATGAGACCAAGGGCTTCAAGGGCGAAACCATCGTCTGCACTGTCCGCTACCAGCCGAAATCCGGTTACCGTAAGGGACGCGATGACATCGAGTATCTGCAGAAGACCCCGATGGAAGTGTGGTTTGCCAAGGCAGACGGGTCCAATGTATATGCCCCGATCTATGCCCGTATCCCAACGAGGATGGGACCGCTCTATATAACGGCCGCCCGATACGGCGGCTGAGAGCGTGTGTCGTACTCGCGGCAACGTGGCCAATAAAGAGGGGAACTGAGGTTGAAGTTACGGGGTACCTTGATCGGTTTTACCGCGATCCTGATGTGGTCGCTGCTGGCTCTCATGACGGCGGCTTCCGGAAGCGTTCCGCCGTTCCAGATGAATGCGATGACATTCGCGATCGGTAGCCTGCCGGGACTGGTTTTACTGTCCATCAAGCCGGATCGTATCAGGCTGCTCAAGCAGCCGGCGAAGGTGTGGATCATCGGGATCGCCGGTCTCTTTGGCTATCATTTCCTCTATTTTACCGCGCTTCGTAACGCGCCGGCTGTTGAGGCCGGATTGATCGCCTATCTCTGGCCGCTATTGATCGTTGTCGGTTCGGCGCTTCTGCCAGGGGAAAGGCTGCGCTGGTATCATGTCGCCGGGGCACTCGCCGGACTATGCGGCACTGTCGCTATCGTCTCGCGCAATGGCGTATCCTTCGACCAGTCCTATCTCCTGGGTTATGGCGCGGCTCTGCTTTGCGCCTTCACGTGGTCGGGTTATTCGCTGCTGACACGTAGTTTCGATCGGGTGTCGACGGACGTGGTGACGGGCTTCTGCCTGGCAACGTCGCTTCTGTCGCTCGTCTGCCATCTGGCGCTGGAAACGACGGTCTGGCCGGCGAGCGGTGGCGAATGGGCGGCCGTGGTCGGCCTTGGCCTGTTGCCGGTGGGTGCTGCCTTCTACGCCTGGGATTACGGCGTCAAGAATGGCGACATCCAGGTGATCGGAGCTGCAAGCTATGCCGCGCCACTGCTTTCGACGTTGATCCTGCTCGCCAGCGGCTTTGCCGAACCGAGCTGGCGGATTCTGATCGCCTGCGTGCTGATTACCGGCGGGGCGGTGCTAGCCGCGAAGGAGATGATCAAGCCCAAGCGGAAAGCGGCAGAGGCACCCGCGGAATAGTTATCGGCCCGGCTCCCAGCCGGGCTCTGCCATCTCAAAACTCGAAAACTCGAATGCTGGTGCCACCGTGCAGCCGACGAGCGTGAAGCTGCCCAGCGGCTCGGCCGATTGCCATGTATTCGCCGGCACCACCGCCTGCGGACGCTCGCCGGCGGCGAGATCCGTGCCCAAGCGGATTTCCTCCACCGTCGTTCCGTCCGAGATCTTCAGAAGCAGCGGATCTCCGGCATAATAATGCCATACCTCGGCTGCATCGCGGACGCGGTGCCAATGCGACCGTTCACCCGCTTGCAGCAGGTAGTAGATCGCCGTCGAGGCGCCACGGCTCCTGCCGTCGCCATCTCTAAAGGTCTCGGAAAACCATCCGCCTTCCGGGTGGCGCTGCATGTTCAGCGTGGCAATGATTTCTTCTGCTGTCTGCCTGACGGGGTTGGGTGTCATCGATTTAGAAATTGTCCTTGCGCTTGCGGATTTCTGCAAACACTTCCTCGTTCGTCTTGCCTTCCATGATCAGGTTGCGGCGGATTTTTGGATCCTTGGCACGCAGGAAGGGGTTGGTTTCCTTCTCCAGCCCCATCATGGTCGGAATGGTGAACTTGCCCTCTTTGCGCAGTTCCTCGATCTGGGCGGCGCGACGCTGCAACGGCTCGTTGTCGGGATCGATCGTCAGCGCAAATCTCGCGTTGGACAACGTGTATTCGTGGCCGAAATAAATCGCGGTCTCGTCCGGGAGGCCTGCCAGTTTCTGCAGCGAGTGCCACATGTCGGCGGCGGGGCGCTCGAACAGTCGTCCGCAGCCGAGCGCAAACAGCGTATCGGCGGCAAACAGGATTTTGTCGTCAGGGAAATGGAAGCAGATATGGCCGGCGGTGTGGCCGGGCGTTTCGATCACCCGCACAAGATGTCCACCGAACTGGAATTCCTCACCGTCCTCGACACTCCTGTCGAGCCCGGGGATAGCGACCGCCTCGTTGACCGGTCCGATAATCTCCAGCCCATAACGCTCCTTCAACGCCAGATTGGCCTCCACATGGTCGGTATGGTGGTGGGTGGTGAAGATATGGGTGAGTTTCCAGCCGCGGCGGTTTGCTGCCTCGACGATGGGTTTTTCCTCCGGCGCATCGATCGATACGGTCAATCCGCTTTCCGGTTCATGCACCAGAACGCCGTAATTATCGCTCCTGCAAGAAAAAACTTCGATTTCCAAAGGCTTCATCAGAATAGACCTATTGCTCAATGCTTCCTGCGGAACAATGTAGAGGGAGGCATGTCCAAGTCCAACCACTGAACACGAGCATTTGCGTTTTGTCTGTCGATATTGTTGACCTCCGTGAGTTCTATCATTCCGCGCTCGGCCGTCTGGCGGAGCAGTCGATCGCCATGGCGCTTTCCTCGCTGTGGGCGCGGCTGCCGGAGGAGCGCCTGGTGGGGCTGGGCTATGCGGTTCCCTATCTCGATCGGTTCCGGACCGATACGGAACGGACCTTCGCCTTCATGCCGGCCGGGCAGGGGGCGGTGAACTGGCCGGTCGGGGAAAAATCCTCGACAGCGCTGGTTTTCGATGAGGAACTGCCTTTGCCGGACAGTTCCGTCGATCGCGTGCTGATGGTCCATTCCCTGGAATTTACCGAAAACCCGCGGGAGAGCCTTAAGGAAATCTGGCGTGTGCTTGCTCCTGGCGGGAGGCTGGTCATCGTCGTTCCCAACCGGCGCGGCGTCTGGGCGCGAATGGAACATACGCCCTTCGGTTCCGGGCGGCCCTATTCCCGCAGCCAGCTGACGACGCTTCTGCGCGAGGCGAATTTCACGCCCGGAGCTGCGGCCGAAGCGCTATTCTTTCCGCCCTCGAAGGTGCGTGCAGTGCTCAAGGCCAGGAATGTTTTCGAGCGGCTGGGTCGGCGATTCTGGCCGGTCTTTTCCGGCGTCATCGTGATTGAGGCACAGAAGCGGCTCTATCAGGGGTTGCCGGTTGCCGCGCGTGCATCACGCCGCGTCTTTGTGCCTGTGTTGGCGCCGCAGGGCGTCAGAACCACGCGCGAGCGAAATCAGGGCTGAAGGTCGAAGATCGCCAGGGGCTGGCCTTCCATGGCTAAGGGTACGGACTCATGGATATGGACGATCAGCCAGCGTCCGTCCTCGCGGGCAAAGGCAATGGTCAGGCGAAACCAGAAACCGATCTTCTGTCCGTCGTTCTTGATGCCGCTCAGCCAGGCCAATGCCGAGCACCAGGCAATGTCGCCGCCAAGCCTCAGGTCTGTGTCGCGGATATCGAATTCGAGTGGTCCATCCCAGCTGTCGAGCCAGGCTTGCAGGGAGGACGTGTCATTGCCTGTCTCCTGCAGCGGCGGGGCAAGCGAAAATTGGCGGACCGTAACCGATTGGCAGCGGATAATCCCGTCCGCATCCTTTGCCCGCAAGGCGGCCATCCAGTCCCGCAGCAGGGCCTTAATGTCATCATGGTCACCGGTGCTCATCGTCTCCTCCATCGCAGTCCAGTCATCTTCAAGACGTTTTGGGGCCGATCGTTCCGACAGTTACTCTCGACAAGCATCGTTTTCGGCTTTAATCCGTCTCACATTCCCTGCCATTGCAGGCATTTCCAAGAAGGTTGATCCGATGAGCATCGTTGTGAGTGAGCCCGTTCCGCGTCCAGGCATTCTGGATATCGCTGCCTATGTACCCGGCAAGGAACATGCTCCTGGCGTTGCGCGCGTCTTCAAGCTTTCCTCCAATGAAACGCCGCTTGGTGCCAGCCCCAAGGCAATCGAGGCATTCCGTCAGTCCGCCGGGCATCTCGAGCTTTATCCGGATGGTCAGGCGCTGGCGCTGCGCGATGCAATCGCCTCCGTACATGGGTTGAACGTCGCAAATATCATGTGCGGCAATGGGTCGGACGAACTTCTTGGCCTGCTGTGTCACGTCTATCTCGGTGCCGGTGACGAGGCGATCATCACCCAGCACGGCTTCCTCGTCTACAAGATCCAGATCATGGGCGCGGGTGCGACGGCCATCGAAGTGCCGGAGAAGGATTACACGGTCGATGTCGACGCGATCCTTGCTGCCGTCACCGAAAAAACCAAGCTCGTTTTCATCGCCAATCCGGGCAACCCGACCGGCACCTATGTCCCGGTTGCCGATATCCGCCGCCTGCATGCCGGCCTGCCGAAGAACGTCATTCTCGTGCTCGATGCGGCTTACGCGGAATATGTGCGCAAGAACGATTATGAGGCGGGCGTCGAGCTGGTTTCGCAGAACAAGAACGTAGTGATGTGCCGCACGTTCTCGAAGGTCTATGGCCTTGCCGCACTTCGTATCGGCTGGATGTATGGCCCGGCCGGCATTCTCGATGCGCTGAACCGCGTGCGTGGCCCGTTCAACATGAATGCCCCGGCAATCGCCGCCGGTGCCGCAGCCATCCGCGACCAGAACTTTGTCGGGGAAGCCGTCGAGCACAATCTGCTCTGGAAGGACAAGCTGACCCATGCCTTCGAGACGATCGGTCTTACGGTTACGCCTTCCGTCACCAACTTCGTGCTGATCCATTTTCCGGATGTCGACGGCAAGCGTGCACCGGATGCCGACGAATTCCTCACCAGCCGCGGTTACATCCTGCGCATGGTGAAGGGTTACGGCCTGCCGAATGCACTGCGCATGACGGTCGGCTCGGAAGAAGCCAATCGCGGCGTCATCGAAGCGCTCGGCGAATTCATGGGACGGAAATGATGAGTGACGTGCATTTCGAGCGGATCGCGCTGATCGGTATCGGCCTGATCGGCTCGTCGATCGCCCGCGACGTCAAGCAGCTCGGGCTTGCAAAACATGTGGTGGTTTCGACGCGCAGTGAGGAAACGCTGCGCCGCGCCGAAGAACTGGAGCTCGGCACCGAATACACGGTGTCGGCCGCCGATGCGGTCAAGGATGCTGATCTCGTCATCGTTTCGGTTCCCGTTGGCGCATCTGAGGTCGTTGCCAAGCAGATTGCCGGCTCGCTAAAGCCGGGTGTGATCGTGACCGATGTTGGCTCGACCAAGGCATCCGTCATCGCGCAGATGGCGCCGCATATGCCGGACAACGTGCATTTCATTCCGGGCCATCCGCTGGCAGGCACGGAGAAGTCAGGCCCGGATGCCGGTTTTGCCGGTCTGTTTCGTGATCGCTGGTGCATCTTCACGCCGCTGCCGGATACCGATGCTGACGCACTGGACAGGCTGAAAGCCCTCTGGATGGCGCTCGGCTCGCGGGTGGACGACATGGATCCGCAGCACCATGACAAGGTGCTGGCGATCGTGTCGCATCTTCCGCATATCATCGCCTACAATATCGTTGGTACGGCTGACGATCTGGAGACGGTGACGGAATCGGAAGTGATCAAATATTCCGCCTCAGGTTTCCGCGATTTCACCCGTCTGGCCGCATCCGATCCGACCATGTGGCGCGATATCTGCCTGCATAACAAGGATGCGATCCTCGAAATGCTGGCGCGGTTTTCGGAAGATCTCGCTTATCTCCAGCGGGCGATCCGCTGGGGCGAGGGCGACAAGCTGTTTGAACTCTTCACCCGCACCCGGGCGATCCGTCGGTCGATCGTGCAGGCGGGTCAGGACGTGGATGCGCCGGACTTCGGTCGCCACGCGCTCGACACGAAGAAATAAATCTGTGTCATGAGATCATCCGAAGCCGTCGTGGCTCCGGATGATGGCGGTCAGATCGGCGGGATTTCGCCGATCGGAATCAGCCCACCGGCAAACACCTTGCCGCGGCGGATTGTGATATCGAGGGAAGCCTTCTCTCCGCCGCCTAGTGCCTGCAGCATGTTCGCCGCAGTCCCGATCGTCGATTCCAGGCCCGGAAATGCGCGGCTCAGGCTGTCCTGCCAGGCCGGGATATCCTCAATCCTCAGCTTCATCTTGCCGGACATGCGACCCCTGTCGTCGAAGGAGAATGGACCGGAAAGGGTCAGCACCTGGCCTTGGCCAAGATCGGCCTTGAATTCGCGCAAGTCTCCTTCCGAACCATGCAGCGCAAGTCCGTTGCGGTCGCTTCCGTCAAGAACACCGGCGCGGTCCTTGAGCGTCACGTCGATGCTGGTATTGGTGGCGGGTAGAAGCTGCGGCAGGCCCTTGGCTGTCGTTGTGGCGTTCTGCAGCTGGATGGCGGCGTCGAGATCCGCACCATTCTGGCGCAGATGAATTTCTGACTGGTCAGCCGCGATATCGAAAGCCTGCCCGCTGGCGGAAGACTGAATGGTCGTCTTCGGCTTCTGGATGACCATGGAGGCGCGCTCGACGCCCTTTAGCTTGGTCACGAGGCTGGATTGCAGGCTTTCCCATGTACTGGCGATGGAAAGGCCATGGCCGGTGCGCACTTCCGACGGCGCATCGAGCTCCCATACGATATGGCCCGGATTGTAGACCTGAGCTGCCGAACGCAGAGGGCCGAAGCTTGCGGATATTCCGTTGACGGTATCGTCGACATCCACCTTCGAGCAGAACAGGCCGATGCGGAAGGGATAACCGCGATATTCGGCATTCTCGCAGTTGGCCGAAATACCGGCATCCGCCTGGCTACCGAGCAGAAGCAGCGTCCTTTCGCGCAGGGCCGAGGCGGCATAAAACCAGCCCGCGGTGTAGAGTGCGATGACGAGCACGACGGCACTCGCAAGAAACCAGAGTTTTCTGCTGGTGCCGGATCGGCTTGACGCTGCCATGTTGTTCTCCCAATGGTGCGACGCAAACTAAAATGATGGCATGGCGTGCGATATGGACGAATTTTGGGTCTTTGGCTACGGATCACTGATGTGGAACCCGGGATTTCCCTATGTGGAGCGAGAGGCTGCACGCGTTCACGGGTTTCGCCGCTCGCTTTGCATCTGGTCAACCGCGCATCGCGGAACCGCAGAAAACCCAGGTCTCGTCATGGGACTGGACCGGGGTGGGTCCTGCCGGGGCATGGCATTCAGGGTTGGCGACAAGGATCGTGACGATGCGCTGGATTATCTGCGCAAACGTGAACTCATAACCAATGTCTACAAGGAACGCATCCTGCCCATTGGCCTGCCGGGCGGGCGTCGCGTGCAGGCCGTGACCTATGTGGTCGACCGCCACCACGAGCAATATGCCGGGAGCCTCAGCGTGGAGGAGGCGGCGGAAGTGGTCTTGCGATCGCATGGTCAGTCCGGGCCGAACGATGCCTATGTGCTCAACACGGTGGCGCAACTGAAGCAGATGGGTATTCGCGATCTCTGGCTGGAGGCAGTCGGGGATGCTGTCAGCCTGCAAACGGCTCAGGCCGCCGACTGAGCCCGCAATTCCGCCAAGCGCTTTACCGCAGTCGGTGGCAGCGGCAGGTGCGGGTTGGCCTCTACGGTTTCGATCAGCAGTTCGTCGCTCGCCTTTTCCAGCGTCTCGATCAGGTGCGCATAAAAGGCATCCGGGTCCATGCCCGGCTCGATCGGAGGCAGGATGCGGACCTTGAAGCGGCCGGGATACTTCACCAGTTTGCGGCGGCCCCAGAACAAGCCCCAATGGGCAACGATCGGCACGACCGGAACCTTGACGTCGCGATAGATGCGGGCGATGCCGTAACGGTATTCCGGCGGGGCGCCGGGCGGTTTGCGCGTGCCTTCCGGATAGATGATCAACTGACGGCCGTTGTCCATTTCCTGCCGGGTGCGCTTCATCACCTCGACCATGACCTTGCCGCGAGCGCCACGGTTGACCGGGATCATCCGTTGTTTGGCGACATACCAGCCGAAAAGCGGGATCCACATCAGTTCGCGCTTCAGAATATAGACTGGATCGCGCTGGTAGGGCAGCAGAGCAAACGTGTCCCAGGCCGACTGGTGTTTCGGCGCGAATATGCAGCCGCCTTCGGGGATGTTCTCGATACCCTCGATCTCGAATGTCGCACCGACGATCTTTTCCATCAGCCAGTTGTTGGATGCTGCCCAAGCCTTCGGAACCCGAAAGGCTGCCTTGCGCGGGGAGAGAAAATAGACCGGCGAGAGCAGGATCATGCGCAGGATGGTGTTGGTATAGAACGCGGTATTGAACAGGATCGAGCGCAGCAACAGCATGATGGGTTCCTTTGAGGATTGCGCGTTGCCTACACGAGATCGGGCACGGAAAAAAGAGTTCTCGGTGCGAGATCAGGGAGAAGGGTTCTTGGTTTTGTCAGGATCTTCTTCTGTCCGAAGCCCGGTCCAGCGCGCCATGCCAAGCCAGTCCCGAAGTGAGGCGAGCACGACCTTTCCGTATTCCGACAGCATCGTGCGCAGCGTGTCGGGCTCCGCGAACCAGGCGCGACGGGCAAGATCGGCATTGACCACCGGATAAGCAATGAATTCGGTTGCGGGATCGGCGCGTCGCAATTCATGCAGGCTGCGCAGCATGTGATAGTTGTTGGTCACGACCAGAACGGATTTGTAACCATGGTCATGGATCCAGCGAGTGATCTCGTTGGCATTGCCGATCGTGTCGATCGCATCGTAACCGATATCGACACAGCATTTGAACAGGTCAGCAGATGCCTGGGTCGCCTTGCGGATCTGGGTCGGCGTGGTGGAGGGATGAGCGCCGGAGATAAGCAGACGCTTACCCGCGCCGTCTCGCAACAGGCCGACTGCCTGCTCGATGCGAAGATAACCGCCGGTAAGAACCACAATGGCGTCTGCTTTTACACCGTCGGGCGCGCGCAGCGACGTGACCGAATCAGCGAACCATAAAAAACCGCCGCCGAGGATAGCCGCACAGATAAAGACCAGCATGATCAGTCGCCTTGCGAACCGCCGCAAGGCGCTCTGGCGCGACAATAGCCCGATTTCCGGCCTGCCCGGAGGGCGGCTTTCGGGCGTCCAGCGATTGCTCCAGCCGAATTTCATGACCTGTCATTAGTCGCAGATTGAGGCGGTGAATAGTCCTCGAAACGTTACCAGGTAATATGATTGAATGTCATGATGGTGGCAGTCCATCTGAGCGAGATGGATCGGATCTTACGAGGTCGATTTCGTCGATCGTCCGCATCACGGTGAAACGCGCCGTCAACGTGGTCAGAAGCGCGATGATCAGCATTGTGGCAAAGATGCCGAGATAGCCGTTCCAGCCGATCGTGAAAGATCCGAACAGCGCCATTGCCTGCTCACTTTCCGGTGTCGCACGGGAATTTGACTGCCAGAGGCTGGCCGTGGCGAAGAGGAGCGCTGCCACCACGCCGCCGACCGCGGAGCCCTTCAGACTGATCTTGAGGAAGTGTTTCTGAAATTCGTTCGCAACGAAGGTGCGTTCGGCGCCGACGAAATGCAGCACTTCGACGATATGGCGGTTGCCGGAAAGCGCGCCGCGGGTGGCGAAGATCACCGTCAGGATCATCGCGGTGAAAACCAGGATCAGAACGCCCGTGCCGATCCAGACGGTGGTGCGGGCCATGGAAACGAGCCGGTCGACCCAAGTGCGGTGATCGTCGAGAAACGCCTGCGGCACTTCCGTCTTCAATAATGCACGCATCCCCTCGAAATCCGGCGGATTGCTCTCGTCGATGGTGATGATGACGAGGCGGGGTACAGGCAGATCGTCCAGCTGCAGGTCGGAGCCAAGCCAGGGTTCGAGAAGTCTCGCGGTTGCGGCGTCATCCATGATCGTGCCGGACTTGGTCCCGACGAATGTCAGCGCCAGATCCCGCGCCTTTTTCAGCGCAGCATCCATGTCCAGCCCTTCAGCCGGCTTGATCTGGATGGTGATCTCGCGGGAGATCTGGCTTTGCCAGCCGGCTGCCGTGGCGCGCACCATGCTGACGGCGCCGAGCGTGAGACAGGCAAGAAAGGCCATGATGGCGATGACGACCATCAGCGCATTGCCCTGGATGTTGGCGGGCGGCAGGATTGCGGCTGTCGAGCGGACGTGCATTTCCGTGCGGCGCCGTGCGGTGTCCTGGCGTCCGCTCTTGCTGGTTTCCTCTTCAGGAAATTGCGACCTTCCCATTCGGCCTGCGTCACTCATAGATGTCGAGCCGTCCATCTGTCAGGATCATACGTCGCGCGTCGACCTGATCCATCAATGCCAGGTCGTGCGTTGCGATAACGACGGCGGTGCCCAGTCGGTTCAATTCCAGAAACAGGCTGAGCAGGCGGCGCGCCATCGGCGGGTCGACATTGCCCGTCGGTTCGTCGGCAAGCAATATCTCAGGGCGGTCCATCAGGGCGCGGGCGATTGCAGCACGCTGCTTTTCACCGCCCGACAGGATTGCCGGAAGGACGTTGATCCGTTCGCCGAGGCCCACCCATTTCAAAAGGTCGATCACGTCATTGCGATAGGAGGCTTCGTCCTTGCCCCTGACCCGCAAGGGCAGAGCGACGTTCTCGTAGGTCGTCAGGTGATCGAGAAGACGAAAGTCCTGAAAGACGATGCCAACACGGCGGCGTAGCATGGGAAACTCGTCGCGCGGGATCTGCGACAGATCGCGCCCAAACATGCGGATGATGCCGCGGGTCGGATTGAGCGACATGAACAGGAGACGAAGCAACGTCGTCTTGCCCGCGCCCGAGGGGCCGGTCAGGAACTGGAAGGATCGTTTGGGAATGTCGAACGTCATGTCCCGAAGGATTTCCGGGCCCATGCCATAACGCAGACCGACATTTTCGAAATGGATCACCGGCGACCTTGTCTTGGCTGTGTGAAGCTTCAGCGGCTATCTCTTAACGCCGCGGGTAAACGAAGGGTAAATCAAGCAGTCAAAAGGGCGATTTTCAGGCCAAATTTGGAAAACGTTAACCATATCAGTTTACGACTGGGGAGAGTTTGTTTCAATGCCCGACCTCTGAAGCCTGATCGAGACTGATCAGGGGGTAAAGAGGAGGTAGGCGGAGAGGGCACCATGAGCACCTTCCAGGACCGTCGCCAAGCCCGTGCCAAGATGCCGATCGATATTCTTCCGCCCGAGGGGGACGAGAAGGACGGCAAAGGGAAGGTCATCCGGTTTCCCAAGCCATTCGTAAAGACGTACGAGGTCGAGGACGCGCATTTCGTGCCGGTCAACGATCGTGCTCGCCGCCACGCTGCTACCTCTTCGAACGATCGCCGACCGCGCAAAGCCGAAGCCATGCCTCGCCAAACCATTGCCGGCGGCATGATCGGCGCGATCGAAGGAAAACTGCTGCGTCTGTCGCCGGATGCCTTCGTTGCCGTGGTCGCAAGCGTCGTGGTGACGGTGTTTACGATCTTCGGTGGTTTCTCGCTGCTTTCGGGCCCATCGGCCGAGCCGGGACCGGCGCTCGATATCACCCATGTGACGATGACGCCGCAGGATGCCAATGGCATGCGTGTGCTCCTGATCAACGGGATCGTCGAGAACCGCACTGAAGGACGCCTCGACATGCCGTCGATCCGTGCCGATCTTCTCTCGGGCGAAACGGTGGTTGCAAGCACGCTGATCTCGACCTCTGCCTCGCAGATCGGTGGCCGCGAAAGCTATGGTTTTTCCCTGCGCGTACCCCATCCCGGTGGAAAACTTCCCGATCTGAGGCTCTCATTGGCCGGGCGCGGAGCCTGAAAGCTTTCTTTAGCAGGGCCGATTGTGCTATCGCGGCGTCTTTGAGAGACACGCAGGAGAGCCTCATGCCAGTCGTGCGCGGCAAGCAGATCGAACCGCTATTCACCGCCGAGCAGATTGCTGAGCGCAATCATGCCATCGCGGCCGAGATCGCCAAGGGTCCGACCAAGGACCTGCTGGTTATCGCCATCCTCAAGGGATCGTTCATTTTCGCAGCCGATCTTCTGCGCTCGCTGCATGAGACGGGCCTTGCCCCGGAAGTTGAATTCATCACATTGTCGAGCTACGGCACGGGCACGGTGTCGCAGGGTGTCCGCATCGTCAAGGATATCGACAGCGACGTGCATGGCCGCGATGTGCTTCTGATCGACGATATTCTCGAATCCGGTCGCACGCTGAAATTCGCCAAGGAACTGCTCTATGAGCGCGGCGCGCGCAACGTGACGATCGCCGTACTTTTGGACAAGAGCGTCAAGCGCAAGGAAGAGCTGGAAGCCGATTATGTCGGTTTCGAATGCCCCGACTATTTCGTTGTCGGCTACGGCATGGATGCAGCCTATGCCTTCCGCGAACTGCCGTTCGTCGGCGTCGTTACCGGCGACGCCTGATACTGGACGAGCGTCGGGAGGTAAGAAATCGCATCCCGGCGGTCGCAAGGCGTTAACCATCCGGAGCCTCCGCAGGGGCTCCGTTTACTCCTCGAAAAGGAAAGTCTGGTCATTTGCTCCCGAATTGAAACACAGGGAGCGATGATCGCTATGGCCAGAATCCTTATTACCGAAGACGAGGAATCTCTCCGCCGCTTCGTCGCACGCGCGCTGCGGCTTGACGGTCACGAGACCTTTGAAGCCGGTGATGGGGCCGAAGGGCTCGAGAAGCTCGACGAGGGCTCATACGACCTGCTTCTTTCCGATATCCGCATGCCGGTCATGGACGGGATCGAACTCGCCCACCAGGCTTCCGCCCGCTTTCCGGAGATGAAAATCCTGCTGATGACCGGTTATGCCGAGCAGCGGGAACGCGCCGACGACCTCGCCAGCAAGATCGTTGACGTCGTGCCGAAGCCGTTTGCGCTGCCAGATATCCGCAAAGCGGTGGCAAGAGCGCTTGCGGGTGTGTCATCGCAGGCTGCCTGAAATCTATCTGAGAGAAGCTGCCACTGACCCTAGCCCATACCAGCGCCAGCCACGGGTCTCACCCGTCCTTCGCCCCCTCGCAAGCGGGGAGAGTGACGTGCCGTTTGACGATGGAGAGGTCGCTACTGCTTCTCCCCGCCAAGACAGGGAGAAGGAGCCGGCAGGCGGATGAGGGGCAATGCTTGCGCCGCCTTTGCTTTTTTACCCTCACCTGATCTCCAGCAAACGCTCCAGATATTGCCGCTCCGCATCGCCCGACAACGCGCCGCCGAGCTTCTCACGAATGGCGTCGAGAATTTCTCGCGCTCGCTGCACGTCGATCTCGTCGGGGACCTTCACCTGATCGCCGAAATCCGGGCCTGAAGTGGCGCGTGGGCGGCCGAGGGGATCGCGGCCGTTCTGGCCGCCCTGGTTGGCCATGCCTTCGCCCTCGCCATTCTGCTCGCCCTGCTGCCCTTGCTGGCCCTGCATGGCCTGCATCATCTGCTGCATCATGTTTTGGGCCCCCTGGCGTAGGGCATTGAGCGCATTGCCCTGTCCCTGCACAGCCTGTTCGCCCTGACCCTGACCCAGAGCCTTGCCTGCATTGCCCATTTCACGCTCAGCCTGGCCGAAGCCTTCGCCGGGCTGCATGCCTAGACCCTTAAGCCCCTGCTGCAATTCGCCAAGTTTCTTGCCGAGGCCCTCCTGCTGGGCGCGCAGGTTCTTCAGCGCCTCGCGCAACTGTTCGGCAGTCATCTGGTCGGTGTTCTGCTGACCTTGCTGGCCTTGCCCCTGCTGCCCTTGGCCTTGTTGACCCTGCTGCCCCTGTTGCTGTTGGCCCTGCTGCGACTGCTGCTGTTCGCCTTCACCCTGATCGTCGGGGTCGCCGCGCTGCATGCGGTCGCGCAGCGCCTGATCCAGCTTGAAGGTCTGGTCCATCAGCCGTTGCTGTTCCTGCATGATCTCGCCGAGCTTGTCGATCTGCTGGCGCATCTGGCTGTTCTGCTGCTGCTGGCCCTGCTGGCCGCGCTGCGGGCGTCCGGCCTGCAGGTTGTTCATCATGCGCTGCAACTCGTTCAGCATCTGCTGGGCGGCATCGCGATTGCCGGAACGGGCCAGATTTTCGATCTGGTCCATCATGTTCTGCAGGTCGCGCTGGCGGATGACGTTCTGCGCCTGCATGTTCTGCTGCGCCCGCGGGGCGTTCTGCATGCGTTGCGCCAGTTCGTTCATATATTGCTGCATCGCCTCGCGCATTTCCTGCATCAGGCGGGCGATCTCCTGATCGTTCGCGCCGTTCTGCAGGGCTTCGGAGAGATTGCGCTGCGCATCGCGCAGGCGGCGTTCTGCAAGCGACAGGTCGCCGTCTTCGATGCCGAGCGCGATCTCCCACAAATAATCAGCCGTTTCCTTCAACTGCTCCTCGCCCCGGGCAAGCTTCATGCGGCCGCGGGCGGATTCTATCAGCAGGAAATGGCCGAGGTTCGGAATGGTCTCATCGGGGCGGATCGTCAGCGCTTCGTTGAGCGCGATTGCCTTCGGCATCTGGCGCGTGTCGAGCGCAAAGACCTGCCGTTGCTCGGCAACGGCTGCGGCGAGCGGCTCGGAGAAACCGCGGCCGGGAAGGATCATTTCATGCACCGGGCTGCGCCCCGTCTGGCCGGCGCCGTCGGTTGCGACCAGCGTCACGCGAACGCGCTTTCCGGCCAGCGGATGTTCGATGAGGCTGCGGCTGGTGAGGCCCTTGATCTCCTGGCCTTTTGTTTGGCGGGGTAAATCGAGCCGGTATTCCGGCAACGGATAGAGAGGCGTGGTTGCCGGATCCTGCGGACCTGCAGGCTCGATCAGCGCATGGGCTTCGCGAATGCCGTAATCGTCCTTGGCCTTGAAGCCGATTTCCAGTGCGCCATTGACCGAGCGTTTCGGCTGGCCTTCGAAAGCGATTTCCGGCGGGCGGTCGGGGATGACATTGAATGTCCAGTTCTGGCCGTTGACGGTAAGATTGCCGCTTTCATTAATTGCCATGGCATAGGTGCGCGGCGCGAGCGGCTGGGTGCCGTTTGCCGGGGCTGCGGGCGGCTGAGGCGGGGTCTGGGCGGCCGGCGCCTGGGCGCCGTTCTGCGCCTGCTCGGCAGCCTTTTTCGCCGCGGCCTTCGTCTCTTCCGTCTGGAGCGTCACATCCTGCTTGTTGGCGGTCGTGGTGAAGACCACCGCCTCTTCGCCCTCGCCGCCGGTCACGCGGACCGTCAGGGCGGAGTTCTGCGGTATCGACACGTTGCCGTTATTGTTCTGCGCCTGCTGGCCGGTCAGGAACACCGGTGCGCGCCCGGTATAGGAAGGCGGGGTCAGCCATGCGTCTATGCGCAGATCGGGATTGATGCTCGGTGCCGGCGGTGCGGGGATAAAGGCATCACCCAGGCTGCCACCGCGGTTGGAATAGGAGAAGGCAAGCGCAACGGTAAAGACGAGCGCCGGGATGGCGCGCAGGCCGAAACGGTCGTGCTTGGCGATATCCGGCTGCGGCAGGCCTGCATCGAGCGCTGCGATCCGCTTTGCCATGCGGATCTGGTGTTCCTTCCATAGAGCGCGGGAGAGGGGTGTCTCGAAGGCTGGCTCGTCTTCCTGCACGCCGACCGGTTGGTGCGGAAGATTGTTGCGATCCTCCAGCAGGCGGTCCGCTTCATTGGCGCTCGGCCAGCGAATTCGAGCCAAGGGCAGTAGGGTTGCGATCAGTGCGAAAAGAAATGCGGTGAGCAGGACCCAGCGCAGCCAGTCCGGCGACAGGCGGAAAATGCCGAACCAGGAGGCGGAGAAAAACAGGGCAACGATGCCGGCCGGGGCAAGCGCGCGCGGCAAAAGACGCTCGAAAAACAGGACGATACGCGCGAAGGAACGCTTCAGGGCCACCCTGCGGGCAAGCGCGGGATGGGTCTCGAAAGCACCTTTGCGGGTAAAGCTCATGCGGTCCGTCTCCGATCGTGGCGGCGCAAACAAGCCTCTAAGATAACAGTCTTTGTGGCGAAGACGAGGGCAGGCTTGGGCCGGCCCCCATATTTTAGGCAATTTCCCGCAATTGTGAATGTCACGTCAAATGCGCGTCCGGGCGTTTATCCGCCCTCAGCTGAGCCATGCCGGGACGGAATCGAGCCCGATAAGCTCGTCATAGGTGCCGCGCGGGCGGATGACGTGGAACTCCGAGCCCTTGACCAGAACTTCCGGCACGAGAAGGCGGGAATTGTAGGTTCCGGCCTGCACAGCGCCATAAGCACCGGCAGATGCAACCGCGATCAGGTCGCCCGGCTTGGGTTCGGCCATCTCGCGATCGAGCGCCAGATAGTCGCCGGTCTCGCAGACCGGGCCAACGATATCGCCACGGATGCGCGGTGCATCGGTGGCGGGTACGACGACCGGGCGGATCATGTGATAGGCTTCATAGAGCGTCGGACGGATCAGGTCGTTCATCGCGCCGTCGACGATGACGAAAGTCTTTTCGCCGCCGTCCTTCACATAGATGACCTCGGTCACCAGAATACCGGCATTGCCGACGATCAGGCGGCCCGGTTCGGTAACGATCTTGCAGTTGAGGGAGCGCAGCTGGCGCTTGACCGTATCTGCATAGGCATCCGGCAGTGGGGGAGGCGTGTTGTCGTCCTTGTAAGGAATGCCCAGACCGCCGCCGATATCGACATGGTCGATCCGGTGGCCGTCGCCGCGCAACGTATCGACCAGTTCGCGCAGCAGGCGGAAGGCGTGCTCGAAGGGTGCAAGCTCGGTGATCTGGCTACCGATATGCATGTCGATGCCGGTAACTTCGATGCCGGTAAGCGTTGCTGCATGGGCATAGACCGCGCGGGCGCGTTCATAGGCGATACCGAACTTGTTTTCCTTCTTGCCGGTCGAGATCTTGGCATGCGTTCCCGCATCCACATCCGGATTGATGCGGAAAGAGACATGCGCCTTCTTGCCGGCCTTGATGGCGCGAAGGTTCAGCACTTCCAGTTCCGGTTCGGATTCGACGTTGAAGCAGTAGATGCCGGCTTCCAGCGCCAGATCCATCTCGCCGACCGTCTTGCCGACGCCGGAGAACATGATGCGGTTGGCCGGAATGCCGGCGGCCAGCGCGCGGCGCAGCTCGCCGCCCGAGACGACATCGACGCCCGCGCCGAGACGGCCAAGCGTCTTCAGCACGGCCTGGTTGGAATTCGCCTTCATGGCGTAACAGACCATGGTGTCGACATCGGAAAATGCCGCGGCGAAGACCTTGTAATGCCGCTCGAGTGTTGCCGTCGAATAGACGTAGAACGGTGTTCCGACAACCTTGGCGATGTCGCGAATGTCGACGTTTTCGGCGTGCAGAACGCCGTCGATATACTGGAAATGGTTCACGTCAGGTCTCGGAAATTACAGAAGCTTGTCGAGGATGAAGGGACGCTCAGCGACCGGGTCTTTTTTTGCCGCGTCCGATTTGCGAACGTTCTGCTGTTCCACGGGCGTGCTGGGACGGTCCAGCTCGCCTTTGCGGCCGCAGCCAACGGTAATGATGCCGGCAAGGCCAAGCACCAGGGCGACGCGGGCGGTATTCATCAGCGACTTGGACATTCTCTTCTTTCTCCGGCACGGACAGGCGGAACTTTCATAACGAAGTTCCAGCCTTTTGTGCAGTTCATTTCCGTATCAATCGGCGATCAATTGATATGGGTTCAATTGCGCCCGCGCCAGTAAGCGATCTGTTTCCGCACCTCGGATGGCGCGGTACCGCCAAAACTCTGGCGGCTGGCGACGGAGGCATCGACCGTCAGGACGTCGAAGACCTTTTCGGTGATTGCCGGGTTGATCGCCTGCAGCTCTTCAAGCGAGAGTTCAGCCAGTTCGCAGCCTTTCTTTTCTGCCAGTGCCACGGCATGGCCGGTGGCATGGTGGGCGTCACGGAAGGGAAGGCCCGCCTCGCGCACCAGCCAGTCGGCCAGATCGGTGGCGGTCGAATAACCCGAGCCTGCGGCGGCGCGCATGCGGTCAGCGCGGATCGTCATGTCGCGCATCATGCCGGTCATGGCGGCAATCGCCAGTTCCAGGTTTTCGGCAGCGTCGAAAACCTGCTCCTTGTCTTCCTGCATATCCTTGGAATAGGCGAGCGGCAGGCCCTTCATGATGGTGAGCAGCGCCACTAGCGAGCCGTTGATACGGCCGGTCTTGGCGCGCACCAGTTCGGCAGCGTCGGGGTTCTTCTTCTGCGGCATGATCGACGAACCGGTCGAGAAAGCATCCGACAGGCGCACGAAGCCGAATTGCGGCGTCGACCAGATGACGATTTCTTCGGCGAGGCGCGACAGGTGCACGGCGCAGATCGAGGCGACCGAGAGGAATTCCAGCGCGAAATCGCGGTCGGACACGGTATCGATCGAATTGCGGGTCGGCTCGCGGAAACCGAGCGCCTTGGCCGTCATGTGGCGGTCGATCGGGAAGCCGGTGCCGGCAAGCGCTGCTGCGCCGATCGGGCTTTCGTCCAGATGGTCGATCGCGTGGCGTACGCGGGCGCGGTCACGGCCGAACATTTCGACATAGGCCATGCAGTGATGGCCGAAGGTGACCGGCTGGGCGGTCTGCAGGTGAGTGAAGCCGGGCATGACCGTATCGGCATGTTCTTCGGCGCGGTCGAGGAAGGCTGCGATGAGATCGGTCAGCATCTTCTCGGTCTTGCTCAACTCTTCCTTCACCCAGAGGCGGAAATCGAGCGCCACCTGGTCGTTGCGCGAGCGGGCGGTGTGCAGGCGGCCGGCAGCGGGGCCGATCAGCGTCGCCAGCCGTGCCTCGATGTTCATGTGAATGTCTTCGAGCTTGCGCGAGAACTCGAACTTTCCGCTCTCGATCTCTGACAGGATCGTGTTCAGTCCTTCGACGATCTTCTCTTTATCTTCGCGCGAAATAATGCCTTTTTCGGCCAGCATGGTTGCATGGGCGATCGAGCCTCGGATGTCCTGGGCGTAGAGCTTCTTGTCGAAACCGATCGAGGCATTTATCTCCTCCATGATCGCGTCCGGCCCGGAAGCGAAGCGTCCGCCCCACATCTGATTGGAAGAGGTCGCGTCCTTCGTATCGGCCATGGCAGCTCAAGTCCTGGAGTTAAGAAATGGCATCCAAAAGACCGCTTGGTCTCCCATCCGCCCGATTGATCATGATTGCCGCCGTTCTCGGGATTACCGCCGGCGCCGTGGCGGTATACGTGAGGAGCATGGGGTCTGGCAATGGCATGGACGGCCTGACGACGGCTTCTGCCGGCCAGTGCGAAGGTTCTGCCGAACTAGCGAAGTCGGTTTCCGCTTTCTCCAAGGGCGAAGTGGCAGCCATGGCGGCGGCGCAACCGCCGCGGCCGTTGCAACTGGCGTTCAAGGGGCCGGAAGGCAAGGAGATGACGGTAGCCGATCTCGCCGGCAAGACGGTGCTGCTCAACCTCTGGGCGACATGGTGCGTGCCCTGCCGGGAAGAGATGCCGGCGCTCAACGCCTTGCAGAGCACGATGGGCGGGAGTGATTTCGAGGTTGTGGCCGTTAATATCGATACCGGCAGCGACCAGAAACCGAAGAATTTCTATCAGGATTACAAGATCGACAAGCTCGCCTTCTACAGCGACAGCTCCATGGGCGTGTTCAATTCCGTGAAAAAGGAAGGCCTCGCCTTCGGCCTTCCGGCAACCCTTATCCTCGATAAAAAAGGCTGCCTGATCGGCGCCATGAACGGCCCCGCGGCCTGGGACAGCGAGGATGCCAAGGCGCTGATCACGGCGGCGAAGGGGAGCTAACCCTCGCCACATTGTTGTCTGTGGACGGCTTTACCGCGTCGGAACCGGAACCTCGCCGCGGTAGTCATAAAATCCACGGCCGGATTTGCGGCCGAGCCAGCCGGCTTCGACATATTTCACCAGAAGCGGGCAGGGGCGGTATTTGCTGTCAGCCAGGCCATCATAAAGAACCTGCATGATCGACAGGCAGGTATCGAGACCGATGAAATCGGCGAGCTGAAGCGGGCCCATCGGATGGTTGGCGCCGAGTTTCATGGCGGTGTCGATCGCGTCCACCGAACCCACGCCTTCGTAAAGGGTGTAGATCGCCTCGTTGATCATCGGCAGCAGGATACGATTGACGATGAAGGCCGGGAAATCCTCGGAGACGGTAACGGTCTTGTCGAGCGAAGCGACATATTCCTTGGCCGCCCTGAAGGTCGGCTCGTCGGTGGCGATGCCGCGCACCAGTTCGACAAGCTTCATCACCGGCACCGGGTTCATGAAATGAATGCCCATGAACCGCTCGGGACGGTCGGTCGCGGAAGCAAGTCGGGTGATCGAGAGCGACGAGGTATTGGTGGCGAGCAGCGCCTCGGGCTTCAGGACCGGGCATACATGCGCGTAGATCTTGCGCTTGACGCTTTCGTCTTCGGTTGCCGCCTCGATGACGATGTCCATCGGCGCCAGATCATTTACGTCGGCGGAGCCGGAGATTTTGGAGAGCGCCGCGTTGCGTTCCTCATCGGTGATCTTCTCGCCGGCGACGAGGCGGGCGAGCGTGCCGTTGATCGTTGCAAGTGCTGCCTGGATCCGGTCCGGGTCCAGATCGTAGATCTGCACCCTATAGCCTGCGAGGGAGGAAACATGCGCGATGCCGCAGCCCATCTGACCTGCGCCGATGATGCCGATATTCTGGAAGGCCATAACGCTTACTCCATCCCTTGGGCTTGGGCGCACTTGTGGTGCACGCTTTTTATTTGAAAATTCTTATTTAAAAAATGCCGGGCCACGTGTAGCGGTCCGGCATTTTTCTATTCGCCTGGCCATCATTTTGCCAGCTTTTTTCGCTGCCGCGAAGGCGGCTCGTCTGTCAGAGCGCCTTTTCGAGCTTCGGCAGGATGTCGAACAGATCGCCGACGAGGCCGTAGTCTGCGACCTGGAAGATCGGGGCTTCCTCGTCCTTGTTGATGGCGACGATGACCTTCGAATCCTTCATGCCGGCGAGGTGCTGGATCGCACCGGAAATGCCGACCGCGATATAGAGATCGGGAGCGACTACCTTGCCGGTCTGGCCGACCTGCCAGTCGTTCGGGGCGTAACCGGCATCGACCGCGGCGCGTGATGCGCCAACGGCGGCACCCAGCTTATCGGCTACCGGAAGGATGACCTCCTGGAACTTTTCCGAAGATCCAAGCGCGCGACCGCCCGAGATGATCACCTTGGCCGAGGTCAGTTCAGGGCGTTCGGACGAGGCGAGTGCGTCGGAGACGAAGCTCGATACACCCGGATTTCCGGCAGCCGAAACGGTTTCAACCGCTGCCGAACCGCCTTCGCCTGCTGCGGCAAAAGATGCCGTGCGCACGGTGATGACCTTCTTGGCATCGGTGGACTGGACGGTCTGGATGGCGTTGCCAGCATAGATCGGGCGCTTGAACGTGTCAGCCGAGACGACCTCGACGATTTCCGAGATCTGCATCACGTCGAGCAGGGCTGCAACGCGCGGCAGGACGTTCTTGGCGGACGTCGTGGCCGGTCCGACGATCACGTCATACGAAGTGCTAAGCGAGACGATCAGGTCGGCCAGCGGTTCTGCGAGATTGTTGGTGAGGCTCGCATCCTCGGCCACGAGAACCTTGGAGACGCCGGAAAGCTTGGCGGCTGCATCTGCAGCGGCCTTTGCACCCGCGCCGGCGACCAGAACATGCACGTCGCCACCAATTTTCGATGCAGCGGTGAGCGCCTTGGCGGTCTGTTCCGAAAGGCCAGACGCGTCGTTTTCTGCCAGAAGAAGAATGGTCATGATTGTTGTCTCCTGTCTTCCGTTCTCAGATCACGCCGGCGGTCTTGAGGCTGGAAACCAGCTCTTCAACCGACCCGACCTTGACGCCAGCCTTGCGGCCGCCCGGCTCTTCGGTCTTCAGCACCTTGAGGCGCGGCGCGGTATCGACGCCGAAATCGGCAGGCGTCTTCTTGTCGAGCGGCTTCTTCTTTGCCTTCATGATGTTGGGCAGCGAAGCGTAGCGTGGCTCGTTGAGGCGCAGGTCGGTGGTGACTACGGCTGGAAGCTTGACTTCGATCGTCTGCGAGCCGCCATCGACTTCGCGGGTCACGGTCGCCTTGTCGCCGGCGATCTCGATCTTGGAGGCAAAGGTTGCCTGGGCGGAGCCGAGAAGCGCTGCCAGCATCTGGCCGGTCTGATTGCTGTCGTCATCGATCGCCTGCTTGCCGACGATGATCAGGCCCGGCTGTTCGACCTCGACGACGCCCTTCAGCAGCTTGGCGACGGCGAGCGGTTCGACGGCTTCGTCGGTCTCGATCAGGATGGCGCGATCAGCACCCATGGCGAGCGCGGTGCGCAGCGTTTCTTCAGCCTTTGCCGGGCCGATCGACACGACCACTACTTCTTCCGCCTTGCCTGCTTCCTTCAGTCGCAGAGCCTCTTCGACGGAGATTTCGTCGAACGGGTTCATCGACATTTTCACATTGGCGAGTTCAACGCCCGTGCCATCCGGTTTGACGCGGATTTTCACGTTGTAATCGACGACTCGCTTAACAGGCACCAGGATCTTCATGGGGTCCTTCCTTGACTATCTCCGACGGCAAAATGCGACATTTGCCATCTCCTCGTGTGTCAGTGGGCGACATGGATACGCATTTTTCACCCGATTACAACGCCGTTTCCATGCCGACACTTGCGCATTTCTCATATCCCTATTCGACGCGTGCTGGTACCTGCGGAACGCTCTGTTTGTGATGTACGGCGCGCGGGGTGACGATCCGTCGGTCGAAGAGCGGAACCCCGGGACGACGCATGACGAGAACCAGAAGAGCGCCAGCGATGATGCCACCCACATGCGCTCCCCAAGAGACGGCGTCATCCATGTTCAGCGCCAGCATGACGAATTGCTGGGCAATCCAGAGCGCCAGCGGAATGAAGGCGGGAAGCGGCAGGGGAATACGAAAGAGCACCAGGACCCAAACCCGTACCCGCGGATGCAGCAGAAAATAGGCGGCAACCACGCCGGAAATCGCACCCGAGGCACCGATCAGCAGGCCTTCCGATTGAGGGGTAACGAAACCATGGAGTGCGGCTCCCGCTGCGGCGCAGAGAAGATAGAAGATCAGGAAGCGGAAATGGCCCAGCGCATCCTCGACATTATCGCCAAAGACCCAAAGGAAAAGCATGTTGGGGGCGAGATGCCAGAAATCGATATGCAGGAAGGCGTAGGTCAGGAAGGTCATATCTTCCGGCACCAGGACCAGTGATGGATCGAGAACCGCGTGGTCGAAGATCAGGGCAGGGATGAAGCCCAAGCCCAGTGACGCACGCTCCGCCTGTTCCACCGGAGCGAGTGTGGTGAACAGCCATGCCAGCACATTCAACACGATCAGGCTGATCGTGACCCATTGGACGCGGATATATTTCAGTTCGTTCGTGTCATGCAGCGGGACGAACATACGCGACCTCCTGGAGCGGCGTTTAGCGGTGTTTGCCGGGTACCCACAAAATGTCAGCCTGTCCGCGATCATTGGCGAAGCGGGCGGCGACGAAGAGGAAATCGGAGAGGCGGTTGATGTATTTAAGCGCCGCGGCGCCGACCTTTTCCTGCCGCGACAGCTCGACCATCAGCCGTTCGGCGCGCCTTGCGATCGTGCGTGCCATATGCAGGTGTGCGGCCGCTGCCGTGCCGCCAGGCAGCACGAAGGATTTCAGGGGATCGAGCTCGCCGTTCAGGGCGTCGATCTCCCGCTCCAGCCGCTCCGCCTGCGCTTCGATGATGCGCAGTGGCTCATAGCTCAACTCCTCGCCGGTGTCGGGTGTCGCAAGGTCCGAGCCGAGATCGAAGAGATCGTTCTGAATGCGGACAAGCATGACGTCCAGTTCGTCGAGGCCGATGGTATGAAGCCGGGCGAGGCCGACCGCCGAATTGGTTTCGTCAACCGTGCCGTAAGCTTCCACCCTCAGGTCGAATTTTTCGCGGCGCGGACCGGAGACAAGCCCGGTCGTGCCTTTGTCGCCGGTGCGGGTATAGATCTTGTTCAGCTTGACCATGTTTTCTTTTCCTTAGCTTGGCCTTCCCCCGCCGGTGATCCACAGCGTCAGCATGATCAGCACAATCGCCACCGCCTGCAGGATGACGCGCAACTGCATCAGCTTGTTCGAGCGGTTGGCGTCTGTACCCTTCAGCATGTTGATCAGCCCGCGGATCAGGACGAGCACGACGAGGCCCATCACGATCAGGGTCAGAAAGGTGGTGAAACTCGACATGTCCTGCCTCCCGTCAGTTGTCAGTCGATACGGCGCATCAGCGTGTAGAAAAGCCGAGCCGGGAGCAATTTCTTCAGCAACGCACCCTGCTTTGCAGGTCTGGTTACCAGATAATGCGGCTTTGGACGAGGCGCGTTCAATGCATGATCGAGCACCTTGTAAACGGCTTCCGGCCCAAGCTTGTGGCGGTTGACGGGGCCGCTGCCATCAAGGCGTTGCAGCTGTCGCGCATAATCGGCGGCATGTACGGAGCCGGTGAGGTCTATATTCTCGCTGATCTTGGCGAGTGCATTGGCGGTGAAACGGGTGGCGATCGGGCCGGGTTCGATCAGGCTCACCTCTATGCCGCTGCCGGCCAGTTCCATGCGCAAAGTCAGCGTCAGTCCTTCGAGCGCATATTTGGAGGCCGTATAGGCACCGCGATAACGATAGGGCAGCAGCCCGAGGATCGAGGAGCAGTTGACGATGCGGCCTCGGCCTTGGGTGCGCATGAAGGGAATGACCTGCCGGGTCAATTCATGCCAGCCGAAAAGATTGGTCTCGAACTGCACGCGCAACACGTCCGTCGTCAGGTCCTCCACCGCTCCCGGCTGGCCATAGGCGCCGTTGTTGAACAACGCGTCGATCTTTCCGCCGGTGCGGGTCGTCACGGTTTTCACCAACTCGTCGATCGTATCTTGCTTGGTATAGTCGAGGATAAGAGCCTCGATGCCGTCGGCTTCGAGTGCGGCCAGATCCTCCGTCTTTCGCGCCGTTGCGAAAACGCGCCAGCCATCCGCCTTCAATGCCCGTGCCGCATAAGCGCCGATGCCGGAGGAACAGCCGGTGACGATGATCGTTCTTCCTGCAGTCATTTGGGGGCTTATCCTCGATACTCACCTGTACAAGCGGGAGTGTTCCTCCCATATTTCGCGAGAAGTCACAACGGAGTAGACCTTGCAGGAAGAAACGCGCCGGCCGCGATGGCACCGATTGGCCTTCAAGGTTTTATGGGATGCCTATTGGCATTTCACTGAGGATGACGGCTGGGCCATGGCGAGCCATGTGGCGCTTTCCGGCCTGCTGGCGCTGTTCCCGTTCCTGATCTTCGGTACCGCGCTTGCCGGTTTTCTCGGTGCCGGCGGATTTTCAGAAACGGCGATCCACCTGATGTTTGATGCCTGGCCGGCGGATATCGCTAATCCGATCGCGTCGGAAATCCAGCGGGTAATCGATATGCCGCGCGGCGGGCTTCTGACCGTCTCGGTGCTGGCAGCCGCCTATTTCGCCTCCAACGGGGTGGAGGCCCTGCGCATCTCGCTCAACCGTGCCTATCGGGTGACCGAAACGCGGGCATGGTATGTGACGCGCCTTGCCAGCCTCGGCTACGTCATCGTCGCGGTGGTGATCTTTGCCGTGATCAGCATCGTGCTTCTGGCGGTACCGGTGGCGCAGCGCTTTGCCGAGACGAAATTCCCCTGGCTGATGAGCGATCTAAACGCGCTTGCCAATTGGGGCCTCGTCGGCACCGGCCTGCTTCTGATGCTTGGCCTGCTCTTTTCCCACAAATGGCTGCCGGCTGGCGACCGGCGGATCATCGATGTGCTTCCAGGTGTGGTGCTGACCATCGTCATCTGGACGATCTTCGGTTTCGGTTTCGCCTATTACCTGTCGAGTTTTGCCAATTACGCGGCCACCTATGCGGGCCTTGCCTCGATCATGATCGTGCTCGTCTTCCTCTATATGGTCGGCGTGATCTTCATGCTGGGGGCCGAACTCAATGCGGCTATCCTGAAATACAAGGTCTATTCGGTGGTCAATCAGGTGAACAAGAAGCGCAAGGCAAAGCGCGCCGGCCGCTCAGAGCCCGACGATGCGGCGAATGTCGCCGGGCAGGAGGCCCTCGTCACGAAGAGCCGCAATTCCGGTTGAGCCTTCGCTTTTCGACAGTTTTCGCCCGTCTCTTCCGACAATCAACTGATGGTGATGATAGACCGGCTCAGGCAAGCCGAGCAGTTCCTGCAGCAACGTGTGGATGGCGGTAGCCGTATAGAGATCTTCGCCCCGCACCACATGGGTAATTCCCTGCAACGCATCGTCGATCACGACCGACAGATGATAGCTCGACGGCGCATCCGAGCGTGACAGGATCACATCACCCCAGATCGTCGGATCAGCCGGGATTGTCTCGGGGTGGCCGGTGCCGGTTTCCTGCCATGAAAGCTGCTTGCCGACCAGGGCCATCGCCTTCATCACATCCATTCGCCACGCGTGTTTGATCCCCTTGGCGATAAGATGCGCCCGTTCCGCCTCGTTGCGCAGTCTGTCGTCATCAGGATAAAGCGGCGAGCCATCGGGATCGCGCGGCCAGTTTTTTCCATTTGTTTCATATGCCGTAACGTGCGCCTTCACCTCGCCGCGGGTGAGGAATGTGGGATAGACGAGGCCCATGCTCCGCAATCTGTCGAGCGCGTCCCGGTAGGCATCGAAATGCTCTGACTGGCGGCGCACCGGCATTTCCCAGTCGAGACCGAGCCAGGTGAGATCGCGATAGATCATCTCCTCGAATTCGGCTGTACAGCGCGTCAGGTCTATGTCTTCGATGCGCAGCAGAAACCGCCCACCACTCGCCTTCGCCATGTCGTGGTTCAGAAACGCCGAAAGCGCATGGCCGAGATGGAGAAAGCCATTCGGGCTGGGGGCGAAACGATAGACGGGTTTTTCTGGCGGTGAGTTCGGCATTGATTGCTTGCGTTCGGGCTTGCTTGCGTCTGGATCCTCGGTTCAAGCCCGAGGATGACGAGCCTGTGGAGACGTTTTTACCACATAGCACCCTGAGAGCTTGCTGAAAGGTGTCTCCTGGCACCTATCATGCAAACCTTTCCTTCGTCATCCTCGGGCTTGACCCGGGGATCCAGACACAAGCATGAAAGCGTCATGCGCGAAGACCAGATCAATATCATCCGCAACGACGCCGATATCGAAGCCGGGCTCAACCAGCTCCTGCAACTCGACCCTCGCCTTGTCCCGATTGCCGAGATCGCCGGCCCGCTGCCGCTCAGGCTTGCTGCGCCCGGCTTTGCCGGTCTCGCCTCGATCATCGTCTCGCAGATGGTGTCGCGGGCAAGTGCGGATGCGATCTGGCGGCGGATCGAGGCGGTGGGGCCGGTCACGGCGCAAGCCTATGCCGCGCTTGATCCCGAGATTATTGCCACATTCGGCCTTTCGCGTGCCAAAGCCTCGACCCTGCGGAAACTTTCCGAAGCTGTGCTCACCGGTGCGATCGATCTGGATGCGATCTGCGTGATTGAGGGCGAGGCGGCGCTTCGGCAGCTTGTGCTTCTCCCCGGCATCGGGCCGTGGACGGCGGAAGTCTATCTGATGTTCTGCGCCGGCCATGCGGATGTCTTTCCCGGCGGCGACGTGGCGCTGCAGACATCCGTGGCTCGTGCCTTCGCAATGGAGCAGTGGCCGGTGGCAAAAGAACTCGCCGAAATCGCCCGGTCATGGGCGCCTTACCGGTCGATCGCGGCCAGACTTTTCTGGGCCTATTACGCTGCGACGATGCGTCGCGAGGCTTTGCCCATCGTATAAATGCGGGGAAGTATCCCGCTGCATTTATAGGGCTTCACAATCCTGTAACAACGGACCTAATATAGAGGAGATAGATGCCGAATCGGGTAGGAGCGTCACTTGACGATTGCAGTCTCCCCGCAGGCCTTGCCGGCGCTCGTGTTGAACGCTGACTACCGGCCGCTGAGTTACTATCCCTTGTCGTTGTGGTCCTGGCAGGACGCGATCAAGGCGGTCTTCCTTGACCGTGTCAACATCATCGCCGAATACGACCATTCGGTCTGCTCGCCCAGCTTCTCGATGAAGCTGCCTAGCGTCGTCAGCCTCAAGACCTATGTGCAGCCGACCCGTAACCCGGCCTTTACGCGGTTCAACGTGTTCCTGCGCGACAAGTTCGAATGCCAGTATTGCGGCGCGGATGACGAACTGACCTTCGATCACGTCATTCCCCGTGCCCATGGCGGCGAGACGACTTGGGAGAATGTCGTGGCGGCCTGTTCCCCTTGCAATCTGCGCAAGGGCAGCAAATTGCCGAAACAGGCCGGTATGATCCCGCACCAGAAACCCTATGCACCGAGCGTGCAGGATCTTCATAACAACGGCCGGCTGTTTCCGCCGAACTATCTTCATGAAAGCTGGATGGACTATCTCTACTGGGATACTGAGCTACAGCCCTGATTACACCAGTCGATCTGATCGCACGAAGGCCGCTTAAGCGGCCTTTTTTGCGCCGATGAAGGCAACGGCTGCGAGGAAAATGCTGGCGACGACGTTCCAGCCGGCAAAGGACAGGCCGAGCACGCGAAGGGCAGCGTCGGCGCAGGACGGGCCGTGAACCGTGTTCAGGTCGCCGAGCAGATTGCCGGCATTGGTGGTCACGGCCGTGCTGCCGCCGCAGGCGGTGGGGCCGGGCCAGAAACCCCATTCGACGCCTGAGTGGTAGACACCCATGCCGGCGCCGACCAGCATCATGATGCCGATGACGATCAGAAGCGAACGGGTAATCCAGGAGGGTAGGCCGAAAGCTGCCGAACCAACCGCAAGAATCCCGATCGGAATGCCGAAATAGTAAGGGTCTCGCTCAAGTAGGCAGAGAGCGCAGGGAATGTAGCCGCCGATATGTTCGAAGCCCAGAGCGCTGCCGACCGTTGCGGCCATGGCAAGGGTCAGGAAGCCGGCATAAGCTACTCCCGTGCTGAACCTTGTGGTGGAACCTGCCAGCGCCATGCGCATCTCCTTCATAATCGCCATCGAACGCTGCCGTTCGATATTGTGCCGATTGGGCCAAATTGGGCCGAAGCTGTAGAGCACAATCCGCCAGTCTGTAAACCGGTGGACATGTCAGCGTAACACTCTGCCTTCGGCAAATTGTCGTGATCGGCCTTCTCGTCTTTCGGAATGCTAAAGGGAGACGCGAGAACTGCAAAGGCTCGCTATGGCCGCGCGTCATCGTGTCAGCGGCCCGGACGACGTGTCTTCAGATCTTCACCACTTCGTCTCGCCAGAACACGATCACATATCCGCCTGTCGGCGCCGTGCTTGCCGCCCAGTTCTTGAGCTGTGACATATACGGCTCACGACGCCATAGGTCGGGTCGGTCAGGATCGGCCAGGATTGTGATCTGCTGCCCCTGCCCGTAGACCATCATGTGGGATTTCAACGGATCCCACTCATCGCCCAGACCGTTGTCGAGCATCCAGTGGCAAAGGAAATCACGACAGAGTTTCGGGCGATCCACATAGATGGAACAGCCCCGCCCGGCAATGCAGTGCCTGCACCATTGATCTGCCGGCTTGTCGAGGTCATCGATATCGGGCAATCGGCAACAAAGGGTGCAACCATCGCATGAACGGCTGGCGAGAGGTGCCAGGGTGGGGGGCAAGTTCAAATCTCGTAAGCCTGATTGTACAGCCCGAACGGTTCAGTCGTCGCTGGCATTTGCTCAGTGTCTTTGGATGCGCTCATGCAGAGCAGTTGCAAGAGCCTGAAGAAACTCCTTGCGTCGAGCGTCGGACGCCTTTTCCGCTCCCAATTCGACCGGCTCGCGGATCTTCTGCATGAATCCGAGATGATTGAAACTATCGGCAGCCACGTTCACTTCGACCTCATCCATGAAATGTTTCAGAAAGGGCGCCAAGGCGAGGTTGGTGTCTTTCTGATATTGGACAGCCATTTGCTGAGCAAGGGTGCACATCTGGACGTAGGGGCCGAATTCGGCGCTCATCTAGTTCTTCTCCATTTTTCCTCGATGCCCAGTCATTTAGGAAGATTTACGTGCATCGCAACGGGGAGCTTGAAGATGCATGCCGGATATTGTCTCACGGCAGGTCATCCTAAGGCAAATGCGGGGAGATATCTGCACGGCTTTAATCGCGCAAACTGACAATTGATCTGTCTATTTCGGATAATATGGTGCCCCGTGCCGGAATCGAACCAGCACTCCTCTCGGAACCTGATTTTGAGTCAGGCGCGTCTACCAATTCCGCCAACGGGGCACAGTAGATGTGGAACGCGCTTACCATGCGCGGCCACGAAGATGCAAGGCGCAAGTTCTTCAAATATGATCCGCAACGATCCGCTTCCCGGAAGAACGCGAGGCGCGAAGCGGCGTCGTCATAAACCGTTAATATTCGCAGGCCTTATATTAGAATAATCTGAAACTAATGCCGGCGATTGGAATTCGAATCCGTGGGTTCTGCAGGCAGACCCTTAAGGAGGAGAGTATCATGAAAAAACTATTTGTTTCGGCATTGATGTCCACATGCATCACGGCGGCCGGGCTGACGCCGGTCTATGCTCAGGGATTATCCATCGGGGGTGATCGGGGCGTCAGCGCCAGCGTTGGCAGAAGCAGCAGTGGCGGGCTCGGTGTGGGCGCGTCGGTGGGAGGGCGTGACGGCGTGAATGCCGGAGCCAGCGTCGGCGGCAGATCCGGCGGTGTCGGTGTCGGGGCATCCGTCGGTGGTCGCAATGGTGCGAATGCCGGTGCGGGCATCGGACGAAATTCCAGCGTGGCGAGCGCCAATGCCTCGGTCGGAGGAAGCCGTGGTGTCAATGCCGGTGCAAACGTCAACGGTTCACGTGGGTTGAATGCCGGGGTTGCCGCATCCGTGGGAGGCAGCGACGGGGTGAATGCGCGGGTCGGCGCCAGCACGTCGAACGGCATCAATGCCAGAACGACCGCATCGATCGGCGGCACCGGCGGTATCGGCGCGACTGTCGGGCTCGGTATCGGAGGCACGACTGGTGTCGGTGTGGATGTCGGAGGCGGGGTCGGCGGCGGCACGCCCGGAACAGGGCCGGGTACAGGTCCGGGAACGGGTGGTGGTGGAGCCGGAGGCGGATTGACCGGTCCTCAGCGGGCTGCCTTCAACGCCATGTCGCCGAGCGAAAGGCAGAAGCTGTTGAAGCGGTGCGTGGATGTCTCGGTCGGCGCTTATGATCCGGCGCTCGTCCAGCTCTGCCGCATGTTGCGCATGACCGCGTCGCGTTAGCGGCTCGGGTTACTCAAGGGGTCGGCTGACACGCCGGCCCCTTGAGTGTGCTGCATCCACGACAGATTTCCTGTCACGTATCACGGCCGGCCAGATGCAAGATCTTTTCGCGCAGGATACGGGCTATATTGCGGGTGTTTCTATAGAGATGGAGCTGGGTTGCGACCTGCCGGACATCACGGTCGCTATTGCGTGTTAGGCCGATGACGAGGCTTCCCATCTCATCGCGTTGTTCCCACATGCGGCTCATGATCGGATGATCGGGCACGGCGCAGCTGTCGGTGCGCAGGATGTTGGCATCCTCCAGATGCCAGTCCGTCAGCTTCATGATCAGCAGCTTGCCGGGCGAATGGCGGCCCAAACTCTCGTCATAGGCGGTTTTCCACGTATAGGCCTCACCGGCCATGATGAAAACGATGATCGAGGCGATCGCGCGGCCATCGAGATCGACCGTGTGAATGCGCACCGCGTCGATTTCGGCGAGGTTGGTTATCGCTTCGCGGGCGAAGGCGGCACGATAACGGTCGTTGATCAGCGCTGACCGCTTTTTGCCCTTCCAGCCTTTCGCTTCCAGGGCGAGGAATTCCTCCATCCGCAGGCGGACCTCTTCCGGCTGGCGGGCAACGTTGTAGGTCAGGGTGCCAAGCTTTTCCAGGTTGCGCCATTGGCGGCGCATCTCGCGATAATGATGGGCCGATACGGATTGCTTCAGGTAGCTTTCACCGTCGAGATAGCTTTCCAGCATCGGGCGTCGGAACGTGTCGGTCGTGGCGACTGAAAGATCGCGGGCGATCGCGACGGCCTTCGCCAATTGAGCGAAGCGACCGTTAAGGCGAATATCCGGCAGAACCAGAACCGATGGCAGTTTGGTCTGGGGCTGGGTCAGAACTTCGAACAGGTTGTCTATCGTCTCGGCGGCATCCTCTGTGTCCAGCAGTGGAGTTCCAAGCGGCCCAAAGGGATTGGCCCAGGTACGGATGATCGGAGCGCCGACCGAAAAGCCTGGCCGCTCGACGGTAAAGGGCATCAGCAGGCGCAGGCGCGAGCGCATGCCGTTGTCATCGCGGATCAGCGCGAAACGCACCTGCTTGTCTTCCACACGCGGCATGGCAGGAGCCAGAAGGCGGGCGGAGAAAAAGATGTTGGGTTCCATCGCCCGATGCGACAGAAACTCCAGCTCTTCCTGCAGCTCATAACCAAGGGTTGCGGGATAGAGCAAGAATTCGCGTCCGGCCCGGCCGACAGGCAGTTTGAGATCGGCTTCGGGCAATTCCTGTCTATCCTGTCCCAGAGCAGCTTGCCCCTTCGCATTTTCGATGCCCGGTGGTGGGAATTGCATGGTCAATTCGCTCCCAAACCGGCAAGAGGCCTACGTGCGAAGGCAAATAGCGTGATGCCGAGCGTACGGCGGACTGTCAGATGAAGCAGCAGGGATTCGATCATGATTGCAGTAGCAGCCGCAACGGCTGCTCCAGTCAAGCCGAATAGCGGGATCATCACAGAATACAGGATTACCGCAGCAATCAGGGTTGCAGCATAAACTCCAACACAGAGTTTCTGGTGTCCGGCCATAGTAAGTAGGACTTCTGCAGGACCGATGGATGCCTTGGCCAGGATGCCGGCAAAAAGGATGGCCATCAGCCCATAGCCGTCGGTAAAGTTCGGGCCGAAGAGGGACAGAAGCATCTCGCCGGCGGCGAGGGCGCAAAGGCCGATGATGAGCGACGGCCAGAAGGTCCAGCGTGTCGACCGGGCTGCGAAGTCGGCAAGCGCATCATGGTCTGCGGCGGCAATGATGGCTGAGAAACGCGGTGCGGCTGCAGCCTTGACCGAGAAATAGACGAATTGCACCAGCACGATCGTTTTTGCTGCGGCGAAATAGATGCCGACCTGATCGGGCGGGAGGTAAAGGCCGACCACGACCACATCGGCATTGGTCAGCAGAAAACTGATCCCGTCAACGAGAAAGAGCGGTAGCGAATATCTCATCCAGGTGCCCAACTGATATTGGCGCGGCGCCTCGCTTTTCTCCTTGCGGATCAGCGCGGCGAGCTGCACGAGATGGGCAAGCGTGGTGACATAGGTCGCGGCGAGTGCCGCTCCCATTGCAGTCGTCGCATCATGCGGTGCGTCGATGAATTCCGCAGTCGCCATGAAGACGAGGATGAGGATCGGTCTCAGAATGAAGGTCGGCGCCAGTGCCGAAACGGTCCAGCCGCGCGCCCTTGCCATGCCGTCGAGAATATCGCCGAGCGCGATCATCGGGATGATGAAAAGCGCAATGCCGATCGGAACGAGATAATAGGAGGCGATATCGTTGCCGAACACGGCCAGGAAGGCAAAGCCCAGTGTGCCGACCAGCGTTGCCGTCAGAAATGCAACAAGGCAGGATGCCACGTTCAGCCCGCGCAATATCGCGGTTTCGCCGCTTGCAAGATGCTGATGGTAGAAGCGGATGATCGAGGTGTGGAAGCCGAGGCAGGAGAGATTGCCGGTCAGGATCACGATCACCCAGACGAAGGCGTAGAGACCGTATTCGAACTCCCCCATCAGCCGTGCGAGAGCGATTTGGGAGAGAAAAGCGATTGCGGCCGAGGCGATGCGAATAGCGAAAGCCGTCAGGGCCTGCCGCTGGGCCTTCGCCGTTTCGCTGTTGTCCGTCAGTGCGGTGCCGATTTTTGCGATCAGCGGTACGATCCGGGCGCGCAAGCCCGGCGGAAGCAGTTTTTCCGCTGTTTCGATAACCGCCATGAAGGGCAAGGGATACTCGTTATGCCGCACAAATACTGATGAAAAGCATGGCAGGTCGCGGTTAAGAAACGGTTGGCAGCGACGATAGACTGATGGATGCCGTTGGCCTCAAAAGCAAAACGCCGCCCATTGGGCGGCGTTTGTATCAGCTATTTCCAGATGCCTCAGGCCTGTTCGAAGGCGCCGTGGCAATGCTTGTATTTCTTGCCGGAACCGCATGGGCAGGCCTCGTTGCGGCCGATCTTGCCCCAGGTCGACTGATCTTCCGGGTGACGATCCTCGGGGGCGGCAATGAAGTCTTCATCGTCGCGGCCGGTAATCTGGTTTTCGCCGGTCATCGGGTCGAGATGATGTTCCTCATAGGTCTGTGGCGGAACCGGCGGCTCCGGATTCTGCATCAGCTCGACGCGCATCATCTGGGCGGTGACGGCTTCGCGAAGGTTAGCCAGCAGCGCCTGGAATAGTTCGAAAGCTTCTGCCTTGTATTCCTGCAGCGGGTCACGCTGAGCATAACCGCGGAAGCCGATGACGGAGCGCAGGTGGTCGAGATTGACGATATGCTCGCGCCACAGGTGATCGAGCGTCTGCAGCACGATCGAGCGTTCGACATAATTCATCACCTCGTTGCCGAAGCGTTCGCGGCGATCCTTGGCAGCGGCGTCGGCTGCCTCGGTAATGCGCTCGCGGATATCGTCTTCGCCGATGCCTTCTTCCTTGACCCAGTCCTCGATCGGAAGTTCGAGGTTGAGCAGGCGCTGGACATCCTGATGCAGGCCGGGTGCGTCCCACTGTTCGGCGTAGGCGCGTTCCGGGATATGCTTGGCGACGATGACCTCGATGACTTCGTTGCGCATGTCCTCGATGGTCTCGGAAACATCTTCCGAATCCATCATTTCAATACGCTGTTCGAAGATCACCTTGCGCTGGTCGTTTGTGACGTCGTCGTATTTCAAAAGGTTCTTACGGATGTCGAAGTTACGGGCTTCGACCTTCTTCTGGGCGCGTTCCACGGCCTTGTTGATCCATGGATGGACGATCGCCTCGCCTTCCTTGAGGCCCAGCTTCTGCAGCATGCCGTCCATGCGGTCGGAGCCGAAGATGCGCATCAGGTCGTCCTGAAGCGACAGGAAGAACTTGGAGCGGCCGGGGTCACCCTGACGGCCGGAACGGCCGCGCAGCTGGTTGTCGATACGGCGGCTTTCGTGGCGTTCGGTGGCGATGACGTAGAGACCGCCGGCCTCCAGCGCCTTGGCCTTGAGTTCCTTGATTTCAGCGCGGATCGCTGCTTCCCTGGCATTGCGCTCGGCTTCGTCCTCCACGCCTTCAAGCTCGCGCTCAAGACGCATGTCGACATTGCCGCCGAGCTGGATGTCGGTACCGCGACCGGCCATGTTGGTGGCGATCGTGACGGCGCCCGGCACACCGGCCTGGGAAACGATATAGGCTTCCTGCTCGTGGTAGCGGGCGTTCAGCACGTTGAAGTTTTCGAAGCCGGACTGGCGCAGCATGGTGGCCAGAAGCTCGGATTTCTCGATCGAGGTCGTACCGACGAGAACCGGCTGGTTGCGCTCGTGGGCAGCCTTGATCTCGACGATGATCGCCTTGAACTTTTCCTCGAAGGTCCGGTAGACCTCGTCGTCCTCGTCAATACGGGCGATCGGCAGGTTGGTTGGAACTTCGATGACTTCGAGCTTGTAGATGTTGCCGAACTCTTCCGCTTCGGTCTGCGCCGTACCGGTCATGCCGGCGAGCTTGGAATACATGCGGAAGTAATTCTGGAAGGTGATCGAGGAGAGCGTCTGGTTCTCCGGCTGGATCTGTACCTTTTCCTTGGCTTCCAGCGCTTGGTGCTGGCCTTCCGAATAACGGCGACCCGGCATCATGCGGCCGGTGAATTCGTCGATGATAACGATCTCGCCGTTACGGACGATGTAATCCTTGTCGCGGGTGAAGAGCTTGTGGGCCTTCAGCGCGTTGTTGATGTGGTGGACGATCGCGACGTTTTCGACGTCATAGAGCGATTCACCCTTCAGGAGGCCGGCCTGCCGCAGCAGGTTTTCCAGCTTCTCGGTGCCGACTTCGGAGAAGTTGGCGGAACGCTGCTTCTCGTCGATCTCGTAGTCTTCTTCGGAGAGAAGCGGAATGTAGGTGTCGATCGTCGTGTAGAGATCGGAACGGTCGTCCAGCGGGCCGGAAATGATCAGCGGCGTGCGCGCCTCATCGACGAGGATCGAGTCCACTTCGTCGACGATCGCGTAATTGTGGCCGCGCTGAACCATCTGGCCGCGCTCGTATTTCATGTTGTCGCGCAGATAATCGAAGCCGAGTTCGTTATTCGTCGCGTAGGTGATGTCGCAGGCATAGGCCGCACGGCGCTGCTCGTCGTCCAAGCCGTGGACAATGACGCCGGTCGAAAGGCCGAGGAAGCTGTAGAGGCGGCTCATGATGCCGGCGTCGCGCTGGGCGAGGTAGTCGTTGACGGTAACGACATGGACGCCCTTGCCCGACAGGGCGTTGAGGTAGACCGGCAGAGTGCCGACCAGCGTCTTGCCTTCACCGGTCTTCATTTCGGCGATCGCGCCGTCGTGCAGGATCATGCCGCCGGTCAGCTGAACGTCGAAGGGACGCATTCCGAGCACGCGGCGGGAAGCTTCGCGCGCCACGGCAAAGGCCGGGATCATGATGTCTTCGAGCGTCTTGCCATCCGCCAGCATCTGGCGAAACTCAACCGTCTTGTGGGCGAGCTGTTCGTCGGTCAGCGCCTTGGTCGCTTCCTCGATGGCATTGATCTTGGCGAGAGTCGGCTTGTAGCCGCGAACGCGGCGCTCGTTGGCCGAACCGAACAGTTTGCGGGCGATGCCGCCGAAGCTGACCATGCGAATGGTCCTTTCTGATCTCAGTGCCATGGGATTGCAGGTCGGAAGAGGTTGGTTCCAATGCCGGCAAATTGTCCCGTAACGCCCGGAAACTCTTCTGGACGCCAAGTTGCGTGACAGATAAGAGGGGGTCCGAATTATGTCAACGGTTGCGGCCGATACACTATGGCCACATTCCGGTGTTTGTGAAGGATTCAGGCCGGATCCAAACCCTGAGACCGGCATCCATGCGAAAGGTAACTTATGTTGCGTCACAAACTTCTCGTAACGGCGGCAATCGCCGCTGCGATCTCGTTCCAGGTTCCTGCCTTCGCGCAGGAAGACAAGGTCGTTGCCAAGGTCGGCACGCTTGAGATCACCCAGTCGGAACTTGATCTTGCGGTTCAGAACCTCGACCCGCAGCTGGCCCAGCTGCCGGACGAGCAGAAGAAGGTCGCAGCCCTTTCCGGTGCGATCGACGTCAAGCTTCTCGCAAGCGGCGCGCTTGCCGAAGGCGTTGACAAGACCGACGACTTCAAGAAGCGCATGTCCTATATCGGCGATCGCGAACTGCATAACGCCTTTTTCCGCAAGCATGTCGTCGAAGCAACGACCGATGAAGAGGTCAAGGCTCGCTACGACAAGGAAATCGCTGCTCTTCCGAAGCAGGAAGAAGTGAAGGCTGCCCATATCCTGGTCAAGACCGAGGATGAAGCAAAGGCGATCATCGCCAAGCTCGACAAGGGTGAGGATTTCGCCAAGCTGGCCAAGGAAAACTCGCAGGACAGCAACAAGGACGACGGCGGCGATCTCGGTTGGTTCGGTCCGGGCCGCATGGTTCCCGAATTCGAAGAGGCCGCTTTCGGTCTCGAAAAGGGCGCCTATACCAAAGCCCCGGTCAAGACCCAGTTCGGCTTCCACATCATCAAGGTCGAAGACAAGCGCGATGCACCGCCGCCGGCTTTCGACCAGGTCAAGGACCAGGTGAAGCAGCTCGTCATGCGCGACAAGTATGTTGCCATCCTTGAAAAGGCCAAGGCTGAGCAGAAGGTCGAGATCACCGACGAAGCCCTGAAGAAGGGCTATGAGGAAGTTGGCAAGATGCAGGACGGCGCCGGCGATGCGGCTGCCCCGGAAGCTGCCCCGGCTGCAAAGCCCTGATCCATTGATGACAACGGGGGCGTTCGTGCCCCCGTTTTTCTATCGCTTACTGAAAACTTTTCGCGCAGGTATTGACCATGTCCGCTTCCGTCTCCCCGCTCGCCCCGAAATCCTATCCTGAAATGCCTCTGGTCCGCGGTGTGCGGATGGCGACGGCAGCTGCAGGCATCAAGTACAAGGGCCGCACGGATGTGCTGCTGATGGTTTTCGACAAGCCTGCGGCGGTTGCCGGCGTGTTCACCAAGTCCAAATGCCCTTCGGCCCCTGTCGATTTCTGCCGCTCGAACCTCTCTCATGGCGTGGCTCGTGCAGTGGTGGTCAACTCCGGCAATGCGAACGCTTTCACGGGTATCAAGGGCAAGGCTGCGACCGCTCTGACGGCGAAATCTGCATCCGAAGCTGTCGGCTGCGGCGAGAACGAGGTTTATCTCGCGTCCACCGGCGTCATAGGCGAACCGCTCGATGCGACCAAGTTTGCCGGTGTTCTGGGCGACATGAACAAGACCGCTACCGGCGATTTCTGGCAGGAAGCCGCCAAGGCGATCATGACGACGGATACCTATCCAAAGGTCGCGACCCGTACCGCCGAGATCGGCGGCGTCAAGGTGACGATCAACGGCATCGCCAAGGGTGCTGGCATGATCGCGCCCGACATGGCGACGATGCTGTCCTTCGTCGTGACCGATGCCGACATTTCTTCCTCGGCTCTGCAGTCGATGCTGTCGGCCGGTGTGGAGCCGAGCTTCAATTCGATGACGGTCGATAGCGACACATCGACCTCCGACACGCTGATGCTGTTTGCCACGGGCGCGGCTGCCGCCGATGGCCAGAAACAGATTGCCGATGCCAATGATCCGGCGCTCGCCTCCTTCCGCGAGGCGCTCAACGCGCTCCTGAAGGACCTGGCGATCCAGGTCGCTCGCGATGGCGAGGGTGCCACCAAGATGCTCGAAATCACCGTGACCGGTGCGGAAAGCGATGCGGCCGCCAAGACGATCGCGCTGTCGATCGCCAATTCGCCGCTGGTCAAGACCGCGGCCGCCGGCGAAGACGCCAACTGGGGCCGTATCGTCATGGCGGTGGGCAAGGCCGGCGAAGCCGCCGATCGCGACAAGCTGGCGATCTGGTTCGGCGACATCCGCGTTGCCGTCAACGGCGAGCGCGATCCGGGTTATTCTGAAGAGGCGGCCTCTGCCGTGATGAAGGGCCAGGACATTCCGGTAAAGGTCGAACTCGGTCTCGGATCGGGCAAGGCGACGGTCTGGACCTGCGACCTGACCAAGGAATATGTCGCTATCAACGGCGATTACCGGAGCTGATGCGGGTGATGGCAGCAGCATCCGTAGAGCCCGATCTACCGCTGGTCCGCAGGCTCGAAGCCGTCGGGTTTCGCGCATGGCCTGCCGCGTCCGTCGTCTATGACGGAAGCTGGCAGGTGCGGCTGACAGGCGGGCATCCGTCGAAACGGGTCAACTGCGTCGTTCCGCTTGATCCTTCCGATCACCGGGATCTCGATCTCAGGCTCACAAAGGCTGCCAAGCGTTTTGCGG
Organism: Hyphomicrobiales bacterium; assembly: GCA_900472575.1. Taxonomy (GTDB): domain Bacteria; phylum Pseudomonadota; class Alphaproteobacteria; order Rhizobiales; family Rhizobiaceae; genus Neorhizobium; species Neorhizobium cellulosilyticum. The sequence goes on from UCIV01000042.1 coordinate 117,496, forward strand.
ATTACGGCAGGACTCTTGTGCTGAGGGAAACACCGCTTGCGCCGCCGGTCATGCTTGAGCATCTGACGCGTAGCGGATGGGAGGTCTTCGAGACGGCGGATGTCATGACAGTCGACCTTTCCCGGCTGGAGCTTCCCGACACGCTCGATTATCTGCCGAGCCACGATATCGGCCGTTTTGCCGATGCATGCCTTTCGGTTGCCGGTGACGATCCGGCCTTGAAGCCGGCGCTTGCCGAGATCCTCAGTGCTATCAAGCCCACATCCGGCTTCTTCATGAAACAGGATCCCGGTAACGGAGCAGTGGCGACGGTGCTGTGCGTGCAGGACAACGATCTTGCCGGCATTCTTTCGCTTGCCGTTGCACCATCCCATCGCCGCGAACGGCTCGGCACAGACATGTTGTCCTCGGCGCTTCGCTGGGCGCGGATCAGCGGTGCGCGCACCGCCTGGCTGCAGGTCGAGTCAACAAATGAAGCTGCCATCGCGCTCTATCAGAGGTTCGGCTTCAGCAAGGCCTATTCCTATCGTTACTGGCGGAAATCATGAGCGAACCGAAAAAGCTTCTTCTCGTTTCCGCCTGCGCGCTGATCGATGCCGACGGCCGTATCCTGCTTGCGCAGCGGCCAGAGGGAAAATCGCTGGCGGGGCTGTGGGAGTTTCCGGGCGGTAAGGTCGAACCCGGTGAAACGCCGGAAGAGACGCTGGTGCGGGAGCTTCATGAGGAACTCGGGGTCACCACGAAGGTCGCCTGCCTTGCGCCGCTCACCTTTGCCAGCCACACCTACGACAGCTTCCATCTGCTGATGCCGCTTTATGTCTGCCGCCGGTTTGAGGGTGTTCCGACGGGCCGCGAGGGGCAGCAGATCAAATGGGTGAGGCCGAATGCGCTTCGCGACTATCCCATGCCGCCGGCGGATGAGCCGCTGATCCCGATGCTGCAGGATCTGCTTTAATTAAAATTAGAGCTGTCGGATTTATCTCGCGTTAACAGTTCGTTCAACGGATTCTGGCATCTTTGTGGCCAGGCACGTAATGATCTGACGAGGCTTCGGGACAATGGACGACGAGTTCTGGAAAACTGTGCGCAATCGCCAGCGGGCGACGTACAGGTCCGGCAGGACCGGAGCGCTGAATATTGCGCTGCTTTTCGGAACAGCCGTAATTGCCCTGTCGCTGATCGTGACGCCGATGCTGGCGGAGCGGTCGGATCAGAAGCGCCTTGCGCATGTGCAGGAAGACTTCGATATGCTGACGACGGGATCGATCAAGCCCGCCGAAGGTGGTTCGAAGCACTACACGATCCGCAGGAGCGTTCTGCAGGAGACACCCGGTTCGGTTTGCATCGTTCAGGGTTACGGAGCGGACGGCGATTGCTGAACCACTCCGACGCATGATCGAACCGCTTAGATTCCAAGGACGACCTATGCGCCTGTTCCGCAGCTTTATCAGGGATATCAGTGGTGCAACGGCAGTGGAGTACGGCTTGCTTGCCGCAGTCCTCGGCATCACGCTTGCTGCTGCGCTCGGCAATTATTACGAGGCGATGGGCAATATGTTCAACACCATCACCAACACCTACACCAATGCGTCCAAATAAGACGGTTTAAAGCCGTTTCCGCTTTTGCGGAAGCGCTAGCCGTCCAGGCCCTTAAGGGCATCTGCAAGACGCACCTTTGCAGAACCTGGTTTCAGCGGCTGCTGCTGGCTCTCATGATGCGCCCATCCGGAGGCGTAGATGATCGAGAACGTAGCCCTGATCCTGCCATCGGGATCGGAATAACGCTCTGCATAGATTTCCGCAGCCCTCAGGAAAAATGCGCGCCCAAGGGGTTTTCTGCTGCGACCCCTCAAGGGATTAGCCATGCCCATGGCGCGCAAGTCGCGCATCAGCGGAAACAGGCTGTCATATCGAACCGTATAGTTTTCTGCGTCCACCACCGGAAGGGCGAAACCTGCCCGCTGGAGAAGGCCGCCTATATCGCGCACATCGGCGAATGGGATAACGCGGGGACTGGCGCCGCCTGTCAGCTCGGCCTCGGCCGCAAGCAGGACATCGCGCAACTCCGACAGCGTCCCCGCACCGGGAATGGCTGCGAGGAACAGGCCATCAGGCTTCAGACCGCGGCGAATGCGCACCAGCGTGCCTGGCAGGTCATTGACGGCATGCAGCGCCATCGGGGACAGGACGAGGTTAACCGATGCCGTCTCGATCGGCACGTCATCAAGACCGGCGGACAGGATATGCTCTCCTGCCTTGGCGAAGCGTTCGCTGGTTTCTGCGCGCTGAATTGTTTCGATCTTGCCGGTTTCGATTGCCTTTCGCGCGGCGATCCCCGTTCCTCCGTGCAGTTCGATGGCAAGAGGAAACTGCCGCTCCACAACGGAAAGACGCTCGGCCAATTCGCCTGCCGCCAGATCCAGCAAAAAATCCGCATTGCCGGTGTGATTTGCCAATGCTCGTTCGCGTCTGCGTGAAAGCAGGTCTTCGTCGAAGAGAAATTCCATCATCACCATCCGATTATGCTTCGCTAAGGCGTATTTCGTCGCTTATTGTCAAGTCCATGCCCGGCAATTCGGCCAATAGTCTCGTGAAAATGCTTTCGCAATCCGCTTCGGCCTGTCTGCAGCGGATCGCCGATGTCGTGTACCCTCCGGTATGCCTCGGTTGCGGCGTTCTGACGGGGCGTCATGGGGCAGTCTGCGCCTCCTGCTGGCGTGAGGTCCGCTTCATCGAGAGGCCCTATTGCGACATACTCTCCTGCCGTTTTCCTATGATCCAGGGCCAGGCATGCTCTCGGCTCAAGCTATCGCACATCCTCCGGTTTTCGATCGCCTGCGCGCAGCCACTGTCTTCGATCGTACCGCGCGCAACATGGTTCATGGGCTCAAATATAGGGACCGAGGTGATCTTGCGCCAATCATGGCGGGATGGATGGAGCGCGCGGGGGGCGATTGCCTCCGTTGCTGCGATGCAATCCTGCCGGTGCCTTTGCACCGGACGCGTTTTGCGCTCCGGAAGTTCAACCAGTCAGCTGAGCTTGCGCGGCATCTCGCAAGATCGACGGGGAAGCCCTATCTGCCGGCGGCGCTTGTGCGGACGAAGAGAACGAAGCGACAGGTAGGGCTGACTGCGCGGGTTCGCGAAGACAATGTCCGGGCGGCTTTCGCCGTCGCCGAGGGACGGGAGGCCGAGGTGTTCGGCAAACACATCGTGCTTGTCGACGATGTCTACACGACCGGGGCAACAGTTACCGCTGCGACACGCGCGTTGAAGAAGGCGGGCGCCGCCGAAGTCAGTGTTTTGACCTTTGCAATGGCACTGGCCGAAACTATATGAGAGACAACAGTCGGCGCGTATTCCTCCCAGCGCGCCCGGAGATTATCATGACGGATGTTACCATCTACACCCGCGAATATTGCGGTTATTGCTCACGTGCGAAAGCTCTGCTCCAATCAAAGGGCGTCGATTTCGTCGAGCATGATGCGACCTATAGCCAGGAGCTTCGCGCCGAAATGATCGCCAAGTCGAATGGTCGGTCGACCTTTCCGCAGGTCTTCATCAATGGCGAACATGTCGGCGGCTGCGATGATCTGCATGCGCTTGATCGTCAAGGCAAGCTGGACTCGATGCTTGCGTAACAGGACGTTTAGACGATGATCAAGGTCGCTGCAGTCCAGATGTGTTCCGGTGTCGATCCGGTCAAGAACGCGGCCGACATGTCCCGGCTGGTTCGGGATGCGGCGGCGCGCGGGGCGACTTACGTCCAGACGCCGGAGATGACCGGTATGCTGCAGCGGGACCGCAAGGCTGCCCGCGAGGTCCTGCGCGGCGAGGCGGATGACATCATCGTGGCGGCAGCGCGCGGGCTTGCAGCAGAGCTCGGCATCTTCCTGCATGTGGGTTCGACGGCAATTGCTCGCGATGATGGCAAGATCGCCAACCGCAGTTTTCTTTTTGCGCCGGATGGCCGCCTGATCACGACCTATGACAAGATCCATATGTTCGATGTGGATCTCGACAATGGCGAGAGCTGGCGGGAGAGCTCTGCGTATGAGCCGGGCGGTGTCTCCAAGGTGGTGGAGCTGCCTTTCGCAAAGCTCGGCATGTCGATCTGTTACGACTTGCGGTTCCCTCAGCTGTTCCGCGCCCAGGCTGTCGCCGGAGCGACGATCCTGACGGTGCCGGCTTCCTTCACGCGACAGACGGGCGAGGCGCATTGGGAGATCCTGCTACGGGCTCGGGCCATCGAGAACGGCGCTTTCCTGATTGCGGCAGCGCAGGCCGGGGTGCACGAGGACGGCCGGGAGACCTATGGCAATTCACTCATCATCGACCCCTGGGGCAAAATCCTCGCACGAGGTGGCGATGCGGGTGAGGAGGTGCTCGTTGCCGATCTCGACCTGGACAGCGTTGTGATTACTCGCAAAAAGGTGCCTAATCTGAAGAATGCACGCGAGTTCGTGCTGGAGGATGTTACCGGCCCGGATGCCGACCGGGGTGCCGGTGGGGTGGCAGTGTGATCAAATATTCGCTGTGCTGCGACAACGCACATACCTTTGAAGGCTGGTTTTCCGAGAGTGCCGATTTCGACCGGCAGGTGGAGAGCGGCTTTCTGACCTGTCCGATCTGCAATTCGGGTTCGATTTCCAAGTCGTTGATGGCGCCTTCCGTTTCCACCGCACGGAAAAAGGAAGCCAAGAAGCAGATGGCGATGGATCTCGCCCGGCAGGAAGCAATGGTCAAGCTTCGCGAAGCTGTCGCCAATATTCGCGCCAATTCCGAGGATGTGGGGGAGAAGTTTCCCGAAGAGGCGCGCAAGATTCATTATGGCGAGGCGGATGCTCGCGGCATCATCGGACAAGCGAGTGCCGACGAAGTGCGTGACCTGATCGACGAGGGGATAGAAGTCGCGCCGCTACCCGATTTTACGGACGATACGAACTGATATGGCCAACTGAGATGACCAGCGCGGCGAAACTGGCGATCTACAATTTCGGCCTTTTCGTCGCTCCTTATGACAGCCCCGAAATTGAGGGTTTTCGCTTGCGGGAGCCTGCCAATTTTCTTGCCGCCGAAACTGCGGAAGGGTTTATCGGGCGTTCCGGCTATGATGGCGAGATTGGTCCGGAGAGCTGGGGGCAGCAGGTTTTTCCGCGTTTCATAAAGGGGAGCGGTTTTGAGACCGCGCCCTCCTCTCTGTCGATGTGGGCGGATCTGGAATCGCTGACGGCGTTTTCCTATTCCGGCGTCCATGCCGACGCGTTGAAACATGGCCGAAAATGGCAGGTGGAGCGGCGCTGGCCTGCACTTGTCCTGTGGTGGACGGATAGCCGGCCAAATTGGTCTGACGGCGTGGAGCGTTTCGAGCGTCTGCACGACCATGGGACTGGACCGGACAGTTTCAATTTCAAAGATCCCTATGGACCGGATGGTGAGCGGATATCCATCGACCGTGCACGGGTGCGCGAACTGGCTGCGCTCAATGCGGAAAGACACAAGGATCTGATGGCACACGTGCTTGTGCAGAAATCCTGATCAGCCCTTGCGCTTTGCCAGCAGCATGTAGTTTACGTCCATGTCGGGCGAGAGATTCCAGCGATCCTGCAGTGGATTGAAGAAGACGCCTGTGCGGTGAATGATGTGCAGACCGGAGGTCTGGAGCGGCCGCTCGATCTCTTCCGGGCGAACCAGCTTTTCATATTGATGCGTGCCGCGGGGCAGCCAGCGCAGGACGTTTTCGGCGGCGAAGATCGCGAGTGCGCGGGCCTTCAGCGTGCGGTTGATCGTCGCCATGAACATCAGACCGCCGGGGCGCACCATGGAGGCGCAGGTGGTGAGGAACAGGTTCACATCGGCAACATGTTCGACGACTTCCATGTTGAGGATGACGTCGAATGTTTCTCCCGCCTGGGCAAGATCCTCGGCGGTGACGGCACGGTAATCGATCTGCGTGCCGGTTTCCTGCGCGTGGGTCGAGGCGATGCCGATATTCTTCTCCGACGGGTCGGCTCCTATGACGGTTGCGCCCATGCGGGCAACCGGTTCGGACAGAAGGCCGCCACCGCAGCCGATATCGAGGATGCGCAGACCTTCCAGGGGGCGATGTGCCTTCGGGTCACGGCCGAAATTCTGGCAGATGCGTTCGCGGATATAGGCAAGGCGAACCGGATTGAACTTGTGCAAAGGGCGGAATTTTCCGGTGGGGCTCCACCATTCGGCAGCCATTTTCGAGAACATCTCGACCTGATCCTTGTCGACCGTCGTTCTGGCTGCTTCCGTCATCGTCTCATCATCCTTCGCGTTTGCGTGTTGAAGTCGGACGTTGAGACGATGAAGTCAAGAGGTTGATGGGCTTTCCCGATGTTGGCCGCCAATGCTCTGCGAAGCAGACCTCGCCACGTATGCCAGTTGGTGTAGTCGACAGCCGAGGCTCGCTTCCAACGCCGCGAGCATGATATCGTGGACTTCTATCCAGATCACTGATTTCACTCCATTGCGGCAGGCTACTATTCCTATGTGCTGCAAGCGTCCATGACGCTTAATGAATGCCCAATAGGTCATTCATGACCTATTCAGGCGGATGCTGGAACAATTGGGGCCAGTCGACATTTTATGGCGATAAAAACTCGATACGGAACAATGTCCGTTTCGATAAATTCCTCAGGAGGAAGCCCGTGAAAAAGTTCCTGATGAGTGCTGCGGCTTTCTGCACGCTCCTGGTGGCGCCCGCAATCGCCGAGGCGGCGGTGCGCGGTTACGCCACCGCAAACGTCAATATGCGGTCCGGCCCCAGTACCGGTTATCCGGCGGTTACCGTTATTCCTTACGGCGCGCCCGTGACGATCAACGGCTGCATGAGCTCGGTCAATTGGTGCGACGTCTCCTTTGCCGGTGGACGTGGCTGGGTGTCGGGCAATTACGTGCAGGCATCCTATCGCTCGAACCGCGTTTATGTGGCGCCGGATTACTACGGCGGTCTCGGCATCCCATCCGTCACGTTCGACGTGGACAATTATTGGGGCACCTATTACCGCGACCGCAATTTCTATCGGGAGCGTGATCGCTGGCGGGATTACAACTGGCGTGCACAGCGTCCACTTCCGCCCCCGCCGCGCTGGGATGATGGTCGCCGTCCGCCTCCGGGCTGGGATCGCGACCGTGATCGCGATCGCTGGGACCAATCCCGTGATCGGGATCGCTGGGATCAGTCCCGTGATCGCGACCGGTGGGAACGTGACCGAAATCGTGACAGAGATCAGGCCCGTGACAGGGACCGTGACCGGCCGCGCTTTGACGGCAACGATCGGCGCCCGCCTCCCGGTTGGGATCGCGACCGCGAGAGAGAGCGTGATCGTGACAGGGATAGGGATCGTGCCCGTGAAAGAGAACGGGATCAGGCCCGTGAACGGGATCAGGCGCGCGAGCGGGACAGAGATCGCGATCGTGATCGCGAAAGAGCCCGCGAGCGAGACCGTGAACGCCCGCAGCGCGAGGAACAGCAGCGTCCGCAGCGTAACCAGAACTGCGTCGTCGGGCCAAATTGCAACTGACGATTTCGAACAGATCGACGACAGATCGGCAGGGGGTCGCGCAAGCGGCCCCTTGTTCTTATCGACTGCCATTTGCGTATGATGACCGCTTCTTCAGTTTTATGACAGCCGTACTGTTTGCCCATAATCCGGCCATTGCGTGCGTCCCCCCTTTTCGCTAAGAGACCCCAACTCGATATTCAGGCAGCCGCCGGGATATCCAGCGTTAGCAAATAGACGCCCCGGCTTGGCCGAGGGCGAGTTGGTGGTTTTCGTCGTATGGCTCGCATCGTCATGAAGTTCGGCGGCACGTCCGTCGCCAATCTCGAACGCATTCACAATGTCGCACGCCATGTGAAACGTGAAGTCGATGCAGGGCACGAAGTGGCCGTCGTCGTCTCCGCCATGTCCGGCAAGACCAACGAACTGGTTGGCTGGGTTCAGGACATGCCGAAAGTGGCAGGCGCCAATTCACCATTCTACGACGCGCGCGAATATGATGCGGTCGTTGCTTCCGGCGAGCAGGTGACATCCGGTATCCTGGCGATCGCGCTGCAGTCGATGGGCGTCAATGCACGTTCCTGGCAGGGCTGGCAGATCCCGATCCGCACCGACAACGCACACGGTGCTGCACGCATCATGGAGATTGACGGTTCCGACATCATCAAGCGGATGGGCGAGGGCCAGGTTGCTGTTGTTGCCGGTTTCCAGGGGATAGGTCCGGACAACCGGATCGCGACGCTCGGCCGTGGTGGCTCCGACACGTCCGCCGTGGCGATTGCCGCTGCCGTCAAGGCTGATCGCTGCGATATCTATACGGACGTCGATGGCGTCTACACGACCGATCCGCGCATCGTGCCCAAGGCTCGCCGGATGAAGAAGGTTTCGTTCGAGGAAATGCTCGAAATGGCGTCTCTCGGCTCGAAGGTGCTGCAGGTGCGCTCGGTCGAGCTTGCCATGGTCCACAAGGTCCGCACCTTTGTGCGCTCCAGCTTTGAAGATCCCGATGCACCGGGCATGGGAGACTTCTTGAACCCGCCCGGTACTTTGATTTGCGACGAGGAAGAAATCGTGGAACAGGAAGTCGTCACCGGCATCGCTTATGCCAAGGATGAAGCGCAGATTTCGTTGCGTCGTCTGTCCGACCGTCCGGGCGTATCGGCTGCGATCTTCGGGCCGCTCGCGGAAGCCCATATCAATGTCGACATGATCGTCCAGAACATTTCCGAGGACGGTTCCAAGACCGACATGACCTTCACCGTGCCTTCGGGCGACGTGCAGAAGGCGATGAGCGTTCTGGAAGCCAACAAGGAAAAGATCGGCTTCGATGTCGTGCAGACCGAATCAGGTCTCGCAAAGGTATCGGTCATCGGTATCGGCATGCGCAGCCATGCCGGCGTCGCGGCGCAGGCTTTCCGGGCACTTGCCGAAAAATCGATCAACATCAAAGCGATCACGACCTCGGAAATCAAGATTTCCATTCTTATCGACGGTGCATATTCGGAACTTGCGGTTCGGACTTTGCATTCCTCCTACGGTCTCGATAAAAGCGAATAATGTCTAATCCGGCATGATGCTCCTTTCGGTGCGTCGTCGCCGGGTCGGCGATGGTTGGGCTGTAAGGGGAGCATTATGCCGATTAGAGACCTGTCGGCCGGTCCGCGCGTTTTGTTGAAGCGCCTGCGCGAACTGATGGCCGAACCGCTGGATCCGCAGGAACGCCTTGATCGGATCGTCAGCCAGATTGCCAGCAACATGGTGGCCGAAGTCTGCTCGGCCTATGTACTGCGCTCCGATGGCGTTCTGGAGCTTTACGCGACCGAAGGCCTGAACAAAGAAGCTGTCCACCTTTCTCAGCTGCAGATGGGACAGGGTCTCGTCGGTACGATTGCCGCATCCGCCCAGCCGTTAAACCTTTCTGATGCCCAGGCGCATCCGGCATTCCGCTACCTGCCGGAAACCGGCGAAGAGATCTACCATTCCTTCCTCGGCGTGCCGATCCTGAGGGCCGGGCGCACGCTCGGCGTTCTGGTCGTGCAGAACAAGGCGAGTCGCAACTACCGCGAGGACGAGGTCGAGGCGCTTGAGACCACCGCGATGGTGATCGCCGAGATGATCGCCACCGGCGACCTCAAGAAGATCACCGCGCCGGGGCTGGAGCTCGATCTTACCCGCGCGGTGACGATCCAGGGCAATGGTTACAACGAAGGTATCGGGCTCGGACATGTGGTGCTGCACGAGCACCGCATCGTCGTGACCAATCTTCTGAACGAGGATTCCGAAAAGGAAATCATCCGGCTTGCCGAAGCGCTCGGCTCGCTGCGCATCTCGATCGACGACATGCTGTCGCGCCGCGACGTGGCGCAGGAAGGCGAGCATCGCGAGGTGCTCGAGACCTACCGCATGTTTGCCCATGACCAGGGCTGGGTGCGCCGCATGGAAGAGGCGATCCATAACGGTCTGACGGCGGAAGCGGCCGTCGAGAAGGTGCAGAGCGATACCAAGGCGCGGATGATGCGCATGACGGATTCGTATCTGCGTGAGCGGATGCATGATTTCGACGATCTGGCGAACCGGCTGTTGCGCCAGCTCACCGGCTATTCCGGGCGCAGCATGGACGAGCTGCCGTCCGATTCCATCGTGCTTGCGCGCGCCATGGGTGCGGCTGAGCTGCTGGATTATCCGCGCGCCAATCTTCGCGGTCTGGTGCTGGAAGACGGTGCGGTGACCAGCCATGTGGTGATCGTCGCGCGCGCCATGGGCATTCCTGTCGTCGGACAGGCTGTGGGTCTGGTGGCGCTTGCCGAAAACGGCGACGCGATCATCATCGATGGAGACGACGGGCAGGTGCATGTGCGGCCGATGCCGGATCTGCAGAACGCTTATGAGGAAAAGGTTCGCCTGCGCGCCAAGCGGCAGGAGCAGTTCCGGGCGCTCAGGTCCGTCGAGTCGCTGACCCGGGACGGGCGGCATATCAGCCTCAACATGAATGCCGGCCTGCTGGTGGATCTGCCGCAGCTGGCCGAATCCGGCGCGCAGGGTATCGGGCTTTTCCGCACCGAGCTCCAGTTCATGATCGCCTCGACCATGCCCAAGCTGGAAGAGCAGGAAGCCTTTTATCGCAGTGTGATCAAGCAGGCGGCGGGGCGTCCGGTGACTTTCCGAACGCTTGATATCGGCGGCGACAAGGTCGTTTCCTATTTCCGCGCCCAGGAAGAGGAAAACCCGGCGCTGGGATGGCGGGCGATCCGGCTTGCGCTCGACCGGCCCGGTCTATTGCGCACCCAACTCCGCGCGCTTCTGAAGGCTTCTGCCGGTGCCGAACTGCGGATGATGATCCCGATGGTGACCGAGGTTTCGGAAATCCGTGCGGTGCGCGACCTGTTGCAAAAGGAAGTGCAGTATCTCTCCAAGTTTGGCCACACGCTGCCGCGCAAGCTGCAGTTCGGTGCGATGCTGGAAGTGCCGGCGCTGATGTGGCAGCTCGACGAGCTTATGGCGGAAGTTGATTTTGTTTCCGTCGGGTCGAACGATCTCTTCCAGTTCTCGATGGCGGCCGACCGCGGCAATGCACGAGTTTCTGAACGCTTCGACATTCTCGGAAAACCGTTTCTCAGGATGCTGCGCGATATTGCGCGGGCCGGCGAGCGTAACCGGACGCTGGTGACGCTTTGCGGCGAAATGGCCGGCAAGCCGCTTTCCGCCATGGCGCTGATCGGCGTCGGTTTCCGCTCGGTCTCGATGGCGGCGACCTCGATCGGTCCGGTCAAGGCGATGCTGCTTGGTCTCGATGCGGGCCAGCTCGAAGCGGAAATGAATGCGGCGCTGGACGACATTCGCTCGCAGGAACCGATCCGGGAGCTGCTGTTGAAGTTCGCGGAAGCGAATAACATTCCACTGTAGGCCTTGAATGGGGCCTATTGGTCGAGCTATGTGCTCACCGTCATCCTCGGGCTTGTCCCGAGGATCTGCTGACCTCTCGACGTGGATAGATTCTCGGGACACCCTCGGGTTAAACCCGAGGGCGAAGATAACGAGCGGCATATCTGGAGTTCTCTAATTGGCTAAGCTTCCTGTCGAAAAGATGCGCGAGCTGGAACGCCGTTTTGGCGAGATCGAGGCGCGTATGTCGGAAGGCCCGGCCGCCGATGTCTATGTGAAGCTGGCTTCGGAATATTCCGAGCTGCAGCCCGTTGTTGCCAAGATCCGTGAATATGAGAAGACCATCGCTGAGATCGCCGATCTGAGGGCGATGCTTTACGACAAGGGCACGGATCGCGAGATGCGGGAGCTGGCCGAGATGGAGCTTCCGGACGCGGAGGAGCGGATCGAGGCGCTGGAAAAGGATATGCAGATCCTGCTCCTGCCGAAGGACGCGGCCGACGAGAAGAGCGCTATTCTTGAAATTCGTGCCGGTACCGGGGGCAACGAGGCGGCACTTTTTGCCGGCGACCTGTTTCGCATGTACGAGCGTTATGCCAGTGCGCATGGCTGGAAGGTGGAAGTGCTTTCGGCCAGTGAAGGCGAAGCGGGCGGTTATCGCGAAATCATCGCGACCGTGACCGGACGCGGCGTGTTTTCCAAGTTGAAATTCGAAAGCGGCGTGCACCGGGTGCAGCGTGTGCCGGATACCGAAACGCAGGGGCGCATTCACACGTCTGCGGCAACAGTTGCGGTCCTTCCCGAGGCAGAAGAGGTCGACGTGGAAATCCGTCCGGAGGACATCCGCATCGATACGATGCGTGCATCGGGCGCCGGCGGGCAGCACGTCAACACGACGGATAGTGCTGTGCGTATCACCCACCTGCCGACCGGGATCATCGTTGTGAGCGCGGAAAAATCGCAGCATCAGAACCGCGCCAAGGCGATGCAGGTCCTGCGCTCGCGTCTCTATGACATGGAACGGCAGAGAGTGGACAGCGAACGCTCTGCAGACCGCAAGAGCCAGGTCGGCTCCGGCGACCGTTCGGAGCGTATCCGCACCTATAATTTCCCGCAGGGCCGTGTCACTGACCATCGCATCAACCTGACGCTCTACAAGCTCGACCGGATGATGATGGGTGAAATCGACGAAGTGGTTGATGCGCTGATCGCCGATTATCAGGCGGGGCAGCTGGCGTCGCTTGGCGAGCAGCAGGGGTGACCAAGGGGATGTCGGGCCGATGACCACACTGGGCGAAGTCGTCGCCGATGCGAGAGCCCGGTTTTCGGCAGCCGGTTTTGCCGATGCGGCGATCGAGGCGCGGATTCTGATCGGCGGACTACTGGAGCTTTCCTCGACTGAGGTCTTCGTTGGTGGCGATCGCGAGATCGATGCCGCCTCGGTTGCCAAAATAGAAGATGCGGTCGCCCGCCGCTTGAAACGGGAGCCGGTGCATCGCATATTAGGTAAACGAGAATTTCACGGGCTGGATTTCCTTCTTTCGAAGGAAACTCTGGAACCAAGACCGGATACGGAAGTTCTGGTGGATAGTGTTCTCGATGAGGCCCGGCAGTTTGCGGGCGACAGAGGCATCCGCATTCTCGATATAGGAACAGGCACGGGCGCGATCATTCTGGCATTGCTGAATGGTCTACCATCAGCAACTGGGATCGGTAGCGATATTTCCGTCGATGCGTTGAACACGGCGGCGGAGAATGCGCGACGTCTTGGTCTGGATCAGCGGTTCCAGGCGGTGGAAAGCCACTGGTTTGACAAGATTGACGGGTGTTTCGACATAATCGTGTCAAATCCGCCCTATATATGTAGCGATGTCATTCCCGACCTGGATCCTGAAGTCCGCGACTTCGATCCAATGGCAGCATTGGACGGCGGGGCTGACGGATTAACCGCCTATCGCGAGATTGCAGACCGGGCCGGGGAGTTTCTCGCGGCTGATGGTTGCGTCGCTCTAGAGATCGGTTTTGATCAGAAACATGCGGTGATCGAGCTATTCGAAGCAGAGGGTTTCAATCTGTTGCTGGCACGTAAAGACTACGGCGAGAATGATCGCGTATTGATATTTGCCAAGTCTGTGGTTGATGCTGCGAAGCAAAAGAAAAAGCTTGGAATTCCAAAGGAAGCGGGATAGTTTGCGGCTACGCATCGGGGCAGCTGGGAATGAACAGCGATTCGTTCGGGTTACGGGTCAATCCTTAATTGCGCTCTTTTCGAAGAGCCGACGAGGTTGAGCACTCTCGATGCGTGAATCAGGTAATTTGACTTTGAAAGCGGCAGGCCGCGTTGGTCGACCTGTACGTAACACGCGAAGTCTTGTACCGGCTTTGACCGGCGAGCCGCGTGGCCCCTTATCAGCGAAGACAGAGAGTTGGTGAACGATAAATGAGGCCAGGACAGCAGAACAAGCGTGGTCGAGGGCGTGGTAGCAACAATAACGGCGGCGGTGGCGGAGGTGGTAACAACAACTTCCAGCGCAAGGGCGGAAACCCGCTCAGCCGGACTTATGACAGTTCCGGGCCGGATGTAAAAATCCGCGGTACTGCCCAGCATATCGCAGAAAAATATGCGACTCTTGCCCGTGACGCGCAAAGCTCCGGCGACCGTGTTATTGCAGAAAACTATTTGCAGCACGCAGAGCATTACAATCGCATAATCGCAGCTGCGCAGGCCCAGATGCAGGATCGCTTCCAGCATCAGGATCGCGGCGAATTCCAGGATCGCGACGGCAATGCTGTCGACCAGGACGATCTCGACGGCGGTGACGGCGACGATCTGGGTTATGCTCCGCAGCCGATGATCGAAGATCAGCAACCGCAGCAACGTCGTGAGCAGAATGTCCAGCAGGGCAGTGGTGGCCAGGACCAGCAGCCGCGCGAAAACCGCCGTGACCGCAATGAGCGCCGTGAGCGTCGCCCCGATCGCCAGGAACGTGGCGAGCGCGCAGAGCGCGGCGAACGTTCTGCCGAGCCGAAGGCTGTTGAAGCCAAAGCCGCGGTTGTATCGCAGGTAGCGGAAGCCGCCGAAATTTCGGCACCGGTTGTCGAGGACGGTTCGGGCCCGCAGCCGGTGATCGAAGGCACGCCGGCAGAGGTCGCCGTCGAAGAGGAAGCTCAGGCAGAGGCCGCGCCGCGTCGCCGCCGTGCCGCAAGCACGCGTCCCCGCCGTCAGCCTCGCAAGAGTGCTGAAGCTGCAGAGGGCGATGATACCGCGCCTGAAATGGCGGATGTGGCCGGCGAATAAGCCTGATCACATGAAACAAGTTGGAAAAATCCGGCCTTTGGCCGGATTTTTTCGTTTTAGGTAAAAATCCGCTCTTTGATGGGTAAAGCCCGCATCGAAACGATTGAATGGCAAGTTTTGCGCCGATAGCGTGCAACCGTTCCCGGATTTTTCTTCATATCCTGATTTTTTAAACGATTATAATGTCTTACCGCACTGCGGAAATTCGTTGCGTTGTCGTAAAATTCCGCTCTAGATAGGTTTTTCGACGGCATAGAGCCGCGATTTTTCCAAAAAATCCGCAGGGAGCGATTTCATGACGACATTCGAAACCTACCTTGAAACCCGCAACGGCACGGTGCTGGACGACGATCTCGTCGTTGTTCTTCGCAACATCGCCGAGGCGACACGGGAGATTTCGGACAAGCTCAGAACATCGTCCCTGGACGGCCTCACGGGTGCCACGGAAATCACCAATGTGCAGGGCGAGGCGCAAAAGCCGCTCGACATCCTGTCCAACGAAATCATGCTAGAGGCCTGCCGCAAGTCGCCTTCGGTTTCCTTCGCAGTATCGGAAGAACTGGATAGCGAAGTCGCCATTCATGGCGACGGCAAATATGCGGTGATCTTCGATCCGCTTGACGGTTCCTCCAATCTCGACGTGAACGTCACCGTCGGCACGATCTTTTCAGTGATCAGAGCTTCCACTTCCGGCGAGATTCTGAAAAACGGCCGTGGCCAGCTGATCGCCGGTTACGCCGCCTATGGACCGCAGACGACACTGGTGCTGACGGTAGGGAAAGGTGTGCAGATCTTCACGCTGAACGCCGACGGCGTTTATTTGATGACCAGCGCCGATGCGAAGATCGTGCCGGAAGCGAAGGAATTCGCCATCAATGCGGCACGCCGGTCATCCTGGGATGACGCTGTTGCATCCTATATCGAAGAGGCGATCGATACTGGCCACAACATGCGCTGGGTCGGTTCCATGGTTGCGGACACGCACCGCATCTTCAATCGCGGCGGGGTATTTCTCTATCCGGCCGATCGTAACAAGCCGGCCTCCGGCGGTCGTCTGCGGCTGCTTTATGAAGCCAACCCGATCGGTCTTCTGGTCGAAGCTGCCGGCGGTGCCGCAATCATCGGAACAAGTACGATCCTCGATATCGAACCCACTTCACTGCATCAGCGTGTGCCGGTGATTTTCGGATCAAAGAACGAGGTCGACAAAATCAGCGCCGCCTACAGGGAACGTATTGTGGAAGCCGCTGCGGCAGAATGACCGTGCCTTGAACGTTTCAACCTTTAAAAGCCGGGACATCCACTGATGTCCCGGCTTTTTATCTGCAAGCTGGGGATTGAGCGGTCCACATATCGCTAAAAAAATTCAAAAAAGCGAGTGAGAATAAGGCGTGCTCTAGGCGGCAAATTATCGGTACTTTTTAGTACCCAAAATTAACGGATGGCTGCGATAATCATTCCGGTTCAACTCGGAGATTCATCATGATCAGTTCCGTAACAAGTTCGACAACCTCTACGCTCCTGTCTTCATCATCGACGAGCAGCAGTACGGCTGCAATCGAAAAACAGATAACCGCGAAGGAAGCTGAACTCGAAGAAGCGAAGGACGCGGAGGAGAAGGCTGAAATTCAGGCGGAGATCGATGCGCTTGAACAACAGTTGCAGGCCGCGCAACAATCCAGCAGTTCATCAGAAAAGCCTTCTGCCGAAAGTAGCCGGCCAGCCGACAAGTTTTCGGGCGAGAGCAGCAGGCTCGGGACCGGAAATTTCGACGAGACAACAGAGTTCGGAGAGCGGGTTCTCTACGTCTGAGATCTGATTGCTTTTGTACTGCAGGATCAAGCCGACCTCGTTGCACAATCAGATTTTGTTGAATTTCGAGCTCGACGGGATCTCTGCGACTTTCGGTATGCGGGGTGGCGGAGAAAAATCCGCCTCTTCTGGAGCAATCCTCCAATTTCGCCTGCCGTACCGTAGATTTTTGTTTTTGTACCTCTATCGGGAAGCAGCCGACAGCTTTCGGGAGAGATGCTTTAGAGACTGTTCGACAGTTTTTCTTCGATTGCGTCTACACGAATCGACACTTTGATGATTATTGTCTCAAGATCATCTTCGAGATCGAATAAATGTTTTGCGCGATCAAGTATCTCATCGTTTGGCCAATATCGATAACCAACAAAACAACAGATTGGGCACCGGCTGTATTCTTGCGCAGAAGGCGCCTGATCAGCGGTGAATATGCCGCCGGTTGCCTGATGATGCGCTTTGTCAGTGGCAGGCCTATCTATCGTGCAATGACTGCAGAAGAAGAGCAGGACTTCAGAGAAGAGACATCCATCTGAACTCCGGTCTCATGATCGATTTCTGCAGGCTATGATGGGATGATTGCGATGGAAAATCGCGATGCTTCTGCCTCGGGGCCTGAGCCCAGGCCGACTTTGCTGCCGGCCCGGGTGAAAGTCAAAACAGAGTGCGGATGCTTTCGCATTCGTCGCGTGCCTCATCGAATTCATCGACATGAGCTGCGGCGAGTGCCTGAAAATCTGGGTCCGTGATCTCCGTGATCGCCTGCGGCATGCCGTGGTCCATGATCAGGGTCTTGAATATTCCGATAAGCTGGGTGCTTTTGTCTTCCGACATTAGATCTACCTTTAGTGATACAACGAAGCCTGCCCCCGAAAGCCTCGACAACGATGTGGGTGTGCGCCTCCTGCGACAAAATGGCCAATCACGAGTTTCTGATCGTTGAATCACGGCGGGGTGATCAGAGACGGGCAGGGCAAGCGGCGATGCCGTCTGTTTAGACAAGCGCTAAAAGCTTCAACATGCTCCTTTAAAACCGGAAAAAAGGCTCCCATATCTTGGCAGAAGCCAACGGCTGCGAGAGCGCATCCTGCGGCAGGGCTTGCCTCATGAAGGGAGCTCAATCTCAATCATCGGCCTGTGCCTTTATAGAGGGCAGGGCGATTTCTGGAGGTATGAAATGAATATCGAGAAATATTCCGAGCGGGTGCGCGGTTTTCTGCAATCGGCCCAGACCCAGGCTCTATCCGACGGACATCAGCAGTTCGCGCCCGAACATGTCTTGAAAGTGCTGCTCGACGACGACCAAGGCATGGCTTCGTCGCTGATCGAACGCGCCGGCGGCAACGCCAAGGAAGCGCGGATCGCCAATGACGCTGCTCTCGGCAAGCTGCCCAAGGTTTCGGGCGGCACTGGCGAGATCTATCTTTCGCAGCCGCTGGCCAAAGTGTTTTCCACTGCCGAAGATGCCGCCAAGAAGGCGGGTGACAGCTTTGTCACCGTCGAGCGGCTGCTGCTTGCGCTTCTGATCGAAAGTTCCGCTTCGACCTCGGCCAGCCTGAAGAAGGCGGGGCTGACGGCGCAGGGGCTGAACCAGGTGATCAATGATCTGCGCAAGGGCCGCACCGCCGACAGCGCCAATGCCGAACAGGGTTTCGACGCCTTGAAGAAATATGCCCGCGACCTGACGGCCGATGCGCGTGACGGCAAGCTCGACCCCGTGATCGGTCGCGACGATGAAATCCGTCGCACGATCCAGGTTCTATCACGCCGTACCAAGAACAACCCGGTGCTGATCGGTGAGCCGGGCGTCGGCAAAACGGCGATCGCGGAAGGTCTGGCTCTGCGTATCGTCAATGGCGACGTGCCGGAAAGCCTGAAGGACAAGCAGTTGATGGCGCTCGACATGGGCGCGCTGATTGCCGGTGCTAAATATCGCGGCGAATTCGAAGAGCGGCTGAAGAGCGTGCTCAACGAAGTGCAGGCCGAAAACGGCAATATCATCCTGTTCATCGACGAGATGCATACGCTGGTCGGCGCGGGCAAGTCGGATGGCGCCATGGATGCGTCGAACCTGTTGAAGCCGGCGCTTGCGCGCGGCGAGCTTCACTGCGTCGGCGCGACGACACTCGATGAATACCGCAAGCATGTGGAAAAGGATCCTGCTCTTGCCCGTCGTTTCCAGCCCGTCATGGTCGACGAGCCGACGGTCGAGGACACGATCTCGATCCTGCGCGGCTTGAAGGAGAAGTACGAGCAGCACCACAAGGTGCGGATCTCTGACTCGGCGCTTGTCGCCGCCGCTACGCTCTCCAACCGCTACATTACCGACCGGTTCCTGCCGGACAAGGCGATCGACCTGATGGACGAGGCCGCCTCGCGCCTTCGCATGCAGGTGGATTCGAAGCCCGAGGAGCTGGACGAACTCGACCGCCGCATCATGCAGCTGAAGATCGAGCGCGAAGCGTTGAAGAAGGAAACCGATACGGCTTCCGCCGACCGGTTGCAGCGGCTTGAGAGCGAAGTCACCTCTCTTGAAGAAGAAGCCGATGCGCTGACGGCCCGCTGGCAGGCGGAAAAGCAGAAGCTCGGCCTTGCCGCCGATCTGAAGCGGCAGCTTGACGAGGCCCGCAACGAATTGGCGACCGCCCAGCGAAAGGGCGAGTTCCAGCGCGCCGGCGAGCTGACCTATGGCGTCATTCCGGATCTCGAAAAGCGGCTGGTCGAGGCCGAAGCACAGGATACGACCACCAATGCAATGGTGCAGGAAGTGGTCAATCCGGATGCGATCGCGCATGTCGTTTCCCGCTGGACCGGCATTCCGGTCGACAAGATGCTGGAAGGCGAGCGCGACAAGCTTTTGCGGATGGAAGACGAGCTGGCGAAATCGGTTGTCGGCCAGGGCGATGCGGTTCAGGCCGTATCGCGTGCCGTTCGTCGTTCGCGGGCAGGTCTGCAGGATCCGAACCGACCGATCGGCTCGTTCATCTTCTTAGGCCCGACCGGTGTCGGCAAGACGGAACTGACCAAGTCGCTCGCACGCTTCATGTTCGACGACGAGACCGCGATGGTGCGCCTCGACATGTCGGAATACATGGAGAAGCATTCGGTCGCGCGGCTGATCGGTGCGCCTCCGGGTTATGTCGGTTACGAAGAGGGTGGTGCACTGACCGAAGCGGTACGGCGCAAACCTTACCAGATCGTGCTGTTCGACGAGATCGAGAAGGCGCATCCGGACGTGTTCAATGTTCTTCTGCAGGTGCTCGATGACGGGCGTCTGACGGACGGGCAGGGACGTACGGTCGACTTCAAGAACACGATGATCATCATGACTTCGAACCTCGGCGCCGAATATCTGACCGCGCTGCGGGAAGACGAGGATTCGGAAAGCGTGCGCGAGCAGGTGATGAGCGTCGTGCGTGCGTCGTTCCGGCCGGAATTCCTGAACCGCGTCGACGAGATCATTCTCTTCCACCGCCTGAAGCGGAAAGAGATGGGTGCGATCGTCGATATCCAGTTGCAGCGCCTCCTGAAGCTTCTGGCCGATCGCAAGATCGAGCTGGAACTCGATGGCGACGCCCGCGAATGGCTGGCCGACAAGGGCTATGATCCGGTCTATGGCGCGCGTCCGTTGAAGCGGGTCATCCAGAAATTCGTGCAGGATCCGCTCGCCGAACAGATCCTCGGCGGTCATATCCCGGACGGCTCAACCGTCAAGGTAACCTCCGGTTCCGACCGGCTGCTGTTCCGCATCAAGGGCAGCATGAGCGAAGCGGCGTAAGGCGCTTCATCATGGACATGAAAATGGCGGCCTCGGCCGCCATTTTTCGTCAGAGCTATCAACTCAAGCGACCTATTTGCTCGCGACTTCGCTCGGTGTCGGCGTATTCAGCAAGGTATCGATGCGTTTGCGCTCATCCTCGAAACGGGCCAGCGCTGTGCCTTCGAGCGATTTTCCGCCGGGAAGACGCACCTTCATTGCATCCACCTTGGTGCCGTTGACGATCAGTTCGTAATGAAGGTGGGCGCCGGTGGACTGGCCGGTGGAGCCGACATAACCGATGACCTGGCCTTGGGTGACCTTGGCGCCTTCGCGCACACCGCGGGCAATTGCGCTCTGGTGGTTATAGGAGGAGACGTAACCGTTTGCGTGGCGGATCAGCGTCTGGTTGCCGTAACCGCCACTATCCCATCCTGCCTTTTCGACAATACCGTTGCCGGTGGCGATGATCGGTGTTCCGCGGGGCGCTGCCCAGTCTGTGCCGGTATGCATGAGCGCGCGCCCGAGGATCGGGTGGCTGCGCATGCCGAAACCGGATGTCATGCGGGCGTTCGGAACAGGGCTGCGCAACAGGAACTGCCGGATGCTGCGACCGTCCTGGTCGAAATAGTCGACCGAATTGTCGTCGTCGGCATTCTGGAACCGGTAGAAGCGCGTGTCGGTATCGCCGAAATGGGCGTTGACATAGAGGAGCTCGGAGTCCTTGGAGGCCTGTCCCTTTTTGTCTGCAACAGAGAAAAACGCCTCGATCTTGTCGGTTGAGCGCAGCTGCGCTTGAAGGTCGATATTGCTGGCAAGCAATTTGACAAGCAGAGCAGTCATGTCGGTGCTCATGCCATAGGAAAGAGCCGCACGATAAATGCCGTCATAGACGCTTGGCAGGTCGCGGCCCGCCATGATCTGGGGCGGCTGGTCGCTGAAGGCGGATGCAACCGCATCCAGCATTGCCGGCTCTTCGGCATCGACAAAGCGGCTATGGTCATCGAGGCCGATGGTGACGCGGTGCTGGCCGCGCTGATAGAGGCTGGCCCTGACGACCATGACCATCTGGCCTTCCTGGATCACGCCAATGCGGATCACATCGCCAGGGGAAACCTTGTCACTGCCCAAGCGCGCCTGAAGATATCCGGAGAGTTCCTTCGCCTTGCCTTCCGGATAGCCGACCTGGGTCATCGCTTCTGCGATCGACATGGGCCGGCGCACGGGAATGATATCGTCTGCATATTCTCGCGTATGCGGTGTTATCGGCTCGGGCGCGGTCACCGACATATTTTCTTCGACAACACGGGCGCTGAGGCCTGATGTCAGATCGACATCTTCGGATGTGGAGAAGCGTTGCGGATCGACATAATAGAGTGCGGAAAGCTGTGCGTCGCCGGCGGTCAGAACCGAGCCGTTCGAGCGCACGTTTTCCTCTACTTCCTCAAGCGTCATCGGCGCGGCGTAAGCGTAGGTGCTGCCCGATGTCGGGAAAGCGAGCGTCTGAAGACTGACTTCGGATTCGACGTTTGACCCGTAGATCAGGCCGGTTCTATTGCCCGGCTGAGGCGGTGCTTCGCTCGAGGCGAAGATCGCAAGAGGATCGAATTTCGGATATGCTTCCGGAGCGACATGGTCTGCGGCAAGATTCATCTTCACATGGGCGAAGGGGCGGCGGCGCACGAGCTCGCGATTGCCCTCGTGGACCACCGTCGACACTTCCATGATCTTGCGATCCGTCGGCATCGCGACGATCTTGCCACCGAGCAGGCGTTTGCCGCGCTGGACTGAATCGTTGTCGTGGTCGCTGGGAACCGAGGCAGATGCCTCTGCCGGGATGGCCAGCTGCTGGCGTCCATCAAGTGCTGCAAAAAGTGCGACACCCATCAATACAGAAGAGGTTATGCCTGTCAGGAACGTGCCGGAGAGCCAGCGGAGCGAAATCTCCCGCTTGTCCGGCGCGCGGCGACCATCAGCAAGGATGGGCGGTTCGTTGCCAAGCGATCGGATCGTGTTGCGGGCCGTGTTCATGCCGACTTAGCCAGTCCCTATATACGCGTTATTGCCATAGGCAGCTTGATGCTGCCTGCAGGACCTTGGGCCAAACATGTGCCCTTTTCCTCGAAATGAGTCAAATCCGCCGAGAACTGCTGTCATATGGCGAGAAGTCCCAGGACGATTGCGAATGCCCTGTAACGCTCTTTCCATGGGATTGTGAATTTGTCGGGGCGGTTTTGAGGCGGGGCGTCACCATCCCGCTAATTTGGCCGGCCTATATAAGAGGACTGGTTGGTGAAAATCAGCCGAATTCAGAAAAACATCGAAATTTCGCAATGAATCCATTTACTTGTCATTTTTCTGTAAAACTTCGAATTGAGCCTGTTGACGTTTTCCTGG